>JAFLBP010000020.1 GCA_017303875.1 Chitinophagales bacterium | reverse complement strand
GAGAAGGTGAAAGTACAAATTCTTCCGCAGGGTTCCATTTTTGGGGGCATGCCCCCAAAAATGGAACCCTGCGGAAACTTCAAATCTCCAGTGAAAATCAGTTTACACAAAATACTTTACACTCCCTGAAAATTTTGCGCAGCAAAAACCAAGCATTCAAAATTAAAAATTCAGCATTCATTCCGCATTCCAAACTCCGCATTCCGCATTCCCCTTACCTTTGCCTGTATGGAAATCATCATCGGAATTACAGCCTTTCTGGCATCATTGCTCACCCTTTTTTCAGGTTTTGGACTTGGCACCCTGCTCACGCCGGTATTCGGGCTTTTTTTTCCGGCGCATATTGCGGTAGCCCTGACGGGTATTGTGCATTTGCTGAACAACCTGTTCAAAGTCAGCCTGCTCGGCAAACAGGCCGATAAAAAAATGGTCCTGCGTTTTGGCATTCCTTCTGTAATTGGTGGTTTGCTGGGTGCGTGGTTGCTGTTGCAGGTCAGTGAGATGGCGCCACTTGCCGACTGGCAGTGGGGTGAAAAGGTATTCCGTATTGAGCCGCTGAAACTGCTGATTGGTATGTTGATGATCTTTTTCGCACTGATGGAAGTGGTGCCAGTACTAAAAAAAATGCAGTTCGGGCAACGCTACCTGAGTGCAGGGGGGCTGTTGAGTGGCTTTTTCGGCGGACTGAGCGGGCACCAGGGAGCGCTGCGCTCGGCATTTTTGCTTAAATCCGGACTGGACAAGACGGCTTTTGTCGCCACAGGTATTGTCATCGCCTGCATGGTCGATTTTACCCGCTTGCCGGTTTATTTCAGCCGGATGCGCCATGAAGTGCTACAGGAGCAATGGCCCCTGCTGCTTGTTGCCACCGTCTGCGCCTTTGCAGGAGCGTGGTTGGGCGCCCGCTTTTTGAAAAAAACAACCTACACCTTTATTAAATGGTGCACGACTTTGATGATTCTGTTAATTGGCGTGTTGATGGCGAGCGGCGTATTGTAAAATACCTGTACCTTTGACTAATCCGCAAGACATGCTAAACCATATTGAGTTCATTTAATATGAATCCAAAATTACTTTTTTCCCTCCTGCCACTGGCATTCCTGTGCTCCTGCGGTGAGCGTATTACACAAACACTCGACGACAGGACGGAAGATCAATACGCCTATTTTCCGCTTGAAAGCGGCTTTTTCAGGGAATATGTTGTGGACAGCAGCATTTACGATTTCGCTGCCGGCAGCGGTACCATCGTGTTGCAATCGCGCACATGGGTGCGCGAACAGGTTGGCGACACCCTGCGCGACAACACCGGCGCCCTGATGTACCGCATTGAACGTTTTGAAAAAAAGGAAATAAATGCACCCTGGGAGCTTAAACATATCAATACCGCCGGTATCGTCGACAATAAAGCGGTCAGCACTGAAAACAACCTGCGTTTTTTAAAAATGCCTTTCCCCATGGATCGCCGGAGTGAATGGAACGGCAATGTATGGCTGGATGCCGAACAGGAAATTGAAATCGCCGGCGAGCGTGTCCGGCCATTCTCCAACTGGCGCTATGAGGTGGACTCCATCGATATCGCCGCGCAAATCGGCGCTTTCGCGTTCGATTCCCTGCTGGTCATAACAGAGGCTGATGATGAAAACCTCATCGAACGGCGGCTTTCTATTGCGCGTTATGCCAAAAACGTCGGATTGGTTCAGCGGGAACAATGGATACTCGACTCGCAATATTGCAACCAAAATCCCACACCGGCCGATTGTGCCACCAAGCCCTGGCTGCTTAAAGCCGAAAAAGGTTACCTCCTTCAACAAACACTGCTGGACTACAAGCGCTGAAACGAGCGTTCATTTTTGAATTGACACATGACTGAAACGACTTATATCGAAATCGGGTACACACAAAAAACACATGGCGTACAAGGAGAACTCAAGCTCTTTGTAGAAGACCGTTATTATGAAGACCTGATTAAAAACGAACGCATTTTTGTGGAACAAAAGGGCGCTAAAGTGCCCTTCTTTATCGAAGACCTGCGTGGCGGCGGCGCCCTGATTGTGAAATTTGAAGGCGTCGACAAACGCGAAGCGGCCATGCTGCTGCAATCCAAAAAGATTTACCTGCGCCCGCAAGACCTTATCCCCGAAGAAGAACGCGAACTGGAAGTGGAAGAAGAAGAAAACCCGTTTGTGCATTTGAAAGGATACCATATTCACGACAAGCACAGCGGCGACATTGGCCCCATCAACGAAATTATTGAAATGCCGCAACAGGCGCTGGCGGTATTGCTCCATAAAGGCAATGAAGTAATGATTCCCCTGCACCCGCAGCTCATTACCAGTACCGATAAAAAGCAGAAAATACTGCACATGGATTTACCTGAAGGGCTGCTGGAGTAACATAATTAATTTTTTTTACATGTGTTGAAACTAAACGGCCGTGGGCTTGCGTTAAAAGAGGACAACTTGGAAAAAGTACTTTTTTTCAACCAATTGAAACCCTTTTTTTACTCATCCCAACCGTTTCCGCCATGTATCACATCACCGAAAGCAACGAACGCACGAGCCGTCGTCAGGCAATTGTATTCACCGTCCTGCTACACCTCATCCTCGGCGTCGCCCTTTACATTCAGACGATGGAGAAGGGCCAATCCGAACCCCCTGCCGCCATCGTAAATTCACAAAATGCACCGCGGCCTTGATATCGCAATAGCGGAAAGGGCTGGCGATCATCAATGTTTGATTAACAGTCCTTTCCTTATGCGCATTCTATTCCTGGCAGGCACAATCGTGCTTTTTACGGCCTGCACACAAGCCCCTGCCCCGCCTGCTCCAATCGTTTCCAGCATTGCTACCAGTCCGGATACCGCGCGTACGGCGCCTGCTGCGCCTGTTGCTGTAATACCGGAAGCCACTGATTCACAACGAGTTAGTTCTGGCACTACCCCATCTGCACCTGCTGCTGCCAAAGCCCGGCCAACACAGAGCAGTGCCGTGCAGGCAACAACAACGACAGCAACTCCTGCCGGGCCAACACCTGCTCCGGCCGTAGTACCTCCAGTGCCCACTCCACCCGATCACCGCCCCTGGTCGGATTTGCTTCAGCGACATGTGGATGCTGCGGGCAAAGTAAATTACAAAGGTTTTAAGCGTGACATGCCGATGCTTTTGGCGTATTGCGATAGCCTGGCCGCCCACCCGCCATCAGATAATTGGTCGCGCAATGAACGCCTCTCCTACTGGATTAATGCGTATAATGCGTTCACTGTCAGACTTATAGTTGATAATTACCCACTGAAAAGCATTTTACAACTCGATGGTGGCAAAACCTGGGATGTGCGGCGTATTCGTTTGGGCGATAAGCGTTACAGCCTCAATCAGATCGAAAACGAAATCATTCGTCCGCAATTTCAGGAGCCACGTATCCATTTTGCGCTAAACTGTGCCGCTCGCTCCTGCCCGCCTTTGTTCAACCGCGCTTTTGAGGCCGATCAACTTGATGCACAGCTCCAAACCCGCACAAGTCTATTTTTAAATAATAAAGATTTTAATAATATACAGTCGGGAAAATTACGTCTGAGTAAAATTTTTGATTGGTATTCAAAAGATTTCAGCGACTTAAGGGCATTCTTGCAGCCTTATTTGAGCTTAACGATCAACCCAAATGCGTCTATTTCCTTTAATGAATACGACTGGGATTTGAACGAATGATATATTTGCCTGAAAATCAATCGTTCACCGGTAATCATTCCTGTATGCGCCACCTCCTGTTTTACGCTTTGCCCCTTGTTATGGCTTTTTCCGCCTGCCAGTCCTCCCCTACTCCGCCTTCAACACCACGCCCTGCATATGCCATTGCCATTCACGGCGGCGCGGGCACGCTGGGCAAGGCAAACATGACGCCTGAAAAAGAACAGGCATACCGGGCAGCGCTTGATTCGGCCCTGACCATTGGCGAAACCTTGTTGCGCGGTGGCGCGCCGGCACTGGATGCGGTGGAGCAAACCATTCGCTACCTCGAAGACTGTCCGCTCTTCAATGCCGGGCGCGGAGCGGTATTTACCCATGAAGGCAAAAATGAATTGGACGCCAGCATTATGGAGGGCCGCACCCAAAAAGCCGGAGCCATTGGCGGCGTGCAGCGGGTCAAAAATCCGATCAGCCTGGCGCGGGCAGTGATGGAAAAATCGCCGCACGTATTATTGAGCGGCGCCGGAGCTGAAAGTTTTGCCACCGAACAGGGCATAGCACTGATTGATCCCAAATGGTTTTATACCGAACCGCGTTGGCAAGCGCTTCAAAAACAACTTGAGTCCGAAAAATCCAAGCCCAAAACCGGAAGCCTTGAAAGTACAAATCCGGATTACAAATTCGGCACGGTGGGCTGTGTGGTGCTCGATAAGGCGGGCAATCTCGCGGCAGGTACCAGTACCGGCGGTATGACCAACAAACGCTGGAACCGGCTCGGCGATACACCGATTATAGGAGCCGGCACTTATGCCGACAATGCCGTTTGCGCCGTTTCCTGTACCGGACACGGTGAATTTTTCATCCGATACGCCGTTGCACATGATGTCTGGGCCTTGATAGCTTATAAAGGCATGTCGCTACAAGATGCTGCCAATGAAGTAGTTATGAAAAAATTAGTAGAAAAAGGCGGCGAGGGCGGCTTGATCGCCGTGGATAAAAACGGCAATATTGCCATGCCTTTTAATTCGGAGGGTATGTATCGCGCTTTTGCCAAACCCGGCGAGAAAGACGTGATGATTTTTTAAGTATCACGGTTTGGTACTCTGCCAGCGCAACAGACGCCACTCCCCTTTTCTTTTTCTGTAAACGGCTGTATATAAAAGTTTTACCTCAAAAGGAGATTGATTCAATTTGCCTTTTACCTGTATTTGCCCGTTGACGATCGCCGTCCGGCCGTAGCGCACATATTTAAACGACTCGCGGTTCATGGCTTCATAAATAATTTTGCCGGCGGCAATATTCCGCAGATGTTGTGCTCTGCTTTCTTCCAATCCATTGGAATGCACATAGATCATATCGGAAGTCAGAAAATTGCGCAATCGGTTGGTGTCGCGCGCAATCATCGCTTCAAATCGTTTTAGTTCTGAATCCAGCACCGGATTTTGAGCAGATACCGGAGTAGCTGCACAGCAAAACAGGCAGCAGGCAATCAAAAGAAGGTATACTTGTGACGGCATTTCAAAAATTTCCCGTAAAAGTAAACACGCGCTGCAAGTTTTGCGCTATTGGCGGATAAATAAGCCTGTGGAGGCTTTTCCGGCAGTATGTATTTCGAGCAAATAGGCGCCTTTGGCTAATCCCGAAAGGTCAATTTGCTTGGCGGCATCCAAGTTGCCGGCGAGGATTAAACGCCCACTTAAGTCTTTGATTTTAAACAAAATATCATCTGCATCAGGCACTTCAACGTGCAGAATATCGTTGGCAGGAATCGGCCACAGACGCAGTGCCGGCGCTTCCATCTCCACTGTCGGCGCATCCACGAGGTTATCGCCTACGCGCAGGCAATAATCCTCTACCTGCCCGTATTGAAAATACTCACAAGGTTCGGGCGCCTGGGTAAAATTACCTTTCATTTTCATGCTGATCCGCATCCGGGTGAGGCCGGTCAAGGCCGTTTGTGGGGCAATAATTTCGCCTTTGCAGGCCTGATTAGAAGCAAAACCGGGATCAAAAGCCAACTCGGCTGCATCTGCAAAATCACCATCCTGGTTCCAGTCAATATATACCCTGAAGTGCTGGAATTTGGCTTGCCCCAGGAAGCCGGGTGTGATGTGAATCGGCGTTGCCATGCCTTTAATCAGACTTGGCGGTGTAATAGAATCGGCGGTAAACAACTGGTAGCCGTTTCCGGCTTCGCCGGAGTCATGCTGCCAGGCGCCGAGGCTTACTCGCTCAATCCATTCCTGTGCTGCACTTGCCGATTTGGATTGACAATAAGCAGCATCGTAGCAGGCGCCGCAACCGCTGGTTTGCGCATAGCGGATTGCCGGTTCGGAGAGTGTGCCATCTGCGCAGCGTTCAAACAACAGCAGTTTATAGACCGTACAGGCATCCAGATTTTCCAAAAGCAGCATGTTATCGGTATGTGTGTTGGCATAAATCTGAATCAAACCCTGATATACTTCGACCCAGAATTTACTCAGTGCCGAACCTTGATTCCAGGTATAGTGCAAGGTTTGGGCTGAGCTTGCTGCCAAGGCTAAACCGTCGGGGGCATCACAACAGCCCTCCGTGGTAAACCACAAAGGCTCCGACCACTCACCGGGCGTCAATTCATCACAGTAGCCGCGCACCTGAAATTCATATGCACTGCAAACTGCAAGCGTGGTAAGTGTCAGTGATTTTTCTCCAATCGAGGTATCCTGCCAGGCGCTTGCGCCGCTCTGTCTCCAGCGTACGTCGAATTTCTGAATGGCGCCGACATGTTTCCAGGTTAATACTACCTGATCGTTTACGGCGTCAGCGTCAAGTGCGTAAGGACTTGGACATTTTTGGCACTGCGTGGCATAAAGTTGCATCAAACGATTGATATCCAGTCGTTTGCCACTTTTTGTAATTCCTTCAAGCGCCGGGGTCTCTACTGCGCTTTCAAACAGCAGGTTGCGTGCCCGTGCGGCAGCGGCTGCGGGTTGAGCGCGGGCTTTCAGCGCAAGTTCATGGCATTCGGCGCTGTATAAAAGCGCGATGGCGCCGCTCACTTGCGGTGCGGCGAAAGAAGTACCATAACCCAATCCGTAGCTGCTCCCGCTTTGGGTAGTCAGCACTCCTACCCCGTAAGCGCCGAGGTCGACATGCTCTGTTCCCCAGGAAGCATCTACTGCCTTTTGATTGATTTGATTGAGGCTGGTCACGGTAATCAAATAAGGACTCGGGCAAACACCGGGCAGGTCGCCGGCCTGGTCAATATCTACCGGAAGATTAGCGGTAGCAGCAATGGTCAGAATACCTGCCTGGCCCAGCGAATCCAGGGCGGCGCACCAGAGTGGCGCTTGTGCGGCCTGTCCGTTATTGATACCCCAGGAACAGTTAAGGGCAACAATAAAAGCACCTCTTTCACCTTTTGACTCCTGATATAAGCGCCTCATTTTCAATACATAATCAAAAGATGCAAGCGCACCCGCAACCGAACCACTGCCAGAAACAAACATATTTTTCACATCCCATAGTACCCCGCTTATTCCTTTACCATTATTCCCTTTTGCCCCCATCACACCGGTCACCTGTGTACCGTGATTCAATGCGCCATTACTAATGTTATCGTCGTGCGTCCAGACATTCCAACCGCGAAAATCATCAACATACCCGTTGTAATCATTGTCGATCAGATCGCCGGGAATTTCGTCGCTGTTTCGCCACATATTTGCGGCCAGATCGGGGTGGTTATCCTGAATGCCGGCATCAATAATTGCCACTACCAAGGTGTCGCCAAGCGTACTAAGGCCACCGGTCCCAAACAACCATGCTTCCGGAAGCATTAACGCAGCATCCGGGTTTTCCGGATTACTCAGATGCCATTGTTGAAAAAACAAGGGATCATTGGGTTCAAGGCCATCTGCCGGCCCTCTGTATTGGGTGAGTAGGTTATGCTGCGCCACAAGTAGTTCGGGCTGATCATTCAACCAGTCGAGTGCGATAGACATATCCGTCGACGGACAGTCAGTACGCAACATCCACACTTGCATCAAATCGGAAACCTTTTCAAGGCTTTGGCAATGCCAGGGTGTTTGCTGCTCCCAACGGGCGAGCAGTTGATGTATTGAAGCGGAGGGCTTTATACTGCAAAGAAAAACGCCGGGTTCACTTTCTGCCTGTGCTTGAATTTCAGTAGTAAACAGACAGATCAGGATCGACAAAAGCAGCGAAAAGAATTTAATATGTATCCTTTCGTTCATAGGGGGCAAAATTGCAGCTTTTCCTGCAACCTGCGGTGAAAAAATTGAATTACGCGCATTTTAGGCAAATGTTGTTGGCACTTGTTGTACATTTCGGCCCGCTTACGACTTTTTGAACGCTTTGAGGCTTGAATTTATAGTAAAATTTCACAGAAACGCTGATTTTTTGATTTGCATACATGAGAAAAAACTACACCGTAAAACAAATTTTTGCCCTGACATCTTTCCTGACAATCCTGCTAATTGGATTTAACCGGAATACCGCCCAGGCACAACAATGCTCTTGCACCAACTGCCCGCAGTTCATGCCCGACGGTTTTACGGGCAATTTCTTTTTTCAGGTAGAAAATGCTGCGAATCCGATTCTCGGACAAAACGGGCAGGGCGTTTGCGCCGTCACCCTTGTATTTGATCACGAATACATCGGTGACTTATCCATTACACTGACTTCACCGGCAGGGCAATCGGTTCAGTTAGTTGGCCCAATCGGCTTCTTCGGCCCCACCGATGGCACCGTCTGGTCCATTACCTTCTTGCCTTGTGCAGAAACCGTTTCGCCAGATCCGGGTTTTAACAACCAATTCAGCAATAACCAGGCTTGGGGACTCAATGGGGTCTACAACGGCTCCTATTATCCTGCTTCCGGTTGCCTGGAAAACTTTAATACCGGCCCGGTGAATGGTCAGTGGACCCTCACAGTTGTCGATGGCCAGGCCAACGACGTGGGTAACTTCTTTGATTACGTTATTACTTTCTGCGATCCGGACGGGATCAACTGTTTTTCCTGTGCGGCCAATGCCGGACAACTGACACAGGCTGATATTACTGCTTGCCAAGGCTCGAACAACCTCGTACTCAACCTGCCGCCTACCTACACTGCGCCAAATGTTGCGCCACCCGCCGCCGACTACTCCTACACCTATATAATAAGCGGACCCGGTGGCATTATTCAGGAATTCTCCGCCAGTCCGGATCTCAGTGGCTATGATGCGGGGCTGTATTCGGTTTGCGGTTTGTCTTACCTGACTTCCCAGGCCGGTGATATACCTGCACCGGACGGCACCCTGACCGTTCAGCAGCTCACCACGCAATTGAATTCCAACAATCCGCCTTTTTGTGGCGATATTACGACCAATTGTGTAAATGTAAATATCCTGGAAGTACCGCAGAACGTAGAAGAATTTCAAACGATTTGTGCGCCCCAATGTTATACATTTTACAATCAAAACTATTGTCAGACAGGCACTTACGTACGCAATTTAACTCAAAACGGATGTCCGTTTACTGCAACATTGCACCTGACGGTTGTTCCGCCAATCACGGTTAACCGCACAGAGACAATTTGCGTGGGAGAATGCAGCCAGGTTCCGGGTTTTGAAAGCTACTGCTCGCCGGGAACTTATTTTGAACGTTTCGAAAGTTACTTAGGTTGTGACAGTATCGTCCGACTGACGATCACTATGCTAACGCCAGTTGCCTATATTGCGCCACCGCCTGCATTAGCCTGTGGTGTGAACAGCATTACCTTATTGGGTATTGGCTCCAGCTCCGGATTCGGGGTTGCGTATCAATGGACTGCCAGCAATGGCGGTAATATTACCGGCTCCACAACTACCATTAATACAACGATTAATACGCCGGGAACTTACCAACTCAGGGTTTGCCGTACAAGTAATGGCGTACAATGCTGCGACTCTACGGAAGTTACTGTCATAGCCGATCAAAATCCGCCAGCTGTACCGGCAGGTATCAGCGGGCCGGATACCTTGTGTTTCGGGCAAACCGCTACGTTTACCGCAGCGCTCTCGCCCGGTGCAGCCAATTATATCTGGACGCTGCCGCCAGGCGTTACGGTACTTACACAAAGCGCCAATCAGGTAGAGGTTTTATGGGCTACCAACACGGGCGGCAACGTTTGTGTAGCCGCCAACAATAGCTGCGGCACCAGTGCGCAGGTATGTAAACCAATAGTAGTCAATCCATTACCGCTGCCCGGCCAGCCGCAAGGCAATGTCCTGGTTTGTGCCGGCAGCCTTGAGCCCTATCAGATTAACCTGATTGCCGGCGTCAGCAATTACACCTGGACGGTACCTCCTTCGGGTACTATTATTTCCGGACAAGGTACGAATGCAATTTTGGTGAACTGGGGTAGTGGTTCAGGCGGTAATATATGTGTTACGGCAACCAATACCTGCGGTACCAGTCAACAGGTTTGTCTACCCGTACAAATTACCAATTTGCCTGCCATTCCTGTCTTGTCCGGGGATACACTCGCCTGCCAGGGCAGTACCAGTACCTATGTGGTGGGTAATCCGGCAAATGCCAATGGCTTTGAATGGACCGTTAGTGGTGGCACTATTGTAAGCGGCCAGGGCAATGACACCTTGCAGGTACAATGGACCGGAGCAGGTATACAAGGGAGCGTTTGCGTGCGCGCCTACAATGCCTGCGACACCACCGATCAGCAATGTCTGAACGTTACGCTCGAAACAGCGCCTCCCTCCCCTGTGGTGAGTGGCCCTGTCTTGTTGTGCGCCGGAGCAAGTGCTACCTATACCATTAATGCCGTTGCGGGCGCCAGTGCTTATAACTGGACGGTACCAGCAGGTGCAACGATTTTAAGTGGGCAAGGCAGCACCAGCATTTTGGTACAATGGGGCGCCAACGGCGGCGACATCTGCGTAGCCCCGCAAAGTGGTTGCGGCGCAGGCCCGGCATCTTGTCTGACCGTCAGTATCCAGGCCATACCAATAGCAAATGCAGGAGCAGACACCCTTGTTTGCGGCTTTAATGCAGCGTTGAATGCGACACTAAACCTTAATGGAAGTACAGGTACTTGGTCTTTAATTTCCGGCCCGGGCCTTGCAAATATTAGCGATCCGGCCCTGCCTCAAACAAATGTAAACACCACATTACCAGGAGTATACATATTTAACTGGCAAGAAAGCATCAATGGTTGTTCTGATGTGGATTCTGTGCAAATCACCTTTAGTCAGCCCCCGGTTGCCGGCACGCTTAACTTTAGCTGTGATGCCGCCAATGAAAATTTCACCGTCAGTTTTGACATTAGTGGCGGACAGCCGCCGTATACGGTTAATGGCACTATCATTAGCGGAAATACTTTTGTTTCGGCTTCTTTTGCCAACGGACAAATGTTTAATTTCCAGATTCAGGATGCCAACAATTGCGTGGGCGCGTCGGTGAGCGGCAGCTCAAGTTGCGATTGCACATCCAATGCCGGCGCCATGAATAGCGCATTACTGGAAGCCTGTGCCGGAGACAGCGTTACTGCAACTATTCTCACTGCCCCGATCCTCGACGGCAATGATACCCTATCGTATATTTTACACAGCAATTCCAATAATTCGCCGGGACAAATATTCGCCCAAAACCACAGTGGCACTTTTGGATTTCAGAACGGAATGGTATATGAACAGACCTATTATATCTCCGTTGCCGTAGGGAACAACCTGAATAACTTCCCCGACCCAAATGATCCCTGCTTCAAAATTGCTGCGGGCCAACCTGTTGTCTTTCATGCCATTCCGGTGGCGGATGCAGGCGCTGATATTACCGTTTGCGGCAATGCAGCGCCCCTGAATGCCGTATTGCCTGCAAACAGCAGCGGCAGCTGGAGTATCGTGGAAAGTCCGGCCGGAAGCACACCTGCGCTGTCGGATCCTGCCGACCCGGCAAGCAACTTTAACAGCTCACTATCAGGTGTTTATACCTTAGTCTGGAGCATTTCAACTTTTGGTTGTTCTGATCCTGACACCCTTGAGGTTGTTTTTAATGAATTCCCTCAAATCGTAAATATTGATCGGGTATGTGATGCGGCCAATGAAAACTACACCGTAATAGTGGAGGTAAGCGGCGGGACGGCGCCCTATACCGCCAACGGACAGGCTTTTGCAGGCAATACATTTACTTCTGCGCCATTTGCGAATGGTCAGCCTTACAACTTCCAGTTCAGCGATGCCAATGGCTGCCCTGCGCCGGTCGTTACCGGCTCATTCCTTTGCAATTGCACAACTGATCCCGGCACACTTGAAACGCAGGTGCTGAAAGCCTGTGCAGGCGACAGCGTCAGTGCCCAGGTATTAACGGCGCCACAATTTGACGGCAATGACATTGCAGTTTTTGTACTACATACCAATTCCGGCACCACCATCGGACAGGAGCTGGCCCGCAACAACAGCGGAACTTTTGGTTTTATGAGCGGGCTGATGCAATATGGCCAGACCTATTATATCTCCAGAGTTGTCGGCAACAACCTTAACGGGCAGCCCGACCCGACAGATCCCTGCTACAAAGTAAGCGTCGGACAACCTGTTGTTTTCCTTGAAATTCCGAATCCGACGGTGATAAATGATTTTGACATTTGCGGCACTTCGGCGACCCTTGGGGTAAACAGCGGCAGTTTCAACGGCAGCTGGACCGAAGTGGGTGGCACTACTGCGAGCATTACACAAGCCAATCAGGCACAAAGCCTTGTAAACGTGTCCGGTGCAGGAACCTATCTGTTTCAATGGGTGGCGGTAAATGATATTTGTGCTGGCGCCGATACCCTTGCAATTACTTTTAATGAAATTCCATTACTTGGCGCCATTACAGAAACCTGCAGCGGCACCAATACTTCCTATACCATTGATTTTCAGATAAATGGAGGCACAGCACCATTTACGATCAGTGGAATAAACGGAACATTCAATGGCAATAGTTTCACTTCTGCTGCCCTGCCCAACGGCAATATTTACACCTTTAATATAATAGATGCCAACGGGTGTGCTATTCCGGAAGTGAGCGGCGTTAAAAATTGTGATTGTACAACCGATGCCGGTTCTCTGAATTTGCTCCAAAACAGTTTCTGTGAAGGCGATTCAGCAAAAGCCATTTGGAACAATAATGGCGTACTGGATGCAGATGATGATTTGTATTTTGTGCTGCATACCAATGCCGGTTTGAGTTTGGGTACTGTTTTGGCCCGCAATACAACGCCGGCCTTTGCCTTCGGCCCCGGTCTTCAAACCGGTGTGACGTATTATATTTCTGCGATTGCAGGTAATTTAGTCGGTGGCAGCATTGATCCTGCCGATCCGTGTTTCAGTATTACACAAGGGATTCCGGTACAATGGGTGCCACTACCCAATGCAAGTATTAATGGCAGTGCTACCATTTGTCGGGGCAGCAGCACCACGCTGCAAATCAGTGGCAGTGGCGTTTTCCCGCAAACCGTATGGTATCGTATCGGAAACGGACCGGAACAAAGTATCGTGCTGAACAATGCGCAAGGCGCAACCCTGAACGTTAACCCAGACATCACGACCACCTATCAATTAATCAGGGTGCGCAACAACAATGCACCCGGCTGTGAGCGGCTCCTTAACGGCAGCGTTGTGGTGACGGTCAGTCAGCCACTTAATGCAGGCACAGCACTTGCGCCCCTTGCATTTTGTGAAGGCAGCAGCACAGTAGTAGATTTAACCAGCCGGATAACGGGCGCAAGTCCGGGCGGCGTCTGGACGGAAAGCTCCACCCTGCCATCTGCCGGCAATGCATTTAATGCGGCGAATGCAACATTCACCCCAACTGCTCAGGCGCCGGGTTTGTACAAATTTACTTACAGTGTGGATGCACAGGCGCCATGCCCCGATCAGAGCACAAGTATTGAAGTGCAGATCAACCCGAATCCGGTAGCGGATGCCGGCGCCGATAAACAGTTAGACTGTTCACAGCCATCCGTCGTGATCGGCGGCAACAGCAGCAGTGGAACAGGAACAACGTATCAGTGGACAAATGGCGCTACGAATAGCGGACAGGAAAAAAACCTGACAACCAGCAATCCGGGAACCTATACCTTGGTCGTAAGTAACTCGTTTGGCTGTAGCGACAGCGATGCCGTGCTGGTAAAAATAGATTCGACCTTGCCTTCCGCCCTGATCAAGGCGACGGGTGTTCGCTGCTTCAGCGATAAAAACGGAAAGATTGAACTTGATTCCGTGCGCGGCTTGTATCCGCCGGTATTGATTTCGATTAATGGTTCGGCCTTCACTCAAACGACAACTTATTTCCCGCTTACACCTGGCAACTATGAAATTCGGCTTCAGGATGCAGCGGGATGCGAATGGAGTTCGGGCAATATTTTGGTAGCCGAGCCGCCAAAATTAGAAATCAATTTAGGCAATGATTTTGAGATCAGTCTTGGAGATTCAGCGATCGTTCAGGCTCAGATTTTACCCAACACGGGCGTACTGGATACCATTTACTGGTCGCCGCTGATGGATAGCCTGCGGGCGGGTAGTACCGAGCAGCGCTTCTACCCGATCAAGTCGGTACAGATTACTGCGCGGGCAGTGGATACGGCCGGCTGTGCAGCCTCTGATCGGATTTGGGTGAGTGTAGATCAGATGCGTCATGTGTACATTCCGAATATTATTGACCCAAGTAGTACGACCAACAACCTGGCCTCCATTTTTGGTGGTAACGATGTGGAGGAGGTAGAGTTGTTCAGAATTTACGATCGTTGGGGCACACTTTTATTTGAGGCGCGCGATTTCCAGGCAGATGGCATACAGGCGTCCTGGGATGGAACTTACAAAGGCAAACTCCTTCCCACGGGTGTTTACGCTTACATGGCGAGAATAAAATTTAAGGACGGAGAACGAGAGCTTTTTAAAGGCGATATTACCATATATCGTTAATAATCAGCTTTTTGTAAATAAAGTTTTTTACAAAAGCTGCAAAGCAGGCAAATTTTTAACAAACTTCAATTATAAAAAATTTGCTTGCTTTGCAGCGATCCGGACAGTTAAAGTATCTACACGAGCAAACAACGGAATAAAATTCTTTATTCCTTTGCCATAAGATAACCCCGACTTACCAGGTACAATCAAAACAATTACTGAGTGCATGATGCAAAAATTACTACTTCTGTTTAGCCTGATCCTTACGGCTTACACGGCACAAGCGCAACTTCCACCTGCTTGTGATCCGGGGCCACCCATACAGGAACCTGCCGAGGACTGCGAATCGGCATGTATTTACTGTAACTTTAACAACCAAACCTTTAACACCGGTAACTATACCGGGGGCAGTGTGCCCATTTTCTGTAGCCAGATCCAGAACGACATGTGGCTGGGTTTCATCGCGCAGTCTGCTGCGGCAACCTTTACCATTACACCCAATAACTGTGTAAATGGCAATGGCGTGCAGGTGGCCTTGTATGGCGGCTGTGGAGAAAACTGGTTGGGTTGTAACGGCGGCGCCCCCGGCAACGGTGGCAATCCCGTGAGTATCACTGTAAACATGGTGCCTGGCACCAACTACTTCCTGCTCATCGACGGTTATTCTGGCGACGTGTGTGATGTAACTATTCAGGTTTCACCACCGCAAAATGCCCCCACCGTTGGTCCCATTCAGCCCATTCAAGGCCCGGGAACCGTTTGTCCGGGTGCAACAGTGACCTATTCGGTTCCCAGCGTAACCGGTGCCGGTGCTTATACCTGGACGGCTCCTCCCGGAGCATTGATCAATGGAGAACCCAGTCCTGTAACACTCGACGCGCCAGATGGTCGCACCGTACAAGTCACTTTTGGCGCCACAGGTGGCCAAATTTGTGTGCAGGCTGATAACTCCTGCTATTCCGGCCCGACTACCTGCCGCAATATCATCGTGCAGCCGATTCCGGTAACGAACCTCCCGCGTAAAATTTATTGCTTTGAAGATCAGCCATATTTGACTGACTGGGGCGAAGAGGTATTTGCCAGTGGCACACCTCAGGTGACCATACCATCTTATCAGGGTTGCGACAGCACCATTCGCCAACAGATTGTTGTTAAACCGCCAATAACCACCAACCTCAATACCCGCTATATTTGTGAGGGCGGTATGATTAATGTTTGTGGCGTTGAGCTGGATGCTACCGGCCCGATCAACGTGACCTGCGAATCCTATCAGGGTTGCGACAGCTTGGTCATCGGCTCTCTGGTTGTACTCGACCCGGTTGCCGAAATTACAACCAGCGGTACAATTACCTGTACTACTTCATCCGTAGTTTTAAACTCTGCGCCATCTGTTTCAGGTACGCAAAAGGTATGGCGTAATCTTGCTAATGGCCAAACGGTGGGAGTTGGCAACTCCGTCACTGTAACCCAGGCAGGCACTTACGTATTAACCTCCAGAATCACCCTGGGTGGTACAACATGCGAAAAAACGGATACGGTAACTATTACCGTTAATAATACGCCGCCAACAGCAACCGCAACGACCGCTGGTTTCTTAGGTTGTACCACCACGACGGTACAATTAAATGTAAATACCAATGCTTCCGGCGCAACATATGCCTGGGGTGGTCCGGGAGGATTTACCTCCAACCTGCCCAACCCGATTGCAACGGTCGGTGGCGTATACACAGTTACCGTAACCAACCCGTCAAACGGTTGTAGTGCAACTTCTACGGCAACTGTTCAGGGTAATACCAATCCGCCTAGCGCCTCAGCTACGGGTGGCACTGTTACCTGCGCCTTGCCACAGGTAACCCTGAACTCCACAACAAATGCAAGTCCCGCAAACTATGTTTGGGCTGGCCCTGGAGGCTTTAACTCAACCATCGCCAACCCGACTGCAAATGCATCCGGTACTTATACCGTGACGATTACCAACCCGGCAAATGGTTGTTCCGCGACCGCAACGGCTACCGTTAGCCAAAATACAACGGCGCCCAGTGCCAGTACTTCTGTCTCAGGCCCTATTGGTTGCGTCACACCAAATGTATCCATTAATGTTGCTACCAACGGCAGTACACCTGGTTTTGCCTGGACAGGTCCTAATGGATTCACTTCAATCGTACAAAGCCCCTCTGTTGCAGAAGCTGGCACCTACTCCGTAGTCGTTACAGATGGTGTTAATGGTTGTACCGCTGCGGCGTCAGTGGTAGTAACCGGAAATGTCAACCTGCCTGATGTCAGTGCTGCTGGTGGTACCGTTTCTTGCGGTACGCAATCGATCAGCCTGAGTGGCAACTCCACCACGCCAGGTGTTACCTATGCATGGAGCGGCCCGGGCGGATTTACATCCAATCAGCCTAATCCAAGTGCTACAGCAGTTGGTATTTATACCCTTGTAGTGACGGCACCGAATACTTGTACTTCCAGTGCAAGTGCTACCGTTGGTGGCGACTTTGTTGCTCCGCAAGCCAGTGCAACAGGCGGTACGATTAGCTGCTCTGCGGCCAACGTTAGTATTCAAGGCAGCTCTACTACCCCAGGCGCCACCTTTGCGTGGAGCGGCCCGGGCAACTTCAGCTCTACGAATGCGACTGAAAATGTAAGCGCTACCGGCACCTATATCCTGACTGTGACAGCACCTAATGGCTGTACTACAACCGCTACCGCTGATGTCGTACCGGACGCAGGCGTGCCGAATATCTCGGCCAGCTCCAGCACCCTGACTTGTGCGGTTACCAGCGTATTGCTCGATGGTAACTCAACAACGCCGGGTGTTAACTTTACCTGGACAGGCCCCGGAGGCTTTAATGCAACTGTAGCCGATACTACCATCACTGTTCCCGGCACTTACACACTCGTGGTAAGCGATCCGAATAATGGTTGTACTGCTTCCGCACCGGTTACCGTCAACCTGAATAATACGAATCCGGATGCTCAGGCAACAGGCGGCACGCTGACTTGTGCAAGCCCGAACTTCACCCTGCAAGGCAATTCCGCTACAAGTGGTGTTACCTGGGCCTGGACTGGCCCGGCAGGTTTCACTTCTACAGATCAGAATCCGAGCATTACTATTGACGGGAACTATGTACTTGTAGTGACCAACCCGACAAACGGTTGTACGGCATCTGCTACCGCATTGGTACAAGCTGACCAAAACGCACCGCAAGCAACCACTACTACCGGCGAACTGACTTGCGCGATTACTTCGATCACCCTGAACGGTGGTTCCAATATTCCGGTAACCTATGCCTGGAGCGGCCCGAACAGCTTTAGCTCCTCAAGCCAAACGCCCAGTGTTACAGAGCCGGGTACTTATATCCTTACGGTTACTGCCGCTAACGGATGTACAGACGTTGAAACCTCTGTGGTAACGCAAGATATTGCAGCTCCGGTTCTTACCAGCACCGGCGGCACAATCACTTGTAATGATCCACAAATTCCGATCAGCGTCAGCACGACAGCACCCAGTCCGACCTTTATCTGGAGCGGCCCGAACGGCTTTAGCTCAAATATTTCCAACCCGACAGCTCCGGAGCCAGGCCCCTACAATGTGACCGTAACCGGCGCCAACGGTTGTAACAGCGTCGCAATTATCAACGTTGCAGACGACACGGAAACACCGGATGTACAAACAGTTGCCCCAACCGTACTGACTTGTGCAGTATTGAATTCCGGCATCCAAACGACTATCGATGTGCCGACTTCTCCGGTACAAACCATTTCCTGGACCGGGCCGGGCGGATTTACCTCTACGGATGAAGATCCCTCTGTAACGGCTCCCGGTGTGTACAACGTTGTTGTAACCTCTCAGAATGGTTGTACCGGCACTTCTGCCGTTACCGTACAGCAGGATATTGTTGCACCCAACGCAAGTGCTACCAGCGGTACGCTCACCTGCGCAGTAACCAGCCTCCCGCTTAATGGCGGTTCAACCACAAACGGCTCAAGCTTCTCCTGGAGCGGCCCGGGCGGATTCACGTCGGCCCTCGAAGATCCGACGGTTACGGTCAACGGCCCATATGTACTCACGGTCACCGGCCCGAACGGCTGTACCAGCACAGTTTCGACAACCGTACAACAAGATATTGTTGCCCCCGGTGCAAGTGCCGCTTCTACCAATATTCTTGATTGTGACGACCTGACAACTACCCTTCAGGGTAACTCCCCCACTGCCGGCGTGACATACGCGTGGAGCGGTCCAGGGGTCAATGCAAATCAACAAAATACAAGTGCCTCTCAGCCAGGCATTTATACCCTGACTACACAAGGAACAAACGGTTGTACTTCTACCGCAACGGTACAAGTAAATCAGGATATTGTAGCGCCCAATGCAAGTGCCGTTGGTGATACCATCGACTGTATCTCCGGCCAGGCGGTACTGACTGGCGGTTCAACAACTCCGGGCGCAACATTTGCGTGGAGCGGCCCGAATGGATTTAACTCGCCACAGCAAACCCCGACAGTTTCTGTTAATGGCAACTACCTGCTCACCGTGACCGGCCCGAACGGCTGTACCAGCACAGCCAGTACCGTAGTTGCAGCCAATACACAGTCGCCGGTTGTTGCCCTTTCCGGTGGTGGTATCCTTACCTGTGCTGTAACTTCGCTCAACGTAACCGGCACGATCTCCACCCCTGGCGCTACCGGGGTATGGAGCACCGGTTCTACCAACAGCACCATTGCGGTAACCAACCCGGGCACATTGACCTACACGGTAACCGCTCCAAACGGTTGTATTTCCGCTCCAAGCATTACCGTCAACCAGGATATCCAGGCGCCACAGGCAGTAACTGCAGTGGGTGGTCAGATTGACTGTAATTTCCCGACCATCACAATCAATGGTAGCACCAGCACAAATGGTGTTAACTACTCCTGGACCGGTCCGGGTGGGTATGTCTCCACACAACAAAACCCGAACGACATTTCGCAATCGGGTAACTACGTACTTGTTGTTACTAACCCGATCAACGGATGTACCAGCAGCGCCAGCGCGACGGTAACCCTTGATCCGACGGTTCCGGATATTGCTGCCGCAACCAATACGCTTACCTGTGCAGTAACATCTGTAGTTCTGAACGCGACCAGCACCTCAAGCAATGTAACATACCAATGGAGTGGCCCGAATGCTTTCAGCTCAACGCAGGAAGATCCAAGCACCAGCACTCCGGGTACTTACACCGTGGTAGCCAAAGCAACCAGCAGCGGCTGTACTGCGAGTGCAACGGTTGTAGTGCCGCAGGACATTGCACCTCCGGGCGCCAGCGCTGTTGGCAACACCATTACCTGTACCTTGCCTTCTGTATCCATCTCTGGCACGTCGCCGGCACAAGGCGTATTGTATGCATGGAGTGGCCCCGGTGGCTTTACCTCCAGCGTTGCAACACCAAACGTCAATGTACCCGGCAACTACCTGCTGACCATCACCGGCACAAACGGCTGTACCTCCACTGCCGTAGCCGTGGTTAATCCGGACGTAAACCTTCCACAGGTAACGACAACCGGCAACACTATTACCTGCGCCATTCCGAGTGTAAACATCAGTGCTTCGGCCAACGTTTCAGTGAACTGGTCGTGGACAGGCCCTGGTGGCTTTACTTCCACACAAGCCAACAACAGCGTTACGGCTCCTGGCTCTTACACCGTCGTGGCAACAGCTACCAACGGTTGCTCCGTCACCGCAGCGGCTATTGTTGCTGCCGATGTTGCTCCGCCGGTTATCCTGACGCAAACACCGAACGAACTGAACTGTACTACGACGCAGGTTTCGCTTAACGCAGCGGTTCAGGGCAGTGGCGTATTCACGTATGCCTGGACGGGTGGAAATATCGTTAGCGGCGCCAACTCGCAGTCGCCCGTTGTAAGCCTCGCCGGTCCTTACACCGTTGTTGTAACCAATACACAAAACGGTTGCTCTGCACAACAGGTCGTAACAGTTCCGATCAACAACGACGTGCCTTCTGCGGCCGTTCGCAATGTACGCGACGTATCCTGCTTCGGCGATACCAACGGTTCTATCAGCATCACCAATGTAACCGGCGGTACTCCGCCGCTGGTATACTCGATCAATGGCGGACAAACCTTCAACAGCAGCCCAAGCTTTACCAACCTGGCACCCAACTCTTATGATGTGGTGATTCAGGATGTCAATGGCTGCGAGCTGATGTTCAGTGTTGTTATCGATGAGCCGGAAGAATTGATTGTTAATCTTGGTCTGGATACTACCATTCACCTCGGTAACAGCCTTGAGCTGTCGCTTAATGATGTGGTAAATATTCCGGAACGCGTGAAACAACAAATCGTAACACCTGCCGGATTCCTGACCAATGACTCGCTCATCACGCCAATCTACTCTTTCCGTTATACGGTAACAGTTGTGGATTCCAATGGCTGCCGTGCCAGCGATGATCGCTTAGTAATTGTTGACAGAACGCGCAAAGTATACGTACCGAACATCTTTACACCAGAAGGCGAAAATTCTGAAAACCACATTTTCCGCATCTACGGAGGTGAAGATGTTGCTGAAATCAAATCCTTCCGCGTGTACAATCGCTGGGGTGAAGAAGTTCACAATTACTTCAACTTTTTGCCCGACTCACCGGCTCACGGCTGGGACGGAACCGTTCGCGGCAAAAAAGTGACGCCGGCAGTTTATGTGTGGTATGCAGAAATCCTGTTTAAAGACGGTTTGATTGAGCTGTTCAAGGGCGATGTTACCTTAATGCGCTAAAAATCTGATTACATTTTTTTGAGCATATTCCTGGGCCGCTTCGATCTTTTCGGAGCGGCCCTCGTTTTTTTAATTTATAAAACATTTTCTTTTATTTATAAAACAAAATAGTACTTTTGTTGGAAATTACCTGAAATGGAATACTGGTGGATTATTTTGGCAATTGCCGCAGCAGTTGTTTTACTTTTGATATTGCTTCGCAAACCTGCTGCTGATGCATCGGAAGTCTCCGGGGCAAACCACGTACATAAATCGCTGTATGAAACGATTGTCGCACAACATGAAATGCTGCGCGGGCAAATTGCAGATAAAGAAATAGAAATCCGGGATTTACATGCGCAATTAGCCGCCAGGGAACAACAGGTTTTCCATTTACAGGAGCAATTTGAAACACAAAAATCATCTCTTGAAAAATTACAGATCCAGCAGCAGCAAGTATTTGAAAACGTGGCGAATCGTTTGCTGGAAGAAAAATCAAGCCGTTTTAGTCAGCAAAATGCCCAGCAATTGCAATCCATTTTACTTCCGCTAAAAGAACGGATCCACGAATTTGAACTCAATATCAATCAAAAATTTACAGAAGAAACCAAAGAAAAAAGCAGTCTCAAAAAAGAATTAGAACAATTGCGCGACCTGAACCAGCAACTCAGCAAAGACGCCAACAACCTTGCCGGCGCTCTTAAAGGCCAAAATAAATTACAGGGTAACTGGGGAGAGTACCAGTTGGAATTACTGCTTGAAAAAGCCGGGCTACAAAAAGGCCTGCACTACGACACGCAAAAAACCTATAAAGATGACGGCGGCAGCTTAAAGCGACCGGATTTCATTTTACACTTGCCCGAAGATAAACACCTGATTATTGATGCTAAAGTTTCGCTCACCGCATGGGAGCGCTTTTACAATGAAGAAAAAAGCGAGCAACGCGAACTGCACCTCCGCGCACATGTGGCCAGCCTGCGCGGCCATATTGAGAGCCTGCGCAAAACCAATTATCAGCTCCTATATCAGATCAATGCACCCGACTATTTAATCCTGTTCATTCCACTGGAATCTGCGCTTACAGACGCTATACATGCGGAGCCTAAGCTCTTTACGGAGGCTTTGGAAAGTAATATCGTGATGGTCAGTACCGGTAGTTTGCTAACGACCATCAGAACGGTAGCGCACCTTTGGCGACAGGAAAAACAAAGTCGCTCGGCCCTTGAAATTGCCCGTCAGAGCGGGCTTTTGTACGATAAATTTGTCGCTTTTGTAGAAGACCTTAAGCTAATCGGTTCCCGCATCGACAGTGCCCGTGTCGCCTACGATGACGCCATGAACAAGCTGATTACAGCCGCCCGGCCGGGCGACACCCTTGTCGGCAAAGCAGAAAAAATCCGCGAACTCGGCGCCAAAACCAATCGAAGCCTGCCCAAAGACCTTACCAACAACATAAAAGAAACAGAAGAAGACCAATTATCTGTCTGAAAAAAACTACTTTTGGCCAAAATTCAGGCACATGTATTGGAGAATTAGCGCGCTTCTGGTTTTTATACTGCAAGTTTACCTTACGTTCAGAGGGGCAAAGCATTTGGGTAAATATTTCAGCCCGCTCGTACTTTTTCTGCTCGGCATCAGCATTGCCTGGATCTGGTGGCGCAACCTCAAACGGGTAGCACCTGGAAGCGAACCTGCTGCTGACTCCGATGCAGCTTCCCTGCGCGAAAAGGGTATTCTGGGGGCTTTTTTTGGTATGTTTGGCATGGTGGCGATTTATGAAATTGTACGAAAAAGCTTCGCTCAGTACACCCCGCCCGGCAATTACTCCGATGTGTTACCGCAATTGGAAACCATGTATCATCGCTTTGCTGCCGGCGAATTCCCATACGCACCTGTAGATGTCGGCACCCATATCGCCTATCCGGTCTATTTACCCTTGCATTGGCTTCCGGTCGGTCTGATGAGCGACGGTCGCTGGGTTGGTTTTATCGCGTTGTTGCTGGCAATCGGCCTAATGTGTTACTACCTGTTTCGGATAAAAAGTCCGCTCTGGCAAAAAATGACCGCCGCACTATTGCCTGCCTGGATTTTATACTGCTATTCCAAATGGGGAGAAATTGACCTTCCGGTGAGCTTTGAAATGATCATAGCCGCCTACTATTTATTACTGGGTATCGGGCTTGGAACAAAAAACCGGATTCTGATCGCTGCGGGCCTCATTACCTGCCTGCTATCCCGGTATACCTTAGTTTTCTGGTTGCCACTTTTTGCACTGATGTTTTGGCAACGGGAAGGTAAAAAATACAGCCTGTGGCTTTGGGGCAGTGTTGCCGCTGCGGTACTGCTGATTTACGTGATACCCTTCTGGATGCAGTCGCCTGAAATATTAGGAAAAGGCCTGCAATACCACAACGAAGCAGCCGTCAATGAATGGAAAGGTTATGGAGAGCCACCCGTTTCGTGGAGTATGGAACGCGGCATTCATTTTGCCCTGCATCTGAAACAAATAAGCGGCGGCGGCGCTGAAAATCAGGTCTTTATCGCAAGGATTATTCAGGCAGCCATCATGTTGCTCCTGCTGGCGCTGGGCCTTGGATTGTACCGGCGCATCCGAACAGGCATTAATCCGTATGATCTGGGCTTGATGATGCTCTACCTGACCGTGCTCTGCTTTTATGCTTTCGGCCCGCTCACGTATCGCTATTATATGATCGTTCCGCTGATGCTTTCCGCCTTGCTCACAGCACGTATATTTGTAAGCCGGCAAGCAACAGAAAATAGTCAATAAGTAGTTTCTGTCGCTTGCCGGAGTAACGAGCCTGAGTTTATTCCTGTTCCCAGACATTATCGGCCATATCCATATCGGCTAAGCGCTGTGTGGGATCAATTTCTATTTTACGAATTTGCGCTTTAGGAAACGGCGCATCGAAGAAAATCAGATTGTCTACCCAGCGATGGTCGGGCAGAACCGTTCGCGGCACACTTGTTTCTGCGGGTTTTAGGCCCCGCATACTTTCCAGCGGCGCATAGTATAAATGCTGCGAACCATCTTTGAGTGTCAGCATTACTTCAACGGGCATGGCCATTAGTCCCGATTTTTGAATCACCACCGTACAGGTATCGCTGGCATTTTCATTTACCCCGACAATACCGTAATCAATGATATTCAAGGTATTCACCCACTCTTCTTTGTACCAGTCCAACTCAAGCCCGCTTTCTTTTTCTAATATTCTGATAAAATCATTGGGGTTGGGGTGTTTGAATTTCCAGGTTTCAAAATAGCGGCGCATACCGCGCATAAGTACCTCATCTCCAACGATATACCCAAGCTGATTGGCCATTACCGCGCCTTTGACATAAGCATTGGTGGAATATGCCCGATTGGTTTGGTAGTGATCGGCATGGGTACTCATGGGCTCGGCTTTGCCGGAAAGGTGGAGTTTCCGATAGCCTCGGTAATCATCTTTAAAAGGATTTTTGGAAACCTCGCGCTCTTCCATCAGTCCTTCCTTCGCTAATTGTTCCAGCGTCAGGGTTTCTGCCCAAGAGGTAAATCCTTCATCCATCCAGGCATACAGGCTTTCGTTGCTGCCCAGCAGCATTTGGTACCAGGTGTGCAATTGTTCGTGTACGGATACGCCAATCAGGTCGTCAAGGTCGCTTTTCCCGGTAATCAAAGTTGCCATGGGGTACTCCATACCGCCGTCGCCTCCCTGAATAAAGTAATACTCCTGATAGGGATATTTACCGAAATTGGTATTCATAAAGGTTCGCGCGCGATTCATCACTGAAGGCAGCTTTTTCCAGGCTTTTTCATAAACCAAGCCGCGTTCCTTGTCTTTTTCATCGCGTTTCTGATAAAAGAAATGCATGATGGTGCCATCGTCGGCTTTGATTTTATCATGCAGGTAATCCGGATCAGCAGCCCAGACAAAATCGTGTACATTGGGTGCGATAAAATGCCATTGCATTTTGCCGTCGCGCACCTTTTTTTCCACTTTATCACCCGGATTTTCATAGCCGCTGCCCACTTCGAGCGGATTTTGGAGGTAGCCGCCGGCTGCTACCACAAATTTTTCATCAATGGAAATACGCACATCAAAATCGCCCCAAACGCCATAAAACTCCCGGCCGACATAGGGATTGCTGTGCCAGCCCTGATAGTCGTATTCGCACATTTTTGGGTACCATTGCGCCATGGAATAGGAAATGCCTTCTGCATTGTCGCGGCCACTGCGGCGTATTTGTTTGGGCACCTGCGCATCCCAGTTCATTTCAAAAGTAGCTGTCGAATACGGCAAAATGGGCTGGCTAAGGTTTACCTCCAGAATGGTTTCATTCGTTTCAAAAACCTGGTCTTTCCCATTCATTTTCAGGGTTTTGACCTTGATAAAACCCTGTTCTTCGGGTTTTAATGCAGCGATCCGGCTACCCACCCGGCGATCCGGATCAGCAATATTGCGCGAGCGCACATCCATCATGCTGCCCGGCTTGAACGCATTGAAATAAAGGTGCCAGAAAACCTGGTACAGGGTATCCGGACTATTGTTGGAATACACAACCTTTTGTGCCCCCTGGTACTGATGTTTGCTCACATCCATATCGATGTTCATCAGGTAAGAGATGCGTTGCTGCCAGCGATCAGCCTGCGCAAACAAGGTGCTGCCTGCCAGCAAAAAAAGTAAACTCAATCGAATCTTCATGTAAGTCAAAATCTGTGTTGGTGAAAACAAACTTGGCGCGTAAAGATAAGTGGATTTTAATCAGGAATGCGGGATGCGGAGCTATGCTCACGATCTTGTCTTGCCAGCCTTGCCGTTCCAGGTATTATTCTTGCGGTTCAGGTCGGCCATTCTGCCGCTGGGATCAATGACAATACGGGAGATTTCGTCGCGCCCATAAGGCAAGGTAATTAGAATCTGGCGATCTACCCAACGGTGATCTTTCAGGATGGTTCGCTGATGATTGGACTCAGCGGGCTTGCTTCCTCGCATACTTTCCAAAGGGATATAAAATACCTGAGGGTCGCCGGAACGCGGGTAAACCACTATGTCGAGGGGCATAGCCATATCGCCAATTCGCCTGACGATCAGTGTCGATTGCGATTTGTCAGCATTTTTTTTGACTTTGTCAACAGCGTAGTCAATAGTCTTGGTAGCATATATCCAGTCTTCTTTGTACCAGTCCAGCTCTAATTTTGAAACCTGCTCCATCACCCTGAAAAAGTCATTCGGGTTTGGGTGTTTGAACTTCCACGCTTCAAAGTATTGCAACATACCTTTAGCCAGATGCTCTTCGCCAATAATATAGCCCAGCTGATGCAGGGTAATAGCGCCTTTAGAGTAGGCATTTGCGGTATAAGTGCCGCTTTGCCGATAGTGGTCCGAATGAGTGCACATTGGCTCTTGCCTTTGATTGGCAACATTCATTTCATAATTGGCATAAGACATTACCACATTTCCGCCATGCCCATTCACCAATTTTTCTGCAACTAACTGCTTCATAATCAATTGCTCTGCCCAGGTGGTAAAACCTTCATCCATCCAGGGGTACAGGCTTTCATTGCTACCCAGAATCATCTGGTACCAGCTGTGCATTTGTTCGTGCACCGCAACCTCCACAAAAGTTTCAAAGGAAAGTCTCGATTTAAGCGTTGTCGCCATCGGATATTCCATCCCAAAGTCGCCGCCCTGAATAAAGGCGTACTCCTTGTAGGGATATTTGCCAAAATTAAAATTAGCCAGCGTGCGTACCCGATCCATGATTTTGGGCAATCGCTTCCAATTTTGTTGTTGGTCAATTTGCAGGGCGCCTAAGGATTCTATGGACGACGTGGGCACGTAAAAGAAATGCATGGTTGTATTATCCGATGCCTGCAATTTTTCGTGCTTGTACTGCGTATCGGCGCACCACATAAAATCATGCACATTGGGTGCCAAAAAGTGCCAGCGCAATTTGCCATTTATGGGCTTGCGCTCCACTTTATCGCCCTGATTTTCGTAGCCATAGCCAATTTCCAAAGGGTTTTGCAGGTAGCCACCTGCCGCAACGATATAATCTTTGTCAATATTAATAGTCACGTCGTAATCGCCCCAAACACCATAAAATTCTCCGCCAAGGTATTGGTTGCTGTGCCAGCCCTGATAGTCGTATTCACAAAGTTTGGGATACCACTGCCCCATCGTATAGTCAATCCCTTCAATATTATTCCTGCCAGCGCGGCGAATCAATACCGGCACCTGGGTCTCCCATTGCATTTCAAACAGCACCTTGCTATGTGGTGGGATTGGCTCCGCCAGTGGCACTTCCAGTATGGTTTCATTGGTTTCAAAACGCAGCGCCCTGCCGTTCATTTTAAGGCTGTCGATGCGTACCCAACCCTGCTCCTCCGCACGCAGGTTATTGACACGAGCATACTCCTCGGCGTCAAAATAACCATTATCTATGGCGGCCTCCGCCAACATACTATGTGGCTGAAAGGCATTGAAATACAAGTGCCAGAAAACGTGGTGCAGGGTATCCGGGCTATTGTTCCAGTAAACGACCTGCTGCGTGCCGATGTAGCGATGCGTCCTGACGTCCATGTCAATCTGCATGCTGTAGGTCACGCGCTGTTGCCAGCGTTCGGGTTGTGCAAACAGCGAACTGCTCACCAGTAAAAGCAGGAAGGTTAATTGAAGTTTCATGCAGGATAACAAATACTTTGGTAAAACAAACTTGGCAGGTAAAGATAGGCAGATCAGGTAATATCGGAAAAAAAATTCGTGCATTCGTGGCAACTTTTTGAAGCCACGAATGCACGAATATTACACAAACTGACGATGCTTACTTAACAGGCATGGGCATATTGCTCTGCAAGAGTTGTAGCGCTTTTTCCACCGCCGGGTCGTCATAATTTTGGGCCTGATAAAAGCCGATTTCTCCAAATAATACCTTTGCTAAACGCTGCTTGAGCGCCTCCGACAGCGTGACTTTGGAACGGTTAAATTGCTCCGCCTGCAACTTCACGCCTTCTGCCTCGCCAAAAGCAACAAAAGCCTGCAACATAGATTCGGGCACTTTATACGTTTTTACAAAAACGCCCGCGTCGGCAGGGAAGGCCGATTTGCCATTTTGCTCCATATAACGGGCAACAAAAAGCGCCACCTTGGGCCGCATGGCTGTAAAATAGGGGTTAATATAGGTTGTGTCAAGCGGAATAAATACATCCGGACTAACGCCGCCACCGCCGTATACAATCCGTCCAAGGCCGGTATAAAACTTAGTCGTGTCGTTTTGATGGTAACGGGTGGGATCCGTCAGTTCGCCATTATGCAGGCGCTGATTAGCATCTGCTGCGTAATTCGTGTTGTTTTTATACGGTTTCTGAATGTTGCGTCCGCTGGGGGTAAAGTAACGCGCCACTGTAATACGCACCGCGCCGCCATTGGAAAGCGGATATTGCTCCTGTACCAAACCTTTGCCATAGGAGCGGCGCCCCACAACCCAGCCGCGATCC
Organism: Chitinophagales bacterium; assembly: GCA_017303875.1. Taxonomy (GTDB): domain Bacteria; phylum Bacteroidota; class Bacteroidia; order Chitinophagales; family Saprospiraceae; genus M3007. The sequence continues at coordinate 94,744 of JAFLBP010000020.1, read as the reverse complement.
CAGTCCTGAATCGCGCCGGCAACAATCTCGCTGGCGGAGGCTGAATTTTCATCAATCAGCACCACAACATGCTGAATATTAAAGCGATTGATGCCATTACTTTCATATTCGGTGCGGCGCTCTTTGCTGCCTTCGGTGTATACCAACAATTTTCCTTTGGGGAAAATCTCACCCAACATATCGGTCGCCGCCCGCAGGGAACCACCCGGGTTGCCGCGCAAATCGAGCACTAAGTTGCGCATCCCTTTTTCGTCAACCAATACTTTTAGCGCATTGACAAACTCTTCCTGCGTGCGTTCGCTAAAACGCAACACCTTGACATAGCCATTTTGCGAATCCAGCATATAGGCAATATCGACACTTTTCAGCGGAATGACATCGCGCGCAATCTCAAAATATCGCTGCGCCGTTTCCTGCCCGCGCAAAATACCCACCTTTACTTTTGAGCCTTTGTCGCCGCGCAATTTCCGGATTACCTCGCCACTACGCATCTTTTGACCGGCAATAAGGGTATCGTTAATGGAAATCATCTTGTCGCCGGCCAATAAACCAGCAGCCTCGGATGGCCCGCCCGCCAATACCGACTCAATGCGTATGGTATCTTTTTCCTGAAGGTACTCTATGCCGATGCCGACAAAATTACCCTTCATGTCTTCCTCTATTGCCTTTAGCTCATCCGGACTAATATACACCGAATGCGGATCTAACTGATTGAGTATCTGTTCAATCGTTTTAGCGCGGAGGCTGTCCATATTGAGCGAATCCACATAACGCGCTTCTACATAGCGCAGCACCTCATCGACCGTACCGCCGATTCCGGCGCGCTGACCGCCGGGAAAAAAGCGCACCAGGCCGCCGCCATGCGGCAACTGCTGACCAATGAACATACCGGCCGCCAGCACAGCCGCCAATAATAAGGGTAGTCGAATTTGTTTGGACGTATTGTTCGCCGCGTCGGACATAGATTAAATTTTCAGGCAAAAGTCCGGATTTTCACTGTAAAACGAAAGGATACCAACAGGAAAGTATCGGCTGAAAACCAGAAATTCAGCCCTTGCAAGGTACATAAAAAAAGGCCGATACGTTGTGTATCGACCTTTGTGCGGGAAGCGAGACTCGAACTCGCACGACCGTAAAGCCAATGGTGTTTGAGACCATCGCGTCTACCATTCCGCCATTCCCGCAGCACTTAATCTCTAAGGGGACGCAAATTTAGAAAGGTTTTCTCTAATGCGCAACAAATATCTTTTTTTAAGATAAAATTCTCTGATGCGCATCAGGCGCTCCTCCTGTCCAGGGCCGTCCGTCCAATGTTCAACATCTTCCGTAACTGCCTGATTTAAAGCTTTTTCTAAAGACTCCAACTGCTCCAGCACTTTTGAATAACCCGAAGGATCAAACTCAAGTTCCATCAGCGCCTCGTTAATTTCCATCATTTCCATTAAAAAAACCTGGGGCAATACGGGCAGATTTTGCTCATCCCCAATCAGTCCTTTTAAGGTAAGTACATAGCGCATCCGGGCATCCGGATCGTTCAGGGTATTATAGGCTGCGTTATTATGCGCACTCCGATCCAGCATTTCCGCCTGTTGGGCAACAGTAGCCTGCGTGTGAAAATCCGGGTGCGTCTCGCGGCTGATCTGGTAATAACGTTTACGCAAATCAGCGGCATCGAGCACAAAGGAGAGTGGCAATCCGTAAAATTCAAAATAATTCATAGCGATTTATCGGAAGCACCCACGCCAGATATCCAGGCCATTGACATACACCATCAGACCCAGCAGAAGGAAGAAACCAACCGTTACAGCGCGCTCCATCACCCGATCGCTGACCCTGCGGCCCGTAATAACCTCCCAGATCAGGAAGACCACATAGCCGCCATCGAGGGCAGGGATGGGCAGGAGGTTCATAAAGGCCAAAATAATGCTCAGGGCGGCGGTCATGCGCCAGAAAGCTTCCCAATCCCACTCGGAAGGAAACAATTTACCGATACTGATAAATCCGCCGAGGCTTTCATTGGGGTCAACTTTGCCGGCAAACATCTGACCAAAAGATTTTACCTGATCGCTCAGGAAGCCGGTTGCTTTATTCCAGCCGGCCGGAATAGCGCCGGCAATGCTTGCTTTTTCGCGTTGAAACTTCAGATAAGGCGCCATATCCGGCGATATACCCACTTTGCCGTCGCTGTTTACCGTCATTGGCAGGCTAAGGGTGTCTTTCCCACGCAGTACCTTCACATTGGCTGCCTGATTTTTGAGTGCAGCTGCTCCAACCTGAAATTCGTCAAAAAACCGGATTGTCTGTTCGTTGAGGCCGACAACCTGATCGCCCACCTGGATGCCTGCCGCTTTTGCCGGATAGCCGTCGCGCACAAGACCAACAGTTAAAGGAACCCGCGGCGACATGAGCAATTTTTTCTGTACATCCGAAGAGGCCAGTTTCGTTGCAAACGCATCACTCAGATTGATGGTCTGTTGTTGACCATCGCGCATAACCACTGCCGTACGCGCATTATTGAGAATCACTTCCCGTGCCAGCACCACCCCATTGTCGAGGCGGTCAATGGAGGAATTTCCTACTTTTACCAAAACATCGCCGTGGCGGAAGCCTTCGCGCAGTAGCACAGAGTCCATTTGTGTGCCGTAAGGAAGATCGCTGTTGGAGATATAAGTATCGCCCCAGTAGGCCAGTACAAATGCATAAATGACGATGCCGAGCAGAAAATTCACGGTAACCCCACCGATCATGATGATCAGGCGTTGCCACGCTTTTTTGGATCGGAACTCATCGGGTTGCGGCGCCGCTTCCATTTGGTCGCGGTCGAAACTTTCGTCAACCATACCGGCAATTTTTACATAACCACCCAAAGGCAGCCAACCAATGCCATATTCGGTTTCTCCTTTTTTGCGCTTGAACAAACTACCGAATGGTGGTGCATCAAAAAACAGGTAAAATTTTTCAACACGGGTTTTGAACCAACGCGCAGGGAAAAAGTGGCCCATCTCATGCAGCACGATCAGGATGGAGAGGCTAAGCAATAGTTGTCCGATACGAACGAGAATATCCATGAATAAAATTTAATGTTTGATGCTTGATTTTGGATTTTTGATGCTTGATTTTGGATTTCGGATAATTTGCTTTGCAAATTTTTAACTGCAATGCCATTAATCAAAAATCAAGCATCAAAAATCCAAAATTAAAAAAATCAATATCCAATGTCTTTGTAACGCTGACTGTTGGACGGATCAAGTTTGGTCATAATTTGCATGACCCGGTCGCGCTGGGGTTTCGGGCCTACTTTCCACATCTCCGTCACCTCATCGCGTTTGGCGTTGGCAAACATCTGAATAATCATGGAATTAAAATAGGCAAAATTGACTTTATCAATTTCTTCGAGCGCCAGAAGGATGTTGGTTTTACCGGTATTCAAATCGCCAGACATAACATCTAAGCCTTTGCGATAGTAATTGTACATCGCTGCGCGATAGGGTTTAACCCTGGGGTTGAGCAGGTTTTCGATAATCCAGTAACGGTTGCGGTTTTTACCGCCGTCGCCGGGTTTCCAACCCGAACCGGCACTGTTGGAATTCTGCATATTGGTAGCCAGCTGTTGTGCCGCACTCAGGTGCGCATCGCCGCCATACAGGCTGTAAGAGTCATAATCTAAGCCGATAATAGTGTAGGCATAAAATGCCAGAATTGCCGGAAGGTTCTGATTATCAGGCGCTTCACGCTGAAACTCAATGGGTCGGCCAAGTTCATATACAAAGGCGATGTCTTTGTCGAGGTGCGACAACAGGGGCGTGTCGTAACCGCTGCCAAAGACTGGGCGAGTGGATTGAACGGCTAATTCGGCGGTGAAGCTGTTGTTGTCGCCCTCCGTCATGATGGTCATGATGAAATTGCACTTGATGCGCTCTTCCTGTTCATAAATATCAGAGGTCCATTTGGTATTGTTGAGGAAATCGCGCAACAATCCTTCGAGTTGGTCGAAGAGCTGGCGATCATATTTTTGGAGGCGCGGCGTAACGATACGTACGGTGGCGTTGAGTTCGCCCTGGGCACTCAGTCCGAAACTTGCAAAAAGCACCAGGAAGCAAGCAGTCAGAATCTTTTTCATAGCGATGCATTGTTTAAGCGCAATGGCGCATTAAACGTCGTAGGGGTTGTTTAAGGTATGCAGGATTTCTGCAACAATGTCGTCGGCAACGGCAATTTTCGATTTCAGTTCAAATGCCTGATGGGTTCCGTTGCGGCGCAACAAGGTAATTTTGTTGGTATCATGCCCGAAACCTGCTCCGGCATCGCGCAGTGAATTGAGGACGATGAAGTCGAGATTTTTTTTGTGTAATTTCGTCAGAGCGTTGCTTTGTTCCTGTTGGGTTTCGAGGGCAAACCCCACCATGACCTGATTTTTGCGTTTTTGGGCGCCGAGCGTAGCGGCGATATCTATTGTTTTGGCCAGTTCGATATTCAGGTCGTCGTCCTTTTTTTTGATTTTCTGATCGGAATAATTTTTGGGACGATAATCGGCCACTGCGGCGGCCAGCACGACAATGTCGCTGGATTCAAAACGCGGGGCGCAGGCATCGTACATGTCCTGTGCCGACATGACCGGCAGTACTTCAATACCTGCGGATTGTGGGCGGATATCGGTAGGGCCGAGCACCAGGGTCACCTTGGCGCCGCGGCCATGCAGGGCTTCAGCGATGGCGATGCCCATTTTTCCGGTGGAATGGTTGCCGATAAAACGCACCGGATCCAGCGCTTCATAGGTCGGGCCGGCGGTTATCAGGGCTGTTTTGCCTTCGAGATCGCGTTTTTGGGCAAAATACTGATCGAGAAAGGCGACAATATCTTCGGGTTCGGCCATTCGGCCTTCGCCGAACAGTCCGCTGGCCAATTCGCCGTTGGCCACGGGGATAAGCTTTACCCCATGGGCTTGTAGTCGTCGAATATTTTCCTGAGTAGCCGGGTGATGCCACATATCAACATCCATGGCGGGTGCGACGAAAACCGGGCAGCGTGCCGAAAGCCAGGTAGCGGAAAGGATATTGTCGCAAATACCGTTGGCCAATTTGGCCAAGGTATTAGCAGAAGCGGGTGCAACAACCATCGCGTCGGCCCAAAGACCTAATTCGACATGGTTGTTCCACCCGCTTTCCCCGCGTGCATGGAGGTACACGGGGCGTTTGGAAAGAGTTGAGAGGGTCAGTGGCGTGATAAAGTCTGTTGCCGCTTCGGTCATGAGTACCTGAACGGCGTCTCCGCGTTTTACCCAAAGTCGGGTGAGCGCTGCCGCTTTATAGGCGGCGATGGAGCCACTGACACCGAGAATTATCTTCATTGATTTTCACGCTCCACGATACGGTACTGAATTTCATCGTTCAGGAACTCGTTCGTCGCAATAATTGCGGTATTGGGCAGGCGTTCGTAGAATTTGGAGATTTCGATTTGCTCTTTGTTTTCCTGAATTTCTTCAATGGTATCAGAGCTGACGGCGAACTCTTCGAGTTTGCGCTGGATTTCCCATTTCAGATCGGTAGAGATCTGGCGGGCGCGTTTGCTGATGACGGTGATGGACTCGTAGATGTTGCCGGTTTTATTAACCATTTCCACGACGTCGCGGGGTTGAACATTGGGATCGAGGCCCTGGGCCTTGCTTTTGATATCGCTCATGCTTGGAAACTAAACGTTTTTAAGTTTTTTACGAACGGCTTTGCGGTTTTCATCGGCGCTTTTGCGCAGATTTTTCACCTCATTGGCATATTTTCCGTTCGGATATTTTGTAAGAAACTCGTCGCAACGCTGGATGGTAACGGCGTAGCGTTCTTCTTTTTTCTCAACAATACTGTTTTCACTCAGCAGAAAGTTGGCTTTTGCGATCAGGAAGCGGACACGCTCCACGTCCGGGCTTTCCGGATAATCGCGCAGGAGGTTATCGAAAGAAACAACAGCCGACTGGTATTGTTTCATATCGAAATACTGCTGGCCTTCGGCGAAGCTTTTTTCCTCTAATTTACGGCGCATTTCATCAATGAGCTTATTGCATTCCGTTACGCGACGGCTTTGCGGGTAGAGGTTGATAAAAGTCTGAAACTCGTCGATGGCAGTGGTAGTGGCTGTTTGGTCGAGGCGGAAAGACGGCGATTGCAGGTAATTACAATATGCCGACATGTAAGCCGCTTCCTCCCGGTAGGCCGAGTTGATGTAAGTGGAGGTAAACGTCTTGAAATAATAAGCGGCCATAACGTATTGCTTTTGATGGTAATACGTATAGGCGTAATGATAGGCGGCCTTTTCAGCTCTGGAATCTCCGCGCAGCGTACCGATTACGAGGTCAAACAGCGTTTGAGAACGCAAATATTGTTTTTTTTCGTAATATTCAAAAGCTTTATCAAGAATGAGCTTTTGGTTTCCGCTGGTGCGTACTTTCTCGAAATTGCTCTTGCATGCGCCTAAAAACAGGGCGGCGAACAGCAACAGGATACCGAGTCTTTGTTTCATAGGGCGGCAAAAGTATGACTTTTTAAACAAAGTTTTGGAAATATTTTTTTGACAAAATGAAAATTGAACGAAACGACGCAAATTGTGTTGACACAGAACGCAAAACCACTTGTTTTAGCTGTGCCGTAGTTTAAAATTTTTCCACATAACGACGCCGTTGAAACTTTAGCTTGTTTAAACGGGTAAAGTGAACGAAATTTGCCGCCATCAATCCTGACCACTATGCAGCCATACAGCACCACTACCACGGATACGCTTGATCCGGAAGTACATTTTCAGGCAAAAGTTGATGCGGAAATCCGCATTGAACCCAAAGACTGGATGCCTGAAGCCTACCGCAAAACCCTGATCCGCCAAATCAGTCAGCATGCACACAGCGAAATTGTGGGTATGTTGCCGGAGGGCAATTGGATTACCCGCGCTCCGTCGCTGCGCCGCAAGCAGATTTTGCTGGCCAAGGTGCAGGATGAAGGCGGCCATGGCCTTTATTTATATGCCGCAGCCGAAACCCTTGGCGTCGGCCGCGATCAGTTGCTTGCCGATTTGCACAGCGGCAAAGCCAAATATTCTTCTATATTCAACTACCCTACCCTGAACTGGGCGGATATTGGCGCGATCGGCTGGTTGGTCGACGGTGCGGCCATTATGAATCAGATTCCGCTTTGCCGCTGTTCTTACGGGCCATATGCACGTGCCATGCAGCGCATTTGCAAGGAAGAAAGTTTCCACCAGCGCCAGGGCTTTGAGTTGTTGTTGAGCCTTAGCCGCGGCACAGAAGCCCAAAAAGCAATGGCACAGGACGCCATCAACCGCTGGTACTGGCCGTCGGTGATGATGTTCGGTCCCAGCGATAATGATTCGGCGCATAGCGCCCAAAGCATGAAATGGAAAATCAAACGCTTTAGCAACGACGAACTGCGCCAGCGTTTTGTGGATATGATTGCCGAGCAAATAAAAACGCTTGGTCTGGTGGTTCCCGATCCCGAACTCAAGTGGAACGAAGCCCGCGGCCATTATGATTTTGGTCCCATCAACTGGGATGAATTCTGGAATGTGGTCAATGGCAACGGCCCCTGTAACCGTCAGCGCCTGCGCGCCCGCGTGGATGCCTATGATAAAGGCGCATGGGTGCGGGAAGCGGCGGCGGCGTATGCGGAAAAGCGAAAACAGTAATTAATGCGGAATGCGGAATGCGGAATGCGGAATGCGGAATGCGGAAAAAATTATTTTGCGCAGCAAAATCCAAAATTAAACATTAAAAATTCAACATTCATTCCGCATTCCGCATTCCGAACTCCGCATTCCATCGTCTTTATATTTCAAGAACTAGCAAACAAAACCCATGCTCCCACAAACGGCTCATCTCCCTGATTTTTCGCCGGAATCCAAAGTCTGGATGTACACGGCTGGCCGTACCCTGACCGATAGTGAAGCTGCGTTGGTTCAGCAGGCGCTGAAACATTTTACGCAGCGCTGGACGGCACACAATGAGGCCTTAAAAGCGCATGGTGAGGTTTTTGCCAATCGGGTACTGATTTTGATGGTAGATGAAAGTCAGGCTGGCGCCTCAGGCTGTTCCATTGACAAATCGGTGCATTTTCTCGAACATTTGGGAGAAGAGCTGGGTGTCGACTTTTTTGAGCGGATGACATTTGGTTTCCTCGATGCGCACGGTGATCTGCACTTTGCCGACCGCGATGCCTGTTCCGCCCTGCGCGACAGCGGGCAAATTTCAGATAATACGTTGATGCTGAACAGTTTAGCAGATAAAAAACAAGCTATATCGGAAAAGCTGTTTATTCCGTACAAAGACAGCTGGCACAAAAGAGTGTTTTGACACTTATTAATCGAGTAAAAAATTAATGTAATTTTAAGGTTAAGTCCGGGTAAAAATACTTTCTTTGCAGGTAGAAATACCTGTGTGAACCCATTATGTACTTAATGTGGTGCGCTATTCCAAATCAATTCTTTTTTCCAGATGCTTCATTTTCCTCATTTGAGAGGATTTCTTTTCACCACAAACTATAGGTCTAACCTGAACAACTATCACGCATGAAAAATTTTACCCGCCTTTTACTAGGGGTGCTGATGATGCTTGCTTTTTTGCAAAATATCAGCGCTCAATGTACTGCTGCCGGAGAAGGGCAATATCCAGCAAGTACTGTAGCACTGAACACAAATTGTACCCCTAAAGTTGTTACATCTTCAGCTTGGACTGATGAGTACTCACGGCTTTCTGGTGCTGGAGCCAATACTTATGTATTCACCAGTAGTGTCGCAACTGATTTCTTAACTGTCACTGACGAGGCAACCAATACTGTAATTGCTTTCGGGGTAACGCCATTATCTTACACCTTTGGCGCCGCACCCGGGGATATCAGAATTTACAGGCATGATAACAACACCTGCCCAGCAACCTCTTCTACTTCTCGAACGATAACAGTTACCTGCACTTCCTGTGCAGGCCCGGGTGCCCCTACCTGCCCGACATTGACAGCCCCGACAAACAATGCAACCGGTGTTTCAACTTTACCTACATTGACCTGGTCGGCCGCTACCAATGCTGTTACGTATGATGTTTATATTGATGCGGACGCCACTTGCACGATTACGCCGACTACGCTTGTAGCCACCGTTGCCACGACTTCTTACACCCTGTCTTCATCGCTCGCTCCGAGCACCAGCTATCGCTGGATGATCGTACCGAAGGACTGTGGTGGCGCTGCACCTGCGTCTTGCACCCCATTTTGTTTTACAACTACTGTTGCGCCTCCTGCCAACGATAACTGTACCGGAACCAACGGTACACCGGTAGCCCTTACGCCGCAATCTTTTGCAACTTCGTGTAGCAGTCCGGTTGCTGCAACAACCGTAGGCGCGACCCAGTCTAACACCAACTGTAGCGCTACTGCCACCAATGATGATGTGTGGTTTAGCTTTACGGCCAATGCAACAACAGAAACGGTGCGTTTTGAGGGTGTAACCGCCGTAACCGGTACCGTCACCTCAATGGGTATGGATACCTACACCACCTGTGGAGGCACGAATAGCAACTGTAATACAGGTGTTACACTTACCAGCGGCGCCGGACAGGCAAACCTGACGGGACTTACTATTGGAACGACTTATTTCCTTCGGGTTTGGACCGCGGGAACTTCCAACAGTGCAACATTTAATATTTGTATCATCGATCCTCTGCCGCCGCCAGCAAATGATAACCCTTGCGGAGCAATTGATCTGACAGTTGGAAGCAATGGCAGCTGTAGCATGGCTCAATATACAAATGCGAATGCAACTTCAACGAGCGGTCCTCCTGCTCCGGGTTGCAGTAGCTTTACAGGTGGTGACGTATGGTTCAAATTTACCGTTCCTGCCAGCGGCTCTGTGGTATTGAACAGTAATGTTGGTGTGATTATTGATGGCGGCATGGCAATTTATTCATCTTCAGATAATACTTGCTCCGGCACATTTACACTTATTGAGTGCGACGACGATGATAGTCCGAACGGAAATATGCCGTTTATTTCACGGAGTGGCCTCACTCCCGGAGCTACCATTTTTGTACGATTCTTTGAATACGGCAACGACAACAATGGCACCTTTGATATTTGTGCCACCGAACCATTCAATAATAATGATTGTGCCAGCGCAACAGCACTATCGGTTAGTGCAAACTTAACCTGTACAACTGCGCTCACCGGACAGAGCACACTCTATTCGAATCAGTCGCAAACATCTTGCTCCGGCACTGCTGACGACGACGTATGGTACTCTTTTGTGGCTACAACCGGCTCGCATATTGTCACCCTGTCAAATGTAACGGGTGCCCCTACTATGGTTACTCAGGTTTTCAGCGGTACCTGCGGTTCACTTACTTCACTGATTTGTGGAACGACTTATACAACAACGGTAACTGGCCTGACAGTGGGCAACACTTACTACATTCGTGTACATACGTCTTCCGGATCAGGCACATATGCAACATCTTTTGATATTTGTGTTACGACGGTTACGCCTCCTGCCTGTACAACAAACACAGCACCTACTAACGGGGCAACAGGCGTCTCACTTACGCCGACACTTACCTGGGCCACAGCTCTTGGCGCAACAAGTTATGATCTTTACATCACCCCTGCACCTTCTGGTACCTGGACTAACCCTTTGAATGTTACTACAACTTCGTATACAATATTGGCGGCAAACATATTGGCCTCTAATACAACATATAGCTGGTATGTTGTGCCTAAAAATACAGCAGGCAGTGCAACAGGTTGTGAATCGAATGCGACAACGTTTACTACACTGCTTGCTACCAGTAACTTTAGCGGCACGGGTAACTGGTCTGATGCAGCGCGTTGGAGTGCAGGTATTCCGGTTTGCGGGCAACCTGCAACTATCGCAAGCGGTGCGGTATGTACACTTGATGGAACGGCAGAAGTGAGTAACCTGACTGTTTCAGGCACATTGAATCTTAGCGGGAACCTGACACTTGGCTGTACTTCCGGCGGAGGTAATCGCACACTCACGCTTAACAGTGGCGGTGTTTTAAATCTGTCAGGAGGCACTACAACTGTAAACGGAAATGTTTCTATTGGCTCTGGGTCAACTTTTAACCAAACAGGGGGTGATTTGATCATTGATGGCAATGACGGATCTTCTGGCGGTAGTGTGGCAAGTGGAACGAATATCCTCAGTTTGGCCAATACTGCCAATACAATGAGTGGTGGCACGATCAAGATTGTTGATCCTCACTTTGCGAGTACTACCACTTTTTCCTATAATAGCTCTGCTAGCCTCAACGCAAGCGGAACACACACCTTTTGGTTTGGAGATGGTGCATCAACAGCACCGGGAGGAAGCACAGGTGGTTTTTTAATTAATACCTGGGTTGGATCTGGTCGTTTTGCATTTAACAATCTTGTCTTAGATGCTGCATCTGGAACCAATAGGCATTTTAGCTCAAGTTGGAGTTTTGGCATCAGCGGAGATTTGACAATTAATTCCGGAGAATTCCGTCCAGGTGTAGTTCATTATGTAGCCGGTAACCTCACCAATAACGGAACATACACATCAACTTCCACGCTAACATTAGCGACTTTCCTGAGCGGTAGTGCCGCTGCGACAACAAATGCCCAAACCATTGGTGGTTCTGGCGTATTCCGCAACCTCACGTCCTCGCCAACTGCTAATGCAACAAGCCTTACGGTTAATAACACCAGTACTTCAGGTGTAGCGATCAACCTTGCAAGTTTTCAAGTAAGTGGTACACTTACCCTGACAGCAGGCAAGGTTACCATGAATGGTGGAACTGGCGCAATGATATTAGGCATTTCAACCAGCACGCTGGGCACCCTCACTGGAGGAAGCGCCTCAAGCTATATCATTGGTGAACTACGTCGTTGGAACGGCGCCACCTCCGGAAACGCCTCCCGTATTTTCCCGATTGGTTCTGCTACCAACTATCAACCGATTACTATTAGCTTCTCATCCGCACAAAGCACCGGCGGGGTAATCAGTGCCCTTTTCACTGCCTCTGATCCCGGCACTTCCGGCCTGCCCCTTACCGATGGCGGTCTGCTTTGCGAAGCTGTTTCTCCTTCCGGTTACTGGACTGTTGAGCGCATTTCCGGTGGCGGTGGCACCTATACCGCTGATGCTAATGCCAACGGGTTTACTCAAATTGGCGGTGGCGCAATCACGCTATTCAGTCAGCTCCGCCTGCTGAAACGCCCAACAAGCGGTTCGTGGACAAACAGCGATGGTACGCCTGTTGCGCCAACAGCGCTTACTTCCGTTACCCGCACAGGATGTACCTCCTTCTCCCAGTTCGCACTCGGCGGTACCTTCACCGCCCTGCCGCTCGAACTGACCTATTTCAGCGGCAAAGCCCTGGCCAGCAGTAATATGCTCACCTGGGAAACCGCCATCGAAAAAGACGTTCAATGGCATATCGTTGAGCGTGCAGCCGACGGGGTTAACTTTACAGAAGTTGGCCGCACCGCCGGTCAGCTCGCTTCCAGCGCACCGAAAAAATACGAACTTGAAGACCTGCGCCCGATCGGCAAAGCATACTACCGCCTGCGTTCTGTTGACCTCGATGGCAAAGAATCTTTGTCTTCCGTGATCGTACTCGAACGCAAAGGCGCACGCTTCCAGATCGACAATGTTTTCCCATCACCGACACAGGGCGATCTGACCGTACAGTTTAATGCGGTAGAAGAAAGCACCGTGAATGTGATGGTATACGATTTCAGCGGCCGCCTCGTGTTGCAACAGCAATTGGATGCCGTCAAAGGATTTAACCAGACAACACTTCAATTGGGCAGCCTGCCTGCAGGCATGTACAATGTGACGATCGTTGGTACGCAATCTGCTACCGAACCCGTGCGCATTGTAAAGGAATAAAGCCCTCCTTTATCTGATGAGAATTACGCCCGCTCTTTGCACAAAGAGCGGGCGTTTTTTTATCATTCGCGGCAAAGCCTCAATTTTTTTTTTAACACTATAGGAATACTTTTTATCTTCACGCGTTATGTCGTTCACCTTGGCAAATGGGACGTCTCCGCACGGTAAACAACCTATTTGCATGCCCAAACCCGGGTTAATCCTGAAACATCAACTGGTAATCTCTCAATTGTTCACGCGCCGTCCATTTTGTGCGGCAAAACCGGTTTACATGAAAAGCGCTACGCGTCTCCCAATGCTTTGGGCCAGCTTTCTGATCTGTTTTTTTGGAGCAACTTTTTCACCATTGTATGCCCAACTCACCATTATCGGCACCGCCAACGGCTCCAATAGCAGTACCGATTATCCAAGTCCTTATGCCAAACATTTTGAAGGACAACGGACACAATACCTCTACTTAGCTGATGAATTGAACAACGCAATGGTCAATGGCCCGGTCGCTATTACCTCGGTCGGTTTTTTGGTCAGCGAACTCAATGATGTTGGCGTTGTCAGCAACCTGAGCATACGCATGGGGAATACCCTGAGCAGCTCGCTGGATCCCAATGGCTGGGAAAATAACCTTCTGCCAGCCTTCGACACCCTGGAATACGAACCCGGAGTGGGTGTCAACCGACATCAATTGCAGATTCCTTTCATTTGGGATGGCTTCTCAAATTTAGTTATTGAAGTGTGCAGCGGCCCGACTTCGCCCGAATTAGGCTTGTTTTCAAGTGCCAATGCAGGTGTTTCCCTCACGCAAAGCCTGCCATTTAACGGCTCGCGTACTTACGCAGCCGACGACACACCCGGTATTTGTTATTTCCCCGACACCAACCGTGTGGGAGCGGCAAACAGCCGACCCATTCTGTTCCTTATCACTGGCTGCTTTCCGCCCCAACAACTAAGCGCTTCCGACATCAGCTCCAACTCTGTACAAATCAGTTGGAGTGGTTCCGGAGGCCCCAACCAGGCCTATCAGGCCGAAATCGGCCCGGCCGGTTTTACACCCGGACAAGGTTTCGGAATCGATACTCAAATCAGTACAGATACCACAGTTACATTTAGCGGGCTGAACAGCCTGACGTTTTACGAAGTTTATGTGCGCAGCAACTGTGGCGGCGGATCGGGTAGCGATTGGATCGGCCCTTTGCAATTCCTCAGCGGACCCGGTTGCGGCGATCCGTTTAATGACACCGGCGGCGCTGGTGGCGCCTACAGCCCGGATGAAAATTACACCGTGATTATATGCGCCGACAACCCCAATGAAAACGTACGACTCACCCTGAATACACTTAATCTCGGTGCAGGCGACACCCTGAGTATTCAGAACGGATTTTCCCTTGGGGCGCCCGTAGAACGAATATTTACAGGGCCAAATAATCTGACAAATCTGCCACCATTTGTCGCAACAACCGCCACGGGCTGCCTGCGGATCCATTTCAGTTCCGACGCAAGTGATGAGGGCAACGGCTGGAGCGGAAATATCTCCTGCGCAGTGGCCGACAGTTGCTACACGATTTTAGGATTGAATATTTTTAATATCAAAGCGACTTCTGCCAATTTCTCCTGGGAAGAAATGTTTGACGCTGAAGGGTATGAATGGAAAATTGGCGTTCGCCCTTACACACCGGTCAATCCGGCGCTGCTGGAAGGGAATACTATGGATAATACGCTGCTGGTGAGTATGCTGCCGGATGCTACATTCTACGACTTTTACATACGGGGCATCTGCAATGGCGGCGACACGACGGGCTGGCAAAAAATTGCCTTTTTTACCCCACCGGAATGCAACAATGTTCAATCGGTTGGTTGCTCACAGAATGTTCCACTGGGGAATACCGGAACCGGCGTTTACAACGACCCCGTCTGCAATATCCCAACACCCGGTAAGGAAGATATCTTCCGTTTTACAGCGCCCAATACACGGAATTACACCTTTAATGTAGTGACGGTATCAGACAATACCTTTGTGGGCTATTTCTATAAACCCGTTGCACTGGGTTGCGGCCCCGACGACTGGGAGTGCATTGACGACTTTAACCAGCCCGGAAGCAGCTCGTTTGGCCCATTAATTGCCGGAACAGAATATTTTATCCGTTATGATGCGCAAAATCCGGCGAATATCAGCGCACAAACCGTGCGAATCACCGATTGCAGCCCCACCAATGACCGTCCGGAAAATGCCATTTTTATTAATGTTGGAGAGCCTTGCGCCGGCAATGTATATTCCAATACCGGCGCGAGTATACAACCCGGCGAGCCGGATCCGGATGCTGACCCAAGTGATGGCTTGGTTGGCCGCTGGCAAAACGACATCAATCGAACTGTTTGGTTCAGCTTTATTGCTCCGGCTTCCGGAACGATTCGGATTACCACGGAAATTATTCCGCAAGGCTCCAATTACGATACACAAATTGCCTTATATACCCTGAGCGACTTGACTGATTTCTCTACCTTCCGACTCCTTGAAAGTGATGAGGACAGTGGTAATTTTGGTTTGGGTTTCAACGGCGAACTCACCTACACCGGCCTGCTGCCCGATGATATTTATTACATTCAAGTGGATGGGTATGGCGTGACAGACGGTACTTTTTGTATTGTAGTAGAGGAGGCTGCGCCGCGCACCATCGAAAGTAATTGCAGCAAAGGTTATGCCGCAGCGCCGGTTAATGGATTAGTCAGCGGCGGCGATCGTTGGTACAATCTGTACTCGCAACCCAGCACTTATGAAATTGGTGAATTGGTAGCCGCCATCAAGCCTGGCCCGCAAAACCTTGATTCGGTTTTTTGTCAGTTATCGGTTACCGATACAGTACCGCTGTCGGGCAATAATCCGCCCATTGCCTACATGCCTGCCTATTACCGCATTCGCTCCAGCCAGGCGCCAGTCGGACCTGTCACACTTCGCCTGTTTTATTACAACAGCGAATTTGACTCGCTGAAAACGAAAGCCAACGCGCCGGCGGCTGTCATTGAAAACCTCAACGTTTCGCAGTACACCGGCCCAATGGAAGATTGTATTCAGCGCAACAACAATTACGATCTGGGGCTTGGCCTGTTTTATACCAATGTCGCTGCAGTTCCGGTGGGCACCTCCGGAACTTTTTACCTTGAATTTACGGCCACTTTGCCCGGAGAATTCGGCGCTCACCTCGGCCTGACGCCCCTGCCACTGGAACTGGCTTATTTCCAGGGCCGTGCCGAAGCCAAAAACAATATACTGGAATGGGAAACCCGTTTTGAAAAAAATGTGGCCACCCACATCGTCGAACGCTCCCTCGACGGGCTGCGCTGGGAAAGCATCGGGCAGCAAAATGGACAATTGAACAGCAACAGCATCAAACAATACCAACTGCGCGACGACAACCCGCCGGCGCTGGCTTATTATCGCCTGCGCAGTGTGGATGTTGACGGGAAAGCCGCCGTTTCGCAGCAAATTGCCCTGCAACGCTCCACACCAGGTGGTATTCAGCAGGTGACACCCGTTCCGACCAACGATTTCCTGAATGTTACCTATGTGCTGGGCGCTGAAAACGACGTGACCCTGCGCCTGAGCGACCTCAGCGGCCGCGTGATGCTGGAACAAAACACTTCCGGCGTAAAAGGCCTGAATAATACACAACTCGATTTGTTATCTTTGCCCGCTGGCATGTACCTGTTGTCGGTTATTGAAAAACAAAACGGCCCCGGCGCTACAGTGCGCGTCGTGAAACAATAAGCCTATGCAAAACGCGCAGCTCGCCCTGCTCAAGGCGATTGAAGGACTCATAGAAGAAAGCCAGATCCAGGAGGCGGTAGACGCACTCCTGGATCTGGATCAACAAACCGGCGCCGGAATCCGGCAGGATGTCATCCTGACAGTCGGAAACTGGCAAAGCGCCTCCCGTGCTTTCCGTCAGAATTTAATTGCATTTGATGAATTCAGTCGCCACGAAGCCAAGGCCCGCTTTGGTTTGCTGGAACTGATGAAAGAAGTGCCCAAACGTGTAGACGCCAATGCGCAAATACGCAACCTCAGTACTTTCCAGTTCGGCATCCCTGATCCGGTAAAGTTGGAGAAAATCATTGGCCCGCAGAACAATTTATTGAAAATCAATTGGTTGGAACGGGCCTTGCGCGCATCCAAAGCCGTTTGTCGGGTAGTTTGTGCCAACGGAGAATTGGGCACGGGATTCATCACACAAGACGGATACCTGTACACCAACAACCACGTCATCCCCTCCATTGACGTAGCCCAAGGCGCGCGTATTGAATTCAACTACGAACTTGATGCCACGGGAACGATCAAAAGTCGGACGGCCTACATGCTGGATCCTACCGATTTCATTACCAGTACACCCGATCAGCTCGATTTTTGCAGGGTAAAAATTCAGGATCGCGCCGACAAGCCCCTCAACCAATGGGGTTATGTGGAATTTGATGCTGAGGCGATGCCCACATTGGGCGAGCCGGTTACCATTATCCAGCACCCAAAAGGCGAAGACAAACAAATCGCATTGACCGCCAACGAAGTGCTCGGCCAATGGCAGCAACACCTCTACTACTCTACCGATACCGAACCCGGCAGCAGCGGCTCGCCGGTATTCAACAAAGACTGGAAGGTAGTGGCCATTCACCATGCCGGACTGAGCGAAGCCGAGGGTGGTATGCAGATCAATGCACGCGGCGACCGCAAAGCCGCTAATCGCGGTATTTTGTTCCGAGATATTTTTGCCTTTCTGGGTGGAAAAATGCCTGCTGCGAGCACGCCGGTAGCCAGCACGCCGGCCGTTCGGGAAAGTGCCACCCCTACCCCGCCGACACCCGTACCGAACGTGGCTACACCTGTTGTAAATCCTGCTCCGGTTAAGCCTGCCCCTGCGCCGGTCACAGGTCCGCCCAAGTTTATGATCCTCTACGATGAGGCCGACAAAGACGTGGCAACACGCTTCAGCAAGCACCTCAACTTATTGAGAATCAGCAAGAAACTGCGGCTGTACAATGTACACGACGCCAATGTGGGCGAAGATCCGATCGAACGCGCGCAAGGGGAATTGGCCGACACAGATTACGTGATCGTGCTGCTCACCATTAACCTGTATGGCTCGGAAGCCTGGTTGGGTTTGCTGTTTGAACTCATTGAGCAGGGCCGTCGCATCCTGCCTATCCGGGTGGATCAGTCGCCCATTGACGGCACCGGATTAGAGCGCCTCAAATCATTGCCCGCACAAAACCGCAGCGTGGCGGATTATGGAAACCCCGACACCGCCTGGGCGGAAATTGTCACTGAACTGAAAAAACTACTACCGAAATAATGGATTTGAAAAAAGTACCCTCCCCCTGTTTTGTGTTGGAGGAAACCCTGTTGCGCCGTAACCTGGCGCTTATTGACCGGGTGCAAAAAGCGGCTGGCGTGCAAGTCATTTTAGCCTTCAAAGGCTTTGCCATGTGGAGCGCCTTCCCCATTGTACGCGAGTACCTGAGCGGCGCCACCGCCTCGTCCCTGAATGAAGCGCGCCTGTGTTTTGAAGAAATGAAGACCAAATCACATACCTACGCCGTGGCCTATGTGCCTAAGGAGTTTGGGCAGGTGATGAAATATTCGAGCCATATTACCTTTAATTCGCTGGCGCAGTACAAGCGTTATAAGGGTAAATTAGCGAAACACCCGGAGCCCATCAGCGCGGGCATCCGCGTCAATCCGGGCTGGTCGCCGGTAGGAACAGCCCTGTACAATCCTGCTTCTCCGGGTTCCCGACTTGGCGAAACGGCGGAAAACTTCAAAGGGCAGCTGCCCGAGGGCGTAGAGGGACTGCATTTTCATGTACTCTGCGAAAGCACCAGCTACGACCTGGAAACGACCTTACAGCATTTTGAAAAACAGTTCGGCGCATTCCTGCCAAGCCTGAAATGGGTGAATTTCGGCGGCGGCCACCTGATGACCCGCAAAGACTACGATGTGGAGCACCTCATCAGCGTGCTCAAGGCGTTCAAGGCGCGACACCCGCACCTGCATGTCATCCTGGAGCCCGGCAGCGCCATCGCCTGGGAGACCGGCGTATTGGTATCCACGGTACTGGATGTGGTGAAGAACAAAGGAGTCAAAACCGCCATTTTGGATGTATCCTTCACGGCGCACATGCCCGATACTTTAGAAATGCCTTACCGCCCGCGGGTACGCGGGGCGCAGGAGGAGCCGGAGGCAGGGAAACCTGCTTTCCGATTGGGTGGTGTGAGCTGCCTGAGCGGCGATTTTATGACGGAATACAGCTTTGATACGCCTCTGAAAGTGGGCCAGAAAATTGTGTTTGAGGATATGATTCACTACACCATGGTTAAGACCAGCACCTTTAATGGCGTTACTCACCCGAGCATCGCTATTTTGCGGCCCGACGGTAAATTAGAGGTGGTGCGGAAATTTGGGTATGTGGATTATAAGCGGCGGTTGTCGTAGGGGAAACCTCAACGCTTACTAAACCTGTGAGGTTTAGTAAGCGTTGATGCGATAAATGAAATGCAGGTATTTTTACACAAGTCAGAAGACATCATAGAGAATGAAATAGCTACCCTTCAAAACCCATAATCATCCCTCGCAAAAAGGATATATTTTCTCAGGCTTTCACGATTAGCAGTAACCTGTGTAAAAGTATCTTTAATAAGATTGATTCTGCCTTGGTAGGTTTCAGGAGTGTTGTCAATAATGGGAAAAACCCAATCCATATAAAGTTCTGCTGTAGTCCGTGGTATATAGGTTCCACCTACTGAGTAACCACCATAGGTCAACTCATAATGCAGATCCTCATAAACCATTTTCATCTTGCTGTCTTTGACAGTAAAAGAGATAGTATGCCAGCATTTAACCTCAGGCGTAATCACATTTTGTAGTCCGAACCAACCTGTGTAAGTTTCCTTATATTGCACAGGAAACCACCCCTTAATTATGATTTTGCCATTTTCATCATCTGAATAGTGCATCACAGCATTAATATTTCCATAGTGTATAGCACACCATTCTTTGATGCGAGTGATGATTTGCTTTTTCATCATTCCTGGCAAGTCAATCACCGAATGAAGAATAATCTTCTTACTGCTGCTATCATAAGGTACTTGATCGAAGAAACCTTCTGCAATTAGGGCATCCAATTGCTTTTTCTTTTTTTGTACCTCCTCGTTGGTAAGCTTTCCGGATTGGTACTGCACAGTTAAGGCAGCTTTTTCAAGTGCAACCGTCTGGGCGGAAATCTCGACAAAACCCGAGCATAATAAGAGTAAAACGAGAATTATCTTCATGATTTTTGGGTCAAATTTATGAATTGCAAAATTAGCAGATTAGGTATTAATTTTATACACTAATGATGTCAAACCCAAAAAAATTTACGAAATTTCAATAAATTGCACGACATCTGGATTAGTATTAACAGCCAATACATCCGACCAGAGGTGGCATGATACGCCCAGCCACGCAGGTTTCCGCACAGATATGCACAGATCCATCCCACAACAATACACAGCATGCTGTTTCTTCAATAACCTCATGCTGTGTATCTTCTGTGAAAAAAACCTACTACCGCATAATTACCATTTTCCCGTAACCCGCCTGAAAGAACCCGTCGGCACTTTGCTGCTCAAATTGCTCTAAAGCCTTGCCCTCGGCGTCTGTTGCAATCACCCGGTACAGGTAAACGCCATTGGCCAATTGATCGCCGTATTGATCTTTGCCATCCCAGCAAAAATCGCTCACATGGGTACCCGCGCGCAAAAGACCAAATTCGGCCGCGCCGATTTCACGCACTACTTTTCCGCTCACCGTCATTATCCGGATATTAAAATTACGCGGTTGCTCCAGCCCGGTAAACGTATACACAAAGCAGGTGGATGTGGAAAACGGGTTGGGGTAATTCAGTATATTCGACAAGGTGGTTTTAGTAATTACCCTGAATTTGATCACGTAATCCAAAGCGCCGGACTCATTACCACCCGCATCTTTGCCATTGACCAGGAGCTGGTACTCGCCATCTTGCGTAAATGTCGGGCGCCACTCTAAACGGGCCTGATTTTTTGCAGGCAAATCAGTCGGGTTGGCAGGTATAAATATAATATCCGGCGAATTGTAGGGCAGGTTCTGCCGGCTGCCGTCGGGAGCAATCACGGAAAGTGAAAAAGTTGCGGTATCCGACATCGCCATGTAGCGATTATCGTCGCGCAGGGTGATGTAAATCTCCGGCTTGGGCGAAACAATATCGCCATCTATAATATGGCGTCCGTCGAAAGTGACATCCAGGGCCGGATTGCGCTTGTCGCCCTGCACAAAAAACTCCCGCACGTACACATTGTTAAAATGATATTGTTCGGCTTGGTCGTTGTCCGGATTAACGTCCAGCACCAAACGCTGCGGACCTTGCAAATCGCGGGTATCGAGTTTCAGTTCCGGAAACTTTGTTTCCCCCGGCGCCAGCGGTGCAAGCCGTTGCTCCACCACGCGGGCGCCACTACTGGCATTTTCAATTCGGAAACGCACCAAGACGCTGTCAAAAGCAGCATCCGATACATTTTTAAAGGCCAAAACAGCGCGAAATGGCTGCCCTTGCTGCACCGTGTCAAATTCAAAAGCGCCGCCATACGTCGGATTGCGCAAGCCGCCTTCCGGCAGGGCATCATAAAGCAGGCGAAGGTATTCGGGCTGCACGGCGCTGCGCTTCAGGGTGTCGCGCGCGTCGTAGCGCAGCTTTAAACGCGGATATTTTTGCGGATCAATATTCGCCAACGACAACTCCAGCGTGTTGGCATCCAATTGTGCCAATACGGTATCGCCCAGATTGTCGGGCCGAACCCCAACCAATTCCAGATTCACCTCATCGGATGGATTATCGCTTGGGCCGGGCTTCCAGAACAACTTTTGCCAGGCTTTTACCGGACCGGCTGTCGGGGTTTCCATTTGCCCGACCGACCACTTGGCCAAAAAGTTGCCGCGCACAAAAAATGTAGAATCCAATGCAGTTACAAAAGTGTCTACCGCTGCATAGGAAGGGTCATTTTTGCGGAAAACCAGGCCGTAGGGATAAGGGCCGGTATTGGTAAAGGCAGCTAATTTGCGTACATCCTTAGCGCCCTGATTTTCAAGCACTTGAAACAGGTTTTTACCGTAAGTCACAGAATCATTTGCCCAATATTGCGGCGCATATCCAATCGGGTCGTTGGGGTTATTAAAGGCTAATAAACCTACGTAATATCCATCCGGCACTTCATTTTCTATAAACTCCATCAGTGCAATCCGGCGCAGGGAGTCGGCCGTTTCAAAGCGGTAAAAAAAGCGCTCGGCCTGCGGCGCATAGTTGTGCGGTCCTCCTACCGGGTTGCGCACAAACAAACCCGTGTTCGGATCAGAAATGTAGGCCATCACCCCGCGCGGCACCTGTTGTACATTCCAGTCATAATCGCCGTACCAGCCTTCGTAATAGCTGTTTTGGCAACCCAGATTGGTATTTACATCCTTGTAGCCAACACCAATATTGATAAAACCGGCATTATCTTTAAATTCAATCCTGCGGGTAGAATCGACGGGATTAAAATTGGAAAAAAGTCCGTCCCGATACTGATGATAGGCCGATTGATTCCAGCCTGGCGCGCTGCCCTTGAGGTGAATAAAAGAGCGGTTGCGCCAGACAATCTGGCCATCAATCAGGGTGTCGCGGGCTACCCGCCAATAATATACAGTGCTGTCGCTCAGTGTCAGATCCGGTGTCCATTCCAGCAGGCCGCCACTGGCAATGGGGCTTGTCTGGCGTTTCAAAGGACTGTTAAAAGCGATACTGGTATCAATTTCTGCCCTGTACCGAAGTTCCGGGGCCGCCGTATTCAAGGTAGAAAAACTCAGGGTTACTTTGTCTGTCCCCACAACGCCATAAGCCGGCGGATAAATCGGTTGCACATCTTCGGCAAAGAAGTACACCGGGATGCCGGGATGCGCATCGCCGTCTAAGGCCTGGTTATTGGATTCTGCCTGAAGTGCCGGTTTTTCGGCAATTACATTTTGCGGATCAAGCGTAAGGAAAAAACGATTAAAGCCAACCTGGCTGGCGCCTACCAGCACCTCAATGCTCATTTTTTTGCGGAACGCCGGCGCCGGAATAGTGTCCAGCAAACGTTTGATCAAATTACTGTTGGGCAATTGTTGCTCCACGCTGTAGGCCAATTGCCCACCTGCATTTTCCCCAATATTGACCAGGTCGAAATTAATGGTACAACGCTCTTCCTGAATGCCAATCGGGTTGGGCGCAACAACAATACTCGAATTGTCAATCAAAAAATCCGGGCCGGGATGCGGATACAAACGCACGGCCGGATCTCCTTGCAGGAAATTCTGGTGTAGCAGTGAAATCAACGCAGGGTTGCCGTTATTTTTATAATCCTCAATCACATGGTTCAGCGTTGTCCCGATGCTTTTCCCATAGTCTTCGCCACCAATACGTTCGTAAAAACGTCGTCCGTAAGTGTGCAGCGCATCAATAAATCCGTAGTTTACAGAAGCGATGTACGCAATGGCGCCACGGTCTTTTGCCAAGGTAAACTGTTCGCCGATACCAGATTGGGGTGTAGAGCAAACGCCTGAAAAACAACCCATTACAAGCATCAAAGGATAACGTCCCTTGTTGTTGTACACATCAACGGTGCCAATGTCAAAGTCGACAGCTGTTGGGGAAGAGTGTCCAAAAATGGTCCACATGGCCACGCCTCCGTCGATGAGTTGCAGCATTTGTTCGTAGCTGGAGAGCTGGATCGGATCGTTGGAAGTTTTGTAGAACGAACTCACTTCCGCACCAAAACGATTGCTTTCCAGCACACTGCGCATACTACTGGTGTAAGAGCGAATGGCGATCTGCTCGCCTTGCAAGCCACCACTGTTGTGAATTACCCGTTTCATCCAGGCGCGGGCCGCCAGGGTTTGTTCCGGGTTGTCGATCGCCGCTTCCTGTTCCTTGACTTTATTGAGATAATCCCGGATTTGCACAGTATTGGTTACGGCAATTCGTCCGACCGCAGCGACGGGTTTCGACAAATAATGCGTGTTCATGGCAAACAGCAAATCACTGCCGGAAATACCAAAAGTCGGTACAAAAAAGAGGCTGTCGGCCAGCGCCTGCTGTTTTTCAGCAGTTCTGAATTCGGTATAGTGCAGGGCTTTACCGATAATAAAAACATGTTCCAGTTTCCCGGCATTCCGGTCGGTCCATTGTATAAAGTTACGCAAACCCAGCGGACTAAAACGCCCGCCGTAGCCAAACTGATCGTATATTTCCTCCACATTTACCACCTCGACGTTGTGGCCGCCGCCGGCAATACTTTTCCTGTAATCGGCATATTGCTGTACCGGATCGCTGCCCTTGCGCAGGGCACGGGCACTCACAATGAGGTAATCGGCCTGCACATTGCGCAGATCCCGGAATTGTAAAGCCTCCACCTGCTGCACATTTTTGATGCCCGCATTGGCGCTCAATGCGAGACTGCGGCCAGCGTTACCGACTTCAGGCAGTTTGATTTTCAAGAGGTTATTATCAAAGACAGCTGTAAACCGCTGCATTGATTTCAGGTCGTACAAGATGGCGCCATTGGCAGCGCCATTGATTCCTTTTATTTCGAGGTAGCGCGCGCCCAAAGCGGGTTCCAGTTCAAATTGCGCGAAAGCGGCATTGTCAAAATCCGGCAGGCGCGGATAACGCAGGGAAAGTCCGGCCACCGAAACCCAGTCGGGCCATCCCTGCGACTGTATGCGCACCGTATTGCTGGCCAGGAGTTTGTTGCCCTTCAGCAAAATCGTGTCGGTCACAATACCGAAAGCGCCAAACTCATGTTCAAAAAACAGGGAATCATTGACGAAGACCTTGTGCTGGTGCTGCCCACGGTCGGAGGCATAACGCAAAATCAGCGCCGCCGCCGGGCCGCCACTCAGGCGCTGTGGCGCGGTGACGGTATAATTACCATTGGTATTGGGTGAGGTACCAAAGCCATTGCCATCAAACCAGGAATAGGAAATTTCCGAACTGAGGCTGCGCTTAAAGCTGTAATCTTCCCAGGTCGTTGTTTTAAGTTGCCAGCAAAAAGGCTCCGGGGCAGGCAGGTTGTCCAGCACATTTGGCGTTTCGCTGTATCGAAGGGGCGCCAGTTCCGGGGCTGCCACCAAAAAATACACCGTCGTGTCGTTAAACATGCTGTGCCAGGGGTTGAGCTGTTGCAGCTCCGGGTTGGAGAACAGAAAACGATCGTTTTCTCCGCGATTTTTTTGTCCGTAAAATTCTACAAAATCCGTGCTGCCAAAAGCTGCTTCTGTGCTGACAAACAGCGGCTCAGGCATACCGTTCCGGAAAAGCCGCAAATCCGCCCCCGCTGCAACATTAAGTCCGGCAGCAGCAAGCGTCGCCGCATTGACCCTGTAAATCCCATCGTCGGCAACCTTGATTTTATAGTAAATTTTGTTGTAATTGATCCACTCAAACCCGTAGAGGCTGTCTACACCGTTCCAGTTTTGGGCCTGTGCGGCTGCACTGAGGCAGCAAATCAATAAAGCGAGCAAAAAACGCATAAGCAGGAGGAGTTGGGGCGGAAAGTTATCTGTGAAACTTTCCGACAAATTCGGAACAAAACTACAACCTTTGCAAGAGCTTTCAGGTGCAAATTATGTCAATTTTCCGCAAATCAACGTCAATTCCGATAGATTACCCGGTGCGCGCCGCAGCAGCAGCCGACTGGGCCATGCGCAGCATCAGCGCAACGGGCAGCGGCGGTTCGGCGCACTCCTGGTCGCCGCTCTTCGGCTGGGCCAAGCCCTACCCCGAAACTACCGGCTACCTGATCGAAACCCTGCTGCGTTGGAGCGAGCATTGCCACCCCGAACAAAGTGCTGTTTTTCAGTCACTTGCATTACGGGCGGCCGATTGGCTGCTGGCGCTTCAGCTGCCCTCAGGCGCTTTTCCCGGCTTGCTGGCGGGCCATCAAAAACCCAGTGTTTTTAATACTGCCCAGATTATGTTTGGCCTGGCTGCTGCTTATGAGCATAGCCAACAGGACAAGTACCGGCAAGCGCTCGCGCGTGCCGGCGCCTGGCTTGCACAAATTCAGGAAGCCGACGGCGCCTGGCGACAGGCGGCCTACGTGGAAGGATTTGTGCCGACCTATTACACCCGCGCCGTGCAGGGTTTGTTGCGCGCCAATCAATTACTGCAGGATGGTACACTGGAGCAGGTTGCGCGCAAGGCATTGTGGTTTTATGCTGAAAAATTTCAAAGTGGACACAGCATTCAGGATTGGGGTTTCTGGCCCGGAAAACCCGCTTATACCCATACCATTGCTTATACGCTGGAGGGATTCTGGCAAAGCGCCGCTATACTTGAAATGCCGGATATTCAGCAAAAAACGCTATGCTCGCTGGAGACTTTACAACAACTAATTACTGATAATCAGGCAATTGCAGGCACCTACGACGAGAACTGGAAAGGCAACTACCGCTTTGAATGCCCAACGGGGAATGTCCAACTGGCGTTGGTTTTTCAGGAAGTTGGCCAGTGTACAGAAGATCAAAGTTTCATGGAAACTGCGCGTGCATTACTCGACCATACGTTGCAATTTCAATCCCTGAAGAAGGGTTCTGCGGCTTATGGGGCCTTGCCGGGTTCGGCGCCGTTTTACGGCCCTTACCTGCGCTTTCGCTACCCCAACTGGGGGGTGAAATTTCTGCTGGATGCCTTGATAGAAATTCCCCGAATGCCTTAAAGTCCGGCAAAAGTTGGGACTAAAACACAAAAAACCCGAACACCATTGCTGATATTCGGGCTATGTTTCGGGACAATGATGGGATTCGAACCCACGGCCTCAAGTGCCACAAACTTGCGCTCTAACCAACTGAGCTACAATGTCCGTCTTTCGTGGCGCAAAGATACAATTGACTTTATCATTTTCCCAAAAAAAAATTTGAGAAAATTTTTCAGACGCTTTGGGCTGCCGGTTTCGGTAGCGCCGACCATGCGCGCAGCTTTTTGAGTAATTTGAGCATCTTTAGGTTAAAACACGGATTGACCGAGAAAAAGTTCCCGTTAATCAGTACCCATTGTTTTTGTCGCTTTAATTCCCTCAAGTCTTTATATAACACCTTGCGCGGTTTTTCGAAGCTGTTGCGCCAGTAAATACCTTTATCAGTGAGGGCAAAGCCTTCCCGGCAGGTGCCTTTGAGGGTCATGTCGCAAACAAAAAACACACGTTCCCCCTTGTCGGCATGCAAGAAATATTTGATGGCATTATTTAAAGCTGTTTCAGGCATTCGGATGAAGTCAAAATACAATTTAAGATCATTTTCCTGTTCAAAATTCAGGTAATCCCGCACCATAAGCCCTAAATCCGTTCGCGCAGCCTGTGCTTTTTCATAACGCAAAATGACCGGCGGGAGGATAACGCCATTCAGATCGGGGCAAAACTGAATGATAAAATAATCCAGCAGACCCTCAAAAGCATCTTCAATCATACGATCCAGCTCGGGCAGCCCGGCCGCTCCAAAACGCTCCCAATGCATTAGAATGTCTTCTGAGATTTGTTCTGCACGCGCCTCATAGATATTTTTGAAATTTGACTGGTAAAAACGCTCCACATAATGGGTGTATTGAGCAGCTTCCAGCTCTTCTTCCACGCGAAAACGCAGGCTTTTGAAAAACAAAGCTTTTACCTGCTCTGTTAAAGTGTCCGGATTGAATTCCAGCGGATAGGCAGGCAGGTAAGTTGCCGCTTTATTTTTTTCCTTACCGTCAAAATGGTAGCGACAATTGTGGCAAAATACCGATGCCAAAGGACTGGCAGTATGACATACCGGACAATCCTTCGTCTGCTCAATGATGTTTTCACCGCAGCGATGGCAGAATTTCGCACCGGGAATCAATTCGGAAGCGCAATAAGTACAAAGTTGCATAATGCGTGCTTTAAAATTCGACACGCAAAAATAAACAATTAATTTTAATTACATCTTTATAAAACAAAATATTTTTACAAAATGAAATACAAAACCAAACTGCAATGAAAAAAGCAAAGGCCGGAACCGGCAAAATGAAGCAAAAAAGCGCGTTGCCGCAAAAAACCTGCGTTGTTTGCCAACGCCCGTTCAGCTGGCGCAAAAAATGGGAAAAAGTATGGGAGGAGGTTCGGTATTGCAGCGATGCCTGCCGAAATAAATCCCGACAAAGCTGAGCCTGCCTGCGTGTGCTAATTGCGTCCGAGGCGTTTCATCACTGCTTCGCGGTGACTGCGTCCGATGGGCAGTACCCGCCCTGCAATTTCTACTTCTGCGGCTGAAAAAGACTCAATTTTATCCACTGCCACGATAAAGGAGCGGTGAATCCGCAGGAAATTATCAGACTTGATCATTTCCTCCAATTCGCCGAGCTGGTAATGGGTCGGATAGGATTTTCCGGGCGTCAGAATTGCCACGCAATCTTTCAGGCTCTCGATGATTTGTATTTCATCCAGATAAATTTTGACGGCCCTTTTATTGACATTAAAAAAATAAAACGGCCGCACAGCCGCCTGGGTCGCTTTATTGGCGGCTTCCTGCGCGCCACGCTGGGCCAACAACTTGTTCACTGCCTTCGTAAAACGCGGAAAATCAACGGGTTTGAGCAAATAATCCACCACCCGCATGTCAAAACCATCCAGGGCATATTCCCGGTGAGCCGATACAATAATCACTTTGGGCGGCCGCTGAAGGGTTTTTAAAAACTCGATGCCGCTCAACTTGGGCATTTCCACATCCAGAAAAATAACATCGACCGGGTTGTTCCGCACGACGTCCAATGCCTGTAACGCATTTTCACAAACATGCGTAAGCTGCAAAGCCGGGGTTTGTTGAATATATTCTGCCGTTAACTCTGCCGCAAGGGGCTCGTTTTCAACAATAATACAACGAAGCGGAGAAGAAACAGCATTTTCCATCAGCAATAAATATCGGGTGAATGGTTATCAAAGGTAAATTAAAGACTTAAACCATCTGCAAATTTCTTTTTTCGACAAAAGAAAACCGGCATCCCGTGTATAACACGAAACGCCGGCTGTCTGTTCTGCCAAAAACCGCACTATCCGCCCGAACTACCGCGAAAACTGCGGAAAAAGCCGCTTTTGCTGCGTGCCGGCTGCTGCACGGTGCGGGAAATGGCGGTTTGGCGCAACTGGCTGCTATTGCCATAGGTCGGGTTAAAGCCGGAGCGGTAAATTCCGTTGTAAGACGGGGTGTTCATGTTGCGCCCCATCAGGTAACCCATGGTACCCCACCACAATACACCGCCGAAGCTGCTGTGGTGGTGGTGGTTTATCGTGGTGCTGGTACGGGTATGCGTGGCAACCGTATCCTGCGGGCTGACCAATCCTTTGGCTGCTTCCAGCGTCATGGTGTCGGTCTTGCCACTTTGTCTTTGTACAATTACCCGCGAGTCTTTGCGCTCCGGGATAACTTTTTCATCAATGATTTCGTAGCTGCCGTCTGTTTTTTCTGAAATGGTTGTAATCACGCCCTGCGTCGGCTCCTGTACCGTAACGGTTTCCCAATCGGAACCATTATCGGAGCCACAGCCGCCGGCAACGAGCAAGGCACTGACAGCGACAAACAGGCTGCCGCGTTTCAGGCGATTTTTCCAATGTGGGTACTGCGGAGCGTCTTTGCGAAAAGGTGTCATTGTATATAAGGTGTTGATTTTGGTTTTCCGGCACCGCGCAATATATTATTGATATTGCCCGGTTGTCGGTAACGATGTATTTGCAAAGATGCGCAGATTTGACCAATCCGACAAGCCGTTTGTACCCCGCATAGATCAGTGCTTGAAAAACGGCGACCAAACAAGGACAAAAAACGCTGTAAGTATTGCGCTAAAGCGCTCCCCATCCAAGCGGATATTTTTCCAATTCAATTTCGGAGAAGGCGCGCAGGTGCTTCAACATACGTTGGCGCAGGTAGCCCAGGCGGGTTGGCGGCTGCACCGGATGCCCTTTGATGAGTACCGGCAAATACAGGTTTTGAAAACGCGTCATGGTAAAAGTGAGCGGCTCACTTTGCCAAAGTGTTCGCATTTGTGTTTTTCTCCTACTGACGCTCAGTTTTTCCTCCACACTGTCTGATAACCATAAATCGCCCAGGGCCTGCTGTTGCTGAAACATCCGGCGGATCTGTACCAGGGCATCCCCAGGTGCGGCTTCTATGAGGCCCGGCCCTTCATTGGGTGCAATTGCGCGCAAAGTCTCAGACTTCAGTGTCGAGACATCGCCGCCGCCGATATACGTTGCGCGCAAGCGCCAGCCTTCCGGATTGCCCGAAAAAGATGGAATTGCCGGCGCATCCTCTTCGTCTAATTCGCCGCTTTCCCAGCGCTCCAGCGCCGCTTCAGTAGCCCAATGGGTAGAGGCCCAGAGCAAGCGACGAAAAGCCGAATCCAGCAATTGCAGTTGGTCGCGTGGGCCATGTGCAATCAAAATCGGCTCATTGGCAAACATCAACATGCCTTCCGGTGGCACATTCACCTGTACCCGCAGGCGCAGGCGTTGCAAATGGTTGAGAAAGCTTTCCTGAAAAACCGAACGACCCATGGGATCTGTTACGCGGCCTAAGCGCTGTATCAATTCCGGCGAAAAACGAAAACGACGCACGTGGTCGGCCAGCAAACCGGCACCGCAGGCAATATAAAACGGCCCGCGCGACTGATAAAAATAATGCACGGTCTCCTGATTGGTGTAAGCCTGATTTTCCCAGGATTCCTGGGCGGCATACGCCGGGGTCAGGTCGCTTAGCCAGTCAAATCCATCGGAGGCGGAATAGTTTGTATTGGGCATAGGGTAAAAAATTATTGAACTTTGCGATAAGCAAAGGTAGTAACTCCCACCCCAAGAAAAAACAGATTACCCACTAATACATCATCTTCGGCATTCCAGTTAAGGCCCTTCCAGCCGGCGCGCACACGGGCGCCCACATAAGAGCCTGCCGGGTGTTCGCCAGGTTTACCGGCTTGTTGCACTTTGAGTTTAAAGTCAAAATTCAAGGTGGCGCCGTAATGAAAAGTGGTGTAATTAACGCCAGGGTACGGATCGTCTACCGATTCATCGTCGGGCGAAGGCGGCGTCAGCCATTGCAATCCCGCACAAATAACCGGATAAACCTTTACTTTGGAGGTATTAATAATGCGATACCCCCACTCTGCTTCAAATTGTCCGAGGTTATATTTTTCGCCCCTCGGCCATTCGATATTGCCGTCGTAAATGGGCTGCAACAAGCGCCGGGAGCCAAAGCCACCGCGAAAACCAAGAATGCGGCTTCTTTTCCAGAACGACAGGCCAACATCAAAGCCTATCGGCGCATCAAGGGTGCGCTCTGCGCTTTCGGTCCAGCGTCCTGTCCACAGGGAAGCATCCAGCGACCAGCCTTTTTTGCGGTTGGGTTTTGGCGGCGCTGTTACGGATGCCGGGGGCAGATACACGTAAGGGTTCATGTAATCGACCATTGCTTTGTAGCGCGATTCCGGAAATTTTTTCAAAAAAGCATTGCATCGAATGGCCCAGTCGCGGGCGTCCTTGTTCAATCGCAGCAAATAATCGAGCAACAACACACTAAATGCTTTTTCCTCCACATTTAAAAAGCCGGATTGAATCTGGTTGTACAGGTCGAAGCGGCGACTGAGCACGGTGCTGTCAATCAGCGGAAAAAGGGCATCGTCGTTGATGCTTTTTTTTCGTGGCGTATTGGTCAGCATTTCGCGGTTGGCGGTAGCGGCCTCTTCAAAAAGATTGCCCAGTGCGCCTTCCCAGTAGTAAAGCATCCAGCGTTCATCCCAGAGTAAGCCCAGCCAATTTTCATTTTCGAGTCGACGCAGGGAGTCGACCCACAGGGCGGCCCAAGCGGGATCGTCTGTTCGGATGGCTTGTTCCAGTTCTGCCCTTGCATTGCGAATAGTTTGTTCGTGCGAGAGCGGTGTTTGGAAATTTACCTGTACGGGGGCGCTGGTTTTGGAGCTGTCCTGTTGTGCAAAAATTGTGGTGGTGCACATGAGCAGCAGGTTCAGAAAGGTGAATTTAATTTTCATGGAATAGAGATTTGTCCTTCATAAACTTCGGTTGCAGGGCCGCAAAGCCAGATTGCTTCAAATTTCCCCTGCGCGTCGGCGGTATAGCGCACGGCCAATTTTCCGCCCTGCGCCTGCACTGCAACTTCATACGCGCCGGGGGCAAGCTGCAAGTTCCGGTGCCGGGCCAGCACGGCGGCGGTCACACCGGTGCCACAGGCAAGGGTTTCATCTTCCACGCCCCGTTCATAGGTGCGGATGGCAATTGAGCCGTCGGGCTGCATGGCGGCAAAATTCACATTGATGCCCTCGGCGTTAAAGCGTTCGCTGTAACGCACCTTGCGCCCCTCGGCAAACATATCAAGGGGTTTTACATCCGGCACAAAGCGCACAAAATGCGGCGAACCGGTATTTAACACCAATGCGTCTTCTGTTTGTTCCACTTGCGCTACGTTTTTCATTTTCAGTTCTACCCAAAAATGCCCTTCGTGTCCTTCCGATTCAGGGTGATGGCGGATAAATGCCTCATGCGGGCCGTCGATGGCGATAAATTCCATATAATCCCCGACGAGACCTAAGCGATGGGCAAATGCTGCAAAGCAGCGGCCACCGTTGCCGCACATAGAACTTTCGCGCCCATCGGCATTAAAATAGATCATTTCAAACGAATATTCCGGATGATCCTGCAGGATGATTAATCCATCGCCGCCAATGCCAAAACGGCGGTCGCATAATTTTTCTATCAAGGCCTGGTCGCTGCGGCCCAGCCATTGTGTCGTGCGCTGATCCAGCATAACAAAATCGTTGCCGGCGCCCTGGTATTTCCAAAATTTCATACGCGAAGATGTTGCTTCCAAGGGGATTCAAAAAAGCGTTTGCGCTCTAAAGTTATGTTAAAGTGCTAAAAGGTTCGGAGGTTTGGAGGTTTGGCCCTCTTACCCCTTCAGGGGCCAGGGCTATTCCCCTTCAGGGGCCAGGGGTCGGGGTCGGGGCAAAGTTACGTGCCATAGCTGCTTAAACATACTGCAAAACCAAAGTGTTACGTTAGAAATTCATTCAGGTATAAAATTTGTATTTTCTCCATCAAATCGGGCAGTATTGCCCTTACCTACGTGTCTATGCAAAAAGGATCATCCTTAATCCTGGTGGCGTTGATGAGTTCCCTGCTCTCGGTAGGGCTGTATCGCTGGTTCGAACCCGCAGCAAAAAGTGAATGGTCGGACATGGAAGGCGAGGCCAGGTACACGAGTTTTGTGGATAAGCTCCTTAATACTCGCGCCAATGCTAATTTGCGCCATGTTGCGCCCACAAATTTTGTGCAGGCCGCAGCGGTTTCTACTCCTGCGGTGGTCAATATCCGTGCACGAATTGAAGAAGATGGCGGCTTTTGGGGCGGCGGCAGTGTTTCCGGTTCTTCCGGCTCCGGCGTCATCATGTCGCCCGACGGTTTTATTATCACCAACCACCACGTGATAGACGGGGCC
Organism: Chitinophagales bacterium; assembly: GCA_017303875.1. Classification (GTDB taxonomy): domain Bacteria; phylum Bacteroidota; class Bacteroidia; order Chitinophagales; family Saprospiraceae; genus M3007. The sequence continues at coordinate 61,257 of JAFLBP010000020.1, read as the reverse complement.
AAAGAAATCAAGGTGACGCTCTCCGACAAGCGGGAATACCGCGCCGAATTGATCGGACTTGATGCCGCGACAGACATTGCGCTGCTGAAAATACAGGAAAACACCCTGCCGTTTTTACTTTTCGGCGACAGCGATTCGCTGCAAGTGGGCGAATGGGTGCTGGCCGTAGGCGCACCGTTTAACCTGCACAATACGGTCACAGCGGGCATCGTCAGTGCTAAAGGACGCAATATCAACATTTTACGCGGTGGCGGCAGCATCGAGTCATTTATCCAGACCGACGCCGCTGTCAATCCGGGTAGCAGCGGTGGCGCCCTGGTGAATACTGCCGGCGAATTAATCGGCATCAACACTGCCATCGTGACCGAATCCGGCAATTACGAGGGTTATTCTTTTGCAGTTCCTTCCAATTTAGTGCAAAAAATCGTTCGCGACCTCAAGGATTATGGCGAAGTACAACGCGCATTTCTCGGCGTGGGCATTGAAAACTTGGACAATGAAACCGCCCGGCGTGTCGGATTGCCCGATGCGCAGGGCGTTCATATTACCCGAATTAATTCCGACGGCGCTGCCGGCATTGCGGGCCTGCGTGTGGGAGATGTCGTGGTAAAAGTGCAAAAAGTACGGGTTCGGGGCACTGCCGAACTTATGGAAACGGTGGGGCGCTTCCGTCCCGGCGATCAAATCGAAATTCAATACTGGCGCAACGGCCGTTTGTTTGATACCATTATTCGCTTAAAAGACAAAAATAACGCAGCCGTTCCGGGGCGTTATCAGGGCAATGAGATGGAATCAGAACTGGGCTTTGCCCTCCGCGACCTGCGCAGCGACGAGCGACGGCGTTTCCCGGGTCCCGGCGCAATGGTGCAAAGTGTGCGGCGCGGCAGTATTGTAGCTGCTACCAATATGCAACCTGGATACCTGATTATGAAAATTAACCGACGCCGGGTGAGCAATATCGAAGAAGCCATGGCGCTGCTGCAAACCGCCGGCAATGAAATTTACCTCGAAGGCCGCTACGAACATGAAGCAGAAAATTATGCCTACCGCTTCAACAAGCCCGGATAGGAAAATCAAAAAAATCATCTGCTATTCTTTACAACGAGCCTGATCCCGGTATACCTTCGCGGACAAGACAACCGCAGCGGACGTGAAGAACAAACACCTCGTACTTATTTTTTTGCTGGTCCTGACGCTGGGCCTGCTCTCCCGATTTATTCCCTGGCCTTTTGCTGCCGAAAAATGTATTCCCCTTAAAAATATTGCCCACCTGCCGCGCAGTATCGTGATCGAAAAACTGCCGGAAGGCGACCTTTCTCTGATCGCTACCGATGGCGCCTGGATTGCCACACAAGGCGATCGCTCGGTGCCGGTTTCCAATAGTCTGCCCGACAGTATTCGCTCGGTTTTGCAGCAAATTTGCATGAATGAACGCGTAAGCGAAAAGCCCGAACCCGCACAAGGGCTTGATTTACAGGTAAATTTGCAATACGCCGATAATATTTTATTGGAGCTGCTGATCGGCAAGGTTTTTCAGGAATACGGAAAAACGTATACCTATATCAGCGGCGCTGAACTGAACGGCGTATACCTTGCGCCCGGTAATTTGCGCGTTTTGCTGGAGCGCCGCTTGGAGGAATTCCGCAATACAGAAGTGTTGGGCAATATGCCGCAAAACCTCAGCAGCGCCGCCATTACCTACAATATTATTGATACCATTTACAGGTTGATGCCGCCCGACAGCCTGAAAAATCAGGCCGACACCCTCTTTTTTTCGGTCTGGGATGCCCGCTGGATAAGCGCTCTGCAAAGCTTGAAAAAACTGCCTTTCGCCGATTTTTTCGACGACAGCCGGACACGCGGATGGACGGCGCAAATCAGCTGTACCGCCAACACCACGTCGGAGCCGGTAGTTTTGAGTTTCTACAAATTCACGCCGCACGACCGGCCGGAAAGCTGGAGCAGCAAACCCGAGCACAAGCAACTACTGCTGTCGCCCTGGGTGTTGCACTCCTCCTTGAACCCGGGCAATTACTTTGCCATTCAGGATACGGCACTCATTCGCCAATTGTTTCTTAAAGCGCCTTCCCACTTATGAAAGCGGCAATTTCACGTAAAATTGTAAAAAACTGGGCCAATTTCCCGCAAATTGAAGCAGAAATTGCCCATCCCGAAAGTCCGGAACAGCTAAGCGAACTTTGCCGGCAGTGGCCGCAATTCATCGCAAGGGGCAATGGTAAATGTTATGGCGATGCCGCCTTGTCGCCGCGTATCTGCTCAACGCTGGCATTTAAAAAAATACTGGATTTCGACGCCCAAAACGGCATTCTTGAATGCGAAGCCGGGGTGTTGTTGTCAGAATTGCTCCCGACAATAGTAGCGGCGGGCTGGTTTTTCCACGTTACGCCGGGCATAAAAGCCATAACGGTGGGCGGCGCCATTGCATCGGATGTACATGGCAAAAACCACCCTGAAAAAGTATGTTTCTCGCAGTGGCTTTTGTCTTTTGAATTGATGCAGTCCGACGGCAGCGTACTGCGTTGCTCCCGGACCGAAAACGCCGAACTGTTTTATGATACCTGCGGCGGCATGGGCTGGACAGGCGTGATTCTTTCCGCGCGTTTTCAATTGATGCCGCTGAAAAGCGTCAGAATGCAGCAAAAAACCCGGCGTTTTAATAATTTTGAAGCCCTGTTTGCAGCCATGGAAGCGCCGCAAGACTGGCCTTATGCAGCGGCCTGGATCGACATGGCTTCGGGGGGCAGTCGCTATGGTCGCGGGGCTGTTTTTTTTGCAAAACACATAGAAAACGCAGATGCAAAACTTGAATACCCGAAAAGCAACACCATTTCAGTGCCGTTTTATGCGCCGTCGTGGCTGCTGAACCGCTTTTCGATGCAGCTGTACAATACGCGTTACTTCGCCAAAAATGCCGACCGCGATTTTGAAACCGATATCGACAGCTATTTTTACCCTTTAGACCGCCTGCTGCACTGGAACAGGCTGTACGGCAAAAAAGGATTTGTGCAATACCAGTTTTGTGTGCCGCAAGCACATGCCTTTCAAGGATTAAAAGCGGTGCTGAATTACCTTAAAAATGCGCCGGATACGCCATTTTTGACGGTGTTGAAAAAACACGGGCCGCGACCAGCCGAATTCAGGAACAGTTTTCCGGTAGAGGGATATTCCTTGGCGATGGATTTCCCCAAAACCCGACATATTTTTCAGACAGTCAGGGCTTTAGACGATATACTGACGCCGCTTGGTGCAAAAATTTACCTTACCAAAGATGCCTGTTCGGCGCCTGAAATGGCGCATATTGATCCCCGACGCTTTGGGGCCGACAAATTCTTTTCCCTTTTAAAAGGACGATTACTCGCCCCATGAAAACAGCGCCTTGCCGTGTAGCTTTTTGGGTAGTGGTACTTGGCTATTGCCTCTTGTATGCGCCTTATGGAATCAACGAAACCGACGGTGGCTTCCTGAGCGGCCTGGCCTGGCAACTCCTGCAAGGCAAACAATTGTATACCGAAATCGTGTACGTGCGCCCGCCCTTGCCCGTATGGCTGCGCGCGCTCGAACTGCAATTGCTGCCGGAGCAATACGCCATACTCGGCGAACGCTGGATTTGGTATTTCAAAACCGCCATATACAGTCTGTTGGCAGCTCGCTTGCTGGCGGGCAGGGCACAGGCCTGGTGGTGGGCATTGCCCGGATTTATCGTGTCGGCGCACAATTATCCGGCCTGTGCCTGGCACACTACGGATGGGATATTTTTTGCCGTTTTAAGCTTTTACGTCTTGTTTTCGGGCAAAAAAGAGCAATACCTGACGATTCGCTTAGTCCTTTCAGCGCTTTTGCTTTTAGGTTCTGCGCTTAGCAAGCAGTCGTTTTTTCCGCTTATTCCCGTTTGGGCAGCCTTGTTGTGGATGCAGTTTGGCTTCGGGGCTTTCTGGCGCGGAACACTCGCTTTTTCGTTTTTTTCCACTTTGTTTTTCCTGTATTTGCAGCAGCAAGGCAGTTTGCAGGCATATTGGGCTTTGAGTTCCGGGGCCGCAGGTACGGAGCAGGCGATCCGGCATGGTTTGCTGGATTATTTTGATATACCCTTGCCTTTGGTGCTGGGTTCGGGCGCGCTGATTGCCCTGGCCTGGTGGTTTCGCCGCCGGGCGTATTTATGGATTTTGGCAATTTTCCTGATGGCTTCTTACGCCTGGCAGGTGTACCAGCGACAGGATTTTACCGTGCCGTTTGGGCAGAGCCGGATATTGTTCTGGATGGGTGCGGCCTGGTCGGTTTATGCATTTTACAAGCAAAAAGACCTCAAACCACTGGCTTTAATGGCAGTTTGCTGGGCTGCGGCGGTAAGCTGGGGGTATAATTTGCCCATTTTGCTGGCAATGCCCTGGGTTTATGGCTTTGGGCAATGGGCGATGCAATTGCCTGCCCCCTACCCTGCCCTTTTGCGTTGGGCGCGCCCGGGCGGCAACCTGCTGCTCCTTTTATTGTTTTTTTATGCAGCGCAGTTTGTGTATCGCGATGGCCGCCGCAGTGAAATGATTTTTGCCGGCGGCGATATTTTTCCGGCATTAACAGGAATCCGGATGGATGCCGAAAGCGTAGATAAATACCGGGAATTACAGCTGCTAGCGCAGGAATATCCCAATTTCGCTACCCTGCCCGCTTTTCCGCAGGCACATTTACTCACACAAACCAAAGCGCCTTTGCCGCTTGATTGGGTGGTGCAACGAGAAATGAACAGCGCCACCCCGCAAGTGCGCGAAGCATTTTATCGTCAAAAGCCCGTTTTGTTGCTTGAAAAAAAATACCTTGAGGCAATAAAAATTCATGAGGAATATGCCTTGCTCCGTGAAATATTGGAAGGGGCTGCGCCGTTAGGGGAACACCAATTTTTCGTCCTGTACCAGGTCAGGTAAGTTCCGGATACATCAAAGCATCGAACATGAGAAAACTACTTAACCGCTATGTCTTGCTGTCTGCCATCACCGTGGCAGTGTTCCTGTTTGGCAATTGCCGGTCTATTAAACGCGAATTGCCAACACAACCCGTCACCCACGAACGCTGGGATGCCCTGCTGAAAAAACACGTGGGCGCCGATGGCTTGGTCGATTACCAGGGTTTTATCCGCGACAGCTCGGCGCTGAACGATTACCTGAAACTTTTGGAAAGCACCCACCCAAGTTCCGATTCCTGGTCGCGACGCGAACAAATGGCCTACTGGATTAATGCCTACAATGCGTATACCGTTCAGTTGATTGTGCGCAACTATCCGATTGAAAGTATTAAAGACATCAAGCGGGGTATTGCTTTTGTAAATTCCATTTGGGATGTAAAATTTATTCATATTCAAGGATTTACGTATGATCTGAACAATATTGAACACAATATTTTACGTCCGGTGTTTAAAGACGCGCGCATCCATGCGGCGATAAACTGCGCCTCTATGTCCTGTCCGAAACTTTTGCCGGAAGCCTTCACCGAGGAAAAATTAGAAGGGCAGCTGGAACGTGTGATGCGCGATTTCATCAATGACCCACAGCGCAACCGGGTGCAGCAGGACAAAGCTGAGGTTTCTGAAATTTTTAAATGGTTTAAAGGCGATTTTGAGCGCGACGCCGGTTCGGTGCGCAATTACCTGAACCGTTATGCGGAAAATCGTATCGACAAAAATGTCAATCTCAGCTATATTAACTACGATTGGTCACTCAATACCCGCAAATAAACTGTTCTTTCCAGCATTGCCGGATGAATAGCGAAATTTTGCGCGCCACCTATTACCTTTGCCCGACAACCAAAACTGATTTTAACCTATGCGCCACTTCCAATCCCTGATTGTGCTCTGGTTTTGTGCAATGCTTGCGCCGATCTTCCTGTCGGCTCAACCTGTTAATCCCGTCAACGACATCCGCCCCATTCTTCGCAAACTGACGCCTTCGCAAAAAGCCCAGGTGCTCGATTACCTGCGCCAGCTCGGCGCCGATCTGGACCGCGAAATCCAGCAAACCTATGAGCAGGTGAATATGGACAAACGCCAAAAGGCTGTTTTGTACATGAATATGCTGCTGATGGAAGGCAAACCTCTGGAGCGCACCACCATCCGTATCAACAAAGACACTTTGCGTTTCGGCCGCATCGATGAGGGGACGATTGTACTCGACTCTTTTCAGATAACCAATACCGGACAATTCCCCTATGTCATCAGTGATGCCAAGGCCAGTTGCGATTGTACGGTGTTGAAGTATCCGAAATATCCGGTGATGCCCGGCGAAACCACTACCATCCGAATTGAATTCGACAGCCGCAACAAAGCCGGGGAAGCCAAGCCGGGTATAATTTTGTACGACAATTCCAGCCCAAACGCACGCAATATCGTGTATTTGAGCGGCGAGATTGTGCCCAAGGTGAAGCCCCGAAGTATGAGCGGGAATAATTAGCGGACGGAAATCCCCTCGTCGTCGATCAGACGTGCGTTCATCACCCGGATAATTCGCGCCGGGAAATTTTGCAAAATACGATAATCGTGGGTTGCGCAAAGCACCGCAGTGTTATGCTGCCGGGCGAGGTTGCGCATCAGCAGGAGTACGTCGTCGCTGGTTTCCGGGTCGAGGTTGCCGGTTGGTTCGTCGGCAATCAGCAGCAGTGGTTTGTTCAGCAAGGCTCGGGCAAGGACCACGCGTTGCTGTTCGCCGCCCGAAAGTTGAAAAGGCATGGTTGCCTTTTTGTCGGGCAGCCCCACTTCCGTCAGCACCTCTTCAATGCGCTGGCTGATGGCGGCTTCATCGTTCCAGCCCGTTGCGCGCAGGACGAAACGCAGATTTTCCGCCACATTCCGATCGGTGAGCAGGTTAAAATCCTGGAAAACAATGCCGAGTTTGCGACGCAGCAGGTGGATATTGCTGCGCGAGATCTGCCGCAGGTCGAAGCCGGCCACCTCGCCGCTGCCGGCTAAAAGGGGCAGCTCGCCGTACAGGGTTTTGAGCAAACTTGATTTGCCGCTCCCGGTTTTGCCGATGAGGTAGGTAAATTCTCCATGCCCGATGGTGAGGTCTATTTTATCCAGCACCACGCTGCTGTTTTGCTGCTGAATGGTGGCATTAACAAGTTTTACAATATGCACGGCGTAGTGGTATTTTTGTGGTAAAAGTAGTAAAATTCAGATACCCAGCACATCGGCCATGGTAAAACAGCCTTTTTTGCCGGGCAGCCATTCGGCGGCCAGCACGGCCCCGCCGGCAAAGCCCACGCGGGAATGCGCGCGGTGGCTGATTTCAATTTCATCAATGGCGCTGCTCCACAAAATGCTGTGTGTGCCGGGCACCTCGCCTTCGCGAATGGCTTTTACCGGGATAGCATCGTCCTGCACCTGATCGCTTTCGCCAAGCAAATGCCAGTCAGACTTATGGGTTATTTGCGATAAAATGCCTTGAAGCAGCGTGACCGCCGTGCCGCTGGGTGCATCGAGCTTATGAATATGGTGAATTTCGGTGGCGGAAGGTTCGTATTCGGGGCGTTGCGCCATCAGGGTGGCTAAGTAGCGGTTGAGGGCAAAAAAGAGATTGACCCCGACGCTGAAATTGGAAGCCCAGATCATGCTGCCGCCGGTTTCGCGGCAAAGTTCCTGCACCACAGGCAACTGACTTTGCCAGCCCGTGGTACCGCTGACCACCGGAACGCCGGCTTCAAGGCAGCGGCGAATATTGCTTTCGGCCGCATCCGGGCGGGTAAATTCAATCACCACATCCGCCTGTTGCAGCAGAGCTGTATTCAGGAGGTGCTGGTTTTCCTGTTGAATCGTCCAGGCAATTTCGTGGCCGCGGGCGATGGCCAATTGTTCGATGGTGCGGCCCATTTTGCCGTACCCAAGCAATCCGATGCGCATATCTGAGCGTTTTTAAGCAAATATTCGGCAATTGATGCTTGCGCAATACGCAAAAGCAACCCGAACATGCCATAAATAAAAAATCCGCTTCTTCGAGAGGAAAAAGCGGATCAAATTATGTTTGGTGCCCGGAACAGGACTCGAACCTGCACGACCGATAAGGTCAAGGGATTTTAAGTCCCTCGTGTCTACCATTCCACCATCTGGGCAACGGGGCGCAAAGATAAGCGCAATATTTTCAAAAATCAATCTATGTCGCTAAATAACTTGCGCACTTCTGTAGCATCTTTTGCTTTCATACGGCCGGAAAGCACCAAACGCACTTCGCGGCGGCGAATAGCAGAGTCGTACAATTGCTGCTCTTCGTTGGAAAGGGGCAAAACAGGCGCGACCGGAATAGGCGTTTTGCGGTCTTCATCCAGTGCGACAAACGTGAAATAGGCGTGGTTGCAGCGGCGCGGGTTTTCCCCTTTGAGGTTGCTGGCAAACACTTCCACATAAATTTCCACCGAAGTGTTGAAGGAGCGCGTCACGCAGGCTTCCAGCGTAATCACATCGCCAAGGCGAATCGGATTTTGAAAGGAAATATTGTCAACTGCGGCAGTTACAACATGTGCCTGACAGTGTTTGCCGGCACAAATGGCGCATACAATATCCATCCAGCGCATCAGATAGCCTCCCATCAAATTGCCCATCGGATTGGTATCGTTGGGCATAATCATTTCCGTCATGACAGTCCGGCTGTCCGAGACGCGTTTTGGATCCAAGCTGCGAGCCATTTAATTTAACGATAAACGATGAATGATGAACGATGAATGGTTTTTGCTACAACTCTGATCATGTTCGGGAATTCATGATCGCGCGAAAGCGAGCAAATTTCATGCTGAACAAGGCGATTTTCACAGGCGTAGTCGGCAGCTACGACGAAGAAAACCAACACAGTGCAGCATGAAATTTGCTCGCTTGCTGCCGATTGATGGATTTCCGAACATGCTCTTAAACCTTAATTCCGCATTCCGGATTCCGCATTCCGCATTTCCCAACGACTCGCCCAGGCAAAAACGCCAAAAAGGACGCCGCTGTAGAAAAGGTCGCCGAGCAGGGTGTTGCCGAAAAACGGAATTCCCGCGGCGTAGGCCTGCATCAGACCGGCAGGTGTTTGCGGATAGGAAGGAATTTCCATCCAGGCACCGAAATTGGTGACCAAGAAAAAGATTACGGAGCCGGTGAGTGAGGCGCCGAGTACTCTTAAGGGTGTGATATTTTTATTTGACAGCAACAGCCAACCACCAACCATGATAAACAAGAGGGCGGCGTGGATCGTCCAGGAAGTATACCAGGCGAAGCCGTCAAAATATTGGCTGAACAGCAGGTTATTAAGGGCTAAATCGCTGATAAACAAAGCGATAAAAGGTGTAAGCAAGAGCCAGGGGCGGCGACTGAAATGAGCCGCAGCAAAAATACCGATAGCGCCGATGGGCGCAAAATTATCGGGGTGTGGCAGCAAACGTGAAAGGGCGGCCAAAAAAATTAAGGCAATCGCGAGACGAATTTTCATGCAGGTAAAATTTGATCTATCCGTTAAGCGCCGCAAAGATAGAAATAATATTCCTACCTTTGTACCCCGTAACAATCCGAACAATATAAACATGGCCAAACACATTTTTGTTACGGGCGGTGTCACCTCTTCATTGGGTAAAGGCATTCTCTGTGCATCTCTCGCTAAACTCCTGCAAGCCAGGGGTTTTAAAGTCACCATTCAAAAATTTGACCCCTACATCAACGTCGATCCCGGCACACTCAATCCTTATGAGCATGGCGAATGCTACGTGACCGATGACGGCGCCGAAACGGATCTCGACCTCGGCCACTACGAGCGTTTTCTGAATGTGCCCACTTCGCGGGCCAACAACGTCACTACCGGCTCCATCTACCAGACCGTTATCAACAAGGAACGCGCAGGCGATTACCTCGGCAAAACGGTGCAGGTAATTCCGCACATCACCGACGAAATCAAGCGCCGTATGCTCCTGCTGGGCCAAAGTGGTAATTTCGACATCGTGATTACCGAACTCGGCGGCACAGTGGGCGATATTGAGTCGCTGCCTTACGTGGAATCGGTCCGGCAGCTGCGCTGGGAACTGGGTCGCGACAACTGTCTGACCATTCACCTCACGCTCGTGCCTTACCTCCGCGCCGCGCACGAGCTGAAAACCAAACCCACCCAGCACTCCGTCAAGGAACTGCTGTCGCTCGGTATTCAGCCCGATATTCTCGTCTGCCGTACCGAACATCCGCTCAACCTCGACCTGCGCCGCAAACTCGCCCAATTCTGCAACGTGGAAACCGGTTCGGTCATTGAGGCCATGGACGCCGAGACCATCTACGATGTGCCCCTGCTTTTTCACAAAGAAAAATTGGACGCCGTTGTTATTTCCAAGCTGCACCTGCGCGATACCAAAGAGCCGAATCTGAATTCCTGGAAAAACTTCCTTGGCAAGCTGAAAAATCCGCTGCACGAGGTAAAAATCGGATTGATCGGTAAATACAATGAGTTGCCGGACGCGTATAAATCCATTTTCGAAGCTTTTGTACACGCAGGCGCCATTAATGAAACGCGGGTAAAAGTGCTGCCCGTACACGCCGTTGACCTGGAAGGCGATTATGAAGAAGTTGCCCGCAGGCTTGAACACCTCAACGGCATTCTGGTAGCGCCCGGCTTCGGCGAGCGCGGTATTGAAGGGAAAATTCACGCCATCCGTTACGCCCGCGAAAACAATGTACCTTTCTTTGGTATTTGTCTGGGTATGCAAACCGCCTGTGTGGAATTTGCTCGCAACGTGCTTGGTCTGGAAGACGCCTCTTCGACCGAGGTGAACCCGAAAACGCCGCATCCGATCATCGATATGATGAACGACCAGAAGAAAATTACTCAAAAAGGCGGCACCATGCGCCTTGGCGCTTATGCCTGCGACATACATAAAAAAACAAAAGCCTACAGCGCTTACGGCAGCACCCTTATTCAGGAGCGCCACCGCCACCGCTGGGAATTCAACAACCAGTACTTAGAGGCTTTTGAAAAAGCCGGTATGCACGCCAGCGGCCTCAATCCCGACACCGGCCTGGTGGAAATCATGGAAATCAAAAACCACCCCTGGTTTGTGGGCGTACAATTTCACCCCGAACTGAAAAGTACGGTCGAAAATCCGCACCCGCTTTTTGTGGCTTTTGTGAAAGCCTGTATCCGGTAGTAGTCAGAGCTTTTTCAGAAAACATATAGTATCTTGTACACCTGGAATTTCCTGTGTTGCTCTGATGCTATATGTTTTCTTTTCAATAAAACAACGCCGCAGCATGCGCCATAAACTCCAGACTTTTTCAGACTTTGCGGCCACACTGCTCCCGCATGAGACCGCCTGGCTGTTGACGGAGCAAAAATTTTCAGATGCCGAAAAATGCGCCATTCTGGAGCGGCTCCACTACAATTGTACCCATCTTCAGCAGTTACAGGCATTTGATGATCAGGTAGATAAACGAAAGTATACCTACCTGAAGCAATGGATACAAGACAAGCTTCAGGACAGCGACGCCGACGTGCGCTTTGAGTGGATCAACAATATGGAGCGCAAGCTCACCACCGACCTCATTACGCCGGAAGAAGAACAGGAGCTGTTGCGCGCCCTGCGCCGGGCCAAACCCACCGACTACTTTTTTGTCAAATTTTACGAACTGGCCAATATGTTTCGCCAGTTTCTGCTGATTCGTTTGCGCCACAAGGAGCACCAGCAGGCCGATAAATTTCTAAAAGACCATAAAGCGGCCTGGGAGCGCTCCAAGCAGATTTTCGAGCAGTTGCATACCGCCACCCTGGATATTGTGCAGCAGTACAGCAAGGGCGCCGGAGAATCGGCGCAATGGCAACAATGGTTAGAAACTGTTTTTTACGATGATGCATTAGACGGGCAAAACCGCTATTTTGCCTTGATTCGCCTTATTTTTATACACCTCAATTACGGGAACGTATCGGTGTTGCTGGATAAGTTAGAATATCAGGATAAAATATTCACGCAAGGCGTTTATTACTCCAAACGCCTGTTGCTGAATTATTACGGACAGCGTTTGTTGTTGCATTCCAAGTTAAAAGACTATGAAAAAGCGGAGTATTACGGGTATTTATCCATTCGCGGCCACAATTCCGACTACCTGTTTTATGTCAACAACCTGACCGCTATTTTACTGCGCAGTAAAAAACACGCGCAGGCGCTGGCCCTGATGAAATCGGCGCACGAAGAGGCCAAAAACACCCGAAACCTGTATAATCGCATTGGCTTTGTGGCTTTTTATATGCGTTGCCTGATTTTGAACGGACAAAGCAAACATGCCGACAGCTACGGCGCTTCCTTTCTGAAAGCGTATGCCCGGGAAATACAGGAGAACCGCTGGCATTTATTTTTTACCAATTATTTGGCGGCCTTGCTGCAAGTGGGAAAAACGCAGCGCCTTTTGTCGGTTTGCAGGCAGTACAAATTGCTTCAGCGCGACAGTGAATATACAGCGGCTTCTTACCTGCCGTTTATTCCCTGGTATTATCGCCTGGCGGAATACCTCGAAAACGGGAAAGGACTGGCAGAATTGGCCAGCGATATTGTCCGTTTTTTGAAAGACCAGCAGCGCAGCAGCGACCGGCAATCGCTCGTTTGGGCTTTTTTGGAAGAAGTGGATGCCAAAGCGCCGAATTTGATTCATGCTGTGCGACAGAAGTTGTGAAGTGCTGTACCTTTTAGTGAACAGTGTTATATCTTTGTAGTCAAAACTTTGCAACCATGAATCATTTTCGACTTATTTTAGCATTCCTTATTCTAAGTGCGCCCACTTGCGTAGCCGCGCAAAATCCGCCGCAACAGCCCATTCAGGTCAATGTATGCGCCGGTGATAGCTTGACTCTGACAGCATCCTCCCTGACAGGTACAGGTTGGTGGTCGTATGGAAATTCAGTCGCCGACACCTTACGGCTTTTGCCAGATCGGGATACCAGCATTTGGTACTTCCAAATTCAGCCCTCCGGAAATGTTCGTGCAAAGCGTTATAATATTATTATTCGGAAAACGTGGCTTTCGCCGATCTATGCTGATACAGAATGCGGGCTTTCGATAGGCGCAATAAATCTGATGGGTCAGCATACGGCCTCTTCTACTGTGACCTGGTCGGACATTACATCGCAAGATATCTGGCAGAGGAATAATTTATCAACAGGTATTTATGAAGCTACGGTTTCGGATGCGTATTGCGACTGGGATGTAAATATAACTATACGTGATCTTGGTTCATGGCGTCTGATGAAAACAGATATTTTTAATTCATATTCACCAGATTACAGCCAATCTCCAGAAATTCACGATGCAATAATTTTACCTGATTCCAGTATTTATTTCTCTGTTTTTGCTCAATACCTGATGGACAAACAGGGATTTATTCAAAAAATCGCTCGAAACAACCAACATGCGGTACATTTTGAGCCTAATTCAGATTGGCTAAGACTTGCGCATTTAAGTCCACAAAATGAGATAGTGGCGATTCGCCGCAAGCCCGGAAATGAATTCAGCGTGCATTGGTTTGATAGTACACTTGTCAAATTATCTTACCATGAACTCCCATACACGGCTCAGAATATAATGCCGGATATTATAACGGATAGCCTTGGCAATACCTATTGTGCATTCACCACCACAGGTAACACTGGTGTTTTTGCTGCCGGGAAAGGGGAAAAGGACTTATGGCTCGCCAAGTTTGGCCCGGACCATACACTAAGCTGGCTTAAAAACTACGGAGGCAGCCGCGATGACCAGGCACAAGCCATTACTTTCGGGCCGAATCAACAGGTCTGGATCGCGGGTAACAGCAATTCCCAAGACGGAGACCTTCCTGCAAAAAGTAAAGGGGGAAAAGATCTTTGGGTGCTCGCTGTTGATCAAAATGACGGATCGATTCAGCATTCTGTCCGTTTTGGAGGTTCAGGCGAAGAAAATGCCATAGCAATAATGACCGATAAATTGGGAAAACTGCTAATCCATGCACGCAGTAATTCAAAAGATGGAGATTTGCTCGAAGCACCAAACTATATTGTAGAACTACCTTCCTGGATTTTACAGATTGATACAGAAACACCCGGAAAAATTGAATGGCAAAAATTCATAAGACTAAACCCAAAGAACACATTAATAGCCAATGACAAGGCCTATCGAAGTATAAAAAATGGTGATGGCTACTGGGAGATGGTCCTTTACAACGATTTGTTTAACCCTGAAATTTGGGGAGGATATTCAAGGGTACTGCAATTCAGCAAAACAGATGGCGAAATATTGCACTCACAAACAGTTTTTACATCTTTAGTACTTCCTAATGGGGAGCATTATTATGATTTATCGTTAACCCCAAACAACTCAAATAAATATGCTGTTAAAATAAGAGATTTTAAGCCTTATAACATCCTGCCAACTTTAACCTCCAGTATGGATACGATTGTATGCCCAATACAAAGTGTAACCTTATGGGCAAAGACTGATGCGGAGCAAATTTATTGGAGTAATGGCATGAGAACCGACAGTATAACCATTGATAGACCCGGAATTTATACTGTATCAGCGTTTAACGCATTTGCCTGTTCGAACAATGATACGATTATAGTCGGCATGTGCCCTCCCAAACTAATCCCAGATACCATTAGCGGTTGTGATAGTGCTTTTGTAAGTTTCAGTAATCCGGATTATCAATTTATATGGTCTGATGGAAGTATGGCAACATCCCGCTGGTTTAAGCAGGGCGGATTGTATATTCTCCGCACAAGTGGTCTAATGGGAACCGAGCGCTTCGATACGCTATTTGTTGATGTTGCGACAAACCAGATTGAACTAAATGCAGCCATTCAGCATTCTGCCTGTAATACTCCTGTGACGGGAAGCTTTCAGTTGGAAGCAAATTCGCCTTATGGGGGGCTTACCTATGAATGGAGCAATCCGGATATTGTAAACAACGGCATTTCATCGTTTTTTGGGCCAGTCAGCGTAACGGTTACCGATGCCGTCGGCTGCGTACTTTCCGGCAGTTGGGAAGTTAACAGACCTTCTAAATTAACGGCAAATGCCAACAGGATTCCTGTTACATGTTTCGGTGCAAAAAATGGCATCCTCATAGGTAAGGCAAATGGAGGGACGCCACCTTATACCTACCTTTGGGAAGGCGGAATAATAGCAGATACCTTGAAAAATCTTGATGCCGGAACCTATCAACTCTCTGTAACCGACAACAACGGTTGTACAGATAGCCGAACCCTGACCATTTTACAGCCAAGCGAATTAACAGCCTCTGCAACTGTTACCCCTTCCAACAGTAATAATGGAAAAATCACACTGATCAGTACTGGTGGCACATTGCCACACAACGTTTTATGGAGTAATGGAGCTTCAGCCTTTACCCTGAATAATCTAATGCCAGGTGAATACCAGTATACGATTACCGACGCGAGGCAATGTACTTTTACAAATATTGTAATAGTGCCCATGTTTACAAGCGCCCCCTCAGTAATGCCGAATGAAGCTGTTCATGTAATGCCTAATCCTGGTACAGAATATCTCACTATTGAAGGGGCTAATCAGTATATAAATATTATTACGCTACAAATATTTGATTTAAATGGAAATATATATTACAATAATGAAAAAGTAAATCTCCCATTAAACCTTGATACCAAAAAATGGCCAGCCGGAACATATTTTATTGAGTTAAAAACAGCTGAAGGTACATTAAGGCGAAAATGGATCAAAATCAATTAAGGTAAAACTCGAAGTCAGAAATAAACAACCAGAATACCATTCAGCGGAGCAAGTGCTGTACCTTTGCACCCATGAAAATTACACTCCAACGCAAGTCCGACGGCTCGGGAACGACTGCCTTTGATGCCTCGGGCAACGCGATCGATCTTTACCTGCCCGAAACTGCCGGTGGCGACACCACAGGCATCCGCCCCATGCAATTGCTCATTATGGGATTAGCGGGCTGTTCCGCTGTGGATATTCTGCTGATTCTCAAAAAACAGCGGCAACAGGTGGAAGATTTCCGCATAGAAATTGAAGCCGAACGCGAAGCCGATAAGGAACCGGCGCTCTGGCAAAAAGCGCATCTGATTTTTCATTTTTCCGGAAAAGTAGAAGCCACAAAAGCGCAACGCGCCATAGAATTATCGATGGATAAATATTGCAGTGTTGCTGAAACGCTGCGACTGGCCGGCGCTGCGCTGAGCTGGGAAATGCGCTTTGATGCGTAGATATTTGCTCACTGAAGGGCACAGATCACTTACAAAGAAGGCACTGAATTCTGTGTTTTCTGTGTGAATGATCTGTGCCCTTCTGTGCAAGACCCTTCCGTGTAACATCTGTGTGCAACACAACTTCAACGCCTGATACATGTCGAAAAAAGCACAACACCCCGAAACCCAGGCCATCCGCCTGCAACGCAAGCGCACCAACGAACTGGAGCACGCTACCCCACTCTTCCTGACTTCCAGTTTTGTGTATGAATCGGCAGAAAATATGGCCGCCGCGTTCTCCGATGAATCGCTGGAAGTGAATATTTACAGCCGCTTTTCCAATCCCACGGTAGATGAGTTTGTGGGTAAAGTCTGTGCCCTCGAAGGCGCCGAAGACGGTGTGGCCACCGCCACGGGCATGGCCGCCATTTTTTCCACCTTTATGAGCTTTTTGCAACAGGGCGATCATGTGCTTTCGGCCTCGGCGGTATTTGGCTCCACGCATACTATTTTTACCAAATATTTGCCGAAATGGGGCATTACGCATACCTATTTCGACATGAATCAGCCCCAAACGATTGAAGCGCTGATACAGCCCAACACCAAAATGCTGTATGTGGAAACGCCCTCCAATCCGGGTCTGGATATTATCGACCTGGCTTTACTGGGTGACATTTGCAAGCGCCACAAAATCCTGTTTGTGGTAGACAATTGCTTTGCCACGCCAGCCGTGCAGCGCCCCATCGAATACGGCGCGGATCTGGTGATTCACTCCGCAACCAAATTTATGGACGGCCAGGGTCGCGTGCTCGGCGGTGTAGTGGTGGGCCGCGAAGACCTCATCCACGAACTCTACCTGATGGTGCGCAATACCGGCCCGTCCATGAGCCCCTTCAACGCCTGGGTGCTCACCAAAAGCCTCGAAACGCTTTACCTGCGCATGGATAAACACGCCGAAAATGCGCTCTCGCTGGCCCGATCATTGGAAGGTCACCCGGCGATCAAACAGGTAAAATATCCGTTTTTGCCCTCGCACCCGCAGTACAACATTGCGAAAAAACAAATGCGTAACGGCGGCGCCATCGTGAGTTTTGAATTGGCCGGCGGACTGGATGCTGGTCGCAAATTCCTCAATGGCTTAGAAATGATTTCCCTGACCAACAACCTCGGCGACAGCCGTACCATCGCCTCTCACCCGGCTTCCACCACCCACTCCAAGCTCAGCGAGGCCGAACGCGCGGCCGTGGGCATTACGCCCGGTTTGGTGCGGGTATCGGTAGGGCTGGAGCATGTGGAAGATATATTAGGGGATATTTTACAGGCTTTGGAAGGTGTTTAAAAACAATAAATACTATGAAAAATCTATCATTCATCCTATGCTGGATTTCAGCAATTTTTGTTATATTAATTGGATTCACGGACTCCAAAAGGGTTATGAATTTTCAAATTCAAGATACTTATTTGGAAACCACCTTCATGCATATTGCATTATTCTTTACCTTCGGATTAACAGGGTTAGGAATCATATATTGGTTACTCAGAAAACGCCGTACAAATGACTTTTTAACGATCATTCATCTCTTTTTTACACTAATCCCTATTGTAGTAGTTTTTATTGAAATGGTGACCCAAAATAAAACCTTGGACAATCTTGTTCACATACTTTCCATTTTCTTTCTTCTTGTCCAACCTTTATTTTTTATAAATATCGTCCTTGGTATTGTCAGGAAGAGTCGGTAACCCCCATCATCCAAACAATCGCTCCAGCACCAGCTCCCGATAATTCGCGCCCAAGGGCAGTTTCTGTCCCGCCACCAGCACCTGATTCCCCTCCAGCGCTGTAATGTGCTGAATAGCAGCGATATAGGATTTATGCAGACGGATAAATTTATCGGTTGGCAGTTCAGCTTCCAATTGTTTGAGGGAGCGCAGCGATAAAATCCGCGCGCCTGTGTGCGTGTGAAACGCCACGTATTCGCGCATGCCTTCGATGTACACAATCTCTTCGTAGCGCAGGCGGTGCAGGCGATGCTCCGATTTGACGAGAATAAATTCTTTATCCGTTTCAATGGTGTTTTTGCCTTTCAGGCGCTCTGAAACTTTGCCAACAGCCTGCATAAAACGTTCAAAACCAAAGGGTTTTAAAAGATAATCCACCACATCCAATTCGTAGCCCTCCAGGGCATAGTCCGGATAGGCGGTTGTAAAAATCACCAAAGGGCGCTGCGGCAATGTGCGCAAAAATTCCGTGCCGCTCAGTTCGGGCATCTGAATATCCAGCAGCAGCAAGTCCACCGGATGCTGCTGCAAAAAGGCCATGGCTTCCAGCGGATTTTTGCAGCACCCGAGCAGTTCCAGGTGCGGCAGGCGGGCGACATAGTTTTGGAGCAGCGCGCGGGCCAGCTCTTCATCATCCACAACAAGGCAGCGAATCATATATTTTCCTGTAAGGTTAATTGTACGAAAAAATAGTCGGCGCCGGCATCAATTTGCAGGCGATGACGCCCCGGATAGACCAATTCCAATTGCCGTTGCACATTATCCAGACCGATGCCGCCGGTTTTATCCTTCGACAGCGAATTGGCGGACAGGCTGTTTTTGACGGTAAAGACAATTTGCTGTGCTTCATTTTTCAACATAATTTCCACCCAGCCTTTACCGATGGTCTCCACATCGCTGTGCTTGAAGGCATTTTCAATTAGCGGCACAAAAAGCAGCGGCGCCACTTGTCGCTCCGGCCGACTTTCATCCAGCGAGAGCCGGACATCAATACCCGCACTGTCTTTCAGGCGAAAAAGGTCTATGAAATTGCGAATATACTCCAATTCCTTGCGCAGGGGCACAAAAGCAACCGAGCAATCGTACAACACATAACGCAGCATGGCTGAAAGTTTGAGTAAATTTTCGGCCGCATCATCGCGTTTCAGCAGGGTTTGGGTGTAAATATTATTCAGTGCATTAAACAGAAAATGTGGGTTGATCTGCGATTTCAGGAATTTCATTTCCGCCTCCAATTTTTCGCTGCGCAAATCCAGCGCCTCCTGCTCTTTGTCTTTTGCAAAAATAGACACCTCGTACAAGGTGCTGCCAATCAACGATAACGTTATGGGCGCCAAAATTGAGCCGCCGCGAATCAATCCCTGGCGCATAAGGGTTTCCGCTTCAAGCAAGGGATGAAATTCCAGCAACAGCCGATTGATGGAACCAAGCAACACCACAGCAGCGAGTATGTACCAGAAATAGCGTTTGGGAAAATACAATTTGGGCAATAAAAAGCCGGTGTTGAATAAAATGACAAAACAAGTTGTCGGAATCATAATGAAGGAGCGCTGGAAAAAAGTCCAGCTCAGGTCCGGCCCGCGGTTCATCTGGTACACCGTCATCCAGAGCAGGTTCCAGAAAATCATTTGCTTGATGGTGCGTGCATACATGTGCTATCGGCTTGAAATGCTGTAATGGCTCAAATTTCCGCCTTTATTTTAAAAACCACGCCGATATTCAATCAAGCCAAAGAAAAAGCAAACCAACAGCCCGCGTTTATCAACAACATTGAACCATTCATTGAGGAATGCGCTCCGTTCATTGATAATTTTTGACCTCTTGCGTCCTTGCCGCGTCCTTTGTTGCCACAAATGACACAAGCGATGCTACAAAAAAATTCAATCCTCTGCCTCTTGCTGCTGTTCGCAGCTTCCCTGCAGGCACAAACTTTTACCCTTTCCGGTTATCTCAAAGACGCGCAATCGGGCGAAGAACTGCTCTACGCCAGTGTCGGAATTGTCGGTACGGCGCAGGGCGTCACGACCAATGAATACGGCTATTACGCCATTTCGCTGCCCAAAGGCAAGTATCAGTTGCGCTTCAGTTATGTGGGTTACGACAGCAAGCTACTCGATCTGGAACTCACTCAGGATCAACGACTTGATGTGGAATTAGGCACTGGAAAAGCCCTTGAGGAAGTGGTCGTGAGTGCGCAGCGTGAAGACCAAAACGTGCGCAGCACCGAAATCGGCGTGGCCACGCTTTCCATCAAAGATGCCAAACTCATTCCGGTGCTCTTTGGGGAGCAGGACATCCTGAAAACCATTCAACTGCTGCCCGGCGTCAGTCCGAACAGCGAAGGCAGCGCCGGCTTTTTTGTGCGCGGCGGCGACACCGATCAGAACCTTGTGCTGCTGGATGAAGCGCCGGTATACAATGCCTCCCACCTGCTTGGTTTTTTCTCGGTGTTTAACTCCGATGCACTCAAAGACGTCAAGTTGTACAAAGGCGGCATCCCGGCTCAATACGGCGGCCGTATTTCTTCGGTGCTGGATGTACGCATGAAAAACGGCAACAGCAAAACCCCGGAAGTGTCGGGCGGGATAGGCCTGATCGCTTCGCGCCTGACCGTCGAGACGCCGCTCGACAAGCAGGAAAACGGCTCCATTATCCTTTCCGGGCGCCGTACTTATGCCGATTTCATCCTGAAGGCCGTGGACGATGAATTTGACGAAACCTCGCTGTATTTTTATGATTTCAACGCCAAGGCAAACTACAAATTCGGGGAAAAAGACCGGCTTTTTCTCTCCGGCTATTTTGGCCGCGATGTGTTCGAGCTGAGTCGTGTCGGGCTGAACTGGGGCAACGCCACTGCTACCCTGCGCTGGAACCACGTTTTTAATGAAAAACTGTTCAGCAATACCTCCTTCATTTACAGCGATTTTGATTATGGTTTTGGTGTGGACAATGCCGGAACCGGCATCAACCTGAGCTCCGGAATATTTGATTACAACCTCAAACAGGATTATAACTGGTACAAAAATCCGAAAAACAACCTGCAATTCGGCTGGAACGCCGTGTATCACCAGTTCAAGCCGGGACAATTTACCGCCGAGGCAGACGGTGAAACCAACCGCGAAATAGAACTGCCGCAGCAACAGGCACTTGAAACCGGTATTTACCTCGATAATGAGCAAAAAATCAATCCGCGCCTGACGCTCTCCTACGGCGCGCGTTTCAGCACCTTCAGCAATATCGGCGCATTCGAGGTAAAAACCTACAACGCACAGGACGAGGCGATCAGCAGCATCAATTACGGATCAGGTGAATTTTACAAAACCTGGACCGGCTTCGAGCCTCGTGCCAGCGCAAGTTTTATGCTCGACGACAAAAGCTCCCTGAAGGCGGGTTTCAACCACATGTACCAGTACCTGCACCTGCTTTCCAACTCCACTTCCGGCACGCCCACCGACATCTGGTATCCCAGCACGCCCTTGGTGAAGCCGGAAATCGGGACGCAGTATTCGCTCGGATATTTCCGCAATTTCAAGGACAATGCCTGGGAATTCAGTATTGAAGCCTATTATAAAAACCTGAAAAATCAGGTAGAATACGAAGACGGTGCAGAAACTTTCCTGAATCCGGACATTGAAGCCGAACTGGTTTTTGGCAAAGGCCGCGCTTATGGCGCCGAGTTTTTTCTGAAAAAAAGCAAGGGCAAATTCACGGGCTGGGTCGCCTACACCTTGTCGAAATCCGAACGGCAGTTTGATGACATCAACAAGGGCGCCTGGTTCTCTGCACGGCAAGACCGCACGCACGATATATCCGTGGTGGCCGGCTACCAGATCACGCCGCGCCTGAATGCTTCGGCCGCCTGGGTCTATTATACCGGCGATGCTGTGACGTTCCCAACCGGCAAATATGAAGTTGACGGGGAAATTATTACCCTGTACTCCAGCCGGAATGGGGATCGGATGCCCGATTACCACCGTTTGGATTTGGGATTGACCTGGAATTTCAAGCCCAAAAAACACTGGAATTCCGACCTCAATTTCTCCATTTACAACGCGTATAACCGCAAAAACGCCTATTCCATCACTTTTGAAGAAAGCGAAAGCAATCCGAATCAAACGGATGCCATCAAAACCAGCCTGTTCGGCATCGTGCCCTCCATTACCTGGAATTTTTCCTGGAAATAATCACCTGACAAACAACATTTTATGAAAAATATTCTGAAAATATTGCCCCTTGCCCTGCTCAGCCTCAGCGCTTGTGAGGAAGTAATTGTGCTTGAACTTGACAGCGCCGAACAACGGGTGGTGCTTGAAGCCGATCTTGATGCCGGCAAGGGCGTCTGCGCGGTTTACCTGCGCAAAAGCGGCGATTTTTACCAAAGCAATGATTTTGAACGCATCAGCGATGCCGATGTTTTCCTGCGCACACCACAGGGCGAGCAACTGCTGCCTCTGTACAGCGAAGGTTTTTACTACCTCGAAGGTATTCAGGTGCAGCCGGGCGACACCGTAAGCCTTCGGGTACAATTAGCTGATGGTCAGGTAATTAATGCAAGTCCGGCCAAAACGCCCTACCCTGTTTCCCTTGATAGTTTGATCCTGGAAGAAACCCTTTCGGGTGGCCCCGGCCCCGGTGGTGGCAATCCGAATAACGGCGAAAAGCAGTTTTCCCTGAGTTTTCAGTGGCAGGATCGGGCGGGCAGCAGCGACAATTATCGCCTCAAAGTTTTCCGCAACGGCCGGTACGAATCTGAAATTTATGGCCTAACTGACGACCGGCTCGGCGACGGCGATCAGATCACGCGGCCCATTATCCGCAATACTTATGCCCTGGGCGACACCCTGCGTTGTCAGTTGCTCTCCAGCGACATCGCCTATTACAATTACTTCACCGACATCGCCAACAGCGACGGGCGCGGTTTTTCTTCGCCAACGCCCTATAATCCGCGTACTTCGCTTTCGGGCAACGCGCTGGGCTATTTTGGCGTGTGGTATTTATCGGAAAAAATTGTTGTGGTGCGTTAGCCGGCCGACCAGGATTAAATCCGTCATGACCCTGCCATCGGGTTTGTGATAGGCTTGTTTTTTGGAAAAAATGATTTCAAAACCGCTGTTCTCCATAAAACGGCGGAGGTATTGTTCCTCGTGGTAGTAGGTCCAGGTTTGGTATTTGCCGTCGCTGGAGCTTTCTAAGCCCGATTTTTCATATAGATCTTCCATGGTACTGAAATAAGCGATTCCGTTGGGCGCCAGTAGTCCGGCGGCATCGCTTATCAGTTTTTCCGTAGCTTCTTTTGATAAATAAGGCAGACAAAAGCCGCACATGATACCTTCAAACGGGCCTTGCAGGGTATAAATTTCACGGGCATCCAGCTCCTGAAAACGGGCTTGAGGGTTATTTTGTGCTGCCAATGTCAGCATCCGAGGCGCCAGGTCGATGCCCAGCACTTGTGCATCAGGGCATTTCTTGAGCAAATACTGCGTGATGTTGCCTGGTCCGCAGGCCACGTCGAGCAGGCGCGGTGCCGTTTTCGGCAAATGCGCACAAAACACCTCAAAGCCATCGTGAAACGCACTTTGATCCATAAAACGCGCCTCATACACTTCCGCAAGGTCATTGAAGGTGTAGACAGCAGATTGAATTTTATCCATGTTGTATCAGTTGTCAGTCAGCAGTGAGCAGTTATCAGGGGTTGTCATGCTGAACGGAGTGAAGCATCTGGCCGGGAGTGAGCAGGCTGCCGAAGATCAATTTCCCGCAGATTTCGCAAAATGACACGCAGAACGCGCAGTTTTTTTTATGTTTTCTGTGTAGTCAAGCGTAAAAGTTCTGCGTATTCTGCGCGTCAATCCGCGAATCCTGCGGGAAATTGATCTCCGGCGACACGATTGCAAAGAAAGTGAATTAATATTTTGTAAGCTGCCCATCAATGATGGTGATGGCGTTTTCAAAGGTAACGCCTGAGAATTCCCATTTTGAATCCACATCAATGATTGAACTTTCAACTTTGGTGCCCTGTATCAAATTATCTCCATTAATACCATGATAACAAAGATTTAAATTTATCATTTGTCCCCTAATGAAATAAGTTTCAGTTAAAAAAGAGTCATTGATTACTACATTCTTTAATTCACAATCATAAAAAAAGACTTCTTCAAAATAAACATTTATGAACATGCAATTTAAAAACCTAACATCTCTAATGATAGCTTCATTAAATCTATAATTTAAAAATAGTACATTTTCAAAAATTGAAGTAGTGATGTTGCTGAATGAACGTACTTCAGGACGAGAAATGATAACATTTGAAAGATGTGCATCTTTCAAATCTGACTCCAAATCAAGTAAGGAAATTTTTCTCATAAATTATTCAGTTTTTTGCAAAAATATGCCCGCGCCAGGTAGTTTCCAAGCTATTAAGGAGTTTTCACCCTGGCCACGTAAAGGTTTCGCACAGAAAGGCACCGATCATCTACACAGAAAAACACAGATTCAGAACTTTGAAGATCTATTTCCCGCAGATTTCGCAGAATGTCGCGCAGAACGCGCAGATTTTTTTATGTTTTCTGTGTAGTCAAGCGTAAAAGTTCTGCGTATTCTGCGCGTCAATCCGCGAATTCTGCGGGAAATAGATCTCCGGCGACCTGCTCACCCCCGGCCAGATGCTTCACTCCGTTCAGCATGACAACTCCCTGATACCTGCTGACTGATAACTGCTCACTGATAACTGATAACAACTCACTGATAACTGCTGACTGATAACTGCTCACTGATAACTGATAACTGCTCACTGATAACTGATAAAAAGTACCGGTTTTCCGCAATTTGCCAGCCATTCCATTTCTGCAGCACGGCCGCGCTGGGTAGTACTGTCGTCGTAAGCGGCGGCCCATTGCAGGAATTTTTCAAAAACGGTATTTAAATCGCCGCCAGGCGCGAGGCGATCCGGTCCGTAGCGTGCGATTTCACGCTGGCGAATTTGCGCCAGCCGGATCTCGGTTTGCTGATCCAAAAAAATGATGCGGTCGAATAGCGGCAAAAACACATCGCCCCAGCCACAAAGGGCGCCACCCAATATCCAGCGCGGCGCAGCCTGTAGCTTTTCGGTCAGCAAGGCCCGGCGATGATCGGGATTGCGCTTGCGGCGATATGGCAGGGCATCGTCGGTGAACCACACAATATCGTCCACGTCAATATAAACAGCATCCAAGAGCTGCGCCAGGGCTCGACCAAAGGTGCTTACACCCGCTCCCGGCGGACCCAAAACATGCCATTGCAGTGAATTTTCAGATTTCTCCATAAAAACCGTTCAGGCGTAGTACTTTTGCGCCTCTTATCTGGATTTGACATTTTCCTTCAGGCATGAACACTTATCCAAACGGCCTCAAAATTACGATTACCGGCGATCTGGGCAGCGGAAAAAGCGCCGTTTCAAGAATCCTTTGCGAACGCACCGGCTTTGAATACGTCTCCACGGGCAACATCCAGCGTCAGCTGGCCCGCGAATACGGGGTAGACACCCTCGAACTCAACCGCCGCGCCGATACCGACCCCAGTATTGATGAAAAAATTGACGGCATCTTTATAGCACTGGGAGATGACCCCAAAAATTATGTGGTCGACAGCCGTATGGCCTGGTTTTTTCTGCCCAAATCACTGAAAATATATTTGAAAGCCGATGTCCGTGTCGCCGCTGCACGCATCCTCTCCGACCCCAACCGCAACAGCGAGCAATACCAAAATATTGAAGAGGCGGTAGAAAAGATTCTTGCCCGCAAACAAAGCGAAAACGCCCGTTTTCTGATTAAATACAAGGCGGATTGCGGTAATCTCGACAATTTTGATCTGGTCATCGACACGACGGAAATTAAACCCGACGCCGTCGCGGCAATTATTCTCGAGCGGATCAGCCTACCATAAACTGATAGGCCAGCGCGCCACAAATACCACCCAGTATCGGCCCGACCACAGGCACCCAGGCATAGGCCCAGTTGGCATCGCGTTTGCCCGGAATGGGCAACAAGGCGTGCATGATGCGCGGACCAAGGTCGCGGGCCGGATTGATCGCCCAGCCGGTTGTGCCGCCCAGGGCAAAACCAATCACCGCCACCAAAGCGCCTACCACTAAAGGCTTCAGTCCGGAAGCAAAATCGCTGCCCAAAGCACTCAGGCCAAAAAGCAGGATAAAAGTGCCCAGGAATTCGCTGAACAAGTTGGCCGCCGTGTGGGGAATGGCCGGACTGGTGCAAAAAACGCCCAATTTGGTGTTTGCATCTTCCGTAGCCCGCCAATGCGGATAATAGTGCAGATAGGTAAGCAGCGCGCCGAGCATAGCCCCCGCGAATTGTCCGCCCAGGTAGGCCGGCAGCAGGTTTCCATCAAATTTTCCTGCGGCCCACATTCCAAAAGTTACTGCCGGATTCAGGTGCGCATCCGACAGTTTTCCGGCTGCAAAAACACCCATCGCAACGGCTATTGCCCAGGCAAGTACCACGGAGTTCCAGCCGCCTTCTTTGGCATAAGATCCTTTGAGACTGACACCGGCAACTACGCCCGTGCCCAGGAGAATCAAAACAGTGGTGCCGATAAATTCACCCAAAAAAGCTTGCATTGTGATACGTAAATTATTGAATCATGTTTTGAAAATGCCTGATTAAGGCCTGATAATCAGCGGTTTCCTGCTGTGTTTTGCTTTCGCTCCAATGCAATAGTTTGCCCATAATCAAGGCCACAGCGGGGGCCGTGTCGTGTGCAGCCTGCCAGTCTGTTATTTCCAGGCGAATACGCCGGGCCAGAAAATCGCGCAGGGTACAGGCCATTTCCTGCTCTACGGCATACTGCACTTCCGCCGCAATATACGGATGTTCGGAATGTAGCAAATTCCGGCCCGAAGAATCTTTTTCCAGCAAGGCCGCAAAGGCAAGCACCCGGCTGCCGTATTTATCGCACAGGTGCGTAGCGACACGTAAGGGCACTTCAAGCGCCGTAGCTACTGTACTTGCATCTACATTTTTAAAATCTGTTGCGCCAGGAAGCAAATAAGTATCTGTTTTACAGGCACTTATTGTATTTTTATACAAAAGTTCAAATTGATCTACGGCATCTTTGGCCATCAATCGATAAGTAGTCCACTTGCCGCCGAGCAGACTCAATAGTCCGGATTGCGCTTCGTATTCCACTTCGTGGTCGCGGAGCAGGCGCTTGGTGCTTTTGTTTCCGGATGCAGAAATTAAAGGGCGTACGCCCGCAAAGCCGGCTTTCAAATGGCGTTTATCCACCGTTTCCGACAAATAAGGTTGCAGGGTTTCGATGAGGTAATCTAATTCTGCGGCTTCCAGCAGCGGCTCCTGTGCCCGGGATTCATACGGGGTGTCGGTGGTGCCAAGTAGCACCGCGCCTTCGTAGGGAATGGCAAAAATCACACGGCCGTCGGGCGTTTTCGGGATGAGCATGGCGTGCTCGGATTGCAACACGGCGCCGGGCAATACAGCGTGTACCCCTTTGGAAGGACGGATGCGGGCGATTGCAGCGCTATTGGCCATTTGGCGGATGGTATCAGCTGCCGGCCCCGTACAGTTCAGGAAAAAACGGGCCTGCACCTGATACTGCGCGCCACTGAGCTGATCGCTCAGGAGGGCCGTTTGCAGGCGATCCCTGGCATCTTTTTCAAAACCTGTCAAGGTGATATGATTCAGCACACAGGCGCCTTCTTCGGCGGCGGCCTGTGCGAGGGCAAGGCAATAACGGGCGTCGTCGAGCTGTCCATCGTAGTACAAAACAGCGCCATAGGTGCGCGCTTTGGATAGCGTGGGCATTCGACGAAGCGCTTCAGCGCGGGAAAGTGCCTTGCTTTTGGGCAGTTTGTCGTGCCGGGCAAACCAGCCGTACAGCTTTAATCCGATGGCGTAATACAACAGCTCCACATAGGAGCGTACAGGCGTGAGAATGGGCAACGGGCGCGCCAGGTGGGGCGCCAGATCGAGCAGGATGCGGCGTTCCGACAAGCCATGGCGCACCTGTTTGAGCTGGGCCAGGTCTAATTTTTTAAACGCCTGTTCGAGGTAACGAACGCCGCCGTGGATGAGTTTGGTGGAGCGGGAGGAGGTGTCGGCGGCAAAGTCTTCCTTTTCAATCAGGCAGACCGAATAGCCGCGCAAAGCGGCATCGAGCGCAGCGCCGGCGCCGCTGGCGCCTCCACCGATGATACACAGATCGAAGGATTTAGTGGCCAGGGTTGCCAGTTGTTGCGCCCGATGCATAGGGATTTTTTTAGGGAGTTATTGTCCTGCGCGTGCCTTGATCTCATCAGAGGGTTTGCCGGTGCTGAGGAAATTCAGGAAATCTGTTTCCGTGGCGCCAATGAGCGAGTCGATACGCGTCAGCAGGGCAGCCTTGCCGCTGCTGTTTTGTTTGAGCAGCTCAAATTCCGGCATCAATTCCTCTTTTTTGAGTTTGCCAGCTTCGTAGTCTTTTTTCAGGGTTTCGAGTTTGGCAATCTGATCGTCGTTTTCAATTTTGGTGGCCTGGCATTTTTGCACCAGCATACTGACGCGGTTGGAATATTCAGCAAAATAGACGCCATCCATCAGCGTGGTATCGGAGGCCGTTTTTAGTTTTTCACTCAGGCTTTGGGCCTTGGCAAAACTCGATTCGATGCCGGCGCTATTGCTTTGCAGGGATTGGATGTTGTTTTGAATGTCGGACACCAGCGTTTTGTCTACGCCGTTACAAGCTAAGAGTGCCACCGCGGACACGACAACAAGGAAATATTTTTTCATGTTTTAAAATGAAATGATGCAAATAATGATTCTGAAAAGCGCTACAAAGATAAGGCTTCTCAAAATCTTTTTTGGTTGATGCACTAAAGTTTACATTGGCGCCGAATTTTGTACCTTTGCGCGCTTAAACAGAAAAGAGGCCTATGTCGCAGCCGATTCCACCCAAGAAGTACATCAATGTATATCTCTCGTTGGGGAGTAATGAGGGCAACCGCAGTGAAAACCTGCGCGCCGCCCGCCAAGGCATTTCCCAGCTGATCGGGAAAATTGCCAAGCAAAGTAAAATTTATGAAACCCAGCCCTGGGGCAACACCGAGCAGGACAGCTTCCTGAATCAGGTGATTATGATCAACACGACCCAGGAGCCGCGTGAAATGCTGGAATATATCGGCAAAATCGAGCGCCAGCTCGGCCGCCAACGCAAAGTGGGGGAAAAATGGGGTCCGCGTCCGATTGACATTGACATCCTTTTTTATGGCCGCCGCGTGATCCGCGATAAAGGCCTGACCATCCCGCACCCGGAATTGCACCAGCGCGCTTTTGTGCTCATTCCGCTGATGGAAATTGCGCCCACGCTGGAGCATCCCATCCTCCAACAGCCCATCGATGAGTTGTTTATGGCTTGCGATGACCCTTCTGATGTGGTCATGCTGGACTAATCGCCCGCAACGTGAAGCGCATTTACCCATTCATCGCCGTTGAGGGCAATATCGGCGCCGGTAAAACCACCCTCTGCCACCGCATGGCCCAACATGCCGGTTGTGCATTGGTATTGGAACAATTTACCGACAACCCTTTTCTGCCGCCTTTTTACGAGCAGCCAGAACGTTATGCCTTCCCCGTGGAGCTGTTTTTTATGACCGAAAGGCATAAACAATTATCGGAGCATTTTTCGCAGCCCGACCTGTTCAGTAACTTTACGGTGGCAGATTATTTTTTTGTAAAAACCCTGCTTTTTGCAAAAAATAACCTCAACGAAGAAGAATTCCGCTTGTTTCAACGGCTTTTTGGCGTACTGAATGCTACCTTTCCCAAGCCCGATTTGTTGCTGTTTCTGCACCGGCCGGTAGAGGTTTTGTTGCAGCAAATTGCAAAACGCGGTCGCAATATTGAGCAAAATATCAGCCCCCAATACCTTCAGGAAATCCAGAACGTTTATTTCGATTTTTTCAAAAACGAACAGGAAACACCCGTCGTTGTGCTCGACCTCGAAGATGCTGACTTTCAGGAAAATGATGAAAATTTCTTCAAAATCCTGAACATCCTTGAAGAAAAACACCCGCCGGGACTCAGCTTTCGTAAACTCCGGCCCTGATTTGCCGTCGTCCGATCAAATATGAACTACAAAGACAACATTCTCGAAACCATCGGCAATACGCCGCTCGTGAAAATCAACAAAGTGCTTTCCGAAGTGCCCGCCCTCGTGCTGGCCAAAGTGGAAACCTTCAACCCCGGTAACTCGATCAAAGACCGTATGGCCGTTAAAATGATCGACGATGCCGAAGCCCGCGGCGACCTCAAGCCCGGCGGCACCATCATCGAATGTACTTCCGGCAATACCGGCATGGGCCTTGCCTTGGTGGGTTGCGTGCGCGACTACCGCTGTATTTTCACCACTACCGATAAGCAGAGCAAGGAAAAAGTCGACCTGCTCAAGGCGCTGGGCGCCGAGGTGATCGTTTGCCCGACCAATGTAGAGCCGGAAGATCCGCGCTCCTACTATTCCGTGGCGCGCCGCCTGAGCCAGGAAATTCCAAATTCCTTCTGGTGCAACCAATACGACAACCTCTCCAACCGCCAGGCGCATTATGAAAGCACCGGCCCCGAAATCTGGGAGCAAACGGAAGGAAAAATCACGCACCTCGTGGTGGGCGTGGGTACCGGTGGCACCGTCAGCGGTACGGCCAAATACCTGCTCGAAAAAAATCCGAATATCAAGGTTTGGGGCGCCGATACCTTTGGTTCGGGCTTTAAAAAATTCCACGAAACCGGCATTTTTGACCCTAAAGAAATTTATCCCTACATCACGGAGGGTATCGGGGAAGATATTTTGCCGCAAAATGTGGATTTCAGCGTCATCAGCAAATTTGAAAAAGTAACGGATAAAGACGCGGCGCTCTGGGCGCGCAAGCTGGCCCGGGAAGAAGGGCTGTTGCTGGGGTATTCGGCCGGCTCGGCTGTCGGCGCCTTGTGGCAACTGCGCGGCGAACTGACGAAAGACGACGTGGTAGTCGTGATTTTTCACGACCACGGCAGCCGTTATGTGGGTAAAATTTACAACGACGACTGGATGCGCGAGCGCGGCTTCCTGGAAGATGAATTGAAGGTCTCCGATCTTGTGGCACGCAAGAAAAACCGGCAGTTTATCAGCATTTCCGGCACAGAAACCGTGCGCCATGCCTTCGAATTGATGAAAAAACACGATATTAGCCAGCTTCCGGTTATGGACGGCGAAAATATCATCGGCTCCATCACGGAAATTCAGGTGCTGAACTTCCTGCTTGAAAACCCGCTGTACAACGCCGAACATTTGGTAAAGGAGGTCATGGGTCAAGCCTTCCCGATGGTAAAAGCCGAGACGCCCATCAGCCACCTGAACCGTTACATCAGCAAGGAAATTCCGGCCGTTATTTCCATCGACCGCTCCGGAATGCCGCATATTATCACGCAATACGACCTGATTCAGGCCATTTAAATGTCTCGCTGCCTGCTGCCTTTTTACCAACAACAAACTGGAAAATGGCAGCAGGCGCTGGCATTTTTCTACCGCATATTGATGAAACACCATCCCGATTACAGCTGGCAGCTACGGCTCTACGATTTTTGGCAAAAACTGAGCAAATGGGAGCAATGGAAACCTTACGGGTTCTACTGGCCCATTTCGTTTATCTGGTTTTGGTATTGTATCCGCGCCCGCTCCTTTTGGTTTTTTACCAGTTCTAATCCCGGACTCGAATTTGGCGGATTTGAAGGTGAGACCAAAAGTGAAATGTATAACCTGCTGCCGCCCGGCAGCTATCCCAAAACCATTTATATCTCGCCGGAAGAACCTTTAGCGACTGTTTTACAAAAAATGCAGGACGCCGGTTTTGATTATCCTTTTATTGTTAAGCCGGATATCGGGATGAAAGGTTATATGTTTCGCAAAATAAAAAATGCGGCACAACTGAAAAAATACCACGCGGCTTCGCCCGCAAATTATCTGATTCAGGACCTGGCTGATTATCCGCTGGAGGTCAGTATTTTTTATATCCGATACCCCGGGCAATCGCGCGGAAAAATAACGGCCATGACCGGCCGCGACCCGCTGCATGTAATCGGCAACGGCAAATCCACGCTTCGGGAGCTGATGATTGCGCATCCTTTTGCGCGCAAACAGTTGTACGAGTTGTATGAACGACATGAGGACAAGCTGGCCCTGGTAGTTCCGGCAGCTGAGCGCTATCAGCTTTCCGACGCTGGCAACCGCAACCGCGGTGCGCGCATTGTCAACTACAATGCCCATATCACCGATACCCTGGAGCGGCTGCTTGATGACTACAGTTTGTACAAAGATCAGTTTTATTGGGGGCGTTATGATATAAAAACAGCGTCTTTGGAAGACATCAAGCAGGGCAAAAACTTTACGGTGCTGGAGTTCAACGGCGCGGGCGCAGGTCCGAACCACATTTACCACTGCGGCAACACCCTGTTTCAGGCTTATAAAATTGTGCTGTACCACTGGAGAACACTATTTGAAATTTCCAGATACAACAATGCCCACGGAACCTCTTACTGGCCCTTTATGCGCGGCTGGAAACACTTGCAACGCAGCAAAGCCCACTTTAAAATCATGAATGAATGCGAGCACAGTCTGAACCTGGATCAGGAGTCCTGAGCCTGTTTTTCATCGCCTTTGGTATCAGTGCGGCAGGTTCCATGCCACCGGCGATCATCAACCTGGCGGCTATGAATTCGGCGGTGGAACACGGTTTGCAGGCCGGTTTTCTGTTTTCCGCAGGCGCTGCCCTCACCGAGGCTGTACTGGTGCGTATTTCCATGTATGGCGTGGAATGGATCAACAAACGCGCGCATCTATTCAAATATATTCAGGGTTTTGTGGTGTTGCTGCTCCTCTTGTTTGCTTTTGGCAGCTTCCGGTCGGCTATGGCCGACCCTTCAGCACCCAAGCCGCACGGACTTGACGACGCCATGCCGCCTTTCCTCTTCGGAATGGCTTTGCGCGCCATGACCCCTACCCTTTTCCCTTTCTGGTTTGCCACCCTTTCCGCCCTGGCTGCGCGCGGAAGGCTTCAACCCGTCAACCTGCATTACACCGTTTTTTGTGTGGGACTTGGTATTGGCACCATAGTCGGACACAGCATTTACATCGTAGGAGGCGTGTTGGCTTATCAAAAAATGCAGGCCTGGGGCTGGGTTTTACACGCCATTATCGGCAGCTTGTTTTTATTGGCCGCAATTGCCATGCTGGTAAAAATGTTCCGCAAGCCGAAGTAATACTTTTTTTCTACATTTGCGAAGCAAAACGCCGTACGCTTGATGCCGGCGCTTCATCACTATTTAAAGGGAGCAAATACCCATGAAGAATACGTACTACGAACTCGTAGCACAAACATTCGACTTTCCGCAAGACGGATTCCGCCTCAGCAACAACCGCCTCTTATTCAATGAGATAGACATTCAGGATTTGATTCAGCGGTATGGCACCCCCTTAAAACTGACCTATCTTCCCAAGATCGGAGAAAAAATCCAGACCGCCCGCAAGCTGTTCCGCGATGCGATGTCGCGTTATGGCTACAATGGCAAATACGTGTATTGCTACTGTACCAAAAGTTCGCATTTTGCATTTGTCTTAAATGAGGTGTTGAAAAATGGTACGCAGCTGGAAACCTCCTCTGCGTTCGACCTCGACTTGGTGTGGCGCCTGTACAAATTGGGAAAAATCAACCGCAGCACAATTATTGTCAATAACGGGTACAAACCGGAATCCTACATCCGCAAAATTGTACACCTGATTGATCAGGAAGGATTTACCAATATTACCCCGGTGTGCGACAACGAGCAGGAATTTGAAGCCTATAATGCCCTGCTTAAAAAAGAAAAACAAAGCATCGGAATCCGCATGGCCACGGAAGAAGAACCCAACTTTGAGTTCTATACCTCCCGCTTGGGTATTCGCCAAAGCCATGTGATTCAGTTTTACAAGGATAAAATTGCCAACAATCCGAAATTTGAGCTGAAAATGCTCCACTTTTTTGTGGATATTGGCATCAAAGACAACCTCTACTACTGGACGGAGCTTAAAAAAGGTATCAAAACCTACTGCGAGCTGCGTAAAATTTGTCCGACGCTTACCGCCCTCAACATCGGTGGCGGTATGCCCATCCGCAACTCCCTCGGCTTTGAATATGATTACCCCTACATGGTCAATGAGATCGTGCGGATCATCAAACAATACTGCGACGACGAAGGCGTTCCCGAGCCGGATATTTATTCCGAATTCGGAAAATACACCGTGGGCGAAAGTGGCGCCACCATTTTCTCCGTCATTGGCAAAAAACAACAAAACGACGCCGAACAGTGGTACATGCTTGATAATTCGCTCATCAATACCCTGCCCGACAGTTGGGGGATCAAGGAGCGCTTTATCCTGCTGCCCATCAACCACTGGGATAAGGAATACCAAAAAGTGAATATCGGCGGTATCAGTTGCGATAACGCTGATTACTACAATTCCGAGGCGCATATCAACCAGGTATACCTGCCGATGTACAGTGAGGAAAAAGACGAGCCGCTTTATCTCGGCTTCTTCCACACGGGCGCATATCAGGAAGCCCTGAGCGGTTATGGCGGTTTGAAACACTGCCTCTTGCCCTCGCCGCGGCATATCCTGATCGACAAAAACTACTACGGCGAATTCACCGATTGGGAAGTTTTCCAGGAACAGGATGCCGACTCCATGTTGCGCATTCTGGGCTACGATTCGCCTTATGCTTCCTGATTATCAGGAAATTGAATATTACGACGTATTGATTCTCGGCGCCGGCCCTGCCGGCGCTACCTGTGCCTTGCGCCTGCGCGACAGCGGCCTGAAAGTGCTGTTGCTCGACAAGGCCGTTTTTCCACGCGACAAAATTTGTGGCGACGCCGTGGGCGGCCGCAGTATGAAAGTGCTGGCAGGCATTTGTCCTGAAGCAGCTGAAGACATCCGTGCCCTTCCGGAAAAAACAAGCAGTCGGCGCACCCGCATGGACTTTGGCCTGAAGCGTTCCTTTGAGATCAGTTGGGTACTGGAGGCATATTGCTGCCGGAGGGTGGATTTTGACAATGCACTGCTGGAGGGCGTGAAAAAATATGCCCCTGAAATAAGTATCCGGGAAGGTTTTTTGGTCAATTCCCTTGAAAAAACAGACCAGGCGTATGTTGTTGGCAACAAGACTTCCGCGCAGTATTTCAAAACGCGGATGCTGGTGGCTTGCGACGGTTCACAATCTTTTGTGGCCAAAACCCTGAACGGCTCCAAAATCAGGCTTAAAGATCATGCGGCGGCTGTAAGGACTTATTACAGCAACGTAAAAGGCATGGAAGCAGAACGGACTGAAATTTTCATGCTGCCGCAATTTGCGCCCGGTTATTTGTGGGTGTTTCCGATTACGGATAAGATCAGCAATGTTGGTTTCGGGATGCTGAGCGACAGTATTTCGCGGAAAAAAGTAAACCTGAAAACACAGTTACAGGCTTTCATTCAGGCTTCGCCGGAGCTGCGCGAACGTTTTGCAGGCAGTGAACAATTGGGAAAACTGGAAGGCTTCGGACTGGCGCTCGGCTCGCATCGGCCGCGTATGTCGGGCGATCATTTTTTATTGGCCGGCGATGCGGCATCGCTGGTAGATCCGCTTTCGGGCGATGGCATCAGCAATGCCATAATCAGCGGGCGGGAGGCGGCGGATACCGTTCGGGAGGCTTTTGCGCAGCAACGCTTCGATGCGGCGTTTTTGCAGCGTTATGAAAAAAATCTCTTCCGGATCATTGGCGCTGAAATGCGGCGTAATACTTTGATTATGAGGATATTGACCAACGCGCCGGCTTTGGTAAAAATTGGCGCCTGGGTATTGGGCTTTCGCTGGGCGCAGTGGGTGGTAAGAAGGGTTTTGTAACGATGAGTGATGAGTGATGAACGATGAATTTTTTCAGGTGGGTTGTCATGCTGAGGCCACCTATAAAAATTCATCGTTCATCACTCATCGTTCATCGTTACAAACCTGTTTTCCCCATTTTACCCGCTCGCCGCCCGAAAGCACTTCCCAGAAATACATGCCGCGCGGCAGTCCGGCGGTGTTGACTTCTGTGAGGCCCAAAGACAGGGGCGACTGCCGCAGCAAGCGCCCATGCAGGTCGTACAGGCGGAAATGCGGACTGCGCAGCGACGCACCCAGCGATACCCACAGCCGCGACCCGAAGGGATTGGGGCCGACCATTATTTGCGCTTGCAACTCCGGGTTTTGCTCGGCTGTCACACCGATAAAAAGCGTGCGGCAGAGGGTATCGGCGCTGTTGGCATTGGATGCGATCAGACAGACCTCATACTTGCCCGGCTGCGCGTAGGTGTGCTCCGGATGCCGCTCGCTTACTTCGGGCGAGCCATCGCCAAAACGCCAGCGCCAGGAATCCGGCTCAAAGTAGGATAAGTCCCGAAACGCAATATGCTGTACATCCGTTGTATCCTGCTCATAACGCCAGCGGGCCACCGGATGGTTGTCAAGCCCCAGCGTATCGCAGGCCGAGCCGTCGAGCGGGCCTTGGCGGTAGTTGGGGAAAGAGGGCATGGAAAAGGCGTTAAAAGTAGGGAGCGCTATACCATGTTGTTCATAACGACACGCAACTCCTGGTTCGTCGGGCCTATGAATAACATGTAGATACTGTGACGAAGCTACCGTAGTAGCATAAATTTTCCCATCCGGCCCGGCCTGCATAGAGTAAAAACCCGTTGGAAACCCCAGGGGAGAAAGCGTAACCCCATCCCAATCGCTTACCTGTACCCGGCTTGCAAAAATATCTGCTGCGTCAAGATCGTATTGGTATGCTTTGAGTTCAAGGTTATGGTATAAATATTTGGAGTTGGGTGAGATGGAGATGCCGCCCCATATCTCAGGGAGGTGGAGTTGGTTGTGATTACTCAACAAGCCGGAACAGCGATCAAAATCATAAATATCCAGAAAGCCTCCTGCTTGAGAGGAAACGCCGCTAAATGAACAGTACATTTTACCATCAGGGCTGAAACAAGCCTGCCCAGCCCCGTTCCTAACAGTATCACCTATCGTTTGCAAACCATCTATTATTACTCCACGCGGATCAATCAGTATTCTATAGAACTGATTGGTATTCCATTTATTGACTAAAAGCCACCAATCACGCCCATTGGCATGACGTTCGGGAATCAAATGCCCAATCCACAGATTTATTTCCACAACTTTATTGCGCTTGCTAATCACTTTACCTAAGCCGTTGTTTTGTGACAGATCAACAATGGCATAGTACAAACCGGATGCGACAAACCCTTGTATCGTCCAGGCATCTTCCATATAAAACAACAAATACAGATTTTCTTTTCCGGGCCAAGGTATAATAGAAGTATATTGCGGGTATACCTCTCCGGAATTTGCCTGACCTGTCATCAACTGGTATCCGTTATTCATAATCTTGTCATCTGAGTCATATAAATGAGCACCATTTGTATACATCAGTAAATTACCATACTCATCAGAAAAAGAGGTGTTAGTGCCATTGAAATTGACATTAGGTTTAATATTCTGATAAACTGCTGGCACATTGTAATTAAAGTCTAACACTGATATTCCATAAGGATCAAGGGTGTCTGAATTGTTATCGTAACCAAAATACCAGATATTATCGTGGAGTTGGGCGAATGAAGATGTAATGACTAGAACACTCAGGCAAAAGAGTAGTAGTTTTTTCATAGTAATAAATTAAATTCAGGTTGAAAATCAGGTATTTCTTCCGATGCTTGTAAAGATAGGGGTTTAGGGATATTTATTCATCTTGGTAGCGCCCGGGCACGTAATATTTAACACAGAAGCCCCACAGCTATTAATCAGAATTTTGTATTCGAAAATTCTGCGTAACAGCTGTGGGGCTTCTGTGTAACATCTGTGCGAAACCCGTTTCGCGGCCGGGAAATCAACTACATATTATCCTGCACAAACTTATCCAGATTCTCCGGATATTCCTTGCGGTATTCGTAGCGCAGAATATCGGTCGTGGTCACGATACCCAGCAATTCTTTATCTTCATTCACCACCGGAACGGCGTGGAAAAGGTGCTCCATCAATACCTCGGCGGCAGCGCCAATGTGCTGATCGGGTTCCAGGGTGGCGAGTTTGGTTTTCATCACATCCTGAATGATGATGCCTGCAAGTTCTTCGGTAGATTTACCCAATTTGAAAATATCCCAGGAAGAGATTATACCGACCAATTTGCGGCCATCAACAATGGGTACGTGGTGGATATGTTTCTCCATCAACAAGGCCCGGGCGTCGGCCAGGGTGTTGCCGGGATTGAGCGTCACAAGATTTTGGGACATGATCGTTTGGATCGATTCGTTCATCATAGGGCAAAAACGCTTTATTGTGCTGCTGTTGAGCTGGGTGAAAGACAAAGGAATAAGTGAGGGCACAAATTACCGCCATTTTTTCAGTATTGCCAAACCTGTGGCAAAAAAAACTACGCACCAAGCGCCCGCGCGCGTGCAAGCGCAGCTTCTGCGCCGGCAATAATGTCGGTATGCAGGGCATTTGCTTCAAAAACGCTGAGCGCCGCCTCTGTGGTGCCGCCTTTGGAAGCCACTTTGGCAATCCACTGGCCGCAACTTAAATCAGAATTGTGGTACAGGTCAATTGCCCCGGCGAATGTTTGTCCGACCAAAAGTTCAGCTTCGGAATGACTGAAACCCATCTTTTGGGCCGCCTCAATCATGGCATTCATAAAAAAGTAAACATATGCCGGGCCCGAGCCGGAAATAGCGGTGGAGGCATCAATCATATCCTCATTTTCCACGTACAGCGTTTTGCCGGTGGTGTTGAGGAGGTTTTGTACCATCACCAATTCTATGCGGGTGACCGCATCGGTAGAGGTGAAGGCCGTGACGCCGGAGCCGATCTGGGCCGGCAGATTGGGCATGGCCCGTATGATTTTTTCCGCACCAAGTGCCTCTGCAATATTGCGCATACGCACCCCGGCCATAATGCTGATAAATACCTGTCCGGGCTGTACAAAAGGCCGGATTTGCTCGAAAAGGCGCTTGGAATCCTGTGGTTTTACCGCAAGAATCAATAAATCAGCATCCGGAACGCAGTACTGCGGGTCGCTGAAAAAATGGCCGTCGTGCTGCTGGCTCAACAAATTTGCCTTCTCGTAAGTTCGGCTCAAAATCATCAGGTGCTCGGCCGTTACGATGCGCCCGCGCAAAAAACTTTGGGCATAGGTCAGGCCCATGTTGCCGCTGCCAAGAATCAGAATTTTCATGCGGCAAAAATAATTCTTGTGTGGGGAATAAAGCAGTGTTAATTTTACCTGTAAAAATGACTTGAAAACGATAGACCTGATACTACCTGTTACTTTTATGCTGTGCAGCAACTTCCTTCCGGCTCAGCACCTTTTGTTGAACCCCGGTTTTGAAAGTATTGATTCCGCCCAAACACAAGGCTCTTGCACCATTGGGCTTGGTTACCAAGGAGCGATATACGCCTGGCGGGGTATTAATACCGTCGATTTTGCACATACGTTATTCCCTTTTTCCATGCGTCAATCGTCACCGCATTCCGGAAAAGGTATGGCAGGCGTTTATCTGAAGGATCAAGGGGATGGATGGCTGCCAGAAATTCTTTTTCAGGAAATAAAACCCGGTATTCTAAAGGGAGATACCTGTGAATTTGAAGCGTATATAAAACTCAGTAATTCAAATATTTATACTACGAATTTATTTCAAATTAAATTAAGCAACAATAATCTCTGTGAGCAGGCTGAGACTTTTCAAGAAGACCAGATCATTGATGTTTCTATTTTGAATTCAAATGTTTGGGACTGGCAAAAAGTTGATGTTACATTCATCGCGGCGCGCGATTTCCAGTATTTTGCTATCGGAATTTTTAGAAAAATACAAACCCGTAAGCAGAAAGCAACGAAAAATGCAACTGTAAACGGCGTTTATGTCTGGTTCGATGATCTTGACCTTACCGTTTCGCGAAAACCGGAGCAGATGCCGTCTATCTTATTTGACAGGCAAAAGTAATCTCGACCAATACTGCATGGCTTTTTCCGTAGCAACTGTTTCCCCCAAATCCGGCCAGGAGAACGTGGATTGCAGGCCGGGAACGGGTTGATACCCGCGTTTCATCCAAAATTCATCCAATGGCCGATAAGCAGCGGGCCTGGCAGGATGGTCTTCCGGGCGCTGCACCGCGCAAAAGCAGGTATGAGTAAATGTGCCAAAACTGCGCGCATGGGCTTCGCGTTCATCAAAAAAACGATGCCCAAATCCATAACCCCGGTATTCTGGCAGGAGGATGCTTTCACCAAAATAAAAAATCCGCGACAAGTCATAGCCTGCGGCTAAAAAGGGCGCCTGTACCTCCTGCGTTTCGTCGGCAAGCGGTATACAGGTGGTAGCGCCCACCATACGGCCTTCATCAAAAGCCGCAAAAAGCAGGGCGCGGGGCGCATCGGCATAGATTTGCAGGTAGGTACGTTCGTAATCAATCGTGCCTTCGTACAAATAAGGGTATGCGCGAAAAACGGCTACCCGAAGCATTGCCAAAGGCTCAAAAACACGAGCGATTTCAAGCCCTTTGTACGACTCAAATTGTAATTGGGTTTTCACCTCAAACGCGTATCAGGAAACCTGTTTGATCCAGTCCTGCAGGTTGTAATAATTGGTTACGCGATCAATCAGGCCGCGACGAATTTCAAAAAAAGCGCCAACGGGCAGGCGATACGTCTGGCCATGAGCGGGCGGCAGGCCGGGTTCCGATTGTTTATAAACCCCTTCAATGATAAATTCAGCAGCAGCACGGTCGCCGGTGGAGCCTTCAAAAATTACCAGATCGACAACTTTTTCGCTGTAGGCGCTATCCATTTTTTGCAAAAAAGAGCGAAATGCTTCTTTTCCTGCCTGGCGTTCGCCCTGGTTCACATCATGTCGCACATCTTCGGTCAGACAGGAAAGCATCGTATTCCAGTCCTGATTGTTAAAGGCGTCGTAGTATTTTTGAATAATTTGCACGTTTGAGCGCGTTTAAATGGGTGGTGTAATGTGTCGGCGGCAAAGGTAATACAATCACGCAGACGCGGAAGCATTGAGCAGGGTTTTGAAAATCAAAATGTTTGTCAGAGATTTGGCTTTAAATAGAATGCTACATGAAACACTTTTTTGTCCTTTTTTGCTTCGTCCTGTGCCATTTCGGCCTCCTTGCTCAAACGCCTACCCCACTCAGTGCCGAACAAACCGAGCGGCTGTTTAAAGCTGGTCAGTTGTGGGGCAATTTGACCTATTTTCACCCCTACCTGCTCACGCGCAACATCGCTTTCGACTCCGCTTATGCCGCCGCCGTTCCGGATATACTCGCCGCCGGCAATGAGGCCGACTACATCCGCGCCCTCAATCGCTGGCTCAGTGTCATCGGCGACCCGCTCACGTATGCCAGTAGTAAAGAAACGGCTGCACCCAAACCTTTCCAGTTCAGTTTCCGGCGGGAAGCAGCAACCGGATTCCTGAGTTTTGGCGGCGATCTGTCTGATTATCAGCAGGTTTTGCAAAAAATACAAGAAGTAGGAGATTCCCTGAAAACAATCAGCAATTTAATCGTTGATCTCCGGGAACTGGAGCAGGACCCGCAATGGTACCTGGGCTACAGCCAGATAGACAAAGGTTTGTTTGAAGGAAAAATCATCATTCCGGGCATACTCATGCCGGCACATAGTGGCTTCAGTCCCGAAACGGGCAATACTTCCGGCAATTATTACACCTATTTTCGCCAAAATCCTTCAAAAACACTGAGCGGCGTACGCACAGCGCCGCTGAAGGTTGTATTCATCTGTTCGGCTAAGACGAGCTTGCCGGAAAGTTTTGTCGGGCTTCACGCCTCCGGCAAAGCACGTATCATCAGTACCGGAGAGTTGGTGCCCCGCAGCGAGGCTACCCTTTTTGAACTCATGCCCGGTGTAGATATCAGCTTTCGATACAGCATAAGTGTGGGTAAAAACCTCAAAGCGGATGTATTGCTCCCCGGCGCCGATACGAAGGCTTTAGAACAGCGTGCCCTTGAACTATTAAAAACCGAATGGACAGACCATAATGACGCCCGGCAAAGCATCCCGGTTCTGCAACTCGTAGAGCAAAAGCCCCAATACGCCAAAAACTTCTACCCTACTCTCGGTTACCGGGCTGTAGCCGCCGCCAAAATCTATACCGTGGTGAATACTTTTTTCCCGAATAAAAAACTCATGTCGGCGAATTGGGACTCCGTGGCGCGTGCTTATTTACCGGCCATCGTTCAGGCCAAAGATTCCATTGAATACAGCTTAGCCATTGCCGCCCTGTATGCGCATATTCAGGACGGGCACGGGTTTATCCGCAACAGTATGGTGCTTTCTTCCCTGATGGGTGGCAGCGCCTACCCGCCCGTCGGCAGTACGTGGATCGACGATAAAGTGGTGATAAACAGCATCATAAATGATTCTTTGGCAAAAAAAGCGGGCGTATCCATCGGGGATTTAGTGCTTGCCCGCGACGGCGTACCGGTTGCACAACTGATGCAAAAAATCAAAAAACATTTTGCCTATTCCAATGAATCGGCCGGCAACGCCATCGGCGCCACGAGTATCCTCCGGGGCGCCGATGGGGAAACGGCGCGTTATACCATTCAGGATAAAAACGGCAAGGTGCGCGAGGTAACACTGGGCTTCAACAGCGCAAACCGACAGGCCTTTTTTGCCAACAGCTCCGGACGAGCCAATACGCCCATCTTGCGTTTTATCACGCCGGAAATCGGCTACGCCGACCTGGATCGGATGCCGGCATCCATGACCGATTCCATGTTTCAACTGTTTAAAAACACCAAGGCCATCATTTTTGATATGCGCGGCTATCCGCAAGGCACTGCCTGGAGTATCGGCCCATACCTTAGCGGCAGAAACAGTGTTCCGGCAGCCAAATTTACCCGACTCGATCGCCATGTGCCGCCCCTCAGCAG
The DNA here is from genome assembly GCA_017303875.1 of Chitinophagales bacterium. GTDB lineage: Bacteria > Bacteroidota > Bacteroidia > Chitinophagales > Saprospiraceae > M3007. Next base: position 18,231 of record JAFLBP010000020.1, on the reverse strand, counting down.
CAATGTTGGAGAAGGCAACGAAGAAACCTGGGCGGAGTTCATTCAGTACATTCCGAACCCTGCACCCGGACAAATGCATTACCAAGGCAAAACGGTGATGCTGATTAATGAATCAACCCAAAGTCAGGCCGAACACACGGGCTTGTTTTTCAGGGCAGCCAACGGCACTAAATTTATCGGCAGCCAGACCGCCGGCGCCAATGGCGACGTGACCAACTTCAATATTCCAGGCAACAAAAACCTGACCTTCAGCGGGCAAACCGTCTGGTTTCCTGATGGCACCCAGCTGCAACAAACGGGCTTGAAACCGGATATTGAAGTGCGCCCGACCATTAAAGGCATTCGGGCGGGCAAAGACGAAGTGCTGGAGCGCGCCGTGCAGTATTTGGAAAAAGGGAAGTAAAATCAGCCTTGTGCCGCATTTTTCATCCGTGTCGCCAGATCTTTTCCGAGGTAGTTGTCTATGGCGTAATGCACTAAATAAATCACCGGTGTGAGCAAAAGGGCCATTAAGCCTTTGTAGATGTAATTCATAATGGAAATAGCCAATACCTGAAAAAACGGGTATTGTTGCCCGATATAAAGGGCAATAAAGACGACGATAAAACTGTCGATAAACTGAGAAACCAAGGTACTTCCGGTTGCACGCAGCCAAATCCGGTTTTCTCCGGTAATGCGCTTGATGCGATGAAACACGCCAACATCGACGAGCTGGCCAAATAAAAAAGCCACGAGCGAGCCAACGATAATCCACAGGCTCTGCCCGAAAACAATATTGTAGGCGGTGTTGTAATCCGACACCTGCGCACGCATGGCGTCCTGCTCGGCTTGCGGCCAACCGGGTTTTATATGCGCCGTACGCCAGAATCCGGCCGGCTCCAGATCCATCGCCAAGTATAGCATCAAAAATCCATAGGCAATGAGGCCCGCCGTGAGGTAGGATAACACGCGTACGCCTTTGGGGCCGTAATATTCATTGATAATATCGGTCATGATAAATACTACCGGCCAGAGCAGTACACCGGCAGTTAGGGTAAAATTCAGACCGCTTTGTCCCAGAAAACTGAAATTTGCTTCCGGGAAGCCAAAAGTTTTTTCAAAGGAAAAGAGTTTGACGCCCATAAACTCGGCGACAATTGCATTGGCAACAAAAAAGCCTGCAAGCAGAATCCACAAGCGATTGGCTTTGGAGGAGAAAAAATCGCGCATAAAGGCTTAATAACAGGAAGAATGTGAAAACTCAAAAACAATTCGACGCAAGATAAGTTTAGATCTTTACTTTTGCACCCCTTTTCACAACATTCGACATGGCGACCATACCTATTGATATAAAAACCGGAAATATTGATAACGACAATTCGTCGCAAACCGAATTAATTGTTGGCATTGATCTGGGTACCACCAACAGCCTCGTGGCTTACATGCGCGATGGCGCCCCCCTTTGCGTGCGTGTGGATGAAAGCAGCGCCCTGATGCCCTCCATTGTACACTTTACTGCTGATAATGAAGTGCTTACCGGTGAAGCCGCAAAAGAAAAGTTACTGATTGAACCTTCGCGCACCATCTATTCGGTAAAGCGGCTGATGGGAAAATCCTATAAAGATGTAGAAGGTTTCGGACACAAACTTGCCTACTCCATTATTGATGAAGACAGCGATTCCCTGGTCAAAATTCGCGTCGGTGATCGCTTCTTTACGCCCATAGAACTCAGCGCACAAATCCTGCGCGCCCTCAAAACCCGCGCCGAAGCCGCGCTGGGGCAAACGATTTCAAAAACGGTCATTACAGTGCCGGCCTATTTCAACGACAATCAGCGCCAGGCCACCCGCGACGCCGGTAAACTTGCCGGATTAGATGTGTTGCGCATCGTCAATGAACCCACCGCCGCTGCACTCGCCTACGGTATCGGCGTGGGCGCCGAACTGGCGCAAACGATCGCGGTTTACGACCTCGGCGGCGGCACTTTCGACATATCTATTCTGCAAATTCAGGACGGCATTTTTGAAGTCCTCGCCACCAACGGCGATACTTTCCTCGGTGGCGACGATTTCGACAAAGCCATCAGCAAGCACTGGCTCACCCAGCTGCAACACGCCGGTTTTCCGGATTATGAACAGGATAAATCCCGGCTCCAGGCCCTGCGCCTGGCCGCAGAGGCAGCCAAAAAAGCGCTTTCCGCTTCAGCGCATTACAATACTACCCTGGAAGGCGTGGCCCTGGAGCTTAGCCGCGAAACGTTTGAACAACTGATTCAACCTTTGGTGCAGCGCACGCTCGAATGCTGCGCCAATGCCCTGAAAGATGCCAAACTTAGTACTACGCAGATTGACAAAGTAGTTATGGTCGGCGGCAGCACGCGCACGCCCCTGGTCAAAAATGCGGTCGCACAGTTCTTTGGTAAACCCGTTTTTGATGAACTGAATCCGGATGAAGTGGTCGCCCTCGGTGCAGCTGTACAAGCCGACATCCTGGCCGGTAATCGCCGCGACCTGCTGCTCCTTGATGTGACGCCGCTTTCCCTTGGTATCGAAACCGTGGGCGGCCTGATGGACGTCATTATGCCGCGCAACAGCAAAGTACCGGGCAAAGCCGGACGGCAATACACCACCAGCGTAGACGGGCAAAAAAACCTGAAAGTGAGTGTCTACCAAGGCGAACGCGACCTGGTAGCGCACAACCGCAAACTCGGCGAATTCACGCTGCGCGGCATTCCGCCCATGCCGGCGGGCCTGCCAAAAATAGAGGTGGTTTTCCAGTTGGACGCCGATGGCATTTTGCAAGTCAAAGCTTCGGAGCTGCGCTCCGGGGTGGAGCAGCAGATTGACATTCGCCCCACCTACGGCATCAGCGAAGAACAAATGGCGTTGATGCTGCTCGACAGCATTGCACATGCAGAAACCGATATGAAAGCCCGCGCTTTGCTGGAAGCCCGCAATGAAGCAAACAACCTCTTGCTTTCGGGCCGTAAATTTTTGGAGCAAAACGCCGCTATCCTCGATGATGCGGAAAAGGCAGCAACCACAAGCTTGTTGGATCAATTGCAGGTCAGCGTTGCCGGTGAGGATAAAGATTTAATTCTGGCCAATATTGAATCGCTGAACGCATACACCGCTCCCCTCGCCCACCGCGCATTGGATTACAATATTCAGTTGGCTTTGCAGGGGCAGAAAGCTTAGCGCATGTTCTTAGCGCTTGTCTGTATCTATGCTGTAAAGTTTTGTTGCGGCCCCTTGTATGCCCAACAAAACGTCTAACTGTTTTATTTCGCCCGGGCCGAATTTGACATTGCGCAAAAGCAGGCTGTTACAGCCGGAATAGCTGAACCGTAAATCGTATTTCCCATAAGGCAGAAACGCTGAAAAATGCCCTTTGGCATCACAGATACCGGCGCGCACAAGGCTGTCGGTTCCCGGCTTGTTAAATTGCAACAGTACGCCTGCACCTGGCTCAGGCTTTGCAGCAGCTTGATTCAAATAACTGGCCTGAACTGATGCCGAGGCAAGAATTGTATCCGCAAAACCCAGGGTATTTATGTTGAGCAGACGAGAAGGCAGCCCTTCGCCTTCAAAAGGATAAGCGAGGCCACAAACGCCGGTTGTTTTGGGTTGGCAGGCGGTGAAAAAGGCGGCCAGCAGGAATATTAAAATGCCGACGCTACGCATATTTACACTGGTTGGTAATAAAAAACGGGACGTAGTAAACCACCACAAAAAGTATGGATTACTGCGTCCCGTCATATGTATAATTCGACTTATTTCAACAACGTCACATTGCCCTTCTTGGTGTACAATGCACCATTTCCGCAACGTACATTCACATACCAGGCATAGGAATCTGGCGTCAGCGCACGACCATTCAGTGTGCCATCCCAACCCTGGGTATTGAGGTCTTTGGTTTCAAAGACAATTTCACCCCAGCGATCCCAAACGATCATGTGTAGCTCCGTCATGTTAACACCCCGAACAAGGAAAAAGTCGTTCGCATCATCACCGTTAGGCGTGAAGGTATTGGGCACAAAAATATACGGCTCCACGCATTCCTGACCCAGGAAAATAATGGTCACCTGTGCCGTATCAATACAGCCTTCGGCATTGGTTGCCGTCAGGATATAAGTGGTCGTCTCCAATGGTTTGGCTTCCGGTGTAAGGGTATTAGCGCCGGTAAGCGTATTATCGGGCGACCAATTAAAGGTGTAGTTGCTGCTGCTGTTCACCGTACCTTGCAGGAATGCCGACTGGTTAAAGTTGATCTGTGCGCTGCCCACAACAGTAGCGCTGACGTCGATAGTGCCAACGGTAATCGTGTACGGGATGGTAACGGTACAGCCAAACTGATTGCTCACCAGCACCTGATAAGTTGTAGTTTGTGCAGGCGACACAACAGCGGTCAGTCCGTTGGAAACATTCGGCGACCAAGAGACCGTGAGTACGTCATTTGGGTCGAGGTTCAATATCTGAAGCGTAGCACTTTCACCGGCACAGATGCGCGGAGAAAGGTTGCCGGGATTAATATCCAAACCAGCATAATTCAAACGAATGGAATCCACTGCTTCGCAGTTGCCCACAATGGCTTTGGCATAGTACACCACGCCGGGGGCGGGAACCAGATTCACCGTAACACCTTGCGCAACAACCGGCACAAAGCTCGGCGAAGTAGACCAGATAACCTGGATCGCATTGGTTTGCGCCGTCACGCTCACCGGATCAAGGCTACACAAGTTACGGTCGTCGGGCAACACAATATCTGCGCCGGGCAGCGGTGTCAGGGTAATACATTTGATAAGCTGGCAATTACCATTGGTGATGGTCACGCAATATTTGGTGGTCACAGCCGGAGAAACCTGCGGATTGGGACTGTTCGCCGCCAGAGTCGGATCAGCCGGTTCTGCCGTCCAGCTGTAGGTATAGGCAGGGTTAAAATCCGGATTTAAGGCTACTGTGTCGTTTGCGCAAAAGCTTTGATCGGCAATAATATCATCATTAATCAGATCAATGGCCACCGTACCACTAATGGTATCGGTACAGCCATTAACATCGGTAACGCTAAGAAATACGGGATAAATACCGCTCGCGCTGTAATTCACCGTAACCGTTTTGGTATTGCCGGTTGCCGGAGTACCGCCCGAAAAACTCCAAAGCCAGCCGACTGTACCGGAAGGTGCATTACTGGTTTCGGTAAATAATACCGTAGCACTTGCAGCGCAATCGGTAATATCAGCGGTAAATGAAGCTTCTACTGCCGGCCCGTCCAACACGGTGATGGTGTCAATAAATGGAACTATGCAGGAATCAGCAGCAACAAAGCTGACTATGTACTGCCCGGGAATCGCATATGTGTGTGTAGTGCTGCCGGCGCTACTGCCGTTGCCATCGCCAAATGTCCATACGCCGCTTGCGCCGGAATTATTGGTAAAGGTTACCTCAAGCCCTTTACAGGCATCAATATCTATCTGGCCATTCAGGTCAATGCTTTCACCTACCTGAAGATTAAATACGTAGGTCTCAAGACAGTCGAACTGGTTGCGTACCAAAACCGTTGCAGTGTAGTTGCCAGGCTGTGTGGCGCTGAGTTTTACACTGGAACTATTGGCCGTTTGCGGTGTAATGAGCACATTGGGGCTGTTGCCCATCCACTGATAACTCAAAACGTCCAAGGGGTCGAGGTTGGTAAATTCAACAGAAACTGTCTGATTGGTACAAGTACTGAGCATTGTTATACTGTCACTCAATTCCACATCCACCGAACGGCCGATAACAGAAACCGTTTCGGAATCGGTACAACCATATGGATCGGTTGCCGTGACGGTATAGAAGGAAGGCGTCGGGCCGGCAACAACGGTCGGACTTGTGCCACTCATGACCTGGCCTCCGGCATCAGTCCATACAATTTGCGCGTTGGATGCTGCATTCAACTGTGCCGTCAGTACCTGATCCGGGGCGCAACTGATGATGCTGGTATCAGCAACACTCAGGTTAATCGGCTCAACCCGAATCAAGTTCAGGCTTGCGGTATCTTTACAAAATCCATTGTCGGCAATCAGATAGTATTGCGTGGTTTGGAAAGGCGCAAGAATTACTGTGTTGGAATCTACAAAAATGAGGTTCGTGGATGGAATCCAGGTATAGTTGTTGTTGGGAGCACCTGTGATATTTACCGTAATCGGGCCATTATTACAATCTACAAGTTCAGAAGGCACATCAATCGCAATGGAATTTTCCTTGCTTCTGACTGAAATCGTGTCGGCAGCTTCACAACCTAAACTGTTTACCGCTTTTACAATATAAGTAGCCGGTACGGGCATTGCCGGTACGGTAAGACTTGGCCCGGTAGCTATAGCAGCGCCAGCAGCATTGTACCAGGTGATAACTGCGCCCGCTGCACTAACATTTGCAGTCAGTGTGGCCTGATCTTCACAAACCACCAATTCATCCGGACCAGCATCTATGGTCAATACCGTATCCCGGATAATTTGTAATTGCACAGTATCAACACAAGTGCCGTTGCCGGCAACCAAGGTGTACAAAGTAGTAACTGCAGGATCGGCAATGACGTTCATCGGCCCGGGGTTAAAGGTCAGGCCGGTTGTTGGTATCCATTGGTAAGTATAACCGGCATCGCCCATTACCGTTACCGGAATTGGGCCATTTTCGCAATCGAAGGCCGGAGAACTGACGCTCAGATTTACCTGTGGCAGGCTGCTCAGGGCAAATGGCGCTGCTGCGGTGTCCGTACAGCCCTGAACAGATTGTACCGCCAGCTGAATGTTTCCGGTTTCATTTTCAGGGAGACGAATGACAGGTGTCTGATTACTGAAAGTAGCGGTGCCACTCCCCCAGTTTACTGTCCAATTCCAGGCGTTGATGTCGCCGCCGGTACTGATGTCGTTCAGGCGAATCAGAATGGAGTCGCCCACACATTCCAGCACACTGAGGCTGAAAGCGGCGTTGATATTGTTTGTAGCAGAAATGTCGGCGCCGGATACCGCTGTACAACCGCGCGTATCCACAACACTAACCAAATAAGCACCTACGCCGAGGCCGGTAATGGTCTGGCCATTTGCCTGCGAGCCGTTGGGGTAAGTCCAGGTATACGTGTAGGGAGCAGTTCCAAGGCTTGCGATGGCGGTAGCAGAACCCGTCTGATCACCCACACAAAGCACGTCAATATCACTTACATTGAGCACCACCTGGTTGTGGGTGCCGATAACTGCCGTAGCGGTTCCGGCACATCCGGTGCCGAGGTCAGTAACGGTAACAGCAATCGTGGCGCCGGCGGCAAGGCCGGTTAGCTGCGGTGTGTTGGGGCCGGCCGGACTCCATTGATAAGAGTACATACCATTGCCCGGTGTTACCACAGCCGTAGCAGTACCGGTATTTACGCCGGGGCATTCCGCTTTTGTCGTGACGAGGCTGACATTCAGGCCTTGTCCGGCAGGTATCACCACAGCGGTGCTTTTCTGACAACCATTATTATCGGTTACCTGTACGAAATAAGTTCCTGCGCCTACATTTTGGAGCGTAGGGCCGGTTTGTCCATTGTCCCATTGATAGGTAAAAGGCGGTGTGCCGCCACTTGCCTCGGCCGTTACGCTGCCGTTGTTGGCGCCGCAAGCCGGAATGGTATCACTAAATGCAATGGAGATGGCGGGTGGTTCATACACCAGCTGGCTACCAACAGCCGTACAACCAGTTGCATCTGTTACGGTAACGGTATAAGTTCCGGGAGGTAAAAGACTGATAATCTGCGTAGTAGCACCTGTATTCCAGGCATAGGTATAGGGCAGGGTGCCTCCTGTTACGGCAGCTTTGGCCACGCCGTCACAGGCCATAAAACAGGGGATATTTTCAACAATAACAGATACCTGCAAGGGAGCAGGCACAATTGCAATGGCAACGCCACCACAACCCTCGGAATCTGTTGCCGTCATGCTGTACAATCCGGGGACAGTGACGGGAATCGTTTGTCCGCTCAGTCCGTTGGTCCAGCTGTACGTATACCCGGCATTGCTGCCGCCTTGTGCTGAAGCGCTCAATGTACCACTGGTTGTGGTACAAAAATCGCCAGCGATGCTCACATTTGCACTTACGGCTGCGGGTTGGGTAAGCAGTACCGATTGCACGGCAGTCAGCTGGTTGGCATCTGTTACGGTAACGGAATATTGACCGGCGCCTAATCCTAAGTTGGTTGCGCCGGTTTGGCCGTTCGCCCAATTGAAACTATAGGGCGCTACGCCGCCGCCAGGCAAGGCCGTTGCGCTGCCGTCGGTGTACCCGAAGCAGGAAGGCGGGTCGACGATAAAATTTACTGTTATCGGGCCGTTTTGGGCCAGCACAGGGTTTGCCAAAGCCCCAATTGCCAGCAGAAAAGCCGCAAGGACACGGGTTTTCAGGAATATCATAGTTGTTTGCTTGCGCTGCATGGTTGGGTTATTTTTTTCGTCTGTCATTGACTTTTACACCGATGATTTCTACCCGACGCTCACGGGACGCGGGTACGCTGTACACCGAATTGCGTTCGTCGGTTATTTTATCACTGATGCCTTTATGTGATTTAGCTTCACCGTTCGGTTCCCGAATAAAGCTTAACTGTCCCGACTCCATAAATGGTCGGTATTGCTCACCGTCAAAGAGTAAAAAGTGGTTGTAAACACTTGATACACGGCGGTCGGTCAGGTTCAGGTTGTACTGTGTGCCGGCACGTGGAGAGGCATATCCTTTGAGGGTCAGCACGATCGTATCGCCCTGATCCATCATATCGTACAGTACCTCGGAGAACGACATCAGGCGTTGCCAACCCTGTTCCCGCACCTCTTTATTGAAGAAATACTCTAAGGAATCTGTCTCAACCCTCGTCTGTTCCGGATCCATTCCGGCGGTGTAAATGCTGATAAAATCAGCTTTTCTGCGGATATAGTCCAAATACGATTGTCGGTATTCCTTTTCGGTAGTGCGCGCAAGGGTGCGTTTATCAGGCTCATCATTGTCAAAATACAAGACAATCGGCAGGTATAATTCCAGGTTCAGGGGGCGCAGGTTCAGTTTTTTAACAATCGTCTGGAATTCTTTGGGCGGCAGCGAGCTGCTGTTGGTTACAAACACGGCAGAATCACGGCGGAATCCCGGCTTGGTAGCCACAATCATGTATCGTTTCTCGTAAGAGATAATCGTTTCAAATTTGTTGCTGAGCGGGTTATAGCCCGTTTTTTCAATCTTGCGTTTACTGCCTTCAATTTCATACAATCGGAAAGTAACACCGTTCAGGGTATCTTTTGTAAGGTCGTTGAATGCCAGCGCTGTGAAATTAAGGCCGCGTTCCACATACAAGGTATCGTACAAGGTTGTCGAACTGCTCAGGTTTGCAGTGCTGATTACGCCGGTTGAGTCGGAGGTATAACCGGATTTGGAAACACCGACATTGTACGTGTGGTCAAAATCAAGGTCGTAGCTGAATTGATTGCTCTGCCCATTGGGTAAAGAAGCAACTGGTGCTGCGGGCTTATTGCCATTTACAGGACCAAAGTCTGTAAACAGGGCACTGGCACCAAGCAGGGGCTGGGTCTTTTTACCCACCCGTTCCAGTACCGTTACCAGCAATTTCACTTTCTGCGGCTCCAGATACACTTTCTCTACCTGATCTTCCATCATTATTTTAGGCGTGCTGAAACGGATGGTATCATTGAGAAAATGATTTTTCTGCCCGATTAAAACGTATTGATGGCCTGGTTTTACATCAAATCCTTGTGAGCTGCCACTTACGGTCACCGTCCGTTCGTTTTTGCTGCCATCGGGTGCAATTTCGATGAGGGTCATCGTAACACCCTGCAGCGAATCATTGGTGCCTTTAATAAAGGACTGCGCCAGGAAAACCGGCTTTTTCAGGTCAATTTTAAAAATGTCATAGCAGCAGGATTCCTCGGAAAGGTTTTGCGCACCTTCGCGATTGGAAGCCATAAACACCGTTTGGCCATTTGCCGCAGGCGCATAATACACATCATTAAAAGAGGAGTTGATCGGCATACCGAGGTGTACCGGATCGGAATCCACTTTTGCACCACTCATCCGAACCGAATAAACATCAAACCCGCCAAGCGTTTGCAGGCCGGTAGTGCTGTAATAAAAGGTTTGGTTGGGAGCATTGTAAAACGGCGTTACATCGTCGGCAGGGGTATTGACCTCCTTGAGGTTTTCCGGCTGGGAGAAATTTTTTCCGGAAATCACGGAGTACCAAATGTCGCGTTTGCCTGCGCCCTCGCTACGGTCGGAAACAAAATACAGGATCTCCTGATTGGCTCCGATTTGGCCGATATTGGGTTCTGTATTCGTAAATTCCGGGAGGTTAATGTGCTCGGGCAATTTTTGTGGTGCGCCCCAAGTGCCGTCGGACTGCAAATCGCGCATGTAAATTTCACAGCGAATTTCCACCTGACCCACGAAGTCGCAAAGCGAATAATACATCACATCGCCTTTGCTGTTGAACGTCACATGAGCCGTATGGCGTTTGGCTTCCGGGTCATTGATATTCAGTGCGGGCGTTGGTGCAAAGTCGCCATTTTTAAAGGGCGCTTCGAGTACTTTGATCAGCTGTCGGTTGGGGCGTTTCTTGTCTTTATCGAAGGGGAAACGATAAGAAGAATAATATAAAATGCCGTTGTGGTAAATGGGCGAAAACTCGGAATATTCAGAATTCACCACAGAATCAAGGAGTTGAATGCCTTGTTCTTTGTGAAAATCCTGCTTTACAGCAATAGCCCAGTCGCAGTCTTCAATCCCTTTTTCGGCAGCTTCCTGGCGTTCCTTACTGATATTGCCCTCAGGATTTTGCAAAAAGCGCTGGTAATAAACGCGGGCGCCTTCATAATCGCCCAGTAAATAGCGCATTTCTGCCACCTTAAATTCGACGGCTGTTTTTTCGCCGATATTATGGCGCAGCATCCGCAAATAGGTTTCTTCTGCAAGTCCCAAAGCGCCAATTTCCGTCGCGATTGCCGCGTACTGTTGCATGGCATTGGGGTGCAGGCTGTCTACGTCAAGGAGGCGTTCGTACAAACGGAATGCCGCGTAGTTGTCGCCGGCAGCCATTTGTTCTTTTGCCTGGCGCTCTAATGCGGCAACCGAAGGCGCGCGGTCGAGTTCCTGATTGATACGGTCAGAAACGCCGTTTTGGGCGCTTGCCTGCTGCAACAGGGTGCAAAACAAGGCCAAAAAACAGAATTTTATCGTTCGAGCTAACATACTGTCTGGTTTAAAATACGTCATGGGGCGGGAGATTAAATCATGGGGCAAGACTTGAACTTCGGCATTTTGATGTTATAATGCCGATAGATCAAGGAAACTTCGGGGCCGGCGCGGCGCTTGGTCAGCACTTTTACTTCTGATTTCCAGTTCCAGTCATAGCTAACACCGAGGGTCCAGGTTTTCCAGCGCAATTCCACATAAGGAATAATGGCATCGCGGAAGAAGTGGCGATAATTTGCCCCCGCCTGAATGGAAAATTCATTGTAGGCATCGCGGATGGCGTGCCAGCGAAGGCCGCCGCCGTAAACCAATTCGCGATAGGCGCCCTGTTCCTGATACATCCCGTTTGCTGCAAGGTCGAAACGCGGATCAATTTGTAACAGACCCATCGCGTAAAAGCTTTGCTTGCTGCTCAGGCGCACTTCTCCGACACCATCAAAGCCACTCGACCAGAAATCATGGTCGGGGCGGTTGAAATGGTGAATGCCCGCGCCAAAGTCGAGATAACTGCGCAGGGCCGGCGATTGAATGCGGTAGTTCAGGCCCGCACTCAGGTCGAAGTATTGGATATTGGTACGTTGGAAAAGCTGGTCTTCCCGGGAATTAGCCAAAGGATCGTATACAGAATTGACCCATTGGGCATCGAAAGTCATTTTATCAGTGCTGAATTTGCGCTGGCCAAAAGCCGGCGTTACACCAAGGGTGATAAAATGATTTTTTCTGGTGGGAAGTGTCAGCGAAATAGGCAGGCCAACTTGTAAGGAACTGAGTTGAAGGCTGCCCTGGCGGTCGGCATTGACGAGCAAACCAGCACTGAGGTAACGGTCGTAGCGGCCCGGCTCAAGATACATTTTCTTCTCGGCCGACACGCAAAAAGTGCGGTAAGGCACGATGCTGCGCCATTGATCGCGGAAATTGCCAACGGCGCGAATGTCACCCCCAAAAACCCCGTTCAAACCGGGGCTTAGATTGATGGGCATATTACCGAACTGGGAGAAGTGGATATCCTGTGCCGAAAGCGGCAAGTGCAGGCATCCCATCATGCATACGAGTCCCAGTAAACCCGATAGTGATATTTTGGTCTTCACAAACGCAATGGTTTAATGTTAGTGTCGCGAATAAGTATACTTCCGAGTGCGCCCGGCAGTAAAGAAGTTGCGTCCTTTCATGATTAGATTAAAACCCAAAATGAGAGTAACAAGGGGGAGTTGGCATACTTACGCTCAAACTGGCGACCACCGATTGTCGGAAACCGATTTTTCCGGTGCAAAAAGCATACCAAGACCCAAGCTGTCGCGCGGGCGGAACAAGACACCATTAATATTGCAAGCAAAAGGAAGCACGAATGCAGATAAATTCACATGCGTAAATTACTGCTTTGAAGACATTTCAGCTTGAGAAGCGCCCAAAGATAGCGACATTCCTGATAAATTTAACACAAGTGAAAAAATTTAATTTTTCCCTCATTTAAGAAAACGGCATTTTTTAACAATTATTCGGCAATATCAACAAGAATACGGGAAAGACATTTTATAAGTATTGCAACAAAAACAGCTTTTTTGTTAGCGCCGGCACAGCAAAAAATATTGTACCTTATCTGTTTTTTAATAGAAAAGCCCTATGCCTGAATTAGTCTTTGTGATCCTGATAAGGTTCACAAAGACATAAAACACGCATAGGGCTGAAAGCGCAAGCGCCGGCCGTTTAATAAATTTTAGCCAGCAGATGCGCCATATCAACGTTGTTGCCAATCAGTGCAGCCAATTCGTTGATGGAAACACGCTGCTGCTGCATGCTGTCGCGTTCGCGCAGGGTAACGGTATCATTTTCCAGCGTATCGAAGTCGACCGTAATGCAATAGGGCGTTCCTACAGCATCCTGACGGCGGTACAATTTACCGATGCTCGCCGTATCGTCGTACTGGCATTCAAAATGGAAACGCAGCTTGTTGTAAATGGCTTTGGCCTTGGCTACGATCTCATCGTTGTTGGCTTTAAGCGGCAAAATTGCGCATTTTACCGGCGCCAGTGCAGGATGCAGCTTAAGCACCTCACGGGTATTGCCTTCTTCGTCGGAGCCGGGCACCTGCTCTTCAATCAGCGCGTTGCTCATGACGGAGAGGAACATACGATCACAACCCACAGAAGTTTCCACCACATAAGGCACGTAGTTTTCGCTCAGTTCCGGATCGAAGTATTGTAATTTCTTACCCGACAGCTCCTGATGCGAGCTGAGGTCGAAATCCGTACGGGAGTGAATGCCTTCCAATTCTTTGAAACCAAAAGGAAATTCAAACTGAATATCTACAGCCGCATTGGCATAGTGGGCCAGGTTGTCGTGGTCTTTAAAGCGCAGCTTTTCAGCCGGTGTCACGGCGCGGTGCCAGGCCATACGCTTTTCTTTCCAGTAGGTATACCACTCCATTTCCGTGCCGGGGCGGATGAAGAATTGCATCTCCATTTGCTCAAATTCGCGCATACGGAAAATGAACTGCCGCGCAACAATTTCATTGCGGAAAGCCTTACCGATCTGAGCGATACCGAAGGGAAGTTTCTGGCGCGTGGTTTTTTGTACGTTCAGGAAGTTGACAAAAATACCTTGCGCAGTTTCCGGGCGGAGGTAGAGCTTGCCGTCGTCGCCTGCAATGTTCGACATCTGCGTGGAGAACATCAGGTTGAACTGACGTACGTCCGTCCAGTTGCGGGAACCGGTATCCGGATCGGCAATTTCCAGCTCAGCCAGCATGGCGCCCAAATCGGCCATATCGCCGGCTTTCATGGCTTCGGCGAGGCGTTTTTCAGTTGTAGCCGCACGTTGGGTGTATTCCAGCACCCGCGGATTGGTTTCGCGGAAAAACTGTGCATTAAACGTTTCACCGAAACGTTTTGCCGCTTTATCCACTTCTTTGTCCGCTTTGGCCAGCATTTTATCAATCTCGCCTTCAATCAGCACGTCGGCGCGATAACGTTTCTTGGAATCTTTGTTGTCTACCAGCGGATCATTGAAGGCATCGACGTGACCGGAAGCTTTCCAGATTTTCGGGTGCATAAAAATGGCGCTGTCCAGACCCACAATATTTTCGTGCATCTGAACCATCGCTTTCCACCAGTAGGTTTTGATGTTATTCTTCAATGCGGCGCCCAGCGGCCCGTAATCATACACCCCGTTGAGTCCGTCATAAATTTCAGAAGAAGGGTAAATGAATCCGTATTCTTTAGCGTGCGAAACCAGTCGTTTAAAAAGATCTTCCATTTTTCAGTTATCAGTTATCAGTCAACAGTTATCAGTCAACAGTTATCAGTCAGCAGTTAGCAGTGAGCAGTCAGCAGTCAACAGTTATCAGTTAGTAGATGGCAGTTAGCTCTCATAAATTGACTGCTAACTGTTGACTGCTAACTGTTGACTGCTAACTGTTAACTGATAACTGTTCAAAGTACTTTTAAGAGTTCTTGTTCGAGGGTAGTGCGTGGGTTAACGGCAATAATTTTACCGTCGCGGCCGATGAGGAAGGTTTGTGGGATGGAGCGTACACCATAAACAGCAGCGGGCGCGCTGTTCCAGAATTGCAGGTCGCTTACGTGGTTCTCCCATTCCAGGCCATCTTTTGCGATAGCATCAATCCAGGCTTGTTTACCATCCTGACGATCCAGCGAAACGCTGAAAACATCAAAACCTTTGGATTTGTATTTTTTGTAAATAGCCACTACTTCCGGGTTGGCACGGCGACAGGGGCCGCACCAGCTGGCCCAGAAGTCGAGCAATACCACTTTGCCGCGCAGGCTGGAAAGCTTGTGTTTTTTGCCATCGGGACCGGCCAGTTCGATATCCGGAGCTTCGGCGCCTACCTGAATTTTAGCACCTGCATTTTGCTGTGCCACCTGATTGTTCAGCTGTGTGATCATATTGCTGAAATCAGTCGAATATTTGGAGCCGGGCATGGCTTTGGCCAATTCCTCATTGTGCTTTTTGAAGTCGTCCATAAACTGCGAAGCACTGCCGCCCAGGAGTTGGGTTGCCAGAAAAGCCTGCATCAGGGGGCCGCAGCCTTTAGCGATAACAGCGCGGGCTGCTTCAGGCGTGGAGATGGGCGCTTTCACCAGCTCCTGGATTACTTTGGCATAGCAGGCAAAGCTTTCGGAGCCGGTCACCTGTACCTCGAGGCGATCCAGCGTATTGAGGTTACCTTTGACGTCAATGGCTTTTTCCGTGCCGTCGAGGGTAAAATACATGCGTTTGGCGCCAATGCTCAGGCGGTAAAGACCAGGTTGGAAAGCTTCGGTTTGTGTAATGGTAAACTTGCCGTTGGCGTCGCAGGCAGCTTTGCCCAGCGCAACGGTAGAACGGTCGAAATGCTGGAGATCCAGGGTGGTTTGCAGGTTCGCTGCGCCTTCGATGGTGCCACTCAGGGTATAACCCGACTGGCCCTGACCATTGCAGGCAAAAAAGAAAAAGAAGGCCGGCAATACGGCGAGTGCAAACGTCTTGAAGAATTTCATGTCAAGAATTTTAAAAAATATCAGGCCATAATGTCGGGCAGCACCGTGTCGTAAACACGTTGCCAATCCGCAATCTGACCCCACTGGTCTCCATCAATAACAATATTTCCGGCAGTAACCGTTCCAATTGCTTCAAAAGAGACATTTTTATCGCGCAAAGAACGCTCAAAGGCGCTTTGATGTTTTGTCGGCACGCTGACAAGTACCCGGCTTTGCGCCTCGCCAAACAGCCAGGCATCTTTGCGGATACCGGCAAGGCTCTGAACCGAAAAGCCAAGGCCACGCGGCATGGCACTTTCCACGAGGGCGGCAAATAATCCGCCATCGGAAAGGTCATGTACGGATGCAGCCAGGTTTTCCCGGATGATGGCGCGCAAAGCTTGCTGCAAGGCATACTCCTCCTCCAGATCAAAATGCGGACAAGTACTGGCGCTAATGCCATGCACCCGACGCAGGTATTCGCTGCTGCCGAGGTCATTGCGGCTTACTCCAATGATATACAAGGCGTCGCCTTCAGCTTTGAAGTCGAGCGTCATCAGGTCATCCGTATTTTCCAGCAAACCGAGCATGCCGATGGTTGGCGTCGGATACACCGGAATAACTTTATCCTGCATCGTTGCCTGGTTGTAAAAGCTCACGTTGCCGCCGGTTACCGGGGTGTCGAATTTACGACAGGCGTCGCCCATGCCGCGAATGGCTTCTGCAAACTGATAATATACTTCCGGGTTGTAAGGATTGCCGAAATTCAGACAATTGGTTACGGCGAGCGGCTCCCCGCCGGCGCAAACGATATTACGCGCGGCCTCCGCTACGGCAATCATGGCGCCCTTGTGCGGGTCGGCATAAACGTAAGCGCTGTTGCAATCGGTCGTCAGGGCAATTGCCTTATTGGTACCTTTTACATGCACTACTGCGGCATCGGAAGGGCAGTTGACGGTCATGGTGCCGGTGCGCACCATGCTGTCGTATTGACGGGTAATCCACAGCTTGGAAGCCAAATTGGGAGAAGCCCAGAGGGTTTTGGCTGCTGCGTGCAGATCAGCCGGTACAGGTACCTGATCGATGTGGTAAGCAGCGATCTCGTCCATGTAGGCCGGACGGCGTTGCTCGCGCACGTACACCGGCGCGCCACCGCCCAGTACCAGCGATTCGGCGGGCACATCGGCTACTTTTACGCCGTGGTGGTAATATTCTAAGCGACCGCCTTCGGTGGTTTCACCAATCTGTTCGCAGGGCAGGTCCCATTTTTCAAAAACAGCTTTCAAGTCGGCTTCACGGCCGGGAATACACACGATCAGCATGCGTTCCTGACTTTCGGAGAGCAGAATTTCCCAGTCTTTCATATTCGACTGGCGGGTAGGCGTTTTATCGAGGTCGATGCGCATGCCGCAGCCGGCTTTGGCGCTCATTTCGGAGGTGGAACAGGTAATACCGGCGGCGCCCATATCCTGCATACCGACGATAGCGCCGGTTTTTATGGCTTCCAGCGTGGCTTCGAGGAGCAATTTTTCCTGAAAAGGATCTCCAACCTGAACGGCGGGCAAATCTTCGTGGCTGTCTTCGGTAAGGTCGGCAGAAGCAAAGGTGGCGCCATGAATACCGTCTTTTCCGGTGGCAGAACCAACGATGAATACCGGATTGCCCGGGCCGCCGGCGGTAGCGCTGACCGTTTCACCGGCCTTAACGATACCTGCCGACATGGCATTGACGAGAATATCGTGGTCGTAGCAGGGATTAAAATAGACTTCCCCCCCGACGGTAGGCACGCCGAAACAGTTGCCGTAGTCGCCGATACCTTTTACCACACCGGCGATGAGGCGTTTCATGCGCGGATTGTCGGGTGCGCCAAAGCGCAGGGAATTAAGCGCTGCGATGGGGCGTGCGCCCATGGTAAAGATGTCGCGGTGGATACCGCCCACGCCGGTGGCTGCGCCCTGATAAGGCTCAATCGCCGAAGGGTGGTTATGGCTTTCGATTTTGAAAGCGCAACCCAGTCCGTCGCCGATGTCGACGAGGCCGGCGTTTTCCTCGCCGGCGCCTACGAGCAGGCGTTTGCCGCTGCGGGGCAGGGTTTTGAGCTGGAGGATGGAGTTTTTGTAGGAGCAGTGTTCACTCCACATCACGGAGTAGACGCTGAGTTCGGTGAAGTTGGGCACACGACCCAGGATTTCCTGAATGTGTACAAATTCATCGGCGGTGAGGCCGAGACTTTTTGCCGTTTCTACGGTCGGGAGCGCGGAGTCGGTAGTAGTTGCCATATATGGGGCGCAAAGGTAGGGCACGAATTTGAGGGATGGCAAGGATAAGGCGGATTTTTTATCAGGAAATGGAAGGAGGGAGGAATGCGGAGTGCGGAATGCGGAGTGCGGAGTGTCCCCCAGGGCAAACGCATCAAATTCCGAGAGTTTTCTCACGATATTGATCTGATAGGGCGCATTTATTGCGTTTTCGGTTAACACTGATTTTTTCACTTTGTGCTTTCAAAAGGTTGAGTGTTATTT
>JAFLBP010000002.1 GCA_017303875.1 Chitinophagales bacterium | reverse complement strand
TTCAACAGAGCCAAAAGACCTAATTAAACCATTGACCAGGTTTTGTTCATTATTCATGGCAAAGCGTTTTTGCCAGAAAGGTACTCAGTAGAATCACATCAGGTCAAATTTTGATGCGTTTGCCCTGCGGGGGCCCCCCCCCGGCTACTAGAAAAATACCCTCCTGTATTTCTGTAAAACATTATCTTTGCGACGCTATTTCCTCATTTATTGTTTTAAATCACTTTGCCATGAAAGAAAAGAACACGCTACCTCCGATGTTCCGCAATGCCCCACCAAAGCATTTTTCATTTGCCCGAACACTTCGCCTCAACGAAACGCCAGCCGAAAAAATACTCTGGGATAAACTCAAAAATAAACAATTCCACGGGTTGAAATGGCGCCGACAACATCTATTTGGGAAATACATCCTTGATTTTTTCTGTCAGGCAAAATCCATCAGTATTGAACTGGACGGTGCATATCATTTTACTCCTGAGCAACAGGAGTATGACGCCATACGAACAGAATTTATTCGAAATGCCGGTTTGCTGGAATTGCGTTTCACCAACAGCGAAATCGAAAACAACCTTGAAGGCGTCCTCCGGCAAATAAAACATGCCTGCGATAATTATATCCCTCCAGCTTTGCCTTTACTTGAATAAATTTGCCGCTATTACCTCGCCATCGCTTTTGTTTTATGCGCCTCGTTTTCTCCTTATCGTTGATTGCTTCGCTGTTTTTCGCCTGCTCAAAGTCCGAAAAATCCGGACAAAGCACCGACAGCAGCCCCGCCACCACCCATTTTGAATGCCTCTCCCCGGAGCGGAGCGGTATTTCCTTTACGCCGGCGATTTCCGAGGACTATCGCTACAACTTCAGCATGGACCCCTACATCTACAACGGCGGCGGGGTAGCAGTGATTGATGTCAATAACGACGGCCTGCAAGACCTGCTTTTTACGGCCCGCCTGCAAGGCTGCCGCCTTTATCTGAACAAGGGAAACCTGAAATTTGAAGATATCTCCGAATCCGCCGGAATCGCCCGGCACGGCGGCCTGAAAACCGGCGTTACTGTTACGGATGTCAATGCCGACGGCTGGCCCGATCTCTACATCTGCCGTACCTGGTTGGAGCCGCTGCCCGAACGCCGCAACCTCCTGCTTGTCAACGATGGCGCTAAAAACGGCGCCTGGAGCGGCACCTTTACCGACCAGGCCGCTCAATACGGCCTCGACGACCTCTCGGCCTCCCAACACGCCGTGTTCAGCGATTATGACCTCGACGGCGACCTCGACTGCTATGTGGTCAATCACCCGACCGATTTTAAAACCATCAACAACCTCGATTACGCCAAAGGAAGCGCCGCCGCACAGCCGCCCCGCAATGAATACGAAAGCGATCGCCTCTACCGCAATGAAGGCCCGGGCAAAAAATTCAGCGACGTGAGTAAAGCCGCCGGTATTCAAAACCGCGCCTTCGGACTCAGCGTACTCGCCGGAGATTTTAACGACGACGGCTATCCCGACTTTTTTGTCGGAAATGACTTCGTAATGCCCGATTTTTTATATTTAAATCAAAAAAACGGAACATTTAAAGACCAGGCCGCCCGGGTTTTTGCCCACCAGTCCAATCATACCATGGGCGCCGACTGGGCGGATCTCAACGCCGACGGCCATGCCGACCTGCTCACCCTTGATATGCTCGCCGACCCCTGGCCACGCCGCAAGCGCCTGATGAGTACCATGCAGCTGGAACGCGACCGGCAAATGCAACGCCTCGGATACGGCCTGCAAAGCATGCGCAATACCCTGCACCTGATGAAACCCGGCCCCGGATTGCCCCGCGCTCAGGAGATCGGCTGCCTCGCAGGCCTGTACGCGACCGACTGGAGCTGGTCGCCCCTGCTCGCCGATCTGGACAACGACGGCCACCGCGATGTATTCATCACCAACGGCATCAAACGCGATCTGAACGACCTCGATTTTTTTGTCTATACCGCCGACAGCGTGAACCGAACCGGCGGCATCAATCCGGCCCGTTTTAAATCCTTTGAAGCCTTTTCCGGTCTGATTCCCGGCGAGCCGCAACACAATTACTGTTTTCAGAACAAGGGCGACCTTCAATTTGAAGAAGTTTCTGAAAAATGGGGTTTCGGGCAAAAAGATCTTTCCAATGGCGCCGCCCTGGCCGATCTCGACAACGACGGTGACCTTGACCTGATTACCAATCGCCTCGAAATGCCTGTGGCTGTTTGGGAGAATAAAGCGGTTCAGCAAAATCAGTATAAATGGCTGCAAATCAAGTGTAAAGGCAGCGCCGCTAATCCCTTTGGCCTTGGCGCCAAGGTGCGGGTATACGCTGGCGGCAAACTCCTTTTTGCACAGGAAATGATGAATGTGCGCGGCTTCTACTCCTGCTCCGAACCCATCCTGCAAGTGGGCCTCGGCAACTTTGTACAGGCCGATCGTGTGGAAATAGACTGGCCGGAAAAACGGTTTCAGGTGCTTGAAAATGTGGCCGCCGGCCAACGTTTAGTGCTGGATCTGCAACAGGCCCAGGCCGGAAAATGCCCGCCCGCAACTGCCGACGCGGGGCCACCTTTGTTTAAATCCCAGGCCAATGCCATCGCTTTTGTGCATCGGGAGAATGCATTTGAAGATTTTGATCGTGAAAAAATGCTTACCCACCGTTTTTCAGACGATGGCCCGGCATTGGCCGTTGCGGATGTGAATGGAGATCACTTGGACGATGTTTTTCTGGGCGGCGCAGCCGGGCAAAGTGCCGAACTGTGGTTGCAGCAGGCAAATGGGAAATTTTCCAAAAGCACACAAGCCGCTTTTGAGTCGGATGCTCCTTGCGAAGATGTATGCGCCACTTTTTTTGATGCCGATGGCGATGGCGATCAGGACCTGTACGTCGGCAGCGGCGGCAATGAACTGCCTGCCGGTGCGCCTCTTTATCAGGACAGGCTATACCTCAACGACGGCAAAGGCCGCTTTGGCAAAAGTACCGAGGCCCTGCCTCAGGAAAATGAAAGCGCCGGCGCCGTTTTGGCCGCCGACCTTGATGGCGACGGCGATCAGGACCTTGTACTCGGTAGTCGGGTCACGCCCGGGCGATACCCGGAGGCGCCGCGCTCCATGATTTTGAAAAATGAAGGCGGGAAATTCAGCGATGCAAGCGCCGTCATCGCGCCGGCCTTCGAGCGCATCGGTATGGTGAGCGCCTTAGCCTGGGCCGATCTGGATGGCGACAGGCAACCCGAATTGATTGTTGCCGGCGACTGGATGCCAATTCAGGTATTCAAACGGCAGGGCAGTCAGTACACCCTGGTAAGCGCCGCCATGGGCCTACAGGCGCTCAGCGGCTGGTTCAATTGCGTTGTGCCGTTTGATGCCGACGGCGATGGCGATCTGGATCTTTTTGCCGGAAATGAGGGCTTGAATACACGCTTTAAGGCAAGTCCGGAAAACCCTTTGCGCCTGTACGCCAGCGATTTTGATAAAAACGGCAGTATTGATCCTTTACTGACCCGTGTAGAGGGTAAAAATGCGATGCCGCTGTTTAGTCGCGATCAGCTTTCCCAGCAAATGTTGCCGGTGGTGAAAAAGCTGTTTCCTCGGCATGCTGCTTATGCCAATGCTCCGCTTAGCGCCATTTTTGATGAAAAAACACTGAAAAGCGGCTTGGTGCTGGAGGCCAATTGCCTGCAAAATGGCTGGTTTGAAAATATAAACGGGCAGTTTGAGTGGCATGCCCTTTCTAATCCTGCGCAAATCGCACCCGTTCAGGATGCTTTGTCTGCCGATTTTAATGGCGATGGCCGACAAGATTTGTTGCTGCTTGGAAATGATTTTGGTACTGATATTGAGACTTACCGCCTCGATGCTTCGGAGGGATTGCTGTTGTTGGGCGACGGCAAAGGCGAGCTCGTACCGCTTGCTGCCAAATACAGTGGCTTGAACCTCAAAGGGGATGCGCGAAAAGTACTTTTAGTGCGCGGCGCGGCCAATTCCAGAAAAATTATCGTTGCGATGAATAATGCTCCGGCCGCTTTGTTGTGGTATTAGGAGCATGTTCGGAAATTATTTGGTCTTTTTGAGTCGCTCGGGATTATCCTTCAAAAATGCTCCCCAGCCGCTGTACGATTTGCTGCTTCCGCCTACCCGGCTGGAGCTTTGAAACCAGTGGCAGACGGCGGTGGCGAGTGCGTCGGTGGCGTCGAAGTATTTTTCGTTGAGTTTGATTTTCAGAATATTTTCCAGCATGCCTGCCACTTGCTCTTTGGAGGCATTGCCGTTGCCGCAAATCGCTTTTTTGATTTTTTTGGGCATATATTCCGTTATTTCAAGCTGATTGACCATGCCTGCAGCAATAGCGACGCCTTGTGCGCGGCCCAATTTAAGCATGGACTGCACATTTTTCCCGAAAAACGGCGCCTCAATGGCCATTTGTGAAGGCTTGTGTTGCCGGATGAGGTCTTGCACCTGTTCAAAGATATAGCGCAGCTTGATGGTTTGTTCGTCGCCAACATGGCCAAAGGTGAGCACTCCAATTTCAATCACCTTTATTTGTTGCTTGTTGGCATCAATCAGGGCAAAGCCAAGCACATTTGTGCCGGGGTCGATGCCGAGAATGCGGGTTGTTTGCAATTCCATGGCCGAAAGGTAGAAAAAATATCGGCTAAAGCGGGCGGGGCAGTACAGGAAGCCGTAATTTTGCGCCGCTTTTTATCACAAGCATACTATAATTCAATGGACACTATAGGCATACTCGGCGCTGGCGCTATGGGCAGTGGAATCGCTCAGGTTGCGGCCGCAGCCGGCCACAATGTCATCATTTGCGACAATTATACGCTCGCACTCTCCAAAGCCAGTAAAAACATTCAGGCTTCGCTTAAAAAAATGGTTGAAAAAGGCCGAATCAGCGAAGCAGATGCCTACTCGCTGTTCAGCCGAATCAAATTTACCGACCACACCAGCGACTTCCGCAATTGCCCCCTTATCATTGAGGCCATTGTGGAAGATGTGGAGCAAAAGCAAATTTGCTTTAAAAGTATGGAAGCCGTGGTTGCCGAAGATGCCATTTTGGCCAGCAACACTTCTTCGCTTTCCATTGCCGCTATGGGCGCCAGCCTCAAACATCCCGAACGCATCATCGGTATCCACTTTTTTAACCCGGCTCAGTTGATGCGCCTCGTGGAAATTATTCCGGCGGTGCAAACAGACCCGGCGGTTGTACAAAAAGCAAGAGATATTGTGGATGGCTGGGGTAAAACAACCGTACTGGCCAAAGACACACCCGGGTTTATCGTCAATCGCGTAGCCCGTCCTTACTACGGCGAAGCCCTGCGTATTTTGGAAGAGGGTATTGCAGATTTATCTACCATCGACTGGGCCATGCGCGAAGTTGGTGGTTTCCGGATGGGGCCTTTTGAATTGATGGACTTCATCGGCAATGATATTAACTATGCCGTGACGGAAATTGTATTTGAAAATTTCTACTACGACCCGCGCTATAAACCCTCATTTACTCAAAAACGCCTCGTAGACGCCCATTATTTCGGCCAAAAAAGCCAACGCGGCTTCTACGATTACCGCGATGGCGCCGTAAAACCGGAACCGAAAAAAGATCCCGCACTCGGACAGGAAATCGTAAATCGCATCCTGGCCATGCTCATCAACGAAGCTGCCGAAGCGCTTTACCTGAATGTCGCTACCCGCGACGATATTGATATGGCCATGACCAATGGCGTCAACTATCCCAAGGGACTGCTGGCCTGGGCCGACGAAATTGGCATCGAAACCGTTGTGCAGCGCATGGACAGCCTGTATGTGGAATACCTCGACGACCGTTATCGCTGTAGCCGCCTGCTGCGTAAAATGCTGCGCGAAAACAAAACATTCTATTGATCGCCATGACGCCCTCTGAGATTTTTCACCAAATGTTTGATAACGACCCGTTCAGCCAATGGATGGGTATGGAATTGCTTGAAATCTCTGAAGGCGCCTGCTCCCTGCAAATGACCGTGCGACCTGAAATGCTCAACGGATTCGGCGTGGCGCATGGCGGTATCACCTTTTCCCTGGCCGACAGCTGCTTCGCTTTTGCCTGCAATAGCCGTGGCCGCCATGCTGTATCCATCCACTGCACGGTAGAGCACCTCGCGCCCGTACACCCAGGCGACACCCTGCGCGCGACCGCTACCGAAACGCACGTGGCCAATACCCTCTCCCGCTACGATATTCGTATTGAAAACCAACGCGCTGAAACCGTCGCTTTTTTCCACGGCGTCGCTTATCGTAAAAAACAGGAATGGAGTTTTGTAACGATGAACGATGAGTGATGAACGATGAGTTTTTTTAGTGTTTGGGTGTTTTAGGGGATTTCGCACAGAATAGCACAGATCATTCACACAGAAAACACAGATTCAGTGTCTTTTGTGTGAAACCTTCTGTGTCATATCTTCAAGCAAATGAATGCGTGATAACTGTTATTGACAATGAACGTTAGCTCCATTATGGTGTTTAATTACTTGGGAAAGTAGCCACGAATGCACGAATGGCTCCGCTCCTGATGCCCCCTAAAACACCCAAATACTAAAAAACTCATCGTTCATCACTCATCGTTCATCGTTACTATACATGTCTGTTTTTCTCAGCGCCGAATGGCGCAAACTCGCGATTCTGAATTATGCGGCTGATCCGGCATCGCTCAAGCCGTATTTGCCGGCACACACGGAACTGGATTACTGGAATGGCGTCTGTTATGCCAGTATGGTCGGGTTTTGGTTTGCCAATACGCGGGTTTTGGGGGTAAAAATCCCTTTTCACGTCAATTTTGAAGAGGTCAACCTGCGTTTTTACGTCAAACATCAAACGCCGCAGGGCGATTGGCGCAGGGGCGTGGTGTTTGTGCGCGAATTAGTGCCCAAACCCGCCATCGCCTGGGTAGCCAATACCCTTTACCGCGAACGATACAGTGCCTTGCCCATGCGCCACAACTGGGAACAAACTGCTGATAAACTATCCGTAGAGTATTCCTGGAAACACAAAGGCCACTGGAATCATCTCGGTGTGCGCGCCGATGCACAGGCCGTTCCCCTGAAAGCAGGCAGCGAAGCGGAATTTATCACCGAACATTACTGGGGCTACGCCCGCTGGAACGATGCACAAACCATGCAGTATCAGGTGGAGCACCCCCGCTGGGAACTCTATCCGGTAGAACAGTGGCGCGCCGACATCAACTTCAGCGCCCTCTACGGCCCTGCTTTTGCCTATCTTAATAATGCCGAACCCCTATCGGTCTTTCTCGCCGAAGGCTCGGAGGTTAGTGTCAGAAAGGGAGATAGGATTATTTAAATGCGGAGTGCGGAATGCGGAATGCGGAGTGCGAAGTGTGAAATGAATTATTTTGCGCAGCAAAATCCAAAATTAAACATTAAAAATTCAACATTCATTCCGCATTCCGCATTCCAACCCTGCTTGCCAGCAACAACACATACTCCGCGCCAATCATCCAGAAGTTTTCTTGCAGCCCGCCGCCCTGGTAATGGCTGTAGGAAAACAAGACGACAAACGACCAAAGCAGCACATAATGCCGGCCCGACAATATGCCGAACAAGAGCGGTACTGTAATGTACCAGGGATGTACCACGGCCGCAAAAAGCAGGTAAATGAGTAAGGCGTCCCCGATTTTAGTGCTTAAGGCCCGCAGATCGCGCGGGTAGGGCGGCAACAAGGACATGAGGCTAATAATACCAGCCGAAACTACACCCAGCCAAGGCCCGATGTACACACCGTAATCCCAGCCGCTGCGGATGCGCCCGATCTCCCGTACGACGTAATAAACACAGGCGTTGAATTGAAATTGCCGGAAATATAAATCCAGGCTTCCGGCCATATTTTGCAAGACAGCCCAGTCTGAAAGCGGTATAAACAGAACGAGCAGACAGAATAATCCCTTTGCTGCAAACTGCAAGCCTTTTTTCCAGCCTAAGTATACAAACACAAAAGGCAGTGCTATGAGCGGCACTAATTTGACCGCTACCGCTCCGGCCCAACTCATGGCCGCCAGGGTGGTTTTTTCAGCGCGCAAAGCAAGGAACATTTGAAGCAACAGGAAAAGCATGAGGCCTTCAATGTGCGCATTGCCACATATTTCCAGAATCAGTAAGGGGTTGAGGGCATAAAGGGCTGCCATGCTTAGTCCCCGGCGTACTCCCGGCTTTTCCCATGCTCGCAAACCGCAAATCGTACCGATTTCGGCGGCAAACAATATTATTTTTATGGTGAGTACGCCGCCATAGATGTTTAGCGGTGAACATTTGGCGGCCAGCCAAAACAAACCCTGCGCCAGCGGCGGATAAATTGTGTGGTATTTTGGAGAGTTGAGCTGCCGGAAAAGCTCGTCGCTCAGGCCGGGTAGGGAAGGGTATTGTTGCAAAAAAGCTTCCGGCGTAAACGCAAACGGATGAATACCCGCAACGGCAACGCGGCCATCCCACAAAAAACGATACACATCTTCAGATAAATTGGGCAGCGCCCAAAGCAGCAGGAAACGCTGCGCAATACCGATGGTTAGCCACCAGCGCTCCTGATTCCAGGCCAGCCTGAGGCGCGCTAAGTGGTAAATGGCGGCATAACAGCCAAACCAGATTGTCCACAACACGAGATTGCCCCAAAAATCGCTGCGCGGCTGTATATAAACAGCAAACAGCGCCAGACTGCACAGTAGCAATCCGGCGCTGATATATATCCATCGGGCAGGGTAGGGCAGGCGCATGGCACAAAGGTCGCTACCCCAAAGAAATTATTGCATTAGAAAATGCGTTGGCGTGTGCCAAAGTTGAAATACTGATACTCTCCGTCAATCGGAATACCGACTTCAACTACCCCGTGTTGCATGGCACGGCGGATAATCACACGGCCCTGGTAGTACTCACCCGGGCGCAGGGTGTGGCGGCGCGCCAGGCCATCGCGCGACATAAAGGGCGTCGCGTTCACCATACCGTTGGCTACAACCGGGCCATTGGGTGCAATAGCTGCCTGAGAAATCAGGGTGGAGGCAATAATTACATCCGCGTTATTGGTATTTACAGTATTGGATGGCGTTTCCAGGGTAGAAGCGGCAGCTACTGTTCCGGCAGCCAGTGCAAGCCCGCTCAGGGCAATGGCAGTATTCCGGTTGCGAATCACACGTTCGGCACTCAGCACGCGATAAGGCTCCCTGGTATTGCGGCTGATCAAACCTGCGGCTTTTACTTTTTCTGGAAAAATAGTCAGGTTCGAGTCGCTATTGTTCAGTAAAATAACATCGAAGAAGAGGCGGGAACCGCCGTTGTCGGTCAGGGCTACGGTCATATCTACACCGTTGTAATTTCGGGTAATGGCGGTTACGCCATGCTGATAAATCACCTGCGATTCGGCAGGTTGTTCTTTATAAGCCTCAAAATAATGCGGCATGCAGGAGCTGAGACTTAAGGAGGCGGCGGTGCAAAAAAACAGTTGTTTCATGATGTTCGATATTTATGATGAATGGTTCGAATTTTAAAACTTGAAAGTATTACAATTGTTTAGGATTGTTAAGCTATTTTTTTTTTAAAAAATATCACTTTTCAGGTGTTTTTCATGGCCGCAGTGGTGTTTTCAGTGTTCAATTTTTGCCTGCGGTAGCTCAAAAATATTTTGTTTGCAGGCATTTTAACAAGCATTGGAACAGCCTTTAACCCCGGTTTAACGGGTTTGAAATTTATTTAAGACATATTAACAAAAAAAGCCGGTTTCACCTGCTGTCAGGCGAAACCGGCTTGCTCAATTATCATTTCTGCAAGTACTGCGCGTGCGGTATTAACGGTAGCGCAGGTGCTTGATGGAGTAGTAGCAAATGGTGCCGAAGCCGAAGGCCAGCATGGAGTGGAAGAGTACGAAGGCGCCATTGCCCGTCACTGCACCAATGATGGCAGTGGTGAGGAAAATAAGTGCCATCAGGCCTTCCGCATAAGTTACCCAGGAAATCTTGCGGGCGGTGTAGGATGCCTTTTTGAAAGAGTTGTCTTTGTTGGCTGCCATCGCGCCGTATTTCGGGGTGCGCACGAAAGAAGACGCTTTACCCATGTAGCCTTCAATTACGGCAATGGTGTTGTACAGCGACAAGCCCAGAGAGATCGGCATGAAAGAGAAGAACAGGCCGAAGAACTGAAGTTTTTCCTTGAGCGTTGGCGCCGTTTCGCGCAGGGCGGCAGTGATATTTGCCGTATAGGAAATGGCCGCTACGGAGAACAGACCCAATACCGAGAACGACAGAAAGTGCGTGGAAATACCCAGTTCGCTGAAGGCAAAAGCCAGCGGAATGGAACTGAGGCCGGCTACAAACATGTACAGGAACACCCCGTAGGCCAACAACTGGCTGATGGCGTGGGTTTTCTGAATAAAGTTCAGTTTGTCGGTATTCCAGATGAGCTTGATGAGTTTGCGGGAGTTTTGAGCGCCACCTTTGTTCCAGCGGAATTGCTGGCCTTTGAGGGCGTTCATTTCGATGGGCAGTTCGGCCGGGCTTTCCAATTTCTCTAAGTACTGGATTTTATAGCCCATAATCTGGGCGCGGAAGCTCAGGTCGAGGTCTTCGGTGAGTGTGTCGCTCTGCCAGCCGCCAGCTTCGCCGATAACTTTTTTACGCCAGACGCCAGCCGTGCCATTGAACTGAAGCAGGAGGTTACCATAGGAGCGACCAGCCTGTTCTACCGTAAAGTGTACATTCAATTGCAGGGCCTGCATGCGGGTAATCATGCTTTGGTTGGCATTGATATGTTCCCAGCGGGTTTGTACGATACCTACTTTTTCATCTTCAAAGTACGGCATGGTTTTGCGCAGGAAGTCGGTGCGCGGCGTAAAGTCGGCATCAAAGATGGCGATATATTCGCCATTGGCGCGAGGCATGGCTTCCTGAAGGGCGCCGGCCTTATAACCCTGACGGTTTACGCGGTGGATATGTTCGATGTTGAAGCCCAAGGCTTTGTATTCAGCCACTTTTTTGGCTACGATCTCCACGGTTTCGTCGGTGGAGTCGTCGAGTACGTGAATTTCAAACTTGTCTTTGGGGTACTCTTGCTGCACCACACAGTCGATGATGCGTTCTGCCACGTACATTTCATTGAACATGGGCAGTTGTACGGTCACGAAAGGAATGTTTGGATCATCCATCTCGTATTGGCGATAGGTGATCTTCGGGTTTTCACGGTGGAAGCGTTTGTACAGATACAGGAGGTGGAATTGCAGCAGGCAGTAGGAAGTTACCAATGCCATGGCAATGAAGTAGATAAGCAGCATCAGGTATCCAAAGTCAACGAAGGCCTGGTACTTGAGTGCCTGAAAAAGGGTGTGTAGACCGTACATTTTAGGTTAAGGTTTTGCTGAAATGATTTTTACCTTGAGTTGGCGATTTAAAAAGCGGGTTATGCTGATTAATCCTCCACCTCGATGACAATAAGCGTTCTTGTGTTTATCTGCTAAGCGCTTGGGTAAGCTTTTGTTGGGCAGTTGAGCGGATTAAAGCAATTTAAAAATCGTCGTTATTATTTTCCAGCCAGCCAGCACGGTTCCGCGTATGGTTCCGGAAACCTTGCTTTTGCCTCCGGCGCGTTTTCTGTACCTGACGGGTACTTCTGCGATGGGTATTTTCATTTTGGCAGCGCGTACCTGCATTTCTACCGTCCAGCCGTAGTTTTTGTCCTGCATGTCCATGTCCAGCAATGTTTGCCATCGGATGGCCCGGAAGGGGCCGAGGTCGGTAAAATGGTATCCGTACAGCAGTCGGATCAGAAAAGGCGCGAGCCAGTTGCCGAAGCGCTGCGGAGGCGTCATTGCCCCCGGATCCATGCCGCCGAGCATTCGGGAGCCGATGACCATTGCTTTATCGTCTTTCAAAATAGGCGCTACCACGTTTGGCAGCTCTTCCGGGAAGTCGGAGTAATCACCGTCTATAAAAACCACGATTTCGGGCTGTTCAGACGGGGGAAGCGACTTCAGGTAACTTATACCGGCCAGACAGGCATTGCCGTAACCGCGTTGGGTTTCTGTGATGACGATGGCGCCGTTTTGAGCGGCTACCTGAGCCGTTTGGTCGGTAGAGCCATTGTTGCACACAATTACCCGGTTTGTCCAGTTTTTTGGCAAATTTTGTATTACAAGGGGCAAAGATTGCTCCTCGTTCCAGGCTGGTATCAGTATGTCAATGCGTGGAATGTGTACCCCCTTGTGTTCCCCCTGATCTTGATTTGTCATTCAAAAGATAAGAATTGCGTCAAAAACAGGGCAAAAGTGCAAAAAAATCAACATTCTTTACATGCCAAACTTTATTTGGCAATGCAAAGTTACACATACGGTTAAAGAAACGTTAAAAACTTTGTTAAAGGCCTTGTTAAAGATTTGCAAAGAGGATTTTCATGCGGCAAGTACGCTGATCGGAATAAGCGCTAAATGAAAAAAGGCGTCCAGTCTTTTCGACTGGACGCCTTAACAACATAACCATGAAAACAATTAACCAATCAAATGTTTAGCCCTTTCTGTTTTTATTAGCTCGAAAAACTGTGCCAAAAGCATTTTTCGGGTAAACTGTTTTTCACAGGGTATGCGTGTTTGTCTTGGAGGCGTCATTTTGAATGTGGAGTGCGGAGTGCGGAATGCGGAATGAATTTTGAATTTTGAATGCTTGGTTTTGCTGCGCAAAATAATTTTTTCCGCATTCCGCATTAGGAAAGATATTTTCCCACAATCGGCAACCTTCTGCCCATACCAAACCCTTTGGAGCTGACACGTAAAACCGGTGGCGCCTGCTCGCGCTTGAACTCATTGACATTTACCATACGCAGCACCCGATTGACGAGCGCTTCGTCAAAACCACGGGCGATCAGTTCGCGCGGGCCCTGGCGGCGCTCCACATACTGTAAAAGCAGTTCGTCCAGAATGTCATAAGGCGGCAGGCTGTCGGAGTCTTTCTGGCCCGGGCGCAGCTCGGCACTTGGCGGTTTCACAATGCTGTTTTGCGGTATGACGCCGCTGAGTTGTCCGTTTTTATCAGGTGTGGTTTCGTTCAGGTAATTGGCTAACTGGTACACTTCGGTTTTGTACACATCGGCCAGCACGGCCAGGCCGCCGCAGAGATCGCCGTAAAGCGTGCCGTAACCTACCGACATTTCGCTTTTATTGGTGGTATTGAGCAAAATATTGCCGAATTTATTGCTCATGGCCATCAGCAGGATGCCGCGAACCCGCGCCTGTATGTTTTCTTCCGTCACATTAAACTGCAAATCCTTGAACATGGGCGCCAGGGCGGTCTCAAAAGCCTCGAACATGGGCTTGATGGCCACAATGTCGTATTGAATGCCCATACTTTCGGCCAGGTCGCGGGCGTCGTCAACGGAGTGGCTCGTGCTGT
The DNA here is from genome assembly GCA_017303875.1 of Chitinophagales bacterium. Taxonomy (GTDB): domain Bacteria; phylum Bacteroidota; class Bacteroidia; order Chitinophagales; family Saprospiraceae; genus M3007. The sequence goes on along the minus strand of JAFLBP010000002.1, from coordinate 238,985 downwards.
ACTGGCTGGGCAGGAGCAACACGCGCACATTTTCCGCGCCAAGGGCTTTGGCCGCCAGTACGGCCGTAACAGCCGAGTCGATACCGCCGGAAAGTCCGAGAATGGCTCGTTGGAAGCCGAGTTTATGGAAATAATCGCGAATACCCACCAACAACGCATCGTGGATGAGCTTGATTTTTTCCTTGGGCTGCTCCTGCGTCACGCCGCCGCGCAGCACCAGGTCGAGATCGTAGGTGCGGACGCAGTTTTCAAAATAGGGCATTTCATCGAATACCTGACCGTCGGGCGACATCACGATGCTGCCGCCGTCGAAAATAATATCGGTTTGTGCGCCCACGTGGTTGGCATAAAAGAGGGGTGCGCCGTAGCGTTCCACATTGGCCCGCACCACACTGATGCGTGCGGCGGCGTGCTCGTAGTCGAAAGGGGAGGCCGAGAGGTTGAGGATGAGGTCGGGCTTTTCATCCATCATTTCATCGAGCGGACAAATGGTGTACAGCGGGTTTTCGTTGCCGACATTCCAGATGTCCTCGCAAATGGAGAGTGCTATTTTTTTGCCCTTAAACGGGATGGTGTGGAATACCGTAGCCGGCTCAAAGTAGCGGTATTCATCGAAAATATCATACGTGGGCAGCAGGGCTTTGTGCTGGATGCCGAGCACTTCGCCGCCGTAAAGGAAATAGGCGGAGTTGAAGAGGTCTTTGCCTTCGGGCACAGGGTTGCGCGTGGGCGCACCGGCGACGATGGCGATGTCGTGGCTCATAGCGCGCAGGGCGTCAATGGAGGCCTGGCATTTGCGGATAAAGTCGTCGAATTCCAAGAAGTCGCGCGGGGGGTATCCGCAAACGCTGAGTTCTCCGAAGAGGATAAGGTCGGCGCCCTGGTGGCGGGCGGTTTCGACGGCTTCCTGCATGGCTTTGAGGTTGCCCTCGAAGTTGCCGATGTGGTAATTTAGCTGGGCTATTGCGATTTTCATATGTGTGATTTGCTTAGTGCCCTCGTCGGATCACGATGGCTTCCGTTTTTCCAAAATCAGATTTCAGGACAATCTCCTGATATTTTTCGCCTTCCCAAATACGGAAGGCCGCCGTGTTGGGCGGTGTTTTGCCGGTATTGACAGCCACCATTTCCAGCACATTGTATTCATCGGCAAGTTTAAAGCGGATGCGGCGTTTTTCCTTGGTAACGCGGTGGTTTTTTAATAAAATTTTGCCATTGAGTCGCAAGGTAATTGTATCGCCGTCTTCGTATTGCTCATCCCAGATATCAATGACAATACTGGAATCGCGGATTTGATAATTTTCCCGAATATCTACTTTGCGCGCTGTGGTACTTTCGGGCTTGGATTCCGTTGGCTTGTATGGCCGCCAGATACCCACGATGCCCGGGGTGCAGATACTGCTGCCGGTCCAGCCCTGCCAGGTGCCTTCGAGGTATTCATACCCGTCGCGGATGTAATAACGCAAGCGCCCTTTGTTGTAGCAAAATGTCCAGAAATCGCTGGTTTTTTCCCAGGACTTATCGTCGGCCACATAGCTGAGTGTTTTGTCTTTAAAATGAGCACTGAGCAGGAAAAAACCGGTCATGGCAGTATCAAAACTGGCCCGGATGAAATAGGTGCCACTGAGCGAATCGGCATTTTTGGAAAAAAAATACTCCACTTCGTGCCGCTCATTGATGGGGAGGCGTTTGCTGCTGCCTATGCGCCAGGCATGTGCAAAACCGGGGAGGTCTTCGGCCGTTCGGCTTTGGTGCAGGTATCCTTTCCAAACGCCACTCACTTGCTGGGCATTGAGGGAAAAGGAGACAAGCAGTAGAAAAAGTAGTGCGGTTTTGGTTTTCATAGGGAGCAAATAATGCGTTACAAGGCTACGAGTTTGATGGAATTTCTTGAAAGCTCAATTTTGCCGCGTTGCTCCAGCTTTTTGAGCAATCGGGAAATGACTTCGCGGGAGGTATTCAGGTCGCCGGCAATGCGTTGATGGTTGAGTTCCAGCACGTCGGTATCCTGATCGCGCTGCATGCGTTTGAGGTAAAATTCGAGGCGCTCGTCGAGGTTGCGGAAGGCCACCTGGTCGAGGGTAGTGAGAATATCTTCCATGCGGGTATGGAAGGTGTCAATGACGTAACGGGCCCAGGTTTTGTATTTGGGCAGCCATTTTTCCATAAACTCAATCGGAATCAGCAGGGCTACACCATCTTCCATCACGATGCCTTTCACCGCGCTTTCTTCCATGCGATAGGAGCAGGAAAGCGACAGGGCGCAGGAGGAACCCGCTGTGAGCGAGTACAGGTAAAACTCGGCGCCTTCATCGTCCTCGCGGAAAATTTTCAAATTGCCTTCCAACAGAAAAATCATGTATTTGAGCTGCTGGCCAACCTGCATCATGGAATCGCCCGCGCGTACTTCAACCACATGACCAGCTTCGGTCATAGCCTCCAGCAGGAGGTCTTCCAGTTCGGGAAAATATCGGCGCAGGGTTTTGGGTAGTTCTGGTTTGGTGAAACGTGTCTGCATAGGCGGGCAAAGATAGTAAAATCGCCTGAAAAATGAAACGCAACAGACTTGTATTATCCTGAAAATGCTTATAACTTTGCAGGGTTATGCTCACGCGCGAAGACATATTGCAATATCTTGGAGATAACAAATCCGCTTTTTTTGCAGATTTCCAACTGGTCAAATTAGGCCTCTTCGGTTCTTTTGCAAAAGGCGAGGCAACGGATAACAGTGATATTGATATTTTAGTAGAGTTTGAGCCAGGCACCGAAAACCTCGTGGACAAAAAGGCAGGCATTAAGAATAAACTTCAGCAACGCTTTAACAGAGAAGTTGATATTTGCCGGGAAAAATATATTAAAGCTTATTTCAAGTCCAGAATATTAAACTCGGCGATTTATGTCTGATAAAGATATCGGGAATTTATCGGCGATTTAAGCTGCTTGGCAGCTGACACCTCCCGAATCGGGAGATGTCAGCCGCGACGTGTTTATTACAACACCTCCATCGCCCGTTCCAAATCCTCCCACAACCACTGCGGATCTTCCAAACCAATGTAAAAACGGCAGAAAGTCCAGGGCAGGGCAGGCTGGGTGCTACGGCCGGGAATATTGTAAAAGCCGATGGTTGGGATCAGCAGCGACTCATGTCCGCCCCAACTCACCGCCATCAGGAAGCGCTCCAAACGGTGTACAAAGGCTTCCATTTTTTCCATGCTGTCGGTTTTAAACTGCACAGAAAACAGGCCGCCGCAGCCGCGCATTTGCTTTTTGGCCAATTCCAGCTGCGGAAAACTGTGGTGGAAGGGATACCAGAGCTGCGCCACCTTGGGGTGCTTGTCCAATTTGTCAATAATATAATGCGCACTTTCGTTGCTTCGCTGCACGCGCAGGGGCAGGGTGCGCAGGCCGCGCAACACGAGCGCCGCATCGTGGGGCGACAGGATGCCGCCCAAAGTCATCAGCTCGGATTCAAAGATCTTTTGCACCATGGCCTTGCTGGCGCACAAAACACCTACCACCACATCGGAGTGGCCGTTGAGGTACTTGGTGCCCGAATGAATCACGATGTCAATGCCGTAATCCGCTGGATTCTGGTACAAGGGCGAGGTGTAGGAGTTATCAATCATCGTCACAATGCCGTGGGCCTTGGCAAAAGCCGCACAAGCCGCCAGATCCTGACACTCAAACGTCATGGTATTCGGACTTTCGAGGTACAACACCTTCGTTTCCGGTCGCCGCGCCGCTTCGATGTTGCGGATGTCGGTGCCATCCACAAACGTATGGCTGACGCCGTAGCGGCTTAGGAATTTGCGCAACAACGCTGTCGTCCAGGAATACGGTGATTCCTGACAAATGATATGATCGCCCGCCTTGACATTGCCAATCACTGCCGATGCCACCGCTGCCGCGCCGCTGGCGAATACCAGCGCATCTTCGGTTTTTTCCAGGGCGGCGAGTTTGCGTCGCAGGATCTCCACAGTGGGATTATTGCCCCGGCTGTACACATGGTGGCCCAGTTCGTCGGCAAAACTTTCGCGGAAAGCTTGCAGGTTGGGGAAGGCGAAGTTGCTCGTCTGAATGACCGGCGGCGCAATAGCATGGAAGTATTGCGCACGGTCTTCGCCGAGGTGGGTCAGGATTTCGTTGATGTTCATCCGCGTTTTTTGCCTTTTACAATTTTCATTTCCTGAAGCAGGTGGCCTGCTCCGGCGTATTTATCAATGATAAACAGGATGTAGCGCGCATCTACCATGATGTTGCGGCAAATGGCGGGGTCGTAGTTCAGGTCGCTCATGGTACCTTCCCATACCCGGTCGAAGTTCAGACCGATGAGGTTGCCTTTGGCATCAAGGGCCGGGCTGCCGGAGTTGCCGCCGGTGGTGTGGTTGGTGGCGATGAAGGCTACGGGCAGGCGGCCGTCGGGCGTGCTGTACTGGCCGTAGTCCTTGTTTTTCCAGAGTTCGAGCAGGCGCGCGGGCAGGTCGAATTCATAATCGCCGGGCACGTATTTCTCCATCACGCCGTCGAGGTCGGTTTGGTAGCCGTATTGTACGGCGTCGCGGGGTTCGTAGCCGCGCACCTTGCCGTAGGTGACACGTAGGGTGCTGTTAGCGTCGGGGAAGAAGCGTTTTTCGCGGAACACCTTCATTTGGGCGTCCATGTACTGACGCTGCAGGAGTGTGAGCTGCGGGGTCAGTTCGGCGAGTTTGGGTTGCAGGTTTTTGCTGTAATTGTCTTGCAGGCTGCGCCAGAAAGCGAAAGCCGGGTCTTTGCGCATGCCCTCTGTGAAAGCCTGAGCAGGCAGGTTGAGCATGCTGTCGAGGCGATTTTTGCTGGAAAAGACACTGTTATAGACGAGTTTTTTGGTCAATGCGTCATAGCCACCTGCTTTGTTGGCCGCTTCTTTTAACAAATCGGCCCCCCATTCGGCTTTTACGGTATTGGCATAGCGCTCGGCGAGGTTGGCGAAAACGGCCTGATCCACGTGCGGGCGATAGTCGCGGAAGTACGCGGCCAATTTTTCGCGGTATTCCGGTTTTTTCTTTTCAAACTCGTCTAATTTACCCTGGTCTACCATTTCCAGCAGCGGATTGTAGGCAGCGGCGAGGCTCAGGAGTTGGTTGTTGCGCTGGAAGGTTTCGGCGTAGTTTTCGGCAGCGATGCGGTAGGGTTCAATTTGTGCGTACACTTCATTGAGGCGGGGCAGCACATTGCCGTAGCGGTATTTCCAGTCGATATTATTTTCTACGCGATTGGTAAATTCCGCTTCATAGGCTTTTTTCTGCTCCACGGCTTTGGATTTGCGCAAGCCCAGCACTTCGCCCTGCCATTTTTTCCAGCCGTTGGCGATGTAGCTGTATTGGGCGATGTAGGAAATTTTTACATCCGGATCTTTGCGCATGTAGCCGTCAATGATTTTGAGGGCGCGGTCGCGGATATCAATGCGCAGCGGGTCAATGGCACGCTCGGTGAGCGAGATGGCGCTGGCGGGCAGGTACTCGTCGGTGCGGCCGGGGAAACCATACACTAAGGTAAAATCGCCTTCTTTGATACCATCTACGGAAATGGGCAGGAAGTGTTTGGGTTTGAAGGGTACATTGTTGGGACTGTAGGCGGCGGGTTTGTTGTCTTTGTCGGCATACACCCGGAACATGGAGAAGTCGCCGGTGTGGCGGGGCCAGACCCAGTTGTCGGTATCCGAGCCAAATTTACCGATGGAGGCCGGCGGCGTACCCACGAGGCGCACGTCTTTGTAGGTGGCCGTGATGAACATGTAGTATTGGTTGCCGTTGTAAAAGGCGCGGAACAGAATATCCTGCCAGGCTTCTTTTTTGGTGTTGACCTTGATTTGCTGGAGGTTTTTATCAATTTGTGCCTGTCGGTCGCGCTCGGCCATGCCTTCCTGCACATCGCGCAGGGCCATTGCCGTAATGTCTTCCATACGAATAACGAACATGGCCGTAACGCCCTCGGCGGGCAGTTCTTCGCTGCGGTTTTTGGCCCAGTAGCCGTTGTCCACGTAGTTTTTTTCCAGTGTGGAGAGCTGCTGAATGGCGTCGAAGCCGCAGTGGTGGTTGGTGAGCAGCAGGCCTTCGGGCGAGATCATTTCGCCGGTACAACCGCCATCAAACTGGCAAATGGCGTCTTTAATGCTCGGTTTTTCGTTGTTGAACAGGTCGTCGGCCTTGATTTTCAGGCCCAGCGACTTCATTTCTTTTTCATTGTTTTTTTCGAGGCTGAGCGGCACCCACATCCCGCCCTGTGCGCGCAGCAACAGCGGGAAAAGCAGACAAAGGAGTAAGGACAAATATTTCATTGAAACATTATTTTTTAAACATGAAGTAAACGGCGCCCACTAATAAGGCGAACGCAACGAGGTGGTTCCAGCGAAAGGTTTCATTTTTAAACACCAGCAAGGCAAAAACGGCAAAAACCGTCAGGGTAATTACTTCCTGAAGCACCTTTAACTCCATCAGCGAGAACGGGCCGCCGTAGCGATCCGAACCCATGCGATTGGCCGGTACCTGAAAGCAATATTCAAAAAAAGCAATGCCCCAACTGATAAGAATGACCGCAAAGAGGCCGAGCTTGCTCAGGGCTTTCCACTCCGAAAATTTCAGGTGGCCGTACCAGGCAAAGTTCATGAAGACGTTGGAAACAACGAGCAGGAGAATGGTTAGAAACGCTTTCATACGAAGCGCGAAAGTAGGGCAATGCAGGGTTATGGATGAAATGTAATAGTAATTTTTTAGATAAAACGGCAGTTTGGAGGCAGATTGGGCAGTAACTGCTAACGGACATACAACGACAACTTTATTCTTACCGGATTCCGGCGCCTTTCAGCGTTCTGTGCTTCAATACCACCGCCGGTTTTTACAGACCTAAGGTAAAATGCCGGGCATTTGACGAAATATGACCATAAAACCCTACTTTTATGCGCTTATCTGAATACCAAACCATGCCTAATCTGCTTCTGCTACACGGCGCGCTTGGCGCCATTGATCAAATGGAGGGCCTCCGCCGGGCCTTAACGCCTGATTTTGAGGTGTATGCCTTTAATTTTGCCGGCCACGGCGGCCGTCCGCTGCCCGAAGATGGCCTGCATATCGGCGCCTTCGCTCAGGAATTAGCCGATTTTCTGGATGCCAATCAACTGGAAGAAGTGCATCTTTTCGGGTATAGTATGGGCGGCTATGTGGCCCTGTCGCTCTTGCAACATTATCCCGAATACGAAACACGTATCGGGCGTATCGCTACGCTGGGTACAAAGTTCGACTGGTCGCCTGAATCCGCAGAACGCGAAGCCGGTATGTTAAATGCCGATGTTTTGGAGCAAAAAGTGCCCAAGTTTGTCGAAATGCTCCAGAAACGCCATGCGCCTGCCGACTGGCGCGCCCTGCTCGAAGCTACCGCCGCCATGCTGCGCCGCCTCGGCAACGGCGAGGCGTTTGATATGGAAGACCTCGCGAGTATTGAACACCCCGTACTCATCCTGCGCGGTGAACTGGATAATATGGTGGGCGCCGACGAAAGCGAAAACGCTGCCGCTTTCCTGCCCAATGGCGAATTCCAGGAATTGCCTGCAACCAAACATCCGCTCGAACAAGTGGATGCCGCTATGCTGGCCGAGGTGTTGAAGGCGTATTTTTATACGGCATAACGGCACACAGCTGTTGCACAGAATTTTTTATATCACTGATAATCAAATTGCTGTGCAACAGCTGTCCGCCCCCCAAACACCTAACTCTAAAAAACTCATCACTCATCACTCATCGTTCATCACTCATCGTTCCTAAAACAGCCCCAGCACCTTGCCGTTTTCATCCAGGTCAATGCGTTCGGAAGAGGGCACTTTGGGCAGGCCTGGCATGGTCATAATTTCTCCGCAGATCATCACGACGAATTCTGCACCTGCGGAAAGCCGTACTTCGCGGATTTTCACAACGTGGCCACTTGGTGCGCCCAATTTTTTAGCATCCGTAGAGAAAGAATATTGCGTTTTGGCAACACAGACCGGGAAATGCCCGTAGCCTTGTTCTTCAAATTTTTTCAGCTGGCGTTTTACATCTGCGTCGGCTTCAATGTCGGCAGCACCGTAAATGCGTGTGGCGATGGTTTTCATTTTTTCCCATAGCGGCGTCTCATCGTTGTACAGCAGGGAGAAGTTGTTTTCGCCTTTTTCGCAGAGTTCCACCACGGTATTGGCCAGTGCTTCGGCGCCTTTTCCGCCCTCGGCCCAGTGTTTGGATACCACTACGGGGACATTATAAGGCGCTAATTTTTCCTGTAAAAGCGCAATTTCCGCCGCCGTATCAAAGGTGAAATGATTGATGGCAACCACGCAGGGCAGTCCGTAGTGCTGCCGGATATTCTGCACATGGCGCTCGATATTGGCAATGCCTTTGGCCAGCGCGTCGAGGTTTTCCTGATTGAGTTCCTTGAGGTCGGCGCCGCCGTGGTATTTGAGGGCGCGCAGGGTAGCCACCAGCACCACGGCATTGGGGCGCAGGCCCGTTTTGCGGCATTTGATGTCGATGAATTTCTCCGCGCCGAGGTCGGCGCCGAAGCCTGCTTCTGTAACCACATAATCGGCCAATTTCATGGCGCTTTGTGTGGCGATCACGGAGTTGCAACCATGCGCGATATTCGCAAATGGGCCACCGTGGATAAATGCCGGCGTGTGTTCGAGGGTCTGCACGAGGTTGGGCTTGAGGGCGTCTTTGAGCAAAACCGCCATAGCGCCATTGGCTTTCAGGTCGCGTGCGTGAATGGGCTCGCGTTTGCGGTTGTAGCCCACTACGATGCTGCCGAGGCGTTTTTTCAGGTCTTCCAGCGATGTGGACAGGCAAAAAATGGCCATAACCTCCGAAGCCACCACAATGTCGAAACCGTCTTCGCGCGGGTAGCCGTTGCTGATGCCGCCGAGGCCGACCACGATGTCGCGCAGGGCGCGGTCATTCATGTCCACCACGCGTTTCCAGGTGACGCGGCGGACGTCGAAGTCTAATTCATTGCCCTGGTGGATGTGGTTATCAATCAGCGCGGCAAGCAGGTTATTGGCCAGCGCGATGGCGGAAAAGTCGCCGGTAAAATGCAGGTTGATGTCTTCCATTGGCACCACCTGTGCGAAACCGCCGCCTGCTGCGCCGCCTTTCATACCGAAAACAGGCCCCAGACTGGGTTCGCGCAGGCAAATGATGGTTTTTTTGCCGATACGGCTGAGCGCATCGCCGAGGCCGACCGTTGTGGTGGTTTTGCCTTCGCCGGCAGGGGTCGGGCTGACGGCCGTAACGAGAATCAGCCGGCTGTCGGTTTTTTCCGGAAGTTGCCGGAGGTAGTCGAGTTCAATTTTTGCTTTGAAGTGGCCGTGTGGAATCAGGGCATCTTCAGGAATATTTAATGTTTCGGCGGCCAGAGGTATGATTTTGCGCATACTCGCCTGCTGCGCGATTTCGATATCGGATAACATGGTGAAAATTTGGTTGTGGTTAGAAAAGGTGGCAAATATAGCGCGCTTAACCGTTCAACCAAAAAATGTGAGCTTATCTCTGCATGACAAATGCGCCAGCTGCATGCAAGGCCCCGCGCAGGGATTTTAAATCACTCAGGCGCACATGGCCTTCCAGGCGAATGTTTTGCCCGTCAATTTCCACGCTGTCCACTTTTATACTTTCCAAGTTGACGCTGGTTTCAGCGGATTTGGGCAGGCGGATGTACACCGGAATTTCTAAGCTTTCATCCAGAGCCGGGCGGGAGAGCAGCCTTTTTTTACTGTAGCGGTATTGCTGTCGGCGTTGGAGTCCCTGCAAGTCGGCGATAATAGCACTGGCGGTGGGTTTGCTGCCTGCACCGCGCCCGGTTAGCACATGGCGGCCGGAGTACTGCCCTTCAATATGCACGCTGTTGAATTCGTCGTGGATGTGAAACAGGGGGTTGTCGCGCTGAACTAAGTGCGGTATCACGTACAGGGCCACGCGATTATCGGGGAGTCGTTTGCCGGTGGGGACGAGTTTGATGGTAGCGCCCTGTTGTTGTGCCCAGGCAATATCTTCCGGCTGGATGTGTCGGATGCCGAGGTGCAATACTTCGTCGGGATGCACCCAAAGTCCCTGTCCGTGCGCACTGAGCAGGATGAGTTTGTGTTTGGCATCGGCGCCGTCAACGTCGTCGCTGGGGTCGGCTTCGGCAAAACCTTTTTCCTGCGCTTGTTTCAGCGCCTCGGCAAAAGGCAGTTGGTAGCGGAACATTTGCGTGAGCAGGTAATTGCTCGTGCCGTTGAAAATGCCATAGAGCTTGTCGAGCGGTTCGGCGCTGAAGTATTCATCCAGCGTACGCACCACCGGAATGCCGCCGCAAGCCGCGCTTTCGTATAGCAGGGTGCGTTCATTTTCGGCAGCGATTTTCAGCAATTGCGGCAGGTAGCGGGCCAGCATTTTTTTATTGGCCGTAATCACATCTTTGCCGTTGCGCAGCGCCTGCGTGACCAGGGCCAGGGCCTCTTCCGGATGGGTAATGGCCTCTACGATGACATCAATGCCCGGATCTTCCAGAATGCTTTCCGGTTGTAAGGTGAGGAAATGCGCGGGCGGCGTGCGTTGTTTTTCCGGATTTTGCACCCCGATTTTACGAATGCTAAAAGGCTGATGCGCTTGCTCCTGAAGAATATCCCACAGGCCGCTGCCCACGACGCCAAGGCCAAAAAGGCCGATATTGAGTTGTTTGTTCATGTGCTGCATTACTTTAGTGAGGGGCTGAATAAGCCATCGCGGATAGCCTCCGTGAGTTTTTCCGTTTCCACCAAGAATCCATCGTGCCCGTAAATGGAATCAATTTCGTGATACGTTGCGCCGGGAATATGCGCGGCGAGGAACTGTTGCTCCACTGGCGGAAACAATACATCCGAGCTCAGGCCGATTACCAGCGTGCGTGCGCGCACCTGTGCCAGCACCTGCTCCACAGGCCCGCGCCCGCGCCCGACATGGTGGCTGTCCATGGCCTCCGAAAGCCGGTAATACGAAAACGCATTGAAGCGCCGCGAGAGCTTGGCGCCCTGGTACAACTGGTAAGTGACCGCCTTTTGATCTGTAAATTTAAATTCCTCATCGGTTTGAAAATCCACATACGTCTGGTAAGAGCGGTAGGAGAGGAGGGCAATGGCGCGGGCCGAGCGCATGCCACTGTCGCCGGCTTCGGGGTGGCGTTTAAGCCAGGTTTCATCGGCCTGAATGGCCATGCGCTGCGATTCGTTGAAAGCGATGCCCCAGGCCGAGTGGCGGGCATTGGTAGCAATCAGCACCAGGTTTTCAAAACGTTGCGGCTGCTGTATGCTCCATTCCAGCGCCTGTTGCCCACCCAGCGACCCGCCAATGAGCAGGTGTATTTTTTCAATGCCGAGGTGCTGCCGGAGGGCTTCATGTGCCGCCACCATATCCCGTATGGTGACCTGCGGGTAATCGTGAAAATACGCCTGTCCGGTTTCCGGATTTTCAGAAAGCGGCCCCGTGGTACCATAACATGAAGACAACACATTGCTACAGACAATATAGTAGCGCTCCGGATCGAAATAATCGCCGGGGCCAAAAAGCCCTGCCCACCAGTCCAGCACATCGGAGTTGGCGGTCAGGGCATGACAAACCCAAATCACCGGGTTTTCCGGATTGCCGTAGGTATGATAAGCAAATTCCGGCCGGATGAGCGCGCCGCCGCGTTCGAGTTGAAGGGTGGAAGGGAGTTGGTATTTTTGCATGGAAACGGAATCTTAAATGCGGAATGATTTGAATGCGGAATGATTTCAAATGCGGAATGCGGAATGCGGAATGCGGAATGTGGAATGTGGAATTTTTAAGAGGGAATGACAAGTTGGGAATTTTTGAAAGAAAAATTTGCGTAGCAAAATCAAAAACTCAACATTAAAATTCCGCATTCCGCATTCCGAACTCCGCATTTGAAATCATTCCGCATTCCGCACGCCGAACGCCGCCTTCGAAAACGCTTGTTCAAAATCGGCGATAATATCGTCAATATGTTCCAAACCAACGGAAATGCGCAGCAGGGTGGGCACTACGCCGGAAGCTTTTTGTTCGGCTTCGCTCAGTTGCTGGTGCGTAGTGGCCGAGGGCTGGATAATCAGCGTTTTGGCATCGCCCACATTGGCCAAGTGGCTCACGAGTTTCAAGTTGTCAATCAGGCCGGTCGCCTGCTCCTTACTGCCTTTCAGGACAATGCTCAACACCGCGCCGTAGCCGTTGCGCAGGTACTTATTGGCCAGCGCATGGTAGGGGCTGGATGCGAGGCCGGGGTAGTTTACCCACGACACCTGCGGGTGTTGTTCAAAATATTGGGCTAATTTCAGTGCATTCTGGCAGCTGCGTTCCACGCGCAGCGACAACGTTTCGAGGCCCTGCAAAAGCAGGAAGGAATTGAAAGGGCTGAGGGCAGGACCGAAGTCGCGCAGGCCCTCTACCCGGGCGCGAATGATGAACGCGATGTTGCCGAAGGGGCCTTTGTCGCCAAAAATATCCCAAAAAACTAAGCCGTGGTAGCCCTCGGAAGGTTCTGTGAATTGCGGGAATTTGCCATTGCCCCAGTTGAAGTTGCCGCCATCCACAATCACGCCGCCCACGCTGGTGCCGTGGCCGCCGATCCACTTGGTCGCCGATTCCACCACCACATTCGCGCCGTGTTCTAATGGCCGGAAAAGATAACCGCCTGCGCCGAAAGTATTGTCTACAATAAGGGGCAGCTCGTGTTTGCGGGCGATGGCTGCAATGCGTTCAAAATCAGGGATATTGAAGCCCGGGTTGCCGATGGTTTCGAGGTAAAGCGCTTTGGTATTGGCGTCGATGAGCGCTTCAAAGCTTTCGGGCTTGTCGCCGTCGGCAAAACGCGCTTCGATGCCAAGGCGTTTGAAGGCCACTTTAAACTGGTTGTACGAGCCGCCGTAGAGAAAACTGGTCGTGACAAAGTTGTCGCCGGCTTGCAGGATGTTGTTGAGGGCGATGAACTGCGCGGCTTGTCCGGAACCCACCGCAAGGGCAGCTACGCCACCTTCAAGCGCTGCGATGCGTTTTTCAAACACATCTGTGGTGGGGTTCATAATACGGGTATAAATGTTGCCGAACTCCTTGAGTGCGAAGAGGTTGGCCCCATGTTCCGAATCGTTGAACACATAAGACGTGGTTTGGTAAATGGGTACGGCGCGGCTGTTGGTGGCAGGATCGGGTGTTTGGCCGGCGTGGAGTTGGAGGGTGTCGAAATGCAGTGTTTTGTCGGACATGTTGGATGTGTTTAAATGAATGAAAAAAATAATATGAGAGCGGAGCAAAAACAAAAAGGCCCTCCGGGGCGAACCCGGAAGGCCTTTTTGCACAAAACTATGCCTTGTTTACTGAATTAGCAGACTGGCGTGTTGTTTACGTGAAAAAATCCCGTACCGAGTTGTGCCGGGGAGGCGCAACAACACATGCAACAAACTGCATTGCCGAAAGTACCAGGATTCAATTTCGCGTAGTTAATTTTCATGGGGGCAAAGATAAGCGCTTTGCATCGGGAATATCAAAGCGGGAGAGTGTTAAAGTTATGTTAGGAAAATGTTTTGAATGCGGAATGTTTTGAATGCGGAATGCGGAATGATTAAGTGGCTGAAGAGAAGTCTAAGCCCAGGAAAGATTCAAAATTTCCGGGGTGTAATACAGTTGTGGCAGCAGGGTGGTAGGCATTCAGGAAGGTTTCCGGGAATTTTGCTTTGCGCTTGGGGTTCCATTTCATTTCCCAGGCAGAAAAGGCTCCGTCTGATTCCTCGATATAATCTATCTCTTGTTGCTGGTAGGTGCGCCAGAAATAGCTTTTATGCCACATTCTTTGGTATTCCAAGAGTTTCCGGCGTTCGCTGACTAAAAAATTTTCCCATAAAGCGCCAATATCACTGCGCAGGGCGGGTTGTTTGAAATCGGCTAATATTGCATTCCGAATACCGTTGTCGTAAAAATAGATTTTTCGACTGCTGCCAATTTCATTGCGCAGGTTGCGGCTGAGTGGTTTCAACCGGAAAATAATAAAGGCCTTTTCCAGTAAACTGATGTATTGTTCTACGGTTTGACGATCAACCTGAAGCAATTGCGACAATTCATTGTAAGATACTTCCGCACCCAATTGAAGCGCCAGCGCGGTGAGTAATTTTTCAAGCAACTCAGGTTTTCTGATATTGCCGTACTGTAAAACATCCTGATACAGGTAACTGCCGCTGAGTTGGCCAAGCACTTCACGCTCATCACCGGTTTGGTTAATCACCTCCGGGTACATGCCAAAAACGAGGCGCTGCTCTAATTGCCCTCTGGCCTCCAAAAAACCTTTGGACTGCACCAATTCAGACCAGGAAATCGGGTAGAGATAAAATTCCCATTTTCGGCCGGTCAAAGGCTCGTTCAGTTCTGTTGCAAGATCCAGTGAGGAGGAGCCGCTGACTAACAAACGAACGTCGGGCATCTGATCGGTAATGATTTTAAGGGTCAGCCCGACACCGCGAACGCGCTGTGCTTCATCCAGAAAGACAGTTTTGTGCTTTCCAATAATTTGTCGCAACAAGGCTTCGTTGGCATTTTCAAGATGTTGCACTAAGGTTCTGTCGTCTCCGTTCAAAAACAAAAATGTGCCTTTTTCCGAGCAAATTTGACGTAAAAGCGTCGTTTTACCTACCTGACGCGGCCCAAGTATGATGATGGCCTTGCCGGAATCCCAGCGCCGCTCAATCTCGCTTCTTAGTATTCGATCTATCATTTTTATTAAATTTAGCGATTACGATCTGCAAATTTAGTAAAATTTTGGGATTAGCAACTAAGCAGTCAAACATTTGTAGCAAAAAACAGCAGGTATTTTCGACCTCGGAGCGGTCGCACAGCGCCTGAAACACGAAGCATAGTACAACCTCTCCGAGTTCTGGGGAATGCGATGCTGTTACAGGCTACCAATGTTTGACTGCTCCGAAGTCGGGGTTATTTCCAATACAGGTTTTAACAAAAAAATCTGCGAAATCTGCGCGGCAATCCGCGCGATCTGCGGGAAATATAAACATAACAATTCACTTATTCATCATTCATCATTCATCATTCATCACTCATCATTCATCATTCATCATTCATCACTCATCACTCCCTCGACTCCTATTCGAAACCAGCGCCCCGGCATGGTCAGCACGGCCGTATCGCTGTAACGTAATTCACCATAAACGGCATCAAAAAGGTTGATCGTTTCCGCAAATGCCGACCAGCGCCGACGCGCAAAACGCAAACGCGCATCGGCAACAAAATAATCGCTTTTTACCGTGCTGTTTTGCACGATCCGGTCGCACCAGCGGCCGCGCAGGTGTACCTGAAAGGATTTTAAAAAGCGGTATTCCACACTGCCGTTGAGCTGGTGACGCAAATGATTGAGGGTGTAGCGCGAGAGCGGCACCGCATCGGACACCTGCGCGTCCAAATACGTGTAGGCGAGGGTAGCGCTCCAGCGCTTGCGCCGGTATTGGCTGTTGAACTCCAGGCCCTGCATCAGCACGCTGTTGTAATTGCGGGTCTCCCATTTGTCGGCCGGATTGTCTTTGGCCCAGTCAATCAACTGCCGACCGTCGCGGCGGAAAAACGCCACTTGCAGGCTGAATGGCTTGTCGGAAGCCTGGTATTTCAAGCCCAATTCCGTAGAAAAGGCGCGCTCGGGTTTCAGATCCGGATTGCCCTTATTGCCCGCATCTTCATAATACAGATCGGTAAAAGTGGGGATGCGATAATTGTACCCCGCGTTCGTGTACACGCGCCAGCGCGGGTGCAACTGGTACCCCGCATCAATGCCGGGATAAAAAAACGCGCCGAAATCGGAAAAGGCGCTGAAGGCTAATCCGGGCGTCAGGTCGAGCCGGCTTCGAAGCAGCAGCAGGCGGTGTTCGGCAAATAAATTAAGGGTTTGGCGCGCGCGCTGTCCGAGCCGGGAACTGCTCAGGGCAGTGTGTTCCACGCTCGCGCCGAGGCCGGTCTGCTGTCCGTTTTTCCAGCGCGCGGCGCTGTTCATTTCTGCGCTAAGCACCTGACTTAGGTGAAAATTGATGCCGTTGGCGTCGTTGCTGCGCTGGAAATCGTAAAAATCCTGGTTCCTGCGCCAGGCAATGCGCGGTTTGTGTGTCCAGCGGCCAACCTGCCGGGTATAGCCCAAATTAGCCACACTGGTTTGCACTTCTTCGTATTGGTCGGTAAATTCCAGTCGGCCGTAATAACCGTTGGCTCCGAAGTTGCGGGCGTTGAAGTCGGCCAAGAAATTCCAGCTGCCCTTGCCGTTGCGGTCTTCCAATTGCGCCTGATAGAAGCCGTTGAGGATGCGGAAATCCGTATTGGGCCGGTAGCCATCCGAAAAATCGGCGGAAAAAGCCGCGTGCTGCCGCAAACGCCCCTTGGGCAGGGCAGCGTAGGCATTGAAGCTGCGGAAACCAAAATCGCCGCCGGCCAGACCGACTTTCAGGAGCCGATGCAGCGGCACCCGCGTGACGATATTTACGGCGCAGGCAAAAGCGTTTTGCCCGTAAATGCGCGCACCCGGGCCTTTGAGCACTTCGATCCGTTCAATGGCCGACCAGTCTACCGGCACATTCATCAGGTGGTGGCCTGTTTGCGGGTCGCTGAGGCGCACGCCATTGAGCAGCACTAAGGCCTGGTCGAAACCGCCGCCGCGCACGTGCAGGTCTGTTTGAATACCCAGTGGCCCGCGCTGGCGCACATCCAGTCCGGCCACGCTTTGCAGGGCCTCGCTGATGCTGCGTGCAGGCATGGTTTGCAGTTGCTCGCGGTGCAGCACCTGAATGGTGCGGCTTTCCTGTGAAAAAGGCAGTTGAATGCGCTGGGCCAGCACCGTTGCTTCCCGGAGTACCTGCGCAGCGCTGTCCTGCTGGGCCGTCAGGGGCGCTGCAAAAAGGAACAAAAAGAGCGAAAAAGTAGAAGTTTTGGACATGTCTGTTTGAATTTGGCCGCAAGGATACGGGGAAATGCGGGAATTCAGACAGGGCTTAGGGTACGGCCCTCCGAGTCCGTTGGCTGGAAACCGGAGGGCCATTTGGCGAATGTGATGGCCGCCCAAATGCTTATTGGCGAACCTATTGTGCGAAATAAGCTTCTATGGCGTTGAGGGAGTTTTCCAAACCATTTTCCGATCGGATAAGTTTTCCGGTGATAGCTACTTCGCGACGAATTTTTGCCGTATCGGCGGTTTGGATTGCAGCGATCAAACGTTCCAGCGTCAATTTTTTTAAGGGAATATGCACCCCCAGATGCCGACGCGCCACGATTTTTCCCCAGGTCGGCTGGTCGGTGTAAAAGGAGATAATGACGGAGGGCAGCTCATGCCGCAACATGCTTGCCAGTGTTCCGGCGCCACCGTGGAAAATTCCCAATTTGCAATGCGGCAGCAGCAGGTCGTGACTGACAAAGGGCAGGGTGAACAATCGATCGTGCTTGGGTAGTGCATCCATACCCGACCAGGCGCTGCAAAACACAATGCGTTCCTGTGTTTTTTCCAATAAACCCTGAATGATACGGATCATTTTTTCGGGATTTCCGATGGCGTTGCTACCAAAACCCATGTAAATGGGCGCTTGCCCGCGTTGTAACCATTGGGTTAGCGCTTCGGGAGGCTGTTCATTCGGGTTGGCCTGAACCAATGTCTCCGGAATTTGCAAAAATCCAGTGATCTGGTGCTGCGGCGCCCAGTCTGCGGGTTGGGGAATAAGGGTAGGGCTGAGGCAATACAGATCCAGTGTTTTTTGCTGATCGATATGCCGGATAAGGTTTTGTTTTAATGGTTTCAAGCCTAATTCCTGCCTGAATTCATTGGTGTCTGCTTTGGTAAATTTCCAGAAAATGGCATGAGCGAGTTGGTAGGTGAGCAGGTTATACCAGCCGGCATTGCAAAAGTCAAAATCGGCAACCGGGAAAGCTCGGGTAGGTACCAGAGGCGGCATAAAGTAGGTAAGCGCCATCTTTTTATGTTGCTTTTCGGTAATAGCGCTTACAATAGGCATGGTCATCGCATTAGCAATTACGCAATCTACTTTGCTGATTGCTTCCATAAAGGATTGCCGCAAGGGCACTCGGATAGCGTGTAATACACCAAAGTAATATTTCATCAGTGCGAGCGCATTTTCTGATTTCAAAATACGCCGGCCTTCTTCGCCTTGCATCATTTGTTGTGCATGGCCGTACAACGCCTGGAAATCAATACCAAAGCTCCTTACAAAAGGTTCAAAATCAGCGCTTGCTGCTATACTGACTGCATGGCCGCGGGCCTGAAAACCCAGTGCCAGTGCGATATAAGGTTGCAAATCGCCTCTGGTGCCGTAGGTGAAAATTCCAATTTTCATACCGCAAAGGAAGCGGGCAGGCGGAACTCATTTTTTAACCTATACTAAAAAATTATTTCTCTTTTCTGATACGGCTGAGCGTTACCGGATTCATCCCCAGGTAGGCCGCGATATGTCCAAGCGGTGCGCGTTGCAAAATACTTGGGTAGGCCGCAATAAACTGTCGGTAACGTGCTTTTGCCGGCAACAACTGTATGCTGTCTAATTTAAATTGCAGCATGAGCATAGATTGAATGGCTATCAAACGGCCAAGGCGTTCAATTTCGTGAAATTCCTGGTACAGTTTTTCCAGATCGGCAAAGGAAACAGAAATCAGTGTCGAATTTTCAAGCAATTCAACCGGATGTATGGTTTCTTTTATCGGAAAATGGCGTACAACCGGCCCGATGATCATACCTTCTACACCAAACCAATCGGTAATTTCCTTATCCTCATGCCAGAAAAAAGCACGCAATAACCCCGTTTCGATGAAATAAAGACGTTCGCATTTGGCCAGATCCGGGATGAGAATATGATGTTTGTAAAATACTTCCTTGCGGCAAACGCCCCTGATACGCCCCTGCGCTTCAGGAGAAAGTTTGACGAATTGATTCAGGTGATTTATAAATGCCTGCATGGCCATTCGACTAATGCATAAGTTAAACAATATTCAAGCATCAACCAAATTTATCCAAATCTGGTCTGCTCAAACGAAACTTTATTCCGCAGCCTACCCCGGCCCTTCCTGAGAGGAAGGGAATCCACACTCCGCATTCCGCATTCAAATCACTTCCCTTCCCAAACCACTACCTCAAAATCCGAAGGCACATTAAGGGTGTACAGCGAGCGGTCGCGCAGGCGAATTTCCTTGATGGGCACTTCTTGCCCGTTTACACGACAAGCCCCCACAAAGGCCGGGAAGCCGACGAGGTAGAGCTTGACGGTTTTGTAAGTAACCTGAAATTTACCCGTCTCTTTGCGTTCCAGCCGGAAATTTTTGCCTTCGCCTAGGGTACTGAATTGTTGCAGGCAATAATCACCGTCCTGATATTCATAGCCTTCTCCGGCATCTTCATACAAGGTGCTTTCTTCGCGGCCCTGCTTGAAATACACGTACAAGGTCAATTCCTCAATGGGCTTCTGACCCGTCCACTGGCGCACCGGATACACCGGCAGCACCGCGCCTTCCCGCACAAAAAACGGAATCTGATCGGGCATGGTATTCACCACCGTCTCGCCGCTGAAGGCCTGGCCGGTCCAGAAATAATACCAATTGCCCTTGGGTAAGAGCACGGCCTGGCGCTGAATTTTAGGTTGAATCACCGGACTTACCAGTAAATGCTCGCCAAACAGAAAATCGCGTTCCTGCTCGCGGAATCGCGGCTCGGCCGGGTCGGCCCATGCAATATGCCGCAGCACGGGTGTACCTTTTTCGGCATGACGCCACATGGCGGTATACAAGGCAGGCAGGAGGCAATAACGCAGTTCAATGGCCTTTTTGGCCATGGCCGTGTACTTGTCGCCAAACGACCAGGGTTCCTGCTCAAAACGGTGCAGGTCGGGGTCGGTCAGCATGGCTTCTTCGGCCGGCGCCACATCGCCTGCCGTATGCTGGCCCATGCTGTGTACCCGCATAAGCGGATGAAAAACAGCCAATTGCAACCAGCGGATAAACAGTTCCGGTTCCAACTCGCCGGCAAAACCACCGATGTCGGTGCCCACAAAGGAAAAGCCGGAAACGGCTAAGCGCTGGCACTGGATATTGGCAATTTGCAGGTGCTCCCAGGTAGAAAAATTATCGCCCGTCCACAAGGCTCCGAAGCGTTGTCCTCCGCTAAAAGTAGCGCGGGTAAGCAGGAAAGGGCGTTTTTCGGGCTTGATCCGGCGCAGGCCGTCCCAGGAGGCGCGGCTCATCTGCATGCCGTAAATATTGTGTGCCCGGCGGTGGTTGCTGCGCAGGCCGTCGTGGTCGTGCAGCACCTGATCGGGCAGGGTTTTGTGGTTGACGTGGAATACCGCCGGCTCGTTCATATCGTTCCAGAAACCGCTGATGCCTTGTTTTTCATACAGCTCCCGGTACAATTCGCCCCACCACTCGCGCACTTTGGGGTTGGTGTAATCGGGGAAAGCACAAAAGCCCGGCCACACGGGGCCTTTGGCAATGTCGCCGTCGGGGGTGCGGATGAACATGCCTTTTTCGCGGCCTTCCCGGTAGACCAAGTAATTCTCATCTTCCTTGATACCCGGATCAATCATAACGACCGTTTCAAATCCCCGGGCGCGGAGTTGATCTACAAGGCGTTTAGGGTCGGGGAAGTGCTCGCGGTTCCAGGTGAAGCAGCGGTAACCATCCATGTAGTCAATATCCAAATAAATGGCATCGCAGGGAATATCCATGCGCCGGAATGTGTCGGCCAGGTCAAGCACCTGCGATTCAGGATAATAACTCCAGCGGCATTGGTGGTAACCCAGCGCCCAAAGGGGCGGCAGCGGATGGGTGCCGGTGAGTTGGGTATAGCGTTCGGCGACGGCCTCCGGAGTCGGGCCGGGCAGGAAGTAAAAGTTAAGTGCGCCGCCCTCGGCGCCGAAAGCCACCTGGTCTTCGGCTGTTTTGCAGAAGTCGAACCAGGAGCGGTAGCTGTTGTCGAGGAAAATACCATAACACGCGGCATGGTGCAGTCCGTAATACAGCGGAATGGCGCGATAAAGGGCATCGGATTCGCGGGAGAAGCCGTAGGAGTCGGTACACCAGTTTTCGTAGCGTTTGCCGCGCAGGTTGACGCCGCAGGTTTTATCGCCCAGGCCCCAGAAAACCTCTTTGGCATGGGCCTGCTTTTCAATGCGCAGGTCGCACCAGCCTTTCATAATGGTGCGTTTGGCCGAATAGCCGCCGGCATCTTCCAGCAGGAGCTGATCGGCATCGTCGTAAATACGCACGGCTAAGTTGTCTTTGGCCACCACCACCTGAAGCCCCTCAAAGAGCAGCAGGTATTCGGTGTCGCGCGCCTGTACGCGGGGCAGTTTCAGCGTCGGCAGCTCAGCGCGGAGGGCATAAGAAAAATCCGCTTCGAACTCCTGATTAGGGTTGTAGCGAAAGCGGAGTGCGCCGTTCGACAGCCCGCTGATACGCAGGCTGATACCATTTTCACAAACAAACGCTACGTATTCTTCCGTCGTTTGTACGGAAGCGATGGCATTGGGGCGGCGAATTTCGTAGACGTCGTCGTAGCGGCGACTGATGTCGGCCTCCGCAAAGTCAATTTCAGCAGGCGGTACAGGGGGCTTGGGGGTCTCGTTTGTTTCTTCCATGGGGCAAATGTACAAAACGTATTGCGAAGCTTTGCTTCGCAACAGTACGGCGAAGCTCTGCTTCGCCCGACAACCCCACGCAACGAAGCAAAGCTTCGTCGTACAAGCGCGAGGCAAAGCTTCGCGCTACATGCGCAGGTCTTCCACGCGGGCGCCCGGATACTGCTTGGTATCCATCTGGAAATAATTACCGGTAAAGGTTTTGTTGGGGGTTTGGCGGGTTAGGCTGAAGGTGTAACGCGAACCATCGCGGGCGAAAGCCCTGATATATGCAATCTGTCCGGCTTTTTCATCAATCGCTACGCGGAGTTTGCTGTACTCCGATTTGCGGTCTTTGGGTTTAAATTCGATCAGCGTGAGTTGCTTGCCGCCTTCGGTTACTTTATCGGTGATGGCATACAAAAAATCACCTTTCTGGTAGCGGCGCAGCAGATCGCGCGGGGTGAGGAAGGCGCCGTTTTCGCCGCCCGGCTCTGCATCGGTAATTTGTACCTCATTATTTTTACGCACGTACACCCAGGTGGTTTTACCGTCGGAAACAATGGTCTGGTCTTTCATTTCCAGCCGAAATTTGTCGCCCGATTGTGCCACCGTACCCTTTTCCGTCGTTTTGGCCTGACCTGGAACCTCAATCGAAAGGCTAAACCCTACTTCAATGGTTTTCCAGGTTTCATATTTCTTTCTGACCTTGTCGAGAACTTTTTGAGCTTCCGGATCGTTCTTTTCTGCAGGAGCGGGCGCCGGCGTCTGGGCTATCAGGCTGAAAGGCAGCATCGCAAACAACAACACAACTAATTTTTGCATATCTTGTGGTCGAAATTCAGATAAATGAAAATAGTGCGGGATGTCCCGCCGATTTCACACAAACGTCCGACTTATTTTCAAGTTGTACGCGATCGCGTTAAAGAAGTTTAAATGTCTAAAAAGAAAAAACAGGGGGCGCCCAAACTCAGCGCCCAACAATTGCAAATCGAAATCCTGCGGTATCTACTTGCCAATCCCAAAAAGCGACTAAATTCCCGCCAACTTATCCAACACCTCGGTGTCGCCAACAATAAAGATTCGGCCGATCACGCCCTGAGTCAATTGACGCTCATGGGTTCTGTTATGGAATTTCCGGAAGATAAATTCGGCATTGCCCTCGACCGCCTAACCCGCGCTGAAGCAGATCCCGAATCGGAACCTCAAGCAGCGACGCAAGTGCCACAGGCACGCCCTGAATTCCTCAAAGAAGGCAACCGCAAGCAACAAAAAGGCAGCGAATCGGCCCCGGTCATCAATTCGCGCAATAAACGCGAAGGCCGTAAAGAACAACTCATTGAAGGTCGTGTGGACATGACCCGAACGGGTTCTGCCTACATCGTCAGTGAACTCCGCGAGTCGGATGTTTATGTTTCAGCGCGCTATCTCAATGGCGCCCTGCACAACGACATTGTGCGGGTTTCCCTTTTCCCGCCCGCGCCCGCCCGCCGCGGTCGCCCGGAGCGCAAACGCGAAGGCGAAGTACTCAAAGTACTGCAACGCGCCAATGAATTTTTTATCGGAACCCTGCGTAAAGGCCGCAAATACGCCGTCTTTATGCCCGATAATCCGAATATGCCGGTAGATATCTATGTCCCGCTGGATGCCTGTGCGGATGCGCGCGATGGCGAAAAGGTGGTAGTGCGCGTAACCGACTGGCAGGAAGGCAAGGGCCGCGCACCGGAAGGTAAAGTTACGCAGGTGTTGGGCGATGTCGGCGGCAATAACTTCGAGATGAACAAAATCCTGATTAACAATGGTTTTGAACTCTCGCATACCGATGAAGCCCTCGCCGAAGCCATGGCCATTCCGGATACTATTTCGCCCAATGAAATCGCCATGCGCCGCGATTTCCGCGAAATACTCACCTTTACCATAGATCCTGAAGATGCCAAAGACTTTGATGACGCCCTGAGCTATCGAAAACTCGAAGACGGCAAGCTCGAAGTAGGCGTGCATATCGCCGATGTAACGCATTACCTCAAGCCCGACAGCCCGATGGACCGCGAGGCGTATCAGCGCAGCACTTCGGTGTACCTGGTCGATCGTGTTTGCCCCATGCTGCCGGAGAAATTGTCGAATAACCTTTGCTCGCTGGTGCCCGGTCAGGATCGCCTGGCCTTTTCCGCCGTTTTTATTTTTGATGAAAAAGATAAAATCGTGTCGCGCTGGTTTGGTAAAACGGTCATTTTTTCTGCCAAACGTTTTGCTTACGAAGAAGCACAAACAATTCTGGAGAAAAAACCTGCGGCAGCACTGCTGGAACATCCGCGTCTTGAGGAGCTGACAGAAGCCCTGCTCACGCTGAATCGCATCGCCGGAAAAATGCGCAAAGCCCGTGAGAAAAACGGCGCCATCGGCTTTGAAACTGAAGAGGTGCGTTTCCGCCTGGCGGAAGACGGCACGCCCATTGAAGCCTACGTCAAGGAGCGCAAAGCCGCGCACCTGCTCATTGAAGATTTTATGTTGCTGGCCAATAAGGAGGTCGCTACCTACGTCGACGGACTCGGTAAAAAGCAGTCGGAAGTGCCTTTTGTCTATCGGGTGCACGACCTGCCCGATCTGGAGCGTGTAGCCGAATTTGGCCGTTTTGCCTTTGAATTGGGCTATCCCATCAAGCTGGATACGCCCAAGCAAATTGCGCAGGGCTACAACGAGCTGATGCGCGCCGCACAAAAAGACGAACGCCTGAAACTGCTGATGCCCCTGGCTATCCGCACCATGGCCAAGGCGGTGTACACCACCAACAATATCGGTCACTACGGTCTCGGGTTTACGCATTACAGCCATTTTACCTCGCCCATCCGCCGTTATTCCGATGTGCTGGCGCATCGTATTCTGGAGCGCAACCTGGAAGGCCGCGTTTGGCGCACGGATAAAGATAAACTGGAAGAACAATGCAAACACGTCAGCGCACAGGAGCGCAAAGCCGCCGATGCCGAGCGTGAAAGCATTAAATACAAACAAACCGAGCTAATCAGTCGTCACCTTGGTGAAGAATTCGACGGTGTGGTAAGCGGTATGGTCGATCGCGGTTTCTTTGTGGAACTGAGCGGATCGCGTGCAGAAGGAATGGTCGAGTTCAAATTGCTCGATGATCTGTACCTGCTCGACGAAAGCGGCCTGCGTGCCAATGGCCGCCGCTACAACAAGCAAATCCGTATCGGGGATAAAGTGCGCGTGCGGGTTATTCAGGCCAATATGACCAAGCGTCAGATTGATCTGGAATTGGTGGAATGAGTTTTTGGGGTGTTTTAGTGTTTTAGTGTTTGAGTGTTTTGGTAGTTAAGTCTGTCAAAATACTTAAATACTCAAACACTCAAACCCTCCACGCTTCCGTTATTTTGGCAAATCTTACCATTCAATTATAGCCCATGAGATTCGTTGCCACTTTATTACCCTTTTTCCTTGTAATTGCTGCGGTTTCTGCGCAAAGTACCTCTAAAATCAAGGACATCCTGGCGCAGGAACCTTACGAGGTAGATGCGTATGATACTTCCGGTTTTGGCGAGTATCAATTGGCCATACGCTTCAATTATGCCAGCGCTAAAGTGCTGAATCCGGCAGATTATGCAGGTATTCGGGCGTATGGAAAATTGAAGGTTGAATACATTTATTCCAAATACACCCAATCGCAACCCAGCCAAAAAGAACTGGATTTCAAACGCTATCAGGCGCTTCAGAAACTGGCGCCCGACCTGTTTGAAAATCCCGCCGTCAACTGGGATATTATTGTACAAAGCGGCGCTACGACTGCCGATTCTGCGCGTGGCCTCTTTCACGGCTTTGTAATTACTTATCAGCCACCGGTTTCGGCAGCCAAAACAGCGCGGGTACGCCGCGAACTCGATGGTATTCTGGAATGCGCCAAACGCAACCTGCCCGAAGGTGCGCCTGAATTTCCGGGCGGCAACGATTCCCTGTATTACTGGCTCGAAACAAATATCAAATTCCCCAAAGAAATTACCACCAAAGGCGAGCGCCGCATGGTGATGATTGAATGGGAAATTGATGAAGCTACGGGTAAAACGGAAGCTGTAGGCGTTTCGCGCGGCGCCGGACCCAAACACAATGATCACGTGCGGGCAGTGGTACAAAAAATGCCCGAATGGAGCGAAGGCCTCGAAGGCGTGCGCTATATTATTGGTGTGGAATTTGAACTTACCGAAGACGGCAAACAACGCATTGACGCAGGAAAACTGACGGGTTACGACCCCACCAAGTGCAAAAACCGACGTTCCGACTCCACCGTACTGAAAATATTTGAACGCAACCCGCAATGGAAAAATATGCTGGTGGTGGAAGACGTCACCGGCAGTATGCTGCCTTATGTTGGCGATCTGCTGCTCTGGAATGCCCTGAAAGACAATGTGCGCAACGTCAAGCATTTCATTTTCTTTAATGACGGCGATGCACTGGCCGATAGTGAAAAGAAAATTGGCTCCACTGGCGGCCTCTACCACGTGCGCCCCAAACGCATTGAAGACCTCGAAGAAACGATGATTCAGGCCATGTCGGGCGGCGATGGCGGCGATGGCCCCGAGAACGACCTGGAAGCCGTGCTGGCCGGAATAAAAGCCTGTCCGGATTGCAAGGAAATTATACTCA
Source organism: Chitinophagales bacterium (assembly GCA_017303875.1). Lineage (GTDB taxonomy): Bacteria > Bacteroidota > Bacteroidia > Chitinophagales > Saprospiraceae > M3007. The sequence goes on along the minus strand of JAFLBP010000002.1, from coordinate 212,677 downwards.
TTGCCGACAACAGCGTTACCCCCCGCGACCTGGAATTGCTGAGTAAAATCGACCGTCCGGTGCATGTAGTGCTGTGCGGCGCCCGCGACGGCGTCCCCAATCCCGCACACCTGCTGATTGCCTGGAAAACCAAAGGCAGCCTGCATACCATTAAACAAGACATCAACAACCTGACCAACCTGCAGGAAGGTCAGGGCGTGACGATCATGGGGCAAAATTTCAAAATTCTTAACGGTAAATTTGTGCCCGTTACCAAGTTGTAAACAACAACAGCTCCTTCAACTTAAATCCATTCAAATCCTGGTTTTAGATGCGCAAAAAAGTCTTTTTCATGTTTTCCCTGCTGTTCGTCGCTACGTTAAGCCTCGTGACGCCCGCCTGCAAAACCAAAAGCGGCTGCCCGGCCAATGAAAGCCTGAAGCCCAAAACAACCAAAAGCGGCTCCTTCAAAAAAGGCAAGTCGCAGTCGGGCCTTTTCCCGAAAAAGATGCAGAAGAAGATGAAATAGGGGAGGCGAGTGTATGCATGTTTCTCCTTTTGTAATACCGGTTTTTTTGTTCAATGCTCTGTTACTGGGCTTCGGCTTGTATAGTCTGGTTTATGCCTTGCGGCCATCGCGGGTTTCAGCTTCTATGGACAGGAGATTGTGTTGGATGGCTGTTGGCTCAGGAATTTTATTTGCCCTGATTGAAATGCCTTGGTGGTGGTATACAGTACCTGTGCTTCCTCAAAGTGAATTTTTTTTCTGGCGTGATTTGTATAAAGTAGTATTTCTGCTGCTGGGAACCCAGTATTTGTGGTGGAAATCGCTGCGTAAAAGTCGTTGGTTACGCGCGCTGGGTGGTCTGATTTTAATAGGTCTTGTGCAGAATGTGATTAATTACAGGGTAACTACAATTGAATACGTGGATGTTGGCGCTACCATAAGCAGCCTTTCGGTTAATTTCGTTCAATTAGGGGTTTTTGGTGTGCTCTTTTTGCTTGTATGGCTCTTCGATCGGATTTCAAGCGGAAATTCCCCGGCTGCGTAATATCATCGTTTGTCCTGACGGCTGTTATACCCATTTTTAACACGCGGCGTATTGAGTTGCTGCAACTTGATAATTACCAGTACACCCAATTAAATATTCCGGAAGAACATCTGTTGAGTGGCGATATTGACTGGTTGGGCGTAAACGATCTGCTGGTGTTCCGTACCCGCGATGCGAGTACTGGGCCGCAGTAGTATTGTATCAATTCTTTTAAGTCAAAAATATTTATCCTGGTGCTTAACGGCATTCAATTTCCATTTTATATTTGCCAGCATTTTTTTGTCCAAATCAATCTTTTTTCAATGAAATCAATCTGTATCCTGTCACTGGCGGGGCTGCTTTGCCTGTTCGCCTGCACCAAATCCCAAAACGCCGACAGCGCCCAGGCACCGGCTGCACCTACGCCGGAGGAACTCGTCAAAAAAGGCGAATACCTCGTGCAGATCACCGGCTGCAACGACTGCCACTCGCCCAAACGCATGGGCCCCAATGGCCCGGAAATCATCCCGGAACTCATGCTTTCCGGCTACCCCGCTACCCAGCCCCTGCCCGAATTCGACAAAGCGCTCGCTGCCAAGGGCATCGCACAGTTCACGCCGGATCTCAGCGCAGCCTGCGGCCCTTGGGGTATCACCTGTGCCGCCAACCTCACCCCCGATGATACCGGTATCGGTACCTGGACCGAGGAGCAGTTCAAAATTGCCCTCACCCAGGGGAAATCCAAGGGCCTTGTAAATGGCCGCACACTGTTGCCGCCCATGCCCTGGGTAAACTATACCCAAATGAAAGACGAAGATGTAAAAGCCATTTTCGCCTATCTGAAGAGCATTAAACCCGTGAAAAATGTGGTGCCTGCGCCGGTGCCGCCTGCGGGGTAGGGCAGCTTAGAGCTTGTATAAAGATCATCCCTTTCGCTATATGTGATCGGGATGATTTTTTTATCGTATTTTTACGATAAAAACTTGCATTCTAAAATATCCATCGTATATTTGCGATGAATTTAAATCACAAGCATTTGGTACAGGAACAATTTGACACCGATACACGCGAGTTGGCCGAGTTGGCCAAAGCACTGGGGCATCCGGCGCGCATCATGATTTTGCGCGAGTTACTCCTGCGGCGCGTGTGTGTGTGCGGGGAAATTGTGGAAGTGTTGCCGCTGGCACAAAGCACTGTCTCCCAACACCTGAAAGCGCTAAAAGAAGCTGGTTTGATTTCAGGAACTGTGGAAGGGGTTAAATCCTGCTATTGTGTTAATCCTGAAGCACTTAAGCGGCTTTCAAAACTGCTGAAGCCCTTGTTCGACTGGGCTGAAAATCCCAATTGTTGTTAAATTTTTTACCCAAGTTCATCGTAGTTTTACGATGAAATATTCGTTCACTTAAATACAATCACTAATGCAACACGCAGAAACAGTTAAAAATCTCGTACGCGAGAAATACGCCGAAATTGCTTTGCAGGACAAATCCTGTAACGAAAGCTCCTGCTGTGGCTCTGGCCCGGCAGGCACTTACACCATCATGGCCGACAATTACGCTGAACTAAACGGCTACAATCCGGATGCCGACCTCGGTCTTGGCTGCGGCCTGCCCACGCAGTTTGCGCAAATTCGCCCCGGCGACACGGTGCTGGATCTGGGTTCGGGTGCGGGCAACGACTGCTTTGTGGCCCGCGCCGAAACCGGCGCTGAAGGCAAAGTGATTGGCGTGGATTTCACGCCGGCCATGATCAACAAGGCCCGCGCCAACGCCGAAAAATTAGGTTTCAACAACGTCGAGTTTCGTCAGGGGGATATTGAAGACCTGCCGGTGAGCGACAATACAGTAGACGTGGTGGTGAGCAACTGTGTACTGAATTTAGTGCCCGACAAGGCAAAAGTATTTGCCGAAATCATGCGCGCGCTCAAGCCCGGTGGCCATTTCAGCATCTCCGATGTGGTGTTGCAGGGCAGTTTGCCCGATGCCCTGCGCGACGCGGCCGAAATGTACGCGGGTTGTGTTTCGGGCGCCATGCAAATGGACGAGTACCTGTCGCTCATTCACGCTGCGGGCTTTGAAAACGTGACCGTTCAAAAGCAAAAACCCATTCTTATTCCGGATAATATTTTGTTGGAATACCTCAGTCCTGAAGCTTTAAAAGCCTTCACCGAAGCTAAAACGGGCATTTTCAGCATTACCGTCTATGCAGAAAAGGCAGGGCCTAAACGCGAAGCCTTTATCAACCTGGCGGAAAGCAAAGCCGGGGCATGTTGCGCGCCGGGTTGCTGCAATTGAGGATAAAGTGTTTAAGTGTTTTAGGATTTTAGTGTTTTAGAGATTTGCGTGTTTTTGTGTTTTCGTGAGGAAATGCAAAAACACGCTTTTTTATAGGGCATTTCAGATGTTTTTGTGGCTATTTCTAAAAGCTTGTTCGGGAATGCATCAATCGGCTACAAGCAGCAAATTTTATGCTGCATTGCGTTTGCCGGTTACGCCTGTGAAATCCGCCTTGTTCAGCACAAAATTTCCTCGCTTTCGCACGATTATGAAAGCCCCAACAACCTCTAAGACAAGCGCCTACAAACAAACAGGCACTAAAACGCCAACAAACTCCAGGTGCCAAGCAGTAAAACCACACTGCCAGTTACTATGGCGAACACCCGTTTGTCAGCTTTTTTGAACAAACGGGTGTTCAGTTCGTGCCCAAGCCAGAACAACAAGGGCAGTCCAATCGGGTAAAAAAACATCATAAAATAGTTCATGCTCGGAAAACTCAGCAGCACCCAGGTACCAACACTTGTCAGCAGCGCCACCGTGGCAAAGAACCAAAGCGGTTGCTGAAAGCGCGAAAAACCGAAACCCAGGGCCAGGCAAAGCATGGCAACTGGGGGGACGTAACTCAGCGGGTCCAGAATCAAAAAGTACATAAGTGCCGCCATAACAGCGAAAACAGCAGCGGGAATCCGGTTGGATTTAATGACATCTTGCAAGGTAAAAATTGTTTGGTGATAAAAGAAGCCTTTCATGCCCTAACGCATAAAACACTGCAAATGTGAATACTTGGTGTAGACTTTTTCAAGGACAAACACGCGCCTTCAGAACAGGGTAAATTTCACCGATTAAAACAAACTCACATAACCCAGATGGAACTTGGCGGCCCGAAAATCAAAGCCTAAGCCTGTGTCCAATTGCCCCACTGCCGCCGTTATACCGAATATACCCGCTTGTGTTTCAATGTTTAAACTAAATCCTGCCCCGGAAGGCCGCTGGTGCAGGTGCACACGCTGGGTGAAATTCTGAAGATAAGCCATATCATAAAAAACAGCGAGGTAGGAATTTACGCCGGTCAGTAGGCGCAATTCTGCGGTTCCGACGGCATAACGGGTCGCAAACAAGGTTTCTTCGTTAAAACCACGCAGCAATTTATTACCCCCAAGCCGGTACTGCTCATTAAAATAAACCGGCTCCGCCGCAAATATACCCGCACTGCGCAGGGCCAGCCGGAAGGTAGCGCGCTGAAATAGCGGCACAAAATAATCGGCCCGAAGCTCGCCCCGAAACCGCGCGCTGCGCTCCGGCAAGGTATCGTACAATGCAGCAAAAGTCGTTTCCGGACGCATGGGGTCGCGCAGGTTTTCTATCGTTGTATTGCGTTGCACGGTATTAAACCCCGCACCGGCTTTAAGGCTTACCGCCCAGCCACGCCGCGGATTGTAGCGATAATCCAAACGGTTGAATTGAAATTCGAGGCCAAAACTGTTTTGCCGCAAATCTAATGTTGCCGGCAAGCGCCGTTCCTGTAAAATTTTGAGCGTATCCACTTTTTGCAAATTGGAGCTGCGGTTTTCCCAAAATATGCCCAAAGCATTGCCACCGGCAAAGAGGTATTGGGCCGTCAGCCCCGTGTGCGCATCTACCCAGGAACTGTCGCGCCGGAAAATGCTGATCCTTCCTTCCACGCCCAGCGGGGTGCCAAACACCCAGGGCACATTGGCCAGTGCCTCCAGCTTTTGTTGTTCCGGGCGCAGGCGCTCCATATCCAGCGTGAAGCGTTCTCCGGCATTCAGGGCATTTTGAAAAGCGGCGTTCAGGGAGCCGGTAAGCAGCACGCGGGCGTCGTTATTGCCTGTATTGTTCTGGGGTAAAATGCCCAATACAAAGTCGAAGCGACCGGCGCGTTTTTTCTTTACATTCAGGTTTACCCGCGCACCGTCGAGGGTAAACGTAACGGTCGGGTTTCCCACCACTTCCAGAAACAGCAGGGCGCGCAGCTGGTCTTTTATCCGCAAAACTTTGGCGCGACTGTAAGGCATGCCCGCCTGCAAATCCAGAAAATTTGACAAATACTGTGGTGGCAATTTCACATCTCCGCGCACGGCGATGCCTGAAAAAGTCATGTAGGGGCCGCTGTCGAGGCGTACAATGGCGCTGAAATTCCCGGTGCTGTCCTGTTGAAGGCTGTCGAGGCGCACAGCAGCGAAGGGGTAGCCATTGTTTTCGGCCAAGTTCAGGATGCGGCGCTGCAATTCCAGAACCGCGTCGGGCGCCAGGGGGGTATTGTCAAATTTGTATTTGCGCAAGGTGGCTAATCCGGGCAGGGTATTGCCGGCACTGTCGAGTTGGCGGAGCAACTTTAGCCAACGCAGATAAGGCCCCAGTTGAATGGAGCAGATCAGCGAGTCTCCTTGTTTGCGTAAAGTGTCGGCCGAAGCGGTCAGGTAGGCGCTGCGGCGCAAATGTTCAAGCAGCCGACCCACGTATCGCTCCGGCGGCAGGGAATCGGGCAGAAGTACAAGCGGGTTTTTGCCCGGCGCGGGTTGAAATCCTTTTAATAAGGGTAAAAAAACGTTGTATGTGGTGTCGGGCTGTAGTAAGAGTTTTTGCTGCGCAAATGAAGTATTGACATACCAAAAAAGACTGCTCAGCAAAAGCAGCCGGAGCCATACGGCGGGCGGTATTTTTTGGCAGTCATAAATCATAAAAAAAACGGTAATAACGATGAACTATGAACGATGAACGATGAATTGATTTTGGATTTTTGAGGCTTAATTTTTAAATATTTCAAAATCACTCATCACTCATCGCTCATCACTCATCGCTCATCGCTCATCACTTCCATTCACAGTCCGATGATCCGGCGCAGCAGCGCTTCATCCACGCCGCCGCCAGCGAAATCATCAAAAGCGCGTTCGGTCACGCGGATCATGTGGTCTTTGATAAAAGGCGCGCCTTCCGCAGCGCCTTGTTCGGGGTGTTTGATGCAGCATTCCCATTCCAGCACCGCCCAGCCCTTGTAGCCATATTGGGCGAGTTTGGAGAATATGCTCGCAAAATCCACCTGTCCGTCGCCAAGCGAGCGGAAGCGTCCGGGGCGATCCACCCAATCCTGATAGCCGCCATAAACGCCGCTTTTACCGGTGGGGTTAAATTCCGCATCCTTGACGTGGAACATCTTGATCCGTTCGTGGTAAAAATCAATGTATTGGAGATAATCGAGTTGTTGCAACACAAAGTGCGATGGATCATAGAGGATATTGCAGCGCTTATGGTTGCCCGTAGCGGCCAGAAAACGCTCGAAAGTGACGCCGTCGTGCAAATCTTCGCTGGGGTGAATTTCATAACAAAGGTCTACGCCGGCATCTTCAAAAGCATCCAGGATGGGCAGCCAGCGATTGGCCAGCTCTCGGAAACCGGCCTCAACCAATCCCTTCGGGCGTTGCGGCCAGGGGTAAACGGTATGCCAGATGAGCGCGCCGGAGAACGTGACGTGCGCGTCGAGCCCCAGGTTACGACTGGCTTTGGCGGCCTGTTTGAGTGTTTCAATGGCCCACTGCGTGCGGCCGGCCGGGTTGCCTTTGAGGTGGTCCGGCGCAAAGTTGTCGAACATCAGGTCGTACGCCGGATGCACGGCTACCAACTGACCTTGCAGGTGGGTACTGAGTTCGGTGATCTGTACGCCGCAGGCTTCAACGCGGCCTTTGAGTTCGTCGCAATAGGTTTTGCTTTCGGCGGCCAGGGCCAGGTCGATCAGGCGGCTGTCCCAGGTCGGGATTTGCACGCCCACATAACCCAGGTCGGCGGCCCAGCGACAGATGCTTTCTAAGGAATTGAAGGGCGCGGTATCGCCCATGAATTGTGCCAGAAAAATTGCAGGTCCTTTCATAATGCGGAATGTGGAGTGTGGAATGCGGAATTTCCCTCCCTCGCAGGGAGCCAGGGGGGCAGAATTTGTCGGGGGTAAAGATAATCAGCGCGTTTTTTTTACCCATCTAAAAATTTGATCGCCGGCAATTTGTTGCGGCGCTGCTGCCGCTTCCAGCCCAGGCGATAATATGGGCGCCGAAATGCCGCCACCTAATGTATTTTCATTAATGATTTGTACAATTTCGTCGTAAAAACCGAGGCGAATACAGTCGTGCAACACCCTCGCGCCGCCTTCAATAAGCAGTGCCGCGTATTTGTGTTCGTACAACAATGTAGCAAGGGCCGGCCAAAGGGCATCGCCTGGTGGAATGCGGAATGTGGAATGCGGAATGCGGAATTTTCCTCCCTCACAGGGAGGGCCGGGGAGGGGTGCGGAATGCGGAATTGGGGGGGATGTTGCATTGACCAGTACCCAGGTGGGCATGGATCCATCCAGCAGGTGCATATCGGGACGGAGTTTTTGCTTAAAATCCAGCACAATCCGTACCCTCCCCGGCCCTCCCTGAACCCTCCCTGGCCCTCCCTGAGAGGGAGGGAAATTCCGCATTCCACATTCCGCATTCCGCATTTGAAACAGTCTCGTATCCAACCTGGGATTATCCGTCAGGGCGGTATTGGAACCGACGAGAATGGCAGGAATTTCGCTGCGCAGGCGATGCACAAAACGCTGGGTTTCGGGGCTGCTGATGGCCACGCGTTCGCCCGCCCGGCCGATGAAGCCGTCGCGACTTTGTGCCCATTTGAGTACGATATAAGGTCTCTTTTCCGTGATCCAGGTAAAAAAGATGCGATTAAGGGAGTAGCCCTCCTGTTCGAGCACGCCGGTGATGACCTCCACGCCGGCGGCGCGGAGCTTTTGCACGCTTTGTCCGGCCACTTTGGGATTGGGATCAGTATTGGCGATGACGACGCGCGGGATGCGCTCGCGCAACACCAGCTCCACGCAGGGCGGTGTTTTGCCCACATGAAAGCAAGGCTCCAGTGAGCAATAAAGGGTGGCCTGTGGTATCAGCGCGCGATCTTTTTCCGCAACAGCAGCCACGCAGTTCACTTCGGCGTGGGGGCCGCCGTATTGCCGGTGCCAGCCTTCGCCGATGATGCGCCCCTCGTGCACCAGCACTGCCCCGACCATCGGGTTGGGCAGGGTGCTGCCGGCGCCAAGCCGGGCCAGCTCAAAGCAGCGACGCATGTATGTTTCGTGGGTGAGCATTACAGGTAAACGGCCATTTGCGCCTGTAATTTATGCGCTTCTTCGGCGGCTTTTTCGGCAAAATCTTCGCCGGAGGAGGCGTATTGAATACTGCGCGAAGCATTAATCAGGAGGCCGACGTCGGCGTTCATGCCGGCGCGACAAACGCCGTCCAGATCGCCGCCCTGCGCGCCGACGCCGGGCACGAGCAGGAAATGCTCGGGCGCCAGCGCGCGTACGCGCCGGAAGGCATCGGGATGGGTGGCGCCAACGACAAACATAAGGTTCTCCGGCGTGCCCCATTGTTGCACCGTTTGCAGCACCGTTTCCCAGAGCGGCCCTTGCTGATCGAGTTGTTGTTGCTGGAAGTCGGCGCTGCCCGCGTTGGAGGTCAGGCCGAGTACGATGGCCCATTTATTTTCAAACGCGAGAAAAGGGGCGACACTGTCGCGGCCCATGTAGGGCGCAACGGTCACTGCATCGCAGGGCAGTTGTTTAAAAAAAGCTTCGGCGTAAAGGGTGGAGGTGTTGCCGATGTCGCCGCGTTTGGCATCGGCGATGATGAAATGCTCCGTACCGATGTAGCTGACCGTTTCTGCAAAAACGCGCCAGCCCTCGGCGCCCATCGCTTCATAAAAAGCGAGGTTGGGTTTGTAGGCCATGCAGTATTCGCGGGTGGCGTCAATGATGGCTTTGTTGAATTGCAGGGCGCTTTCCGGCGTTTGTGGCAGGTGGGCCGGGAGTTTGCGTAATTCGGTATCGAGTCCAACGCAGAGAAAGCTGCGGCGTTGGCGTATGTGCTGGATGAGGGTTGCTCTTTGCATGGCGGCAAAGATAGGGCAGAGATTTTAATCAACTTTTCATTCCCAAAAAAATCACTAACTTTGAGCATATCAATCGTTTTCTTCAAATTTTACCCAAATTCTGGTTTAACAGCTCTATGAAGCGCACCTTACTCGTTCGTATCGGTATTATTTTGGCGCTGCTGCTGGCAGTGTTCCTGATCCGCAAATGCCAGGAAAAACAGGCGGAAAACACGGTTGCCGAACCCGCCAAACGCGAAAGCAGCACCCCGCGCACGCCCGCGCGCGTTAACGACGATACCCGGCCCGCCACTGGCAAAGCGCCCGCTTATGTGCTGGAAGTGCTGGCCTACGTCCGCGCCAACAACGAAGCGCCCGCAGGTTATGTAGGTGGCCGCGAATTTCAGAACCGCGAAAAAAACTTGCCGCAGGAGGATGATAAAGGTCGTAAAATCCGCTATCGCGAGTGGGATGTGAAACCCAAGGTAGAAGGTAAAAACCGGGGCGCCGAACGCTTAGTCACCGGCTCCGACGAAAGCGCCTGGTATACCAAAGATCATTACAAGACTTTCCGGCGGGTGGAGTGAGGATTATTGAATAAAAAACCTGGAAATCAGAAAAAATCATAATATTGCTCTGATTTCCAGGCAATTGCACTATTTTACCCTATCCTTGAATCAGCAAACGATGTGTTTCCTTCCGACCATCAGCATATTCAACGTGTAAAAAATACACCCCGGCGGGATAAGTGGCCGCAAAATGCAGATTGAAAGCAGTGCTGTTAAACGGCCCCTCAAAACGCTCGCATAAAGTACCGGTCGTCTTGAACACTGAAATGCGGGACAAACCCTGTGCGCCTTCCGACTGCCGGAGCTGTAAAGGCGTACCTGAGGGAAGCGGCTGCGGCCAGATTTGCAGTGCTTGCTCCTGCGGACTTTCCACAGACGTCACATTAAAACAATAGGGTTCCGAGAAATCATCACAGTAAAAGCTATTGGTAATACGCACCACGTAGCAGCCCGGCGCCTGCGGCACAAACTGCATGCCGGTAGCCAGCGACACTTCCATACTATCTACTGAATACCACTGATAAAGTGGGTCCGGCCCGGCGGGATCCGCTTCCAGATTTGCCGTCAGGATGCCGTTTGCAGCCGTGATGTAGGGCTTCAACACCACAACTGCGCGGCTAAAAGTATACTGACTCGCTGCAGGAACGGGGTTGATGATAACACTCACCGGCCCAGTGCTGTACGTCCCCGCTTGTGTCGGCGTCAGGAGATAAACTTCTCCTAAAAAATCGTCGGCATCCAGCAGGTCATAATCCCAAAACTCAAGGATATAAAAACCCGGCTCAACCAGCAGTGCGACGGGAATATTCAAGGGTAAATCTGAGCCATTGACATCGAAGTAGGTTCCGGATTGGTAGATACTTGCGCCCTGGCTGTTTTTGACAATACAATAGACATCGGGCACAGGATCGGTCAGGGAAAAATAAGACTGGTGCGATAAAAGTCTCAGGTTGTCAATGAGGTATTGTCCTGGTTTGGTATTGACTGTCAGGTTTACGGTGTACTGTCCTAAACTATTGTACTTTTTGGTCGGCGGTTTTTGGAGGCCGGAGCTGCTGCCGTCGCCAAAACTCCATTGATAGGACGCTACGTCATTGATTACCTGTGAAATAAATATGGGTTCGTCTACACAAACCGTATCTTCAGAAAGGTAAAAAAGTGTTGGCCCGGTTTGGGCTGAAATATTTTGTAAAAGGGACAAACAGAGTAAAATGGGTAGAAAAATCAGGAATTTCATGATACGTCAGTTGGATTCGTTTTGCAGGCAATGTTACCTGATGCAAAAGTGAAGGCCGCTTGCGGAAGCAGCTACCCTGCAAACCGTGAAGTGCAAAAAATCCCTTTTTTGGCGGTTTTAACGGAAAAAGGGTAAAGAAAACAGCGCCTGATTTCCGCGAGACACATCCCGGAAATCCGTGAATTTTGTATCGACGGCAAGGTAGAATATCTAAAAAACAGTATTCTTGCCTGAAATACATGCGATTCCGATTATTCATATGCTTATTGCTTTGGGGCAGCATGCCGCTTGCCGCGCAGGTTGCCGTTCCGCTGCTGCTGGATTCCAGCCTGAGCATAACGGGCTTACCGCGCCTGATTCGGGGTGAAGAAGTTGGCATCTGGGAGGCCAGGCAAGAAAACAAACACAGAGAAATACCCCGCTACTTACCTGACACTTTGTTTCGCACTGCTGGCCGGGACTGTTGCGGATTTAACCACGACGCCCATCGATTGTGGGTGCGTATTCAAATACAAAACCAGGGCAGTGCCGGAAGGTTTTACCTTGAATTGGTCAATCCATTTATTAATAAAATCTATTTTTTTCAGACCGATACTGCGGGAAAATTGTTGCACACGGACAGTACCGGAACCGTTTTCCATTTTCATCAACGCCCCATCCGGCACAGAAACTTTCTGTTTCCCGTCAATTGTCCACCCGGCGAAAGTACTATCATCTATCTGGCCCTGGAGCCTGATTATCCCTTGTATATAAAAATGCTGGTCTGGGATGCCGATCAGCGTTTTGCAGGCCAGCAGCGCCTCGAGGATATTTTATTAACCGTATTTTTTGTATTTTGTATCTTGTACCTGATCCTGTCAGCCATGTTGATTGTGCAGTCAAAACAATACTACACCTGGTCGTATTTTATTTATGTGGTCTTGAGCACGCTTTTTATACCGGCTTATCTGGGTTTAGGTTTCCGGTATATCTGGCCCGATATTCCATATCTGCAATTTGTGATTCCTGCGGCGATTAATTGTTTACGTCTGGTTTTCGGTATCCAGTTTTTCAGGGAGTATTTTGATACGGGGTTTCGCTTTCCGAGGCTTGACCGTTTTCTGTATTTTTCGCTATGGGTCTTTTTCGGTTCGGCCCTGTTGATGGGCTTGCACTATTGGGCACCCTTTGCGCTGATGAAACTCCTGTTGCGGGTATTTTTCATTTTCCTGATGGGATTTAGCCTCATTATGCTGGGCTGGACGCTGCGGCAGCCTTTCGTGCGTCGCCGCCAAAACGTAACCGGTTTATTACTCGTGTTGGGACTGCATTTTTTTGTACAGTTTTCCACCGCACTCCAGTTGCTGGGGCATGGCGGCTATGATCCACTGTCGGCTATTTTGCCTTTTGGAGCCCGCACACAAACGTTTTTTGTAAAAGCAACCCAATTAGGTGGCTTTTTTATAGAAATGTTACTGGTTTTCTTCTTTGCTGTGCGTCGTTATTTCCGTCTCATTGAACATAGCCAGCGGGTACAAACCCAGCTCAGTGCCATGCGCGAACAGGGCCTGCACAACCTGATTGCCGGTATCGAAAAAGAACGCCGGCGCATTGCCGCAGATTTGCACGATGGTGCCTGCGTCAGTATGGCAGCCATTCGGATGAAACTCGAAACCCTTCAGGTACAGTTTCCGACCGCCCGTGCGGCATTGACCGATTTGATTGAGGATGTAGACCTGACTTACCGCGAAACGCGGGATATTTCGCATAACCTGATGAGCAAAGCCCTTGAAAAAACAGACCTGATCTCCGCCCTGGAAGAACTCATCAGCCGCATCCGGCAGGCCCGGCCTGAACTCGAAATACACTGGTATCACCATGTGGATATTGAAAAATTAAGCCCTGCACTTTGCATCCATCTATATCGCATCAGTCAGGAATTGCTCAATAATGTATTGCGGCATTCCAAGGCGCAAAATGTTGAATTTCAAATACTTGAAAGCAAAGAAAAAGAATTAAGCCTGAGTATTTCCGATGATGGCTGCGGCTTTGATCTGCCAGCTGTGGCCGAAAACGGGATCGGGCTGGCCAACGTGCGGCTTCGGGTAACAGCCATTAAAGGACAACTGCATATTGACTCAACGCCGGGGCGGGGCACCTTTGTGCGCGTTGAAATTCCGGAAGCGTTTACGCCTCCCAAAGCCCCAGCTTCCTGAGGTATGCTTCAACCTCATAACGGCTGTTGGCGTCCGTCTTGGAGCGTATATTTTTAACGTGGCTCTCCACCGTATCTTCACTGATAAACAAGGCGCTGCTGATTTCTTTTATTTGACGACCCTTACCATACAATAGCGCCACTTCCAGTTCGCGTTTGGTTAGTATCGATTTGGGGGCTTTTTTCAAAAAACTGCCCAGCACCTCGCGCAGGGCCACCTGATCGAGGAAATAAGCACCCGCCGCAACATTTTGAATGGCCTGTAATAACTCTGTTTTGCTGCAAGCCTTAGTCGCATATCCCAGTACCCCGCGCTGAAGAGCATCGCGGATAACGGTCAGCTCCGTACTTACGCTCAGGATCAGAACTTTCAGATCGGGATAGTCCTGCAAAAGCAATTCCGTAATCATGCCCCCATCCAGGTGTTTATCCCTGAAAAAATAGTCGAGGATCAATACGTCCGGGCGTGCTTTTCGGATATTCTCCAGTATCGCCTCACTGTTCTGCGCTACCCAAAGGACTTCAAGTTCTGCTTCAAAATGCCGGAAAAGCGCAACCATACTTTCCAGAAACAGCTCCTGGTCGTCGGCAATGGCTATTTTTACACGTGGTTTTTCTTCCATTGAGATCATTGACATATTCAGGTAAAAGTAATTATTTTTTATAAAATGCAGCAATACGCAATAAAACATTCGGGAGCATCCAGTCTTTTGTACTTTCGTAGCCGTTTTAACGTTTCCCAATTTCAAGAAAAAATCACAACACACCATGCGTCGCACCTTGCTCTTCAGCCTCGCGCTGCTCCTTGCCCTGACATCCCTCAGCGCCCAAAAGCCCGTTATCAAATTCAGTCCGGAAATGAAAATGCCCCGCGATAAAGACTTTCGGGGACACCTGTATTCCGACTCCAGTGGTCATTACATTTATTTTTATGAGGGCCGCAGCAATGTCAATATGGTGCTGGAAAAATACGACCAAAAATTCAAACAGAAATTCAGCAAGGAATTTGCCGCAGGCAACGACAACATTTCCTCCCTGGGTGTGCGCTATTTTAAAGGCCAGTTTGCCTGGCTCTTGATGGAGCGCAACAGCAAAGAGGATTTTATCCGGTATGCCCTTACGCCTATTTCGCTCGACGGCAAAGGACAAAAGCCGGTCACGCTCGCCAAGTTTAACTACGAACGCCGCCGCGACATCCCCAGCATCCGCTGGGAGCCCTCGCAGGATACCACCAAAATGATGTTCAGCGCCATGCTGGACAACAACAGTGATGAACGCAATTTTGAAACCTATGTCTCGGTGGTGGATAAGGATTTCAACAAGGTATGGGAACAAAAATTCAAGCTCCCCTACACCGAAGAACAAGTCAGTGCCAGCAGCTGGGCCGTCAACGACAAAGGCGATGTGTTCCTGCTCGCCAAAGTATACGAAGGCAACTCCAACAGCGAGAGCAAACGCGATAAAAGCAAAGGCAAACGCGTGCCCAACTACAATATGCGCCTGTTCCGCTTCTCGCAGGGCGCCAAAGAAGCCGTGGAATTTGAACTTTCGCTGAAGGATGCCTTCATCAAAGGCGCTACACTGGAAATTTCCAAAAATGGCGATGTGAACTGTCTCGGCTTTTTCGCCAACGAACGCCGGGGCGCCACCCGCGGCGTATTCCTCATGCGCCTCTCCGGCGCCGACGGCTCGGTCTCCCTTGCCAACAAACGCAGCTTTACAGAAGAAGACCTCAAATTGCTGGGCGATGCCAACACACAAAAAGACAAAGACGGCGAAGAAGGCATCAGCGACGAGTTTAAATTTGAACAGGTAATTCTCAGCGATGACGGTTCTATCTTCCTGACCGCCGAGGAAAATTTTGTGGTTACCCGCACCTACTACAACGGCCGTACCTGGCAAACCGTCACCACCTACTACAGCAACGACATTGTGGTGGTGAGCATCAACCCCGCCGGCGAAGTAACCCGCCTCACGCTCATCCCCAAGCGCCAGGCCTTCGGATCGCCCACTTTTGAAAGCTTCGCCACGCTCGTGACACCCAAAGCGGTTCACTTCTTCTACAACGATGATGTGGACAACCTGAAAAAACCTTTCGGCTCCCGACCCAAATACATCAGCAGCTTCCGCGATTGCGTGGCCACCATGACCACCCTCAGCGGCGATGAAAAACCCAAACGCCGTGAGCTTTTTGGTAAAGACGACGTGGACCAACTCTTTATCCCCGACGACAGCCACCAGTACTCCTCCAAGGATATGTTTTTTATTACCATGAAATTTAAAATTCTGGGTAAAAACGAATTCCGAATGGGTACGGTTTCGGTGGAGTAAATGGAGCCTTCATTGACCAATATCCTTTCTCACACTAATTAATATCAGCCCCTTCGCGCAAACCACCCGGCCGGAAAACTCCCGTGCTTTGCAATACTTTTCCTTTCACAGCACCCCGATGTCCGCGGGCGATACGGTAAGTCTTTATCGTTTTTCGCATCTCGGTCATCGTTATCCAAGTATTGCAGTATGTTTTACCACCGACTGGGGCATCTGCCCCGTAAACGGCATGTACAGTTCCGGCAAGCCAACGGACAATTGTACGCCGAAGAATTGGTGGGCACTCAGGGGTTTTCCGGCGTTTCGGCGCTGGTGTATCACCTGCACCCGCCCACCATCGTCAAAGAGCGCGGCACGCCATACAGCGTAGCGCCCGAAATCGCCATCGAAAAAAATCTCCAGGCGCTCAGCTTTCAGGGCTTTGATCTGCCGGCCATCGACAATTATCTCGACAGCCGGAAGACGCTTTTTGTCAACAATGACCTGCATATCGGCCTCGCCGCTCCGCGCGAAGGCACGAAGGATTATTTTGTCAAAAATGCCGACGCCGACGAGGTGCTTTTTGTCCACAAAGGCAGCGGAACGCTCAAAACGATGTTTGGGCAAATCCCCTTTGAATACGGCGATTACCTCATCATTCCGCGCGGCACAGTTTACCAGCTCGAATTTAAGGACAAAGACAACCGGCTGCTGTACATCGAGTCGTTCAGTCCCGTGCGCACGCCCGAGCGCTACCGCAACCGCTACGGCCAGTTGCTGGAGCATTCGCCCTTCTGCGAACGCGATTTCAAATTGCCCGAAAACTTAGAAACCCACGATGAAAAGGGCGATTTCCGCATTTTTATAAAAAAACAGGGCATGATGTACCCCTACCACTATGGCACGCACCCCTTCGATGTGGTGGGCTGGGACGGCTACCTTTATCCCTACGGCTTCTCGATTTTCGATTTCGAGCCGATCACCGGGCGCATCCACATGCCGCCGCCCATTCACCAGCAATTTGAGGCCGATGGCTTTGTCACCTGCTCTTTTGTACCCCGCCTGTACGATTACCACCCAGAAGCCATTCCGGCGCCCTACCACCACAGCAATATCGACTCCGACGAGATTCTGTACTACGTGGACGGTGATTTTATGAGCCGCAACAACATCAAAAAAGGCCAGCTCACCCTGCATCCGGCCGGTATTCCGCACGGGCCACACCCGGGCGCTATTGAGCGCAGCATCGGCAAAACCGCCACGGAAGAACTGGCGGTCATGATCGACCCCTTCCGGCCCCTGATGATTACCAAAACCGCCCTGAAACTCAACGTTGAAGACTATTACAAATCCTGGATCATTAACTAAATTGCCATGACCAATCTGAGCACCATCACAGATTACAACTACGGCCTGCAAAAAATCTTCAGCGAAGCCGATGATTTTCTGCCCCTGCTTGGCACCGATTATGTAGAACTCTACGTAGGCAATGCCAAACAAGCAGCCCACTACTATAAAACCGCTTTCGGCTTCCAGTCGTTGGCCTACGCCGGCCTCGAAACCGGCCTGCGCGACCGCACTTCCTATGTGCTGCAACAAGGCAAAATCCGCCTCGTGCTTACCACACCCCTGCGCTCGGACAATCCGATTGCCGAGCACATTAAAAAACACGGCGACGCGGTGAAAGTCATCGCCCTGTGGGTAGACGATGCCCGCGATGCTTTCCGCGAAACGGTTTCGCGCGGCGCCAAACCTTACTTTGAGCCCGTCGTGGAAAAAGATGCCTTCGGCGAAGTGGTCCGCGCCGGCATCCATACTTACGGCGACACGGTACACGTGTTTGTGGAGCGTAAAAACTATCAGGGCATCTTCCTGCCCGGCTTTGAAAAATGGGAATCCGAGTACAGCCCAAGTGATACCGGCCTGCAATACATCGACCACATGGTTGGCAATGTGGGTTGGGGTGAAATGAATACCTGGGCGCGTTTCTACAACGAAGTGATGGGTTTTGCCAACCTCATTTCATTCGACGATAAAGACATTTCCACCGAATACTCGGCCCTGATGAGCAAGGTAATGACCAACGGCAACGGCCGCATCAAATTCCCCATCAACGAGCCGGCTGAAGGCAAGAAAAAGTCGCAGATTGAAGAATTTATCGACTTCTTTGAAGGCCCGGGCTGTCAGCATATCGCTGTGGCGACCAACGACATCGTGCATACCATCACCGAAATGCGCAAACGCGGGGTGGAGTTTCTGCACGTGCCCGGCGCTTACTACGACACCGTGCCCGAACGTGTGGGCGAAATCGCCGAAGACCTGCGCCGCCTCAAAGAACTCGGCATTATGGTTGACCGCGACGAAGAAGGTTACCTGCTCCAGATATTTACCCGCCCGGTAGAAGACCGTCCGACCATGTTTTTTGAAATCATCCAGCGCAAAGGCGCCAAATCCTTCGGAAAAGGCAATTTCAAAGCGCTTTTTGAAAGCATTGAAGCTGAACAGGCCCGGCGTGGCACGCTTTAAGGTTCGGAGGAGAAATCTGCGCGATCTGCGCGAAAATCTGCGAAATCTGCGGGAAATAAAAAATGATACATCATGCTTCTTCGGCTGACCAAGATTTTCACTTTTGAAATGGCGCATGCCCTGCCCGGCTACGACGGCGCCTGCCGGCATATTCACGGGCATTCTTTCCGACTTGAAGTAACGGTACGCGGAAAGCCGCTGCATGCGCCCGGGCATCCGAAAGACGGCATGGTCATGGATTTTAAAGACATTAAAACGCTGACGCAGGAGCTGTTTGTCAGACGCTACGATCATGCGCTGGCACTGCCGGACAACACCGCTCCCGAAGTGGTGGCGCAGATCGAACAGCATTTCGGAAATGTGGTATTGTTGCCTTTTCAGCCCACCTGCGAAAACATGATCGCCCTTTGCGTCGAGGCCCTGCGCCCGGCCATGCCTGCGGGCGTGGAGCTGTTCAGCATCCGGCTTTCCGAAACGGGCAGCGCCTTCGCTGAATGGAATCTGGCGGATACGCTATCGTGACGGCTGTCGCCAAAAACAATTCAACATGCAATTCAAAACCATCATAGAACCTTTCCGCATCAAAACAGTGGAGCGCATCCGAATGTCTTCGGAGGCGGAGCGGGAGGAATATCTTAAACGCGCCCACTTTAATCCGTTTTTGCTGCACTCCGATCAGGTAATTATCGACCTGCTGACCGATAGCGGCACTTCGGCCATGAGCAGCGAACAATGGGCTGGCATCATGCGCGGCGATGAAAGCTACGCGGGCGCTTCGAGCTGGTATCGCTTTGAAAAAGCGGTGCAGGAACTGACGGGTTGCCCCTACATCATGCCCACACACCAGGGCCGCGCGGCTGAGCACCTGCTGTATTCGCGCATTGGCGGCGCGGGCAAGGTATTCATCAGCAATACCCACTTCGATACCACGCGGGCCAACATCGAATTCAGTGGCGCCAGGGCCATTGATATTCCGATTGCGGAAAACCGCGACCCGGCGCTGCTGCATCCGTTCAAGGGGAATTTAGACACCCGTTTATTGCAGGAAAAAATTGCCGAATATGGCGCTGAAAACGTTGCGGCGGTCATCCTGACGGTGACCAACAACAGCGGCGGTGGTCAGCCCGTGAGCATGCAAAACGCCCGTGAGGTTTCGGAAATTTGTAAAAAACACGGCATCCGCCTGATTTTGGATGCCTGTCGTATTGCCGAAAACAGCTGGTTTATCAAACACCGCGAACCGGGCTTTGAAGCCCTCAGCTACCGCGAAATCGCGCAGCAAATGTGTGCACTGGCCGACGGCTGCGTGATGAGCGCCAAAAAAGATGCGCTCGTCAATATGGGCGGCTTTTTGGCCCTGCGCGACCTCGACCTGGCCCTGCAATGCCGCACCGTGCTCATCATCACGGAAGGGTATTCCACCTACGGCGGACTTTCGGGCCGCGACATGGAGGCCATCGCCATCGGTCTGGAAGAGATTTTTGAGCCGGATTACCTGCATTACCGCATCAAAAGCACCGAATATTTAGCCGAACGATTGCACGCACACGGCATTCCGGTGATGCGCCCGGCTGGCGGCCACGCGGTGTACATTGACGCCCGCGCCTTTTACCCGGATATTCCGCTGGATCAATACCCGGGCCAGGTGATGGCTTGCGAGTTGTACCGCATTGGCGGTATCCGCTGCTGTGAAATTGGTTCGGTGATGTTTGGCAAATACGACGACAATGGGCAGCTCCTTCCGGCGAGTATGGATCTGGTGCGTTTGGCCATTCCGCGGCGCGTGTACACGCAAAGCCATATTGATTATGTGATTGAGGCCTTTGAGGAATTACTGCGTCGGCGCGCGCGCAAAACCGGCGTGAGAATCACCTGGGAGCCGCCGTTTTTGCGGCATTTTACGGCGAAGTTTGAGGAGATTTAAACACAGGACATAAAACCAGAAAGGGGGCAAAAGGGTTATACCACTTTTGCCCTTTTTTATGTATCATCCAAACCTCATACTCCGCACGACCGCCCGCTCTACCCATACCACGCCCAGCAATACCAGAATTTCGCCACAAAAATAGGCAGCCCCCAAAGCGCTAAGGCTTGTGCGAAAATACAGCATCAGGCCCACGGTGAGGAAACAATAGGCAAAGTTGGCCATGCTGATGAAGCGCAAATAGGGCCGCCATTGCGCCGGCTGCATGAGGGCGCAGGCAAAAGAATACAGGGCAAACAGACAGGCAATGCCAGACAAAAAATACAATACCCGAAGCGGGATACCGAAAATATTGCCGAAAAAATAAACGATGGCTAAGGGCAAAAGGGCCGTCAGCACGGCCCCGCCGCCGTCGAGCAGAAAAGCGATGCGTGGTTTTTGGGCGAGGGCTTGGATGCGTTGCTGGATCATGATTAAAATTCAATTTTGTAACTCAAATTCGGAATGACGAGCGAAGGTAGATCGCGGTCTACTCTTTTATCAATGTAGTTGTAGAGATGTCCCCTGAAATCATCCTGTCCGGTCAGGTTCAGGATTTTCAGGGCAATTTCGCTTGAGCGTTTGTTTTTATTGATTTTGTAAATGGCCGTGAAATGCACATTGAGCAAGGGGTCGGATTGCAGGGAATAGGCCCTTGTTTCATCGTAAACAACAGCCTGTTGATTGATGGATGCGGCCTCATCCACAGGCGAATAGCGATTGCCGCCCTGATAGGTCATGCGGGCATTGAGGCTAAAGGTGTTTTGTTTGTTTTTGCCGGTTTGCCACTCTTTTCCGATCAGAAAATTGGCGATATAATTGCGGTTGAAACGCGTATTGCGCCAAACTGCATCGCCGCCTTTGTATTCGGCATTAAAAACGGATCCCGACAACAGGTAATAAAAGCCTTTCGACATATATTTTTCAAGTGTAATATCAATGCCGTAGTTTCTGCCAACACCGGTATTTTCAAGTTTTTCGCTAAAAAACAGGTCGCTTTGCAGGTTAATAAACGAAAAGGAGCTGTCCGCAATGACGGGTATTGAAAAGAGGCTTTGGTAGTACGGCTCGATTTTCAAATGTACGAGTTTTGAAATATTCCAGTCGTAACTCAACGCTACATGATGTGCTTTTGAAAAATCAAGCGCTTTATTCACGGCCGTTTCGCCCGTTGAAAGCGAATTATTGAAGTAATAGTTCAGTTTTTCCAAGCGGCTGTGCAGGCCGTAAGCCAGACCAATGGCGTGTTTTTCATGGAGCAATTGTTTAAAGCCCAGGCGCGGTTCAAGGGTGTAATTGTTATTCAGCGTAAACAACTGCGCATTGACGCCCACATTCATTGTTAGTTTATCCCGCAATTGAATGGATGAACTGCTGTAAGCCGATACCAGGAGGCTTTGCCCATCGGCATTGACAATTTCCCGCGGTGTTTCGCCTGCTGCGGAGGCTTTGTTGAGCAGTATGTCGTACCGCATGCCGTTGAGCAAAAAACCGCTGCGATTGGTGTGGCGCGCACTGAACTTGGTATTCAGGAAAGTGCTCAACATAAAATTCCAGTTGGTATTGGTGATTTTGCTGTAGGATTTCAATTCCTGTTCGTTGTTCAGCTTTTGAGCCGTCCAGTCCACATCATTGACCGTGGCGGCGAAGGTCGTTTTCAGGTAGGCATTGTGTTTGAAAAAATACTTGTGGCTGAGTCCCAACACGCCTGTGGCTTGTTTGATGACATCGTTCTGGTTATCGTCCTCGTATTTCCAGTCTGCCTTGTCTGCTTTGGGTTTGTTTTTTGCCCCGTCCGTAAAACCCATTCCCCAAATGGAGAAAATGCCGGCTTTATTGGTCGGAAAATTCAGCTTGAAAGACAGGTCCTGGTACTTGATACTGTTGGCGCCTTCGGGCAATAGCGGGGCGAACAGGGCGAGGGTGGAATAGCGGTAATTGTACAGGTAGGAGGCCCGTCCGCCTTTTTTGAATGGTCCTTCGGAGGCATTTTCCAGGCCGATAAGGCCCAATTCAAGGGTGGTTTCGCGTTTTTGGTTGTTTCCGGCGCGCATGGCAATGTCGAAAACACCGGATAAGGCATTGTTGTATTCTGCCGGAAATGCCCCTGTGAAAAAGTCGGAATTGGCCAGCATCCTGCTGCTGA
Source organism: Chitinophagales bacterium (assembly GCA_017303875.1). Classification (GTDB taxonomy): domain Bacteria; phylum Bacteroidota; class Bacteroidia; order Chitinophagales; family Saprospiraceae; genus M3007. Next base: position 190,527 of record JAFLBP010000002.1, on the reverse strand, counting down.
GGGCGGTCAGCACCCCGCCGCCGAGGTAATTGAGGTCGCCGAAGTGGTTGGGCGAAGGGATCTCGACGCCTTCCATTTTCCATTGCAGGAATTTTGGCGCATTACCGCGCACAATGATGCCATTGTCGCCCGTATTGCCGCCTACGCCCGCGATGGAAGTGGCCAATCGGGCCGGGTCGTCGAAGCCGCCTGCGTAGCGTTTTGCCTCTTCCACGCTGAGCATTTTAGCGCTTACGGTCGCCATCGCGTTGAGCGGCTGTTCCTTGCTGATGCGCGGTTTTATCGCCACTTCTTTCAGCAACGCCGCATTTTCTTTGAGGGGGATGGTCAGAAAAGTCTGTTTTCCGGAAACAAGCGTCACTTCGCGGACGATGGCTGTTTCGTAGCCCACATACGTCACCTGCACATCGTAGCGGCCAACGGCCACTTTGGAAAACGTAAAATTGCCCGCCGTATCGGTGATGGCGCCGATGGGCGGGGAGGTTTGGAGCAGGGCTACGGTAGCAAAAGCAATGGGTTTGTTGGAGGCCTCATCAATGACTAAGCCGCGAATGGTTTGAGTGGGTTGTTGGGCAATAAGGGGCACTGTAAACAGCGCCAGGATGCATACAAAAAAGAATCGCATGTGTTTATTGGTTTGAAACAGTTGAAGGCGCAAAGGTCTTCCCGGCTTCAGGTTGGGGCAATACTGATTTATTAGTATGTGGAGAGGGCCGGGTACTTTATTGGGGAATAACATTCGTTTTGAGCAATATGCGGCTTTTGCTTTACTGCTGTGTAAAACAAGCAAAGTACTCGACTTTTTAAAATAAATTTTGATATTGTCCCAAAGTCCGTATTTAGTGTTAAATATCACTACTTTTATCGGCGTTTATTTGAATTGGTTTCTATAAACATTTTATTACAACCATAAACAATATCATAACTTTGTGTTGGGTTTAAAACCTTTTGTTATGGATTTACAACGCATACATCAGTTAAAATCAGTTTTTGACACCATTGTTCATGTTATCTATAATGAAGATAGCAGCGAACAGGTTGAAGTTTGGTTTGCCCGTGAATTACAAGAACTGCTCGGATATGCCCGATGGGAAAATTTTACAGTTGCCATAAACCGAGCGGTAGATTCGTGTAAAACACAGCAGATCAACGTAGATGATCATTTTCGTGAGGTCACGAAAATGATCGAAATAGGGAAAGGCGGAAAACGCGAGGTAAGCGATTTTATGCTCACCCGATATGCCTGCTATTTGATTGCCCAAAATGGTGATCCCAAAAAAGAAGAAATCGCTTTTGCGCAAAGCTATTTCGCCGTGCAAGCCCGCAAAGCAGAGTTGATAGAAGAACGTTTGACACTGTTGTCGAGACTCGAAACAAGAGATAAGTTAAGGGCTGCGGAGAAACAACTTTCCCAAAATATTTATGAAAGAGGAGTAGACGACAAAGGCTTCGGGCGTATCCGCTCCAAAGGTGATACAGCTTTATTTGGCGGGTATACTACTGAGGATATGAAAAAGCGTTTAGGGATAAGCGCTAACCGACCACTTGCCGATTTTCTGCCAACACTCACTATTGCTGCTAAAAATCTTGCCACCGAAATGACCAATTATAATGTAGCAAACAAGGATATGCACGGTGAAGCCCCTATCACTGCCGAGCACATTCAAAACAACATAAGTGTACGCGAAATGTTGGGGAACCGAGGCATTATGCCCGAAAATCTCCCGGCAGCCGAAGACATTAAAAAACTCGAGCGCAGCGTAGGTGCTGAAGAAAAGAAAATTGAGAAAAACACTCCAAAATTGCCCAAAAAATAGCCCTTTTTTCAACACCTGAATAATACCCGAAAACAGGCCCTCAATCCAACAACCCATACTTCGAAGCAAAAATCACTGCTTCAAACGAATTATTGGCCCCTAATTTTTCTAAAAAACGATAGCGATGCGTATTCACGGTGTGTACGCTGATGGAAAGTTGTGTGGAAATTTCTTTGCTCAAATACCCCTGTTTCACCAGTTTCAGAATTTCCAACTCCCGTTTGGTCAGCTCCAATTGCGGTTTTTGTTCTACATCAAGCGGAATAACATCTCCCGTTCTGAAATTCAGGATCTGGCATTTTACCGGACTTTCGATTTCCTGATTGGGCGAAATATCCACCATATTGAACATGAGCCAGACTTGCCCTTTTTTGTCCAATTCCAATATCTGATATTGTTCTACCAGGCGTATGTATTTGTTTTCGGCATTGAGCATCCGAAATTCATATACTGCTTTGTGGTTGAATTTTTCGTCCTTTGAAAACTGGTCGAATATTTTCAAAACCGACACACCCCGCAAGGACAACTGATACCTTTCGTCGGGGTGAATTTTGGGTTCAAAAAAGCGATAATTCAACGCCTCATAATCTGAGGGTTTATAGCCCAGCATCTTCCCGAAATTGGTAGAGAAAAAAACCGTTTGCTTTTGGTGCAGGTCAAAAATCATCACGCCCGAATTGCTCACCTCTGCCAATGCCTGCAAGGTTTTGGCGTGTTTTTCTACCAGGGAATAGTCTAAATCTTCAGGGTCGAAAGTGAATCGGTTCATAAACCTGAACACGATTTCCTGGATGCTGTTGCTGGGTTCCATGCGCTTGCTTGAATAGTTGCGGCAAAGATATGCCATATTACCCACCCGCCCGCGTTAGCCAATCCGCCGCGGTATTGGCTTTGGCGCTAAGGAAAAGGGATTAGTGCGCTCAAAAGTTTGTCATCGCCTACAGTCCAGCCACTTTTTCCCAGGAAAGGAAATCAATCCCACCGCTGCGGCGCTGGTTCTCGTTGCCACCGTGCAGGATAAGCCCGCCGGATTGACCGCTCAGCTGTTGCCAATATAAAATGCCCTTCGTCCACGCGGATTGAATGGTCTGACCGCTTTTGATTTCAATGGGAAACTGGCGCAAGCCCTCATCCAGGATGACATCTAACTCATTGCCGGATGATTCACGCCAGAAATACAAATTGGAGCGCTTACCCTGATTGAAGCGATTTTTGATGAGTTCCGTGACGATAAAATTCTCAAACAAGGCTCCCCGAAACGGGTGGAGCGATAACATGTTTGGCTGACTGATTTGCAACAACGCGCAAACTAACCCCGTATCAAAAAAGTACAGCTTGGGTGTTTTGAGTACGCGCTTTTGAAAGTTGTTGTAGAAAGGTGGTAAGAGGTAAACCAGGTAACTGGCCTGTAAAATACCCAGCCAGGATTGGATGGTTTTACGATCAACACCCAGTTCATTGCTCAGTGCAGAGTAGTTGATTTCCTGCCCCACACGGCCCGCACAGAGGGATAAAAAACGCTCAAATAAAAGTAAGTTTTCAATATTCTTGATTTGTCTGACATCGCGCTCGACATAAGTACGGATGTACATTGAAAACCAATCCTCTGGCCCTATCCCATCGGCCTGAACCGGAGGGTAGCCGCCTTTCCAAAGTAAGGTGTTTATATCGGACAACGCTTCAGGCAAAGCCTGTAACTCAGCTACGGAGAAGGGCAACAATTCAATATGGGCGATCCGACCGGCCAGGGTCTGCGTAATGTTTTCGAGCAAAAGCAGGTTGTTGGATCCCGTGAGTACAAACTTTCCCCTTACCGAGGGGGTTTCGTCCAAATCTTGTTGCAACCACGAAAGCAACTCCGGGGCACGTTGAATTTCGTCGAATATTGCCCCATCCGGATATTGCCGGAGAAATTGGACGGGATCCTCCAACGCAAAACGCCGCATCGTGGGTGTCTCTAAGGAAACATAAGGTTTTTCGGGAAAACAGGCCTTGGCAAGCGTTGTTTTACCGCTTTGTCGTGGGCCTAAAATGGCCACAGCCCTGAATTGCTGTGCTAATTGGAGCAACTTACCTGATGCTTGTCGTGGAATCATTTTTTTTGCAGATCGGGATTTCAATTCCCGATTTGCAAAGTTATGCTTTTACAAGATACCTCAATGTTTATTTGCCTGAAAATGAAGAAAATTCCCAACTTGGCAGGTATTATCATTGAATTTGATCATACATCCCTTGTAAATGTTATACAAAACCACCTCACTCACCCGCCCGCGCAATCCAATCTGCCGCCCTCCCGGCTTTGGTTCTCAGGAGGAGGTTCAATTGCCCGACATGGTGTTGCACATGCCTGAAATTATAAAACAGGATTTCCAGAATGGTATACTCCTCTACCAGGGAAGGGCACAGGCCGTGTAGTTCAATGGCGGAGGGTTCTATCCACTGTTCCTCCAGATTTTGTGTGGAACCCGGCCCGATCAATGCCGCGCATTTATTTCGGATATGCGCGATGTAATCAAGCATTTCAGACTGCTGGTAATGCCGGTTTGGGATCACGTCGTCTATGGCGCCGGGCGGCAGGTTTTCAAAGGGCAGCAGCGTGTAAGGCAGTTGTGGCTCAAAATCGGTTACCGGGTAAGTCAGGTAATAATCCATAAATATGACCGTGTGATAAGCCATATAGAAGAATTGCCGGTCCTTTTCCCATAAATCATCCGGACAAATCTGAATTACATCTTTGAGCATATCAATGGATGCGGCAAAGTTTTCCCAGAGGACTTGTTTGAAGTCGGGTTTCATAAGCTATAGTTGATTGATTTCTTCCTCCGCCAGACCTGTAAAATCCGATATGTCCTTGTCGGAAAGTCCTTTTTGTTTCATTTTTCTGGCGATTTCAATTTTTTCATTTTGGGCAGCCCGTTTTTCGGCCAGACTTACTTTGCCTCTTTCATCTTGTTCACGCATGGCCGCATAATCATAAGCAGCCAACTCTTCTTTTCCCCAATAAAATTTATTGGCATCCTGATAGGCAGCTTTTAGCCCCTCATCATCAATATTTTCAGGAATGAGCGTCAGGTTTTCAGCCTCTTTAATAAAAAACAGCCACTTGTCTGTAATTTCCGTAAGTACTTCCAGGGGTTTGGTAAACTTCGGCAATTCGATAAAATAAAAATCCATATCCTTGATGATCCGTTCGCCGTTTTCAACATCACAAACCGCGTGATGCGAAAGGTATTTATCCCCTTGAGTAAACCTGAAATCGAAAATGCCGATAAAAACAACCGGTTTTAGCTCAGAATAATATTCGCCGCTTTCAATTTGCTGCGAATACTCTTTACCGGCATAATACAGCAGTCGCTTGTCCAGGCCATCAGGTTCGGCCACCTGCATTTCAATGATGTAGGTTTTGCCTTTTTTGTCCCGTGCTTTTATATCAATGATAGAAGCTTTCAGGTTTTTGATAATCGGTAGCTGATACGGGTTGAGAATTTCTACATCCGCAATCGCACGACTATCCTTCAACTTCATAATTGCGTTGAGGAAAGAAATGAGGATGATTTTCTTGGTTTCATTGCCGAAAATCTTCCTGAAGGCTATATCATTTTTTATATCTACGAATTGCATGGGGATATTTTTTCCTGCAAAAATACTGCTTGTTTAGCAAAAATGCAAATTTAAACACAAAAAGTTTTATTAAAAACCAAAGGCAAGGCCGGATTGAAAAACGATGAAAAATCATTGTACAGATTTTTCCTATCATTGCTGCTCCTTACACACTTCTTACCTATTGCAACATGCGATTACTCTGCACTTTTGTCCTGCTCGCCGCCCTCAGCGCCTGCGAGCCTGCCTCCAAACCACCTGCAGCAGGCGCTGCGCCGTCCGTCGCGACGGAGCCGCAGCGCCTGCTGCGCCATGTGGTTTTGGTAAAATTCAAAGATGGCAGCACACCCGAACAAATTCGGGCGCTGGAAACAGCTTTCGCCGGACTCAAAACGCAACTGCCGGAGCTGATCCGCGATTTTGAATTTGGCGTCAATAACAGTCCCGAAGCGCTCAGCGAAGGACTGACGCATTGTTTCCTCTTATCCTTTGCCTCTGAAAAAGACCGCGACGCCTATCTGATTCACCCCATACACAAGGCCTTTGTGGAGCAATACGCCAAAAAAGATGTAGACAAAGCCGTGGTGGTGGATTATTGGAATGATACAAAGTGAGTTTGGCAAACGCCCACGATCGATTTCCCGCAGATTTCGCAGATTGACGCGCAGATCGCGCAGATTTTTTTATGTTATCTGCGTCGTCAAAAGTAATCAGTCTGCGTGATTTGTGGGAAATTAATCTGAGAGGCGGATACTGTCTCCAAAAGTATGCCTGTGAAATAAAGAGGTACTGTTCAGATTTCTGTGTAAGTGAGGGGATCTGGCCACGTAAAGTTTCACACAGATGTTACACAGATTCCCACACAGATGTTACACAGATGGTACATTTGTTTGATAATCAATGTTCTGTGTAACATCTGTGTGGGAATCTGTGTAACATCTGTGTGAAACTTTACGTGGCCGGGCTACCTTACTAACATACTTTTGGGGATAGTATCTAAACGCCTGAAAAATACTCCCCCTAAACGCCTAAATACGCTGAAAGTGCAATTTTGATTGCTATGTGAAGAGTTTCAAGTGATACACTTTGGGGGATAGTATCAGTATCGCATATCCATTTGTTGTTGTTAAATGATGCTGCAAAAGTAGGATGGCGGGCAGGAGGCGGGCGTTCACTTAAGTTAAGAAGTTAGCCATGAGGGATGCATATAGGTTTGTTTTGAGGAGTGGGTGGTCGTACTTTTGAGGATAGCGCTCAATCGCTACAATGTATTCTTTTTCAACTACTTAGTACGTTTTATCTCAATAAAGTCAAAGGTTTGAACATGCGTGCGTTGTGTTGGAGGGGCTTGCGAGTAGATCACTAATTTCGATTTTTAAAAGACTTTTTTATGCATTTTGAGAAATCTATTTAAAATGTATATATTTGCCTAAAATTTTTACAAAACTAAAAATATGAAAGACTCTACTAAGTTATCCGTACAAAAACCATTAAAATGGTACAATCAGCAAATAAAATTCGATTTTAAAAAGATTTTTCTTACGCTGTCTAAAGCAGTCGTTTCATCTACCAAAATTGATGGGATACAGGATACTATAAAAGACCTGTTTGATTTGGTGGACACTGTAAAAATACAAGAAAATCCAGGTATTTTAGCCTATCAGTTGATTCTCAAGGCAATGGTCAACGCCGCCCATGATTTGTCTTGTGATGTCCGACTTTTAATGGATGAAACACATCAGGAAAATGAAAGTCTGTATGATTCAACCAACTACGTAACTTTTTTAGATGGCCTGAACCAACATTTAGAAGATAAGGAACTTTCCATTGATCGTGATTTTTTCAAAAATCCGGGGCAGATTAGTTTAGTGGAAGATTTTAAACAATCTTTCAAAAGTTGGCTTCGATTTGCCGGGCTTACTGAGCAAGACGCGGATAATATTTCTAACCGGTTGCCCGCCTACTTCGTTTTGGCGCTCAACCAAGAGTGGAAAGACTATCCTGGCACCTATGATACCATATTAAAGGAAACAGAAACCCCCTTTACGCCCGCAGCCAAACGGGAGTTAGAATGGGCGCGTTACAGTGCTTTTTTGCAAAAACAAATAGAAGAACCAGTATTTGCCGAAACATTCAGCCTCCGCCAGATTTATATTCCACTTCGGGCCTACACCAAAAAGGTATTGGATAAAAAGGAAAGCGCAAGCCTTAGCATAGAAAATAACAAATTAGAAAAAACACCTTTTTGGCTAGGTGAAGCATTAGATACATGGTTAAAAACCCAGGATGCCCGCCAGTGTATTCGGTTTATCAGCGGCGGCCCGGGCTCGGGTAAGTCATCATTTGCCAAAATGTGGTGCGCCGAACGCGCAAAAAAAAATGATATAAAAACTATCCTGATTCCACTCCAATACTTTGATGTACAAGGTGACATACCCGATGCAGTTGACCGATTTGTACGCAGAATGCCGGAACTGGATTTTTCATTTCACCCACTGGGAGGAGGTAGAAGTGAAAAAATCCTCTTGGTCTTCGATGGTTTGGATGAACTCTCGCAGCAGGGTAAATTTGCTACAGAAGTAGCTGGTAATTTTATCCACGCATTAAATGCGTATTCTAGCCAGATTAACCGAGACAAGGATATAAAAGCCTTGTTTTTAATTACCGGACGGGAATTATCTATACAATTAAATACTAATCTTTTTCGCGCAGAGCAGGATATCTCGTATGTACTACCGTATTTCTTAGAAAAGGAAAACATAAAAGTAGAATTCAAAAAGAAATACTTTGAATTGCTACAATTAGACCAGCGCCATGAATGGTGGCGTAAATTTTCGTTGTGCAAAGGACTTCAATACACCCAACTGCCCACAGAATTAAGGATTGAAAAACTAGACGAAGTTACCGCCCAACCTTTGCTCAACTATTTAGTCGCCCTTGGCTTAGTGCGCAATAAAATAGATTTTAGCAAAGGGGTGAACCTGAACATCATTTATAAAGACCTCATTGAGGGCGTTCACGAAAGAGCTTACGCACAAAAACACAAGGCAATCGAAGGGCTTAGTCTGGATGATTTCGTAAGAATATTGGAAGAAATTGCGATTTCTGCCTGGCACAGCGGGGATATAAGAACAACTACCGTTGACAGAATCACAAAGCATATTCAAGAAAATAACCTCAAGCCATTGATGGATAAATTCGAACAGGAGGCCCAAAAAGGGATCATCCGATTATTAACGGCGTTTTATTTCCGGGAACACGGTACCAGTGGTTCTGGAGACAAGACATTTGAATTTACCCATAAGAGTTTTGGTGAATACCTGACAGCTGCCCGGATTGTCAATATGGCATTTCGTATTACGACTCAGGTGGAGGATAAACAAAAAAACTATGATAAGGGCTGGAGTGATGATGAAGCGTTAAAAAAATGGGGCAATATCACCGGAATGACAGCCATTGATACATATTTGATGGAGTTTATTAGAGATGAGATAAAAAGTAAAAAAATAACAGAAATACAACGTTGCCAAAGAGTGATGGCAAGGCTACTGAGTAAAATCATCAACGATGGAATGCCCAATATAGAATTACGCCGCACTCATGCTGAAGAGCGTATCATTGAACGCAACTGTTCGGAGGCGTTGATGGTGATACACAGTGCCTGTGCAAGAAATACGAAAAAACCTTCTCCTTTAAAATTAGCTACAAGAATAAAATTTGGGGAATGGTGTGTTCGGTTACAGCCCCAGCGAATGTATGGTCAGAATTGCCTTGCCTATGAATCATTCGATTATTTAGATATTAAGGGCAGTATTCTACATATTAAAGATTTATATGGTGTAGATTTTTCTTTGTCAAACTTGATATTTTCTGAATTAACTTATAGTAATCTTGTAAATACACAACTCGTAGGTACACATCTCAAAGGCGCGCGTCTAGAAAGCGTACGTCTAGAAGGCGCAAATCTAGAAGGCGCAAATCTAGAAGGCGCAAATCTAGAAGGCGCACATCTAGAAGGCGCACATCTAGAAGGCGCAAATCTCAAAGGCGCAAATCTTGAAGGCGCAAACCTCAAAGGCGCAAACCTCAAAGGCGCAAACCTCAAAGGCGCAGGAGGCCTTACTAAAGAGCAACTCATGAGCGTCCGTTCACTTTTTGGCTGTACTGGAATCCCTCCTGTGATAGAAACTCACCTTAGAGCTAGCCATCCGCAATTGTTTGTTCCTTTGACAGAAAGAACTACAAATGACACTTCGGACTAATGGCTTACAACTAATTGGAAATCCAGCAATTAAAGGATTTTATGTAGTCTTTTGCATTTTTATGCATGTTTTTGTGGCATTATCAAGTTAAAAGTTTAAACTCCCGATAGCAGAGCGACTACCCCCCGGACAAATCCGGGAAGTAGTAAAATATTCAAATTCACCTCAAAAAACACCTGTTGTATAGCTAGTTTGATGCGTTAACTCTAAGGGGCAAACAGGTTCCTCACGCCTCAACCCGCGGCCATTTCCACGCATACCCAATAATCTGACCCAGCAGGGCGCCTTCCACCACCGCGCCAAATACCAGTATATCCAGGGTTCGCCGGAAGGCTCACAAAAATCGCGTGCCGACAAAGCCCTCACCAATACCGCAACACCCAATTCTCCGGATGCGCCATTTTGTACCGCCCGTACCACCGGCAACAAGGATACAGGAGCGCCACCACGCCAAGCCAGACCAAATAAGTCCCCGCCAAATCCAGGCCGCCGCCCGCCTGCGGCCGACCAAAGCCCATGCCCGAAAATTGCAGGTCCGACCAGGAATAGCCCTGCGCCAAAAACACCAGCGCAGCCACCGCATGAATCACATACCAGTGCAGGACGTAGTAAAACAACGGCACTTTCCCGTACACCTCCACCACTTTGGTAAAGCGGTTCTGCACGCCCTCAAACGCATACAGGATCAGGAACGCAATGCCCAACATCAGTAAGGTAAACAGCAGGGACGGCGGATATTTACTCACATTGATGAACGACAGGGCCGTAAACCAGCCGTCTTTTTGGACGGCCCAATGCGCCGGATCGCCATACACATTGAAGGTTCTGAGCAGCACAAAAAGCGCCAGAGCGCCCAGAGCTATGCGCCAAAACAGGGTTTTGCGGGCCGGACTGCCTAGCAATTCGCCGAAACCAAAACCAGCCAGCATAATACCCAGCCAGGGAATGATCGGGTAGGTGGTCAGGAAGGCGAATTTGGGAGAAATCTGATAAAAATTAGCGCCCATCAGCACCGACCACAGCACATTTAAAGGCGTGCCCTGCGGAAAACTGACGCCGCTGAACAAATTATGCCCGAAAATGAGCACCAACCCGATAATACCCAGGGTGCGCGCAGACAATTTCAGTAACAACGCCAGTCCGATAAACCCAAAACCAATGGCTGCAATTACCTGCAAAAACAGGACGCTGAAATGCACATCGAGGAAAATCCCGAAGTTCACCAGCGTGAAATTCAGCAGCACCAACCAAAAACCTCTTTTGAAGAGAAAACGGCGACTTGCCGCAAAATCGCCGTGGTTTTTAAGCGATAAATACGCCGAAGCGCCCGACAAAAACACAAAGGTGGGCGCGCAAAGATGGGTGATCCAGCGCGTCAGAAACAAAGCGGTCGTTGTGTTCGACAGGTTGGTGGGATCCTGGGTCTGGGCCGTGAGGTGCAGCAGGTCGCGCGTATGGTCGAGCGCCATGATGACCATCACCAGGCCGCGCAAAAAATCAATGGAGTGGACGCGTTTCATGGCGTAAAAATAGGTAATATCATAATTCCCTGGTATTGACCTTGCTGAATGCTGAAACATTGCGCAAAAAGCACCATCTGGCAGCGCAGGAATAATTTTTCACTCCAAAAATTGGGAGTTTCACTGTTCAGTTTGACGCATTCACTGCATTGCAGCGGCTGCGTTCGTTTGTATTACAAGATATTTGCATCAAAACAAGCGAAAAATGGCTGCTTTACAAGAACTCATCAATAAAGGAATGGAATATGTGCTGTACACCGACGGGGAAGGGCATATTCTGGAAGTCATGTGTGGCACCGTAGCCGTTTACGACCTGCGCCTGCGCCTGAATGAAGCCGAGGAATTGCGCTTTGCAGCCGAGGGCGAGCCTTTTCTGGCAGCATTTGCCGATGAAATCCGCACCTTCCCAAGCAGGTTTTATGACCGGAATATCCGATAAGCGGTATTGGGCGCCCGTTATCGAAAACCTGCTACTGACCCTCTTCTACTTGCTCGCAGAATGGGTGTTCCGACAGGGCATCAGCGCCGATGCCCGTTTGCAGGTACAAAGCTGGATGCTCGCGCCCCTGCTGCTACTGTTGTTGCTGGAAGCGCCGGCCCTGCAACAGGTCATCGGCATGGAATTTCGGATTTTCCAAAAGCGTTTTCCGGATAAAGCCTGGCCCGAAAACAGCAAAAATAAATTTTGGGTCGCCTGGGGTATTTCGACGGCGCTCATCCGCACGGTCATTCGCATGGTATTGATTATTGACCCGGCAGTCCGGCTCCTGAAAAGCAGTTTTCCGCAAGTGCCCACGGCTGTCTGGATGTGGGGGCATATCCTGCTCTTTTTGTATATGATCTGGTTGGAAATGAAGCTGTATGTATTCCTGAATGCGCCGGAGCTGGCGCGTTCCAATCCGAAATGGTACTGGCCTGCACGCTTGCTGGTATTGTGCATGCTGGCCCTGAGTATGTATATGTTCACGCATGGTTTTGGCAGGCAACTGCGGTTTTCGGGGCAGGACACTTCCGGCTGGTTTCTGCTGCTTTTTATGTTCGGCTTTTTCTTTTTGCCCCTGCGCATGGTCGAATTTAGATTGGCCTGGATAAATGGCCGGCATTATTTCCAGCGTACCATGCTGATTGTCAGCAACTTTATTCTAATGTGTAAAATGAGTGGGGTGATATAGCGCCGGCAAAAATGCTACTGCGCTTGTAGGTACTTGCCAAAGATCAATTTCCCGCAGATTTCGCAGATTTACGCGCAGATCGCGCAGATTTTCAATGCTATCTGTATATACAAGCGTAACAGCTCTGTGTATTCTGCGCGTAAATCTGCGTATTCTGCGGGAAATAAAAGGGTGCAGCAGGGCCATCGGGATCAGTTTAGTAGCTGGTGATAATTGTCACCATATTTAAAAACCGCATCGCCGGAACTTTGTGGCAACCAATACTATTCCCTGCTATGCGCTTTGCAACGATACTTTTCCTGTTAAGCATCCTCCCTTTCACGCTTTTTGCACAAGATCCGGCGGCTGCGGAGCCCGCAGCCAACCTGCACCAGGCATTCCGGAAAGGCAAATTTTCCGGGCATTTCCGCTCTTTTTTTATGGTCACCGACAATGCGCGCCACCTGAGCGACTACTACGCCCTGGCGGCAGGCGGCGGCCTGCACTTCGAATCGGCGGCATGGCATGGACTGAGCTTTGGCATCGGCGGCGTTTTTCATTACAACCTCGCTTCTTCCGATTTGGCAGCGAAAGACTCCGCCACCGGCGCCGTCAATCGCTACGAAATCGGCCTCTTCGACGTGGAAGATCCCAACAATAAATACGACCTCGACCGCATGAGCGATTTTTGGATGCGCTACCAATGGCGCAAATCCAGCATCACCCTCGGACGCCAGCAATTGCAAACGCCATTTATCAATTATCAGGATGGCCGCATGCGACCCACCGCTGAAGCGGGCCTTTGGCTGGAACTGCACGAGGTAAAAAATACCAAAATTCAAGGCGGCTGGATCTGGAAAATTTCACCGCGCAGCACCGTGGGCTGGTACGACATCGGCGAATCCATCGGCCTCTACCCCAGGGGACTGAACCCTGACGGCACCAGCAGCGGCTACCCGGAAAACCTGCGCAGCAAGGGCGTTGCCATATTGGGCATTACCCATAAAATAGGCAAAAACACCAAAATCCAGCTTTGGGAACATTATATTGAAAACATTTTCCACAGCAGCCTCGCTCAAGCGGATTATTCGCTGCCCCTTAAAAATAAAAGCCGCCTGAATTTTGCCCTGCAATTCACCCATCAGGATGCCCTTAACGACGGCGGCAACGCGGAGTTGTCCAAGACTTATTTTATGAAAAATGCGCATTCCAATGCGCTGAGCGCCCAAATGGGCTGGCAACGCGGCCCCTGGCAACTCGCGGCCGCCTACACCCGCGTGACGGCCGAAGGGCGCTTCCTTTCCCCGCGCGAGTGGGGACGCGAACCCTTCTTTACCTTTATGCCCCGCGAACGCATCGAAGGCAGCGGCGACAGCCATTCGGCCAACCTGCGCCTGAACTGGCAACATAAAAGCGGTAAATTCAAAACGGAACTCGCCTACGGCCACTACTACCTGCCCGATGTAAAAAATGCAGCGCTGAACAAATACGCTTTTCCTGCTTTCCGACAACTGAATATAGACCTGCGCTACACCTTCGGCAAACAACTCGAAGGTCTGCGCGCGCAGTTTTTGTATGTGCACAAATGGCGCCTCGGCGAGGTGTACGGCAATGATCGCTATGTGATCAACAAAGTGGATATGGGGCTGTACAACCTCATTCTGAATTATACCTACTAAAAACGCTTACCGATTTTGGCGGATGCTTGCTTGCAGCGCTTACACAGAAATTTGATTATCAAATAAATATACATTTCTGTGTAAACGCTGTGCATCCACCTGTGTAGCAGCTGTGCGAAACCCAAACAGCGCCCGGCGTAAAATCCTGAGATTTTATCCGCCACAGAGCAGGCAAAAGTACCCGAATTGTCAGACTTTTGCACGATCGGTAACAACTACAACATGACTCAGGAAAACGGCCAGCCTAAACCCAAGCCCCATAAAATTATCGTTGCCATCGACGGGTATTCGTCCTGCGGCAAAAGCACCTTAGCCAAGGCATTGGCCAAAACCCTCCATTACGCCTACCTCGACACCGGCGCCATGTACCGCGCCGTCACGCTGTTTATGCTGGAAAAAGGCATAGATTACAACGACCCGGCCGCCGTCGCCGAGGCGCTGGAGCATATCGAGATCCATTTTGAGCGCATACAGGGCCAAAACCACACCTTCCTCAACGGCGTGGATGTAGAGCGCGAAATCCGCGAAATGCGCGTCAGCGAGCACGTCAGCCCCGTTTCCACCATCTCCGCCGTGCGCCGCGCCATGGTCGCCCAGCAAAAAGCAATGGGCAAACGCAGGGGCATCGTTGCCGACGGCCGCGACATCGCCACCGTCGTCTTCCCCGACGCCGAACTCAAAATCTTCCTCACCGCCGATACCGACGTGCGCACCAGTCGCCGCCACCTCGAACTCGCCGCCAAAGGCATCGACGCCGAGTGGGACGAGATCCGCCGCAACCTCCGCGAGCGCGACCACATCGACTCCACCCGCGCCGACAGTCCCCTGCGCCAGGCCGAAGATGCCATCGTCATAGACAACACCCTGCTCTCCGAAGCCGAGCAGCTCGAAAAAGCCCTCAGCCTCGCACAAGCGCAAATCGGACGATGAATTTTTGGCAAAAACCCGCAGAGACCTTGCAGGAACTCCTGCAACGCAAGGCGCCCCACCTGCGCCAGATCCGGCATTTTTACTCCGACCAACTCCAGCGGGAAGTCGACCTCGATGTGTACCTGCCCTGCGATTATCACCTCAGCCTGAAAAAATATCCCCTGCTGATCTTCAACGACGGCCAGGACCTGCCCCGCATGCTCTTCGCCCGCATCCTGGAGCGGATGTATTACAATCAGGAAATTAAAGGCATCATCGTGGTGGGTATTTATGCCAACCACGACCGCCACCGCGAGTATGGCACCGCCCGACAGCCCGACTACAAGGGCCGCGGCGACCGGGCGCCGCAGCACCGCGATTTCATCCTGCAGGAACTCCTGCCCATGCTGCGCAGCCGTTTTCGCATCAAGAAAAAACGCACGCGCACAGCCATCGCCGGCTTTTCGCTGGGCGGCCTCTCGGCCTTCGACATCGCCTGGGGCAATCCGGAGGTGTTTGGCGCTGCCGGCGTCTTCTCCGGCGCCCTGTGGTGGCGCTGGTCGCCCGTAGACGACAACAACCCCGACGCCGACCGCATCGTGCACGACATTGTGCACAACAGCGCCCACGAGCGCCCCGCGCCGCAGCGTTTCTGGTTTCAGTGCGGCACCCGCGACGAAACCGACGACCGCAACCGCAACGGCATCATTGATTCCATCGACGACACCTGGGACCTGATTAAAGCCATCCGGCATCGCGGCGTATCGGAAGCCCAGAGCCAGTACTGCGAAATTCAGGACGGCACGCATGACCCCGAAACCTGGGGTGTTGCGATGCCGGAGTTCCTTCGTTGGCTTTTTGTAGCGATGAAGGAGGAGGGAGGAGTGTTTTGAGTGCGGAATGCGGAATGCGGAATGAGGAATGAGTTTTGGCAACTTTTTAAAAGTTGTCAGAACTGTGTGCTTTTTTGGGGCGTAGTCTAAGCATAAAATTCAGTTGCCGCATCTCAGCGATTATGATTTTTTTGTAGTTTTGCGACGTGCAAATTCTCAATGTAGAGAAGCTGGATAGAATAATTTTTCTGATCATTCTCTCACTATTAACTTTTAAGTTATTGTTTAAGTGTAATATTAACACTGACTTTTAAGTTTTTAATGAGAAACACATTGCTGAGCGCATTATGGTAATTAAATTTCAGGGTGAATACAAATCACTAACAACATTCACTAGTGATATATTAGAAAATTTTTCTGTAATTACAGGAAAAAATGGCAGTGGAAAAAGTCAGCTTATAGCGTTAATAAAATTAAAATCGACCAAACAGTTACTATCTGGATTAAAGTTAGATTTCGAGCCAGTTATATCAAAAATTCAGATTGAAGGAATCGAAAATTCTAACTTGTCGACGTTGAATAGTTTAGCATGGAAGTCAAAATTGGATTTTTATTTAAATATGTTCAATAAAATACAACATAACACTAAAATTTTTTTAGAAATTTGTATTGAAAATAATACTTGGCCAAGTTCTGTTCCGGAAGAGTTTTCATTTGCTGCAATTAAAACAGTTACAGCTTCAGAATTGGAAGGGCTTATTATGGAGATGTCAAGAGAAATTGATCCTATATGGTTTGGTAGCGGAAAAACATTAAATCAAATATTAAGGCATTTATTTAAGAATAGCATTTTCTCAGAATCAATCAAACAATCTTTATATGTAGCAAAATTTGCTTCAAATTTTAGAAAGAAATCAATTAGTGACCTGACAGAAGTAGATTTTCATTTAACGCCATTTCCTGAATATCTATTAGATGAGCCAAAGCTTTTTGGCTCTCAAATAGAGTTTGTTTTTTATAACTATGC
Source organism: Chitinophagales bacterium (assembly GCA_017303875.1). Lineage (GTDB taxonomy): Bacteria > Bacteroidota > Bacteroidia > Chitinophagales > Saprospiraceae > M3007. The sequence continues at coordinate 173,729 of JAFLBP010000002.1, read as the reverse complement.
GAAGAGAAGAGATCAAAACCAAAGGTTTTATTTTGATAAAATGAATTATAGTCGGGAAAACGACTCAATTTCTGATACTGATTTTGTTGTACAATTTAAACCGCCGTGGATAATTATAAATGAAATTTTAGATCAATATGATTTAAAGTTTCAATTTACGACTATTGATCAGACTAATTTTGCTCCAGAAGCAATGCTTTCAGTCAGATTAATAAAGACGACAATTGAAAAAGAAATTAACTTTCAAGATCTGTCGTCAGGTGAAAAAATTATTATCGGACTAATAGTAAAACTATTTACAAGTCAATACTATAATGACAAATTAGAGCTTCCTGAACTCATTGTTCTTGATGAGCCGGACGCACATCTTCATCCTGAGATGTCAAAGTTGCTTATTGATGTACTCCAAAAAACTTTTGTTGAAAAATTCAAATTAAAGGTTATAATAACAACACATTCTCCATCAACCATTGCACTTTGCCCAGATAATTCAATCTACCAATTAAAAAACGAACCTGAAACTACTTTGCAAAAAATTGAAAAAAATGACGCCCTGAAATTACTTACAGATTTTATTCCTACGTTATCTATTGATTACAATAATCATAAGCAAGTATTTGTCGAAAGTCCGACAGATGTCAAATTTTACCAATTAATATTTAATAAATTAAATCAAGAAAGAAATTATCCTTTTAATTTATATTTTATTTCCAATGGATATGGCAAGGGGAATTGTGATCAAGTGAAGAGTATCGTTCATGAGTTGAGGTTATCAGGAAGTAAAACGGCTTATGGAATCATCGATTGGGATTTAAAAAACTCATCAACTGAATTTGTGAAAATTCACGGTGAGAGTAACAGATATAGCATAGAAAATTATTTGTTAGATCCAATATATATTGTGATTTTTCTAATGGAAAAGAACGCACATAATGTCCATAAAGAACTTATAATCGAGGATGCTATAGATCAATATACGATCGGAAGTAAGAGTTCTGAATTCCTTCAGGAAATATCAAATTGGTTTTTTGCTCGTTATTATGATAAATTTAAGGCAGAGGAAAAAAACGATTCTGAAAAAAAGAAGGTTGAGTATTTAAATGGAAGAGAAATTTATATACCCAAATGGTATTTAGAATTTAAAGGGCATGACTTGGAAAGTCGCATTAAGGAAGTATTCCCTGCGCTAAATGGATTTACCAGCGAAGGTCACTTACAGAGAGAACTTACAAAAATTATTGGTAAATGCTATCCATTTATCCCAAAAGATTCAGAGCTCCTGATCGAGGAAATAGTAAATGCGACCTGATTTTAGCCATCACAATAAATCTATAGCCAGCATTTTACTAACTCACAGAAGGTAAACAGCTTAACCGCAGGCGGTCATTGCGCGTATGAACGCTGCGCTGCTTGCTAATGAAACATTACTATATTAACTATCCATCCCCCTCCTAAAACAACCAACCCACACGCACATCCGCTACATCGGCAACATGCCGGTGGGCTTTGAGGGTGCTGCCCAACAGCAGGTGTTTGCCGAAGCGGTAATACAGGCCGTAGCGCTGGTACAGGGGATCATCCTGGCCCCGGGAGGGATTGTACACATAAGGCGCCAGGTGAATGGTGAAACGCACGCGCCCTACCAATAATTCGTGGCCCAACAGCAGGGCGCCTTTGATGGCGCGCTGATCGCGTCCGTTGCGCTCATTTTGCACGGCCGCATAGCCCTCGTACAGCCATTCTGTGCCAACGCTCAGGCCCGACATCCGCCCGACGCGCCGCCCGATCATCCATTGGCCGCCCAGGAGTAGGGTCGCTTCCACCTCCGGGTAGTCTTGCGAGGAAGGGATGTTTTTAACTGAACCCACCGCGAGCAGGTATTGGAAGGTGCGGGGTTCCTGCTTCCAGTCCTGGTTTTTTAGCGGCTTTTGCAGGTGGACGGGCTGGAGCTGGTATTGCACCCCGGCGTTGAAAGTAGGGAAATTCATGCCTTTGTTGGGTTCTTTCATACCGCCATTGGAGATATGGTTATAGTTCAGTCCGAGTGAGGCCTGCCATTGCGGGTTGATGCGGTAGTGGGCGCGGGCATTCACCATGGCCCAAAAGCTGATGGGTGAGCTGAAAAACAGGTTGTCGGGGTTGCTTTCGGCATCGTAGACTTTACTGAGGTAGGCGACACCGAGGCCCAGCTGGAAACTGCCGTGCAGGCGTTTCCCGGGGCGTATAAGGGGTTCCACATAAGGCACTACGGCAAGGCTATGGCCCAGTATTTCCGGGTTATTGAAATTCATGTAATACAGCGATATGCCGCGCCGGGCGATGAGGCCGGCCTCGCGCACATGTTTTTCATCGGCCAGCAACCAGTTGATCTGGCATTCAAATCCGGTTGGCAGGGAGCTGGAAACGTCTATGAGTTCGCGGGAATGATGAATAATAAAACCCCGGTGCAGGCTGGCGCCCACCTGAACGGGTTTTGCGCTTTGTTGCGCGTGTGCAAGTGCGGGCAGGCATAGGAGCATGAGTAGATATCGAAGCATAAACAGGATTTGGGTGGGTTTACAATAAGTATACGTTTTATAACTGCCTGGGCGGCGGCTTGGTTTACGCGCTGGCGCCGATATGGCAAGTTTTTGTCATGGTGCTGTCCGATATTGTCCGATATTTTGTGTTGGAAATGTGAAAATTTGACTAATATATTTGCAAATTAGATTATTCATGGTGAGTAATCCTTTTCTTCATCCAATTTTAGTACTTTATGAAAAAACATGTGTTTCTCCTTGGCTTCCTTTTTTGGATAGCCTCATGTCAAAAACCAGAGATTGACACCGCTCAGTCAACCTCACCACTACAGACTTTACAGCGAAGCCCGGTGACCAGTATCCACCAGAATGCCCTTGTTACAGACAAATTTGATGCGATGGGGCGGCTTTGGTACAGGCACAACACGGTAAATGTAGGGGGTAATCCGGAAGTGTATTTGGCGCCACGCTTCCGTAGCGTTTTGCCATTAGTTTCCGCCAACTATCTTGCAATTAAGGACAAACCTTTCTCAGAGCAGGTACAACCTTTGCTTGATGAGGAAGTATTGAGTACGCAAGCGGTAGGGTATATCCAGCAGTTCAGGGCAGTAATCAATGCAATGCCCGACGACATTACTCCTGAGGCAGCCTGGACGGGTATACGTCAGTTCGAGGATTCGCTGATCGAGGGCGGTCTGCCGGAAGATGATATCACACCGGCGCTTTACGTTAGCTCTATTCTCCGAAACCAACTGACTTATGCCAATGAAACCGGGCTTCTGACTGAAGAAAGAGGCGATGGATGTTTTCTTGGCCGAAAGCTAAAATGCTGGGAAAAGGTGCTTGAAGCGGCATTGTTTGCATCGCTTAAATCATATATAGAGAAAACATTCTTCACCGGCAGCGGCGGCAACGTTGACGATGACGACGATGGTAATTCTGTGGACGACGATGTGAGTGCAGATGATGACAAGACGAACAGAAAGTTAGCCATCAAAGGACTTTTAATATCCGCAGGAATTGCAGCAGTCATTGAGATCATCAAGATTTACACGGACAGCGACTGCAAGTGCGATTCTTCAGCGCCAATAGTTCTTGACCCATGTGCAGGCCCAAAAGTAATGGGCCTGGCAATTGGCGATTGTGGGGAGGTACAGACGGTTGAGGTTAGTGGACAAGGTACATCAGCCCAAGGGTATCTCTGGTCTGTACAAAATGGAATAGCAGTTGATTTTCCAGGAGTACTCACTGGTATACTGACAACAATTCCTGAGTTGCGGGTAAAACAAAACGATCCAAATATTCCGATGAAAATCAATTGTTTCGTACAATACGGTACATGTTTTGGTACTAAAACAATAAGTAGAGATATAAATATCATTGACGAAGTCAACAGCCCCGGAGAAGTACTTGTTGTGGGATCGAATTCGATCTCGTTTGGCGACCCGACGATTTTCCGCTACTACTTCAATGGTTCTTACCTTGCAAACATCAATACCGTGCTTGAATCATCCGGTTGTAGTTTTCACGGTACTGTAATAAGTTCAGGAGTGACAAATGATGGTTCCAATTTTGTAGATGTGAAATGGAATCTGCAAACCTTTCCTTATGCCCTGGCAAGTGTATACGGAACCAGTCGGAATATTTGCAGCAATAAATTCCAATCTGGTTGGCTGTTAGGCATAACGATTCAATAAGTTTTCAAAACCGATAGTGCTGCCTGGATTATTATTCCAGGCAGCACTATCAAAATTAAAATATTATGCGCAAGTTCATCTTACTTTTTACAACAATCCTGCTCTTTGGCTGCGACAAAGAAAAAGAGTTAGGTGATTTTTTTGGCTCTGGCACTGCTGAATGCTTCAAAGGCTTCCGAATGCCTTTCTTCGAAGGGGTACCGGCCCAAAATATTCAAGTGGTTAGCTTTGAAACGGATGAGTTTGGGCCTATGCGTTTGGTTGCGGGCCGCAATGATTACTTGTTTGAAGCGGCAATATGGCAAACAGCATACACTACAACGCCGAGTATAGTATTGAATGGTGATTTTCCTGGCCGAAAACTCACATTCGGAATAATAGATAAACGATATCATAGAAATAGTAATAATCTTACAGGAGCATTTGCTTTTTACTTAGAAAAGCATACTACGCAAAGATATCAGGGATTAGAAGAAATGATTGACTCAAGTATTCAGATCGGTATTTTACCTTTAAGCAAAAAAGGCTTTACAGCCGATACCTCTGAACAGGCGCAACAGAAAGATTTTATACTCAATTTCTTTCTTGGAGAATGCGGTGCTCCTTCATCTACTGTATGTATCAGTAACGTACCCGAGCAAAGTGGTCTGCTGGAATGCACTAAGTTTGAAAAAAATTATATAGATGACAGCATCCGCTATCAAATCAACTTTCGCTTTGATGACGTAACGATGCAAACTGGTCAGTCTTTCAAACTGCATGATGGAAATATGTTTATGGATTTTAAAATACCGAGGTGAGTGCTCCCCGTTACGGCAAGTGACGGGGGATCAAGCCAATAATTGTTTACTGAACCTGCTACCCAAGAATTGCCTTGGTTGGTACAAGCCCAAACTTACACAGCTTATGCGCAATTTACTTTTTCCACTGATAGCACTTTTGTGTTTTGGATGCCAAAAAGAGGAGGTGAGTTTTTTTGGAGATGATGAGTGCTACAAAAATTACACGCTTCCATTTGCAATTGGGTCTATTCCTGCAAGCACTAGTTATATTGATGCCCGAACGAATATTCTTGGCCCTTTAAGAGTAGTTTCCGGGCAAAAAAACGACTCGAATTATGTCGCAATTGCGCAAACTATTGCCACAACCACTCCACAATTAGTACTTAATGGTAATTTCCCTGTTAATAAATTGGTGTTTGAAATTGGAAGCAGAGATTTTTATAGAAATGGAGGCGTTGAAGGAGAAGTCAAATTTACATTGGAGAAATATAGTCGACAGAAATTTTTTTCTATAGAAGAGATGATCGATGCATCTGTCAAAGTGGGCCCATTGCTGTTGAATAAGACAAGATTGTCGCCGGATACGACACAAGTGGTGGAAGAGAATTTTGAATTGGGACTATGGCTGGGAGATTGCGAACTAAAAGCCGTGGCAAAAGTATTCCTTAGTAGCATACCCGAACAAAACGGAATCTTGGAATGTACGCAATTCCTGAAAACCTACGAAGCTGACAGCATTCGCTATCAGATCAACTTTCGCTTTGATGACGTTACTATGAAATCGGTAAAGTCTTTCAAACTGCATGATGGCAATATGTTTATGGATTTTAAAATACCGAGGTGATGGTTTTCATAAAAGCCCAATAAACATTTTTATAAACCCAAAACCAATCAGCACAACGCGGCGCATTTCCCTTTGTGCTGATTGGTGTTATCACTTTTTACCAAGCAACACAACACGTTATGAAAACCTGGAAGGTCTGCGTCTGGAAAAAAACTGCCTGCCATTTTGATATTCAGATAAGTTCCTGTAACTTTGTATTGTTCCTTTTAAACGCTGTGCTACAACAGCGATTTGGCATCCTTTTCATCTACCTTTTGGCCGTATTTTATCATCTCATTTCCTCAATGAAACACTTTATGCAAAAACCATTTAAATACAGAAAAGAACTGGCACAGGAGCTTGGTATTTCCACAAAAACCCTCAAACGACGTATGGATGCTTTGGGCATTGTGTGGGATAAAAGTGCGCTACCCTTTGATCTCTGGCAACCGCTGCTTCTGCGACTTCAATCCTCTGAAGTTTCCTCAAGTGAAATTACTCCTGAAGCGGGTCTTAAAAAAACGTAAGCTACGTTCCCTCTCCCTCCTTCAATCTCCGCCGTATCCGACTCAAAAACTCCGGCGTAATGCCCAAATATGCCGCAATCAGCTTCAACGGCAGGCGTTGCAGCAGGGTAGGGTAGGTGGCGATAAAATCCCGGTAGCGGTCTTCGGCTGAGGAGCCGAGTAGATTCAGAATACGCCGGTTGGCCGCAATCACACTGCGCTGAAAACGTCGGTTCATTTCACGTAGTTGCTCCTCCGAACCGCTAAGCCGGGTATCCCAATCGAGGCGGGAGATTAACTTGATGGTGCAGTCCTCCAGTGTTTCAATGTAAATTTGCCCCGGTTTTTCTTCCAGATAACTCTCCAGATCTGAAATTGTCCAACCCTCCGGCGCAAAATGCAGGATATGCTCACGCCCCTGCGCATCCAGCACATAACTTTTCAAACAACCCTGCTGTACCTCGTAGGCATAGCGGCATACCTCGCCGGGACTCAGCAAAATGCTTCCTTTTTTATATTGTTTAATGGTATCTGACATGTCGGGTAGTCGAAAATCTTGATCTAGTTCAAGGTAAAAGTAGTGCAAGCCCCCGAATTTTGTCCCTGCAAAAAAACAATGCTGTTATGGAACGCAAAACCTTTCTCAAAATCATACTCGGCTCCACCATGTTAAGCACCCTTTCCTGCTTCAAACGCATGGGCGAAAACCTGCCCGAACAAGACCTGGTAATGCCCGTGCTCTTCGTCGGCCACGGCTCGCCCATGAATGCCATCGAAGACAATGAATTCAGCCGCCGCTGGCGCGAAATGGCGCAGTCCATCCCGACGCCCAAGGCAGTGCTGATCGTCTCGGCCCACTGGCTCACCCGCGGCACCCGCGTAACGGCCATGGAAGCACCCAAAACCATTCACGATTTCGGCGGCTTCCCCGAAGCGCTCTTCAAAGCACAATACCCCGCGCCCGGCAGCCCATTGATGGCCCAGGAAACAGTGAACACCATCCAGTCGACTAAAGTGGAGCTGGACCACGACTGGGGCCTCGACCACGGCGCTTGGTCGGTTGTCAAGCAAATGTACCCCAATGCCGATATTCCAATGCTCCAGCTGAGTATCGACTACAACCGCCCGCCGCAGTACCACTACGACCTGGCCCGCGAACTGGCTTCGCTGCGCAAAAAAGGCGTGCTCATCCTCGGCAGCGGCAATATGGTGCACAACCTCGGCATGATGCGCCTGCCCGGTGGCAATTTCGACAACATCAATCAGGAGTACGGCTTCGATTGGACGCTTGAAATCAACGAGCTGCTCAAAAAGAAAATCACCGACCAGGATCATCAGGCCGTCATTAACTATCAAAGCCTGCACAAAGACATGCGCCTGGCCGTGCCCACGCCCGACCACTACTACCCGCTGCTGTACACCCTTGGCCTTCAGGGCAAAAATGAAGGCGTTTCTTTTTTTAACGACAAAGCCATCGCCGGTTCCCTGACGATGACTTCGGTGAAAATCGGATAATCAGGCAGCGTTGCGCGCCGCGTTGATGATGCCAAACATGGCGCGCAGCACCAATTTCTGACAAATTTCTGCCTCTTCAGCACTCAGGTCGCCACTGCGCAGGCGTTGCAAGGCATACTGCTGAATGGTAATGAGCGGAATTACAATTTTTTCGCGCAGCGTAATGCTAAGCCTGGAATTCGGATTTTCATGCAGCAATTCCTTGTTGCTGAGCTTGCGGAGCATATCGAGGGTACGTTGGTACTCATCCGACAGCAGCTGCCAGAAAGCCCCGAACTCCGGATCCTGTGCGATATAGGTACTTACCTGAAAATTCGATTTTGAAAGCGATTGCATGGAGTTTTCCAGCAGGGTGCGGAAAAACAGCGATTGCTCATACAGGGTTTTTAACCCTTTGGGGTCTTTTTGCATCAGGGCTTCCAGGGCACTGCCCAGGCCGTAATACCCCGGCACATTTTGCTTCATTTGTGCCCAGGCGCCCACAAAAGGAATGGCGCGCAGGTCTTCAAACCGCAAGCCCTGTTGCGAACCGCGCTTGGTGGGCCGACTGGCAATATTGCTTTGGCCATACCATTTCAAGGGGGTCATTTTTTCCAAATAAGGCACGAATTGCGGATGGTTTTTCAGCTTCAGATAAGCCTCGTAGGCGGCATCTGCAAGGGCTTCCATGGTGTCGCGGGTGCTATCGGGCAGTCGGGTTTTTTCACCCATAAACAGGCTGTTGCCTAATCCGGCGGTCAGCAGGCGTTCGATATTGTATTGCGCTGCACTGATGGTGCCGTAGGTGCTGCTCACGGTTTGCCCCTGAATGGTCACCTGAATGCCCCGGTTTTCGATGGCGGCACCGTGTGCTGCGTAATAGCTGACGTTGTTGCCGCCGCCGCGTCCGGGAGGGCCGCCGCGCCCGTCGAAGAAGAGGACAGTTACGCCAAATTCGCGGCTTATTTTGCTCAGCGCTTCTTTGGCGCGGTAAATACTCCAGTTGGCGCGCAGGTAGCCGCCGTCTTTGGTGCCGTCGGAAAAGCCCAGCATGATGGTCTGAACGTTTCCGCGGGAGGCGAGGTGCCCGGCATAATGCGGGTTGGTGTACAGGGTGCGCATAATTTCATCGCAGGCCGCGAGGTCGTCGATGGTTTCAAAAAGCGGCACAATATCCAAAGGCACTTGTTGCAAAGGCTTGCCGGGGTCTTGTGCAGGGTCGTTTGCAGGCATGGTCAGGCGCGCCAGCGAGAGTACTTCTGCTACATTAAGGGCGCTCTGGCAATTGGAGATCACATAGCGATGGCAGCCTTTTTCGCCGTTGCGCTGCTGAATGTTGTGGATGGCGATAAAAGATTGCAGGGTTTCCTGTACAAACGGATCGTCGTAATCGGCAGGGTTGAGGCGATAATTGGTGCTCAACAGACGTTCCATGCGCACCGACTCGTCGAGTTGTTCAAAAGCTACCTGATCCTGCCAGGGGAATTTCTGTTTCCAGGTTTTCAGGATAAATTGCCAAACTTCACCGTGTTTACGGCTGTCCTGCCGCACATCAAGGGCAGCAAAATGAAAACCGAATACCCGAACTTTAAGAATAAAACGATCCAGCACGTCGCTGAACAGTCCCTGATGTTTGTCGTGCAACACCGTTCTTGCGGCGGCGAGATCGGCAATGAGTTGTTCGCAGGACTGATACACCGGCTCCCCTTTGCCGGAAGGATAAAGGGTATTGTAAATGCGGTGTTCTACGCCGGCGATGAGGTCTTCCACACCGGAAAACGTGAGTCGGCGCCGCAGCACACGCACATCGCGGTAATAGCCGCGCAGGGCGGTTTCGTGCAGGCGGCGCGCCACCTGTTCGGTGGTTTCAGCCAGTACGTTGGGGTTGCCGTCGCGGTCGCCGCCGGGCCAGAAGCCGAGGGAAAGCAGCTGCGGATTCGGGAAGTTCAGCACATTGAAATCGGCATCTTCCACGGATTCAATGAGGCGGAACAGAATGTCGGGCAATACTTCGTAAAAAACATTTTGAAGGTACCAGCCGAGGCTGACAGCTTCGTCGTAGGGGGTAGGGCGGGTTTTATTGATGAAGGAAGTTTTACCTAATTGCATGAGCAGCAGGCGAATATCGGCGAGGTCTTTGTCGCGGATTTTGCCTACCAAATCATTAATAATACCCAGTACTTTTCCGGGGTAAAATTGCGTCGGGTGGGCGGTCAGCACCATGCGGAGGCTGTAATTGCTGATAAAGTCGCGCAAAGCGGCCTTTTGTTGCGGCGTATTGAAACGGGTAAGAAAATGCCGGAGCGTACCGGCGCCGTTCATATCGTGTGTTTCCTCAAACAGTGAATCTTCAACGGAATCAAACAGTACCACCTGGCGTTCCACATAGCGGATGAAGTACTGGAGCAGGCCAAATCGCTGTTCGGTGCTTTTCAGGTTTTCTTCTTCCCAGAATCCCTCCACGATGTCGCGCGGAGATTTTCCGGCTTCATAGGCTTTATGGCAATAGTCGTTGAATAATGCCAGGCGGCTGCCTTCCAGCTCGATGTCCTGAAAAGGCAAACTAAGAAAAAGGCTGTTGTAGGTGTGAAACAACAGGGCTACGGGTGACAAGAATTCGTCGTTTTTAAGTTGCATAACAGGTGGTGTAAAAATCCGGTGTATCTGGATAAAAAAATCGCGTGAAAACCGGAACTTTGAGCTGCGAAAAGACATTCTTTGCTTAATGGATTCCGAAGCCGTTTTTCTGGATGATGTGATTGACGAGAGCATCGAGATGCAAACCATGCATCCGGCGCTTTTTGATGATCTGATGGCCGATGGCTGGCGCCTGTTGGGGCGTGCCATCGTGCGGCACAATTTTGCCATGTCGTTCGGGCAGTTATGCCGAACCATTCCTTTGCGCGTGCGGCTCGATAATTTCCGTTTTTCACGTAGTCAGCAGCGTTTATTGCGCCGCAACCGTCATTTGCGGGTAGAATCCCGGCCGATTTTGCTGACACCCGAAAAGGAAACGCTGTTTGCCAAACACGCACAGCACCGTTTTCTGGAGCGCCGCCCGGAGTCGCTGATTTCCTTTCTCAGCCGCCAGGCCCATCAGGAGCCGGTGCGCGGCCAGGAATACAACATTTTTGATCCGGAAGGTCGTCTGCTGGCTTGCAGTTTTGTGCATTTCGGGGAAGAAGCTGTTTCAGCGACCTATTGTTTTTTTGATCCGGAATATTCGGCCCTCAGTCTTGGCAACTATACCATGTTGCTGGAATTAAGCGATGCTATTGCCACCGGCAAAAAATACTATTACCACGGCTACTGCTACGATATTCCATCCCAGTTTGATTACAAACGGAATTTCAACGGCCTGGAGCGTTTGGACTGGCGTTCCGGAAACTGGGAGCAAAGCGGTCGTGAGCCGCTCCGCTCCCGTGATTTTCCTGTACAGGTTTCCGACTAATTATTTCAGCGCCGCCAACACATTTTTGATGCGTCGGATGGCCTCGCGCAGTTGCTCCTCGGAGGCGGCGTAGCTCAGGCGGAAACAGTTCGGGTCGCCAAAAGCGGAGCCGGAAACCAGACCCACATAGGCGTTGCTCATGATATAGTCGCAGAAGTCGTCGGCATTTTTGATCACGGTATTGCCGTCGCTTTTGCCAAAATAAGCGCTCACATCGGGAAATACATAAAAGGCGCCATCGGGGTGATTGCACTTGATTCCCGGAATTTCTTCCAGCATGGACAGTACAATGTCACGGCGCTCGCGGAAAGCTTCGCGCATTTGCTCGGTGGGCTTCATGTCGCCCATGAGGGCATCAGCTGCGGCTTTTTGTCCGAAGGAGGAAGCGCCGCTGGTAACCTGACCCTGAATTTTTGCGCAGGCGTCGGCGATGTACTTGGGTGCGCCCATGTAGCCGAGTCGCCAGCCGGTCATGGAGAAGCCTTTGGCAAATCCATTGACCGTGATGGTGCGGTCTTTTACCTGCGGGAAGGCGCCGATGCTCACGTGTTCGTGGGTGAAATTGATGTGTTCATAAATTTCATCACTCACGATAAGCAGGTGCTCGTGCTGCGCAATTACATTGGCGTAGGCCTCTAATTCTTCGCGGGAGAACACCGTTCCGGTGGGGTTGCAGGGCGAAGAAAAAATGACGAACTTGGTTCGGTCGGTGATGGCGGCAGCCAGTTCTTCGGCTCTGGGTTTAAAGTCGCGTTCTACACCGGCATACAACTCTACGGGCACGCCTCCCGAAAGTTTTACGATTTCAATGTAGGAAACCCAGTAGGGGGAGAAAAGGATCACCTCGTCGCCAGGGTTGAGCAGGGCCTGACAGAGGTTGTAAATGGTTTGTTTGGCGCCATTGCTGACTACAATTTGGTCGGGACGATAGTCGAGCTGGTTGTCGCGTTTAAATTTTTCGCTGATCGCTTTGGTCAATTCGGCGAGGCCGGCCACGGGCGTGTATTTGGTATAGCCGGCTTTAAGGGCTTGGTAGGCTGCGTCTTTGATGTGTTCCGGGGTGTCAAAATCGGGTTCTCCTAAGCTGAGGCTGATGACATCGTGGCCTTGTGCGCGTAATTCGCGGGCCATACGCGCCATTTTGAGGGTTTCCGATTCTGCGAGCGCCAGAACACGCTCCGAGAGCATTGTTGTCGTATTTACTGCCATGATAAAGCGATGCGGGTGATAATTTGTGGTGCAAAGTTAGCAATAATGCGGGGATAAAAAGGCATTCGTCCGAACTTCGCTTGTGTTCGTCGTCGGCTTTTTTCCTCCCTGCAATTTTATTATGGTTTAGACGTACCTTTGTACAGGTAAACGCGCCGATACATCGCGGAGCGTTGCATAAGTTACCAAAACATCACACACTTTTACCAATCAAACGCATTTTTCACCATGGCTGCACGATTAACCACTTTTTCGCGCCTTTTAATTACCCTTGCCATTCTGGCGGGTGTTTATTTTCTCGCCACAAAATTCATCATTCCGCGCTTTGGTAATCCCGGCAATACGGAGGTGACGGCCACCAACGGCAACAATTCCGGCACAGCCGATCCGAGTGCCAACCCGGTTGTTGGCGGCGGCAGTAATTCCGGCGCCAGTTCCTCTTCCTGGGGGAAAGGCTCCGGTTCTTACACCCCGACACCGTTTAATTTCACTCCGACAGCGCCCAGTGGTGGCAAGCTTAAAGGCGTGGTGGAACTCGGCGCACAAGGCTTCAACTCTTTTATCATTCAGGTAGACGCCCAGAAAAACTGGTCGCTCAAACGCGCTGAATACGGCGCCAGCCTTGTGTATGAAAGCCTCGCCACCGACGACGATGTAAAAGCGGGCCTCAAGCGCTACATCGCCGATATGCTTAGCTTTGGCGTCAGCCCCAAGGAAATTCACTTCGTGATCAGTTCTGGTGCTAAAAAGGTGCCGGTTACTGAAAAAATCAGCGCAGAATTGAAAAGAATGGGCTACTTCGTCAATGAAGTAACACCCGAACAGGAAGGACGACTCGCCCTTAAAGCCGCTATGCCACAGGCGTTTTCCGGTACTTCCTTTGTGGTGGATATTGGTTCGGGTAATACTAAAATTTCCTGGCTGCCCAGCGCAGCGCTCGAAGCGCCCGGCGCCAAATATTTCCAGAACAACACCCCCGATCAGCAAGTATATGACGATGTATTCGGCAAAGCCAAACAAGTGCCCGGCAACTTGCGCAATACCTGTTTCATCATCGGTGGTGTACCCTACGACTTAGCCAAGACACACCGCAACGGCAAAGAGCGCTACACCGTACTGAAGGCTCCGGCCGATTACAACGCCGGTGATAATAAGAAAACCGCCTCCGGCCTGAATATTCTCCGCGCTGTGGCCGATGCTACCGGCTGCCGACAGTTTGTATTCGACTGGGATGCCAACTTCACCATTGGTTTTCTGTTGAATTTGCCGTAACAGGTTGGTATGCGAGTTTATTGGTAATACTTTTTCCAATAAAAAAACAGAGGGCCGCTGCGATGTTTCGCAGCGGCCCTCTAAAATTTTTACCAAGTCGCGAATTTTACTTCACCACTACTTTTTGTACAAAAGTGCCGGCTGCATTTTGCAGGTGCAGGGTGTAAACACCGGCAGGCAGCTCACTAATATTCAGTTGCAATGCCTGTGCGGCAAACAAACCTTCTTTCTGCTGTTGCAGGGCCACGCGGCCATCCAAACCGATGAGGCTGACTTGTACCGCACCAACGAGGGTTTCCTGAGCGGTGATGCGCAGGAATTCATCGGCCGGATTGGGCTGTACTGTCACGGGCAATTGCAGGGCCGGGGCATCTTTGCTGCTCAGGAAGAAGCCGGGGTTGATGACTAAGCCGCGGCCGGGCGCGTCGGTGGAAGCGATGCTGCCAGAGGCGTCGGTAACCGTTGCTGTGGTATTGTAGTTGAGCATGTCAATCACTTCTACTTCATCCACGTACCAGCCGCCATTAGGAACAGCGGTATTGTCGTCGGTGCCAAAACGGAAGCGGATATAGACGCTTTTGTCCTTGTATTCGCTCAGATCGAAGTAAGATTGCACCCAACCTTCCGAGTTGCCGGAGTAGCCACTCAGGAATGGAATGGCAAAGGTGCCGTATTGTACATTGCCGGTGTATTCGCCGCGGAAAACTTTAGTGGCAGCAGGACGACGCCAGGCTTGTTCCCCATCGATGCGGATTTCGAGGAACCCGGCATCGGCTGATTTTTCGGTGTTATAGTTATGCCAGAAGCGCAACACCGGTTGCGTACCGCTCACTTGGATCGGGTCGACGAAATATTCCAGGGTCATGTCGGTGACCGTAATTCCTGCCGGAGCAAACCAGGCTTTTTGTCCGACTTTTACAGTAGTAGATTGCAGATCAAACGCAGATTCGCCTTCCGTGAAGAGTGCCAGCCAGTTGTCGTTGGTGTCCATCGAATCGCGGAAGATACGTGTGGAGCCGGCGCCGGCAGCGAAGCGGACTTTATACGTAACGGTTTTTACGTCGAGCGTTGGCATGTTGCCGAGGTTCCAGCTTACCTGATTGTTGGCAAAAGTGCCGCCATTGCTGGCGGAAATAAAGGTCAGATCGTCGGGGATGATATCACTCAGTACCACAGAGGCTGCGGTTTCGTCTTTGTGGTTGGTGATGGTAATGGTGAATTCTGCTTCTTCGCCCGGATTGATTGTCGGCGTGCAAACTTTTGAAATTTTCAATTCTTTGACGCAAGTCGGAATCGGGTCGAAGTTCTCAATGCCATCGCCTGCATTCAGGGGGGAGCCTTGATCGGCGTTAATGCCCATGCCGCGACGGGCGAATACATCCATGATGAGGCAGGTGTCGACGCCAGCGTAGTTGGCCATATCAGCCATCATAATACCGTCACGGCCATCGATAAAGCCGGGAGAACAGGGTTGGAAGCTCAATCCGTCAACAACTAAGCGCATGGCGCGGAAGTTGCCGCTGTTGGTATTGTTCAGGTCGGCATCGTAGCCATATTTGGCAACCATGGCCCAGTAGAGATCCCAGGTAACGGCGGCCCATACTTCACCACGCGGGTGTACTTGGGAGGTGTCGGGGGTTTGAGCTACGGAACCGTAAGTGAGCGGGTTAATGCTCATGTCGGTAGAGTAGGGGTAACGGCGGATACCCACGCCGTCGTTGTTTTGGCGCATTACAAAGGTACCGACACCGCGGCGTTGTGCCGCTACGTCGCCTGCGCGCACACCATTGACAAGTGTAAACCAATCTGACCAGCCCTCGCCCATTTGCTCTAAATTGCCGAGGCAGCTGAAGCCGTTTCCGGTAAGGCGATTGCTCACGCCGTGGCCGTATTCGTGGTTAATAATACCGTTATCAAAAGAGCCGTCGAGGTTATTCGGGCCGGATACCGGCGGCGTAACGAGGCTGATATTGAGATTGACACCGGCGTATTGACGCAGCAAGTCGCAGTCTTTTTTCTCCATCATAACGACGGGGATGGTTACTTGTCCGCCGACAGCTCCCGGGCCCATGAGGATGGTACTGTTTTCAAAGTTGCAGATAATACAACCGATGGCGCCGGCCTGCTGGGCTTTGAGGGCTTTTGCACCGAATTCACATTCGCCGCGATCGATCATTGCAATTTTACCACTAAGGTCGTCAACTGCGTCGAAACAGCCGAGTGTAGGGTCGGCACTGCCGTCATTGATGAGCACTACATCGCCTGTAACGGGTGTGGTTGTAATGGGTTTGCCCCAGTTGTCGGTAGTACGGCCATTATAAGAACCCAGGATGGCGCCGGGGGCGTTAACGGTTACGATTCTGCCGCCCTGGCGGGTCCAGGTGTACATTTGCATACGACCGGGGCTGCCGTCGGGTGGGGTGGCGAAGTTGGCGTTGTTTTCGCCGCTGCCGTCGAGTGCTTGCGCCAGTACGGCATCATTGCCTACGCCCTGACCACTGTAGTTGCGCGTTTGGAAATTACCGGCACCCTCATTGAATCCGAGGCGATAGGTAACATCGTGCATTTTGTTAGTGGTATAAAAAAGGTTAGTAATGGCTGCCGGGAGGTTGTCGATCGGCTCGGCGTCGGGGTTAAAGGGGAAGTCAAAAGTATAGGTAGGGCCACCGTCAATGGATTCACCAACAGCGGGGGTGTTGTCGTTCGAAGAGTCGTCGAAAGCCCAGGTATTGTTACCGCGGCTGTAGGTGTACTCGGCGCCTGCTTGTCCGTTTACGTCGTGCCAGCCAAAAGGAGACGCCACGGCGTCGGCCGGATTAACTTCTAAGGTGCGCGCGCCGTGTGCGGGGCTTTCGAGGGGCCATGCGAATACGCGGTAGGATTCTGCTGCTGCCGGCGGTGCTGCCGGTGGCGCCGGATCCGGGCTATCATGGTTCAGGCCATCACATTGGTCGGCATCTTCGCCGAGGCGGTGCGGGTGACCGGCCTGGCAATAAACGGTGAGGTTTTGACGGCCAATGATTTTGCCGGTTTGGGCATCAACATTAAGGATCCAGTAGTCGGAGGTATTGGCCTGATCGATCATCATACTCCATGCGAGCCGGATTGTACCTTTTTCAGTGGCTTCATAAGTCGCGGAGACAGGGATATCGCCTCTGGAGATAGCACCGCCTTCAAAAATGAGGTTGCGGTCATTGGTTTTAGTTTTGAGGGCCGGAATGCTGAATCCGGAGAACCCAAGTTCATTGACGGCAATTTCGAGTGCCTGGCGTGCCGAAAGTGAAGGCATGGTCGTGTTCACTTTCCGTCCGAGATCAGGCTGGAAACGGTGGCCGCGGTGTAATACTTCACCGGATTTGGTGACATACAGGGCGAACAGACCATTATACAGCGGAATACCGAGGTGTTGTTGTTGAAACCATACGTGTGTGATGCCATTATGCTCGGAAGTATACTCACGGATGATTTTGACATCTGCCACATCGGCAGGACTGAGATTAAAGCGGGCCGGATTTTCGCGCAGGAAACGCAGCGCTTTGTCACGGGCTTCCTGGCTGAAAGCGAGGGATGCGATCAAAAGCAGGGAAAGCATCGTGCCCAGCCTCAAAAAGTAAGGAGTTCGGATCATGTTTGTGGCAGAAATAAGTTTGAAATGTTAAACGCAGGAAAGATTGGGGGCGCTAAGATAGAAACAGCAGGACGTTTGTATCGGTTTAATGTGACATTTGACAAAATTTGCATTTCCGAACGGTGTTTGGTGTCATTGCCGTAAACCAGGAAAAGCTTTAAGGTTAATTTTTCAGGTAAATTACATTTGATTCAAACAGGTTTGGCGGCCTTGTGTACCTTTGTGTCTTTCCTGACCTTTTCACTTTTTTCCAGATCATTCCATGGATCGCGAAGTCAAACTTTTTGCCTGCTCCGCTTCTAAAGCGCTGGCCTCTGCTATTGCTGCCGAATACAAACTCGCGCTTAGCGACACCTCGCTCTTTCGTTTCTCTGATGGTGAAATGCAAACCATTATCAATGAAAGTGTACGCGGTACCTCAACCTTTTTTATTCAAAGTACTTGTCAGCCACATGATAACCTCATGGAGCTGTTGCTTTGGATTGACACCGCCAAACGCGCCTCGGCAGGCTATATTACTGCTGTAATACCCTATTTTGGTTATGCGCGCCAGGATCGGAAAGACAAACCACGTGTGCCGATCAGTGCCAAGCTGATTGCCAACCTCCTCACTTCTGCCGGCGCCAACCGCATCATGACGATGGATTTTCACGCCGATCAGATTCAGGGATTCTTTGATATTCCGGTGGATCACCTGCGCTCGGAAGCCATCTACTTCGATTACCTGAAAACCCAGGATATGTCGAATGTGGTTTTTGCAAGTCCCGACGTAGGCGGTGTAAAACGCACCCGCGCGTATTCCAACCATTTCAAACGCGATCTGGTGATTTGCGATAAATACCGCACTCGTGCCAATGAAGTGGCCTCCATGACGGTAATCGGCGAGGTGAAAGGCGCCGATGTTATTCTGGTAGATGACTTGGTGGATACAGCCGGAACGCTTTGTAAAGCCGCTGATGTGATTATGGAAAAAGGCGCTCGTTCTGTACGCGCCCTTTGTACGCATCCGGTGCTTTCCGGAAAAGCCTATGAAAACCTGGCCAACTCACGTTTAGAGTCGTTGATCGTTTGCGACACTATTCCGCTGATGCATGAGTCGCCCAAAGTACAGGTATTGAGTACTGCCGGACTGTTTTCGCAAGCCATTCGTAATACGGTAGAACACAAGTCTATTGCTGCGCTGTTTACAGGCGCGTGAGTTCAGTTATCAGTTATCAGTTATCAGTTATCAGTGAACAGTTATCAGTTAATTGTTCACTGATAACAATGCTGGTGTTATTCTTTTAGTTTTTTACGAACCGAAGCAACAAAATGCACTTCGACTTCCATCGCCTGTGCGATTTGTTTGTCGCTCATTGCCGGATTGTTTCGGATAAAGGCGCTCAGTAGTTTTTCCATACCCTTTTCCATACCCTTTTCCATGCCTTGTTCGTAAAGTTCTTCCAGAATTGACTTTACTTCTGGATGTTGTTGTATTTCGGCAGCGTTCATATGCTTTAGTTTTTGTTTGAAGGTACTGGATGCAGAAGTCAGGCAAATATAACAATTTAAAACAATTTTATTTAAAATAAAAAAGCCATGAGGCGATTGTATTGCGCATCATGGCTTTTTGCCCTGATTTACAGGTATTTACCTTGTATAGAATATGATTTTCACCTGTTTTTTACCCAAGACTTTTCCCATAAACATTTCCCCGATTTCATGCCGCCGATCCGACAAGCTATCGTACAAGGGCTTCGGAAAAACAGCAGGTTTGGGAACCCAACAGGTATCCCGCGCGGTATTTTCCACTAATTCATATTGTATTTTCACCTCGGCATCATAACGCGTTGCCGTTCCGTCAAGCAGACATTTCAGTGCTTGCCCGGGCTTGGCGTCTACCTGCAAGAGTTCGAGAGAGTTGCTGTAATTTTTATGGTTTCTGTCAATTTCAAGGCCCCCCAAAAAAGTGTTGCCAATCAGAACCAGCAACAAAACACCAAACACCAAAGCAGGCATTTTTTTTACCCACTGAAAATAATCAGGGCGTTTATTTATGCATGCCTGTACAAATCCAAATGCTCCTATGGCAAAAGGCACGTACAGCAAGTCAACCACACGCTCCGGAAAAGTTGCGCCCCGCGCCGACCAAATCATTGGCGCCAGACAAAGCGGAACACTCCATATTGTAGGCCAGAACCAACGCCCCGGCGAGGAAAACAACGCTGTTTTGCCCCATTTTTCACGCCAATACATACCCAAAGGCAAATACAAAAACAATAAAGGCAGCAACAGGCCCTGCCCCAGCCATTTCACGTATAAAAAACCTGAACTCGCCGCAGTCAGGAAAATAAATTTACCCATCCCAAGCACCGCTCCGTATTCATTCATGCGCGCAAAATTTCCCGGCGCCAACAGGGCCGCCACCGCGCCTGCCCCCAGGATACTTCCCGCCGCCCAAAACCAAAGCGGCAGCTTTTGCCGATCCATTACCCGATAAAACAACACACAGGCAAATACCAGCGCAAGCAAAATCAAGGTGATTTCATTGCTGCCAACAGCTAATAAACCACTGATAATCAGTCCAATAAAAGCGAAAGGGCGAAACCCCTCACGCAAGAGTTGCGTCAGCCACCCGACACAAAACAGCGCTCCGATCAACCCAATCTGATAAGTCAGCACGCCCGAAAAACGATATATAGAATCATAGATGTCACTGAGGTTGAACAAATAGGCCCAAAGCAAGCCCATTGCCGGCAACGCCGACCAGCTCCCGGAAGTGGCAGGCACTATTTTTCTGAAAAAAAACAGCAAAGAACCCGTGAATAAGAGTAGCATAACTGCGAAAAACGCCTGAAAACGCGGTAAACTATACCAATAATGTGTGAGCGACAACAAGGCGGTGCTGGCAAATCGCCCCATCGTGCTGTTATACCAATAAGCCTGTTGCTCCCAAAACGACAAATGATCCAACTCGCCGGCATGGTTGCTGATCCAGTCCCATTCATGGATGCCCAGCGGATGGTTGTAAGCACATAAGCACAAAAAAGGCAGCAAGGCACCCAAAGCTCCTACCCAAACGCCCACACGCAGGCATTTTCCGTGCTTTATTTCAAACAAGTGATTCAAATTCAATATTTTTTCCGCATTTTATTTTCTCCCAATGCACATACACAACACCCGCCAGGCAATTGGCAGGGCTTTCCAGGCGGATTGCCCTTTTTTTACCGCATATTCGGAGTAAGTAATGCGAACCGGCACTTCCATCCAGCGCAATTGATGTCGCCGTATTTCCATCAGTATTTCACTGGCGTGTGCCATCCGATTTTCCTCTAATTGTATTGCCGCAAATGCCCGCCGGTTTAAAGCCCGCAAGCCGCAATGCGCGTCGCTGAGCCACATGCCCAACAACAATCCGTGAAACAAACGCCCGCCCTTGAGCAAGTATCGTTTCAGCAAAGGGGTTTCCGGATCCGGCAACAAAAAACGCGATCCCAGTACCACATCCGCTTCATCCGCGCGCAGGGGCGCGAGTAAATCCGGCAGATCGGCAACCTGATGTTGCCCGTCGGCATCAAAATGCACCACATATTCCACTTGCGCTGCATGCACCGCATAGTTCATACCGGTGCGCAGGGCCGCGCCTTGCCCCAGATTTCGGGGATGCGCCAGATAGCTGCAACCGCATTGCGCAGCAAGATCTGCACAGGATGGTACAGAACCATCATCGACCAAGAGTACCGGATAATCCGCCGCACGCAGACTCCGCAGCACCGAACTCAGTGTTTCCGGCGCTTCATTATAGGCGGGAACAATTACCAGAACTGCTGCTGTATCGCGCATTAATCAGATTTTCTTTTTCGGGTATATTTGACTAAGAGCATGTTCGGGAATCCATCAATCGGCTGCAAGCGGCAAATTTCCTGCTGCACTGCGTTGGTTTTCTTCGTCGTAGCTGCCGGCTACGCCTGTGAAAACCGCCTTGTTCAGCATTAAATTTGCTCGCTTTCGCGCGATCATGAATTCCCGAACATGCGCTAAACAATATTTTAAAAACGCCCACACTCCCAAAATACCCGTATATATTGGCGCAGTACCGCTTCATTGCTAAACTCCCGCAAGGCTTTTTCCCGACTTTTTCGGCCCATTTCAGCCCGATCCTCCGGGTTTAATTGCAGAAATCGCAGGAGGGCCTGACGAAGCGCTTCACTGTTTTCCGAAGGTATTATAAAGCCATTTTCTCCCTCATCCACCGTGTCGCGACAACCAACTGAATCGGTAGTAATTACCGGCTTG
Organism: Chitinophagales bacterium; assembly: GCA_017303875.1. GTDB lineage: Bacteria > Bacteroidota > Bacteroidia > Chitinophagales > Saprospiraceae > M3007. Next base: position 152,073 of record JAFLBP010000002.1, on the reverse strand, counting down.
CCCATCGCCATGCCTTCCAGCAACACCCGGGGCATACCCTCGCGGTAAGAAGGCAGCACCACCGCATCGGCAGCGGCAATGTAGGGGCGTACATCGTCGGTCTGACCGAGGTATTCCACCACGGCTTCATCCAGCCAAGCCGACAGCTCTCCGGCAGCAATGGACGCCGGATTATCTTCATCCAATCCGCCAAGAATCTGGAACCGGGCAGCTGGATAAACCTGTTTAATAAGGCTTGCGGCACGAACAAACTCCCGGATTCCTTTGTCGTGCAACAATCGGCCGATAAATAAAAAAGTATCGCCGACATTGGCGCCTGCCGGGAAAATTCCCGGTTTGAAATACTCGGTATCAACCCCTACACCTTTGATAACCAGTGTTTTGCCTGGAGTTACCATTCGGTGGTACAGGAACTCAGCCTGGTCGTCGTGATTTAGAAAAATGACTTTTCGGCTATGGCTCAGGGCTGAGCGGTAGAGCCTGAAAATCATTCGGCGCAGAAGCGGATGCGCCCGCGCCGTATAACCAAGCCCTTCAATAACCGCCACACTGGGCACGCCACTCAGACGCGCCGCCCAAGCGCCGAAAATATTGGGCTTGATGGTATAAAAAACTGCCAGTCCGGGCTTTTGACTGCGCAATACCCGAATCAATTCTCCGAGGGTGCGCAAGTTGCTCAGGGGCGACAAGCTCTTCCGGGAAAGGTGCCGCAATGCGATGAAATGGGATAAATGCGCAGAGAAATCATCAGCAGGAGCTGCGGTAATTACCCGGCAACCCAGTATTTGTAATTGCTGGAACAGGGAGCGCCGGAAGTTCCAAAGGTTCCATGCAGAGTTGGCTACCAGCAAGATGCGGGCCTCCTGCGGGAAAAAAGAAATCTCTGCCGGAGATTTACTCGCGGCAGAGATTTCGTGTGGTGGTGCTAATGGTTGTTGGAGTTGCACGGATAAAGTGTCTCGAAGCACTGCCTCGAAGTACAACAAATAAGACGTGGGGTACTACCTGAGGGCGTTAATTGACGAGCAGTCGCATAGCGGTGAGCTAAGCAGCTGCGGTAATTTGACGCGCCTCAAGCGGAAGTGAGCGACCAATGCTGGCCAACATAATCTCCCGGATATGATCGGGCGTTAGTTGCAATTGCATCAACTCATATACGTCGTTTACCTGATCGCGGGTAAGCGATGGAAACTCCTGAAGAAATTCGCTAATCGAAACGCCGATGCGCGTGAAATCATAAAATGTTTCAATGCGTATCGAAGTGCCACAGAATACGGGTGCGCCATCCTGGATTTCGGGGTGAATTGCGATTGATTGTAACTGTCTCATCCAGCGGTGTGTGTAATTTGTTTCCGAAACCTGCTCTCCTGTCACAATACTTTGTGCCTGAGGGATTAAATGAAGTGTTAATGGCGCTAATGTAGTACATATTTATATTCCACAAGCACTTTTCGCAAATAATTTTCCCCGATTACAGAAATTTCATTCCGGAACGTTCCTTGACGAGGGCTGTAACCTGTTTAATCTCCTGTTCTTTGGATTTTGGAGCAATCAGGAGTACATCGCCTTCATCGACCACGATATAATCTTGCAGGTCTTTTACCACCACTAATTTGCCTTTAGGCGCCCGTATGATACAGTCGCTGCTGTCTAAGGCCATCACCGCATCGCCCTGTACGACATTGCGGTTTTCGTCCTTGGGGCATTCTTCATACAAACTCGCCCAGGTACCCAAATCCGACCAGCCGAACTCCGAAGGCACGGTATACACATTATCCGCTTTTTCCATAATGGCAAAATCCACGGAAATATTGGTGGTTTGCGGATAAACCCGATCGATAAATGCCTGTTCTCCCGGTGTATTGTACACCGCATTGCCTTCGCTGAGCAAATTATAAATCTGTGGCGCAAAGGCCTGAAACGCATCTAGCAAATGCCGCACATGCCAAACGAAGATACCGGAGTTCCACAAGTATTCGCCCGAATCTACAAACTCCTGCGCAATGGGTAAGCTGGGTTTTTCTGTAAAACGCAGCACCTTGCGCACGCTGTCGGTCGCCGCCTCGCCAAAATGAATATACCCGTAACCCGTATCTGGACGCGAAGGCTGAATGCCAAGGGTTACCAGCGCGTCATGGTTGTTGGCAAAATCAAGGGCAATTTTTATCTTTTCCAGAAATGCCTCCGGCTTGAGCACAATGTGATCGGAAGAGGCTACAATAAATTTCGCCTCCGGATCGAGGGCCTGCAACTTCAACGCCGTATACGCAATACAAGGCGCAGTGTTGTTGCGGCTCGGCTCGCACAAAATCTGGTTGTCGCTGATTTCCGGCAGTTGTTCCTTCACCAAATCCTTGTACATCCCATTGGTGACAATAAAAATGTTTGACGCCGGCACCAAGGGCAAAAAACGCTCAAAAGTGAGCTGCAACAGGCTTTTGCCCACGCCCAGCATGTCTAAAAATTGTTTGGGGCGTGCCTCGCGGCTGCCCGGCCAAAAGCGGCTGCCCACGCCACCGGCCATAATGGCAACGTATGTGTTTTTCACGTGACTAAAGTGTTTTAGTGTTTTAGTGTTTGGGTATTTTAGTGTTTTAGTGTTTGTGTAAGGATACTTAAACACTAAAATACCAAAACACTAAAACACCCTAAAAAATGCTTTTATCCAATGCCTCATAAACCGATTGAATGCCGGTTTCAAGGTCAATTTTTGCTTTCCAGCCCATGGCGTGCAACTTGCTCACATCCATGAGTTTGCGCGGGGTGCCGTCCGGTTTGCTCAGGTCGTGTTCAATACGGCCTTCGTAGCCCACTACCCGCTGCACCATCTGCGCCAGTTCGAGGATGGAAATATCATGCCCCACGCCGATATTGATGTGCCCGGGTGCGCTGTATGTCTGCATCAGAAAATAACAGGCATCAGCCAGGTCGTCTACGTGCATAAACTCGCGCAGGGGTTTGCCAGTGCCCCAGAGGGTTACGGCTGGCGCATGCGCTTCTTTTGCAAGGTGAAATTTGCGCAACATAGCCGGCAACACATGGCTGTTTTCCGGGTGATAGTTGTCGTTGGGGCCGTAGAGATTGGTGGGCATGACCGAAATAAAATCGCAGCCGTATTGGGCGCGATAAGCATCGCAGAGCTTGATGCCGGCAATTTTGGCGATGGCATACGGCTCATTGGTCGGCTCCAGCAGGCCCGTCAGCAGGCTGTCTTCGGTGAGGGGTTGCGGCGCCATTTTAGGGTAAATGCACGACGAACCAAGGAACATGAGTTTTTTCACGCCATTGCGGTAAGCCGCTTCAATGACATTCGACTCCATCATTAGGTTGTCGTACAAAAACTCGGCGCGGTAAGTATTATTGGCCACAATACCGCCAACTTTGGCGGCTGCCAGAAACACGTATTGGGGTTTTTCCGCTTCAAAAAATGCCTGAACGGCTGCCTGATTGCGCAAATCTAATTCTTTGGAACTGCGCAAGGCAAAATTGGTATAACCCTCAGCCTGCAATTTGCGCAGCAAGGCCGAACCTACCATACCCCGATGCCCGGCAATATAAATTTTGGCGTTTTTTTCCATTATTCGTACTGATTGCGGATCTCAAAACCGCCCTGTTTGAGGTATTCCTCGCGTTTGAATAATTCCAGATCGCTCATAACCATTTCCTGCACCAATTGTTCGAGTGTGTGCTGCGGCGCCCAGCCTAATTGCGTGCGGGCCTTGCTCGCATCCCCGATCAGCAGGTCTACTTCCGCCGGACGGAAGTAACGCGGGTCGACTTCCAGCAATACCTGACCCGGTTTTAAATGCGAATACTCCGAGCGACGTACGCGACCGACTTCCTGCACGCCTTCGCCTTCAAATTCGAGTTCTACGCCGGCGGCGCTAAATGCTTTGCGGCAAAAATCGCGCACTTCGGTGGTTTTGCCCGTTGCCAGTACAAAGTCGTCGGCTTTGTCGTGTTGCATGATGCGCCACATGCCCTCCACATAGTCGCGGGCATGGCCCCAGTCGCGCTGTGCATCTAAGTTGCCAAGGTAGAGTTTGTCCTGCAAACCCAGTGCAATTTTAGCTGCTGCACGGGTGATTTTTCGCGTAACAAATGTTTCGCCGCGCAGGGGCGATTCGTGGTTGAACAAGATGCCGTTGCTGGCAAATATACCGTAAGATTCGCGGTAGTTTACCGTAATCCAGTAAGCGTATAATTTAGCTACGCCATAGGGTGAACGCGGGTAAAAAGGCGTGGTTTCGGATTGCGGCACTTCCTGCACCAAACCATACAACTCGGAAGTAGAGGCTTGGTAGAATTTTGTCTTTTCCGTCATCCCCAGCAGGCGAATGGCTTCCAGCAGGCGCAAAGTACCTACCGCATCGGCGTTGGCAGTGTATTCGGGTGTTTCAAAGCTCACCTGCACGTGGCTTTGTGCACCGAGGTTGTAAATTTCATCGGGCTGTACCTGCTGTACAATGCGGATGAGGTTGGTGCTGTCGGTCAGGTCGCCGTAATGCAGTACAAAATGCCGGTTATTGACGTGCGGGTCTTCGTATAAATGGTCGATCCGCTCGGTATTGAACAAGGAACTGCGGCGCTTGATGCCATGCACTTCATAGCCTTTGGCGAGTAAAAGTTCGGCTAAATACGCGCCGTCTTGCCCGGTTATCCCGGTGATTAAAGCTTTTTTCATGTAAATTTATCGTGTTTTATTGCGCACAGAACGACACAGATCATTCCCACAGAAAACACAGATTCAGTGCCTTCTGTGGGAATGATCTGTGTCATTCTGTGCGAAACCTTCTGTGTAACATCTGTGAGAGAAACCACCCGCTTAATCCAGATTTTTTTGCAGCCAATATTCCAGCACTACAAACATCCAGATATGCGACCAGAGCACTTGTTTTTCCCCTTTCTGAAACCAACGCCACATTTGCCGGATATAGTCTGCATTAAGCAACCCGCGGCTGCAAAGCGCTTCGATATGGGTTTGGCAAAAATCATGCAATTCCTCGCGCAGCCACTGATCCCAGGGCAGGGTAAAGCCCATTTTGGGCCGGTGCACAATTTCATCGGGCAGGCGGGGCGCCAGCGCATCTACCAGCAGTTGCTTGGGCGTGTGTGGGTACTTTTGTGCATCGGGTATTTGCAACACATAATCAACGAGGTCGTTGTCGAAGAAAGGTACCCGTACCTCCAGCGAAGAGGCCATGCTCATCTGGTCGGTATCTTTGAGCAGCATGTGCTGGGTGTAGCCCGACAATTCGCCGATGCTGTACTGACTTAACAAGGGCAGCCCGTCTATTTTGCCGGCTACCTGTTTCAGGTATTCGGCCATCGGGTTGGCCAGGGGTTTTCCGCCGGATATTTTTTCGATGGTATTGCGCTCAAAAATACCCCGGAACTGCGGATAAACGTGCCCGATGTCGTATTTTTCAACATTTAAAAATGCGCCGATACGACGGTAGTAAGGCGTAATCATCCAATGGCGCAGCGGATAACTTAAGCCGGCCCGCAAGGCATGCGGCAGGCGCCACCAGGATTTATCGCGCCATTGCAGGTAACGCTTGAAGGTTTGGTATCCGGCAAATAATTCATCGCCGCCCAAACCGGAAAGCGCCACTGTCACCCCTGCATTGCGGGTCATTTTTGAAACTAAATAGGTATTTACACCATCCATCGTAACGGTGTCCATGGCATTCAGGGCTTCGGGCAGGGCATCCAAAAAGTCCTGCGGCCGCAAAGTGAGTACAGTATGCTCCGTGCCGAATTTATCAGCAATCATGCGCGCATACGCGCTCTCGTCAAAGCGGTTTTCCTCAAAGCCGACGGTAAAGGTCAGGGGTTTGCCGCTGCTCACCTCCGACATGAGGGCCACAATGGCACTGGAATCAATTCCACCCGATAAAAATGCACCCAGGGGCACATCGCTCATCAGTTGCCGCGACACGGCCTGCCGTAAAAGATCGAGCAGTTCTTTTTTGAGGGTTGCCGGGTCTTTGTCGTTCCAGGGCGCTTGTGTCTGTCCGAGTTGGAAATACGTATGCACCGAAAAGCCCCGGGCATCCATCAAGGCCCATTGCCCTGCCTGCAACTGCCGGATACCCGCTGTGAGGCGTTTTTCGCCGGTAACACAGCCGTTCCAGAGGAAATCAGAAAGGGCATCGGGATTCAGCTTTTTTTCCGGCAGACCGGTGGCTAAAATCGCGCGTTGCTCGGAAGCCGCTGCCAGTACACCGTCTTTTTCAAAATAATAAAGCGGTTTAATGCCGAAGCGATCGCGCACGAGGTACATCCGGCCTTCGTGTTTGTCGTAGAGGGCAAAAGCAAAAATGCCGTTCAAGCGCCGGAACAAATCTGTTCCCCAGGCTGCAAAACCAGCCAGCAAAACCTCTGTATCCGATTTGGAACGGAAAGGGTAAGCCGGCAGCTGGTTTTTTAAATCCTGGAAGTTGTAAATTTCGCCATTGTAAACAACGGCATAACGCCCCGAGCTGTCCCACATGGGCTGAAGCCCGTCGGGGGAGAGGTCCATAATGGCCAATCGCCGATGCCCGAGGGCAACAAACGAATCCTCGTAAAAACCGTCGGCATCAGGGCCGCGGTGTTGCATTCGCTGCGCCATACTTCGGATACATACATCCGGGGCAGCGAGTTTTCTTTGGTGATAAATAGCGGCGAACCCGCACATGGCTGGAGTTGTGTTTGTTTTGTAATTTTGTGTAATTCCCTTGTGTACAATGCTAAACCAGTAAGCGTATAAGACAGATGGATTAAAATCAAAGTTTTTCCAGAATACCTAACATACGAACTGCAAGTGTTTTCCGGTTGAAATCCTGTGCCAGTCGGGTACAGCCTTCCTGACATTTCCCATAGGTTTCCACAACGCGAAGATGCATTGTTTTTTCCAAAAAATCTATTTCATTTTCAGGCTCAAAACAAAGCCCGGCGCCGTACTGCTCAATCAGTGCTTTCGACTCTCCCTCCACTCCCAGTAAAATGGGTTTTTGCATGGCTGCATTTTCAAAAATTTTGGACGGAATAACGGTTTTGAAGGTATCCGACTTTTGTAAATTCACCAATGCCACATCGCTTACTGCAATGTAACGCGCAATCTCTGTTTTGGTAACGGAAGGCAACATAAATACTTTATCAAAACGCCCTTCTTCTTTGATTTTTAATAACTTAGCCTTCTCTGCGCCATCACCGATTAATAAAATTCGAACATCTTCCGGCAAAGCCGCCGACGCGCGCAGCACAAAATCCAGCGCATGTGCCATGCCGTGGGTGCCGAGGTAGGCCAGCACAAATTTGCCCTCCAGCCCCAGCTCGGCTACCAGGGCCGCATCCTTGGGGCGCGGACTGAACTGATCCAGCAAAACACCGTTTTTGATCACATAAATTTTTTCTTCCGGAATACCGCGCGTGCGCAAATTTTCCTTAAACGCATCGGTGACCACCACCACTGCCCGCGCATGACGGTATAAAAACAGCTCCAGGCGCTCCAGCAAATGATACATACGCCCTTCCCGCATAGCCCCTACGGCTTTGATGGATTCGGGCCACAAATCGCGCACTTCCATCACCCAGGGCTTGCGCTTCAGGAAGGCCAGCACGCAGCCGCCCACGGCCGTGAAAAATTGTGGCGAGGTGGCCACAATCAAATCGCAGCGCCTGAACAGGCCCACAAATACGGCCATCACCGCAAAACTGATGTAATCTAAAATGCGCTTTACAAAACCCTCGTTGGCCGTAATGTAACTCCACACCCGAATCACCCGAATGCCCGACATTTCCTCCACCTGGTACAACTTGTTCTTGTAGCCCGCATAAACTTTTCCCTGCGGAAAATTCGGCGCACAGGTAATCACCGTTACCTGATGCCCCGCTTGCACCCACTCCCGGCAATGCTCGAATGTGCGCGAGGCCGGCGCATTTACCTCCGGCGGAAAGTTATCGGTCAGGAAAAGAAGACGCATTTTGAGCGATGAGTGATGAGTGATGAGCGATGAGTGATGAGCAATGAGTGCGGTTGTTATGTTGAGGCTACTGGCTGGCTCGGCTACCAAACCGACAATGCCCCCGGAGCGTGTCGCCAAAGATCAATTTCCCGTAGAATTCGCAGATTGACGCGCAGATCGCGCAGATCGCGCAGATTTTTTTATGCTACCTGGTGTAGCCAAGCGTAAAAGTTCTGCGCGATCTGCGCGTCAATCTGCGAATTCTGCGGGAAATTAATCTTTGGAGCTTATCATTCTGACAAAATTTTACATCCCATTTCGCTGGTCGGCATCGACAACAATCAATTGATTTTTAGGCATTAAGATTAATACTGAAATTGTGGTTCATTAGTAGACTACCTGCCGGGCGTAGTTACATCTCAATAGTATTGAAGTTATTCCTCCAATTCGGAATTTAACAGTAATTCGCTGATTATCAGATTTTTAATCAAATTTAGAAATTGTGGCTCATCAATAACTCAGTGAAGCATCTGGTGTATGGCCGGGTATCACAACCGCACGCATCACGCTCCGCTCATCACGCACCGCTCATCGCTCATCACTCATCACTCATCGCTCATCACTACCTACTTATTCTTTGTTTCTTAGGTTTTTTTTACGTGTAAGTATGGCACTTCTAAATAATTTCAAGAGTACCATGCTATCGTCATAGAGGGAATTGAATTCGTTTTCTTTGATGTATTGCGATTTGAAAAGTAGTTCGAGCCAATATTGCGTTTCTGCAATTTCTTTTTGCGCAATGGATAGCTTATGAATAAAATCGCTGCCGCTTTCCGCGTTTTCAGCTTCACGTACCATTGCACCAGGATTAGTGCCACTTCGAAGCACTTGTTTGCTTAAAATATACTCTGCCTTTTCTTCAGTAAGATATCGGCACAGATTTACAATTCTAACTGCAAATAGCAGTGATTTTTCTCTCATTGGTCCTGATGGCGTCATCATAGTATTTTTATAAGTTCTTGATTGTAAGCAAATAAGCACTCATCGCTCATCGCTCATCACTCATCGCTCATCACTCATCGCTCATCGCTCATCACTATTTCAAGGTGTTCTCTAAACCGCACCACCACACGGCGTGCGGGCAACAACAAATTATAACCCGCTGCATAGCGGTAAGCCTCAATTTTTATAGATTCATAACCCGTAAATTCCATGCGCCCGCGATTGGTGCGGATAAAACCAGCCCCTTCTTCCAGAATTTCCACCTTGGGCGCCAGGTGAAAAAAAGCCGTCGCATCCGCTATCGCCGGCTGCCCGACCGGGGTTTGTATTTCATCTAAAATTTTCAAACTGCTTTCGCTCATTTCCACAGCACGCACATGCCGCAAACCTAAGCGATCATAACCCGTATGCGTGGCTTTTACGCTACCCGCCGAATCTTCCAGCACCCGCGCATACGCACGGCGCGCCACGCGAAAACCGCCCCAAACCTCCGACTGCTCCACGCCGTTCAGTTGCACGGTATTGTGTGCCGCCGTTGAGCGCTCGTATTGCCGCCGCTCGTTTTTATCATAAGTGGAAATGCCTGTGTTCACCAAAAGTGGCATACCGTTATGGTAGAGTTCAAAAGACAAGGCGTCGCAGTGCGCATGACCGGGAATATAGTCGGGTCCAATATCGCCTACGTCTATAATGCATTGAAATACTGCATTTTGTAAAACCCGATACCCGCTCTCTCCCAAAGAAATTTCCGCCGGCTGAATACCCAGCCGAGCACCGTAGTGCAGCAAATTTGCCGAGGCCGGCGCAATATCCGGCGCTGTATCATTAAAGGCCGGTAAATCGCCGGCAGGCGTGCTGATTTGCGACAGCCAGCCCAACTGTAGCGCCGCTTTTTGCTGCAACAAAGGCAATAAATCTGCCCCAAAGCAACCCGGGTTATGTTGGGTCAAATTCAAAACATCCAGCAAACGATACAGCAAAATAGCATGGTACATCGGCGAACGCTCGTAATGCGCGCCATCGGACAAAACCTGCTCCGACAATTCACTTTGTACAATCGCCCGCGCTTTTTTATACAAAACCACATCTCGGAAATAATACGCGGCAAACAACAACCCAAAGCCATTTTCTAAGTAATGATTGCCCAACAGGTGGTATTCTATGTTGTCGGCCAGGATATAGGCCTGGGCATACATCGAAGCGTCAATCTCCGGGTTTTGAATGTTATGCTGGGTCAGGAAACGCGTCCAGAACAACAAGCGCAGCGAAATCGGATAAGGTTCCAGCGCCTCGGGCCTGCGGGGCAGGGCCGCGATAAAATCCAGGATCAGGCGTTCCCCCTCGGCCGCCGTAACAGCAGGCGCAAGCAGGTATTCAAAATAGTGCAGGTTGTAAGTCCAGAGTTTGCCGTAATGGGCAAATTTCCAGTCCACCCGCTCCCCGAAAGTATACCAGCGGTTGAGGAATTGAAAACTGTTGTCGGCCGGGTTCCAGTGCGCGGCCGCAGGGATGGATTTTTCAAAAAACAATCCGCCGGACTGCTCCGGCACGCTGCTCAGGACATAGCGATGCCCGCTCAGGCGGCGAAACCTGCGCCGCAGCATATAATACACGCGCCAGTATACCTGTTTGCTTTTCAGGTGCCGGAGGGTGTGGAAGTATAGGAGCAGCTTATTCGTGGTCAAAAAGAATGTTTTGAATGCGGAGTGTTTTGAATGCGGAATGCGGAGTGCGGAATGCGGAATAAATTGGAATGACGAGTAATGGAGTTTTGTAACTGCTTAGGTTCCCTGATCTTTGCGTCCTTTGCGTGAATTCTTTGCGTTCTTTGCATGAAAAATAACACGCTTTCACGCAAAGAGCGGAGAGAATTCACGCAAAGGGCGCAGAGAATTCACGCAAAGGCTAGCAGTTACGGAGTTTTTAAGGAACATTTTACGTAACAAAATCCAGTATTAAATACTCAATCTCCCAAAACATTCCGCACTCCGCACTCCGCATTCCGCACTCCGCACTCCGCATTCCGCACTCCGCATTCCGCACTCCGCACTCCGCATTTGAAACATTCCGCATTCTAAATCTCCTCCCATTTCCCCGTTCTCAAAGACCTTACCGCCGCAATAGCCGCGCGCGAAGTATTCATCAGGGAATCAAAGGGAATCAAGGGCGCGCCGCCCTGGCGCAGGCGCGACACAAACAACTCAAACTGCCGCTTGTGCCCTTTGTCCTGCGTGCCGCTCAGGCCCTTGCTTTTGAAGCCGTGCAGCTCTAATTTCCGGAAATTATCAATCACCGCCGTGCGGTTGTGGCTGTACACTTCAACCCGCTCCTTGGCATACGCCTTGGAGCCATTGGAGAAATAATTGATCACCCCCTGCGAACCATTGCGGAAACGCAGCAAAATACTTGCATTGTCGGTGTTTTCCTGTGGATGCGGCCCCATGGCGTTGAGCATTACGGCTTCCACCGGACTACCCGCCAGAAAACTCAGCAAATCAATATAGTGACAAGCCTCGCCGATGATGCGACCGCCGCCGCTGTGCATGTCCTGCGTCCAGTGGCCGGACGGAATAAAACCGGCATTCATAGTGGCGATCAGGTTCATCGGGCCGGGATTGTCGCCCAGCGCTTTTTTCAACGCCTCCGCCACCGGCGAAAAGCGGCGGTTGAATCCCACCATCACGCTTTTGCCTGAAGCCTGTTTGGCTGCCGCCACGGCGTCCAATTCCTCATCCGTGAGGGCAAGCGGTTTTTCCACAAACACATGTTTGCCCGCTTCCAGGGCCGCAATGCACTGCGCTGCGTGCTGATTGTGTCGGGTGCTGATGATAACTGCCTGTATATCATCATCTTGTAAAATATCTTCAAAAGCCGTTGTGGCCTGCGGAATATTGAATTTTTTGGCCATCAAAGCCCCCGAAAGTCCCTTGGCGCTGGCAATACTTTTGATACGGGCGCCGGTTTTTTGCAGGCTCGGCAAGATGGTGGAAGCCGTAAAATTGCCAGCGCCGATGATGCCCAGTACGTCCGACTGCGCCGCAAAATTGACCTCGCGCAAGGTAATGCTGCGCCCGGGCAAGGGTTTGTCGACGGGGTATTGCAGGAGGGAGGCGATGGATTGTCCGCCGCCCATATTGCCATAGATCTGCTGGTAATTTTCCAGCGGAATATTTTCTGTAATCAGCGATTTAACCTGCACACTGCCCTTGGCAATGGCCTGCAAAATGGCTTCAAAATTGCGCTTTTCCGTCCAGCGTACAAAACCGATGGGGTAGTCGTTGCCCTTTTGCTCGTATTGCTCGTCGTAGCGCCCCGGCCCATAGGAGCAGGACACCTGGAAACTCAGCTCTTTTTCATAAAAATCGGCCCGTTGCAGCTCTAATCCGATCACGCCCACCAGTACGATGCGTCCGCGCTTCCGGCTCATGCGCGCCGCCTGCGCGATCACCTCGTTGGATTTGGTGGAGGCCGTAATCAGCACCGCGTCGGCGCCCACCTGTCGGGTATGGCTCATTACGGCGGCCACCACATCGGTGTCGGGATTGACGGCGATGGCCTTGATACCCCAGCTTTGGGCCAGCGCGACCTTCTGCGCGTCGAAATCTAAGCCGATTACCTCGCAGCCGTTGGCTTGCAGGAGTTGTGCGCCGATCAGGCCGATGAGGCCCAGTCCGGTTACCACCACCGTTTCGCCGAAGCTCGGATTGATGAGCCGGATGCCTTGCAGGGCAATGGCGCCGATGACGGCAAAGGCTGCTTCGTCGTAGCTCAGGCCCTCGGGGATTTTCGCCACTAAGTTTTTCGGGATACAAACCACCTCCGCGTGCGGGCCATTCGACACAACGCGGTCGCCGATCTGGAATTCCTGCACGCCTTCGCCCACGGCGATCACCTCGCCGGCATTGCAGTAGCCGAGGGGCAGCGGCTCATTGAGCTTGCGCCAGACGGCCTCCATAGTGGGTTGCAGGCCATCGGTTTTGATTTTGTCGAGCACCTGCTTCACCTTTTCAGGTTGCTGCCGCGCTTTTTCTATCCAGCCCGCTTTGCCGAACTCGACGAGCATGCGCTCGGTGCCCAGCGAAACAAGGCTGCGATGGGTGCGGATGAGTACCTGCCCGCGTTGTACCTGCGGGGCGGGTACTTCGGAGAGTATGGTGCTGCCGTCTTTAAGGTCTTGTATGATTTGTTTCATTGTGTGTATGGTGGCGGTATTTTGAGGAGAATGTACTTTGGTGGTGGGCTAACGCCCTTTGGGTTTTGTGGTCGCGCCTTTGTGCCCCCGACCCCTAAAGGGGAGTACCTTGGAATGGGGCTAACGCCCCGTATATATGTATATCTGTCAGGCTAGTTAAAATTGTAAAGGGGCGTTAGCCCCTAACGAATATACCCCCCTTTAGGGGTCGGGGGCACCCGGGCGCTACTGAGCACCCAAGTATCAGGTTGAGTGCGTATTGACTTGAAGCGAAGCGCACCTGTTAGATTTCGCTATGGACACAACACCTCCGCAATCCGCTCCGCAGCCTTTCCATCCCACAAGGGCGGGATAACTCCCTTTTTCGCCCGGCCCTCAAACACCGCCTGCACATGCGCAAATGCGCGCGCCGGATCCAGATCCGCCAGCAGCGTATTGCTGCCCAACTCGACCGTGATCGGCCGCTCCGTGCTGGCCCGGAAGGTCAGACAAGGCGTTTGTAAATACGTCGTTTCTTCCTGAATACCCCCAGAATCGGTGAGCACCACCCGCGCATTTTCCATCAAACCCAGAAATTCTAAGTAGCCCTGCGGCTCCAGCAAATGCAGGTTCGGCAGCGCCTGCAAACGCGCCTCCAGACCAAAGGTCTCAAAGTTCTTGCGCGTGCGCGGGTGCATGGGAAACACCACCGGCGATAAAGGCGCGCTCAGCTCCAGCATCCGCAGGATTTTTTCCAGCCCGTCCGGACTGTCCACGTTACTCGGGCGATGCATCGTCACAAGGATATATCCACCGGCACTCAGTCCCAGTTGGGCTGCCACCGAATAGTTTTTTGCTTTTTCGCGGTAATGCGCTAAGGAGTCAATCATACAATTGCCCACAAAAAAGATCTTTTCGTCGGGCACGCCCTCTTTGGCGAGGTTGACGAGGCCCGCATGCTCGGTGACAAACAGGTAGTCGGATACCGAATCGGTCAGGATGCGGTTCACTTCTTCGGGCATACTGCGGTCGCCGCTGCGCAAACCCGCCTCCACGTGCGCCAGGGGCACATTCATTTTGGTGGCCACCAGCGTGCAGGCAATGGTGGAGTTCACATCGCCCACCACCAACACCAGATCGGGGCGCTCCTGCGCCACAATCTCCTCAAACGCCAGCATGATCTTAGCTGTTTGTTGCGTATGCGAACCGCCGCCCACGCCGAGGTAATAATCGGGCTGCGGCAGTTCGAGTTGCTGGAAAAACACCTCCGACATTTTGGCGTCGTAGTGCTGTCCGGTATGCACAATTTTGGAATCAATACGGCCCGAAGCGACAAATGCGCGGTGCAAGGGCGCCACTTTCATAAAATTGGGCCGGGCGCCAACAACAGAAACAATCTTTTTCAAACGAGGAACGATGAGTTTAAATGCGGAATGCGGAATGGGGAATGCGGAATGAGCGAAGAGGGTTAGCTTGGGGGATTATTTCGCACAGAAAGGCACAGATTGTTTACACAGAAGGCACAGCATCAGCGCCCTGATTAATATAATATTTGCTTACATTTATCAAATGAGTTTATTGCTACTCAATCCTTCGACGAAAAATAATTATTTCGTCTTTTTGTTTGAATTCAATGTCGAATGCATCAAAAACTACCGCGCGACCTATAATTTCCTCCTGATTTTCACCATCAAGAATCCAGGCCATTGGAACAGTAATGGTATGCTGGTCAATACTAACCTGAATATCGCGCCAAACATATCGGATCACCCCACCACCAATTCCCTTAGCAGATTGGACTGTTTCACCTTCATTGATTTGTAAACCTAATTTGATGCCTGTATCATAGGAGATTAAACTACCATCTGCACCGGAATCTATAATCATTGGAAGGGATATAGACTTATCTTTAAAATGAAGCTTGATAGGATAAAAGGGCATCCAATCGTGAAAAGTAATACTTCTAAAATGAATCGCCCTAAAACGAATACCTTCAAAATATACCGGATTGACAAAAAATACCCAATATTGCTGCCCGCTTTCATCCGCTTTCTGACACAACAACTCCAGTGATTCTGCATGTGCCACAATGCCGGTTTCATTGTAGGCAATCCAGGAACCGATATAGGCGCGCAATGCCTGTCGGTGTTCATTCACCCAATTACTGATTTTGTGCGATGGTTTACCTGATGCTTGTTCTGCCATATTGCCGGAATTTACGACAAAGTTAAGATTTTTTCAAGAAAATGGAAGCTCCTCAAAGACCTCGTTGAGATCGAGTTGAAAGCCGGGTAGTACCGTGCTGCCCACCACATCGCCCTTGGTGAAAATCCGCCCGGGCACATACACACCCGCCTGTAAGGTATGAATCACCAGGGTCTGCTCCGTCGGCATCATTACCCAGTATTCCTGCACGCCATTGCTTTCATACAACTCGTATTTATCCCTCAACTCCTTGCGGTTATTGCCCGGCGACAAAATTTCAATCACCAAATCAGGCGCTCCCAGACAACCCCGCGCATCCAATTTTTGAAGATCGCAAATGACGCACAAATCCGGCTGCACCACATTGTATATCTTACCGTCGGGCAGCGGAACCGACGGACTCAAACGCACATCAAACGGCGCAGCAAATACCTTGCAGGGCTTGCCCTTCAAAAACACCGAAAACTCCCGAAATAAATTGCCGGACAGTTGCTGGTGCTCGGTGCCGGGGGCAGACATCTTGCGGATTTTACCACGAATCAACTCTACCCGCTCTTTAAAGCGCCAAAGTAAATAGTCGGCATACGAATACTCCCGATTAATGTCTAATTCGCTGAATTGATGGATAAGCTCTGGCATGGCGAACTTTTTTCAGGCAAATATAAGGATTTTATTGCGTTTTTAGGGGTGAATTGAGGGCGGTATTGCACACAGAAGGCACAAAATCTGTGTAACATCTTTGCGAAAGAATAGGTGGCCGGGAGGGGGCACTAAAAGCGCTCAAACTGCCGCCGCCACGACTCAATCGCCAATAAGCAAAGAATCGAATATGCCGCATCTACCTTGCCGGAAGCATTGTTTTGCAGCAAATTTCCTACGGCAGATGCATCAAAAATGCCCTGCTCTTGTATCTGGCCGGCGGATAGTGTTGTCGTAATCCGATCCTGCATTTCATGGCGAATCCAATGCCGGACCGGCGCGCCAAAACCCGCTTTCGACCGATAAATTACATCATGCGGAAGAAACGGCTCCATTGCCTTTCGGAAGAGATACTTGGTGACATTCCCTTTCATTTTCAACCGGGGCGGAATTCGAGTACTGAATTCCACTAATTCCAGATCAAGAAAAGGTACGCGCACCTCTACGCCGACCGCCATGCTCATTTTGTCGGTGTAGTTCAGGTTGTGGTCGCTCAGGAAATATTTCAACTCCCAATACAACATCTGATTGAGCAAATTATGCTCCTCAGGAATATTTTGAAGTGCTTTGGTCAGAATATGCAGGGGCTGATATGTATTTAGTTCTTGACGATATGCAGTGCCAAAAAGCCCTTTTACGGTTTTGGTATCCAGCCAGGTGAAATACGCCGCCATGCGCTCCAAGGTATCTTTGCTCATGGCTTCTCCCACTTTCCTGATTCTGCGAACTACCGCATGATGGCCCGGAATGGCTTTGGTGGCTCCGGCTGCCAATTTTCTTAAAAAAGCGGGCAATATATCTATGTACTGATTTAATGTAATGGCCTGATGCCGCCGGTAGCCGGAAAATAAATCATCGCCGCCGGCGCCGCCAAGCAAAACGACAATCCCGTCCTGACGCGCCTGCCTGCAAATATTCAGTACATGCAAAGGCGCCGGATCGGCCTGGGGTTCATCGAGATGCCAGATCATTCGGTCAAAATCCCGGAGAATATCCACATCTGCCGACACAACATGCAGCGGAACCTTCAAATGCTCCGCAACCCGACGCGCATAAGGCAGATCGCTGGAAAAACCATCTTCCGTTGTTGCTTTTTCGCCGGTGTCAATCGTGTAACAAGGCAGTTCCGCATTCGGGCGCAATTGACGGGCCATCGCAACAACGGCGCTGGAATCTAATCCGCCGGAAAGAAAAAAGCCCACCGGAACATCCGACAACAACTGTCGCTCTACGGCTGCCAATAAATGCTCCTGTAAGGATTTAACCAGACTGGCTTCGGTATCGGCACTATATTTCCCGGAAAATGGAATTTCATAAAACCGGGCCGTACGCGCTGTTTCCGGACGGGTGACATCTATTTGCATATAATGCCCCGGCGCAAGCTTTTTGACCTTTGCAAAGGGCGTTTTGGCGCCTGGCGACCACAAAAAACTCAGGTATTGCGCCAGTGCCTCAGGGTCAAGCTGTTTTTCAAATTCCGGAAACGCCAAAAAGGCTTTTATTTCAGAAGCAAAGAGCAAATGCCCCTTATCTGTATACAGATACAAGGGTTTGATGCCAAAATGATCCCGTGCAAGGAGTAGTTGCTTCGTTTGTGTGTCATAAAAGGCAAAGGCAAAAATGCCATTGACCCGTTTTAGCACCATTGGCCCCTCGTCTATCAGGGCATACAATAGCGTTTCTGTATCGCTGCTGGATTGGAATGCATATTTGCCCTGCAAACCCTCGCGAATATCCCAATGGTTATATATTTCTCCATTGTATACGAGTACATACCGCTTGTCTGCACTCCACATGGGTTGATGGCCGTTGGCACTCAAATCCTGAATAGACAAACGTCGATGGCCAAGCGCCAAATGGCTGTCGTGCCAATGCCCAAAATCATCGGGGCCGCGATGCGCTATGGCCGCTGTCATGGCTTCAATATAAAGCTCAGGTTTAGGAGCGATTATGCCAGCTAATCCGCACATTTAGGAGTTTTTTTGAGCTCGGATCAACATGAATAACCCGTATTTTGGAAATATTTTCCTGATCAAACCGGCAGGGTATAAACGCTGCGCCAAGGTTAGCAACAGTCCGCGATGCCGCTGACCTGCTTCTTTTGAAAGAAGATCTCCATGTGAGTACTCGATACTGATATGAACATCAGAAAACACATTGAACATCTTTTTTGCCTCATCTATACGATACGCTTTTGTACCCGGACTTTCAAGATAGTGCGCATAGATATATGATAAACTCCTGAAAGGTTTGCCTGTAAGTAAGGCATATCGAAACCATAACATAAACCCTACCATACTGTATGTATGATAAATCATAATTCTTGTTTCACCACCAGGTTTTAGTATTCTGTATATTTCGGCAACGGCGCGAGGAGTGTCTGGCGAATGATGTATTACCCCCCATGAATAAACGAGATCAAAACTTTTATCCGCATAGGGTAGATTTTCTGCATCTGCAACAATTAAGTTGGATTTTAATCCAAACAGATGCAAACGCCTGCTTGTATTTTCAATGGCGCGTTCGGTCAGATCACAACCATGTAATTCACAGCCCGAAGCCGCAAATTGTTGATGATCTGCACCAAGCCCTACACCAATTTCTAAAACTTTTTTATTGTGGTGTAATCCAAACTGAGCAAAATCGAATATGTACGGTTCCAGTTCATAACGTCTTTTCTGCTGATTTTGAAATTGCTCCCGGCTATCGGCTCCTTTGAGAAATAATTCTTCTCCGCAGGATGCTTCATTCCAGAAGTCATGTACTTTTTCTTTCAGCTGTTCAGGATTGTTCATGTTCATTGTTTTTGTTTGTTTTTTAATTTTATCTCAATATATTTCACGTCAATAATAAACTGATATGCTAAGGCATGCATAAAGTGAAAGATAAACCCTGTTTTACCATCTAAAAAACCTAAGCGAATAAAATAGCGGTATATAAAATAAAAGAAAGGTCTTATTAGGGGAGGTAGCAGCGTACTCCATATGCGCTCCCTTATCCATTGTTTGCGTTCGGCTTGAGACCCCGTTAGTTTTCCCAGATTTTGAGAGGGCAAGGCCAGCTGTTCTGCTTCAAAGGTAGCATACTTATTGTGCTTGTTTAACCAGTCTGTAAAGTCTTTTTGATTGTTGTCTGCAAAATCGTTCAATAATTTACCGGTTGTACCCTTAACCCTGATATGCTCATTGATTTCCCGCTCACAATAAGCTGCATCCCTGCGGAACAAGCGCAATAACCAGGTTGGATAATAGCCGCCATAACGAATCCATTTGCCCATGAAGTAAAAGCGACGTTTCAGGTAGTATCCCTGATGTTCCGGTTGCCCTGCCAATAAATCAGATATTTCTGCTTTAAGTGCTTCCGTCAGGTACTCATCTGCATCCAGGAACAGCATCCATTCGGTAGCAAACGGTAATTCTTTAATGGCATGGTTTCGCTGTGCTGCATAATTGTCAAAAGCCCGGTGAAACACCTGCGCTCCCATAGATTTGGCGATCTCAACCGTGTCATCCTGCGAGCCGGAATCCAGCACAAAAACCGCTTGAGCCCAGGAAACGGTATTGCCGATTGCCTGACGAATATTGACGGATTCGTTGAAGGTTAATATGACGACGGTCACCGGATTCATGCTGTTTTTTGTTGTATCGCTTGTTCTAAATGCGCTTCTATCAGACAAAATACTGCTCCGGTTGGATTAATTGACCGGGCACTTGAAAACAAGGCTGTTGAAAAATGAAATAGATTTGCTGCACCTCTTATTTTACAATGCATATCAGTAACAGCACTGTCATCTGTTCCCATACGCATGAAACCAACCGGATGGTATACATCCTCAATCTTTGTTGCGCCATTTACAACGTTATTAAAGCAATCTGAAAATTGCAGTTTCTCTTGGAGCAGTATTTCCCGAAATTGCAAACTGATTTCTTCAATGAATTTGCGATCTTCAGGTTCAGCAGACCAGTCCAGTTTTATTCCGGGAACTCCAAACTTGTCGTTTGTTTTACTCAACTCTAGTTTGTGTTTATTTGGGTATTGTTGCTCTATGTCAAGCTGTAACGACCACTCTTTCGGGTCGGCATATAATTGCCTTTTAATCAGTAAGTTCCACGCTAATTTTAATAAGAAAACTAAACCTGTAAACAACTCTTTTATATTAAATTCTGTCTGTTTTTTCCCAAACATAAGTTGTTTTAATATTGTAAAAATGCGAATATGTTTATTGAAAACCCCCTGAATGTACCCCACGCGTCCATCCGATGTATACACTAAAAGTCGCTTGGTAACTAATGACCCCTTATGCCAGATCGGAATCAGGTTAACGCCTTGTATAGCAGGCGTTGAATTTTGGATTTTGAATAATTCAACAGATAAATGATCACCTAAGTGCTTACCTATGTCTGATGTGCCCGTAAACTTACCTTTGGAACGCATTTCTAACATAATCCTACATGATTCTATAGCGCCGGCAGTAAGATAGAAAATATCTGCTTCAATTATTTGCCGTATTCTTTGCTCATTTATGATCTCAACTGATTGCAGCTTATCTTGTGTGAAGTTCATGCTAATAACCCTGCAACCGGTGCGTAATTGTATTTCGGACTTTTTGTATAAATTGACTTGTTTGAAAAGATTACGTTTGTTGTATTTAAGCCAGATACCAGTTTTTAAATTCCCTTTATCATTAAGTTCAAGTAGTGGCTGTATACTCCGATCTCCAAAAAGATTTTCAATGACACGTGTTTTATATCGTTTATTTATAGCAATAATCTGAGACCAGACAGGATCATGAAGCGGATTATCTCTTTCATCAAAAAACAAAACCTGTCCTCCCCACCGGGCAGAAGTACCTCCCAATCCGAAATATCTGCCAGCCCTCGCTGCTTGGGATTCCATAGACTCAGAATACAAACCTGCTTCTGATTCACTTTGGGAGCGACGGTCTCCCAACTCAAGTACTATAATTTCGTCGTCGGGAAACGCTTCAATCAGCCGCCGCAAAAGATATGATCCGTAAGTACCACACCCAATGATGCAACGCTTTGATGTCATCATTTTACAGCAATTAAATGGCTGGAATCAATCCAACTAGTCTCTTTAAAGCCATAAGTCCGAAGGTGTTCGACAATCCGTCTGGGAGCGTCGGAATCTCCTTTGCCTGATAAAATTGCAAAGTGTACTTCAACAATAACGGCGCGACATTCCGGCGAACTGAGGGTATGCCTGGCTCCCAGAATCACTCCTTCCTCAAAACCTTCGACATCAATCTTTACAACGTTGGGTTGAGGCAGATTTTCCTGTTGTCGGTACTCATCTGCACCATACACCTGCACCTCTTGTGTCAATTCACCGCTTTCAACATGGTCGCTCAGACGGTGATTTCCTGCACTTGCATCTTCTGCAAGTATCATTTTAAAAGTAGCAGTTTCTTTGCCTAAACCTACAGGGCAAATCCGTATTTGGTTATTGTTATTCAGCGCGATATTTGCCATCAGTTTTTCACGCGAGCGAATTTCTGGCTCAAATGCGATTACTTTTCCCTGGTTTCCAACAACTTTCGCCAGGTAATTGCTATACAAACCGATACTGGAGCCAACATCCCAAAAGGTACCGTTTTCTGGAAGGTGTGCCTTTATGGCGCTAATAATATGTTGATCCTCGTAAAAGGACTGTACCCGCATCCATTCAAAAGCATTCGTTACATGCATACGGATGCTTTTTCCTTCAAGCTCAAAGTCTGCTACTTTAGGCTTATCTCGTTCGTATATACGCATGCGCTCCGCCGCACGGCGACGAGCAGGGTAGGTCAGTAATTTGTTTATACCAAGGGCCCGGGCAATATTGCGGAGACCGTTTAATTTTGTGTAGTCCATGAACTTGTGATTAGTTGTGCCACTGTTTTGATGCGATATTATTGCTTTGGCAGCGCTTCCCGAATCATGTTGAAAATCTCCGGGATTTGTGCTGTTGAAATTCGGCTATGGTTCCAGGTATGTATATTCTCCCGGATACGTTGGTTGTGTCTGGATGTTATCAGGGTTAATCCGTCAGGATTTTTAAAAGCAGCATAGCGTAGAAAGCATTCACTCAGCGCCTGTTTAGTGCTTAAGTCCACCCCGGCTCTCTCGCTGAGGGTATCAGAAAGCGCTTTGTTTTGAGCCAATAACTGTGATATAGCCTCAAGATTTCTGAATACACTGTGTAAAATGGTAAAGCGCTCTTGCAAATGCTGTAATGCTGAAACATCCAGTGGATTGGATTCAAACTGAAGTATTTTATACGCTGAATTCAGTAGACGTAAATCTTGTGGTAACTTCTTGTATTGTGTTGCAATACCGAATGCCCTGATTTTTCCTGTCTTTACCAATTGTTGTAAAAAGCCAATTGTCTCCTCCTTGTTGGCGTAATCAACACTACTTTCATGCAACAATAGGATGTCCAAATAATCCGTATTTAGCGCTTTAAGACTTGCCTCTAAGCTTAGACGAGCGGTTGACTCAGAAAATAAAACTTCCTGATTAGCCCCTCCCGTATGCGCGATCGCGCTGCGACGAACTGCACTTGAAATGTTTAGGCCTGCCCTTAAAATATTGAGTATGAAAAGGTTTTTTACAGGAATTGCTTTTGGCAAAATGCCAATTTTACTGGTGATACTGATTTTGTCGCGTTTCCCTTTGATAAATGGTGCCATGATAGACTCTGCCATGCCAAAACCATAGGCGCGTGCTGTATCAAAATGGGTAATTCCATTGTTAAAAGCAGTTTCCAGATTCCCTACAGCTGCCTTACGAGAAAAATTAGCACTTAACTGCGTACAGCCAAAGCCAAGGCTGGATAATTGTATCCCCTCAAACTCAATTTGCTTCATTATTGATTGCTTTCTGATAAGCATTAATCCACTTATCAATATTTCGATTAACCTCAAACTCGGCACTTACCAACTCCAGTGCATTATCGCACATATTTTGATAACTTGTCTCATCCAGGTCTAACAGCCTGTCAATAGCAGTAGCTAAGCCGAGGGGACTGTTTTCTACCCAAAAGCCTGCGTTATGTTGCTCCAAAATCTCCCAGGGGGTTCCTTTCGATGCAATCACTGGTGTTTTTTGTGCCAGTGCTTCAACAACGACATTGCCAAAGTTTTCTGAATGCGATGGCAATATCAAGGCTTTTGCTCCGGCAATGAGTCGTTGCTTTTCGAGGCCTTCGATGTGGCCTACAAATTCAACCTTAGCATTAAGATTTAATTTGCTTATTAACTCTAAAAGTAATTTTGTATAGTTATTGTTATATTCACCTGCAATTTGTAGCGTAATTCCTGAATTACGATATTTCATCATTGCAAATGCGCTTATCAAATTTTCAATTGCTTTTTTAGGGTGAATTCTACCCAAATACAAAATGTAATCTTTTTTAGTTGTGCTTATCAATGTCGGCAAGTCGATGAAGTTAGGGATTAAAATAGAATTATTATGAGGTTTAATTGCTTGTTGTATATAATTTAATTCTTCTATGCAGGTTGCATGATAAGTTACTTTTTGGGAAAAAAGGAATTTGTGAATGGATATCAGTAGATTTTTAATCTTATTTCTATATATTAATGCGGCAGGGTCTAATTCCCCTCGTGCGGACCAAATAAGTTTAACATTAGGATATATGGTCGTATACATTAACGCTATTAAGATGGAGGTTGGGGCAAAAATACTTGTTAAGTGCAGGATAATATTTGATTTTCTTTTGAAGTGTAGTGTTTTTAAAACATATCGGATTCCTAATATATAATTTGATGAGTGTACGTACATCGCAGTCCCATAGTTCGTATTGTGCCAAATATTTCTAGCGATACTTTTAGGAATATCTTTATCCATTGAAATAGATCGAACGGGTATTCCCTTGCGGGTTAATGCCTTAGCGATCCAATAAATACTATTATTGGGTCCGCCCTCTGCAGGATAATAAAAGCCAATTGGGAAGCAAACCGTAAAGATGTCAGACATTTTTGGCAATTATTTTTTTATATAAATTTAAGTATTGCTGGGCTATCACCTCAGATTGATATTTTTTTATATTTTCTAGCCCTAAACTTATTAGGACATTTCGATATGCAGCATCATCAATTACTTTTTTAACTCCATTCCTAATTGAATCCATATCAAAGGGGTCTACAAAATGAGCTCCATTTCCTGCTACTTCAGTCATGGGCTCTATGTTACTCGTAATTACAACACGACCAACTGACTGGCCTTCAATTATTGGCATACCAAAACCTTCGAACCACGAAGGGAATAATACAATATCGCATAGTATATATTGTTCGACGATTTCCTGATTACTTAAATTCGATAAAAATATAAAACTTGAACTTTCATATGTTGGAAGTGCGCTTTTTCCAATTATTACAAGTTCTACGTCCATATTTTTAAGGGCAGATATTACACGATCAGTGTTTTTATGATCAGCATTCCCAAAGTGTAAAATTCTAGGTTTTTTTTTATTAAAGGTAGATGGTGTATACTTAAAGATAGGGTTAACTGGATTAGGGATAACTATAATTTTTTCTTCAGGACAGTTTGTAAATTTTAAAATATCGTTTTTAGTTTTATTTGAAATTGTAGTTACAAACTTAGCATTTTTTATAGGCATATCAAGCCAGAGTTTTTTGAAAAGCCATTTTTTTATTCCAGAAGTTCGATACATCATTACACAATCATGTATGGTTAAAATAGAATTATTCGAGTTGAGACCTAGGCCAACATAGTGGGTGTCGCCAGTGATATGATTTATTGGGTACTTCTTTTGCATTACAAAAATAATGTTAAAAATTATACATGCTATGTTAGCTTTCTTATATGGTAGATGTATTTTAACTACTTCAAATGTGCCATCTATCTCAATATCCCTAATCAAGGTATTAAATACCATTTCAATACTGTAACCGCTTGCTCTAAAAATGAGATTAATGATTTTCTTATTCATGCGAAAATGAATCAGATGTTTGTTTTGAAAAGTAATTTTGATGTTTTATAAACAAGCCAACAGAAAAATGAGCTTTTTGCAAAAGCATTAATAAAAGAAAGTACGTCATTCTCCATTGTAAAGAAACTGAAAAAAATTAGTGGAAACCACAGTATAATAGTGGGATTGTTTTTACTAAAGTAATGAGCTTTGTTAAAAATAAAACTGTAAAAAAAGCCATAAAAAAACATAAAAATAACACCTCCAGTTTTGCCAAAATTAACATATGCCTCCCCAACTGGACTAATATTATAACTAAATCCATTTCTGAATGATTCACAGTCGCCTAAAAACCGGCAGACATTATCAGCCCCTCCTGTTTTGGGTTTATCTGGCCACAAAAATCTAGGTACAAAAGCAGATAAAACTGATACACCTATTGTTTCTCCATAAGCAAATGGCTCATGCTTGGGTACATAGTTAAGTACTCTTGCTATTATCTGTCCTTGGTTTGCTCGAACCGATGCATTGAATAATCTTTTAGGTTCAAAAATGGTTGATGGATTTTGTAGCCTTTCGTATACTAAATTGATGAAATAAACAGGATCTGCTTTTTTTTCAAAATTGCTTGACCAAGTTTTATCTCGGTATTCTGATTTTATTGACTGAATCAAAAATAAAAATGATAATCCAAAAATAAAAATTATAAGCTTAGTGTAAAAGTTAATTTTTTTTCCGCCAAGAATTATTAAGGTAGACATCGCAGATAAGTATACTAGCTCTCCATACATCCCAGTGCTAATGGATTGTCCAATTGTTAATGCTAAACAAATTACAATTGCCAAAATTTTGTTTTTTGAAGGAGAGTAAATGACATAAAACATGCCAATGTATGTTAGGTATGCGAAATTTTGAACTATATTTTTTATTAGTATTGGTGAGAAGCTTACAAATATATCTGATACTATTCCAATACCAATAAGGTAAAATCCGACCTTGCTTTTACTTTTTAAATAATTTTTAATATTGTCAATTTGATTTTGAATGTTAGGAGTATGTTTTATTATGCTAGTTTTTGTGCCCCATAAGAATGCTAAGCAACTTGGCAAGGCATAGCTAAAATACTCGCGTGAGGGAACGGGCATATAAGTTACCCAGAGTTTAGCTAAGTCATTATGCTTGTTGAATATCTCATAGGCAACAACAGGCATAGCTATGCATGAAAGAAATAAGTATAATGTGATAAGTTCAAGAAAAGGTATCTTTTTTCCAATATTTTCAATAAAATCAATTAAGCTAAAAACAGTAAGTGCCATTCCTAATGATTCATACCATGTAATATATTGTATTGACATTATGAAAATGATAATACTTATAAAGGTATTTCTGATAGTTGAAGTATGCATTAATATTTAATATTAAAAATATTATTAATAAATTCCATATAACTTTGTCTTAAAAATGAAAGACTTTTCATCATCACTAAAGATCCAAATAAAACATCCGTAAGGATGAGCGTTACGGGGAGATTGGATAGTCCCCAATGGTTAAGGTTAAAATACGTCAGAGTGATTGTTAGTATATTTAAACCAATATATTGCTTTATCAGGCTAGAATGTTCATTACATCCTAAAAGCATATTCCAACTTCCAATCCAAATACTGTTGATGAGAATGTAAACCAGGTATAAGGAGAAAAAGGGCTGAATAATGGATATAGCACCCTTTGTCCAAAAAGTAATGAGTGTATCTCCAACTAGAAACAAAAAAAGAGTTGCCAAAACGGTCAACCCTATGTTAGCCTGTACAGATCGAGTATGAAGTTTCTGCGCTGTAGGAAAGTCTCCTCTGCTTATGCAGATTGAAAATTCGGAGAAGACTGACAAGTTAATAATTCCAATGAGCTGTTTGGCAAAATTACATAAAGTTCTTACAGTCGAAAATGTTGCTAATGCAACAGATCCTAATGTGATCCCAATTACTGTAATCAATCCTTGACTAACAAGCGTTTGGCCTAAGTATACAAACATCATCGAAATTGATTTGGGAAGCAGCTTCATAATCGATTTTATATTAACTTCATTTAATGATAACTTCATCCAGGCAGCTTGTTTACTTAGATCAAATGATATCCAGGTAATATATATAATTCGAATTATTAAATAGCCAGCAGCAGGATATATAAATGTTTGATTATTTTGAACAAGAATAATAAAGGTGAAAAATTCAATTAATCTAAAGATAGATGATGCTATTTGGCCACGGGAATATTTGCCAATGGAGCGGTATATGCTCAGCGGTAGACTTAAAAGAATAGAAATAGTTATATAAATAGTAAGTAATTCAAGGGTGATTTTTACCTCGTGATCAGGTATAGAATTACTCAGGTATTTACTTACAGGGAGACTGATTATTGCTATTGAAGATAGTAGCAAGAGTGTTGCCGCAGAAAAGAAGGATGTTGCCATACCAATATTAAAAATTTTTGTTGCTTCTTTTTCTGCCCCTTTTGCGAGAGATTTAGTAATTTCAGTTGCTGCTACTGTCCCAATTCCTAAGTCACCAAGTCCAAGATATGCTGGAATCGAAAATATTAATAGCCACTCTCCATATCTCTCAATTCCCCAAGCTTTAATTAAAATAGGCACACCTCCTATTTGAATTATTACATTTACTAATTGTGCAATAACATTAGAACCGATAGCTTGAGTTACCCTTGTTTTTAAGTTTCCAGTAATCACGAAGTTGAAGTTTTAAAATTAAAATTTTTGGTATATATTATATTATTCTAAAGCTCTTCATTACATCTAATGCTCGATAGTAATATGAATAGTTAAAGTTAATTGATTTTTTCCGTGCAATATCTCTCATGTTTTGTACTTTATTTAGCTGTAGAATCTTTTCAATTTGATTCATTAAGTCTTGTTGATTGTAATAAAGAAAGCATTCTGTTTCTTTCTGAAAAAAATATTGATGTTCCTCACTTTCTGGTGCTAACATAACTCCACCAACTGCGGGAACTTCAAAAGTCCGCATGTTATGCGACCCTTCATTATGTTCCCTGAATATATTTAATTGAACGCGGTATTTGCGCAGTGTTTTCCAAAACTCATCCTGATAGATGCCATCGTAAATACCAAGATTCCTGGAAGGTTTCAACCATTTTTGCCAGCCATGTCCGTATACATCTATTGGGATACCTTCTTTAGCTACCATTTGGATGATAGATGCACGTTTTTTATCAGGATTACCTAAAAAACAGGCTCGTAAAACTTCTGGTTCTGCTAAAGCTTGTTGGTATTGTTGCTCACTTAATTCAAATCCAAAGGGCAACCATTCGCTTGAGATTTGATACTCTGTTTCAATTTGGGTTACCAATGCCCGGCTATAACAAAAGTGTTTATCGTAAAGCGGTACAGATTCTGGAATATTCTTTCCTCCAGAACTTGTAAAGGTTCGGATAAACGGATGGTCAGGGTTGTAGTTTGCCAGATATATTCCCAGTGTCTTCAATTTGTGTAATGTTTCCGGGAAAATTTCAACACCTTTAAAAATCCATACGATGTCAGGTTTTTCAACTAAACATACCCGGATTAGCTCTGTATTTACTTGTTTGTAAACATGATTGAAACCCAGTCTTATGAATACCCTGGTATTCAATGAACGCTCTATAAAACTGCTACAGTTAAAAATGCTTGTCTGTAATCCAAGCCCATTTAAGTGCCGGGCGTAGATGTTTTCAATTGCCCATAAGGCATTTGAACCTACAATCAGTAGTTTTTTATTTCCCATTAATTGCCAGAAGGATTCCGTCGATAATTTGGTTGTAAGAATAATTGTTTATAGTTTTTAGTGAGTTTTTGCCTTGTGCTTGCCTTAAGTCATGGTTAATGCAAATTTGCTTAATAGCATTTGCTAGTTGAGTGATATCATGTTTATCTACACTGAAACCATTGATATTGTCATTGACCAAATTAGGGCAGCATCCAACAGCATTATATAAAATTATAGGTAATGCAAAATTCATCGCTTCATTTGTGGAGAGCCCCCAGGTTTCCCCTTCATCTGAACACATCACAAACAGATCTGAAGCAGTATAATATTTTGAAATGTGATTTTGATTAATAAAACCAGTTAGATGTATGTTGGATAAGTTTTTTTCCCGAATATAAGCTTCCAATTGTGGCCTAAGCGCACCTTCCCCCATAAGAACTGCCCCTATGCGAATTCCTTGCTCTTGGAGCAGGGTAATCGCCAGTAATAGATCCATCGGATGTTTTTTTTCGATATATTTTCCTGAATACAATGTATAAATAACTTCAGGATCAAGTTTTAACTCCTGGCGTAATTGCATTTTTTCCAGGTTTAATTTTTGGTATTCTTTCTGGAAACGTTCATTGTCAACTGCATATGGAGTGAAAATTAGCTTTTTCTTCGATATGCCGTAGCTTATGTAGTACTCATAGTTGTTTTGTCCGATATAAAAGAAGTGATCAACAAATATTGATAAAAACCTTAAAAAAGCTCCTTTGAGTATTCGTGATTTTTTTGATCGTAAGCGTTCAAGCGTTATCGGCGCTTCTCCTCTTATGGCAATTTTATGTCCAAGCAGTTTGCCGCCTATAATAGACAACAGACTACTCGCAAAGTTCCAACCATGAATAATGATAAGGGATTTAGGCTCTTTTCGTAAAAGTTTTAAGATTTCCCAATTGAATAAACCCCAGAAGCCATTATAAATGCTTGGTTTCCAGGAACTATTCTTTAAGAACTTATATTGGTAACCTTCCAGAATAGGTAAGTCCCATTTTACCGAAACCCCAAATTGTTTATCAATTTCTCCTTCTAATCCATGTTTTGAACAATACCAGACCTTAACGTTTTTATCTTTTATTTCGCTTGTGACTTTCTTGTACAGCGGTGCGAAATATTGAATGGGGTGCGTATTCAGAAAAATAATTTGTGTTGGCATTGCTGTTGTTTTACAGTTTGACAAAAACACCTTTGATGATTTTTCTACCAAAAATGATAATCAAACCGAATAATATTCCCAATCCAATTCCAAATCCAAGTGCCTTTTTTTTGCTGTAAGCGAATCCGGAGAGTGGCGGGATAGGGTGATCTATAACTTGCACATATGGCATCCGATCTTTAACCGCGTAATCTGCAATTTCAAGATTTTTTAGTGCCTCTCCATACATGAGTCCAAATAAGGCTTTGTTTCGAGAAAAACGTTCAGCAGGCAATTGATCTTCTGCTTTAATTAGGCCAAGAGTTTTATCTTGAAAGCGCGCTTGTCCGATTTCTGAACCAACCATTAAGCGGTAAAGAGAGTCAGCTTTACCTTGAATAATATCATATGTGGCTTTTTCTTTGATTGTACTACTTAGAATATAATAATCACTCAAATCATTGAATATTGATTCTATTAATGTAATTGATAGCTGCTCTGATCGTGTTACCAGCATCAAGGACATTATGCCTGAATCAGGATTATACTTATTACTAAACAGTGGCTTATGTTCTTTATCGCCCACTAGCATTCCATACACCGACTTAAACGCAGCATACTCCAGCCTGCTGAAGTTTTCAAAGCTGTCCCGCGTAAAGAAAAAACCGTTCAGGGAGGGCTGCGTCGGGTCTTTGGGCTTTTTGTACCATTCTTCTTCGTGTACTTTCTGGATACGGATGAAGTGGTTGGCCAAATAGTCGTTTTTGCCATCTATTTCTACTTTCTGGAATAAGGCCATGCGAATGATGCGCTGCGACTTGGAGAGTTCCAGGATTTTATCGTAGTTGTTCTCGCCGCCGGGCAGGCCAAAGTCGCCCAGCAGTGCGCCCAGCATACCGGCTCCGGAGCTGCTTTCCTCATCTACCATAAAGGTCAGTCCGGCATTGTACTGCACCGGCGTGGTGTAGGCTAAATAAGCCTGCCATCCGATGGTGGGGATGCAGGTGAGCACCACAATCCACCAATAGCGGCGTATTTCCTGTGCGTATTCGCGTACGCGTAGGATGAGGTCTTTTAGGGTGAGTTCTTGTTCTTCCTGTTCCATTGGTGTAGCTTTTACTTCAACGCACTAATCGCCAGCGTAATCGTCGCGGCCGTACCGGCTACGGCGAGGATTTGCGTCAGCGCTTTGTCCCAGTCGAATTCTTTTTTATCCTTTTTGGCTATGGGGGCGTCTTTTTTCTTTTTTATCGGCACATGCACGGTACCGCCTTTGCCCACTTTCGGCCATATTTTGATCACGCCCAGCACGTTTTTGGTGCGGTTGACTTTGCCGTTGGGCAGCTCCACGCGCACTTTGCTGCGGTTGGCATCTTTGCTGAAGCCGCCGGCGTAGTGTTTGATGTACCAGCCGGCGCGTTTGCCAGGGTTATAGGCCACGCTGATCTGTCCGGTGTTTTTCACGTTGGTGCGGAAAATCTGTGTCAGATCGGTGTTGGCAGCTTTGATGGTCACTAAGTGCTGGTATTTGGGTACGTTAATCACATCGCCGCCTCGTAAGAGGTGATTTTCAGGCGAGGAGGGGTTGCGCAGGGCTTTATCTAAGCGGGTGACGACAAAGCCTTTGTTCTGTTCGGTGCGATACAGGGTGGCAGCATGGGCGTCGGCTTCCGGGCTGAGGCCGCCTGCGCGTTTGATGACGCTGCTCAGGGGTTCGTTGTCGTTGATGAGGGCGTAACGGCCGGGGTAGAGCACTTCGCCGTTGAGCTCTACAAATTCCTGGAGTTCGAAGTCGGGTACGGTGCGCACCACAATTTCATCGAAGGGTTGCAGGCGGAAGGCGCTGCCGCCGTTGATGTCGAGTTGTTCGTTCACCTCCACGGTGATGGCGAGGGTGCGGGTGGGTTTGTTGTTGTCGAACTGTACGCGGTACACGTCCACGCGGTTTTGCGCGGCTTCGAGTTTGAGGCCGCCGCTGAGCAGGAGCACGTCTTTGAGCGAGAGGGTAGGGCTGTAGCGGTATTTGCCGGGATTGCGCACGGCGCCCACCACATTGACGTCGGCCACGTCGGTGTAGTCGAGTGCGGAGAGGGCGCGCACTTCGTCCCAGGCGCGCAGGCGTACGTTCTGGCGGCCATCGGGTTGGCGCAGTGCCTCGCTGATGTTCACGGCTAAGTAGTCGCGTTCTTTTTTGTTGTTGGGGTTGGTGCGCAGGATGTAGCCGAAGCCGTTGGCGTCGGGTCGCAGTCCGCCGGCGAGCAGGATGGCGCGGGCCAGCGTGATGGAGGAGTCTGGATCGAAGGGGTATTCGGGCAGGGTGTCGCGTACGGCGCCCATGACGCGGATGCTCATGCGGTCGGCGTAGCGGGCTTTGGCGTATACGGTGAGGAGGTCGCGGGGCTGGAGGGCGAGGTCTTCGCTGCTGCCTGGAAGTACCTGGTCGAGGTTGAGTTGCAGGAGTTTGCGGGTACTATCGGGGTTGGTACGGAGCAGGAAGGCGAGGTCGGTGCGCGATTCGGGGCGCAGTCCGCCTTTTTTAAGCAGGTCGCTGAGGCGCGGGGTTTCGCTGAGGGCGTATGCACCGGGCAGGGCCACAGCGCCCTGGATGCTGGCGGTGTTTTCGATGGCGGTTGGGATTTCGCGCACGAGCACTAGGTCGCCGTCGAGCAGGGTGAAATTGCCTTTTTGGTCTAAGAGTTGTTTGAGGTTGACGTCGATGAGTACCTGTTGGTCGTTGACGTATCGGCTGACTTGAATGACTTCTTTATAGGCGTTGGCGTTGAGTCCGCCGGCGAATTGCAGCAGTTCGTTGAGGTTTTCGCTGCTGCGCAGTTCATACTTGAAGGCCCGGCGTACGGCGCCGCCGATGGCGACGATGCGTTCGGCCACGGGCACATGCAGGATGTCGTTGTTTTCGAGGTAAAACTCGTTTTGCAGGGCGGGGTTGTTGATCAGGGCGTATAGGTCGAGGTTGCGGGTTTCTTTACCGCGGATGATTTTGATGTTGCGCACCGAGCCGAGTTCGGTGGGGCCGCCGGCGGCGACGAGGGCGTTGAAGGCTGTGTTGGCGGCCGAGACATTGAAGCTGCCCACGTTTACTGCTTCACCGAATACATTGACGAGGATGTTGCGGGCGGTGCTGATGGAAACGGCGAATTGCTCCGGTGCGAAGCGGTAAAAGTTGCTGAAACGGCTGCGCAGGAGTGCTTTGGCTTGTCCGAACGTGAGGCCCTTAAGGAAAATCTTGGGCATTTGGCTGGGGCTGATATAGCCTTCGTTGTTGATGATGAATTTGCTGTCGAACTGCGAAGGCCCGAAGACGCTGATGGTGAGTTCATCGCCAACGCCGAGCACGTAGCTGTCGGGCGGCTTGACGTCGGAAGTGGTTTGGAAAATCGCCAAGTCTTTATTGCGAAAGAGCTGGTGGCCGTAGATCTCGGTGGGTGTTTTGGGCGGCTCTATTTTTTTGGTGGCGGGTGTTGCTTTGACGGGGGTGTCGGCGGTTTTTTGCGCCGGGGCACTGACGGGCATTTCGCCGCCGGTAGCGGCCGGGTTTTCGGCGGCTTCGGGGTTCGCTTCGGCATTTTTCTCCGCCTCCATTTCGTTGAGTACGCCTTCTATGGTGGGCTGCAACTGAATGAGTTGTTCGGGCGTGAGGGCGTCAATCTGTATGCCCCTGGATTTGAGGCGTTCGCGCACGGCTTCCTCTTCCAATCCTTTGGCCTGTATGGCGCTGCGGGCCTGTGCTTCGAGCGGATTGGCGGTTTGGGCAAGGAGCTGTACGCTGCCGCAAAGGACGAGCAGGGATAGTAGTAAATATCTCATAAGTTGTATTTGCTGATGTTGGTATTGCTCACAGAGGTTACACAGAGTGATTTGAATGCGGAACGTTTCAAATGCGGAATGCGGAGTGCGGAATGCGGAATGAATTGGAGTTTTTGAGTGTTTAATTTTTTGATTTTGCTACGCAAATCATTCAAAACATTCCGCACTCCGCACTCCGCACTCCGCATTCCGAACTCGGAACATTCCGCATTCCGCACTCCGCATTCCGAACTCGAAACATTCCGCATTCGAAAACGTTCCGCATTTGAAATGTTTTCCACAATACAATTGGATTGAACCTCGTTTGTTGATTTTTGGCTAACCAATGTTTGTATATGCACAATGATGTTAACACACTTAAGCATCGCTTTAAAGTGTTTTCTGTTTCAGTAGTGCTGTTTGTCCAAAAGCTTCCATCGAATCGTACGTATGAGGCTATGGCACGGCAACTGATTCGTTCCGGCACTTCCGCTGCTTCAAATTACAGGGCTGCATGTCGCGGCAAATCGTCAAAAGATTTCAGGGCTAAAATGGGTATCGTCGAAGAAGAACTCGATGAAAGCATGTATTGGCTTGAACTAATTGTTGCGATTTCAGAAGACTGGAGACCCCTTGTCACCCCAATCTGGAAGGAGGCTAATGAGTTACTTGCCATTACGGTTGCTTCAATAAGAACTTCAAAACGTTCAGCACAGTGATTCGAATGCGGAATGCGGAGTTCGGAATGCGGAATGTTTTGAGTGCGGAACGTTTTCGAATGCGGAATGCGGAATGCGGAGTGCGGAGTGCGGAATATTTTGTGTAGCAAAATCAAAAAATTAAACATTCAAAAACTCCAAATTATTCCGCATTCCGCATTCCGCACTCCGTATTCGAATCATTCCGCATTCCGCACTCCGCATTCCGCATTCGAATCATTCCGCATTCGAATCATTCCGCATTCGAAAACGGATGCGCGCGCTCCGGCAATCTCGCCAGCGCATGCGCGGATTCATCAATTTCCTGTATTGGCGCCTGTCGGATGCGGTAGGCTAATTCGATGGCCGGGCGGCAGTCTTCGATCCCGAAGCCGCGGCCGTCCAGAATTTCCTGATAGGCCGTGGTATGCAGGTCGCTGAAGCCCTCGGAAAAATTCCAGGATTGATCGGCGTATTGCAGGGCGCGGAAAGGGCTGTTTCGGTCGGGGGCGTTGGCGGGCAGGGTTTCGGCCTCAATGGACAAAAACCAGCGCACCCTTGCTTTTTGCAGTTCGAGGTATCCGGCTGCGCGGCCTTGGGTGCGGCGATGCACCTTGAGCGATTGCAGCGGACCAAATACCCACAGCAGCATATCGAGCAGGTGAATACCGATATTAACGGTGATGCCGCCGGATTTGGCTTCGTCGCCTTTCCAGCTGGCATAATACCATTGGCCGCGGGGCGTGATATAGGTCAGGTCGAGGTCGAAGACCTGGTTTTCCGGCGCTTCTTCAACCATTTTTTTGATTTCCAGCACTTTCGGGTGGTGACGGAGCTGGAGCAGGTTCCAGACGCGGCGACCGCTTTCCTGTTCCATTTCGGCGAGGGCGTCGAGGTTCCAGGGGTTGAGCACGAGGGGTTTTTCGCAGAGGGCGTCGGCGCCATAGCGCAGGGCGTAGCGGGCGTGGGCGTCGTGCAGGTAATTGGGGGAGCAGATGCTCAGGTAGTCTGGCTTATCGCCCTGGCGTTTGAGGCGTTCTAAGTGGCGGTCGAAGCGTTCAAATTCTGTAAAAAAAGCGGCGTTGGGGAAATAGCTATCCAACACGCCCACCGAGTCGTTGGGGTCGCAGGCGGCTAATAGTACGCCCTTGACCTCGCGAATGGCTTTGAGGTGTCGGGGCGCGATGTATCCGGCTGCGCCGATTAAAGAAAATTTAGGAGTGCTGATGAGTGATGAGCGATGAGCGATGAGCGATGAATTTCGCACAGAAGGGCACAGATCAATTACACAGATGTCACAGAATGTTTCGAATGCGGAGTTCGGAGTGCGGAATGCGGAATAATTTGAATGCGGAATACGTTCTCCCAGTCGTCAGATAACTATTTGGGGCGTATGGTTATTGAAATTTATTTTTTTGGGGCGCCTGTCGGCCGTCCCAAACGTAAAGCATGATAATTTTTGTTTTGGTAAGACGATAATATATGCTGTGGTACTTATCAAGTCGAAGGCGATAAACTGATTTGTATGGAGTTCGTTGTCCTGATTCTGGGTATTGAGCAACTCGTTCGGCTTTTTCTATTAACTTATTCAGGAATTTTTGCGTTACCTCAATTGAGAACTCTTCTGTGAGGTAAGTGCAGATTTCCTGAATTTGTTCGAGTGCAGATTCTTTCCAGACAATCTCAAGCATCTCCCCACTTTTTGAATAATTGTTTTGCAACTTCATGGCTTACACCTGCCTCACTCTGATAACTTTCTGCAATTGCAACTTCCAGTGCCATAATGGCATCGGCAGGCATGTCGTCGAGCATATCCACATCTTTCATGATCCCCAGGCATTGTTCAAACATGCGGGAGAGTAATTCCGGGTCATCAACTTTGGCAATTAAGTCATGAAAATTGCCTTTTAACTCCATTACAGTCATGTTATTCTTTTTTACAAAGTTACGTTAGTCTTTCAGGAAATACAAGTGTTTTCAGATTGTTATCTGTTATCGGACGACTCCCAGTCGTCAGATAACTATTTGGGGAGTACGCATTTTTTAGCAGGCAATAGATTGAAGGCATGTGCCCGACCTCGGAGAGGTCGAACGTTTGTAGCACATTTGATCACAACAATCCCCGACCTCAGAGAGGTCGAATGTTTGTGTTGTTTCTTGATTATCAATGGTTAATATGCTTTTTCGCGTTGAGGTCAACTCCAAAACTATATAAACATGCGACCTCGCTGAGGTCGGAGAGGAGGGTTAATGGTGCTGCTGCAAACATGCAAGCTCTCCGAGCTTGTAGTATGTTGCTGTTCCATAATTAACGCTGAAGAAAATCCTTCGTACATCCCTGATTTCGGATGCGGAATGATTTGAATGCGGAATGCGGAATATTTTGCGTAGCAAAATCAAACACTCAAAACTCCAATTCATTCCGCATTCCGCACTCCGCATTCGAATCACTCTGCCACCAGCACCGCCGTCGTGATCCGTTCCAGCGTGCTTTCGTTCAATTCGCTGTGCATGGGCAGCGAGAATACTTCCTGGCAGAGCATTTCCGTCACGGGCAGTTCGCCGCCTTTCCAGTAGGGCTGGTAGGCGAGTTGTTTGTACAGCGGCACCGGGTAATAAATCATGGCCGGGATGCCCTGCTCGGCGAGCGTGGCTTTGAGTGCGTCGCGGCGGCCGTTGCTCAGGCGCAGCGTATATTGGTGAAACACGTGCGTCGAATTGTGCGCGCGTGCGGGTGTGATCAGGTGCGGGTGCGCGGCGAAAGCGCGGT
Organism: Chitinophagales bacterium; assembly: GCA_017303875.1. GTDB lineage: Bacteria > Bacteroidota > Bacteroidia > Chitinophagales > Saprospiraceae > M3007. Next base: position 114,867 of record JAFLBP010000002.1, on the reverse strand, counting down.
CGTAGAAATCGGCCGCAGCGCGTCGGGTGGCATTAAAGGCGTCGAGGTGGGGCAACTTGACATTCAGCACCACTGCTTGCAAAGAATCTAAGCGCGAGTTGATGCCGATGGCGTCGTGGTAATATTGTCTCGACTGCCCGTGGTTGGCAATCAGGCGGGCTTTGGCGGCCAGTGCGTCGTCGTTGGTGAAGAGGGCGCCGCCGTCGCCATAGCAACCGAGGTTTTTGGAAGGGAAAAAAGAGGTGCAACCAAAATGTCCCATCGTGCCGGATTTGGCTACGCGGCCATCGCTGAAGGTATAATCGGCGCCGATGGCCTGGGCATTGTCTTCAATAACATACAGGCCGTGGCGTTCGGCGAGGGCGAGCAGGGCTTCCATGTCGGCGCATTGGCCGAAGAGGTGTACCGGCACAATCGCTTTGGTGCGGGGCGTGATGGCCGCCTCGATTTGCGCCACATCTATATTAAAGGTGTCGGGAAGCACATCGACCATCACCGGGTGCAGGCCAAGCAGTCCAATGACTTCCGCCGTGGCCACATAGGTAAAAGCGGGTACGATCACCTCGTCGCCCGGCTTCAGGTCGAGGGCCATCATGGCGATTTGCAGGGCGTCGGTGCCGTTGGCGCAGGGAATAACGTGTTTTACGCCGAGGTAGGCTTCCAATCCGGCCTGTAAAGTTTTAACGGCCGGGCCGTTGATGTAGGCCGTGGACTCGATACAATCGAGTATTTGCTGGTCAATTTCAGCTTTGAAGCGGTGGTACTGCGTGCGCAGATCAACCATTTGGAGGGGCGGAGTCGTAGTAGTTGTGTTCATGCGATACGGGTAATGGCTCCGTTGCGGAGCAGGTATTGTTGCTGACTTTCGGGGCAGGTGGCGTGTCCGTTGGCGTCGGGGTGCAGGCGGTGGCCGTATTCACTGACCCAGCCGATTTGTCGGGCCGGATTGCCTACCACGAGTGCAAAAGGCGCCACATCTTTGGTAACGACTGTGCCGGCGCCGATAAACGCATAAGCGCCAATGCGCACGCCGCAAACGATGGTGGCGTTGGCGCCAATGGATGCACCGCGTTCCACATAGGTGGTTTTGTATTCATTTTTGCGCACCACGGCACTGCGCGGGTTGATGACATTCGTAAAAACCATCGAAGGACCGAGGAACACATCGTCTTCACAGGTAACGCCCGTGTAGATGGAAACGTTGTTTTGCACCTTCACGTTGTTGCCCAGCACCACGCCGTCGGCCACCATAACATTTTGTCCGAGCACGCAGTTTTCACCGATGCGGCAAGTGGCAAAGAGGTGACAAAAATGCCACACTTTCGTGCCGGCGCCTACCTGAGCGCCCGGGTCAACGACAGCGGTGGGATGGAAAAACATTTTTTTAACGATGAACGATGAGTTTTTTAGTGTTTTAGTGTTTTAGTGTTTTGGTGTTTTGGTGTTTTGGTGTTTTGGTGTTTTGGTGTTTTAGTGTTTTAGTGTTTTGGTGGGTGCGTATGCTTTCGCACTGCGCCATACGGATCGAATTACACAAACGTGCACAGAAAATTCTGTGTTTTCTGTGTGTATGATCTGTGCCCTTCTGTGCGAAACCTTCTGTGTAACATCTGTGAGCAATAAATCTCCTTGTATTTTTTAGTTAAAATTAAATTTGAAAATTTTATAAAACACTAATAATCAATAATTTAAAATAAAAAATCCAAAATTAAAAAAACGGCTTCGCCCTTGATAAGTTGCAAAGCCACTTACCTCAAAAGTTGAATCCGTACGATATAAATCAGGCATCAAGCCACTTAATATTCAATCAAAATTCCGCAACCCACCCCGGCCCTCCCTAAAAGGAAGGGAGATTCCGCATTCCGCATTCCGCACTCCGCATTAAATTCATCGTTCATCATTCATCATTCATCGTTCATCACTCATCGTTCATCGTTACTCAAAGTCTCCAATACGTAAACTCCCGTTCCATGGCCGTGCGGTCAAACACACCTTTGAGGTCCATGAGGATGGCATTGGGGTTGGTGATGGATTTGAAGTAAGCGATGTCGAAAGCGCGGTATTCCTGGTGCGCCACGGCGACGACAACAGCGTCGTAGCCCTGCGAAATTTGGTCAATCAGGGTCAGTTTGTATTCATGGGCGATTTCGTTGGGGGAGGCGTAAGGGTCGTGGATGTGCACGTTGACGGAGTAGTCCATCAGTTCGCGCACGAGGTCGACGACCTTGGTATTGCGGATATCCGACACATTTTCCTTGAAGGTGATGCCCATCACGAGCACTTTGGAGTTGCGCGGATTGAGGTCTTTTTCGATGAGCAGTTGCACGAGGCGCTTGGCGATATGGGCGGGCATGCCGTCGTTGATGCGGCGTCCGCTGAGGATGACCTGCGGGTCGTAGCCGAGCTGCTTGGATTTGTGCATGAGGTAGTAGGGGTCTACGCCGATGCAGTGCCCGCCCACGAGGCCGGGGTAGAGTTTGATGAAGTTCCACTTGGTACCTGCGGCAGCGATGACCTCCTGGGTGTCGATGCCCATTTTATCGAAGATGATCGACAGCTCGTTCATGAGCGAGATGTTGAGGTCGCGCTGGGTGTTTTCGATCACTTTGGCGGCTTCGGCGACTTTGATGGAAGAGGCCGGAAACACGCCGGGTTCGATGATGGCGCCGTACACTTTGGCGATTTCCGTGCGGGCTTCGGCGTCGGAGCCGGAAACGATTTTGAGGATTTTGGTGAGCGTGCGTTCCTTTTCGCCGGGCACGATGCGTTCGGGCGAGTAACCGAGTTTGAAGTCGTTGTTGGCGAGTTGGAGGCCGCTTTCCTGTTCGAGGATGGGCAGGCAGTCTTCTTCGGTGCAGCCGGGGTATACGGTGCTTTCGTAGACCACATAGTCGCCGGCCTTGAGGGCGCGGCCGACGCTGGCGGAGGCTTTTTGGAGTGGAGTGAGGTCGGGTACTTTATGGTCGTCGACGTCGGTGGGCACAGCCACGACGTAGAAATGGGCTTTTTTGAGGTCTTCGGGGTTGGCGCTGAATTGAATATCGGTATTGTGGAAGGCGCTACCGTCGAGTTCCTGAGAGGGGTCGATGCCTTGTTGCATGAGTTCGACGCGGCGTTCATTGATATCGAAACCGATAACGCGAAATTTGCGGGCGAATTCGAGGGCGATAGGTAAACCGACGTAGCCGAGACCGACGACGGCGATGGTTTTTTCTTTATTCAGCAGAGCCTGGTACATTACGCAAAAGGTGTTTTATGATTGGGGGTTGGTGGTGTTTTGCCAGAGGATGAGGGGTTCGGGTTGGTGGTGCGAGAGGTCAAATTGTTCGGCGTCGGCGCTGGAATAGATCAGGTAACGGATTTTCCGTTTGATCAGTGCTTCTGCTTTTTCGGTGAGGTTAGACAGGTAGGCTTTATCGAGGTCGCCGATAAAAATCAGGTCGATTACGCCGCTGTCTTTGCCTTTGGAAAAATCGCCGACGAGGTAGACGCGTTGCACATCGCCGAGTCTTTGGATGACCGTTTCAATGATTTGATCGAGGCCGACATATTTCAGGATAATATTGTGCAGTTCGCGGAACAGGGGATGAGCGGTGTTGGCGCGGAACATTTTCTTGTTGCCATTGGTATCAGCCAGCAGCAATCCCGCATTTTCTAATCGATTGAGTTCCAGTCGAATAGCGTTAGACGACTCCCCGAATTCACTTTCCAGGCCGCGAAGATACGCCGTGGCATTGCTGTTGAGGAAAAATTTCAACAGCAATTTTACGCGGGTTTTGGAGGAGATCAGGGCGTCAATCATGCACAAAATTGAGCAGCAAAGTTACTCAATGTTGTTTGCTTCTTGGTAGTGCCGGCAGGTTAAAAAAAATTGAAGATTCACCACCCCAAACCCCGACCCCAAACCCCTGGGAGGGGCTGAACTCCGAACCATTTCCTGCCATATCACCTGCCCCCTTGGCAGGGCGACTGAAAAAATGGCAGGAAATAGGGGCGTGGCATGAAGTCTGCTATGCCAAAGCATCCGCAGAAAATTTGGTTTTGCGGTCAGAAACGTTGTTTAACCAAAATTTTAAAATAATTCAGACGTATGAAACCAATCGCAGACCGTGTGATCATCAAACCGGCGCCCGCTGAAGAAAAAACCAAAGGCGGTATCATCATCCCCGATACGGCAAAAGAAAAGCCGCAACGCGGTGAAATCGTAGCCGTTGGCCCCGGTAAGGATGGAAACCTGATGACTGTTCAAGTCGGCGACATCGTGCTCTACGGCAAATATTCCGGCCAGGAAATCAATTTTGAAGGCCAGGATTACCTCATTATGCGCGAAGAAGAGGTGCTTTGCATCCTCTAATCCCCTCCCATTTTCCTTTCAACTGTGTAAAATTTTTGCAACACCAATATGGCTGCTAAACAGATTAACTTCAATACTGAAGCCCGCGAAAAACTCAAAGAAGGCGTTGACGCCCTCGCAAATGCCGTAAAAGTAACCCTCGGCCCTAAAGGCCGTAATGTGGTTATCCAAAAATCTTTCGGCGCCCCACAAATCACCAAAGACGGTGTAACCGTTGCCAAAGAGGTAGAACTCGAAGATGCAGTGGCCAACATGGGTGCGCAAATGGTGAAAGAAGTAGCCAGCAAAACTGCTGACGCTGCCGGCGACGGTACCACCACTGCCACCGTACTCGCTCAGGCCATCGTAACCGCCGGCCTCAAAAACGTTGCCGCAGGTTCCAATCCGATGGACCTCAAACGCGGTATCGACAAAGCGGTTAAAGTTATTGTCAATGACCTGAAAGCTCAATCCGAGCAAATTGGCGACGATTTCGCCAAAATCCAGCAAGTTGCTGCCATCTCCGCCAACAACGATGAAGCCATCGGCTCCCTCATCGCCGACGCCATGAAACGCGTCACCAAAGACGGCGTTATCACCGTCGAAGAAGCCAAAGGCACCGACACCTATGTAGAGGAAGTAATCGGTATGCAGTTCGACCGCGGCTACCTCAGCCCCTACTTCATTACCGATGCCGAAAAAATGATTGCGGATTACGAAAATCCGCTCCTGCTGATCACCGACAAGAAGATCAGCAACATGCAGGACCTCGTGCCCATTCTCGAAAAAGCCCTGCAAACCGGCCGTCCGCTGCTCATCATCGCCGAAGATGTCGACAGCCAGGCCCTCGGCGTACTCGTTGTCAACCGCCTGCGCGCCGGCCTCAAAGTGGTAGCCGTTAAAGCTCCGGGCTTCGGCGACCGCCGCAAAGCCATGCTCGAAGATATCGCCATCCTCACCGGCGGTACCGTTATCAGCGACGAACAGGGCTACAAACTCGAAAATGCTACCCTCAACGAACTGGGGCACTGCGAGCGCATCACCGTTGATAAAGACAACACCATTGTTGTCGGCGGCAAGGGCAATGCCGATGCCATCAAAGCGCGCATCAACCAGATCAAACAGCAAATCGACAACACAACCAGCGACTACGACCGCGAAAAACTCCAGGAGCGCCTTGCCAAACTGGCAGGCGGTGTGGCAGTACTCTACGTGGGCGCCGCTACGGAAGTGGAGATGAAAGAGAAAAAAGACCGCGTCGACGATGCACTGCACGCTACCCGTGCCGCCATCGAAGAAGGTATCGTTCCGGGCGGTGGCGTGGCACTCGTGCGCGCACTCAACAGCCTGAAAGATATGAAAGGCGAAAACGAAGACGAAACCACCGGCATCCAGATAGTACGCAAATCGCTCGAAGCACCGATCCGTACCATCTCCGAAAATGCAGGCGTCGACGGCTCCGTCGTGTTCTATAAAGTCCTCGAAGGTACTGGCGCATTCGGCTACAACGCCCGCCACGACCGCTACGAAGACCTGAAAGCGGCTGGCATCATCGACCCGACCAAAGTTACCCGCGTGGCACTCGAAAACGCTGCTTCTATCGCCGGTCTCGTGCTCACTACCGAGTGCGTGATCAACGAAAAACCTGAGAAGAAAGCACCGATGCCTCCTATGGGCGGCGGAATGGACATGATGTAATCAGTTATCAGTCAGCAGTTATCAGTCAACAGTGAGCAGTTATCAGTCAACAGTGAGCAGTCAGCAGTTATCAGTTATCAGTCAACAGTGAGCAGTTATCAGGTAATGTTTACCAATAACAACTGACAACTATTACCTGCTGACTGATACCTGCGCACTGTTGACTGATACCTGCTCACTGTTGACTGATAACTGATAACTGTTCACTGAAAAGTTAATCATTTGCAAAAAGGGGGGCTGTGGGAATGAGGCCCTTGCATTTGGCATAATTTTGTGGCCGATTTAATGACTGTGCCCATTGGGGTGCGGAATTTTCACACAAAAAAAACTCATCAATCGTCCTGTTTATCATGGAAAGAGGAAAACAAATTACGTTTGGTCTGCTGGCCCTTTGTGCCTTGTTACTGGTAGCCAACCTGTTTAGCGGAGGTATCAAGTCCTGGTTTAGCGGCAATTCTGAAGATGGCAAAATCCGTGGCGCTGCGGCTTCCATGCTCAACAGCGGTCAGGACGGTAGCGTCGCTCCGGCTTCTTCGGGCAATATCCCCGGTACCAATGTAAATGCTAACCCGACCCCTTCCGGCCCAACCACTACACTGCAATACGAAAACGACAAGTTTGAGTTTGGCGTGGTAGATGAAGGTGAAATCGTAAAACACGTTTTCAAATTCAAAAACACCGGAAGCGAGCCGCTCGTAATCAGCAATGCCAAAGGTTCCTGCGGTTGCACTGTTCCTACCTGGCCGAAAGAGCCGATCCCTCCGGGTGGTTCCGGCGAAATCAAGGTTGAATTCAATACCAAAGGCAAGCCAGGCCCGCAAAGCAAAAAAGTGACCGTAACTGCCAATACCGTTCCTGCCGAAACTTTTATCGAAGTTTCCGGTGAGGTGCGCGGTAAAGAACAACCGGCTGCCAAAGGCACACGCCCAGCTGCTACCGGCAACGGCGCAATTCAGAAGTTGAACTAATTCAGGTTATCTGACCTGTTTATAAAAAAAAACGCCGCTTCGGACATTCCGAAGCGGCGTTTTTTTGTTGCCTTAAACATACTTCCCCACTAACCACTCATACAACTCCTGCTGCCCGCTGCGGGCTTCAGGTTCAGGGCTGCTGGCAGCATGTCGCGCAAGATCCTGCAAGCTCAGTTTGCCGTTTTCAAAATCTTTACCCAAACCGCTGTCGAAAGAAGCATAGCGTTGGCGACGCCATTCGCGGTACGGAGAGTTTTCCAGAATGTCGGCCGCGGCCAGCAGGGCACGGGCAAAATTATCCATACCACTGATATGCGCATAGAACAGGTCGACCAGATCTGTGGAGTTACGCCGTGTTTTGGCGTCAAAATTAATGCCACCGCCCTGAAATCCGCCCGATTCCAGGAGTACCAGCATGGCTTCCGTCAGTTCGAGTATATTGTTCGGAAACTGATCGGTGTCCCAGCCATTCTGGTAATCGCCCCGGTTGGCATCCATCGATCCCAGCATATTGGCATTGGCCGCCACCTGCAATTCATGCTGGAAAGTATGCAAGGCCAGGGTGGCGTGGTTGACTTCAATATTTAACTTAAAATCGTCCTGCAAGCCGAATTCCCGCAGAAAACCGATGCAGGTGGCCGCATCAAAATCGTATTGGTGCTTGCTGGGTTCCATAGGTTTTGGCTCAATCAGAAATACCCCTTTGAAGCCCTGACTGCGCGCATAGTCTTTCGCTGCGTGCAGAAAACGCGCCATGTGCTCCAACTCCCGTTTCATATCGGTATTCAGCAGGCTCATATATCCTTCGCGGCCGCCCCAAAAGACATAGCCTGCGCCGCCGAGTGCGATGGTCGCGTCGAGGGCCATTTTGACCTGCGCGCCCGCGCGTGCGAGTACCTCAAAGTCGGGATTGGTCGCTGCGCCATTCATATAGCGCGGGTGACCGAACAAATTAGCCGTTCCCCAGAGCAATTGTACACCGCTTGCTGCTTGTTTTTGTTTGGCGTATTCAGTCATGGCCAACAAACGGCGTTCATTTTCGGCTACACTGCCGCCTTCATCTACGAGGTCAAAATCATGGAAACAATAAAAGGGAATCCGCATTTTGACTGCAAATTCAAAGGCGGCATCCATTTTGTCCTTCCCGGCTTGCACGGCATCGGCAGCGCCTTGCCAGGGAAAATGTTTGGTGGGCGCGCCAAAAGGGTCGCCGCCTGTTCCGCAGAAGCTGTGCCAATAGGCTACCGCAAAACGCAGGTGCTCGCGCATGGGCTTGCCCATCACCACGCGATCGGCATCATAATATCGGAAGGCCAGCGGGTTATCGCTTTGAGGGCCTTCATAGTTGACAGGTGCAATGTTTTTGAAATATTCTGACATGGATGGAAGTATGTGTTTTTGAATCGAATTAACCTTGTAAAAGTTGTTGCCATTGCTCAAAAGACGCCAGCAAAGCCGGATGGGGTGGGGCAGGCTGGAAAGTGTTTTGAAGATGGGTTTGTGCCGTTGCGGCTTCCAATGAGGGGTATGCACCGACAATTAATCCGGCGGCTTTGGCAGCGCCGGCAGCGCCGTTGGTTTCTAATAGCTGTATTTCAGTTCCTACTAAATCGGCCAGGCTTTGGGCAAATATTTCCGATTGAAACAAGCCGTCGTTGCCCGCGCGCATCACTTTTACCGGAATGCCCATCTCGCGCATTGCGTGTATGCCGTATGCGAAAGCAAAGACAATACCCTCCAGGGCAGCACGGTATAAATGCCCTTGTGTATGGCGGTTGAATTGCAAACCATGTACTTGCGCACCCAGGTCGCGGTTGCCCAGCATCCGCTCGGCGCCATTGCCAAAGGGCAGCATCAGGAGTCCGTCGGCGCCCGGGCTGGCAGCCGCTGCCTGCTGTTCCATTTGATTGTAGGTCATGCCATTTACTGCAATATTGCGGCGCAGCCATTGGTATAAACTGCCCGTGCCATTAATGCAGAGCAGCACACCGGTTCTGGTGTTTTCAGCACTGTAATTGACATGTGCAAAGGTGTTGACACGCTGTGCCGGATCAAAGCGTACGCCGTCTGAAACAGCGTATACCACGCCGGATGTGCCGCCGGAAGCGGCTATTTCACCCGGTTGCAATACATTCAGGGCAAGGGCATTGTTGGGCTGATCCCCGGCGCGATAGGTAAGAGGAGTGCCGGGACGCAGGCCGAGCATTCGTGCGGCATCGGCATTCAGTTGCCCGTGATGTCCGCAGGAATCATGAATTTCAGGCAGGATGGAATTGTCCAGTCCCATGGCCTCCAGCAATTCCAGCGCCGGCTGTTTTTGTTTAAAATCCCATAAAATGCCTTCTGACAGCCCGCTGACGGTACTGGTAAATGTGCCGGTCATTTTCAGGGCGATATAATCGCCCGGCAGCATGATTTTATAAATTTGAGCAGCGATTGCTGGCTCCTGATCCAGCACCCATTTGAGCTTGGCGGCGGTGAAATTTCCGGGAGTGTTGAGGTAGTGTTCAAGGCAAAAGTTAGTGCCCAAGTGTTGTTCCAGCGCGTGCCCGGGTTGGATGGCCCTGTTGTCGCACCAGATAATGGAAGGGCGCAGGGCTTGTCCTTGCCGGTTGCACAAAACTAATCCGTGCATCTGATAGGCGATGCCGATGGCGCCGATGTCGGCCGCATCAACACCACTTTTTTGCAGTGCCATGCGCGAGGCCTGGCAAACGGCCTCCCACCAGAAATCGGGGTCTTGTTCCGCCCAGCCGGGATGCGGCGCTGCTATGCGCATTTCCGATTCCGGGTAGCGCACCGTGGCGATTGTCTGTCGGCTTTCGGCGTCTACAATAGCCGCTTTTACAGATGAAGAACCAATGTCAAAACCAATGAGGTACATGTTTTTCGTATTGTCGGGCTAAAGTAGATTAAAGTTTACAAAAAGCATAAAGGGGTTTGAAAAAGGGTTTATATTTTCAAATCTACAAAAAAAATCTCTGTGTCTGCTTTGTCTGTACCCGGTATTGGGATCCAAACAAAGCGACACAGAGATTTAAAATCAATTCCTTTTATTGAAAAAATTCAACGAAGGAATATTAATCGAAATTAGCGGGCAATCATCAGCAGGCGTGCGCCGGTTTCATTGCCGGAACGAATGCGCAGCGCGTATACGCCGGTCGGTAATTCGCTGCAATCTAATTCCACAACGGTCGGATTGCTCACAAAAATCTGGCGAACCATTTGGCCGGTAGTATTTACTACTGCAATTTCAACTTCGCCACTGATCATACTTCCCAGCGCAATTTTGACAGGACCTTCTGTCGGATTGGGCTGAATCCGTACAGCATTCATCCAAACCGGCTCATGGCTGGCAACAATGGAACGAACTTCAATCGCATCAGTTGTAAACAGACAGCCATTGGCGTCGTAGATCTTGACCGTGTAGAAGCCTGCTTTCAGGTTTTGAATATCCTCCGTTGTACCAACAACGATGCCATCGTTGGCTTCCCATACAAAGGTCAGACCGGCGGGAGCACCCGCGATGGTGATGTCAATTGCGCCGACACCCTGGTTGTTGTTGTCGTCTGTAACAGCGATATTGCTGATCGTGACGACCGCGCCAACCGTAATATCGAAGGAGCAGGTGCCGCTGTTGCCACCGGCATCAGTAAAGCTGAATACCTGTGTGGTGGTGGCGCCTACCGGGAATTCAGATCCGGAGGCGATACCGGAAAGCAGCGTAGCCGGTGCGCTTGCCGTACAGTTGTCGGCGATGGTCGGCATAGCGTATTCCACTTTGTTGTCGTAGGCACAAACCACTTTATTGGCCGGGCAGGTCAGTACGGGGGCTGTGTTGTCTACTACAGTTACGGTAGCGGTAGCGGTAGCGTTGAGGCCGGCGGCATCGGTTACGGTTGCCGTTACTACGTGCTCGCCCAGTTGTGCGCAATCGAAGCTTGCCGGGCTGAAGCTGATAGAAGCTACAGTGCAGTTATCGGCTGCCTGTGCTGACAGGGCTGCGGCAGAAACTTCCACGCTGCCAGCGCTTCCCAGTGCCAGCGTAGCATTTTGAACGCTGATGGTCGGCGGAACGTTGTCGGAAGTATTCAATGCAACGGAAGTGGAAGACTGGCAGCCATTGCTGTCGGTAACCACAACAGAATAAGTACCTGCATTCAGGTTGCTGATGCTGTTAGTTGTTGCACCATTGCTCCACAGGTAGGTGTAAGGAGGTGTAGCGCCGCTGATTTCGGCAGTAATGCTGCCGCTTGCCTGATTGGCGCACTCCGGTTGTGTGCTTTGGATGCTGAAGGCGCTGAAGGCACTCGGCTCACTCACGCTGCTGCTGCTGACCAGGATACAACCATTAACGTCGGTGACGCTGGCGGTGTAGGTGCCTGCGGCAAGCGAGGTGATGGTGGCGGTGGTGCCGCCATTGCTCCAGGCATAGGTGTAAGGTGCAGTGCCGCCATTAATGCTCAGGGTGATTACGCCATTGTTGGCGCCGAAGCAGGAGATATTGCTGACAATGCTCTGGTAGCCCAACACGCAATTGAAGGCTGCAACGGTAACGCTTTGGGTGCTGCTGCAATTTGCTGCATCCGTAACGATAACGGTGTACACCCCTGGCGCCAGACCGGTAATGCTTGCGCTGGTAGCGCCATTGCTCCATGCATAGCTGTAGGGGGCGCTGCCGCCGGTTGGTGTTGCTGCTGCGCTGCCGTCATTGGCGCCGGCAGCAGTTTCGGAAGTGGCTACTGCGTTTGGTGCTACGGCAGTTGGTTCGCTGATACTGACGTTCAGGATTGCCGGGCAGTTGTTGCCGTCATTTACACTAACGGTGTACTGACCCGCGCTGAGGTTGGAAACGCTTGCACTGGTAGCGCCGTTGCTCCACAGGTAGGTGATCGGCTCGGAAGCGCCGACGAGGCTGACGGCTGCGCTGCCATTATTGGCCCCAAAGCAGCTGATATTAGCACTGCTGATATTGGCCGACAGAGCACAGTTGAAGGAATTGACGGTTACGGTCTGCACATCCGTGCAGTTGTTCGCGTCGCTTACACTGACTGTGTAGGAGCCTGGTGCGAGACCGGTAATGGTAGCGCTTGTTGCGCCATTGCTCCAAACGTAGGTATAAGGAGCAACACCACCGCTCGGTGCTGCGCTGGCTGTACCATCATTGACGCCGTTACTGGTTTGTGCTGTCGCGCCGGCATTAGCCAGCAGGTCGGCAGGTTGGTTGACGGTTGCACTGCCGGTAGCGGTGCAGCCTTCCGCGTCGGTAACGGTATAGTTGTACGTACCGATGCTCAGGTTGCTCACGGCGCTTGTGGTCGCGCCATTGCTCCACAGGTAGCTAAAGCTGCCATTTCCGCCAGTGGCGGTGGCATTTGCGCTGCCATTTGCACCGCCGAAGCAGCTCACATCGGCACTGCTGGCGCTGGTATTTACTGCGGGACTTTGCGCAACGGTGGCGTTAGCGGTAGCGGTACAGCCATTGTCGCTGTTGCTTACGAGCAGGGTATACTGGCCCACCGCGTCAACCGTAGGTGCAAGGGTGTTGCCACCGGAAACAATGTTGCCGTTGGTAGTGCTCCAGGTGTAGCTGAAGTTTGCGCCAACAGAAGAACCGACGCCATCGAGTTGTACCTGAGTGGTGTTACAGTTCAGGTTGCCGGGCGTTGCCGCTGCGGCATTGGGCGCTGTAGTATTGGAGCCAACAGTTGCAACGGCTGTAGAAGTACAGAAGTTGGTAGAGTCGGTCACCACAACAGTGTAAGCGCCTGCTACAGATACACTTGGGTTTTGGAGCGAAGCGCTAAACCCGTTCGGGCCAGTCCATGCAAAACCGACAGTGTTGCTGCTGCTGGTGGAAGCGGTAATGGTCACACTGTTGCTGATACAGGTAAGGCTTGCACCACTGGCGCTGGCGCCGGGTGCGTTGGTATTGCTGCTTACCGTTGCCTGAGCCGTGTTGGTACAGCCCGTAGTGGTATTGGTAACAATCAATGCATAGGGGCCGGCAGCGCTGACGGTCGGGCTTTGCTCGCTGGATGTAAAGCCGTTGGGGCCGGTCCAGGCGAAGGTAGGCGCGCTGGCATCGGTATTGGTGGTAAGTACAACGCTGGTGCTGATACAGGTAAGCGTTCCGTTGCTGGTGCTTACAGACGGTGCTGTATTGTTACCGCTGACACTTGTTGCAGCGGTGGTAGAGCAGCCGTTGGTAGCGTTGGTTACTTTTAAGGTGTAAGTACCGGCCGCATTAACTGTCGGGCTGAGGGTATTGGCGCCGGCGGTGATATTGCCGCCATTGCTGGCAGTCCACAAATAGCTGAAGTTTGTACCGGAGGAACCGCTGCCTTGCAGGGTGGCGGTTGGTTGGGTACAACTGACTGTTTGTGCCGGGCCGGCATCTGCGGCGGGTGGTGTTGTGTTAGCGCTTACGGTTGTATTGCTGGTGGCCGAGCAGGTATTGTTGATATTAACTACCTGTAGTGTGTAAACTCCTGCTGCATTAACAGAAGGGGTCTCGGTGGTAGAGCCGGAAACGATATTGCCACCTTGTCCGGCATACCATTGATAGGAATACTCCGGGCCGCTGGACGATTGTGTGCCGTCGATCTGAATTACCGGCGCTGCGCAGGTAATTGAAGGGGGCGGTGCAATGACCGACACCGGAAGTACCGGAGGCGCTACAGTTGCCGAGCTGGTCTTGGTGCATCCGAGGTCATCGGTAACGGTACAGGTGTAGGTGCCCGGGTTCAGGTTGAAAGCTGTTTCAGTGTTTTGTCCGTTGTTCCAGGCGTAGGAGAAATTTTCCCAGCCTCCGGAGGCTTCCATGGTAATGTTTCCTTTAACACCGTTACAGCCGGCATCAGTTATACTTACCACCTCCATCGTCAGGTCAGTAGCGGGTTCCAGCACTTCAATCGGATCGGAAATGCCTTGAGAACCGATTGGATTTGAGACGGTTACCGTGTAGGTGCCCGCTGGTATATTGTTCAGGTTTTGTGTTGTGGCGCCATTAGACCATAAATAAGTGTATGGGCCACTTGCGCCAGAAACAGTGATGTTGATTTTTCCGGTACTACTGCCTTTACATTTTACATTTTGTACCGTTGAGGGCAATACCTGAAGTGGCGGTGGCGCACATTTTGCAGCCCTTTGCGCCCATTGCCCCGAGGTACTGAGCTGCCCGGTCTCGTATATTTTTTTGTCGGCCGGACAAACCATGTAAATCGTCGGGTAATAAGAGATCGCATAGGAGCCGGCAACACTGGCGTCATCCGCAATCGGATAAGGCGTTCCGGTAACCCAGTCGCCCTGTGTGCCGCCGACACAACCCGAAGGGCCGTAAAGGCAGGCTGTATTGGTGCTGGCATCGCTCTCAATAAAGATTACAAAAGCCTCATTGGTTCCGGGAGGGCCATATTGATCCCATATGCCTTCCAGCGCGCCACTGTTGTGATAGCTCCAACAGGGGCCGCACCAGGTGGCGGAAAAGTCGAGGTAAACGGTTTTGCCCTCATTGAGCAGGGTGTAGAGGTTCCAAGAGTTGCCATCGAGGTCGGTTACCGTAAAATCAGGTGCAATGCTGCCGTTGGGCAATTGTGCACGCGCGACGCCGGTACAGACGATGACGAGACTGAAGAGCAGTAGTAGTCTTTTCATGTGCTGTTAGCAAAGAAGTTAGGTGAAAGATTTGAAAGTAGTAGCAAATGTAATGCGCCGTTTGGAGATACCTTAAGAACAGCTAATTATATTTTATAAAATGTCGCATTGTTCACATAAAGCGTGTTGAAACACTTATTTCACGAGAAATATAATTTGAGTTACTATATATTATTGATAGACTATTAAATATTGGTCAATTCCACCCAAAACAAGACTTTTACTGTAAAATGGGACATTGCCGCTCAATGGGAAACCCGCCACCATTGCCCCGGATGCTGCGTTGTAAAGGACTAATTTTCTGTTAATTATACACGCAAAATGCTGTCCGTCCGGACTGAAAACCCAATCCGGTTTGCTTGAAAAACTAATGTTATAACAAGCGCTTTCCTCCCTGGCAGGCATTACATGCAATTGCCTGCCCTCCTGTATTCCGTAGTACACAAGCCCGTTTTCCCGTACGCATAACACCGCACCGACGGCGGCTGCGGGAGCACACTTAAGCGATGTTTTCCGACCCGCAGCGTCCAGCAACAACATCGGCTTGCCTTCGGGTTTTAAAAATAATACGGAGGAAGCGCTCAGGCTGTCGATATAAATATCGGGCGATACCGGCCCGACATTGGCAATTTTGCCCTTGGGGTTGCCGCTTCTGCCAAAAGCAAACACCTGCCCCTGATCGTCGGGCACCACCAAAAGATCATTTTCTTTATCCTGCACATGGAAGGGCGGGCGGATGTAGCGCCTGTCGCCCGCCAGGGGCGACCAGCCATACTTCGGCAGTCCTTTGTAATCAAAGCCATAAATATTGCCGTTGTCGGTATTCAGAAAAAATACAGGTTTCCCTTTGTGTTCAAAATCAGCCAATTGCATGCCCTGCTTACTTTTTAATCCAAGCTGAATCGGGAACTTATCAAGGTCGCGGCCCTGTCCGTTAATTTTCCAGATTTTATCAGCAGTATTAAACAATATCGCACCCTCACCGGCTTGTACGCCCTCAACGGCATACAGGTGCGAGCAGATCGGCGCGCCAATTTGCCGCCGCCAAAGCAGCTGCCCCGTTCGGCTGAACGCGTTCAGAAAATTATCGCGCTCCTGCACTAAAATCAAATCGGGCGCATCACTTGAAAAATGTTCCAGATGCACAATGCCCGGTCTGGCCCGAATGGGGGAGTTTAAGGTTGCCCGCCAGCCATATTCCGGTGCGCCGGTGTTTAAGGCTAAAGTATTGGCCCGCGACAGATTACCAAAGCCGTTCTCTGCAAGCACCGCATACATCCCGGATTGAGGCATCAACAAAGATGCATACTCGGCCTGTATCATCGGACGAAGATGGTCGACATCGAGCAAAATCAACGCTTTTTCAAGATTGACAGCTTGCTTTAGTTCCGTTATGGCACTGCCTTGTGCCGCGTGTTCTCCGAACAGCAACTTTTCCTGCCGGCGCTCTAATTCAGCTGCCGTGGCAGCCACCCAAACGTAATTTTCCTCCACAACCAGAAAAGGAGTGTGGTTGCCCAGTGCCTGTCCCATTGCCGGGGGTAACCAGCTGGTCTCTCCTACCTGGAAAATGCCGCTCATGTCTGTTTTTTGTTGTAAAACCGGTAGTTTTCTGAGTAAGTCCTGGAGCGCGCTTGCTTGTCCGGGTTTTATGGCGAGTCCGAGCAAAGGGCTTAAACGTGTCAGGTCGGATTTTTGTGGATAAGCCACCCAGCACCAATCGGCTACCCAGGCTGCCACGTCTTTTCTGAAATGGGTTTCGATGGAAGCGGCGCCGGCTTCGTTCCGGCAGAGCAAGGCAAAATCTCCGCGAATTTGCTCTAAGATGGCCGGATCAAAAGTGCCTGCCTGGCTGCGGGCATTTTCCAATGCCCATTGTCCGGCGTTATTTTGCCGAAAATACAAGTGCTTTTCTTGTAGTAGTGGCATCATGGCGGCCGGCACTTGCGCCGTTAATTTTTTCAGTGCCGAAACTTTTAGCGCCATGCCTGCGGCTCCGTTTTCCGGTGTGTTTTCTTTAAAAAATGTACTGGCGGCATCCGGATATTCAAGCGCATTCAGGCCTGCTTCCACGTGTGCGCGTACAGGTGAAGCCAGAAGCAACTGTTGGTGTTCCGCCAAATACCAGGACCCGACTCGGTACAAAGGGGTGTTTCTGAATTTTTGGTTATCCGTATTTTGGATAAATTTTTTTAGGCGCTCCTGATGGTTTTCAAATATCCATAGCGGCGCATTTTTTTTTGTCGCAAGGCCAATAAATGCAACATACATGCGGCCATTTTTGAGGCTGCCGGCCTGCGGCAACAATTGGCGCAGGGAGTCCAATCCCTTAAAGGCAAGTATTGTTGCCTGATTTTCACGGGTGGCATCAAGGGGCAGTGAAACTGCGATTTCGGCATCAGCAGGAATGGCCTTGTAGCCGCTTTCCGGGGCAGTGCCGCAGGCGCCGAATAACGTCATCAGTAATATTATGGTAAACAAGTGCTTTGAAAAAGCAGAAATAAGTTGCTGGGGTTTGGCCGAATGCATGGAATACTGGAATTTTAGCCCCGATTTGCGGGTATTTGAAAAGGAAAGGTTTTACCTGGATATTTTTCCAAAACACAAGGCGGGCTGCAAGCCTGCTGTCAATAAGAAAACAATAATATGAAAAAGAACAACATCATCAGAACTGCGGCGCTGACGGGCGTTCTTGCAGTGATCATCGGCGCTTTTGGTGCACACGGTTTGAAACCGCATTTCTCTGATTATCAGATGGATATTTATGAAAAAGGGGTGCATTACCAGTTTTTTCATGTGTTGGCAATGCTGGGTGTCGGTATTTATTACCAGCACAAACCTTCCGTCTGGCTGAAACGCGCGGCCTGGGCATTTGGTATCGGAATCCTGTTTTTTTCCGGCTCCTTGTACCTGCTGGCTTGCCGCGATCTGTTACCCTTTAATGTGGGCTGGGCAGGCCCGATCACACCCTTGGGCGGCCTGAGCTTTATTGCAGGATGGGGAATGTTAACGATGAATGATGAATGATGAATGATGAATGATGAATGATGAATGATGAATTTTTGATTTTAGATGTTGATTTTCAACTGATTATCAATCATTTAAATAATCAAACATCAAAAATCAAGCATCCAAAATCAAAAATTAATTCATCATTCATCATTCATCGTTCATCATTAACATTAGTTGATTGCGATGCGTTTGACGGACTGGCCGGTACCGTTTTCGAGGCTGATGAAGTAGACGCCGGCGCTGAGTTGGGCGGTGGGCACCTCCATGGTGTTCAGGCCCGCATTGAAGGACTGTTTATTTTGACGGTACATTTCACGGCCATAAACATCGAATACGCGCAGGGTAGCGTCCATTGCATTTTCTAATTCCATGCTCATGAAGATGGTCGCGCCGCGCTCGGCGGGATTGGGCATTACCTGCCAGTTGCTCAGACCTTCTACTTCGCGGATATTGGTTACCGAAACGTTGTTGGTTTTGACTGTACGCTGGCGCGAAGCGGCGCAGGTAACGTATTCGTTGAAGGGGCGTACACGCCAGAAATAGGTGCGGTTGGCTGCAAGGGTTTTCACCGTTACACTCGGACTGGTGCTGATAAAGCCCTGATAGAAACCGGTATTGTAGGAGGAGGAGATATCGAATTCGATCAGATACCACTTGGCGCCGGGTACTGCCTGCCACTCAAATACCTGAAAATCATAGTTTTGCGTAGTAGCGTTATTGGCCGGTGAGGTGAGCAGATCGGTTGGCGTGATGATTTCCGTAGCGATCGGCGTGAAGTTATTGTCTAAGTAGTTGCGGCTGCTTTGGTTGCGGTCGGCCAGAATGGCAGTGCGCTGTTGAGCGGTAAATTCGTAGCTGCTGCATCCAAAGAAATAGCCCATCAGGTTATTTTCCATGGGGTTATTTACTACGGCGCCTTGCGGGTCTTTTGGGAAAACGCCATTGATGCCACCTTTATAGGTGCAAGTGCCGTCGTCGTAGGGACTGAAACCGAAATTGTAATCGGGCGGGGTATCGCAGATGTAATCGCCGGAAGTCATGCAGTTGCTGCCATTGACACGCTCGGTGGGGATACCGCCGGGCGAAACCGTCGGGGCGGTGGGCCAGGTGGCGTCGTTGGGGAAACCCGATCCTACATAACCATCGAAGGGGTTGGGTTCATAGCCATAGAAGGTGTGGG
Source organism: Chitinophagales bacterium (assembly GCA_017303875.1). Classification (GTDB taxonomy): domain Bacteria; phylum Bacteroidota; class Bacteroidia; order Chitinophagales; family Saprospiraceae; genus M3007. The sequence continues at coordinate 96,017 of JAFLBP010000002.1, read as the reverse complement.
CGAGGCTGAAGAAGTGTCCAACTTCGTGGGGCAGTACCTGTTTGCCTTCGCCATTACCTTTTACGTATGCTTTTTCGGCCACTACCCAGTCGCGCGAGGGCGAGTAGTAGGCCAGCACGCCATCGTCGCCGTCGGCTTTATCCACGATATAGATATTCAGGGCGTTGGGGTGGCGCTTGCTGTTCATGCTGAAGGCGCCTGCCTGGCTGGAGTATACGTTATCGAGATTGAGGGTGGAGTCGAAAATACCGAAGGTAGGGTGGGGGCTGATGTAGAAGCGCATTTCAAGGGCTTCATACTGCGCGTTGAGGTCGCAGAGTTGGTCGAGTACGCGGGAGGCGCGGTGTTTACCGTTGCCGGACTGGTCGCCGACGAGGTGGAAGTGCAGGGGCACATACTGTAGGGCGAAGTCGGCCGGCGTGAGTTTTTCGGCGTTGGCCACGTTTTCGCGCAGACGGTCGGTGAACTGAGCCTGATCTGCCACGCTGGTTCCGCAGCTTGGGTGTGCGTGTTGTGCGAATCCCCATTGCGCCGTGAGGCTGAGGGCGAGGCCAAAAATGTATTTTTTCATGTTAAAATGGATTGGTCTTCAAAAATGAAGGGCAAAATTAAAGATTGTCATATTTAATGGCTGTCTGTGGCTGGCAAATTATACGCTTTTTTTCACCTTTGTCGGCATAAAGATAAGATTGGCCGGAAAGCGCTTATTTTTGCACACCTTATCCCCGACAAACAGCGTACACGCAAGCCGCTCAAGCTGCCGGATTTTGCGCTTAACTTTTTATTAATTTGGTTTTGGCCTTGTTTTTGAATCAAATTCAGAATTAAATTGTATATTTGCATACAAGTCTTTTAAAAAAGACCTCTCGAAACCCTTGTGCTCCAAATCAGACTTTTAAATTCAGAATTAAATTCTGAGAACATGCGAATGACTGTAAGATTTTTCAAATACCTCCTTCCCGGCTTATCTTTATTATGGATAGCCCGGCCGGCCTTTGCTCAAACCACTCCTGCGCCACCAACGGCGCCCAAGTCGATTTTTGAGCACCTGACGGCGACTGATTGCCCCAAGATTACCCTGGAGTTAGACGTCACCTCCATCATTGCCGCAAAAAAAACGAATCAATATTTTCCGGCAAATCTGACAGATGCTTCCGGCCAAACTTACACCTTAGAGGTAAAACCCCGGGGCCGTTACCGGCGTAAAGTTTCTGAAATTCCGCCACTCAAGCTGAAGTTCAAAAACAAGACGCTCACCGAAATGGGCTTCGATACCCTCAACGAAATCAAATTGGTGCTACCCTACAAGGTGGATGAAAAAGGCGACGAACTGATTATAAAAGAATACCTCATTTACCGGATGTTTGAAAAGATCACGCCTGCTGCTATTCGGGCGCGCCTGATCCGCCTGACCTTGCGCAATACGCATGTGGAAAAATCCAAACAGGTGATGTATGCCATCCTGGTAGAACACGAAGAGGAAAGCGCCAAACGCCTTAACGGCGTTCCGGTAGATCAGTTTGGTGTTCCGGTTGACAGCCTCATGCACAATCAGGCGGCATTGGTATGTATGTTTGAATATATGATCGGCAATACCGACTGGGATTTATCCATGCAACGCAATGTGCGCCTGCTTAAAGCTAAAGAAACCGGGAAAATGCTCATGCTGCCGTATGATTTCGACTTTTCCGGACTTGTCAGTGCGCCCTACGCCAGCCCGAGTTCTGAAAGCGGACTCAAATCGGTGCAGGATCGCTTCCTGATGAATGTGGGCGTTTCTCAAAATTCGCTGCGCACCGCAACCAATGTGCTGCGCGCGGCAAAAAAGGATTTTTACGAGATTTGTCGCTCCAAATACCTCTCCCGTACCGCTTCAGAAGAAATGGTGCGCTACCTTGATGTCTTCTTCCAGCACGCACAAAGCCGGGAAGAGGTGGCCGGAAAACTGATGATGCCGGCGGATTAGCGTTGGCGTGTTTTGGGGTTTAAGTGTTTTAGTGTTTAAGTATTTTAGTGTTTAAGGTGAAATACTAAAACACCAAAACACCAAAACACCAAAACACTTAAAACACCATCTCCTCGAAAAAAGCACTTTGTTTTTTGTGATTTATAAAAAGCATCTATCTTTGCGCCCTGCTCCGGGAGGAGTGCCAGAGTGGTTTAATGGAGCGGTCTTGAAAACCGTCGTACTGAAAGGTACCGGGGGTTCGAATCCCTCCTCCTCCGCAAGCTGATTGTGCAAAGCGATCAAAAATATAAAAGCGTCTGAGTCAAGTACTTAGGCGCTTTTTTTATTGATTTATCGACGGCTGTACACCGCCTCATAAAACGGAATACCCACCTTGAAATGTTCTTCGCGTTCCAACAAAAAACCTTGTTCGGGTATCATTTTATGGGTTGCCCGGTTGAGATGACAACCGCCGGCAACTTTTTTCCAGAGCGGATTAACAAAATCCTGCACCCCGGCCGAAAGCCGTTTTTCGGAGCGAATATGCTCCAGTACAATCAATTTCCCACCGGGTTTAAGCCATTTTTTAAATTGCCGGACGGCCGCTACCGGATCGGGGATGGTACATAAAACGAGGGTACACACCACATAATCCAGCGACTGCGGTTCAAACATCGTTTCCAGCGCCGGGTCGCCGCAGCCAATCGGGTGCAGGGTAATATTTGCCGCTGCGGGTGCCCGTTCAAGCTTCAGGCGGGCCTGTTGAAGCATTTGCTCCGAAGGTTCTATCCCGATAACCTGTGCTTCGGTACTGTAATGTTCAAAATTCACGCCGGTACCGACCCCTACCTCCAGTATTTTACCCTGCAATCCGCGAACCAGACGTGCACGACGGTGACGCAGGTAGGGCTCCTCAATATGCTGCATGCAGGAATCGTAACAGCTTTCAAATAATTGTCGTTTAAAGCACATGCCGACAAAGGTAAGGGCCGCATAGTGCATTTCAAGCTGTTTGTCATTTGCTAATTTTCGGCATAGTATTGTTTTATTCTTTGCAATTGTCGGCCCCTGACATTTGTGACAAACGCAACGCTACCCCGCAGGACTATCTTTGAAACAGTTTAAAACCAACTAACTTTTTACAATCATGAAAAAAACATTTCCATCCTTCCTGTTTCTCCTGCTATTATTTTCCTCCACGATTCGGGTTGCCGCGCAATCCGTTTTTGGATATTCCTTCAACACGGTGAGTCCGCAAGTCTGCCCCTGGGACAGCACCAAAACCATTAAATGGCCTACTGGCTGGACGATCTACCAAACCCTCAACGACAACTGGGGCGGCCCGGTGGATTCGACGCGCTGTATCGGATCAGCGATTGTCAATGGGAAAGTTACCATTGCATTAAGCCAGATTGACCCCGCCAGGGCTTTGTTTATCCGCGCCGGCGCCGAGGCGGTACAAAGTTTTGGCACCGGTACATTTAAACCCAATGCGTTGTACCATTCCAATGTTTTTTCGCAGTTTTTGGGGAGCAGTACTCCTGTTCCGCTAAGAGTCGGCGCTGATTGTCCGGAAGATATTTGCTCCGGGATGTTTATCGGCATCGGTATTCCGGATGAAAATGGCAATACCAATGCGGCCTTGCGCGTACAGACCAATATTGCGGAAATGGAGGGGAATGTTCAATTTTGGGAGGCTTGCGTGCCGAGCGAGCGTTTTGATACTCAGACACTGCGAGAGGTCGTGCTCAAATATACTTTTGAGCCGGGCGCCAACCTCAGTCTGGTATCACTCCGGCTCAATGGCGTTTCTATTTTTACAGAACCCTTTTTTGATGAGCCTGGCCTGGTAACGGCGGTAAAAGCGACGCCCGATTTTTTGGTCAATAACCAGTATCAGGTGCCCCTTGGTGCGTCTTTCAGTGTCTACCTGATGCAATACACGGCGCCCACTTACCCCGGGCCGCAGCAGCTCAGCTATGTGGAGGCGGCGCCGGAACCCAATACGACTACGCCGCAATTGATTGTACTGAATGTATCGGAGTTCCAATCGCTTTTTTTTCAGCCTTTTGTGCAGTTTAGAGGCGGACTGACGGAAGGTTCTGAAACGACCCGCCATGTAGCATTCCTAAACAATCAGGGCGGCGAAATGTGTCTGAATTTTATTGACCTGATCTTCTCCGGCGGCGATGAATTTCGCTACAGCAGCGGCGTGTTGGACATTCAAAATCCCTACGCCTGTATGCAATTCCGCCGGGGCAGCGCCCTGCGCGTGATGGAAAACGGGAAACTCCACTACGGCCGGAACGGCGCCGGGATGCTGCTCCTCTGCGCGACCAGCACCATCGCGCTGGAGCGCAATGCCACTATGACCATCGACGGACTTTTGATGTTGAATGAATGTGAACCGGATTTGCCGCCGCAACATATTTATATTGATTTGCCGGCAGGCACAAGCCTCCGTTTTACGGAAAATGCGCGTATCAGCAATCAATTCAGTCAAAACCAGGCCATGCGCCTGCGCGTACGCATGCAAGGCGGCACGCTTGATGATGCCGCACTTGATCCCGGTTCCCGTGCGTTGATCGAGCGCATATACCCGGAGCCATCGCCAAATATGGCCGAAAATGTAGTGCTTTTCCCCAATCCGGTGCAACAGGATGCCACCTTGCAGTACCTCGCCGGAATGCGGGAAACCGTTTGGGTTAAATGGCTGCACCTGAACGGACAATTATGTGCCGAGCAGCAATTTATTGCAGAAAAAGGTATGAATGAATGGAAAATACCGGCGCCGGCTGCGCCGGGCGCTTACCTCGTTCAGGTTTCCGGCCAAGCTGGTACCATTGTGAAAAAGGCAGTGGTGGTGGAGTAGGATGCTTGTGGGGTTGGGGGAAAAAGAACGGGGCCGCTCTGAGTAGAGCGGCCCCGTTTATATTCAGGAATACCACTGCGGCTTACGCAGGTTTTTCCTCGTCGTCTTTCAACTTGTCCACCGCGTCGGAAACCTGATCTTTTGCGGTATCTACGATGTTTTCGGCGGCATCTTTTACCGACTCGATCGTTTCGCCGATTACGCCGGATTCCACAACCGACTCCACTTTGTCCTCCACTTTATCAGCGATGGCTTCGGCTTTGTCTTCTACTTTATCGGCGATGGCTTCGGCTTTATCTTCGATTTTTTCGGCCACGTCTTCTGCTTTTTCGGCAGCGGTTTCGGCCTGATCTTTGGCTTCGGAAGCGATATTGCCAACGGCGTCTTTCACCACGTCTACGGCATCTTCCACCACATCAACGATTTTATCGAACATGGATTTTTCGCCTTCGGGCTTATCGTCGTTGCTGATGCGTTCGCGTACTTCTTTGGCTTTTTCCGTAGCGGCGTCAATGGCTTTGTCGGCTTTATCGGCCACCACGCTTGCGACGGCTTTAGCGGTATCGATGGCTTCTTCGAGCAATTCGCCGAGCAGGGTGCCGGTGGCTTCGAAGAGGTTGTCATCTTTCAAGCCATCGCCATCGCGGGTTTTAATACCGGCGGCGATGTCTGCTTTGGCCTGTTCTTTAGCGGCGTCGAATTTTTTGCGTTCGGATTCTTTTTCGCTGCGTTTTTGTTCGCGTTCGGAAGCGCTGCCGAGTTGGCGTTCCACTTCGGCGCGGGTGCGCAGCATTTCGTTGAGTTTCTCGCGTTTGGAAGATACGCGTTCCTCGATCATTTTGATCTTGGCCGTCCGGATCTGCATTTCGAGCTGGCCTTCGGAGCTGTCCACTTTTTTGCGTTGGAAATTCAGTTCGTCTTCATCGTGTTTGACGCTGTGTTCCATGCGCTTGATGGCTTCGTCGAGGCCCTGGAGGCGGCGCTGGTGGCGTTCGGTGAGCGAGCCTTCGTTGGCGCTGGGGCCGAACTTGCGTTCTTTGGCGCTTTTGAATGCTTTATCGAGGCGTTCCCAAATCGCGTTGCGGTGTTCGTTGTTGAGGCGTGCTTCGCGGTAGCGGCTTTGCATTTTTTTCAGGTCATCAAAAACCGTATGCATTTTGCTGCCGCCTGCGGCGATACGTTTTTCAATATCATCGAGGGCTTCGCTGAATTCGTCGTGCAATTTCTGCGAAGCAGAGCTGAATTCACTTTGCACTTTTTCGCGCATTTTCTTCAACTCATCGAAAAGGCCGTTGATGTTGTCGCGGAGTTTGTCGGCGTGTTCGCGGAAGAGGTTGCGTTCGCGCGACTGGGTTTGTACTTTATCCCAGAAAGCTTTGAGGCCGTCCCATACTTTGCTGTCGTAGCTGGAAAGCTGCTGAATTTTCTCCTTGAATTCTTCCAGCTCCTGTTGATAGGCGGCGTGGAGTTTGGAGGAGAGTACCGCGAAATGCCATTCAGTCTGGGCGCGCTGGATGATGTCTCCGCGCTCCACTTTCAGGTCGTCCGGGAGGAGACTGTCGGTGACGTTCAGTTCGCGTTCGAGGGCGGCATGGCCTTCAGGAAAATCAACATCCTGGCCGTTGCGCCACTCGTTCATCATTTTATTGACGAAATCGTCGGTGGCGATGGTTTCGGGGAAGGTATACAGCATTACCTTGTTGGCTTCCGCTTGCAGTTCGAGCGCGATGAGTACCTTTTGTTCCTGTGCGTTCGTTCCCCAGATGACAACTTTGTTCTTCATGTTACGGTGCGGTTATACGTGCAGAGTACGTGTGTTTTGTGGCCGCAAAGTTAGACAGCGGCCGTTGTTTTTTTACGTTTTAACCCGGATTAATGCAATTATTGGGTCAAAATGACAATCGGCAATTTTTTTTAGCCCGTCAATTAAGCGTTTAACAGGCCTTTGCTGAGCAAATACTCGGCAATTTGTACGGCATTGGTGGCGGCGCCTTTGCGCAGGTTGTCGGATACTACCCACATATTCAAGGTGTTAGGCTGGCTTTCATCGCGGCGCAGGCGGCCTACGAACACTTCATCGCGGTCGTGGGCGGCAAGCGGCATCGGATAGAGCAGGGCCGCCGGATCGTCTTGCAAAATGATGCCAGGCGCCGCAGCGAGCAGCTCGCGGACTTCGGCAAGATCGAAATCTTGTTCAAATTCTACATTGACCGATTCGGAGTGGCCGCCCATGACGGGCACCCGCACGGTGGTAGCGGTTACGCGGATGCTGTCGTCGCCCATTATTTTTTTGGTCTCATTGACCATTTTCATCTCTTCTTTCGTGTAGCCGTTTTCGGTAAACACATCAATATGGGGCAGCAGGTTGAGGTCGATTTGATACGGATAGGCGCGTTCAACGGCTTCGCCATTGCGTTCCTGCATGAGTTGGTTCACTGCTTTTACCCCGGTTCCGGTAACAGATTGGTAGGTGCTCACCACCACGCGCTTGATGCGATAGCGGTCGTGCAGGGGTTTGAGGGCCACCACCATCTGAATGGTAGAACAGTTGGGGTTGGCAATAATTTTATCCTCCGGCGTCAGTACGTCAGCATTAACTTCCGGCACCACGAGTTTTTTACCGGGATCCATGCGCCAGGCCGAGGAATTATCAATGACCGTTGTGCCGACTTCTGCAAAACGCGGTGCCCATGCCTGGGATACCGAACCGCCGGCAGAGAAAATGGCAACATCGGGTTTTTGCGCAACCGCATCGCTCATGCTGATCAGCGTGTAGGGTAAACCTTTGAAATGCAGGACTTTACCCACAGATCGCTCCGAGGCAACAAGCAACAGTTCAGTAATAGGAAAATTGCGCTCTTCGAGCACCTGAAGCATTTTGGAACCGACCAGACCGGTTGCTCCGACAACAGCTACTTTCATTCTTGTAGTTACAAATAACGCTTGCGCGTGCTTGGTGAAAAAACGGCGCAAAGATAGGGGAATAATGATGAACTATGAATGATGAATGATGAATGTTGGAGGGAAAACGATGAACTATGAATGATGAACGATGAATTTGGACATAATGCACGCACGGGAGCGTATGGTTTCGCACAGATGCGCACAGATCATTCACGCAGATGTCACAGAATTCTGTGTTTGCTGTGGGCTGATCTGTGCCCTTCTGTGCGAAACCATACGCGTCTGGCGTAACGCAGGCTACTGCCCTTGTCGGCCGGTGCTGTCTGCAGGAGGCGCGCAATGTTGTTGCCAGCTGCCCTCCTGTTGCCCGCAGCCGTGATGCCCGTGCCAGCCGTGTTGCGCATGGCGTTGGCGCAGGTGTCCGTAATATTGCGGGCCAAAGAAGGCGAAAAGCGTACCGAATGTGATGGCTGCGGCGGCGATGCCGATGAGCAGACGATTTCTGAATTGCATGTTATGTGGTGTTGGAAAAGTTAAAGGATGGGTACCCGGCGCGAATGCGCCGCGCCGGGGATATGTTGTTTAAAATCAGGCTTTTACTTCCTGTTCGGCAGGGCCCTGGAAGCGGTGGCCGGGACCGCGACCGCAATGCTGGCGGTGCTGCATGGCGCGGGTTCTGAAGGCTTCAAATTCTTCATCGCTCATGCTCCTGACGCGTTCGGCAAAGGCCATCGGGCCACCGCCCCAGCCCTGCCGATGACGGCGGCGCCCAAAGAGACGAAACAAGGCGCCAACGATCAGGAAGAAAAAGAGCACGCGCAGTAAAAAGAAAGGCATCAAAAATGCCAGCGCGCCAAAAAGCACACCGAATACAATCGGTTTTAAAATGGACTTATTCATTTGTAACAATGATTTGAGTGTGAAAAGGGTAAGAGCTCAAATCAGTGACTGCTAACCGGTATTTGCCGTCACCTCAGCTGCTTATATAGAGGATGACGGACGAGCCGGATTTTTACTTTAAAAAAATTGAAAAAAATTTAATTTTTACATTTCTCCTTCCAACGCGCCTTAAACGCCTCGCGCTCTTCGGCGCTCATATTTTTAAATTTCTCCCGAAAAGCACCGCGCGCAAAAGGCGGGCGCCGATGATTGCCGCGCGGACCAAAGCGAAAACCACCAAACAAAATGCGACAAAGCAGCAGCAAACCCAGTGCCTGCCAGTAACCGAGTGACTTCAGTCCGGCCACTTCCGGTAAAATGGCATTCCATAAATACATCACCACTGCGCCGAGCAGGGCGATACCCGCTAAAAAGAAAAAGCCGAAGAAAAAACGTTTGCGGCGTGGCGGACGGGAGAAAGTGCTGTTATCCATATTTTCTATTGTTGCAGGTCTTGATACAAATGTGCCAGTCGCCGGCGCAGGTGCTGCACGGCATAACGTTTCCGGCTGATGATGGTTTTGAGGTTTTCGCCGCTCAGGTCGGCAATTTCCTGGAGGGTCATATCTTCCAGCTCATTAAGCACAAAAGCCTCGCGTTGGGCTTCGGGCAATTCGTCGAGGGCGTTAAAGAGTTCTTCCCAAAACAGTTCTTTGAAGAGATTGAGGTCGGGATCGTCGCCGGGATCGAGCAGCAGCAGTTCGCGAAACTGCTGTTCGCCCGCTTCATCTTCGTAGCTGTAATCTTCGAGGGCATCGGGCTTTTTGCGGCGGTAGAGGTCGGTAATGCGGTTGCGCGCCACCTGAAACAACCAGGCGCCCGCGCTTTCGAGGTCTTCGAGGTTGCTCAGGCTGCTGAGTTGTTGCCACACATCCTGCACCACATCATCGGCATCCGACTCATTGCGCACGCGGCCGCGCACGAAGCCGCGCAGGCGTTTGCCGTAGTCGGCCACGAGGGCCGTGATGGAGCGTTTAGGTGTGTCGGACATGTGGAGCGGGCGGTGTTTCCGAAGGTAAATTTACAACAATGTCTTTTACTGCCGGAAAATAAGTTGTGTGCTTACACCTTGCGGTGTTTGAAGCCAGGCCAGGTACTGGCCCGGCGGAAGGTGTGCAATATTCCAGGGTGTCTGGTCTTGCTCCAGTACCAGGATGCCTTGTGCATTGTACAAGCGTAAATTGCAGGATTCGGCAGCCGCATTTTTCAGCAATAAAGGGCCTTGTGTCGGATTGGGATAAAACAATTCCGCCGCCTCCTGCGGAGCAAGGCGCACAATGGGCGAAAGCACAGATTTGCCATCCAAATCCACCATACGCAGGCGATAATATTGTGGCGCCTGAATTTTTTGAGGTTCGGAAAAATGATATGCGGTGCGGGAGGGCTGAAAGGGAATGCTGGAAATGCTCTCAAAATCCCCTTGTTCTCCGCGTTTTTCGAGTTCAAAATGGCTGCAATGACCAGCATCGCCGATTGCCCATTGCAGTTGTACACTGCCGTTCCCGATGCTGCCCGAAAAATGCAGCAGTTCAAGGGGAAGTGTCAGGCAGGCCGCCTCAATTTGCGCTTCTGAATTGCAATCGGCGCCATTCATTTCAATCATCGCCGGCCCGTTGAGCGCGAGGTAATCGCAAATGCTTTGCACCGCACAATACGTCAGGGCCGGCCCGTTATTGGAAATGTTGACGTAAATCAGATTTGCAGGGTTGATATTATCCAGCCCGCTTAAGGAATTCAATGCGGCCTGTCCGATAACGTTAATTTCGGAACCGACCTGCGTGAGGTTGCTGAGTGCCGTGAGATCACTTAAAATCGGATTGTCAATAATAAAAATACCGCCTGCTGTGCTGCCGAGCTGATTCAGCCCATTCAGGTTGGGCAGTATGGCGTTGCCCTGAATCGTGAGGTAACCGATGGACTGGATATGGTGCAAGCCCTGCAAATTTTGTAGCGCGTCGTTGTCTTCCAGGTATAAACCGCCGGGTAAAGCAAGCAGGCCATCAAGCGCCGTCAGGTCTGTCAGCGAATTGTTGTATTGAAAATACAAGCCGTCATTGGTAATGTTTGTCAGTGCGTCCAGACCATTTAAGGACACAAGGGCATCGTTATCTACAATGGCGATATTCCCCGCACTTTGCAGCATGGAAAGCGCTGTGAGGTCATTCAAATTGGGATTATTGCCGATGCCTAGCGAGGTACTCACGGTTTGCAGGTTGTTTAATCCGTTGAGGTTACTGATCGCATTGCCGGTAATACTCAGGTTAACAAGCTGTTGTGCGCTTTCCAACCCGACTAAACTGGTCAATGCGGTATTGTCATTTATCCAGATTTCCCGATTAAAACCGGTAGGCAGGGTAAAGCCGTTCAGGTTGGGCAGTGCGGTGTTGGATTGGATAAACAGGTTGCCGTTTATGGAATTAAGGCTGCTCAATTGCCCGATGGAGTTCAGGTTGGCATTGTAGGCGATTGCCAAACCGCCGACATTTTGCAGGTTTTGCAAGCCGTTGAGGTTGCTTGCGGCGCTGTACGAGATGCCGAAGCTGCCGCCCACACTTGTCAGGTTGCTCAACGTCGCAAAGGAGCTCAGGGCAGCATTGCCGGTAATGCTTACGCTGCCGCTAACGGTACTGAGGTTTTGCAGCCCGTCGAGGTCGGTGAGTGCTGCATTGTCACTGATATTTAAGCCGCCCGCAAGACTTGTAATTCCGGATAGTTCATCCAGGCCGTTGAGCGTGTTATTAAAGTAAATATTGATGCCGTATACACTGTTGAGGTTTTGGAGGCCATTGAGGGAACTCAGCGTTGGATTTTCTGAAACAGTCAGCATAAAGTTGACGGAATTGAGGTTGGAAAGTCCGCTGATATCATCCAGCAAAGGATTATTGCCGATATACAACTGATTACCCATACTACTCACTTGTGCCAGCCCGTCGAGGTTTTGGATCGTATTTCCGGTAATTTCGACGGTGCCGATGATATGGGTACAGGTGGGATAATTGGTCGGAAACGCATCAATTTGTGCCTGAGATGTAAAGTTGATACCACCGCTCAGGCAGTTTTGTGCAACAAGTATTTGAGGCAACAGCAAGGCGAGGCAGATCAGCAGTCGGTACATAAATGTTCAGATAAGTTTGTTTGATGTCAAAGATAACAACAATCCTGACGCAGGAGTACTCAAAGATTAATATAAATCATTGCTCAAATAGCTCAAGTCCGCTATTTTGCACTCCCCAAAATTTCCATTAAATCCCCGTTAACAAAGTGTTGGCGAGGCTTTAAGAGACCTTGACGTAAGGATGAGTCTGAATGCTGTTTTTCATTCATCCCTCATCTGAATATGCAACACTCAAACTTGTTTTCCCGTATTGCACTCTTTTTTCTGCTCCTTTTTGCAGCGCAATGGTTGTTTGCACAAGGCAGCAACGCCTGCGGTGGCGATATTGTAGTTTCCGTAAAATCTGTCAATAATTGCGGCAGCAACCAATCCGGACAAGTGGTGCTTTCCATCGCACATTGCAGTGGCGCACCAAGCGGAATCTGGACGGTCACACATCCGCAAGCCACCAACAGCTTTACCTATTATGTGGGCGGCAATTGTCCGCTTCCCTATAACTGCGGGGTTAATTATAACACCCTGAACATTCCTTTTCCGTTTTGTGCCCAGATCAATAACAACGGCAATTACTACAATTGGCTGAGCCAGCTCAGTATCACTGCGCCCAACGGCACGCAGGCTTGTATTTTCGGGATGCAGGCTTTCGGAACAGATCCGGGCGCTAATCCGCCCTCCAGCTGCGCAGCAATTTTGCCGGTGGAACTGACCCGCTTCAGCGTTGAAGCCACTCAAACGGGCGCCCTGTTGCGCTGGGAAACCGCCGCCGAACACAACAGCAAAACTTTTGAGATCTGGCGCAGCGGCGATACGGATAAAGACTGGGAAAAAGCAGGTGTTGTGGCGGCCAAAGGTGCCGGCGCTTACACCTGGACCGACGATCAGGCGACTACTTTTGCGAATACTTATTACCGACTTCGGATGGTAGATGCGGATGGGAGCGCGCAGTTTTCAGACTGGGCCGTCCTGCAAAACCGTAAGCATACGGATTTGGTGCGTGTGTTTGCACAAACTGCGGAAAACAGCCTGCTGATTCAGGCTGCTGAAGCGGCTGCCAATACGCCCTGGAAATTGTACAACGCCGCAGGTATTTGCCTGATGGAAGGTAATTTGCAGGAAGGTGCGCAGCGTGTGGCATTGCCGGCATTGGTGCCCGGCATTTATTTCTTTTACAGTCAGGCAGGCGTAAGCAAACTTGCGTTTTAAGGCCTGCCAGGGCATTTATCAATTGGCATTTGGTTGGGCCAATCCGGCCATGTAACCCGAATCGAGCAGAAACTGCCTGGCGTTTTCGTCAGTCAGGTTTAAGGACAACATTGCATTGAGCGCCTTTTTTTTGTTTTTGGCCTTGTTGTAATAGCTGCGGCAGATCTGGTGTCCGACAAAATAACCGAGGTCTTTTACTTTTTGTCCCTGAAATTCGCGGGCGGCATAGAGCCAGCCTTTCTCGTACTCGTACACCTGAAACATTTCCTGCCGAAAGGCATCCCAGATTTCCTGCTCGTGTTTCAGGCCGAAGGCGGTATGGCCGTTCGGGTGGGTTTGGGCTAAACTTTCTCCATTGACCAATTCGGAAATAAAATCAGCCATGCCTTCTTCGAGGCATTTTCCGAGCAATTGGGTGTGGGTGCTCAAATACACTTTGGCCATGGAATCATTGCTGCGCAATTGCGTGATGTTGCGCTGTGTCCATTGCTGGGTATGTGCAAATTCGTGGAGCACCATAGACAAGGCCCAGTTGTCTTTATCGGAAGCGACGACTTCTGTGCCGATGTACACTGTGGTGTTATCAATGGTGCCGCCGGAATTATTAATGCCGACACAGAAATAGACCTCGCCATTGCGAAATTCGGGGTACAGTTTTTTAAAGCGCCTGAGTTTTTTGGCAATAATGGCCTGTTGCGACTGTACCGATAAAATCCAGGGGCGTTTTTGCCGGAGGGCGTCCTTGTCGCGGAGCATCATCTGGCGCCAGTCGACGGGGTTGCCGCCCCGCAACACCATGAAATTTTTCAGCCCTTTGCTGGCTTTATCGACATACAGTTTTTGGATAAAATCAATTTGCCGGGTAGAGTCGCTGGTAATGAGTACACTGTCGAAGGCTTCGTAAAAGCGCGGCAGGTCTTCCGTATGCAGCTGAATCTGGGCTGCGGCTGAGAACGGATTGCAACAAGTGAAGAGTACAAAAACGAAGCAGGCGCCGAGGTTTTTCATGTGTTGCGACAAGTCAGCGTTTGCTGATTTTATTGAAGGAAATTTGCCGCTGCCGCGTGCACTTGAAGCGCTCCACTTCGGGGTCGCGCAGTTCGGCGTGTTTGGTAGCGCGATTGGTAACCCGTTTGCGCCAGCGTTCGAAGCTGCTGCGTTTGAGTTCGCGGCGCATGAGTTCGATGACTCCGCTTTCGGGCAGGCCGAATTGAAATTCAATGGCTTCAAAGGGCGTGCGGTCTTCCCAGGCCATTTCGATGATCCGATCAATTTCTGCTGCCGTGAGGGCGGGTTTAGTTTTCGCTGACATTTGCAATTGGTTCAGCCTGTGGCATTTGCGGATTGAAGCGCACAATGAATTCCGTGCCTTCGCCCAATTTACTGTTAAAGGAGATTTCTCCGTTCAGCATATCCACATAGCGTTTGACAATATACATACCAAGGCCCGTGCCGTTGATGTTGGTGGCATTGGATGCGCGGAAGAAACGGCCGAACAGGTGTTTTTGTTCATCTTCGGGGATACCGATGCCGGCGTCTCGGACACGTATCAGAATATCGGTATCGGTAATTTCAGTGCGCAGGGTGATTACGGTGTTTTCAGCAGAATATTTGATCGCGTTGGAAATCAGGTTAATCAGAATATTGCGCAATAAACCGGCATCCAGGCCGGTTTCTTCGGGGCCAGTGTGCTGATAATCAAGGGTTTGTCCGCTTCGGAAAAGAATTTTCAACTCCGACACCACTTCATTGATGCAGTTGGGCAGGTTGAAATGTGCGATATTTGTCTGAATACGCCCTTCTTCGAGGCGGCCCAGGGAGAGGAATTCTGTGAGAATGGTATTCAGCCCGTTGACGGCATTTTTGATGCGTTCGGTATGTTTTTTAATGCTGCCCACATCGGATTTATCGGCATAGGTTGCAATCAGTGAGGCGGAAGAAAGTACCGTACTCAGTGGCGTGCGGAATTCGTGGGAGGCCATGCTGACGAAGCGGGTTTTCAGCTCACCCAATTCGCGTTCTTTGCTCAGCAGTTGCGCGAGTTCGTTTTTGGCGACTTCCAGTTCTAAGGTGCGTTGTACCACCTTATGCTCTAATTGCTCATTGAGTTCCTGAAGCTCGTAGCTCATTGAAGCCAGCACCTCTTTTTGTTCCAAAATAGAGTTCTCGTATTGCTTGCGGTAGGTGTTGTCGATGACGAATGCGACAATGAATTTGTCTTTTCCTTTTTTAAACGGACTGAGGCTCACTTCCACCGGAAATTCTGTGCCGTCGGCTTTGAGGCCGAGCAGATCCAGCCCCGTGCCCATGGTGCGGGCATGCGGGTTGGCATTGTAATTTTCGCGGTGTTTGATGTGCGCCTGTTTATAGCGTGCCGGAATCAGGTCTTCGACGTGTTTCTCCAGCATTTCACCACTTTTATACCCAAAAAGGGCTTCGACGGCCGGATTGGCCAATACAATTTTGCCGCCGGCATCGGTCAGAAAAATACCACTGGAGGCAAACTGAAACAAGGCGCTGAATTTGCCCTCCTGCGCCGATTCGGCTTCGCGCAGGAGCATGAAACGAATCACAAAATAGGTGGCGGCCCAGCAGGCAAATATTTCGGGCGCGCGATCCATGAGTTTTTCCGGAAAGGTTTTGTCGCCGGGATTAAAGGCGCAAGCCAGCACGATCATCGTGGTAACCACGACGGCCATGAGCAGGGCATCGCTTTTTTCTTTAAAAAATATGGCTAAAAAGACGGCGCCGAGAAACAGGAAAGTCAACTCAATCTGCGGAGGAGCAAGCAGGGCCACAATAAAGACCGAGGCCGCGACAAGCCAGGCTAAACGCGATAAATGCGTGTTACTGCGCCAGGATTCGGACATGATTTACGTGTTTTAGTGTTTGTGTGTTTTAGTATTTTAGATTTTGGTAAATTTATAGTTCGCTCAAAAGTACAGCAGTTTGTGGAATTACCAAATACAAACCCATTTCCGCCGATTAGAGCGCGGCGCTTGAATTTCGTACTTCGGAGGCGCACATTTGCCTGCACTTACAAATGTGTAAATTCTGTTTGCATGAAATTGTCCTTCTTTTTAATTTTTACCTTCCTGTTTGCCCACACCGCAGGCGCTGCAAACTGGTATGTTGCGCCAAATGGCAACGACAACAACGCTGGTTCCCTGACCGCGCCTTTTAAAACCATCGAGCAGGCCCTGGATGCTGCCGCTCCCGGCGATGTCATCAACCTGCGCGCCGGTACCTATACCTCCCACGAAATCCGCATTACCAAGAGCAACCTTACCCTGCGCTCCTATCCGGGCGAGTGGGCGAAAATTGTTTGTTCGGTGGAGATAGAAGACGAATCCTCCTGTATCTGGTATTCCGAACCGGAAGTGACGGGCGGGCTGCTGGAAAACCTGGAGATCGTGGGCGGTTATTATTACGGGATAAAATTTGAAACCAACTGGGACTGGGGTTTGCCACAAAACCAGATTCGCGGGGTACGCAACGTAACGGTGCGCGGCTGTAAAATTCACGACACCGGCCGCGACTGTATCAAAATTACACCAGCCTGCTCGGGCTTGCAGTTCCTGAGTTGCGAAATTTACAACTCCGGTGTCGGGCCATCCAACCTGCCGATTAACGGCGGCCCCAATGCCGAGGGCATTGATAATGTAAACGGCGACGGCATGGTGGTGCGGCACTGCTACATCCACAACATTTCCACCAGCGGCGTGTACGTAAAAGGCGGCGCCAAAGATTGTATTATCGAAGAAAACCTCATTTACGGCGTACAGGAGGGCGGTATTTTGCTTGGTTTTTACACCGATGCCGAATTTTTTGACCAAGACGGCACCAATTCGGCTTACTACGAGTGCCAATACAGCGTCGCCCGAAACAATATGGTGTACAATACCGGCGGCGCGGGCATCGGCTTTTTTGCAGCGCGCAATTGCTCGGCCTACAACAACACCATCGTTACGGCTTCCGGCAGTTTTCATGCGCCGTTGTATTTTTCTCCGGGAGAAATCTGGATTGATGACAATACGACGCTGACGCCTCCCAACTTTTTTATTGAAGTTTATAACAACATTGTTATTGACCAAAGTGGGACGGGCGACGAAGATTATACCCTGCAAATCCGTGAAGGCGCTTTGTCTGGCGCCAACCTGATTGACTACAATATTTACCGAAAAAATAGCGGCGCCGCAAAATTCGACGACGGACAGAGCTGGCCTGCACTCTCGTTTGCGCAGTGGAAAGCACAATTGGGATTCGACACACACAGCTCCGAGCAATTCCCAATGACCGATAATAATTTGCACCTGCTGCCCGGCAGCCCGGCCATCAACGCCGGTCGGAGTTCGCCCGCCCAGCGCGATTATGAAGGCTTACCCCGCAGCGGCGCACCCGATATTGGCGCGGATGAATATGATAACGGTACGCCATTGTCGGTACCTCCGCCTTTTGGAACCGTGGGAACCGGCGCAGCAGGCAGCACCAGTGGGCTTGCCGAGCTTCCGGACACGCCGCTTTTCGAACTTTTCCCTAACCCGGCACACGACTTTATTCATTTGTCCCCATTACCACCTAACGCTGACTTGCGCCTGTATAACAATGCAGGAGACCAATTGAACGCAGCGCTCCTGTCTGATCGCTTGATCGATCTGCGCGCCTTGCCCGCCGGCATGTACTTTCTGGAAGTACGCAGCGCGCAAGGCCGCAGCCTGGGCGTACGCGCTTTTGTTCGGGACTAATACCTCCGAACATACGCTCCTCACACTTCAATATCTTTCAAAATGAAACTTATGACTTTCCCTTTTTTGGCCCTGATGACTATTGCCCTGGCCTGCACCAAAGGCGACGACCCTGGCAATACCCCCAACAATCCGACCTCCCGTAAATTAGAGGGTAAATGGATTTTGGTGAAAACCGACATCAGCCTCAAATTCAGCGACGGCTCCGTGCAAAACGTCAGCCTGCCTGGCTCCGGCAGCGATTACATCGAACTCAAATTCGTCAAAAAAGACGGCGCTGAAGAAAGCGGCACCATCAAAAATGTATACATGGGCGACGAATCCACCGGCACCTGGGTTTATTTTGATGCCGATAAATCGCTCGACATTACCTACACCTCCCAGACGCCGCATTTTTTTCTGTTCCGAAGCGTAGCACAGGCCGACGACAAAACCCTTGTACTCACCGCCGACGATGCGAAAGTACTCCAACAGTACACCCTGAATGATCTGGCCGATTTGGGTTCCAAAAAGCTCACCGGCGGCAGCATCCGCGAGGAGTGGAAAAAATAATTATATGCTGAAATTCTTTTTTCGCCTGGCACTTTTCGGCTTAGGCTTGTTTCTGGGCTATGTCTTTGGCGGCTCGGCCCTCAAAACCATCTGGTACCGCGCAAGCGCCGAACAGGCAGAAGGACGCGTCATCGGGTTTGTTGCCGGGCGCGGACGCTCCATTCAAACCGAAAGCACCGGTGTGCGCAAAGGCAAAAGGCGTGCCCGACGCCCTGCCTTTACCTTTTTGCCCGCCGGAGCGACCGACTCCCTGACGGTAAAAAGCAATACCGGCGCGCTGCTGACCTTCACCCAGTATGAACTGCATGAAAAAGTAAAAGTGGTTTTCCGAAAGGATAAACCGGAAGACGCATATATCTTTGGCGTTCAGATTATTATTACCCAACTGCTTTGTTTACTTCTCGCCCTGTACATGATCAAAATCGGTATTACCGGCCGGCTCTGAGTGGCTTGTGTCAGTTTGTCTGTTTGTTGCTGTGCATCCATTTGCAGGGCCAAACCCCGCATTTTTTCAGGCATTTTACTGAAAAAGACGGCCTCAGCTCCAACAACGTCACCTGTATCCTGCGCGAGTCGAGATCCTATCTCTGGGTGGGCACCAATTATGGCCTGAACCGCTACGACGGTCGGGCGTTCAAACAATTCCTGCCCGGCACTCAGGGCAGCGAAGCAGGCATTAGCAATGAATACATCACCGCCCTGGCACAGGATGAAGCCGGTTTTATCTGGATTGCCACCCGAAAAGGCCTGAACCGCTACGACCCGCGGACGCGCCAATTTCGCAGCTGGTTCAATACCGGCGCCAACGACGGCTCCCTTCCAAACGACCTGATCGGAGCCCTGCTCCCCGATGGCCAACGCCTGTGGATCGCCTGCGATAACCGCGACCTGGCTTATCTGGATTTGAAAACCGGCGTGTTTCACCAGTATCCGTGGAAAAAATTTACAGATGCCAGCCTTCCAGCCAGCGTCGGAAATGATTACAAAACCATTTACAGCATCAAAAGAAAATCGGAGCGGCAACTATGGCTCAACACCTCCCTCGGCCTGATGATTTTCGATACCTGGAGCGGGCAATTTGAACTTTGTCCGCCAACGGATAAAGCCCCGTCCGCACTTCAAACCGAAGACCTCGATTGTGCCGAACACCTGCTGATGGGCACCTGGGATCAGGATGTGCTGTGCTACAACCCCTGCCGGCAGCGCTGGTCGCAGTTGCGCCTGCCCTTAGCCACGGGTATGCGCGATGGCTTCCGCCGGGTGACTACAATAGCGCGGGATGCGGAACGCCACTGGATTTTGTCGGAACAAGGTTTGTATGTTTATGAACAAAAAAGTAAAAAAATAAGCCATATTCCACCTAAAAAGGACAATGCTAATCATGTGCCGACCGGGCCGCTAAGCACTTATCTGGCTGATTTTCAGGGCTTGCGCTGGTTTGGCGGCGAGCAGGGACTGTGGCAAATGGATCCGTTTTTACAGTTTTTCAATTTTCTGCCGCTCGACACCACCCCTTATGCCAGTTACGCCAATCGCTATGCCCGGCTGCTGGATGTGCCGGCGCTGAACCGCCGTTTTATCAGCGATCTTTACCAGGGGCAGCTGCTGGTGTTGGAAAATGGTCGGCTGATCAAAAAAATTCCGGTGGGTGGCATTTGTTATATCCTCAAAGAAGACCATGAAGGGCGTATTTGGGTATCGGGTGGTTTAAATTTGTATCAGCTCGACCCTAAAAGTTTAAAACTGAGCAAGTTTCCCATAAAAACAGACTTGTTTGAAGCAAACAAAACGTCTTTTCTCAGCGATTTTGATATTGACCATTCCGGCAATTACTGGTTTGCGGGTAGCAATTGCGGATTGCTGATTTACCGGCCCGACAGCCAAACTTGGGACAAGCCAGGGGCAGCGCAGGGGTTTATTTCCCGAAATATCAACTGCCTCTACGCCGACTGGAATCGCCAACAGGTGTGGGTGGGCAGTGAAGATTATGGCTTGTTTCAATTCAATCCGAAAACGCAGCGCTTTAAACTGCATCAGCCCGATAGCAAAGCACCGGATAAGAGCCTTGGCGCTTACATGATCCGCGATGTGGGGTATACCCGTTATGGTTATATGTGGGTTGCCAGCGACCCCGGCGGACTTAGTCGTTTCGACTACAATGCCCAACATGATATTTTTACCAATTACGACATCAGCGACGGGCTGCCTTCCAACCAGGTTTGTTCCATCGTGCAGGATACTTCCGGGCGTTTATGGGCTGGCAGCACCAAAGGGCTTATTTATGTAGGTGAAGAAAATATTGCGACGCCGGTTTTTTGGGATAAAAACAGCGGCCTGCTCAATGAATATTTGGATTTGCCGCTGAGTGTCGGGGCCGACGGCAATATTTACATGGGCGGCGCGCAGGGCATGGCGTATGTAAATCCGGACAGTTTGTTGCGAGTTCGGCGCGAACCGCCTGTGCTGCTGAATTCCTTTAAGGTGTTTGACCGCGAGTTGCTTGGTACCTTTAAAGACACCATTGTGCTGCCGTGGCGGGATAATTTTTTCAGTATTGCATTTGCTTCGGCCAATTTAAGCACACCCGAACGCAGCAGCTACTCCACGCATCTGGAAGGCTTTGAGCCGTATCCGGTTGCGCAGGGCAGCCAGTCGTACCGCGCCTTTACCAAAGTGCCGCCCGGTAAATACAAACTCATCATCATGGCCTACCGCCCCAACACCGGCACGGGTTATTACAGCGTCTGGATTATCATCAAGCCGCCATTCTGGCAAACCTGGTGGTTTCGGCTGCTTGCCATTGGCGCGCTCGCCGCAGGTATTTGGGGGCTTTATCGCTACCGAATCGGGCAAATACGCCGCGAGGAGCGCCTGAAAAGCGCCTTCAACCAACGCCTTGCACAGGTGGAAATGAGTGCTTTGCGGGCGCAAATGAACCCGCATTTTGTGTTCAACTGCCTGAATTCCATCAACCGTTTTATCTTGGTCAATGAACCGGAGACGGCTTCGGAATACCTCACCAAATTCTCGCGGCTTATCCGCCTCATACTCGATAATTCGCGCAGCGAAACGGTGCCGCTCGACAAAGAACTCGACGCCCTGCGCCTGTACATTGAGATGGAAGCCATGCGTTTTGAAGGCCGTTTTGAATACCAGATTATGGTAGACCCGTCGCTGCAACCCGAACATCTGGAAGTGCCACCGCTCATCATTCAGCCTTATGTGGAAAATGCCATCTGGCACGGACTGATGCATCAAAAGGAACGCGGAAAATTACGGATTAAAGTGGCGCCGTTGGGGCGTACCGTGCTGCCCGGAAACGGTGGCGTTCCGGGATTGTTTATTCAAATTGAAGATAACGGGGTAGGGCGCGCCCGCGCGCAGGAACTGAAAAGTAAATCTGCACAAAGTACTAAATCGCATGGTATGGAACTGACCGACGAGCGCATCCGGATGATCCGGAGCCTGTATGGCGTTGAAGCGCAAATTCAGGTGGAAGATCTGTACTCCCCTGAAGGGGCCGCCGCCGGAACCCGTGTAAATATTACGATTGCCTGATATGACCGCATTTCTCATCGACGACGAAGCCCACTGCACCGATGTGCTGCGGGTATTGTTGGAAAAATACTGCCCGCAGGTGCAGATCATCGGCATTTTTAATGACCCGGAAGCAGCCCTGGCCGCTTTGCCGCAACAGCAGCCGGAACTCGTACTGTTAGATATTGAAATGCCGGTTTTAAATGGCTTCGACTGGCTGAAAAACTGTCCGCCAGGCATTGAGTTTAAACTGATTTTTACCACCGCATATGATCAGTATGCCGTAAAAGCCTTTAAATTCAATGCGTTGGATTATTTGCTCAAGCCCATTGACAAACAGGAACTTATCGCTGCCGTGCAAAAATCTGCTTCCTCACCCTCGCCAAGCATGCCACAAATAGAAGCCGCGCAATACCTGCGCCAAAATCCGGTGCCGGAACGTATTGCCCTGCCGCTCGGACAAGACCTGATTTTTGTGGACGTAGATCAACTGCTCTACTGCGAATCCGATGGCAGCTATGTCAGCTTTTTCATCAATGACCAGGCCAAGCCCCTCATTATTTCCCGCTCGCTCCGGGAAGTAGAAACGCTGCTGAACAACCCGGCTCAATTTTTTCGCTGCCATAATTCCTACCTCGTCAACCTCCGGCACATTAAAAAAATTACACGTGCGGAAAGTGCCGAACTGATTATGCGCAACAACCGCAGTGTGCCGGTTGCACGCTCCAAAAAACAGGAATTATTGCAGGTGGTAGCCCGCCTCTGATGCACTGAGCGCTGCGTGCAATTTCACCACTTCCACGGCCTCGCGCACGTCGTGTACACGCAGGAGGGATGCGCCGTTCAGTAGCGCCGCCATATGAAGTGCCGTAGTGCCATTCAAGGCGTCTTCCGCTTTGATATTCAGTACTTTATTAATCATGGATTTTCGGGAAATACCGGCTAATACCGGCCGTTCGCACACATTTCCAAATACCCTTAGTTGCCGGAGCAGGGCAAAATTATGCGCTACGGTTTTTCCAAAACCAAAGCCGGGATCCAGCACGATCTGATACACACCCATCTCCTGCAAACGGGCGATTTCGCGGATAAAAAAATCCAGCACTTCCGTCACAACTGACTCATATTCAGGCGCCTGTTGCATGGTTTCTGGTCGCCCCTGCATGTGCATCAAAATATACGGCACATCCGGATGTCGGGCAGCTACGGCGTAGAGATCCGGGTCGAGGCTGCCGGCGGAAATGTCGTTGAGCAGGCGTGCGCCGGCATCCAGCGCGGCTTCGGCCACCGAGGCGCGCCAGGTATCGATGGAGACGGGTACCCCGGGGTAAGCGCGGGAGAGTGCCTCAATGATGGGCACAACGCGTGCGCGCTCCACATCCGGAGGCACTTCAGTGGCGCCCGGCCGCGAAGAAGCGCCGCCGACATCCAATATATCGGCGCCTTCGGCCACCATTTGTTCGGCGCGGCGCAGGGCGGCGTCGAGGGCATGGGCGCGGCTGTCGGAGAAAAAAGAATCCGGCGTAGCATTGAGAATACCCATGACCACCGGCCGACGCAGGTCAAGCAATTGTCCGCGACAATTGAGGCTGAACGCCGGTTTTATTTCATTTCCCGAATCCATTGTTTGATGAGTTCAACCCCTTCTTTATGCACCATCTGGCGGCCGATTTCAGGCATTTGCACGCCCGGGTCTTTGCTTTCGATGCGGTAAACCAATATACTTTCGTTGGGTGCACCCGGCACGATGCCAAACTTGCGGTTGCCACTCCCGCGCCCGGCGGCAACGGGCGTTTTCATCACGCCGATACGCTCCGGACTGCTTTGTGAAGCTTCCAGAAACATGCCGCTGGTGCTGGCCGGACCGTGGGCATTGTGGCAATGCGCGCAGTTGCCATCGAGGTAGGCGCGTGCGCGGGCGTTCAGGTCGGCGTCGTGGCGGCGATAATCGGCTAAGCGTGGCGCTGTGGCCGGGTTAAAGTCGGCGGGCAGCTCAATGCGGCCGGCTTTTTGCCATTGCAGGAGCTGGTTTTGCGCCGGATCGTCGTGGTTGTTCAGTTGCCGAAGCGTGACGCCGATGGGCGTAAAAGCGCCGTCGTAGGCGTGGCAGCCCTTGCATTGGTTTTGGTTGGGTACAAGGTAGTCCAGCGTCTGCTTTTTGCCGCCGGCATCTTTCCAGGCGACGGGCAGGGTAGCGCCGCCAACTTCTAATTGTGCGTCGCTTTGGTCTTCCGTCCAGACGTAGTCCAGCGCTTTCCAGCCGTCGGCCGTTTTCAGCAGTACCCGGGTTTCGAGGATGCGGCGGCCTTTGGCGGGTTGGGTGGCGTCGTGGTAGTAAAAAAAGTTTTTGATAATGGCCGCTCCTTCCGGAAAAGTGAGGGCTTTTTCTGCTTCAAAACCTAATTTTTTGCCTGCTGGCAAATAGATAAAACGCGATTTTTCGGCATAATCCGTAAAAAGCGGCGCGTTTACTTCATATATAAACACCGATTCGGCAGGCTGTAAATCCGACAATTGGCCTTTGAAAAAACCGTATTCCGAAAGCAGGAATTTGGGCGGAGGCGTGCGGAATGGGGGGTAGGGGGTGGGGGTGAAGGAGAGCGCCAGGGTGACGCTTATTAAGCAGCTGATTATGAGGAAATAACGCATTTTTTTTGAGTGTTTTTGTGTTTGGGTGTTTTAGTATTTGCGTGTTTTTGAACATCCCGGGCGCGGAGCCATTCGTGCATTCGTGGCTTTATTTTTTCGCCACGAATGCACGAATGGGTTGCACTAAATGCCCCCTAAAACACTCAAACACCAAAACACCTAAACACTTCAATTTCTACTTTTCACACTGGTAAGGTTTTACATCCCGACTGATGCCTTTGAATTTTTTATCGGCTTTGAGGTTGGCAAAGGAGCCATTGGTGTTCTGGCCGATGCAGATGCGGTGTTCGGGTTTTACTTTGCCTTGCGCGTCGAGGTAATCGGGGTTTTGAATACCGTCGTATAGAATATGCGGGACGCGGCGACCGAATTTGAGCCAGAACAGGAAACCCATTTTGTTTTTCCAGGTAGGCATACGTTTGCCCGTGGAAAAATTATTGTCGTGCACGCTGATGTTGGAAGGGTAGGGGTTGTAGAGCGAATCGGCGATGGGGTTTTCAGTAACGTAGTAGCTGATGATGGCAATGGATGCCGTTTTGTTGTTCAGGATCTGGTTGTTATACATTTCCACACCATCGGCGGCGAGCAGCATCATGCCCGTACCGGGCGGCACCTTGCCTACAATATTGCCCTTGGGCGCGAAGTTGCGGTAGTTATTGCGGTTCACTTCATTGTTCCACACCTTGCAGTTGCCTCCGTCTTTTTTGGGCAGGTCGGGCAGGTCGAATACCAGCAAGCCGCCGGCATTTTGAAAGGCTTTGTTGTTCCAGACCCAGGCGTTGGTGGTGTTTTCAATTTCGATGCCGGCCACGTTCATCCGGGCGATACAATCGTTTACCCACACCGAATCCGACTGGCCCACATAGATGCCGGCGTCGGAAGCGCCAATGGCCGTGCATTTTTCGATAATGACCTGCGAGCATTGCACCGGATAGAGGGCGTAGGAACCGTTTTTGGGACTGGGTTTCCCGGTCCAGCGGGCAATGATTTCGCGCATGGTGATGCCGCGTACATTTTGCACCTTGATCAGATCGCCTTTGGCGTCTTCAATGGTGAAATTTTCCAGTTTGATGTTTTTGGAATTGGTAATTTTCAGGCCTTCGGCGCCTTGTTTTTGATTTTTAAAAGAAAGAATGGTCTTTTCTTTGCCGGCGCCGCGAATGGTGATGTCGCGTTTTTCATCGAGCCAAAGCGTGCCGCCGAGCTGGAATTTGCCTTCAGGCAGCGTAATAACATCGCCGTTTTCGGCGCTGATGAGCTGCGTTTGCAGCTTTTTTTCGAAATCGGCCTGGGCAAAAAGGCTGCTTGCCAAAAACAGACAACAAGCCGTAAAAAGGAATGATTTGATCCACATATTCTTTTACTTTTGCCGCACAAAGTACGCCTATTTATGATTTCTTGTAAAAACTGTGAAACACAATTTGAGGGAAAATTCTGTCCGGAATGCGGGCAGGATGCCAAAGTCAAACGCCTTACCATCAAGGATTTTGGTCATGATATCCTGCACAAGGTGCTGCCCTGGGATAAAGGTTTTTTGTACACCATCCGCCGCTTGCTCACTGACCCCGGGCACATGATCCGCGAATATGTTGAGGGCAAACGGGTAAAATTCCATAAGCCGCTCAGTCTGATTTTTATTGTTTTGGCCTTTACCCTGATTTTCCTGACGAAAGATTCTTTTCAGGGCATGGTGAACCAACAGAGCGAGGAGGCCCGGCAGTTGCAGAATGCCTACATGGATTTTATCATGAAGTACATGAACTTAGTGTACCTCGCCATGGTGCCCTCCATTGCGCTGTTCTCATTCCTGCTGTATCGCAAATATAATTACAATTTTGCCGAGCACATGGTGCTCAATTTGTACCTGCTGGCGGGTTCTGCGATCGTAACAGTTCCGTTCAGCATATACAACTATCTTACCCATAGCCCGGTGGTGGGTGGCCTTGCAATGTACCTTAGTTTTCTTGCATTTTTGCTGTATTACGCCTGGGGTTATAACCAGTTTTTCCAGGAAACCAACAAAGTCAGGGGCGGTTTGAAAGCCGTTGCCTCCTGGATACTGGGTTATTTTACCTTCTTCTTTGTGGTCTCCATCATTGCTTTCATCGTTATCGTCGCGATGGTGGTGATCAACGGGCCGGAGAGTTTTAAGCCAAAGTAGGGGAGTTTACTTCCGAACCATTTTCGTGTGCGGAATACCATCTTCGAGGTATTCTTCGCCTGTGGAAACAAAGCCGAAACCTTCATAAAAACGCAGCAGATAAGATTGTGCCCCGATCTTGATAGGCATATCGCCAAACAAATGCAGACACATTTCCACGCTGCGTTCCATCAGGATTTTTCCTGCGCCCGTGCCGCGCGCTGCGGGCGAGGATACCACACGCCCGATAGAGGGGTATTCCGGATACGCCAGGCCTTTGGGCAGCAGGCGCGTGTACACCACTAATTTTCCGGCTGCATCGCGGCCCATCAGGTGCCAGGATTGCAGGTCTTTGCCATCTGCATCGAGATAGGGACAATTTTGCTCCACCACAAACACCTCCTGGCGCAGGGCCATGATTTCATAAAGTTCGGTGTTGCGCAGTTGAGCAAAAGGTACACAGGAAAAATGTAGCATGTGATATTTTTTTGCCGCAAATATGGCGGAAAAGCCGGAATATTGCGCCCGCAATCAGTGTATAAACCTTTAAGTGTAAAAGGTGTTACACCACCAACGCACACCTATTAATCATTTTCAATGAACATGCGCATTTTTTCCAGCAAATTCCTTGTGTTCGCCTTGTTTCTGATGAGCGCGAACCTGCTTCAGGCACAAATCAAAACCCCGCAGCCCAGCCCCATGTCCAAAGTCAGTCAGGAAGTGGGCCTGATAAAAGTTGAAGTGGAATATTCCCGGCCAAGCTCCAAAGGCCGCAAGGTTTTTGGCGACCTGGTTCCGTTCAATGAGCTGTGGCGCACAGGCGCCAACGCGGCGACCAAAGTGACCTTCGGCGACGACGTTCGCGTGGCCGGCAACCCCGTACCCAAAGGTACCTATGCCCTGTATTCCATTCCCGGCGAAAAAGAATGGACCATCGTCATTTACCGCAACACCAGTTTCTGGGGTACGCCCGGCAAAGAGTACAAAGAAGAAGATGTGGCCGCACAATTCAATGTGCCCGTGCTTTCCCAGCGCGAAATGGTGGAGTCCTTCACCATCTCCTTCAATAACCTGCGCAACAACGGCTGCGACATGGAACTCTCCTGGGAATACACCAAAATCGTGGTGCCCATCACCGTAGACACCGACGCCAAAGTATTAGCCGACATCAAGAGCCAGCTCGACGGCCCTTCCGCCAACACGTACTACGGCGCCGCCCGCTACTATTTTGAAGAGAAAAAAGACATGAACCAGGCGCTCGACTGGGTAAGCAAAGCCATCGAAAAAGGCGGCGAAAAATTCTGGATCCTGCGCCTCAAAGCGCAAATCCTGGCCGAACTGGGCCGCTTCCGCGATGCCATCGACACCGCTAACCGCAGCTCCGAACTGGCCAAAGCCGAGAACAACGCCGACTACCCCCGCATGAACGACAAATCCATTGCGGAGTGGAAGAAGAAAATCTAGGGGAACGATGAACGATGAACGATGAATTTTAACGATGAGTGATGAATTATTCATCGTTCATCACTCATCGTTCATCGTTACCGTTTTATCCACAGCGACGGATTCAGGCGCTCTTTCTGATACCAAAGTTCAAAGTGTATTTCTGAGGAACCCGTAATCGGGTTGGTGCTCACTAAGCCCAGGGGCTGACCGGCCTTCACCACCGCGCCCTGCTGTACCCGCGCCTCGCTGAGGTTGGAATAGACCGTGTAATACAGGCCATGCTGAAGAATCACCGTATAGTCGTGGCCCGGAATAAACTGCACCCCTGCCACGCGGCCCTCATAAATAGCGCGCACATTGGAGGCTTCATCGGTGCGGATATCAATACCGTTATTGGTAATTTCTATATTTTTTAAAGTCGGGTGTTTCTGTCGTCCGAATTTTCGGGCAATAAAACCTTCTTCCACGGGCCAGGGCATTTTGCCTTTCGCTAACCGGAAGCCGCGGGAGAGCTGGTCTTCATTGGCATCAGCCGGGCGTTCGGGTTCGGCGGCTGCGGCAGGCTCGGTTTTCTGCTCCGGCGCAGCAGCCTGGGTTTTGGCCTTGGGTTGTGGGGTTGGGGCAGCGGCGGGCGGCGGACTCACCGGCGCTTGCGGTTTTGCGGGCGCGGGCCTGCGCGAGGCTTCTACCTGTTTGCGCACCTCTTCCTGAATGATGCGCTCGATAGCTTGGTTCAGGGCTTCGTGGGCTGTTTGTTTTTTATCGAGGTCCTGCTTGAGTCGGGATTCGTCTTTTTGCAGGGTTTTGAGCAGTTTGTCCTTGTCCTGAAGTTCGGTGGTCAGGCTTTCCTGTTGCACCTGAATATTGCTGAGCAGGATGGTTTTTTCGGTTTTGGTATCTTCCAGCGACTTGCTTTTATCGGCCAGCATTTGCTGGGTAAATTGGATGGCTTCGGCCTGTTGGGTGCGCAGGCGGTCGTATTTGCGCAGGAATAGCCAGCGACGGAATACCTGATTGAGGTTTTCGGCGGAGAAGAGAAATAAGAGCGGATTACTTACGCTGCGGCGGCGATAGGCGGCGCGCACGGTGCGGCCGTATTCCTCGCGCATGCGCGAGATGTCGCCTTCCAGGGCCTGAATCACTTGTTGGTTGCGTTCGATGCCGCTGTCGGCGTCGGTAATTTCCTCTTGCAGGGTGCGGATGAGGTCTTCGCGGTTTTCAATCTGTGTTTGCAGGGCTACAAAGCGGTCGTAGGTGGTTTCTTTGTTGGCCACCGTTTTTTTGAGCATGCGCGACGTAGCGTCAATATCGCGGATGATCTTGCGCCGTTTTTCTTCCAGTTCTTTTTTGCTGCTCTGCGCGATGCCGTGGAAAGCCGGGAGCAACAGTGCCAGGGCAAGAAACAGGAAGCGGTATGAGATACGCATAAGGAGACAAGGGTTTATTTCCCGCCCAGGGTGGTTTCGCGGGTGTAGTGGGCCGGAATTTCAAAACGGAAGCCGGGGTTGGTGTTGACCTCCAGTTCGTTCATTTGCACCGACATTTTAAAGGCATCGCCGG
The DNA here is from genome assembly GCA_017303875.1 of Chitinophagales bacterium. Classification (GTDB taxonomy): domain Bacteria; phylum Bacteroidota; class Bacteroidia; order Chitinophagales; family Saprospiraceae; genus M3007. The sequence goes on along the minus strand of JAFLBP010000002.1, from coordinate 66,407 downwards.
CGTTGCTGAATCCCTCCGTCTCGCAAAGATAGGGGAAAAGTGCGCCCGCAGCGTTTTTTTTAAAATCAGAGAATTGAATTTTCAAGCCGTCGGCTTCGCGCATAAACTGTTCGCGGCGCCCCAGAAAGCTGCCCTCTTCAATCCAGTACGCCAGTTGGGTATTGCCCTGTCGGCCGCTGAGGCGGTGCATATCCTGGTCGAGGTCGCTGTTCAGATCAAGTGGCGCGGGCATCCAGAGCTGTCCGGTGAGGGTCTGCTGGAGCATATCGAAGCCTGCCGGGAGCTGGTATTTGCGTTGCAGATCGGGCAGCGATTGAACGAGTACCGTTTTTTCGAGGCGGTTGAGCATGTATACCGAATCGGGGGTGATGAGTACCCGGGCGGCCTCAAAACCAAATTTTTTAATGTTTATCCAGATCACACTGTCGCGCCACCAGACGATATTGGCATTGACCTCAAAGCCCTGGCCTTGTGATTCGGTGTAGATTTTGGCGCGGGCGCTGTAGTTTTTCAGGGCGTCGGCGTCGTTTTTCCGCCATTTGTTCAAAATGATTTCCGGCGAACGCAGCGTGGTAGCCGCTGCAGGTGTGGCGGTTTTTTTGCTGCCACTGCAGGCGGCAAAAAGCAGGAGCGCCAGGGGAAATAGCGCAAACAGGATTTTTTTCAGCATATTAGATATCATCATCTTCGAGGTTGAGGCGGGCGGCATTGAGTTCGCCCAGCGCATGGTGATCTTTTAATTTGCGGGCCACTTCCATGCCGTTTTTGTACACCGACAAGGCTTTTTCAATGGCGTCGTAATGTTCGTACAACTTGCCCAAATGGTAATAGAGACCCACATAGTCGGGATTGGAACGACGCAAGGCTTCAAATTGTTCTACGGCCTTTTCTGGCTGCCCGAGTTTTTCGTATTCTTTGGCAATGGCAAACAAAATGAAGGCATCTTCGGGCGATTCGGCCAGCAAAGTTTGCAGTTGTGTCAGGCGTTGGCTCATGTAATAAAAAAATTTAGCGAAATTTCGCTGAATAATAAACCGATAAGCGCCGGAGGCGTTTTATCTTTGCCCCGCAAAAGTACGGAACCTGCGGTTCTATTTTTGACCCAGCTAAATTTACGCCAATTTTCGCATGAAATTACTTGTTTGTATCAGTCAAACGCCCGACACCACCGCCAAGGTATCCTTTAGCGGCGACGGCACGGCTTACAATGCCGACGGCGTTCAGTTCATCATGAACCCTTATGATGAATGGTATGCCTTAGTTCGCGCCTGCGAACTCAAAGAAACCCTCGGCGGCACGGTTGTGGCCCTCAACGTCGGCCCGGCTGCCAACGAAACCACTATTCGCAAAGCGCTGGCCATCGGGGCCGATGAAGCGGTACGCATCAACGCCGAGCCTAAAAGCGCAGCCTACACGGCCAAACAAATTGCCGAGTATGCCCGCAGTCAAAACTTCGACCTCATCCTTTTCGGGAAGGAAACCATCGACTACAACGGCGCCGAAGTAGGCGCTATGGTAGCCGAATACCTCGACCAACCCTACATTTCCAACGCGACCAGCCTCAATTTGAGCGGTAACACTGCTACCCTCGATCGCGACATCGAAGGCGGTACGGAAACCCTGGAAGTCGACCTGCCCTTCGTACTCAGCGCGGCCAAAGGTATGGCCGAACAACGCATCCCCAACATGCGTGGCATCATGACGGCCCGTACCAAACCACTCACGGAAGTACAACCCGTTGCGTTCGACGACAACGTGAAAGCCGTCAATTTTACCCTTCCGCCCGCTAAAGCAGGGGTGAAACTTATCGCTCCCGACAATATGGACGAATTGGTGCGCCTCCTGCACGAAGAAGCAAAAGTCATTTAAAAAAATCCCTCCCAACTATGGTACTTGTATTTGCAGAAAGCCCTCGCGGGCAGTTTAAAAAAGCTGCTTTTGAAGCCGTTACTTACGGTAAAAAAGTAGCCGATATGCTGGGTACGTCTTGTGCGGCCCTTGTACTGGGCGCCAATGCCCAGAATCCCGGTCAACTTGGCCAATACGGCGCCGATAAGGTGCTGCACCTCAATGATGCCGCTTTTGATGCGCTCGACAGCCAAACGTACACCGCCGCCATCGCAGCCGCAGTTGCGCAAACCGGCGCTAAAGTGCTCATCCTGAGCCATAGCAGCAGCGGTAAAACTCTGGCAGGCCGATTGTCCGTACGCCTCGGCGGTGGTTTGGTTTCCGGCGTTAATGCGCTGCCGGTACTGAATGGCGACGCGCTTCAGGTGAAAAAATCTGTTTTTTCCGGAAAAGCCATCGCTACTTATGAAGTTTCTGGCGCCGTGAAGGTACTCTCGCTGATGGGTAATGCCATCAAACCCGAAAATTTGGGCAGCGCCGTATCCGCTGAAGCTTTTTCCTTCAGCGCACCCGCCAATCGCATTCGCGTAAAATCAGTACAAACCCAGGAAGGTACCGTGCCGCTCCCCGAAGCTGAGAAAGTAGTGTCGGCCGGTCGCGGGATGAAAGAAGCCTCCAACTGGGGCATTGTAGAAGAACTTGCCGACGTACTCGGCGCAACCACCGCCTGCTCCCGTCCGGTAGCCGACGCGCACTGGCGACCCCACCACGAACACGTAGGACAAACCGGTATCGCCATCCGCCCGAACCTGTATATCGCCATCGGTATCAGTGGCGCAATCCAGCACCTGGCCGGCGTGAATAACTCCAAGGTCATCGTGGTCATCAACAAAGACCCCGAAGCGCCTTTCTTCAAAGCTGCCGATTATGGCGTTCAGGGCGATCTCTTTGAAGTCGTGCCGCGCCTCACAGAAGCGCTGCGCAAGTTCAAAACAGCACACTAGTTTAACGATGAATGATGAATGATGAACGATGAATTAATTTTGGATTTTGGATGCTTGATTTTTTAAACAATTGATAATCAATTAAAAATGCAACATCCAAAATTAATTCATCATTCATCATTCATCATTCATCATTCATAGTTCATCGTTTTATTACACTTGTATTCCACGTTTGGCGCTCGCCGGTAACGTGGAGGTTATAAACGCCTTCCGGCAATTCGCGCAGATCCAGTTCCTGGCCGGAGAAAGTGTTTTGTTCAAACATCAATTGTCCGTTTACCGACCAGCATTGTACGCGCAGGGTTTGTTCGGCCGCTGAAGCTGGCAGGAGCAGGCGTACAAAGTCGTTGCCCGGATTGGGGAAAACAGCCAGTACATCGCGCTCGCCATCCGTCACTACAATAACAACATTGCTGTACGTCGTTTGTCCGTCCAGATCCGTCTGGCGAAGGCGATAATAGTATGCCTCGCCAGCTTTAATATCGCGGTCGAGGTACTCGTATTTTTGTGTTGTCAGGGTATTGCCTTTGCTGGCAACCCAGGTGATGGATTCAAAATTGTTGGGTGTACCGATGCTGCGTTCTAGGTGAAAACCCGTATTGTTTTTTTCCGAAAAAGTTGTCCAGTTCAAAGTATTACCGCCCTGCGATGTGCGGGCAGTGAAGGCGCCTAATTCAACTGGCAGCGGCGTGGTAATGGTGAAGTTTACATTGGAAATATCAAAAAACACATTGTCGCTGCATTTTACCATAATGCGCGCCGTAGTGGAGGTCAAAACCGGGAGTAAAACCGATTCGGAACCGTCGTTGGGCGTGTTGCTGAGCAGGGTAGTGTAGGTAAAGCCGCCGTCGGTCGACAAGGAAATGTCCACATTGGCACAGTTGACCGGCGACGCTGTAGTATTGGCGACATTCCAGGTGACGGTTTGGTTGCTGTTGCCTGGCCAGGAGACATTGGTATTTGGGATGGTTACGACAAATGGGCCTGCCGCAGCAACGGTGGTCAGGTTGAGATTGCGTTCCGTAGTACAAGCGCCGCCGGCACGGACATCGCGCACGGTACAGCGAAAACGCAGGGTACGCGCTACTGATGATAACTCTTCCCAGTCGTAATTGGTATTGTTCACCAAGTCGGAAAGTCGGGGAAAATAACGGCTGGGTGAAGCATCCGGGTCAAAACTGCGGAACATTGGGCCGGAAGTATTGGTCGAAACCGGCGGTTGTGTTTGCGTCGATCCTGCCAATGAATCCACCTGTTCCCAGCAGTAGGTGATGGGGTCGCCGTTAGGGTCTCCGCCAACACCGGTGAGTACAAAGGGGGTAGAGATCGGGATGGATTTATTGCTCAGGGCGGCCAGGGTTGGCTGCGAGTTACCGCTGGTGGTTTTGGTCGGACAACTGTTGCCCGTGGTACCTGCGATAAAAGCGCCCATTTCCCGTAGGCTCTTGGTGTGAAAATACGCGTCGCTGTTGCTTTGTACGTTGGGCGAACAAATACCGGCATACCCCATGATGGTGGAGGCGCTTCCAGGCTCCATTGCTGCGGCCCCAACACGATTGCAGTTGTTGTATTGGGTATGGTTAGCGCCATATTGGTGTCCCATTTCATGCGCCACATAATCAATATCAAATGGGTCTCCGACGGGTGCGCCGCTACCGGTTACGCCCCGTGCCCGATTGGCGGTACAGGGAGATCTGAGGCTGGCCAGACCGCCGCTGTTGGTGCCGAATACGTGACCAATATCGTAATTCGTCGAACCAATTACGGCATCGCAGTTGGTCTGGTTTTCATTGATCATGGTATTGGGTGTGCCGTTGGTGTAGGGGTCGGTGGCGGGATTGAGGTAAACGATATCGGCATTATTGGCCACTAAATTCATACGCAGGCCCATTTCAAACTCAAAAACGCCATTAACGCGGTTCATGGAGGTCGTCATGGCGGCAATGGCAAAAGATTTATTGTTATTGGTCGTATTTGAGCCATGAAAGTTGCTGTATTCTCCCGTTGCGGCAAGCGCGAGGTCGTATACCCGGAAAGTGCCGCAGCCGGCGGCGCGTTGTTCCGTGTTGGCGCCCGGAATTTCAATTTCAGGAGCGAATGGCGCTTCCACTTCGCAGGTAAAAACCGAAGCGTCGCGTTTGCTGAAATCTTTTTTATAATAAGTGATATAATGGTCATTGTCGCCATAAGCATATGGGTCAATGAACACGGCGCCATTGTCAGTACCGAAAACCATGGCGTGAAAACCCATATGGGTTTGGTCGAAGCGGATCCGCATCAGGGGTTGGTCGATGCCTTGCCCGGCATAGGTTCGGATTTGCGGAAACTGCGCCTGTAAATCCGGATGCATGATGGAGCTTTCCCAAATCCTGAACCGAACGAGGCGGCCGTCGGGGAAAGGAAGACTTAGGGTAACCCCCTCTGAAAAGCCATTGTTGACATCCGCTTCATCGGGCGCGGTGGACAGGAATTGTCGCATGGCCTCAAAATTAAGGACCTGGGTGCGGTAAACATCCGGGATAATCCGACGTTCGCCATTGGTTTGAATAGATTGCTCCCGGATGTCGCTCCAGAAGTTATTTTGCGCAAAAGCACTAAAAGAGCTTAACAGCAGCCCTGTGAGGAAAGCAACGTTACGCAACGTGGTTCCTATAATTTGAACAAAACGCATAAATCAGTAAGGTTGAAAGGTTGAAACAGAAAAAACGGATTAAAAAGACGAAGACGAAAGGATTAGCAGCTATTGAGGTCATCGGGAATTGGACAATTGGGCAAAAATATTGACCTTTACGCGTAACAATAATATTTTTAAAAAAATCGTCGCCAAAATTCAAAAAACAATACCTATGCAGGCTGAAACCGCGTTATTTGGCGTTTCAGGGTTTCGGCCGATCATTTGCTTGTTCAATCAAAACAATATGCGCAAACACATTTTTACACTTTTTGCCCTTTTCCCACTTGCGGGTAGCCCGGCATTGCTCCAGGCCCAGATTACGGATCCCAAAGCCACCGAAGTTTGGGCCCCTGAGGCCCGCACGGTGACACCGGCTGCCGAACCCGGACAGCCGCCTTCCGATGCACTTGTATTGTTTGACGGCAAAAATCTGGATGCCTGGAAATCAGTAAAAGACAGTACAAAAACCGCTGCGTGGACGATTCAGGACGGCGCTATGACCGTTACTCCCGGTAGCGGAGACATACAAACCCGTCGCCAGTTTGGCGATATGCAATTGCACCTGGAATTTCGCGCCCCCGTGGTCGTTAAAGGCGAGGGCCAGGGCCGGGGCAACAGCGGGCTGTTTTTACAGGAGCGTTATGAGGTGCAAATCCTCGATTCTTACCAGAACAGAACCTATTCCAACGGGCAGGCCGGCGCAATTTATAAACAATCCATTCCTTTGGTCAATGCTTGCCGCAAACCCGGAGAATGGCAAACCTACGACATCCTGTACGCTGCGCCGCGCTTCAATGCCGACGGTATTCAAATCAGCCCCGGACGTGTAACCGTACTGCATAACGGTATTGTTATTCAATGGAATACAGAGATTAAAGGAACTACGGAATACATCGGGTTGCCTAAAATTCAGGCCCACGGAAAAGGCGCCATTCGTTTGCAGGATCATGGAGACTTAGTCAGCTACCGCAACATCTGGATACGTGAACTTTAACATAGCAGGGAGGCCAAACTGTCCTCTATAAGCAGAATCTTTGCCAACGCTTGTCTATGTACAGACGTCATGGTATTTTTGAGGCGGTAAAAAACAGGTCTATTTCCAGTTTTTTGACAATTAACCAGTAAATCGCAGCTACTCATGCACCAATCTACCCGTGCAGTAACATCTTTTTTGCCCACATTCATCCATCCGAACAAGTTTCGGGGAACCATGTTATGGATGCTTGGCCTGCTTGTAGTGCCCTTCGCACTCCGGGCACAAACACCCCTTAATGATGATTGCAGCGGGGTGATCGACCTTGGCCCGGCGCCTGTGTGCGACAGCACTATATACAGCAATGTCGGTGCGACCAATTCCAACATTGGTTTTGGCAATAACCCTTCCTGCTTCAAAAACGGAACGGCCTCGCGGGATGTCTGGTTTAAATTTACCTGCCCCGACACCCTGCTCGATTTCCGCATCAGCCTCAACGGCGTGGGCGCGAACAGTATCAGCAATCCTGAATTTGCGGTTTATCGCGGCGATTGTCAGGTAGATGGCCTGGCTGAACTGATCTGCGCTTCCGCAGATGTGAACGAAAACGAAGTTTTTATAGATATCGTCGGCCTGACGCCCGGCGTTGAATATTTTATTCGTGTGGCAGACTATGGCACGTCGGTTAATCCCGGCGCCGGTGATTTCCGCCTCTGCGTTACGGCCATTCCGCCGACCGTCACCATAGACCAGGGCAGCAGTACACTTTGCAGCGGTATTCTTTTTGATACCGGCGGCCCCGACGACGATTATCAGCCCAACGAGAATCATACCTTTACCATTTGTCCGACCAATGCGCCTGCCTGCATTACATTTACCCTTGATTATTACAACCTGGAGGGCAGCGAGCCGCAGTTTCCGGGTATGGGCGACCAGTTGTTCCTTTATGATGGCAACAGCAGCAGCGGCACCCTTTTGGCGGCTTTGGACGGCTCCGGATTTACGCCCGAAAATATCGCGGGCGGCGGCGGTGTAGGACTTACTGTTCAGGCTTCCAGCGGTTGTTTGACGGTGCAATTTATCTCCGATGGCAGTGTCCAGCAGGAAGGCTGGCAAGCCCATTGGGAATGCAGCAGCAGCCCCTGTCCGGCGCCTCTTGAAATGGCCGTCGACGACCAGTTGAGCAACGCAGATATTGCAGAAGCCATGACTTCGCCTACCACAACCGTGACGGTACACAATATCAATTGTCCGCAAAGTGGTTATGGAACCTTTAAGTTTGCTTCCGACGACAATTCTCTCGGTCTTGGAGAAGGTTTGCTGCTTACTTCCGGTGAAGCGGCCATCGCCATCGGCCCAAATGATCTTACCGGCGCCGGTGAGGCAATGTTTCCTTTCCAGCCCAATGATCCGGGAGATTCCATGCTCGATTACCTCTCTGATCAGTTCGGCAACGGAACGCCTTCACGCGATGCCTGCGTGGTTGAGCTTGACGTATTTGTGGCAACCAACGAATTGACTTTCGAATATGTGTTTGCTTCAGAGGAATATCCGGAGTATGTGGATAATGACTTCAACGACATCTTTGCATTCCTCGTTTCCGGCCCCGGTATTACCGGCCCGGCAGAACTGGGCAATGCTAAAAATATCGCTGTATTGCCTGGCGGAAATATTCCGGTACAGATTAACAGCGTGAACAACCTCACCAACTGGGAATACTACCGCAACAACGAATTGAGTAGCACCATTCAGTACGACGGGATGACCTCGGACTATCTGGGTGTGAAAAAAACGTTGACAGCACGCACGGAGGTTATTCCCTGCAATACCTATCGCCTGCGTCTGGCTATTGCCGACCGCGAAGATGAAGCTTTTGACTCCGGTGTATTTATCGGTAAAATCTCCGGCGGCACACCTGAACTGAGCGTCAAATTTGCCAATGGCCTCGATTATCTCCTTGAATCCTGTATTCTTGGCGTAGATACCCTTTACCTCAGTCTTTCGCAAGCCCTGCAAAGTGCTACAACGGTAGAACTGAGTGTCGGCGGTACCGCCACCAACGGGGTCGACTATATCCTGAACCTGCCTGGCGCTGTTACCTTCCAGCCCGGCCAGACCGTTTTTGCTTTCCCGCTCACTGTACTGACTGATGCCCTGCCCGAAGGCACGGAAACCATCGTACTCGGTATTTCCGGAAACTTTGGTTGCGGCAGCATTCAATATAAAAGCCTGACCATCGAAATTAAAGATAACCCCGATGTGCAGGTTAGCGGCGGCGATACACTCCTCGTTTGCGCGGGCAATACCCTGCAATTAGAAGCAACAGGCGCCAATACCTATTTCTGGACGCCTCCTTCGCTGCTCAATAACGCGACATTGCCAAACCCTACTACCGTGGTGCTCCAACAGGATACCTGGTTCACCGTCACCGGTAATATTGGTACCTGTATCGGTGTAGATTCTGTTTTTGTAGATGTAATCAACCCTGTATTGAGCGTGAGTGCCGCAAACGCTGATACCACCATTTGCCTCGGCGACTCCATTCAGTTATTCGCCACCAACAACGCTGGCAACATGGGCCTGAGCTGGACTCCGGCCGGCAGCCTCAGCAACAGCAGCAGCGCCGCTCCGTTTGCCTCTCCAACAGAGACGACTCAATATATTGTCAACCTCAGTGTTGGGGGCTGCACCCTCACAGACAGCATCACCATTTACGTTGATACCCTGTTTATGCCGACCATCGCTGCCGATACCACGGTTTGCCAGAACTATCCGGTCGTATTGGGCAGCGAAGTAATGGAAAGTACAACCTATAATTGGCAACCCACACAAGGACTCAGCGATCCAAACATCAGCAATCCGATTGCATTGCCCGATCAAACGACGACCTACACCCTTACCGCCACTTCAGTAAACGGATATTGCACACAAACTGAAAATGTGGTGGTGACTGTTATCCCGGCGGATATTGATATTCAGGGCGATGAAAAAGTAAAACTCTGTCTTGGTGATACCCTCAGTTTACAAGCGGTGATTAACCCGACAAACGGAACGGTAAACTGGACACCGGCATTTTTCGTCAATCCCACTACGGGCCTGAATGTAAAAACAGTTCCGAACGAATCGTTTACCCTCTTTGCAACTACGACACTCAACGGTTGTACCGTTACAGACTCCGTACAAATTCGCGTCGACTCCCTGCCGGAAAGCAGCATTCGCCGTGAAGAAGACAAGACGATTTATTGCCCCGGCGATACCATTTACCTGCTTTCCAAAACCTACGAGCCGGCAAGTTTCCCGGATATCAGTATTCAGTGGGATATGCTGGGTCAGCAATTGACCCCGGATTCCAACTGGAACATGGTTATGATTGCCACAGAAACCCTGACGATGGTCCGCCGCACCACCAGTGGCGCCTGTGCAGTGGTCGACAGCGTTCAGATTCCGGTTGCAGTAATTCCGGAGCTGACTATCACGGCCGATCCAAGCGAGATTTGCCCGGGTGAAAGTTCACAAATAATTCTGGTCATCGACCCGCCGGGCGGCAAGATAGAATGGATGCAGGATGCAACCAACTCCTTGTCCTGTACTGATTGCCCCAACCCGATCGCACGACCAATTCAGACGACCACTTACAACGTTGAGATAAAAGATATTCCTTGCCCGACCAGCGGCAACGTTACGGTAAATGTACTGCCTTTGCCTGCGCTTCAGATGCCGAATAATCCGGTTCTTTGTCCGGGTGACAGTATCCTGCTCAACAACACCAATCAGCCGGATGTTACCTACAGCTGGACATCGGTGCCGCCGGGCTTTACTTCTACCAGCCCGACGCCAACCGTTACGCCTGCGGTAACCACGACCTACCGCGTGGTCGCTACCAGCCCCACTTGTGAAACCACCCGCGACGTCACGGTAACCGTTGCAAGCGGAAGTTTGGAAGCCGGTTCAAACCAAACTGTTTGTGAAGGTGCTCCGGTGCAATTGAATGCCACCTTTACAGCGCAGGGCGGTGGCGCGCCGGTATTGATCTGGCAAGGACCGACGGGCAATCAAACCACCAATCCTGCCAGCTTCCCCTCGCCGGGTGCAGGCATCTGGACATATGTTGCGCAATTGGTTTATGGAAATAACTGCCTTTTGTACGACAGCTTGCGGGTAACGGTTAACCCCAGCCCGGTTTTGAATAACCTGGTTTCCGTGCCTGTTGTGACTGACTCTATTTGCGAAGGAACGCCCATTACGCTGCGCGTATCCCTTTCGCCGCCCCCTGCGGCCTCATTGCAGTGGTTGCTGAATGGTACGGCAATCAACGAGGCTACCCGCGACTCCGTTCGGGTGACGCCCATCCAGACTGATCCGCCGCAACAGTTCAGCGTTGTGGCAACGACCACCGCAGGATGCTCCACTACCGCTGGCCCGATCAGTTTCCCGGTAAAACGCTGCATCGAATTCCCGAATGCGTTCACGCCCAACAATGACATGATTAATGATACCTACTCCGGTCTGTTGCTCGTTGGCGGCAGTCTTGAAGTGGAAACTTTCCAGGTATTTAATCGTTGGGGGACCAAGATATTTGAAAGCACGCCGGCAACGCCATCCTGGGATGGTAAGGTGGACGGAAAAGATGCGCCAACCGATGTGTATGCTTATTACATTCGCTGGCGTTATCCCGACGGCTCTATCGGCGAGCGCCACGGCGATGTGACATTGATCCGATAAGTAAACGTGTATTAATACTGTCATCCCGAATGTTGCCGTTGTGCAGCATTCGGGATGCGTTTTATGGAATATCGATTTGGGAAAATGGTGTTTGTAATCGGCGCAGATTACCGGATTTACAAATTCATCCTGAAGCTGTTTGCAGCGCTCATGCCGCCTTTTTGGGCTACCATTACACCATAGCGAATGGCGTGGATGCCGTCTTTGCTGTGCGCATCCGGATTGATACTGATGGGAATACCCAAGGCGATGGCGCGGGGAAGCAGGGTGTAGTCAATATCTAATCGGTACGGATTGGCATTTAATTCAATTGCGGTATTGTGCCGGGCGCAGGCATCCAGGATTTTGTCCCAATCGAGCGGATAACCTTCGCGGCTGAGCAAAAGTCGGCCGGTCGGGTGGCCAAGAATGGTGGTATACGGGTTTTCGATCGCCCGGAGCAGGCGTTCGGTTGCTTTTTCGATGGGCATACGCAGGTTGCTGTGTACAGAAGCGATCACAAAATCGAATCGCTGTAAAATAGCCTCTTCATAATCCAGCGATCCATCATTCAGAATATCGCTTTCAATGCCTTTGAAAATTCGGAAGGGCGCCATTTTTTCGTTCAAACGATCAATTTCCTCCATCTGGGCGAGCACCCGATCGGGCTTCAGGCCATTGGCATAAAATGCCGACTGGCTGTGGTCGGTAATTCCGATATAAGCATAACCGAGGCTTTGCGCATACAGGCACATGTCTTCCAGACTGTGCAGTCCATCGCTCCAGGTGGTGTGAACGTGCAAGACGCCTTTGATATCATTTTCTGTGATTAAGTCCGGCAGTTTACCCTGGCGCGCCAGCGCAACGGCGTGACCGTCTTCGCGCAGGGCCGGATGCACAAAGGGCATGCCTGCTTTCTCGAATACTGCTGTTTCGCTTGGTAAATTGCGAAAATCCACGCCCGGTACGGCCTGGGCAAACGCCTCAAGAAATGCCTGGGTGCCGGAAAAGCGGAATAATTTGGAGCCGAACTCCTCGTGTTTACAATGGTGGAGGCAAATCCTTGCGCCACCTTCTAATTGTAGGTAAGTGGTCTGGGCATCGCTTTGTTCCACGTGCAGGCCTTCGATTGCCGACAGGGTGGGGTAGGGGTCTTCGTCATAGGCCAACAGCAGTTCCACCGTGTCGATGACCGGGCAATTGCGCCGAAGTGCCCCGACCGGCTGTACCACTGCGCCGGGCAGCTGATTGCTGAGCAGGATACACATGGCATCGGCTGCTTCTTCCGCGGCATCTAAGTGGAGTTTGTTTTTGCTGCGCAGGTAATAATGCAGCTTTTTGTGCAAATCCTCCTGCGTTTTAAGGCCAAAACCTTTATATTCAACCAGGCGATTTTCATTGCAGGCGTATAATAGCTCTCCGATACTTTCAATGCCCATTTCTTTCCAGACAGCCCGAACCTTTTTAGGGCCGAAACCATTGATGTCGAGCATTTCAACCACGCCGGGCGGTGTATCGCTTTTGTATTTTTCCAGGCTTGCCATTTGTCCGCTGCTGAGCAGTTCCCGGATTTTTTTGGAAGTGGCATCGCCGATACCTTTAATACTTTTGATTTCGGCATCGTTCATTTCGGCCAACGGGCGATCGAGTTTGCGCAGGTTAAGGTAGGTGTTCCGGTAGGTGCGGATGCGGAAATCGTCTTCTTCATGGAGTTCCATGAGGCTGGCGAGTTCGTCGAAGGCGTTGGCGATTGCTTTATTGGTCATGGCGGGGCTTACAATTTCATCCCTTTTTTATTGACATATTCCTGAATGTACTCATCGATGACGGCCACTAACAGGTCTTTGAGATAAGCATTTTCGAGGCGTGCGATCAGTTTGAGTTGTTCGAGTCGCGATTTGTCGACGCTGACGGTCAGGCGTTTTTTTCCGGTGTTTTCATCTTCCAGCACTTCGCGGATGTCGACGGTTTGGCGCAGCAGGGCATCGAGGCCGGTGTATTGTTTTTCCGGCGTCTGCTTTTGGGTTTCTGCCGAAGCCTGAGGCCCGCCGAATGCCTCATCGAGGGTTTCCTGGAGCAGGGCTTCCAGGCCGGCGGCGAAGCGCTTGCTGCCGGTCGTTTTTGGGGCGCCGGGGTTTACCTGTTCGGGGGCATTGTCCCGGAACAGGTCGTCGAGGCCTTGTGAAAATTTCTTTTTGCTCATGGCATTGGGGTTTTAGGCTTCTTGTTCGCGTGGCGCAGCGGGGTTGGCGCCGCTTTTATTCATACGGGCGAGAATTTCTTTGCTAAGGTCGAGGTAATCTTGTGCGCCGATGGATTTGGGACTGTAGGCAAAAATATCTTTGCGCTGGGCGGGTGCTTCCGCCAGCGCGATGTTTTCGCGGATGGCGGTATCGAAAACGCGGTCGGCAAAGTAGCGCTGTATGGTTTCCATGACCTCGCGGTTCAGCACGCGGCGACTGTCGTACATGGTAGCGAAAACGCCGAGCATATCTAATTGTTTGTTCAGGCGCGCACGTACTTTATCGATGACCTGTTTGATTTTGGCCAATCCCTGAACGGCCAGAAATTCCGTTTGCAGGGGAATGAGTACATAACGGCTGCTGGTCAGTGCATTCAGCGTCAGCAGGCCGAGCGCGGGCGGGCAGTCGAGCAGTACGAAGTCGTAGTTGTCGCTCACCTGACCGATGAGGTCGCGCAGGATATATTCGCGGCCCGGTTCATTGATAAGCTCCATTTCTGCGCCGGAAAGGTCGAGCGAGGAGGTAATAATGTCCAGACCGTCTTTACAGGTATACGGGCTGAGATCTCCTTCGCCCTTGAGCGCTTCGTAGATGGTGACCCGTTGCCTGGGAACGCCGAGGGAGATGGAGAGATTGGCTTGCGGGTCGAGGTCGATGAGCAGTACTTTATGGCCTTGCTCGACGAGCGCTGCACCTATATTAACGGTGCTGGTAGTTTTGCCGACGCCGCCTTTATGATTCAGAAGAGAGATGACGATACCCATGTTTTATTGGTAAAATTGAAAATTGTGCTGCGCTTGCAACACGTGAAGGACAAAACAAGCTTGTTGTCGGGAACAAAAGTACAACAATTTGTCATACCGAGCAAAAGCGTTTCTTCAATCTCTTTCGATTAACGCTTTGTTTTGAAAATCAATTGTTTATGCGTATTCGGAATTTATAGAAAAATTTTTTTCAAAAAAAGTCTTATAAATATTTTGTTTATAAAAACCATTTGTTTTAAATTTGTGCCATCAATTTCAAACGGATTTACAAAAACGCCTTGGCGCTTGAGTATTCAAAGCATAGAGGTTAAAAGACCAGAGCTATGATAAAAGAAGATCGCATTGACCTGAACAGTCGCTTCATTCACGCCTTCAAACTGCTTGAAGATCGCGGCTCCATCGTAAAAAATGATCGCAACGGAAAGGGTGTGGGCGATGTCGCAGAAAAAGTGCTCGGCAATAAAGCATACGGGCATATTATTCGCGCATTTTTAAACCCCGACAGCAAACGCGTGATCGACTATGGCCAGGCCCAGTCTTTCTGCCGGGAATACGGGATCAACGAAACCTGGCTGCTCCATGGTATCGGAAATCCATTTGGATTCGACTCGCCCAATGAGCAACTTAATCGGGAAATGATGTTTGCCGGAACAGGTGGCAACATTATGTACACTACCATCCGGGCTTTTGCCGGTAGTACCCTCGGTGCAGAGAGCAGTGAAGACAACACGTACTTTTCAATCCCCGGTGTCAGTGGCCCTGGTTTGGTAGCCTTCCAGATCGAAGGCAGTTCCATGGATCCGGTGATAAAAAATGGAGATATTGTGGTTTGTCGCGCTGTCGAAAACCTGAATGATATTCGCGATAACGAAATCTATGCAGTGCGAAGCAATGGAAACGTCTGGGTAAAGTATGTCCAGAAGATTTTCAACAATCGCGGCCGCATTGTAAAGTTGAAAATGATCAGCGCTAACTACTTCGATCACGATCCTTTTGAAGAGGAAGTGAATGATACCACCCGCCTGTATAAGGTGGTGCGCAAGATCAGTAATATCTAACGGTAGTGTAAATTGGGTAATGACCATTTGGTCAAAGCACTGAATGTCGTTGCCAATACGACACTACCCCCTCATTGCAATTTCCATCCTGCTGTTTATTGTTTTCGGAGCCTCCCGGTGTTAGTCATCGGAGAGGCTTTTTTTCAGTTATCAGTGAGCAGTCAACAGTGAACAGGGTTGTCATGCTGAGGCCTCCGGCCAGGCCCGGCCGGAGGCCTCAGCATAACACCCTGCTCACTGCTCACTGTTCACTGTTGACTGATAACTGCTGACTGCTCACTGTTAAAAGCTGAAGCCAACAGTAGCCTGAATATTGAAGTTGCGGTCTTTATCTTCACTGAATACTTTGGCGCCATTTTCGTCCGGCGCAGCTTTGACAAAATCCACTTTGTTGTTACTGACGTCGGCTAAGCCATATTGCAGGCGAACGCCTACATAAAGGGAGCGGCTAACGAAGTAGCTCACGCCGCCAAGTACCCCGTAATCAATGGTGTTGTACAGATTGCCCTTGTCTTCGCTGTAATCGTAATAAGCGCCGTGGATTTTCGGCACTTCCACAACCCGGTCACCCACCTGGGCGGTGATCACGTCATCGGCTTTGAATTCACCGGGTTTATCCTGATAATAATTGTGTTGAAGGCTGAACTTCAGGTCGCCCGTAACTTTATTGGAGTTATCCGGCTTGCCATTGTAGGTGGAAGAGCCTTCTCCGGTAGATTGTACGAGGAAGCCCACATAAGTGCCGGCGTTAAACTCAAAGTTGCCGGCTTTGGCATAACCCAAAATCGGAATATCAATGTAAGAGTTGTTGACGACCACCAAGTATCTGTCGTTGCCACGGGTGAGTACCGGCGTGTTGTTCACGCTGAAGTAGCGATAAGCTGCGCCTTCATAGGTGTACTTCATGCCGCGTTTGGAATACAAAAATTCACCGCGAATCCCAAAATTATCGGTAAATCCATAACCAAATGTCGCACCAATCGAAAAACCAGTTACATTTTCAATTTTTTCGAGATTGGCGCCGCCAGCGTCCTGAGCGATCGGCCCGCGGATGGTGGCAAAGTTGAGACCGGTTTTAAAACCATAGCGCATTTGCGCGAATGCAGAGACGGCCAACAGGATTGCGGCCAGGCTGAGGAGTGCTTTTTTCATGTAGATGTAAATTGTGCGTGCAAAAGTAGGTAAAATGCTAACGTTTCATTCGGAATTTCGTTGCCGCCAACTACCTTTGTCGCGCAAGCCTGTACAAAAAATCTGCCCTTATCCTTTCAACCAAAAATACACCACATTATGCAAGACTGGCCACTCTGGGAGGTATTTATTCGCTCCAAACAAGGCTTAAGCCATAAACACGCAGGCAGTTTGCACGCCGCCGACGCTCAAATGGCCATCGAAAATGCCCGCGACGTTTACTGCCGTCGCAATGAAGGCGTGAGCATCTGGGTCGTGGAATCCAAAAATATTCATGCCTCCACCGAAGATGTAGACGCTTTTTTTGAACCTTCCAACGACAAGGTTTACCGACACCCAACTTTTTATAACCTGCCCGACGAGGTGAAACACATGTAAGCAGTATGACAACCGAACAAGCCCTGCTTGACTATATCCTCCGCCTCGGCGACAACGCCCTCGTCCTCGGCCAACGCCTCTCCGAATGGTGCGGCCATGGCCCCGTGCTGGAGCAGGATATTGCCTTGGCCAATATTTCGCTCGACCTCATCGGGCAGGCCAGTGTCCTCTACACCCTTGCTGCCAAACTGGAAGGATTGAATAAAACTGACGATGACCTGGCTTTCCTCCGCGACGCGCAGGAGTACAGGAATGCGCTGCTCGTTGAACAGGCCAACGGCGACTGGGCCGTTACCATGGCCCGACAGTTCTTCTTTGATGTTTATAATTATTACAACTATCAGGCCCTGCGCAACAGTAGCAATACCGAATTGGCGGCTATTGCTGAAAAATCGCTGAAAGAGGTGACCTATCACCTGCGCTTCTCTTCCGAATGGATGCTGCGCCTCGGTGATGGTACCGAAGAAAGCCATCGCCGCCTGCAAACCGCCGTCGATGATCTCTGGATGTATACAGGAGAACTTTACACCCCCAACGCCGTAGACCGGCAGCTGGCGGAGGCCGGGCTTGCGCCCGACCTGACAACGCTTGCCGGGCAGTGGAAAAATAAAGTCCGTGAAGTATTGGAACAAGCCACGCTCCAGGTGCCGGCCGAGGGATGGATGCAACTGGGTGGTAAGGAAGGTGTACACACCGAACAATTAGGATTTATCCTGGCGGAAATGCAGTATTTGCAGCGGGCGTACCCGGGGGCAAAGTGGTGAGTGGGGGGGATTCCTCCTTTACAACTTTTCCTTACCTTCGCCCCATGAAAATTCACGTTCTCGACCACCACTTCCTCGACAACAGCGAAGCCATCGCCAGCTTCCTGCTGGAAGGCCCGGAAGGTTATGTGCTGGTAGAAGCCGGCCCGGCTTCTACCCTGGCCCACCTTGAAGCAGCGCTTTCCAATATTGGCGTCAAAGCAGCGGACATTCAGCACGTACTGCTCTCGCATATCCATTTCGATCACGCCGGAGCCGCCTGGTATTTCGCACAGGCTGGCGCCAAAATATATGTGCATCCCAAAGGATTGCCCCACCTCGCCGCACCCGAACGCCTCTACAATTCGGCGCGGATGATCTACGGTGAACAAATGGACGCACTCTGGGGCCCCATGTACCCCATTGATGAAACCCTGCTTTATGCACCCGAACACGGCGAAACGCTGCAATTGTGCGGCCTCGAATGCAAGGCCTGGTACACGCCTGGCCACGCCGTGCACCATATCGCCTGGCAGGTAAGCGCTCCTGACGAAAACACTGAAACACCAAAACACGAGAACAACTCTGTTCTTTTTACCGGCGATGTTGCCGGCGTGAAAATTCACGGCGGCCCGGCCATGCCGCCTTGTCCGCCACCCGATATTAACATAGAAGACTGGATGGCTTCCATCGAACTGATGCGCGCGCTGCCGGTTGAAGCATTTTACCTGACCCACTACGGCCGCATCAGCGAACGCGCAGCCCACCTCGACGAGCTGAGCCGTCACCTGTCGGAATGGGCGGCCTGGATGCGCCCCTATGCCGCCAACCAGACGCCGGCAGCTGAAATTGTGCCCTTGTTTGAGGCGTTTGTGGCCGGACAGTTGCAGGCCGCTGGCGCCGATGCGGCTACCATGAAGCGTTATGAAGCAGCGAATCCGGCCTTTATGTCGGTTAATGGCCTGCTGCGGTATTGGATCAAAAGTGGAAAACTCTGATCGTCATGCAAGCCAATAGTTTACTGCAGCGCCTTGCCGGGCGTTCCGTGTTGATCGTGGGGGATGTGATGATAGATCGCTACCTCACGGGTCAGGTGACACGTATTTCGCCGGAAGCGCCTGTGCCGGTGGTGTTGCACCAACACAGTGAAGATCGTCTGGGGGGCGCGGCCAATGTGGCGCTGAATATTGTCGCTTTAGACAGTGTCGCGTATTTGTGCAGCGTTGCCGGCGACGACGAAGACGGTCGTATCCTGCGCGACATCCTGTTGCCGCAGGCCAATATAAATACCGAGGATTTGGTGTTGTCGGCTAGTCGCCGCAGCACCGTTAAAACCCGCGTGCTGGCCAATAACCAGCAGATGCTGCGCATCGACAAAGAAGACACGCAGGATCTGGACAGTTCGGAGGCCGCGCAACTCTTGGAAAGGGTGCGTTTTCGCTTGGACAACAGCCCCATTGAAGTGCTTATTTTACAGGACTATAATAAAGGTGTATTGAGTGAGTCGGTTATCGGTGAGATCATTGATATGGCTGTTGCGCGGGGTATTCCGGTAGCGGTTGATCCTAAAAAGCGGAACTTTCTGGCATTTAAGGGCGTTACTTTATTCAAGCCGAATTTGAAAGAAATCCGGGAAAGCGCGCCATTTTCTGTGAAACCGGAAATGGAATCGCTGGAACAGGCTGCTGCTTTTTTGCGTTCGGAGTTAGGGTGCTCCTGGGTTATGATCACATTATCGGAAAAAGGTTTATATTTGTCGGATGAAACAGGCGCCAATATTTACCCGACTGCTGCGCGTAAAGTGGCAGATGTAAGCGGGGCGGGCGATACCGTAATCAGCATAGCCGCTTTAGCGCTGGCTGCCGGTTATCACCCGGAATTGGTGGCGCTGTTGTCTAATCTGGCGGGCGGGCAGGTATGTGAATTTCCCGGTGTGGTATCGGTGCGCAAGGATATTCTGGAGCGGGAATTGCTGCACGCCTTGAGTCATTGAGTACATTTCATTTTTTAACAGATAAATTTTACCGGCATGAAAACACTTTACTTTGTAATCTTCATTGCTGCCATGACAGGTACGCTGCATGCACAGATTCGTTTTGCGGTACCCGATACTTTGTTGCAAGAGCATTTTGACGGCACGATGGATCCGGCAGACAATATGTTGCTTTTCCCGACAGGATTTGATACCAGCTGGGTGAACCTCGATGACGATGGTTTGCCATGCTTCTGCGTGGCAGGCCCGGAAGCCCCAAGCGGGTGGTATCTGGAAGGCGATTTTTCTACGCCGGTGCCAGTAGCTGAAGGGAATTCCTGTTTCACAAGCTGCTCTTTCACGAAAGATGAGCTTCCTAATAACAATTGGTTGATTACCAAACGTATATATATTCCTGATAGTAGCTATGCCCTTAGCTGGCGCTCAATGCCTTTTAGTGGGCCGGGATATATGGATGGGTATATGGTACTGGTTTCGAGGGGCAGTAATCAGCCATTTGAGGGCGGATTTCAGGATACGCTTTTCAGGGCTGCGGAAACAGTTGATATATTAGTGACCGATTATTCAACCAAGCTCAATGAATATACTTTTTCGCCGGGTTATATGCATGCCAACAGCTTTACGGATACGGCCTATTACTTTAAGGAGCAGTTTCTGACACAAAATGGTCAGTTGGCCACCGTTTACAGGTGTAGGCTGGAGCCGCACAGTGTCAACCTGAAATCATTTGCCGGAGATTCTGTCTATATTGCTTTTTTGCATCATTCAACCGATGATTATCTGATGCAGGTAGACGATATTTTGGTCGCCTCCGATCAGTCGAGTCGAGTGCTTGATCCTTCCGATTTGGTGCATTCCTTCAGCATCAGTCCCAACCCGGTTGATCAGGAGACCTACATTTCCTGGCAGGTGAACGGAAACCCCACTGAGGTGCTGTTGCGTATAAGCAGCGTGGATGGCCGCGAGGTGTTCAGCCGCCGTTTTGCCGCTGAGGGCGTGCCGCGATATTTTGCGGATCTGGGCGCTTTGTCGGCCGGCACCTACATTTGCAGCCTTCAATTCCCGCAGGGAGTGGTGAGCAAGGTGTTGATTAAACAATAATCTTGGTAAAAAGAAAACCGAATTGCAGGAAATTGCCTTTCTTTGCGGCGTCTTACGGGCGTTGTGAAAAAGCAACGTCGAAACCTTTTCATAAAAAGTACTTTGAAATAGTATGCTTAGTCGCCGCAGTGTCCGTGTAAAAGTGATGCAACTGCTGTACATGCTCAATCGCGATGAACAGTTGACCGTCAATGATTTGAAAACCAAATACAACGACGGCATCTGGGATACTTATGAGCTGTATATTTTTCATCTGCACCTGTTCCTTAAAGTTGCTCAATACGCCGAACAGGATGCCGGCATCCGCGCTGCCAAGCTCCTACCGTCTGATGAGGATAAACGCTTCAGCCCAATCCTTTACACCAATCCCTGCACACAGAGTCTGGCAACACATGTCGAGTTTTTGAACCTCGTGGCGAAATACAAGGCCAATGAAGAGCTTGACATTGACCATATCCGCAACCTGTACAACGGTTTTCTCGAAACCAAAGAGTATCAGGACTACCTGCAAAAAGACAGCCACAGCAACGAAGACCACGTTAAAATTCTGCTCGATCTTTATCGTTTCCTCGATAACAACGACCTGTTCCAGGAAATGACCGAAGATCGCTACAGCAACTGGTCCGACGATGCCTCACTCGTGGTTGGTGCGCTCAAAAAAACGATCAAGGCAATGCCGCTGCAAGGCGCATTCTACAAGGAATTTGAGCCTTCTGATGAAACCGTTCGCGAGTTCGGTGAAGCGCTGTTGGTCAAAACCAGTGTGGAAGACCAGGAGCTGCTGAGCCATATCGAGCCGATGCTTAAAAACTGGGATGCCGAGCGCGTAGCCATTCTCGACATGATTATGCTGAAAATGGCGCTCTCCGAGCTGCTTTACTTCCCGACCATTCCCACAAAAGTAACCCTCAACGAGTTTGTGGAAATTTCCAAATTGTACTCTACCGATAAAAGCAAGGAATTCATCAATGGTATTCTGGACCGACTGATGAAAAAGCTTCAAAAAGAGGACAAGATTGTGAAAGAGGGCAGGGGTTTGATTGAGTAATTTTTGCTAGATCCTGCTTAGGAGTGGCATTAAAATATACGTTAGCCGTTGATCTGTAGGGATTAACGGCTTTTTTTATGATTTTAAAATTAATCTTTTGTTTCTTTACCGTGTTATTTTATCAATACCAAATCATTCTACACCATGCGCCTTACACTACTCACATTGCTGCTCTGTTCAGCCCAAATCCTTTCTGCCCAATCTCCGCACCCGAACGCCTGCGACGGGACGCGCTATAAACAAGCGGTCTTCAATACCGTTAAAAAAACAACGGTTCAATACGCCACCACACCCAACTACTTCGGAAACGCCATGACCCTCTCCATGGATGTCTACGAACCTGAAGGCGATCAGGCAACGGAGCGCCCGGTGATCGTACTGGCCCACGGCGGCAGTTTTATTATCGGCGACCGCACCATGATGGAGGCCTATTGTCAGAACATGGCCAAACGCGGTTACGTCGCCGCAACCATCCAATACCGCCTTTACCCACTGCTGCAACTGGGTTTTCCCGACTCCCTCGATATCTTTGACGCTGCCGTGAAAGCTGTTGCCGATATGCGCGCCGCCGTGCGTTATTTCCGGCAGGATGCCGCTTCCACCAATGTTTTTCGCGCCGACCCCGACCACATTTTTATCGGTGGTTATTCCGCCGGCGCCGTAACTGCACTTCATGCCGCTTATATGGATCCGGAGGATGATGTTCCGACTTTTCTCCTCAACTTTATCAACGCCAATGGCGGCTGGACAGGTAATAGCGGAAGCAGCGCCAATCAGTCGTACTCCGCTGATGTAGAGGCCGTTATCAATATGTCGGGCGGCTTGTACCGCAGCAGCTGGATTGATGCCGACGAGGTTTCCCTGAGCAGTATTCACGGTACAGCCGATGAAACCGTGTCGTATACATACGGCCTTGCAGCCGGTTTGGCTTACCTCGAAGGAAGCAGTTTGCTGCACGTGCGCGCCCAGGAAATCGGGTTATGGAATAACTTAGTAACGGTACAGGGCGGCGGACATTCTACTACCTACGAACAGGCCGCCTATGCGCCACAGGTGAATAATTTCCTGAATATCACAAGTGAACGCCTTGAGGCGCTCACCTGCGCGGTTTCTGCTGCCGATGATCCGCAGCAGTACGGTGATCGCTACTGGAGCATCGCCCCCAATCCCGCAAAGGCAGGTGCGCAGCTACAGGTCAAGTTGCCGGCCGGAACAGAAACAGCCCAACTCACACTTTATGACCTGAGCGGACGCCTGCTGCAACAATACCGGAATGTAGCCAATGAGCAGGGTATTTTGTTGCCCGCCGATCTCGTGCCGGGAATCAAATTTTTACATATTGAAAATGCACCGGATGCCCCGTTGTTTCGCATTGTAGTAGAATAGGCTTACTAATTCCGCTCTTCGTAGCTCCTGAAAACCCACCAGCCCGCCACACTGAAACCTATTGCCAGCAATGCGCTCAGCTCCACGCCAAGCGCATTGCTGGCGCTTTTGCCAAGCAGCAGCAGCGACGGAAATATCAGGTTGGCAATGGAAATGCCGATTTTCATCACCAACGCGCGCATACCAAAATACATACCCGAAAATTGCGTCCCGCGCTCCCGTGCTTCGCGTTCCACCTCGTCTCCGATGATGGCATTGGGCAAAATGCCAAACACCGCCAGCGGAAAAGCCGCGCAAACGGCTAATCCGTACAAGAGCCAGACCCCCAGGAAACTGTAAAAACGTGCAAAAGACACGACGGCAAAGATGATGGCAAAGCACAAAAAAGCAAACAACATCAACTGCCGCTTTCCCATTTTTCCCGATAAATAATTCACCGGCCAATACCATAAAAAACTCATCAGGAAACTGATTAGCGAAAAAACACTGGCCTCGGATTTGTCCAGACCAATAAGCAGGGTCGTGTAGTAAATTACCCCCAGCTGAATAAAGGTCAGCGCAAGCCAGTACAGCAAATCGGAAAGCAAAAAAATGCGAAAATTGCGATTTCGGATTACCGAGCGAATTGCTTTCCAGATGCCCGCCTCACTGCTCGCCGGCCGCACATATTTATTTTCATCAAGCAATAAAGCAGGGGTCAGCATCAGTAAAAAAGCGATGCCGCTCAACAACATGATCGCCCGCTGAAAAGCAGATACCGGACTGAGCCCCAGGCTTTCAAAGTAACCCTGCAAGGCAAAAGCCGATGAACCGGCCACAAATCCAACCGCCCAGGTAATCGAAATGGCCGTGCTGATGCGCAGGCGCTCACTCGGTGTATGCCCCAGCTCGGCAATCAGCGCCGTGTATGGTATCACGTAAAAGGCAAAAAAGAAATAGTACAAAGCCAGACAGGCGAATAACCAGACCAAATTGCCGGCATTTTCCCCTTCCATCGGCGGCAGGAATATCAACAGCGAAAACAAGGCAAAAGGAAAGGCGCCCCAGCGCAAAAACCAGCGCCGCTTTCCCCATTTCGATTGTTTGCGATCACTCCAGTTCGCAATCGCCGGATCAATCAAGGCGTCGAAAAGACGCCCGGCAGCGCTCAAAACCCCGATCAGGGTGAATACGCCGAATACCGCACCAGCGTATACGAATGTGGGAATATCCTGCACCCCCTGCTCCGGTGGCATATAAAAATAGACCAGCAGGTTGCCCACGGCGTAGCTGTTGAGCGACCAGCCCAATTGCCCAAGGGCATAAATGAATATGACACGGCCCGGAAGAGGTGTTGCAGACTGCATAGTATATTTATTTGGTCCAGCTTGGAATCAAACCACGCAGACCCATATCCACAATTTTTTCGTTAGGCGTCTGGCCATCAGCATAAAAGTCAAGCTGCTGATTGCCGTTGTCGTCTTTCCATTCAAAGCTGTTGTTCACAGAAAATGACAGGGTAATCGTAAGATCACCGTCTTCCTCGCCGGTAATGACTAATGGGGTGGCGAATTTGCCGGTAACCACACAGGAACCGGGCGGAATCTCACTGGTGGAAAACAAGGGGTTGACAACGGTCGTCGCACCGGCCGGCGCTTCTCCCGAACTGAGGTTGTTATAAGCGCTGTATGCGCCGCTCAGATTGGTTTCAAAAGCCCAGAAACCCTGGCGCTTGTCGTCGTTTACGGCCAAGGTGCGCTCCCGCGGTGTAACCGAACTGATATAAGTATTGAACCCGACGAAGGATGCGATGGTGCCGCGCTGTTGTTTCAGGTCGCCAAGTACCGGTATTTTATTGATGTTAAACAGCACATCGTAGTTCTGATAAGCAACCGATGCACGCACCCATTCATAGGTGCCGGGCGGCAGGTCAGACAGTTTTAATTCGAGAAAAACTTCGTCCTGGCCGCCGAGAACC
This sequence comes from Chitinophagales bacterium, assembly GCA_017303875.1. Classification (GTDB taxonomy): domain Bacteria; phylum Bacteroidota; class Bacteroidia; order Chitinophagales; family Saprospiraceae; genus M3007. The sequence continues at coordinate 41,345 of JAFLBP010000002.1, read as the reverse complement.
GCCTTGTCGAAATCAATGGCGTTGTCGCCGCCTTTGTTGGTTTCCGCCGCCTTGTAAAGAATGGCGCCGTCGCCAAGTTGTGTAAAAGCATTGGGCGCCAGTTCAATATAATGCACACTCATTTTCCTGAACTCTGGCGATTGTGCGGCGTTGCCAGCGGGAATGCCCGCGGGCTGCCCAATATTGTTCAGGCGCTCCTGCGATGCGTCGAATTTGAATTTAAAACGAATACCGCCTTCCGGTTCGGGCTGTACTTCGCAGGCGCTCAAAAATGTGGTAAGTACAAGGAGAAATGCAGTTTTTTTCATGTGTTTGTTAAATATGTTTGTGGCTGTAAAGTTGCCGAAATTTTTTTAAATAAAATCCGCTTTTGTAAAACCGATTGCCCCGTGCAAGCGTTAATACTACAAAATTCAAATGTTTCAATTTGAATTGAAAATTGCACCTAAACTTTCAGACACATGACCTTTAATATTCCCGATACCGGCCAAACCCGCGTGGTGATTGTCGGTGGCGGATTTGCGGGGCTGAACCTCGCCCGTCAATTATCCTCCGCTCCCGATTTTCAGGTAGTACTCATTGACAAAAATAACTACCACCAGTTTCAGCCCCTGTTTTATCAGGTGGCTATGGCTGGTCTCGAACCGTCCAGCATCGTTTTTCCTTTCCGCAAGGTTTTTCAATCTTCAAAAAACGTTTTCCTGCGCGTGACCGCAGTACAACGGGTAGATACCTCCGCACAGGAAGTCTATTCCGAAGAGCTGGGCGCCCTGCATTACGACCATTTAGTGCTGGCCCTTGGTGCCGACACCAACTGGTATGGCAATGAAAAAATCCGCGCTAATGCCATTCCCATGAAATCCGTCTCGGAAGCGCTTTTTTTGCGGAATAATATCTTTGAAGACTACGAAAAGGCGGCCACTTCGCCCGATTACGAGGAACGCCAACGCTATCTCGACATCGTGATCGTCGGCGGTGGCCCAACCGGCGTGGAAGTGGCCGGCGCCCTCGCTGAAATGAAGAGCAATATCATCGGCAAAGACTACAAGGACCTGAACCGCGAGGAAATCAACATCCACCTCGTACACGGCAATCCCAAGGTACTCAATACCATGTCGGCCAATGCTTCTGAAAAAGCAGAGCGCTACCTTCGGGAATTAGGCGTAGAACTCTGGCTCGACAAGGTGGTAAAAGACTATGACGGCCAGACGGTCACCATCGACGATGGCAGTACGATTCGGGCCGATAAGGTGATCTGGGCGGCCGGCATTACCGCCAATCGGATTCAGGGATTGCCCGACAGCGCTTATTTCAGGGGCGGTCGCCTGAAAGTCAATACCTTCAATCAGGTAGAAGGGTTTGAAAATATTTTTGCCGTTGGGGATATGGCCTTCCAAACAGAAGAGAAATTTCCGGAAGGACACCCGCAGGTGGCGCAGGTGGCCATTCAGCAAAGCAAAAACCTCGGCGCCAACCTCAAACGGATGCGTAAACAGCAATCCTTAAGTCCATTCCGTTACAAAGACCTTGGCTCAATGGCGACCATCGGCCGTCACCGGGCCGTAGTGGATTTGCCTTTTTGGCGCTTTCAAGGCGCTTTTGCCTGGTTTGTGTGGATGTTTGTGCACCTTTTTGCCATTTTAGGGGCAAAAAACAAGGTGTTCATCTTTATGAACTGGCTTTGGAATTATGTAACCTACGACCAAAGTCTGCGCCTCAGCATCCGGCCTTTCAAACGCGATTAAACAGGTTAGTATTAATAAAAATGTCGGCGTAACGCGCAGTTACGCCGACAGGTTCTTTTCCTTTGTACGATTTCGATTTTTTATTATAAACTGTTCTGATACAGTTATTTAGCGTTTGTTCAGGCATTGTTCGTTTCCGAACCGGCATTTAACGTACAACCGTTACGTCGCCTTCAAAGAAGGAAGAACTGCCGTCGAGAAATTCAATATCGGCATACCAGGTATAAACGCCCGGCATGGCTTCTTTGCCGCGGAAAAAACCATCCCAGCCGGAAAGTGGTTCGTTGAGCGGAGCATTGAACGTTTCAAACATTTGTTCACCCCAGCGGGAATAAATGCGCAGGCGTCGAATGGTGGCATAGGTAGCGCCGAAGGGATAAAAGAACCCATTTTCACTGCTTGCGCCCGGTTTGAAAACATTGGGGAAATACACGTTTTTATTCTTGTTTACCCGCACAAGCGCTATGGCTGTATCCTGACAGCCCAGCGAATTAACAACCGTGAGCAAATACTCCAGATTATTAAGCGGCTGCGCCCAACTTTCCGGACAATTGTTGCAGCGGATAGAGCCAGGTTCCGGATCGGTCCACGTATACAGGGTTTCTCCACTGGTATTAAATACAGAAGAGGATAAAAACAGGCTGTCGCCCAACTCAATTTCATAAAAATTGGGCGTCAGCGCCACCCTGATAGAAGAGAGTTCCACCTCGAAATCAACATAGGCGGTATCGCAGCCATATGCCATCATCAACTGGTAAGTGCCGGGTGTTTGCACATTTAAGGTACTGCTGGTGCTGCCGTTCGGCCAAAAATATTTCACACCGCTGCCAATACCGCCGTTGTAAGCGGCGCCGTCGAGGGTAATTGCAGCGCCATCGCACAAAGCCCTTGGTACAATCAGGTTTTGAGCAGGCAGGGTACGGATAACGATGTCGGTACTGTCGTCGTCGGCCAGTGTTTTCGGGTTATCTGACACCCGTTTGCCACCCAGCGATTCGGGCAGGTTGTACAGAATGGCCTGGTTGCGGTATCGGCCCGAAGCAACCGTGCCCGTATTGACGATGATTCGGATTTCAAAGCGCCCAACGGGGAGCTCAAAATTGTCCATCAGGAAAAAATTATCACCTTCCTGACTTAAAACATTGCCATTCAATGGGTTGGCGCTTACGCGTACGAAAGTAAAGCCGGGCGGGAGCCGATCCTCAAAACGCATCCCGAGGTGGGGACGGCGGGAGGTATTCACTATGTCGAAAATATATTCCACTTCGGTGCAGGGCGGCGCCTCTTCGGGAACAACGGTTTTGGTCAGTTCCACGGTGTAAGGGCAGGAACAGCCGTCGGACGACGACGCGCTGGCGCCCCGCGTGAGAAAGGTCGACAAACCGGTCAGCGGATTGATGCGATACAAGGTATTCTGATCGCTCATGCCATTGGGGCTTCCGTAGGCAAACAGATTGCCGTAGGCGTCGAAAAACAGCGCTCCGGTGAGCGCAGGGGCGCCGAGTTGCGGGAATGGGGTAGTGACCACGCCGGTATTGGGGTTGATACGCACCAGGCGCTGCGCATTGGAGTCGAAACCATACAGCTCGTCGGTAACGGGGTGAAATGCGATGTCGAAAATCTGCGCGGAAGTATTAACCGGAATTATTTGTACATCGAAGTTGGGGCTTTCCAGGTCGATGCGCACCAGATCGGCAGCTACCCCGACACCGGTGGGCAGGCTGAGTGTGCCCATGACAATAAGGTAGCGCCCGTCGGGGGTAATATCGCCGGCGAAGTAGGCGAGATTGGGGTTCAGGGGCAAAATTTTGAGCAACTGCGCATTCCCGTTGGCATCAAGGCGTATGAGGCCGCGATTTTCCGGGTTGATGCAATAAATGAAATTATCCGTGAAGCGATAACCAGCTGCATTGACCGGAAAAATTACATTGTTGTTGATCCCTGAAAAAACAACCGCATTGGTTTGTGGATCAATGATCACCTCATTGAGGGAAGCAAAGGAGTTATTGGTCAGCGTCAGGAAAAATTGATCCTGACAGGTGAAGGGCACCTGGGCGCGTAATGGCAGACCGGTTGTGCAAAACAGCACAATAGCCGGCAGGAGCCGAAGCATCCTTCTGGCGGATATAGAGAAAATCGTTTCAGGTATCATAGTCCTTCCGTTTAGTAGCGTCGTAATAAGATGCAGAATGCACTAAATGGTTTAGTGCGGCAAGCATCTGCTCCGCAATATACGACTAAAATGATGAAAATTGTTCAATTTTTACCCACTTAAAAAGCCAATTTCTGACAATAGCATGGGTACAACGTAAGTCTGATCGATACCTTAAACGCAATTTTATCTGCTTGGGATGCGGAAATTAATATAATTTTATAGTCATAAATTAGCATTAATCGCCATCGCCGCCATCATCCGAATCATCATAGTCGCCTGAATCACCGGGTTCATTGGCTTCGGCAGGCATTATAAATTCCAGCAGCATGGGCAATTTGACCCATTTTGCTTCCTGTGGATTGACCGCCCCAAAACGTAAAAAACCGCCCGAGGCTTCGGCTGCTTCAACCGCCAGACGGCGAAAGCCTTTGTACAGGTGCGCTGCCGTCTGGGCATCTAATTTCGATAAAATCGGGTTGAGCAGGGCTAAGCGCTCGGCCAGGATAATGCTGCGGGTCTCTGCGTCGGAGGGCAATTGCAGCATGGCTTCATCCACCTTGCCCAAAAAATTGTGGCTCACCACCCGGTAGTATTCCTGCAGCTGTTTGGGCTTCGTATACGTGCGGGTGCGCATGAGCCGCTCCGTCCAGGTGCGTTCTTCGCGGTCAAGTAAGCCGTCGGCCGCTCCAACTAATATGGTTATCAGTACCGGCGCTTCAATCAGGGCGTCAATTTCAGCTTTTTCAAGCGCTTTAAAAGGTTCAATCATTGTCCACATAGGTCTGAATGTTTAAGAAGGTGTTTTCGTTTTTTAGTGTTTTCGTGTTTTAGTGAGGCAGGGTACAGTGCTATTCGTGCATTCGTGGCAATTTTAAAGTATTTTAAAATTTTATTTTATGAAATAAAAGAATGTTTTAGTTTTAATTACTGCATACAACGTATAATGGCCTGGAGTGCATCCACGCGTTGCACTTCATAATCTTCGTAGCCGGCCGACCAATTTACCCGAATTTTATCCAAAGCCGTGCCCTGAACTTTTTTCAGTTGAAATTTATCCAATGCATACTGGCCGCGGTAAATGATCGTATTGCCTTCGGCGTCGTTGGCGCCTTCATCCTGTCGGCTGTTGCTCAACGTGATGGTATAGCCGTCAATGAAGCGCAAAATAATCTGACTTCCGCGGGCCAGGGTACCGAAACTGCGGCGCGCATTGGCATCCTGTATGTTGAATTGCAGGTTCAGGCTGATTTGATCCCCCAAACGAGTGGCTGCTGCTTCGAGCAGTACCTGCTGTCGGCCTTCATACAAGGGCCGCAAGGGGGCGGGTGTATGGCGCAGCAAAATGATTTTGTCAGTTTCCTGGCGTACCTGACCCGAAAACTCATCCCGCGTATTCAACAATAAATTGCATCCGGCCGGCGGCGGGTTCAGCTCCGGATCGCGGCCCGGCTCGTAGCGTGCATAAACGGCAGCTTCCGATGCCGCTTTGGGTTTTTTCTCTTTTTCCCTGACGCGGCTCTTCTTGCTTTCGGCCTGCATGGCGCTGCTGTCCGGAACTGCCGTCAGCGAACTGTCTGGCAAGGGCGTCGCTTTGGGCAAGGGATAAGCATCTGTGAGCAGTTGTTGGTAGGTTTTAAATACCTTAGGCAGCTCTTTAATTTTTCTCAGCGAATCGGCATCAACCGTTCGGGCGCTCAGGGAGCTGAGTTTGTCTGCTTGCGTAAGTAAATCCTTAGCCGATTTTACGGCAGCTCTATTGTTTTTAATACCATTTTCAAGATTTTTCAGGCTGTCTTGCTGAAGGGTGCTGTCAGCTTTGGCGGCGAGTAGCAGCATGGCTGCACTTTGGAGTTGCGCTTCAGCCGATTGATGGCGCCGGCGCAGCGAGTCGCGCAGCTCAACACTTGCGCGGAAAACCTTGAAGCTTTGGCTGCTCAGTTCGGCAGCAGGCAGGCTGTCGAGTGCCGGCAAGCTGTCGACCTGATGGGTAAAGACTGGCCGTTGGGCGTGCAGCAAAGTGTTGCCACTCAGAAGCGGCAACAAAAACAGGGCGCGAAAGAGGTATTTTGGTATCATTGTGTTTAATTGTGCGGCATTAAGTTCGCAGGCAACGATTTTGGTCGAATGCGCCTTGCGAAAGTACTGATTGCGCGTAATTTGCCGCGAAAATACGCGCTACGTTTCATTAACGCCAATTTTACACTGCCATGAAGTTTTTTTCTTCCATTTCAGGCCTCTCTGTGGCCATCTTTGCGCTCCTTTCCTGCAACGGATCGCAACCATCTAATTCCGGTATGGACTACAAAACAATTCCGGTCAGCTACCCGGCTACCGCCAAAGACAGCACCATCAGCGACACCTATTTTGGTGTGTCTGTCAAAGACCCTTATCGCTGGCTGGAAGACGACCAGAGCGCTGAAACCAAAGATTGGGTGGCCAAGCAAAACATCGTCACCAACGGTTATCTCGGCCAGATTCCTTTCCGCGAGGATTTGCGCAAGCGTCTGGGGGAAATTTTCAATTATGAAAAATTTGGCTCCCCCTTCAAAAAGGCCGGCAAATACTACTTTTTCAAAAACGACGGATTGCAAAACCAAAGTGTTCTGTACGTGCAGGATCAACTCGACGCACAGGCTTCCGTGGTGCTCGACCCCAATACGCTGAGTGCCGACGGCACCACCTCGCTCCAGGAATATGATTTTGATAAAAGCGGACAATACCTCGCTTACGCCATCTCTAAAGGCGGCTCCGACTGGCGCAGTATTTATGTTAAAAACCTGCAAAATGGCCAGTTGCTGAGCGATCAGCTTGAATGGGCCAAGTTTACCGGAATTGCCTGGCAAGGCAACGGCTTCTACTACACCCGTTATCCGACGCCCAAAAAAGGCGACGAGCTGAAAGGCAAAAACGAGTTTGGTGCGGTGTATTTTCACAAGCTCGGCGATGCGCAAGACAAAGACCAACTCATCTACAGCGATAAAACCCACCCGAACCGCTTTTTCAGCGCCACGACGACCGACGACCAGCGTTTTCTCTGTGTTTATGGCAGCGAAACCACCAGCGGCAACACGCTCGCCTTTAAGGATCTGGGTAAGCCGGATGCTAAGTTCGTGTCCATTTCCGAATCTTTTGAACACGATTTTTCGGTTGTTGACAACTTAGAAGGCAAACTCATCATTCTGACCAATCAGCAGGCGCCGAATCAGCGCCTGATCCTCGTGGATACCGAAAATCCGCAAGCAGAAAACTGGAAAACGCTGATTCCGGAAAACCAGTCGGATGTGCTGCAAAGCGCCACCCTCTGCGGCGATAAACTCGTTTGTGTCTACCTGCACGACGCCTCATCGGCACTGCGTATCTTCGACCTTGAAGGCAAGCAGCTGAAAGAAGTCAAGCTCCCGGAAATCGGTACCGTTGGCGGCGTGAGCGGCGAAAAAGGCGATATGCAAGCCTTCTTCGCCTTCACTTCTTTCCTGCGCCCGACCAGCATTTACACGTTGGATATGACTGCATTGGAGCCAAAGCTCTTCAAGTCGCCCAAAATTGATTTTAATCCCGACCTGTACACCACCGAGCAGGTTTGGTATACCAGTAAAGACGGCACCAAAGTGCCTATGTTCATCACGCGGAAAAAAGATCTCAAACTCGACGGCAACAACCCAACCCTGCTTTACGGCTATGGTGGTTTTAATGTTTCCCTGACGCCGGCGTTTTCGCCCTCGCGCGCTTTATTGCTGGAGAAAAACGGTATTTATGCCCTTGCCAATATCCGTGGCGGCGGCGAGTTCGGCGAAGCCTGGCACAAGGCCGGTACCAAGTGCCAGAAGCAAAATGTGTTTAATGATTTTATTGCAGCGGGCGAATATTTGGTCGCGCAAAAATACACCAGTCCGAAGCGCCTCGCGATTCAGGGCGGTTCCAATGGCGGCTTGCTGGTTGGCGCCTGCATGACCCAGCGCCCCGATTTGTTCGGCGTTTGCTTCCCGCAGGTGGGCGTGCTGGATATGTTGCGCTATCATAAATTTACCATCGGCTATGCCTGGGCAGTTGATTACGGCACCAGCGAAGAAAGCGAGGAAAGCCTTAAATGCCTGATGGCTTATTCGCCCCTTCATAATGTAAAAAAGACCGCCTATCCGGCAACCATGGTAACTACCGCCGACCACGACGATCGGGTAGTACCGGCGCACTCTTTCAAGTACGCAGCTACTTTACAAGAGCATCAGCAAGGTGAAAACCCGGTTCTGATTCGCATTGAAACAAGTGCCGGACACGGCGCGGGCAAACCCACCTCCAAGGTTATTGAAGAAGCCTCGGATCTGCTGGCATTTATGTTTTACAACATGAAAGTGAAAATCTAAAAGGTTCGGGGTTTGGAGGTTTGGGGTTCAGGGTTTGGAGGTTCGGGGTTTGGAGGTTCGGGGGTTCGAGGTTCGGAGGTTCGGGGTTTTAAGAATCAGGGCATCCGTTCTCAAGCCTCGCCTGAAAATTAAATATTTAGAACCCCGAACCCCGAACCCCGAACCTCTGAACTCCGAACCTCTGAACTCCAAACCCCGAACCTCCAAACCTCGAACCTCCGAACCCCCAACCTCTGAACCCCCAACCTTTTTTTTACATTTGCGGCGCAATTGACGCAATTCCGCGAATCAATAGAATTAATGTACTGAAATGAAAGCGATTAAACTGTTTTCAGGCTTTTTTGCGCTGTTACTGCTTTTAAGTGCCTGTGATCCGGCAAAAAAAGCTGCTGTTTCCACCCCGAAAGATGCTGGTCCGAACCCCGATGAAATTGAAGTCGTTTTTCTACAGATGAACGATGTTTATGAAATTTCACCTTCCGTTTCCGACAACAGTGGCGGCCTTGCACGGGTGGCTACGCTGCGCAAGGAATTGCTGGCGAAAAATCCCAATACCTTTACGGTGCTGGCCGGCGATTTTATCTCACCAAGTGTTATTGGCACGCTTAAATACGACAACAAGCGCATCCGCGGTCGCCAGATGGTGGATGTTTTGAATGCCCTTGGCTTAGACTGGGTGGTTTTCGGCAACCACGAGTTTGATTACGACGATCTGCCCGACCTTCAGGCGCGGATTGATGAATCCAATTTTACCTGGTTGGGCGCAAATGTTCGCCACAAAGGCGATACCTGGACTCAACCGTTTTACAAAAATAAAAATGGCAAGCAGGAAGTTTGTCCGGACAATGCCGTACTGACCATCAGCGATAAAACCGGTAAAACACTCCGCCTCGGACTCTTCGGCGTATTGATCAATACCGGCCGCAAACCCTGGGTGACGTATACCGACTGGAATGAAGCCGCCAAAGCGCAGTTTGAAAAACTGAAACCACAGACAGATGTAGTGGTCGCACTCACACACCTTAATATAGCCGACGACCTCAAGCTGGCTGCCATGCTGCCCGAAGTGCCGCTCATGATGGGCGGGCATGACCACAACAACATGTTTCACAAAGTAGGAAAGGTGAGCGTGGCCAAAGCCGATGCCAATGCCAAAACGGTGTATATCCACACCCTGCGCTACAACACCAAAACCAAAATGAGTACGGTGAAATCGGAGTTGCGCAAAATCGACGCAAGTATCAGCGAGGAACCGGAGACAGCAGCCGTTGTGGCAAAATGGGAAAAAATCAAGTCGGAAGCCCTCGGTTCACTGGGTTTTGTCGCCGAGAACAAGATTGCAACACTTAAAGATCCGCTGGATTGTCGCGAGGAACTTATTCGGTACAATCAGGCGCCGGTAGGAGAGCTGCTCACTACGGCCATGGAAAAAGCTGCCCGCAAAAAGGTAGATGCCGTATTGGTAAACAGCGGCTCTATTCGTATCGATGATGTGCTGAGTGGGGTAGTGACCGAACTGGATGTCGTGCGGATGCTGCCCTTTGGCGGCAACCTGCTGGAGGTGGATATGCGTGGTAAATTGCTGCGCCAGACCCTGGAAACCAGCCTGAGTAATAAAGGGAATGGCGGTTATCTGCAAATGCGCTACCTGAAACGCGACGACAAGGGGCAATGGATGGTCGGAAATCAGCCTTTGCAAGACGATAAAGTATACCACCTCATCCTGCCAGGCTTTCTGCTGACCGGAAATGAACAGAACATGGGTTTCCTTAAAGCAGCACCGACAAGTGATGGAAAAGGCACTTCCAACAGCGATATTTTGATGATAGACACACCTTTAAAGAGCGATCTGGTGGACCCGCGACACGATATTCGCAAGGCACTGATTGCATACTGGAGGACAATTTAGAAGCTTGCAACAATTTTTTACGCAAACTTCATCGAAAAATGAAACTTTGCGTACCTTTGCACGCCTTTTTGGGCCGGGTGTTTTAGGAGCGTGTTTACGCTCGGGTACATCCGCCGCAACTTATTCAACATTCGCATCGAACAATGGCAAAAAGAAAAGTCACTCAGGACTTAGAAGTTACTGAAGTTAAGCAAGTTACCGGAAACGCAGTGAGCGCGGGTTCTTTTTTCGAGCAAAACCAACGCCTGCTCGTGTATGGCCTCGGCGTCATCCTGCTGGCTGTTGCCGGCTGGTATTTTTACAAAACCCAGATCGTTGAACCCAAACAACAGGAAGCCATGGCTGCTATGTGGCAGGCTGAAATGCTGTTCGAGCGCGACTCTTTCCAGCAAGCACTGAATGGCCCCGAAGGCGGCTACGACGGTTTCCTTGCCATCATTGATAAATACAGCGGTACCAAAGCTGCAAACCTGTCGAACTACTATGCCGGCGTTTGCTACCTGCAAAGCAACGATATCGACAACGCCATGACTTACATGGATGCTTTCGATCCCGAAAACGATGTGCTGGCCGCAATGAAATACGGTATCCTTGGCGACTGCTATTCTGAAAAACAGGATTTCGACAAAGCCATGGACTTCTACGGAAAAGCCGGCGACGCTACTGAAAACGAAGTGGTAGCAGTCGTTTACCTCAAACGCCTGGGCCTGCTTCAGGAAAAACAAGGTAAGAAAGAGGACGCACTCAAAACGTTTGAACGTATCCGTCGTGATTACCCCAATCCGGGCCTGACCGACTGGCGCGAAATCGAAAAATACATCTACCGCCTCGGCGGTGCGAAATAAGCAACACCCTTGTTGCCAACGCGCTGTCTTATTGCCTGAATCATCACACCCGATGGTTCAGGCAATTTTTTATGCCCACTCCGCATTCCGCACTCCGCATTCCCCAATTTCCCCTCCCCCTTGCGCGGTATTGTTCTTTTCCCGTACCTTTGTGGCGTCCCTGTTCAAAAGATAGTCCTTCCATTATACTAAGTGTGGTCGTTTTGTTGTTTTTGCAGCAAACCGAATCTTTTTATTTTGTTTACCCATAAACATGTTGCTATGACCACAACATTTATTGCAGGGTTGGGACGATTAAGTATCCTCACGTTCCTGTTGGTGTTTACCGCCTCACTGCTCAGTGCGCAAACGCAAACGCCTGACGAAGACCTGCAGCGTGCCAATAAACAATACGACCTGTACGCCTATAACCTGGCGATGCGTTCGTATGAACAGGTGCTCAAAAAAGACCCGTATAATGGCCATGCACTGGCCCGGATTGCGGATTGTTATTTCCAACTGAACAAACCCGATGAAGCGCTGCCCTGGTACGATAAAGCCGTTTACCAAAGTGTCACTTCCTCTGATGTGCTTTTCCGTTACGGTAAAGCCCTGATGTATACCGGCGATTACGTCGGCGCTAAAAAATGGTTTACCCTTTATGCCGCAGATGATGAGAAGAAAGGGAAACATTATGCCGATATGTGCGACTACGCTTTGCGTACGGCCACCAAAGATCCGCTTTACGCTGTAAAAGACGAGTCCCTCAGTACGGCTTCTTCAGATTTTGGCCCGGCATTTTTGGGTAATCGCATCGTTTACAGTTCCAGCCGAACCGATATTACCCGTAAAACAGACAGTAAAACAAAGTCTGACTGGACCGGCAGCGCCGCCAACCAGCTCTTTGTTACCCAGCGCAATCCGGAAACCAATTTCCTGCAAAAACCGGTTTTTTTGCACAGCGATATGCAAAACAACTACAATGAAGGCCCGCTCAGCTATTCCGCCGACGGTCGTAAAGTGGTGTTTTGCCGGAATAAATTTATTGACGGCTCCCGACAAATTGCAGACAAGGGCCTCGAAATGAGCCTTTACACCGCCGATGTAGACAATGGCGCCTGGAAAAATATCAAACCTTTTCCGTTTAATGGCTCCGGCTTTGCCACTGGCTTTCCAAGCTTTTCCCCCGACGCCAACATGCTCTTTTTTGCCTCCAATAACCCCGAAGGTTTTGGTGGCTGGGATTTGTATGTTTCCTTCTGGAACGGTACTGCCTGGAGTACCCCGCGCAACCTCGGCGCCGCCATCAACAGCGCCGGCAATGAAGTGACCCCTTATTATGATGGTGTTAACCTCTACTTCTCTTCCGACTGGCATTTCGGCCTCGGTGGTTTGGATATTTTCCGCGCTGAAATTAATCCTTCCATGGAAGTAACCGGCATTTACCACCTCGGCCCGGGCATCAACTCTACACGTGATGATTACGGCTTTATCTATAACAGTGAAGCACGTATCGGCTATATGACCAGTAACCGCGCCGATGGCCGTGGCGCCGAAGATGTGTGGCAGGTGGTGAAAAAGCAAGTAAATGAACCCGTAAAACCGACTTTAGCCACTAACGCACCAGCACCGGCACAATACAATACAACTTCCGGTAATACGACTAGCACGAAAGCGCCCGGTACTGTCAGCTGGCCTTCCAAAACTGCCGAACCAACACCCGTTTACGGCGGTGGCACCCTCTATCTGCAGGTCTCCGATCAGGATGGCCGTCCGGTGCCCGATGCGCAGGTCGACCTGAGTGGTTGCGGCGCAGGCGTTGGTCTGACCGATGCCAACGGCCGTTATTACTTCAATGCCAAGGATTATACGGTGCGTTGTGAGGCGATTGTACGCAAAGCGGCTTATGAGGAATCGCGCGTTCAACTCGATTATTTTGGCAAAAACAATGTACTGGTTGCCATTGCCGCTGATGCACATCAGGTGTTCAACGGCTATGTTTATGATGCCGTTACGAAGCAGCCGCTTTACGGCGTAGTGGTTGAATTTGAGGAAAATGAATCGAGCATTCAAACCTCAACCGATTTTGATGGAAAATACACCGTTTCGCTGAAAACACGTACCACTTACGATATGAACTTCAGCCAAAACGGGTATTACGAAGCTGCTGTGAAAGTGCGTCCGGAAATTGGTGTAAAAGTGTTGCAGCCCGTACTCCTGACCCGCAACGTGCAGGCCCTCAGCAGTGCTCCCACCACTCCGGCCCAATACAGCACTTCCAGCGCAAGCCCGACGCCAACGGTCACTGTGCAGTCGAATGGCAATGGCGGTTGGCAAATCCTGAAAAGTAAAGACAGTGATGATCCATCAACGCCTCTGAGCGGTTATTCCGTGCAGGTGGGCGCGCACCCGGAAGCACTGACCAACGCACACCTGGCCAAGTATGAAGAGCTTTCCAAATATGGCAATGTTTATGCGAAAGACGAAAAAGGCATGAACAAGGTGCGTTTGGGCGTATTCCCGAACAAAGACGAAGCCGTCAAAGCGCAGAAGCAAATTGCTAAAAATGCCAGGTTTAAAGATGCATTTGTAGTGGAAGAACGCGGTGCGGAAGAGGAGTTGATTATTCGTCCGCAAATGGCCTCCACATCGCCTGCACCTGCGCAATACAGCACGCAATCAGCCAAAAGCCCGCAGCCGGTTGTGCTCAACAACGATGTGCGCTACGCCGTTCAGGTAGGCGCTTTTGCTGCCGACAAGATGATTTCTTTAGCTGATTTTGGCAATAAACTCTCTGATTTGGGCAATGTTTATTCCAAAATTGACAATAACTCTCTGAAAATTCGCGTAGGCATCTGGAGTAAACACGAAGATGCCGAAGCTGCCCAGCAAAAAGCCGTAGAACGCGGTTATGGGGATGCATTGGTGATTACAGAAAAAGCCAGCGACCCCAATGTGTCGGGTTTTATCCTGAGCGATGCAACGCAGCAGGTGCCATCGGCTCCGACCAAACCTGCCGAGTACAGCAGTACGCCTGCGCCCGTTGAGCGCCCCAATGCCAAAAGTGCACCGGCGCCTGCGCAGTATTCTACCAGCAGCCCCGCTCCGGTAGCGGTATCAAACTACAAAATCCGCCTCGCCACCCTGGCCACCCCGGATGCGTTTGACACCGATCTGCTGCTGGGAATGGGCGGCACCCTGGAGAAAAAACAGGCGAGCAATGGCGGCACTATTTTTCTGCTCAGTGGCTTTCCCGACCTGGATGCAGCCAATTCTGCACACCTGCAATTGCTGGATCGGGGTTTAAAAGACAGCTTTATTGTAAAAGATGAAAAAGGCCAGCTGCTGCGCGTGAAATAGCAAGGCATGAATAAAAAACGTCGGCCAGGAGCTTACTCCCGGCCGACGTTTTTTATTTGCGGGTTTTACTCCGCGTTGTTTGTTATCGGTGGTTTATACAGGGCGCTGATATGGCGGTTCTTTTTTCATAATCAGACCGCCGATAAGACCAAAGATCAAGCCGCTGAAGGCACTGGCAAAGGGGAGAATGATCAGTGCAAAGATGGGATTGAAGGCAAATGAACTAAACGACATCGCCTGCTCAATTTGTGCTTCGCTCAGCCCCTGGCGTTCCATATCTTCCATTGTAGCGGCTTTCAGCACTTCGTAGTAATCGGGGTTGATCCCGTAAAAATAAATGGCCATCAAACCGATTGAAACAATACCGGCAACAATAGCAATTTTAAGTGCCAGGATCAGGCAACGGGCAAAAGTGATATAACCACCCAGTTGCTGTCGATCTTCTTTGATGCCGAGAACGGTAATAAGCAGACCAAGACCCATCCCGACAACGATATGCACAATTTTAATTCCTACACTGGTTGTAGGCATGTTAGGGTCTGTGTCGGTCAGGTAACCCAGCATAAGCATGGCAAAACTTACAAATGCCGAAATCAGTCCGTACTTAATGGCAATCGGATTATTGGGTTTTTCAATGTTTCTATTGGCGGGGGAAACAGGAGGTGGAATGGTATTGTCCATAATCATCGTTTTGGTTTGACAGAAAAAGTGCTGCAATGTAGGCCGTAAGCTGGCGGAGTAGTCGGATTGTTTCGACAATTGTGCAGGAATCAACGACCTGCGGCCGAAAAACGGTACTGCTCTGATGCAAAGTTCATTAAATCCCCATATACTTTCACTTAAAAAGGTTGCAGTGGCGGTATTTTTCCGCGAACTTTGCCACCCTAAACGCTGTTTCAGCACCCGTGTTTGCCAGGTTGGCAGCATTATCCAAGCAGATATGTCGGAGACTTCTGGTCCAAAAAAGCAAAAATTCAATTTCCCGTTGTTTCGGCGGGTATTGGCGTTGGTTAAACCCTACCGACGCATCTTTTTTTTCACTGCCTTTCTTTCTACCTGCTGCCTGGCACCACTGGCCTCTGTTCGGCCGGAGTTGCTCCAGCAAATGGTGGATAATTATGTCATGAAAGGAAAGGTGGACGGCCTTACTTTTATGGCGGCCATCATTCTTGGCCTGTTATTGCTGGAAGTGGTGCTGCGCTATTTTTTCCTTTATTACGCCGACTGGCTCGGGCAGGCAACTATACGTGATTTGCGCCTGCGTATGTTTACGCGCATTACCAATTTCCGCTTGGGCTATTTTGATAAAACCCCCATCGGGCAAAGTTCCACGCGTACCATTAACGATATTGAAGCCATCAACACCATCTTTTCGGAGGGCAGCATTACGATCATCTCCGACCTGATGACGATCCTGTTCGTCTTGCTGATGATGTTTTTCAATTCCTGGAAATTAACGTTGGTGGTGCTCTCTGTTTTTCCGCTGCTCATTTGGGGCAGTTATAAATTCAAGGAGAGTGTGCGCAAAAGTTATGAAATGGTGCGCAACCACATTTCCGGTATGAACTCCTTTTTGCAGGAGCGCATCAGTGGTATGCGGGTGGTACAAATTTTTAATGCAGAACGTCGGGAGGCGGAAAAGTTTAAGGTAATTAACCACGATTACACGGGCGCCAACCTGCGTTCCATCATGGCATACGCGATTTTTTTCCCGGTTGTGGATATTATTTCGGCACTTTCGCTGGGCCTGATGGTTTGGTATGGCGCTGGGGGTGTACTGCGCGGCGAGGTCACCATTGGTACAATGGTTGCTTTTCAGCTGTATATCGGGATGTTGTACCGCCCGATTCGGATGCTGGCCGATAAATTTAATACCCTGCAAATGGGCATGATCGCTGCCGAGCGCGTGTTTAAACTATTGGAAGAGGAAGAGCATTTGCAGCCCAATGGCGACTTGCAGGTGGAGCGCTTAGAAGGGGAAATTGCCTTTGAAGATGTCCGGTTTTCCTATAGCGGCGATATGCAAAACGACCCGGTACTCAAAGGGGTTTCTTTCCGCATCGAACCGCATCAGCGCCTTGCAATTGTGGGCAGCACGGGCAGTGGTAAAACAACGATCATCAGCCTGTTGAATCGTTTTTATGAAATCAATGGCGGGCGTATTCTGATAGATGGCCGCGACCTGCGCGAGTACGATGTATACAGCCTGCGCAACCGCGTCGCGGTGGTCTTGCAGGATGTGTTTCTCTTTTCCGGAACGGTACTTGAAAATATTACCCTGCGCGACAGCAGCATTACCGAAGAACAGGTGATCAATGCCGCCAAAATGATTGGCGCACATGAGTTTATTCAGAAATTGCCGGGCGCTTACCAATATCAGGTAATGGAGCGCGGCGCCACGCTTTCGATGGGGCAACGGCAACTGATTTCATTTGTGCGTGCCCTGGTATTCGATCCGGATGTACTGATTCTGGATGAAGCAACGTCTTCAATTGACCCGGAATCGGAAGGCATTATTCAATATGCCATTGAGAAGCTGATTGCCCGCCGAACGGCGATTATTATTGCCCACCGCCTGAGTACGGTACGCAGTGCCGATAATATTCTGGTGCTCGATAAGGGCGAAGTTGCAGAGTTCGGCCCGCATGAGCGCCTCATGGAACAAACCGACGGGAAATACCGGGAACTTTATGAAAAACAGTTCCTGCAATTACAAACAACGGAAAATTAACCTTTAACCTACACCCTGGCCTTTTTGAGGCCGAAAAACAGACACGCTATGAAATCAAACAGTTTGCTCACCACGCTCCTTATCGTGTTGCTGCTGGCATTGATTGCCGTTGCAGGGTATAAAGCCTGCGCCATTCAGGACAAAAATGCAGAACAGGAACGTTTTGAAAAGGAATACCAGCAATCCCTAAAAGACCTGGGCTACTCCTCCGACACCGCCAATGTGAGCGGCGGCAGTGCCTATGTGGGCGATAACAGCAGCGCAAGTACTACCACCACCAATACCGCGCCAGCTCCGTCGGCCAGCACAACAAACAACACCCCGCCGCCTGCGGCCACACCGGTAAGCCCGGCGCCGGAAACGCGTACCACTGCACCTAAAACGGCAACACCCGCGCCTGCTACGAGCAGCACGACACCTAAAACGGTTACTGCTCCTAAAACCGTTACAGCTCCCAAAACCGCCGGAACCGGTCGTTATTTAGTGGTTGCCGGTACCTTCGGCAGCTGGGATAATGCCCGTAAGCGCCTGGAAGAAGTGATCAAAATGGGGTATACCAATGCCGAGATTGCTAAAAAAGATAACTTTGCCATCGTTGTGGTAAAACGCACCAACAACCTCGGGGAAGCTACCCGCGTGATGGATCAATTGGAAGATAAAAAGCTGGATGCCCGCGTGGTGGACATGCAGAAGAAATAATACCTCTTATGGCATCAGACGCGTATGCCGCGCTGCGAATACCCGACTACCGACGATTTCTGAGTATGCGTCTGTTGATGACGCTTTCCATTCAGATTATGTCGGTATCCGTCGGGTATTTTATTTTTGAACTGACCAATGACCCCTTGGCCATCGGTATGATTGGTTTGTCGGAAGCAATCCCTGCCATCGTAGTGAGTTTATGGGCCGGGCATTTGGCCGACAAATACAATCGCCGCAACCTGTTGCTGTTTTGCATCGGGCTGTTTGTATTCTGTGCTTTTGCGTTGTTCGGGCTGATCCTGAGCAGAGATTTTTTGGAGAAAAACTTGCTCATTGCCGGTATTTACGGCGTAATTTTTATTACCGGGATTGCACGCGGATTCTTTAGTCCGACCAATTTTGCCTTGCTGCCGCAATTGGTGCCGCCACAGGTATTGCCCAATGCGCTGACCTGGAATTCCAGTACCTGGGAAGCAGCAAGCATCACCGGGCTTGGTATAGGTGGTTTGCTTTATGGTTTTTTGGGTGTCAGTACGGCTTTTGGCGTGATGTCGGCGCTGTGCCTGGCGGCCTTTTTGGTGGCCATGCGTATTAAGCCACGCCCGGTGCCGGCTTTCGACCGGCAGGAGAGTGCTTTGCAGCGCATTGCCGAGGGCTTGTCGTTCGTGTTTCGCAATAAGCTGATTTTGAGTGCAATAGCGCTGGATTTGTTTGCAGTGTTATTTGGCGGCGCAGTGGCAATGTTGCCGGTTTATGCCAAAGATATATTAAAGGTAGGGCCACAGGGGATGGGAGTTTTGCGCGCGGCGATGTCTATCGGCGCCATTTCCATGGCATTTTTTATTGCGCATCGCCCTTTGGGCAAAGGGTCGGGTAAAATTATGCTGGCCTGTGTGGCCGGTTTTGGTTTATGTATTATCGGCTTTGGGTTGTCGCGTTCCTTTTGGTTGTCGTTTTTCCTCTTATTGCTGGCCGGCATGTTCGACGAAGTGAGCGTGTACATCCGGGGTTCCATTATTCAGTTGCTGACGCCGGAGCGTATGAAAGGACGCGTTTCTTCGGTGAATTCTATTTTCATTACGTCGTCCAATGAATTGGGTTCTTTTGAGAGCGGGGTGGCGGCGCGGGCCTTCGGCAATGTGTATTCGGTTGTTTTTGGAGGCTGTATGACCCTCCTCATAACCGGTCTGGCCTGGTGGCTCTCGCCGCCACTTCGCAAACTGGATGTTAGTACGCTCAAAGAAGCGGAGCAGGCTTAAAAACGCCAGCCGCAGGTGAGGGCGGCTGCGGAGCTGAACCCGAGGTTGAACCCTACGCTTGTATTATCTCCGTTACCGCTCAGGTTGAGACCGGCTCCGGGGATGGTTTCAAGACTTACAAAGAAATGTTTTTTGCAATTGTATTGCAGGCCTAATACATAGCCTGCACCGAGAGAAAAGGAGCCGCTGAAATCTTCATCAGCAAAATTCAGCCCGATACCTGCGTTGAATTCCGGACCGCGCACAAAGTAAAACTCATTGCCCAGCGGCTTTCTTTTTTCGATGCCCACAGCGCCTCCGGCAGAGAAACTGCTTCGGAGATTGTCTTCGCCAAAGCTGCTGATATTCAGATTGCCGAAGGTGGCGCGCAAGCGCTGGTACTTGTTTTCTGCTTTTTGTTTTTTGTAAACCAGAGAAAAACCGCCGCCATTTAAGTCAATGTTGCTGAAACGAACGCCGAGTTCGCGCGGGTAATTTTCCTGTGCAGAAAGGGTAAGGGAAAAAAGGGAAAGCAGGAGGACTGCGAAGCATGTGTTTTTCATACGTTCAAATTTTTGATTTGGTAAAACAATGCACAATTATCGTCCGGATATGATTCATTGTGATTGCCCGAGGGCAACTATAACACAATTTTAACGTAATTGATGTTTTAAATGCCTTTCCGACTAATGGTAAAACATTTCAAAACTGATTCGTATGAAACAATTTACCTTTTTTCGGCTCACTGCCCTGAGCCTGTTGATGACCCTTCTCCTGCTTCGTGCACAAGCGCAGTGTACCATTGCTGTTAATGCGTTTACCAATCTTTCGCTGCCTGCTTCCTGTTCGTATACGCTGCTTCCTGCGGATTTGCTTGCTTCCGGCTGGTCTTGTCCGGGTGGCGTTTTAGTAGCGGAAATACAACAAGGCGGGGTTTGGGTGCCGGCCAATATTAATGCCTCACATATTGGCCAAACCCTGAATGCACGCGTGCGCGACCAGATCAGCGGTAACTTTGCCTGGTGTCAGGTCAAGGTGGAAGACAAATTGCCGCCGGTTTTGAGCGCTTGTACAGACCTGTACTACTACTGTGAAGATAATTGTACGGCAATTCCCAATCCGACCATCAGCGATTGCAGCGCCATCACGATTAATACGACTGATAATGTTTTTTCTTACCCCTGTACCTCCGTGTATTCCCGAAAAGTTGTACGACAATATACGGTGAGCGATGCCTGGGGGAATGTTGCAACTTGCACGCGTTCAATCTATTATTACAAACGGTCTTTGTCCTCTATAGTTTTTCCTCCCTCGGTCACTTTACAAGTGAGTGGTACCGACTGCACGCCCTGGTGTGAAAATACAAGTGCTCGCCCGGCGCCGACTACTACCGTGAGTGGTTTTAATACCGGCTCGCCAACCATTGACGGCAGCCCGATTTTCCAGGGTGTAAAATCCCCGACTACCTGCAACACGGTTTGTGCGGCCGACGCCTGTGCCTTAAATGTTAGTTATTCAGATGTTGTGGTGCCTTTGTGCAACACCAACCGCCGTGTGGATCGCACCTGGACGGTCAGCTCGGCTTGCTCGGGTACTGTTACGTATTTGCAACGCATCTGGATTTTTACAGATGGCAACACCAGCTGCGGCTGGGCCTGCAAACGCCCAACGGGCCAGACACAAACCTATAATGCGGCTACCGGACAAACGACTTTTTCATGGGCGGTGCCTACAAATACCTGTATTGTGCGCTATGATTTGGAATATCGGGTAAAAATTGCCGGCGTCTGGCAGCCCTGGGTAAGTGTTTCGCCCGGAACGAACAGTTACACCACAAGCATCGCCACGGGCAACAGCGTGGAATGGCGCGTGCGCACACGGTGTAACGGATCAGTGGTTTCTACCTGGACCTCTGTGGCATTTTTCATTGCCGGTTCGCTTGTTGGCGACGAAAGCGGGGCCGAAACGGTGAATCGGGCTGAAGAGGATGTCGACGCTTTTCAAAGCGAGGTCGCAGCGGAAACGCTGGTTTTTCCCAATCCCTCAGAAGGTATGATCATGGTGCAGCTGCCCCGCGCGGCAGCAGGTGAACTTGCGCTTCAAGTGAGTGATATGCAAGGGCGTAATGTGTACAATTCGGCATTGCCGCAGGGAACAGTTTCTTTTGAACTGGATCTGGCAAATCAGCCAAAAGGCCTGTATTTGCTACAATTATTGCATGAAAACGGTGAAAAAGTAGTAAAAACGCTTGTGTTGCAATAAGCGCCTGTTCGGGAATTGAGGCGCCTGCGAAAGGTTGTATCGCTGCCTGAAAGGGGCGTGTTACTGTGCAACAAGTTCGGCGTAAAATTCGCCTGCCGGCGTCATTTCCCGTTCCATCGTTTCCAAGTTTACCCGAACCAAGCCGAATCGATAAGTTGGCCCCAGATGCCATTCAAAATTGTCCCATGTACTCCAGTGTATGTAGCCGCGCAGGTCGATACCTTCCTGTATCGCCTGCCGGCACATACCGGTATAGTCCTGAATGGCGCGGATGCGCAATTGCGGATCATCGGTACAAATGCCGTTTTCGGTTATGATGATCGGCTTTTTATAGTGCTTGTAAAAACGGCGCAGGGCGCGCAATAGCCCTTCCGGTTTGTAGCCCCACATTTTATCGTGCTCAAGTCCGAGGCGTCGGAGTTTATCGGCCTTGCTGATGGCATCTACCGGAAACGGATCAAAAGGCATGTAGGCGTAGTAGCTGAGCCCCCAGAAATCACATTTTTCAAAAGGTTTGGCGGCATAGCGGTGGAACCACCAGTCTACGAATGCGGCTACGGCTTTTCCGGGCAGGTTCAGGCCCTCAAACCAGGCAGTATTAAAGGAAATACCGATGGGTTCGCGTTTGCTTTTATCCCGAATCATCTTGTAGGCGATGTCGTGGGCTTTGCCCATATTTTCCAGCACCTTCCCGGCGGTGAGCAGGCGTCCTTTTTTGCGGGGCGGGAAATTGCCCAGCACAAAGGCATTCATGGCGTATACATTTGGCTCGTTGAAGGTGTTCCAGTAAGCGACGTATTCGCCGAAGTGTTTGATGCATTGCCGTGTATATTCCAGATACATCGGGATGTTTTCTTCCCGCGTCCAGCCGCCGGCGGCCTCAAACCAGTTGGGATGGGCGAAGTGGTGGAGGACAAACATCAGGCGAATGCCTTTTTGCCTTAATAATTCAAAAAAATTGCGGTATTCTTCCACCACTTCCGGGTGGAATTTGCCAAAAGGTTCTGTTTGCAGGCGGCTCCAATCTACGCCACAGCGATAGACAGACCCGAATTTTGCGATAAATTCAGCGTCTTCTGCGCGCTGGAACTCATGATTGGTTGTGCGCAGGAAAACATGCCCGTCCAAGGCTTTTAAACCGCGCCAGGGGTGGTTTCCGGCGCTTTCCACCTGTGCGGCGGCGGTAGAGCTGCCCCAGAAAAAATGTTCGGGAAATTGCCTTGTGCTGTCCATAGGGTTATTATTTTTTCTCTGCAATTTTTCTCAATTCATTGAGTTTCCAGAGGGCGTCCATGGGCGTCATGGTGTTCAGATCCAGCGCGAGCAGGTCTTCCTTGATGCGCATGGTAAACTCGTCCACATCAAAAATATGCAATTGTGTGGGTGCTGAAAGTTCGCGCGCTTTGGTGCGTGCGGGTTTGGGCAGGGGTGTGGCGGCTGCCGGACTTTCCTGCGGCGTATCGCCTAAGCCTTCAGCGAGTTGCTGGGCTTCGAGCTGGCGCAGAATTTCCTGGGCGCGCTCCACAATGCTTTGGGGCATGCCGGCCATACGCGCCACGTGGATACCGAAGGAGTGGTTGGAGCCGCCGGGGGTGAGTTTGCGGAGGAAGATGACTTTCTGGCCAACCTCGCGGGTGCTCACATGGTAATTATGGATACGATCAAAGCGCTCGGCCAGTTCGTTGAGTTCGTGGTAGTGGGTGGCAAACAGCGTTTTGGGGCGGGCGTATCCGTTGTTGTGCAGGTACTCCACGAGGCTCCAGGCAATGCTGATGCCGTCGAATGTACTGGTGCCGCGCCCGATTTCATCAAGCAGAATGAGGCTTCTATCGCTGATATTGTTCATAATCAGCGCTGTTTCATTCATTTCCACCATAAAGGTACTTTCACCGCCGCTGATGTTGTCGCTTGCGCCCACGCGCGTGAATACTTTATCGACCAGTCCAATGCGGGCGCTGTCGGCCGGGACAAAGCTGCCGATTTGGGCCATGAGTGCGATAAGGGCGGTTTGGCGGAGCAGGGCGGATTTGCCGGCCATATTGGGGCCGGTGATGAGCATGACCTGGGTAGATTCGTTGTCGAGCCAGATGTCGTTGGGTACAAAACTTTCGCCGAGGGGCAGTTGGGTTTCGATGACAGGGTGTCGGCTGCCTTTAATATCGATGACCGTGCTGTCGTCGAGTTCGGGTCGGCAATATTGGCGTTGAAGGGCTACTTTTGCAAAAGAGAGCAGGCAATCGACGCGGGCGATCAGGCTGGCGTTGTGTTGCAGGGGTTCGATGTATTGTTCGATGGCGCCGACGAGTGCTTTAAAGATTCGATCTTCCACTTCGGCCATTTTTTCTTCGGCGCCCAGGATTTTAGCTTCCAGCACTTTCAGTTCTTCGGTAATGTAGCGTTCGCCGTTGGCAATGGTTTGTTTGCGCGTCCATTCGACGGGCACCATATCTTTCCACTTGCTCGTCACTTCGAGGAAGTAGCCGAAGACATTGTTGAATCCGATTTTAAGGCTTTGAATGCCTGTTTTTTCTATTTCGCGTTGCTGAATGGCGAGCAGGTGCTCGCGGCTGTTGCGGGCGATGCTGCGCAGTTCGTCGAGTTCGCTGTCGGCGCCGTCGGCGATGGCGCCGCCTTTTCTGATGTCGGTGGGTGGTTCGGGGGCCAGGTCGTGTTCGATGCGGGTGCGCAGACTGGCGCAGGGGTTGAGGCCTTCGCCGAGTTTGAGGAAGGGTTTGGTGGGGAGCAGGAGTTGGCGCAGTTGCTCGATAGCCGTGAGGGCTTTATGGATCTGCATGGCTTCGCGCGGGTTGATTTTACCCACAGCCGTTTTACTCATCAGGCGTTCGAGGTCGGCAACCTGCCGGAGCAGGGGTTCAATTTCGCGGGCGAAGTCTTCGTTTTCGAGCAAAAACTGAACGGCGTCGAGTCGCTCTGCTATCAGGTTGGTTTGCAGCAGGGGGAGCAGCAGCCATTTGCGGAGCAGGCGTGCGCCCATGGGGTTGACGGTTTTGTCGAGTACGTCGAGCAGGGAGACGCCATTTTCGTGGTTGCTGGAAATGAGTTCCAGGTTTCGGATGGTGAATCGGTCGAGCCAGACGTGTTTTTCCGATTGCAGGCGACTGATGCGGGTGAGGTGGCTCAAACGATTGTTTTCGGTGGCGGCCAGGTAGTGCAGTGCTGCGCCGGAGGCCGTTTGAGCCAGTTCGAGGTCTTCGAGGCCAAAGCCCTTGAGGCTGTTGGTCTGGAAGTGGTTGATCAGTTTTTCGCGGGCAAATTCGTTGGTGAAGATCCAGTCTTCGAGGGTGTAGGTATAAAATTTATCGCCGTATTGGAGGGAAAACTCCTTGCTGCGGCTTTTGGGCAGTATAATTTCGGAGGGTTTGAAGCTCTGGAGCAATTTATCCAGCGTAGGGGCGTCGCATTCGGAAACGAGGAATTCGCCAGTGCTGATGTCGAGCAGGGCCAGTCCGTAGCGCTCGTTTTTACCGAAGGCGATGGTAGCGAGGAAGTTGTTCTGATTGTGTTGGAGCAGAGCATCGTCGGTGGTGACTCCGGGCGTAACAATTTCCGTAACCGACCTGCGTACGACCTTTCCGGGCACGGGTTTTTCCATTTGTTCGCAGATGGCTACGCGGTAGCCTGCACGCACGAGGCGGGGCAGGTAGAGGTCGAGGGCGTGGTAGGGAAAACCGGCCAGCGGAATATCCGAGCCGCCGTTGTTACGGCTGGTCAGCGTGATGCCGAGTGCGCGTGCGGCTTTTTCGGCATCTTCGCCGAAGGTTTCGTAGAAGTCGCCGACGCGGAAAAGCAGCACTGCATCGGGGTGTTTGCCCTTTACCTGAAAGTATTGGGCCATGAGCGGAGTAACGGTGCCGCCGGCTTCTGTTTTTTGTTTGGCCATAGTTGTAGCGGGCAGGCTTAGTTATTCATGCGTTTGATGGCGGTGAGCAGGGCGGCCAGCAGGAAGCCGCCGATGGAGCCAAAGGCCATGCGGGTAACTACCGGCAGCAGGGGCATGGTTGGGGCCTCTATTACCTTTTTGTGTTCAGCAATTTGCATCCGGATATCATTAGCCTGCTGCGGGTCGCCGGTGCCGGCGCTGAGTTGCTGTTCCAGATCGCTAAGTACCACCTGTATTTCCTGCGTGATGAGCGAAGGGTCGGCCAGATGCGAGGCGTAGTACCAGAGCCAGTAACCGAGGTTGATGAGGATAAAGGTGATAAACGGAATGCGTACCATGGCGCGAAAGTCGCGTTCGGCGCCGTACAGGGCGCAGTCTTCCTGCTGTGCTTTGTACATAAAAGCGACATAAAAAACCATTGGTCCCCACTGAATCCAGGGGTTGAGCAGCAGTTCTTTTTTGACAAAATAGATCATGGTATAAAACAGAACCACGACCAATGCCCCCATAAATCCGTTGCGATTAGCGATATTTTTCATTGAAAATCATTGATGTAATGGGCAAAGGTAAAAAGGAATACGTTTTTCCCGATGCAGATTCAGGTAAAGTACATATCTTTGCAGCCGCCGTTTGAAAAAGCGGTTTCGGTTCCGTAGTTCAATGGATAGAATGGAGGTTTCCGGTACCTCAGATACAGGTTCGATCCCTGTCGGGACTACCTTGCCAAGTAAGCCCTTGCACCAGATGGTGTAGGGGCTTCTTATTAGTAAAAAATATGGTGGAATTTAAATCCTGCATTTTCAACCTCGACGGGGTATTGGTCAATACGGCTAAGTACCACTACATTGCCTGGCGGCGTCTGGCCAATGAATGGGGCTTCGATCTCAGCCCCGAACAACATGAACAGTTGCGCTGGCTCAGTCGCATGGAAAGCCTGGAAAAAGTGATGGAATGGGGCGGCATTACCTACATGACCGAAGCGGAAAAGCTGTATTGGGCGGATGTAAAAAACAGCTGGTACATCCAGTTGGTATCGGGTATCAAACCCGAAGAAGTATTTCCCGGTGTGATAGATTTCCTGCTTGCACTTCGGGCCATGGGGGTTCAGCGCGCCTTGTCGTCGGCCTCCGGCAACGCACGTACGGTGTTGATTTCCACCGGTTTGTTACAACATTTTGAGGTAGTGACCGATGGCACGCAGATTAGAAAAAACAAACCCCACCCGGAGTCGTATATGGTGCCGGCAGCGGCAATGGGTTTGCGGCCTTCGGAATGTTTGGTTTTTGACGATGCACCTTCGGGCATTGATGCGGCACTGATTGGCGGGTTCAGCGTGGTTGGGGTAGGGGAGCCGCAGTGGCTGCACCGCGCCCGACTGGTCGTGCCCGGTTTTGAAAACCTCTCTCCGCAGCATCTTTTCCGAAAAATTGGCGCTGCTCAAACCCACGAACTGCTACCCGGAGCAGGCATTCTTTGAACCTTATTTTTATATGAAAAATATGAAACTCAACCTGCTTCTCGCCGCCGTCAGTATCGGCCTTGGCTGGACTACCTGCAAAAAACTTCAAAAACCCGATGATGGTGCTGCACTTCAACAGCCCAAATCGGAAGTGCTGCCCAATACCGGGGAAAACTACCCCTTTAAAGTAGCGCACGTGCTGGGCAGCAACGACGATACCTCCGGCACCGTCATGGTTCGTCGCGCACCGGATCTGGTGCAAATCCCCCTGAGCCGCCTCCCACCTGCGTCTACCAGTCGCAAAGCCTACCTCGGCACCGGATGGTGGCACCTAAACATGGCTTTCCAACCCACCGATACCACCATTCATGAGCATTACAAAAAGAAATGGCTGCATTTTAATGATGACCAGACCTTCGAGCTGCTCATCAATAATCAGGTGGTAGATAAAGGCCGCTGGAACTGGGATGAAAACAAAAATGAAATTTATCTGGAATGCAAAGACCCCTACGTCAACAATACCTGGCAGGTAAAAGACAAGGGCTTTGTAATGATCTGGATTGGCAATACCGATGTGAACTATACCGGTATTCAGGTACGCGCCGTCAATTCCAAGACGCCCCCCTCCGCCGGAAATTAGGCGCCGGGTGTTTTGTACCCCTTGTTTTTTATAAACGCCGTACATTAGTCCGATGAAACCAGCCATGTTCTCCGCGCTTTGGGTCCTGCTCCTGTTTATCGGGGCCTGTGGCGATAATTCGACGCCAAAAATGCCTCAAAATGCCCCGGCTGCTTATGTCCCCGCCGAGCCGGAATGGGTGCGCACGGCCGTGCTGTACGAATGTAACATACGCCAGTTTTCGGCGGAAGGCAATTTTGCAGCTGTGCAGCGTCAATTGCCCCGACTGCGGGAACTCGGCGTGAATACGCTCTGGCTGATGCCCATTCACCCTATCGGAATACAAAATCGGAAGGAAAAAGCATCCGACCTCGGAAGCCCGTATTCGGTGCGGGATTACTACGCGATTAATCCGGATTTTGGCAATCTGGACGATTTAAAAGCGCTCGTGCAAAACGCACATGCGCTGGATATGAAGGTGGTTTTCGACTGGGTACCCAATCACACGGCCTGGGATGCGGTGTGGATTAAGGAGCATCCGGAATATTACACCAAAGTAAATGGGCAAATGACCGTACCGCTCAATGAGCACGGCGGGTCTACAGGTTGGGATGATGTTTGCGACCTGGATTACAACAACCCGGAATTGCGCAAGGCCATGATTGCCGCCATGCAATACTGGATTCGCGAATGCGATGTTGACGGGTATCGGGTGGATATGGCCGGATTGGTGCCCAATGATTTCTGGGCACAGGCGCGCCCGGCGCTGGACTCCCTCAAACCCATATTTATGCTTTCCGAATGGCAGGATGAGCCGGGGCATTTTAACACCGCTTTTAATGCCAATTATGGCTGGCGATGGAAAGATGTTACCAAAGAAATTGCCGCCGGAAAAAAGAATGCACTTGCCCTGGATACTTTGCTCGCAGGGCTTGATGATTTTTACCCCAAAGGTTACTATCAGCTGTATTTTACGCAAAATCACGACGAAAACTCCTGGAACGGTACCGAAAAGGAGTTGTACGGCCGTGCAGCCGATGCTTTTAATGTGTTGGCATTTACCTGGCAGGGTATACCAATGTTGTACAACGGCCAGGAAGACGACTTAGACAAGCGCCTTGCGTTTTTTACCAAAGATCCGATTCCGTGGAAGCATTACGGCAAACGCGATTTTTTTAGTCGCCTGTCAGCTTTGCGCTCCGTAAACCGGGCCTTGCAGCCGGGCGTACACGGGGGCAAATTGCAAAAAATCGCCAGCGATAAAGACGACGCGATTTATGCTTTTTACCGGGAAAAAGAAGGAGACAAGCTTGTGGTGATCCTGAATTGCAGTGCTCAGACACAACAGGTTACCCTGCGTACCGAGGCCATTATACAAGGCGCCTATCTGAATTTGTTCGACCCCAATACCGTGCAGGTTACGCCGAGTATGCAATTGACCCTGAAGCCCTGGGAATACTTAGTGCTGACCAACAAATAGCCTTGCATTGACCATATTTCAGTTCATATTGTATTTTTTCTGGCAACCGAAATCGGCAATGGAGCGCTATTGGCGCTACGGCCCGATTTTCAAGGTGTTCCGGCGTTTGCGGCTCTCTATCCTGTTGATGGTGTTGTCGGTTTCTGCCGGCGCAATTGGCTATGTGAGCATTGAAAAATACGAGTGGCTGGACGCGGTGTATATGGCAGTAATTACGCTGGCTTCGGTGGGTTTTAGCGAGGTGCACCCTTTGAGTCCGATGGGGCGAATTTTTACGATCGGATTAATCGTTTTTAATCTTGGCTTGTTTGCATACGCCATATCTACGGTAACCAGTATTTTTGCCGATGGCGGCTTTATTGCCCTTTTTAATGAATTTCGGATGATACAGCGTGTTGAGCACTTAAAGAATCATGTGATTGTTTGCGGATTCGGGCGTCATGCCACGGAAGTGGTGGGGGAATTGAGCAAGCAGCAGATTCCATTTGTGGTAGTGGAAAGTGATCTGGAGAAAATTGAAATCCTGCGCGATAGTGAAATGCTGTACATCGAAGGCGATGCGACGGAAGATCATATCCTGGAAGAGGCCGGTATTTTGCGGGCACGGGCCATTGTAATTACGCTGCCGCATGATTCCGACAACTTGTTTATTACCTTGTCGGCACGTCAGATCAATGCCAATATCAGAATTATCTCAAGGGCCAATAATTTAGCCGACGAATTCAAAATACGACGGGCTGGCGCCGACCATACGGTGGTGCCCGAGCGAATTGGCGGCTATTACATGGCCGCTTTGGTCAACAAACCCGATGCGGTGGAATTGTCGGAGCTGATGACCAGCATAGGGCCTGGAAAACTCCTGTTTGAAGAAATTCCGGTGCATCGCTTGCAACGCGATGTGCTGGGTAAAACCATTAAGGAAAGTGGCTTGCTTGAAGCGGTTTCCGTTTCGCTGGTAGCGCTGCGCTCGCCCAATGGTCAATATGAAATCAACCCGTCACATGATACCGTGCTGCGCCCCGAACACCATATTATATTGTTGGGGAATACCGAGCAGATCGAACAATTCAACCAACTTGCCTGCAAAGCCTACTAAGCTAACGTCATGAAAGACCAATCCAACGCGCATAGCCATCACGCCCTCACTTTTGCGGGCCTGCTCATCACCCTCGGGATTATTTATGGTGATATTGGCACCTCGCCCCTGTATGTGATGAAGTCCATTGTCGGGGAAAAATTAGTGAATAAAGAGGTCATTTATGGCGCCGTTTCCCTTGTTTTCTGGACACTGACCATCCAAACCACGTTCAAATACGTAACCTTGGTGTTGCGTGCCGACAACAATGGTGAAGGTGGCATTTTTTCACTGTATACCCTGGTGCGTCGGCGCCGCCGCTGGCTCTTGTATCCTGCCATGATTGGTGGTTGTGCGGTGTTGTCGGAAGGGATGATCACGCCGCCAATTTCCGTTTCGGCGGCTATTGAGGGCCTGAGTGAAATGGAGAGTTTGCATCATGTGGAAATTCCGACCGTCTGGATTACCATTGCCATTATTTCCGTGTTGTTTTTCTTTCAGCAATTCGGAACGGCTGCGGTAGGGAAATTTTTCGGACCGGTCATGTTGTTGTGGTTTTCCACCCTGGGTATACTGGGCATTATTGAAGTAGCGCAGCATCCAACCATTATGGCGGCTTTAAACCCCTGGTTTGCGATTCAGTTAGTTATGAAAGAGCCCAATGCGCTGGTACTCATGGGGGCAGTTTTCCTCTGCACTACGGGGGCAGAAGCCCTGTACGCCGACCTTGGGCACTGCGGCAAGAAAAATATCCGCACCAGCTGGATTTTTGTAAAAACCATGCTGGTAATCAACTACCTTGGTCAGGCAGCCTGGTGTGTACAATATGAAGGCCAGGTGCTCCCGCACAAAGGTGAAAATATTGTAAATCCCTTTTACGGCATTATGCCGGAGTGGTTTTTGCCGATCGGTATTGTAATTGCCACACTGGCAGCAATCATTGCCAGTCAGGCCATGATTTCAGGCTCCTTTACCTTAGTGAGTGAGGCAATTCGCCTTGGCCTTTTGCCCAAACTGACCGTTATTTTCCCCTCTAACCTCAAAGGCCAGTTGTATGTGCCGGCGGTAAACACCTTGCTTTGGGTAGGTTGTATTGCCGTAACCGTTTATTTTCAGGAGAGCAGCGCGATGGAGGCGGCCTATGGTTTGTCGGTAACGATTACCATGTTGATGTCTACTGTTTTGTTGTCCAATTTCTTTGTCATGCACCGGGTAAATCCCTGGCTCATACGGCTGTTTTTGCTTTGGTACATTATTTTTGAAGGCGCCTTTTTCTCGGCCAACCTGCTTAAATTCAAAGATGGCGGCTTCATCACGATCATCATTGCATCCATTATTTTTATTCTGATGTCAATTTGGGTGCAGGCACACAAAATCAGAACCCGTTTCAAACAAAACGTACGCCTGAACGATTACCTCGATCAGTTAATCGCCCTGAGCAACGACGAGAGTATTCCCAAATACGCCACCAACCTGGTCTACCTGAGCACTGCCAAAGGCTCCGGCAAAGTGGAGGAAAGTATTTTGTACTCCATCCTAAATACCCAACCCAAACGCGCCGATATTTACTGGTTTGTGCACATTGAGGTAACCGACGAGCCTTATACCATGGAGTACAAGGTAAATGTGGTGGCGCCCGATGATGTGTACAAAGTGACCTTCCGCTTAGGTTTCCGCGTGGAACAGCGCATGAATGTATTCCTCAAACGGGTGGTGGAAGACCTGATTGAAAATGAAGAAGTTAATATAGAGAGCCGCTACCATCTCTCGCGCAGCGAAACGCCAACCGGCGATTTCCGCTTCGTGATTGTGCAGGAATTCCTCTCGCATGAAAATGACCTGCCGGCGCTCGATCAGCTGACGATGGACTCCTATTTGGCTGTAAAAAGTGTGACGGCTTCGCCGCAAAACTGGTTCGGACTGGATTCTTCTTCCGTGGATGTGGAAAAAGTGCCGCTGGTGCTGCGCCCCATTCAGTCGGTCAAGCTCAAACGGATTTCCTGATTGTATGAAAGTACTGGTGCTGCGCTTCAGCTCCATCGGGGATATTGTGCTCATCAGCCCGGTTTTGCGCTGCCTCAAACAGCAGCTCGGTGCGGAGGTGCATGTGCTAACTAAAAAAGCATTCGCCGCTGTGTTGGAAGCCAATCCGTACACCGACCGGCTCTGGACTTTTGAAAAAGAAGTGACGGAATGCCTGCCTGCCCTGAAACAGGAGCAATACGACCTGGTACTGGATTTGCACCACAACCTGCGCAGTTTGCGGGTCAAGCTGGCCCTGCGTCGCCCGACCCGCACCTTTGACAAGCTGAATTTTAAAAAATGGCTGCTTGTACGCTTCGGTATCAACCGCCTGCCCGACAGGCATATTGTGGAGCGCTACCTGGAGCCGCTTCAAGGTTTTGGAGTGAAATATGATGGTCGCGGGTTGGATTATTTTATTCCGGAAAAAGAAGCGCTTGTGGTGGAACAAACCTTTCCGGGGCTGAGCGCCGGTCAATATTTTGCCTTGGCGGTGGGCGCCGCACATGCTACCAAGCAGATTCCCGTACAGCAAATGGCTGACTTATGCCTTGCACTGGGGCAGCCGGTCGTTTTGTTGGGCGGAAAAAATGATCGGGAAAAAGGTCAGCAAATAGCCGAACTTGCAGGGCCGATGGTCAGGAATGCCTGCGGGCAACTCAGCCTGCACGGTTCGGCATCAGTGATTGCGCAGAGCCGCGCCGTATGTGCACCCGATACCGGTTTGATGCATATTGCGGCGGCCCTGAAGAAACCCTTAGTCAGTGTGTGGGGCAATACCGTTCCGGCATTCGGGATGTACCCGCTTTTGCCCGAGGGCATGGCGCCGGCGCTGCTTGCTGAAGTTACAGGGTTAAAATGCCGACCCTGCTCGAAGTTGGGGCACGATGTTTGCCCACAGAAACATTTTAGCTGCATGCAGCGGCAGGACATGACGAAAATTGCAGGTTTTTTGTTGGCAGAGAAGCCCAAAAATGGTTCGGAATAGCCAATTTTTCTTTTTTAACAAAATACCTGATGCCGCATGGAAAGCGGAATAAAAATTTTCCCCTATTTTTCGCCGAACAAAACCGTAAGAGCCATTTAAACCTAATCATCTATGCACATTAAACACGTACTCAGTCTTCTCTTCGCTTCTGTTCTGACGCTCGCCCTGCGCGCTCAGGACATACATTTCACGCAGTACAATATGTCGGTCATGGCCCTTAACCCGGCCCAGATCGGCAACTTTGAAGGTACCGTGCGTATTGGCGGCATTTACCGTGGCCAGTGGGCCAGCGTATATGGCGGCAGCGACCAATTTAAAACGCCTTACCTCTGGGCCGATGCGCCGATTATCCGCGGCTTCCGCAAGCGCGACTGGGTGAGTGTGGGCCTGATGTTTTTTGCCGATAAAGCCGGGGAACTGGGTTTGCGACACAATGCCCAAAAGCTCGGTGCTTCTTACAACCTGGCCCTGGACAAAAAAGGCAATTCCTATTTTTCGCTCGGCGTGAACTGGGGCCAAGAAACCCGCAGCGTCAATTATCAGGAAGCGCGTTTCGGCGACGGCCTCCTGCTCGGCGGCCCTGAAAAAAGCCTCGACTATGCCAGCCTGGCCGGAGCGCCCAAAGCCAATTACCAGGATATTGATGGCGGCGTACAATTCCGCAGTAAACTCAATAAAAAAATGGATTTCCACGTCGGATTTTCCATGTTCCACCTGTTTACGCCAGACTTTTCCCTTATTGATACATCTGGTAGCGGCGGCAATATGGGTGGTGGTGGCGTTCAGCCGTCCAAGCGTCCGCTGGCGCGTCGCTCGGTTTTGCACGGGCAGTTCAACATTGCCACGACGGATCGCATGACCATCAGCCCGACCTTTCTGTACCAGAGCATGTCGGGTCAGGATGAGATCGTGGTGCAGGGCCTGGCTTCCTACCTGTTTGATCCGCAGCGCGACATCACCCTGCGTTTCGGGGTTGGCTATCGTTTGCGCGACGCCATGCAGATTCTGCTGGGTGTGAAGCAAAAAGACCTGACGGTTGGTTTTGCGTATGATGTCAATACTTCCGATCTGACGGCGGCGAGCAATTATCGCGGCGGTTTTGAGATTGCGGCCAATTACATCATCCGGATTTACAAACCTGCCAATGCCAAGCCCAAGGTGATTTGCCCGCGCTTCTGATTTCACCCCTAACCGTCATTTATATAACTCTGCCAGTAACCCGATACAAGATATGAGACAACTCATTTCCTTCCTCTTCCTGCTCTGTTTCTCGGTCATCGCCGCAGAGGCGCAACCGCTCAACAAGGCCAAACCCGCAGTAAACCTTAAAGCGGCGCAGGAGGCTGAAGCAAGCAATAACCCATACGAGGCGCTGAACCTCTACCAAAAAGTATACGACGAGACCAAGGATAAAACCCTGGTTCCAAAAATCGCGATGCTGCACTATGTGCTGCGCGATTACGATAAGGCTGAAAAAATGATGAGCCGCTTGGTATCGCGCGATCGCCGCGGCGAGTATACCGAGCTGCGTTTCTGGCTCGGTATGTCGCTGAAAGCCAATGGCAAATACGCCGACGCCAAAGAGATGTTCAATCAGTACATCACCGACGGTCAGGATAAGGCGCTGATTGACCGCGCCAAACTTGAAATCAAAGGCTGCGATCTGGCGCGTACCGCCAAGCAGCCGGAAAACCTGCTCATCGGCAACGTAGGCAAAAAAGTAAACAGCCCGCAAACCGAAGCATCGCCCAACCTCAGTGGCGGCGAATTGTATTTCACTTCCCTCCAGGCAAAAGAGGTGATTACCATTGACGGTAAAGAAGGCGACTGGTATACCAAAATATACTCGGCACAGCCCGGCGAAAAAGAATTTCTCGATCCCAAACCCATGGGCGAGAACATCAACCGCGAAGGCTGGCACCAGGGCAATGTGAGTATCAGCCGCGATGGCAAAACCATGTATTTCACCCGCGTTGAATTAGAAAACAACGCGATGAAAACCAGCAAAATTTATTATTCCAAAAAAGGCTCCGACGGTTGGGGCGCTGCCAATGAAGTACAGGGCGTTAATGGCGAGTACATTGCCAAACACCCATGCGAAGGCGAATTGTTTGGAGAAAAAGTGTTGTTTTTTGTAGCAGATGTGCCTGGCGGCAAAGGTGGTTATGATATTTACTATTCCACCAAAAAATCCGACGGTGTTTTTGGTCCGCCCGTTAACCTCGGCGACCTGATCAACACTGCCGGCGAAGAAGCTTCACCGTTTTATCGCGACGGCAAGCTGTTTTTTAGTTCCAATGGCCGCCCTTCACTTGGTGGTCTGGATGTTTTTGAATCGCAGTGGAACGGCTCGGTCTGGAGCGATCCCAAGCCCCTGCCTTATGGCATCAATTCCACCCTCGATGATTTGTATTACTCGCAGGTGGGTGACGGCATGTTCGGCTTTTTGGTATCCAACCGTCCGGGTATCAACAACCTGAAAAGCAAAACCTGCTGCGATGATATTTACGCCTGGGAATTTGAACGCGTAAAAGTAGAATTGCTGGCCAAAACTTTCCGCCTCAAACGCAAAGGCGAAAAAGAGAATCAGCCGCTTAAAAAATGTACCGTGGTGGTGTACGACGTGACGAACAAAACGCCGCTGCCGGTAGATGAGCGCACCAATCCGGAGGCCAATGAATTTAACTTTGTATTGCAGCCGGAGAAAAATTATCAGGTGATTGCCAGTTGCGTCGGTTATGAATCAGATACCCTTGATTTTGAGACCATTGGGGTAAAAAAATCTGTCAAAATTGATAAAAAACTTACCCTGCGCCTCGAACGTCCGGTAACCGTGGAAGTGGATACCATTATCAAGCAAAACGAGCCGATTCGACTGGATAATATCCTGTACGACTTCAACAAGGCGGATATTCGCCCGGATGCTGAACCGGATTTGCAGTTCCTCACCGATTTGCTGAATAAGTATCCGGACATGAAGATTGAATTGTCGTCGCACACCGATTCGCGCGGCAGCAATGAATCCAACCAGTCGCTCTCGCAGCGTCGTGCTGAAAGTGCCCGCAACTGGATTGTTGCCAAGGGTATTGCCGGCGACCGGATTGTGGCTAAGGGTTACGGAGAGAGTCAGTTGCTCAATAAATGTGCCGATGGGGTAGAGTGCAGCGAAGAAGAGCATCAGCTCAATCGCCGTACCGAGTTCAAGATTATTTCCGGGCCGACCACCATTACGGTAGAGAAGCGCGAGCGCATGAAAATTACCGTTCCGAAGAGCAAAGCCACGGGCCGCCAGTCGGTTCCTGAGGATGCAGAACTTTTTTTTTATCAGAAAAATTAGTTCCGGACTGTAGCGGCAGCGTTCATTCCGCACTCGGAGACACGATTCCACCACAACAGGGTCACGCAGCGCATTCCGCACTTACCGACACCCTTCCGCCGGGATCGGATTCCGCACTCCGCAACCCACCCCGGCCCTCCCTGGGAAGGAGGGAGAGTCCGCATTCCGCACTCGGAGACACCTTGCGGTGGAAAGATCCGGCGGCAGCATTGGTTCAGTTTGATCTGGACACCATCAATGTCGGTACTTTAAATAAAGAAGAGGTCATCTCCGTTCAGTATTCCTTTGTGAATACGGGCGTGGATGACCTTTTTGTTTTAATGGTTTCTGCCTGCGATTGTATGGAGACGGCCTGGACAGAAACGGCCATTAAACCCGGCGCGCGCGGCTATATTGATATCTGGATAGACCCTTCCAGGCTGACGCCCGGATTAGTGGAAAAGGAGATTGATGTTATTTTCAGAAACACCGATGAAAGGGGGTATCCGATTGTGGCCCGGGCGGTTTTGAAGGGAATATTGTAGCGCGAGGTGCTGCTTTGCCGAGGTGGCGGAAAATCCCTGGTTAACAAATACCATTGAATACCCGTTTGGGAGATGTGCAAAATACTGTTAGCCATGCGGAATGATCATCTTGAGACGTATTTATTTGCATGCGTAGTAAAATTAAATTACCTTTGTATAAGTTTTTTTTTAATCCTTTTTTATACTCATGGAAAAGTCAGGCCCGTGCGCACTCCGTGCCGGAGCGGTTTCTCGGCACGTTTGTTGCTGGTACTTTTTCAATTTGCTTTTTCAGGGTTACGGTTTTTTGGGGTGTTCAGCCATACTTTCTAAGGTGAAGGTATTAGCATCCCAGGCTCCGGGAATTTAATTGCGTTTGCAGGTTACATAGCATGTATGTATCCCGGGCGCCTTCATGTTATTCATACAAAATAAACCTTGTTATCATGAATAAAGTATTACGCATTGCCCATTTTGCTCAAACCTTCTGCCTGCTTGTTTTTGCGCAAGTGGTATTGGTGCAAAAAGTTGTGGCACAAGCCGACGCCTGCACGAATGCCGGCGTGGTCACTTGTGGTACCTCACTCACTGGCCAAACCAACGTCGGCGCAACCAACGACGCGTTTCCCGCCTGCAATACCAACGGCACCCTGGCTACCGGGGCTCCTAATGTTTGGTATACTTTTGTGGGAACCGGCCAAGCCGTGACCGTCAGCACCTGTGCCAATACGAGCTTCGATTCGGAAATCGGTATTTTCTCGGGAAGCTGTGGCGCGCTCGTCTGTGTGGCCGGG
Source organism: Chitinophagales bacterium (assembly GCA_017303875.1). Taxonomy (GTDB): domain Bacteria; phylum Bacteroidota; class Bacteroidia; order Chitinophagales; family Saprospiraceae; genus M3007. Next base: position 3,880 of record JAFLBP010000002.1, on the reverse strand, counting down.
AGCGACGCCGATGCTTGCGGTACCTCTGACGAAACGATAACCTTCAATTCCGTTGCAGGCACCAACTACTTCATCATGGTACAAGGGCATAACGGGGCAACTGGCACTTTCACGTTGGATGTGACCTGTGCCGCACCTCCTGCCGATCCTTGCGCAGCGCCCATCGAGACCATTGCATGCGCAAGTTCCAAGAGCGTAAACCTCAGTGGTGCAGGCGCCGGCTGGAATGTGACTACTTGCGGCTTTAATACAAGTGGCGCTGAAAAAGTTTTCAGCTTCACACCAACGGTGACGGGCATTCATACGCTTCAGGTGACAGCCACAAATAGTACTTTTATAGACTATTTCTTCAAGGTTGCTTCTGGCGGCTGCTCGTCTGCGGGCTGGACTTGCATTGATGACATTTCGGTAGCGACTTCAACGACTTTTGGGCCGCTGACGGCTGGCACCACTTATTTGATATTGTTGGACGATGAGAATACGTCCGCCTCTACAGCTACTTTTCAGATCAACTGCCCGGCGCCGCCCGTTGATCCTTGCGCAGCACCCATCGAGACCATAGCATGTGCGCAATCTAAAACGGTCACACTCAGTGGCACTGGAGGAGGCTGGAATGTGAACAGTTGTGGATTCAGTACACCCGGCGCCGAAAAAGTTTTCAGCTTCACACCAACGGTGACAGGTAATCATACGCTTCAGGTAACGAATACCGATCTTACATTCGTTGACTATTTCTTCAAGGATGCTTCTGGCGGCTGCTCATCCACTGGCTGGACCTGCATTGACGATATTTCGACAGCGAGTTCCATAACTTTTGGGCCGCTGACGGCCGGCGTCACCTATTTGATATTGCTGGACGACGAAAGCGCGGCTGCCAGCACGCACACGTTTCAAATCAACTGTCCGGCTCCTTCCTGCCCGGCGACTATTACATCAAGTTCTGCTGCAATGTGTGTCAATGACACCCGCACGCTTACAGGCTCGCCTGCAGGTGGTACGTTTAGTGTAACCAGCGGTCCTGGTAGCATTACAGCCGGCGTGCTTACTGCCACAGGTGCAGGCACGATTAATTTGTTGTACAGTTATTTCGATCCTGTAACATCGTGTTCTTCAACGGCAACGCAGTCCATTCTTGTAAATGCTTTACCTACGGCCGGTATAACTGGTACGTTTTCGGCTTGTATTGGCAGTACGGTTACCCTGACAGGAACCGGGGGTGTATCTTATCTTTGGGGTACAACTGAAACGACACCCAGTATCAATATTGTGATGCCGGGAGCTCCGTCGGTAATTGGGCTGACTGTAACAGATGCCAACGGTTGCTCGGCGAGCACCGCTCAGGGATTAACGCCATTATTCCTTCCTGTTATTACCATTGATCCGGATTCTATCATTCAGCCGACTACCTGTGTAGCTACTAATGGCAGTATTGGTGGACTATCGATCAGCGGCGTATCGGCCCCGATTTCTTACAGCTGGAGCACTGGTTCAACCGCGCCGCGTATTTCAGGTTTGGGTGTAGGTGTCTACACCGTTACAGTTACTGGCGGCAATGGTTGTACCTCCAGCCAGGTAGTATCCCTTATTGGTCCTGGTGGCTGCGACGTTTGTCCGACGGTGGGAAGCATCAGTGCCAGCCCCTCGCCTGTTTGTGCAGGTAGTAATAGTACGCTGACTGCCAGCGGTCTGCTGAATATGGGCAACACCTACGGTATTCAGTTTTTATCTTTCCCCGGACCTACGGGTGATCCTTACACGGGTGGTACGGTACTGGCTACTGTTCCGAACGGAAGCCTTGCCCCGGGAGGTACAAGTGCGGCTGCTTCTGTAAATTTTCCTACGGCAGCTAGTTTGTTTATCTATGCTATTCTCAGTCCCACGCCAATTGATCCGTCTTGCCGCCCTTGGGTCGGTACTACATTAAATATTAACTCTTTGCCAACACCTGGCATCACGGTCACAGAAACCTCCGGCACTACGGCGAATGATGGCGCGATCTGCCAGGGCGCATCTGCTACCTTAACTGGTACAGGTGGCACTGCTTATGCCTGGAGCACTGGCGCGAGTACGGCAGCTGTAACGGTAAATACAGCCGGCACCTACACGGTTACGGTAACGAATGCCAATGGCTGTACAGCCACGGCTACGACGACGATTACGGTTAACCCACTTCCGACACCGGCAATTGCAGTATCAGAAACTTCCGGTACTACATCCAATGATGGTATTCTTTGTCAGGGCTTCTCAGCTACCCTGACGGCTTCCGGTGGTACATCCTATGCCTGGAGTACTTCTGCCAATACAGCTGCGATTACGGTAAATACTGCCGGTACTTATACCGTTACGGTAACGAACGCCGATGGTTGTTCTGCTACTGCAACGACCACCATCACGGTTAATCCGCTGCCCACAGCAGTAACGACCGTTGCTGAGACTTCCGGCACGACAGCCAACGACGGCATCATCTGTGTGGGCGCTTCAGCGACTATCACAGCCAGCGGCGGCACCTCCTACGCCTGGAGCACTGGCGCCAGCACGGCAGCAATTACAGTCAACCCTGCTGCGACCACTACTTACACGGTTACGGTAACCAATGCCAACGGCTGCTCTGCCACAGCTACTCGCACGATCACGGTCAATCCGCTCCCAACGGCCTTCGCCCTTACCGGTGGTGGTCAGCGCTGCGACACAGATAACCAGGGTGTTCCGGTGGGTCTTGCCGGTTCACAATCTGGTGTCAACTACCAACTGCAACTCAATGGCAATAACGTTGGTGCTCCAGTGGCCGGTACCGGCAACCCGATCAGCTTTGGTGGTCAGCTTCCGGCGGGTACTTACACGGTTATTGCTTTGAACACCACAAGCGGCTGTACAGCCAGCATGAGCGGCTCGGTTACGATTAGCATTATCTCCTGCGGTGTATCGATCTCCGACCCCTGCGTGTGCCTGAACAATGCTACTACGCTTGAAAACGGTCAATTTGGCGAGGTCATCACGGTAAATGCCCCTGCGGGTCAAACCTGGACGGTAACGGCCATCAACGGTCTGTTCAGCACCGCCAGTGCGGCTCCGCCGACGGCTCCCACACCGATTAACGTCGGCACGGTATTGAGCGCTTCCGGAACCACATACACCCTGAGTGGCCGTCACATTGACGCCATCGGCTACACGGTAACGGTAAGCAACGGTCGCGGCACAAGCCTTTCGATCGGCAACAACTGCTCCTACCCGAACCCTGCCATCACTTCCGACCTGACGGGCCCGTTCTGCCTGTACTCCGATCCGGTCACACTCGCTGGCACGCCCGGTGATGCGAATTTCGTATCGGCGACCTTTACGGTAAATGGTGTTCCTGCCACCACTTTCGACCCTGGTGCTGGCCTTGGCCAGTACACGATCGTGTACCGCGTTGATGGCGGCGTGCCCAAAGCGGCAGGCGCCAATGACCCGGGCTGCGTACAAACGGTCAGCCAGATCGTGAATGTTGTAGCCACGCCTTCTGCACTGAGCTGTAACGACTTTGTAAACATCTCTTTGGATGTGGACTGCGTTACAGAAATCACGCCCGATATGATCCTGGAAGGCACTTACGGCTGCTTCGATGACTATATCGTAGAACTCGACAAAACCGCCCCATTCGGCAACGGCCCCTGGGTTCCTGCCGTGGTGGGCACTGCCGATTTGGGTAAAACCTACCAGGCACGTGTAACACACTTAGTTAGCGGCAACAAATGCTGGGGCGAAGTAAAAATCGAAGACAAACTGGCTCCGGTACTCAGCTGCCAGAACGTCGACCTGTTCTGCCCGATTACAACCTACACCCCGGCTTACATCACCAACACGCTGGGTATTGCTGCCGGTACGCCAACGGTTACCGACT
>JAFLBP010000019.1 GCA_017303875.1 Chitinophagales bacterium | reverse complement strand
ATGGCGATATTGCAGCCCATTGGGAGTCGGTCAGTTCTCTGAACTGTTTTGTCATATCTTCGAAGTTTGGTCGCTCCAAAGATACGACCCGGCTCCCCTCTTTCAAATTCCCGAACATGCTCTAAGTTCCGAAGAATTATTCTTTTGATTGCTACCCCTGTTTTTCTACCAATCGCTTCATTTAGAAAAGCTGGGTCTTTAAGAATATATTTTAAGAACGGGGAATATATAATTTCGGATTTCGGTCGAATAATTGCCAATGAAGATAAAACAACAAATTCCTTCTCAAAATCAACATGTGTAACTTTTCCAACGGTTCCATCTTTTGAAAAAAGTAAATCTCCTTCATTCGGCTTACAGCCATTCTTCAATAAGTTTAAATAATCATTTTTCTTGATGAATTTACAATTTTTAAAATCTATAATATCTTCATCAATATCACGAACTGTAATGTATGGGTATGCTCCTTCATCATATGATTTAGGAGAAAAATGACTACCATCAGTAATCTCTTTACAAACTTCCACTAACCTTTTTATTTCCCAACCTTGCTTCATATCAGTTCCAAAATAGAGTTAAGGATTTCCGCACTTTCTTCGTCCAAGGCACGCATTTCTTCCAAAATGGCTTGTGGTGAGCGTAGCGTTACTGCTTCTTTTTTGTTTGGGTTTTTTACGCTCAAATCAAACGTGTTTTGGTCAATGTCTTTCACATTTGCCGTCCAGGAGTTTTCGCTGTCGGCAAAGGTTTTTTGCAGTGCTACAAACTCTGCCAGGTCGTTTTCGTTGAGTGGGTTGGTTTTGCCCAAATTGCGGTCGAGGTTCAACTGGTAAAACCAAACCTTTTGCGTGGCTTTGCCTTTTTCAAAAAATAACACAACGGTTTTTACCCCTGCGCCGGTAAAGGTACCGCCGGGCAAATCCAGCACGGTATGCAGATTACAACTTTCCAGCAAATGCTTGCGTATGGCAACCGTGGCATTGTCGGTATTGCTCAAAAAAGTGTTTTTAATCACCACACCTGCTTTACCGCCTGCTTTTAAAATTTTAATAAAGTGCTGCAAAAAGAGCGAAGCGGTTTCGCCTGTTTTAATCGGGAAGTTTTGTTGCACTTCGGCACGTTCCTTGCCACCAAAAGGCGGGTTGGCCAGCACCACATCAAAGCGGTCTTTTTCCTGTATGTCGGCAAGGTTTTCGGTAAGCGTATTGGTGTGTATGATGTTGGGGGCTTCCACACCGTGCAAAATCATATTCATAATGCCGATGATATACGCCAGTGATTTTTTCTCTTTGCCGTAAAAGGTGCGTTTTTGCAGTATCTCGATTTCTTTGGTCGTTAGCCCGGAGCCGCCGTTAATGCCGGCTTTACTGTTTTGTAAGTAATCGAAGGCTTCGCAAAGGAAGCCCGCACTGCCTACTGCGCCGTCATAAATTTTGTCGCCAATTTTCGGGGCCACCACTTGTACTATAGTGCGGATCAGGGGACGGGGGGTGTAGTATTCGCCACCATTTCGCCCTGCGTTGCCCATATTTTTGATTTTGTCTTCATACAGGTGGCTCATTTCGTGCTTCTCTGCGTGGGTGCGGAAACGCAATTCATCAATGCGGTTTATTACTTCCCGCAAATTATAGCCGCTTTGTATGCGGTTTTTCAGTTCGCTGAAAATTTCGCCAATTTTGTATTCAATCGTGTCGGCACTTTCGGCACTGGTCTTAAACTTTTTGAGGTAAGGAAAGAGTTGGTTGTTTACAAAGTCGGTGAGGTCGTCACCTGTCAGGGCATTGTGGTGGTCGAGTTTTCCAGCCCCCTCCCGACCTCCGCCGTCAGGGGAGGAGATTTTTGGCATTGCCCAAACCGTCCATTGATACGCCTTGTCAATGATCGGCGTATAGGTTTTGCCTGTCAGTTCGGCTGCGGTGGCCCGGTCTTTCTCCAGGTCGTCGAGGTATTTGAGGAACAGAATCCAGGAGGTTTGCTCCACATAGTCCAATTCGCTGCCGCAACCGGCGTCTTTGTGCAGTATATCGTCAATATTTTTAAAAGTCTGCTCGAACATTACTTGTCTTTGTGTTTTTGATTGGCAAAGTTATCATACTTTTTAGAATTATAGTGGGCTACTTTTTTGGGGGGGCAGATAGGCTTTTTGGGGTAGTATCGCCATGAAAACTCCAAACAATTATTTATAGACTTCGTTAAACATCTTTACCAAGGTAAAAAACTGTTCTTCTGATAATCCCGTACTTGCTTTCCACTGCCGATTGTTTCATGTTGCTTTGTAATTAATTGCCAAGGTGGTATGATTTGCAGTAAAAATACACTCGTTGATTGTTATTCAGTTACGTCAAAACAACTCTATTCTTCTTCTTTCGGCAATTCCCCATCGGTCAAATATTTTACAATATCATAGCCTGTCTTTCCAATAGCCTTTATTGTTTCCATTGATTTTTCAACTATTTCTATTTGCTTTAAACTCTTGTCGTAGTTGTCTTTGAGTTTTGCCTTTTCTTTTTTATTTTCATCTGTATCAGTATCTTTAATGTCTACGGGTTCTGAGATTTCGGGTGGATTGATTTCAATTATCATTCCGCCATCTATGCACCTTGCTATATATGTTATGTGTCCTTTTATTGCAATTTTCAGCTCGTTAATTCGTCCGCTATCTAGTTGCTTGCTTGCAAAGTCCTTTACAATATCATTCGCAATTTTATCTAACTCTTTATTCAATAGATCTTTTTCTTGTTGTTCAATTGTTTTTTGTTCACCAGTACTTACTCCTAACTCTTTTAATTTTTCCTTAAGGTTTCTTATTTCTGTGATATTTTTATATATCTTAACTATTCGTTCTACAATGACAGCTAAGCAAGCTGCAATAGGAGGAGCATTGTCTATAAAAAACTCTAAAGAGCCATTGTTTATGAAACTAATTTCTGTATCTTCTGCAGAACCACTTGTAATCTCTTGTAGTGTTTTAAATACTTTATCCCACTGATTTAGTTCTTTTGTAATTTTATTTATTTTATTATTTGTTAACTCCTTTGGCATTAATAAGCCAACCTCAAATATGTCATCGGAATGAAAATGAGGTCTTATGTTTAGTTTTACTAAGCTATCTATAGTAGTTGTTGTAGCATTTATAAACTCAGTTCGTTTTTGAATAAACTCTTGCAGGTCGATAACTGTTTTTTTAATATCATAAGAATTTTTATTTAATATATCTTCCAGTTTCTGAAAACCTGGTAAGCCAAAATAGCTGCTACCGCCTATAAATTCAACAATCTTTAAATTGCTTGGGTTGTATTTATTTGAAACTGAAGAAGAAAAAAGATCATGTAATTGTTTCAGGTTGGCTGATATTTCTACCGACTGATTAGCACTGATATTGCTTACTAAACTATTTAATGTTTCCGTTATGATTTTTTCATCATCACTTGAAAAATCATACAAAATATTCAAAAGTTTTGATGCGTCCATGTTTTATTGTTTAGATTTATTAGTCGCCAAAAGGTTGCTGCGATAAATATACAGCTACTATCCGACTAGTACCATCCTAATAAACTTCCAGATAGTTAGTCGTATGTGTGTTCTCCGTTCGTGAAAAATCATCAAGTGCCCATACTCCTGCTCCTCGCAGGTGGAACACCCGCACAAATATACACAAACTTCATTTCGGAAAAGATATTTTTCCATCACTTTTTTTACCATATAGCTAATTCTTGCCACCCCAGCCCCGCAAAATCCCCACCTCACCCTACCTTTGCCGCATGCACGCCCAATCCGTCTACACCGAACGGCAGCGCCGCTTCGAGGCCCAATACCAACAACTCGCCCGCACACACCGGCGCATCAGCCTGCTGCGCATCGGCGCGGCCGCCCTGGCACTGTACGCCCTCTGGCAATTGCTCCGCGATGGCCCGCCCGCTTACTGGGCCGCACTGTTGCTCGGCGTCGGCGGGTTTATCAGCCTCGTGGCCATCCATGCCCGGGTAGCGCGACAAAGCCGCTTCGCCGAAACACTCGCCCAACTCAATGCCCAGGAACTGTCCGCGCTCCAGGGCGATTACAGCGCTTTCGGCGACGGACAAGCGCACGCCGATCCGCAACATTTTTATACCTGGGACCTCGATGTGTTCGGTAAGTTCTCCCTCTACCAATCCCTCAACCGCACGGCCACGGCCATCGGTGCCGAACGCCTCGCCCGCTTTTTCCTCAACCCGCCGCCGCCCGCCGAGATCCCCCGCATCCAGCAGGCCGTGCAGGAACTCTCCACCCAGCTCGACTGGCGTCAGGAGCTGCTCGCCACGGGCCGCCTCTTCCCCGATCAGCCCGCCGCTGCCGCCCGACTCCTGCGCTGGGCCGAAGGCGAGAAAAAGCCCGCACCCAAGTTCCTGCGCTTCGCGTTTTATGGTCTCGCCGCCCTCACTGTCGGCATGGCCTTCGCCGCCTGGCTGCTGCCCCAGCCCGCCCTCCAATCGGGCATGGTGCTCCTGCTCCTGCTCAACCTCAGCATCACCGCCGCCTACGGCCGTCGTATTAAAGATACCATCGGGCAATTCAACGCCGTGCATCGCCTCGTCAGCCAATACGCCCGCCTGCTCCAAAGCATCGAACAAGCCCGCTTCAGCGCCCCCCACCTCCAACAAATCCAAAACCGCCTCCAAAACTCCGAACCCTCAACCCCCAATTCCGCATTCCGCACTCCCCATTCCGCATTCGAAAACCATTCCGCATTCCAGGCAACGCTCCATCTCTCCGTCTTGCTCGGTCGCCTCGAATCTATCCAGAACCTCGTGGCCATGCCCCTGTTCAGCGGTTTTTTGCTTTTTCACGTGCAGGTGCTGTTCGCGCTCGACGACTGGAGCTACCGCCATGCCCGCCACCTCAAAGACTGGCTGGATGCCATCGCCGAGATTGAAGCGCTCAACAGTCTGGCGCACCTGGCCTACAACAACCCGGATTTTGTGTTCCCGGAAAGCAGCGAAACGCCGCTGCTCGACTGCCGCGCGCTGGGGCATCCGCTCATCGCCGCCGGCAAGCGGGTCTGCAATGATATTGTATTTAAGGAAAAGGATATGGTGGTGCTCACCGGCTCCAATATGTCGGGCAAAAGCACTTTCCTGCGCACGCTCGGGCTCAACCTCCTGCTCGCGCGCACGGGAGCGCCCGTCTGCGCGCAGGCTTTCCGTTTTTATCCCTTCGAGTTGTTTGTGAGCATGAAACTCAGCGATTCGCTGCACGACGACGAGTCGTATTTCTACGCCGAACTCAAACGCCTGAAAAACATCATCTCCCGCCTCGAAGCAGGCGACCGCGGTTTTGTGCTGCTCGATGAGGTGCTGCGCGGCACGAACTCCAACGACAAACTCAGCGGTACGCTGGGACTGCTGGAAAAAATGCTGCACCTGCAAGCGAGTGGTATCTTAGCCACGCACGATCTGAAGGTCTGTGAAATGGCGGCCCGGCACCCGGCGCATATCCGAAATATGTGCTTCGAGGTCAATATCTCGGAAACAGACATCGCCTTCGATTATGTGCTCCGCGAAGGGATCTGTGTCAATAAAAGCGCGGCTTTCCTGATGCGTAAAATGGGAATTATTGAGGGGTGAAGTTGCTCACAGATGTTACACAGAAGGGTTTCGCACAGATAGGCACAGATCATTTACACAGAAAACACAGAATCTGTGCTCGTCTGTGTAAATGATCTGTGCCTATCTGTGCGAAACCTTTCTGAGCCCTTCTGTGTGAAACCTTTTAAAACGTACATTCGCCACAAAAACGGAAAAGCCAATGCGCCGCAACACCTCCATACTCCTGCTCGCCCTCCTGGCCGCCTGCACCCCGAAAATCAAACCGCCCGCAACGACGATGCCGGTCCATACCTTCCCCATCCCCTTCGATCAAAACCCCAACCAAACCCTTACCTACGAATCCCTCATCGCCGTTTACCAGCAAATGGCCGCGGCCTATCCGGATATTTTTAAATTGGAAGAAGCCGGCCCGACCGACATTGGTCGCCCCCTCCACACGGCAGTGCTTTCCCTCAGCGGCGAATTCGACCCGGCAGCCCTGAAAAAATCGGGCAAAACCATCCTGCTCATCAACAACGGCATCCACCCCGGCGAGCCGGAAGGGATAGACGCCACGGTGCTGCTCCTGCGCGACTTGCTGCTGCACCCCGAAAAACGCAGCGTGTTGCGCAATACGGTGCTGGTGGTCATCCCCGTGTACAATGTAGACGGCTGCCTCAACCGCAATGCCTACAGCCGCGCCAACCAGAACGGCCCGGAATCCTACGGCTTTCGCGGCAACGCCCAAAACCTCGACCTCAACCGCGATTTTATCAAAACCGACACGCGCAACGCGCAAACCTTCACGGAAATTTTCCAGCGCTGGATGCCGGATCTGTTCATTGATAACCACACCAGCAATGGCGCCGATTATTTTTATACCATGACGCTCATTGCTACCCAGCACAACAAATTAGAAAAACCGCTGGGACAATTTTTACAGGAAAAAATGCTGCCTTTCCTGCAAGCCGATATGACGCGTAAAGGCTGGCCCATGGCGCCTTACATGGACACGCGCGGCGAAACGCCCGAAACGGGCATCAATGCCTTTTGCGATCACCCGCGTTATTCCACTGGCTATGCCGCGCTCTGGAATTGCATTGGTTTTATGCCCGAAACCCACATGCTCAAGCCTTTTGCCGAGCGCGTACAAAGTACCCGGGCCTTTATGGAAAGCAGCCTCGTTTTTCTCGATGAAAACGGCGCCGCGCTGCAAACCGCCCGCAAAGCCGCCATCGAACTGACCCGCACGAAAAAAACCTTTGTGCTCGACTGGAAACTCCGCGAAGAACAGCCCGACAGCTTTCTGTTTAAAGGTTACACGGCCCGTTATAAAAACTCCGAAATCAGCGGCAAGCCCCGGCTCTGGTACGACCGCTCGGCGCCCTGGGAAAAAAACATACCCTATTATAAGGAATACAGTCCGGCCCTGCAGGTAGACAAACCTTACGCTTACCTCGTGCCCCAGGCCTGGCGCGCGGTCATTGAGCGCCTGCAACGCAACGGCGTGCAAATGCAACGCCTGACGCAGGACATCGCCCTGCCCGTAGAAACCATTTACCTCAAGGACTTCAAAAACCGCAATGCCTGGGAAGGTCATTTTTACCATTACGCCCTCACGACGGAAGTGCGGGAAACAGAGCGCCGTTTTTACAAGGGCGATTACCTCATTGTGCTCGATCAGCCCGCCAACCGCTACCTCGTGGAGACCTTAGAGCCGAAAGCGCCGGATTCCTGGTTTGCCTGGAATTTTTTTGATGCCGTTTTGGGGCAAAAAGAGTATTTCTCGGCTTATGTTTTTGAAGACCTGGCGGCCGAATGGCTGAAAACCCGTCCGGATGTCCGGGCGGATTTAAAGGCCAAATGTGCGGAAGACCCTAAATTTGCGCAGGATGCCGATGCGCAATTGGATTGGGTGTACCGGCGCTCGCCCTGGTACGAACCCACGCATCGCATGTACCCTGTGGCGCGGATTCCGGAGGGACTGCGTTTGCCGGTTTCGGCCGAATAAAGGGGGTTTATCTGCGAAAGCCCGGCATTGATAGAAAAATTTATCCCGATGCGTCGGGCATTTTGCTAATTTGCACACCATTAATAAGGTGAATTATCTTCATGCGCCCATGAAAAATGTGATCCGTACCCTTCTTTTCGCAGCATTTGCTTTTGCTGCCACGACTGTAAACGCCCAGGACTCCTGGTCGCTCGAACGCTGCGTCAAACACGCGCTCGACAACAACCTGACGATCAAGCAGACGCAGGCCAATGTACGCACAGCCCTGCTCTCGGAGCAGCAGGCCAAAGCTTCAAGGCTGCCCAACCTCAGCGCGCAGGTCAGCGCCGGTGAGCAGTTTGGTCGTACCATTGACCCGACCACCAATACTTTCGGTACTTCCGCCATCGGCTTCAACCAGATGACGCTGTCGGCCGGGGTAAGTGTGTTTCAGGGCGGCCTGATTCACAACTCCGTCAAGCAGGCCGGCTACAATACCCGCGCTGCGGCGGCTGATGCCCAGCAAAGCGCCAACGACCTCGCCTTGCAGGTCGCCCAGGCTTTCCTGAGTGTGCTGCTGGCTGAGGAGCAACTGAAAAGCGCCCAGGCGCGTATCGGTCAGTCGAAGGAGCAACTCAACAATACCTTAAAGCTGATTGATGCCGGCAACCTGCCTCCGGCTGATCGTTTCACCATTGACGCACAGATTGCCCGCGAAGAGCAACTGGCGGTTACAGCGGCCAATAATGTGGAATTATCCATGCTCAACCTCAAGCAGCTCCTGCAATTGGAGCCTGACTATGTGATGAGCATCGAAAAGCCCATCTTCAGCATTCCGGCCGATGCCGCGCCCGAAGCGTATACCTTGCCTTCGGTGTATGAAACCGCTACTGCAACCCAGCCCAGCATCTCGGCTGCGGGGTTCCGGCTTAAAAGTGCGGAAAAAGGCGTGGATATTGCCCGCGCCGGGTACTACCCGACTTTGTCGCTGTTCGCCAACCTGAGTTCCAACTATTCTACGGCATTCCGCACAGGGATACCCGGACCGGATGAGTTGGTGGAGCAGGATGTACAAATTGGTGGACAAACGGTCAGGATTGGGTTCTTTCAGCCCACTTTAATTATTAAAGACGTGCCCTATTTCGATCAGATTGACCGCAACTTTGGTCAGGGCATCGGCGTGTCGCTCAATATTCCCATTTATCAGAATGGTCGCACCCGCCTGAGCGTGGAGCGCGCGCGCCTGGGTATCGTGAATGCCCAATTGGCCGAAGTACAGGCTAAGCAGCGTTTGAAAAATGATATTCAAACGGCTATTGCCAATGCAAAAGCAGCCAAAAAGCAAATGGAAGCGGCCAATAAATCGGTGGAAGCTGCCCGTGCGGCGTTTGTGAATGCAGAAAAGCGCCATGCCCTCGGCGCCATTAATACCCTCAACCTCTCCATCGCCAAAAATACCCTTGACATTGCGGAAAACGACCTCCTCGTCGCCCGCTACGATTATCTTTTCCGCCTGAAAATCATTGATTTCTACCTCGGCAAAGAAATAAAACTGTAATTTAACGATGAACGATGAGTGATGAGTGTTTTTGTGTTTGGGTGTTTTAGTGTTTTAGTGTTTTAGAGAGGAATCATTCGTGCATTCGTGGCGACTTTTTGCCACGAATGCACGAATGGCTCCGCACAAAAACACTAAAACACTAAAACACCCAAACACAAAAACACTCATCACTCATCGTTCATCGTTACGATTCAGTCTACTCTGAATTTGAATCCTACGCCGTGAATATTCTCGATGCGGATATGCTCGTCCAGACTGAGGTATTTGCGGAGGCGGGAGATGAACACATCGAGGCTGCGGCCCAGAAAGTAGTCGTCTTTGCCCCAGATGGTTTCTAAGATAAAGGAGCGTTTAATAACCTGGTTGCGGTGTTCGTTCAGGAGCTTGAGCAGGTCGGCTTCCTTTTGTGTAAGGGTTTCTGAATAGCCCTCGGCGGTGAGGGTCAGGTTTTTGTAGTCAAATTCATAGGCGCCGATATGGGTAGCGGCATCGGCGCGTGGTCCGCTGCTGAATTTGGAGCGGCGCAGAAAAATTTCAATTTTCAGTAAGAGTTCTTCAATACTGAACGGCTTGGTGATATAGTCATCGGCGCCGATGGTGAGGCCGTGAATTTTATCCTGCTTAAGGCTTTTGGCCGTCAGAAAAATGATAGGCACCTGTTCGTCGCGCTTGCGGATTTCCTGTGCAAGCGTAAAGCCATCTACTTCCGGCAGCATCACATCAAGAATACAAAGGTCAAATTTCTGCGCGCTGCGAATAGCGTCGAGTGCAATTTGCCCATCTGCGCAATAGGTGACCTCATATCCGTCGAGTTCCAGATTGTCGCGGGTTACGAAGCTGAGGCTTTCGTCGTCTTCCACATATAGCAGGTGCGCTTTACTATCGGCCATGAGAATGGATTTTTAAATTTGAAGGTCAGGGCTTACTTGATTGCAGGAGGCAAACATAAACAAGTTGCATGAAATGGCAATGCTTGTTAAAATGCTAAATTTTTATCGGCTGCTCCGCGATCATATTTTCCTCACCATCATCAGTCCGTCTCTGACGGGCAGCAGCAGGTTTTCCACACGCGGGTCCGCTTGTACAAAATCATTAAACTCCCGAAGTGCCAGAGCGGTGGCATCGCCCTGGTCGGGGCCGGCCACTTTGCCATCCCAGAGTACATTATCGGCTAAGAGTACGCCGCCGGGGCGAAGTTTTTCAAGGGCCATTTCATAATGCAGGCGGTAGTCGAGTTTGCCGGCATCGAGAAAAACCAGGTCGAAGGCTTCAGACAGGCCGGGAATAATATCGGCGGCATCGTCGAGGTGGAGCTCCACCTTTTGGCTCAGGCCAGCCATGTCGACGTACTTGCGAATGATCCAGGCCAGCTCGTCGTTTACCTCTATAGTATGCAGCAGGCCGTCGTCGGCCAGGCCCCGGGCGATACAGATGGTGGAATAGCCGGTAAATGCGCCGATTTCGAGTGCGCGGCGTGGGCGCAGCATGGTGCTGATAAAAGAAAGAAGGGTGCCCTGATAAGCGCCCGACAGCATTTGCGGGCTGAGGGTACGCAGATGGGTTTCGCGTTCGAGCAGGTGTAAAACCGTATCGGGTGGGGTAGTGTGCGCGGCACAGTAATCGTTGGTGCGAGTATTTTTATCCATGGAGGCGCAAATGTGCCAATTTTTACCGAAAAAAGTAGCAAAAGCATGTGATTTGAAGGGGGCGAAGATTTTTTTTAGATTTTTTCTGAAAAATATTTTTGTGGAATTACAAAAGGTATTACCTTTGCACTCGCTTTTGAAACAAGGGCTTGAAACTTGGTAAAAAGCATGTTGTTTGACTTTATTTTCACTTTGGAATATTGGATAAATAAGCCACTGTAGCTCAGCTGGTAGAGCAGCTGATTTGTAATCAGCTGGTCGGGGGTTCGAGTCCCTCTAGTGGCTCTAAAAAAAATCCAAGGTGCGTGTCAGAAAAACATTTTGATACGCACACCAAGTTGGGGGTGCGCCGGAGCCGGAGAGCCGGGCCAGACTGTAAATCTGGTGCTTAACTGCTGAGTAAGTTCGAATCTCACCACCCCCACAATTCTGAGTGCGTATGTGAGTGCGTATGTTGTTTCATACGTATCAGCATTCACACTGAATGCGGTGGTAACTCAGTTGGTAGAGTGTCAGCCTTCCAAGCTGAATGTCGCGAGTTCGAATCTCGTCCGCCGCTCACAATAGAGGTGAGTGGACGTTTTTTACTCAACTCACACACTCCCCCCTGTCACACCCACACCCACACACACGCGCACACTGAAAATGCTGTTGTAGCTCAGGGGTAGAGCACTTCCTTGGTAAGGAAGAGGTCGTGAGTTCAAATCTCATCAACAGCTCTACGGAACGTTGTTCTGATTAAATGTTCAATTTGAAATTTAAATTGAATTTTAGTCCTTCGATCCGAACATTTTTTTCATCCACGTCAGATACTTTCTACTTTTTTTAAAGTTTCAACCAATGGCAAAAGATACATTCCAGCGTACCAAACCGCACGTAAACATTGGTACCATCGGCCACGTTGACCACGGTAAAACGACGCTGACCGCAGCCATCACTTTCGTGCTGTCCAACAAGGGTCTGGCCAAGAAAACCGATTACGCTTCTATTGACTCCGCACCGGAGGAAAAAGAGCGCGGTATTACCATCAACACGGCGCACGTAGAGTACGAAACTGAAAAACGTCACTACGCTCACGTGGACTGCCCGGGTCACGCCGACTACGTAAAAAACATGATCACCGGTGCTGCTCAGATGGACGGAGCAATCCTCGTTTGCGCTGCTACCGACGGTCCGATGCCTCAGACTCGTGAGCACATCCTGCTCGCTCGTCAGGTAGGTGTACCCAAAATCGTGGTATTCATGAACAAGGTTGACCTTGTTGATGACCCCGAAATGCTTGAACTCGTTGAAATGGAGCTGCGCGAACTGCTCAGCACTTACCAATTCGACGGCGACAACGCTTCCATCGTTCAAGGTTCTGCCCTCAAGGCACTCGAAGGCGACGCCGCTTGGGTTGCCAAGATCGACGAGCTGATGAATGCTTGCGACAACGACATTCCGGAGCCTGTTCGCGAAGTGGACAAGCCCTTCCTGATGCCGGTGGAAGACGTATTCACTATCACTGGTCGTGGTACCGTTGCTACGGGCCGTATCGAGCGTGGTGTGATCAACGTTGGTGATCCGGTTGAAATCATCGGTATGATGAAAGATGACGAGAAGCCGATCACTTCTACCATCACCGGTGTGGAAATGTTCCGCAAACTCCTCGATCGCGGTGAAGCTGGCGATAACGCCGGTCTCCTCCTCCGCGGTGTGGACAAAGAGCAAATCCGTCGCGGTATGGTTATCTGCAAACCAGGTAGCGTAAAACCGCACAAACACTTCAAGTGCTCTGTATACGTACTGTCGAAAGAAGAAGGTGGTCGTCACACCCCGTTCTTCAACGGCTACCGTCCGCAGTTCTACTTCCGTACCACTGACGTAACGGGCGACGTTAAACTCCCCGAAAACGTAGAAATGGTAATGCCGGGCGATAACATCGAACTCGAAGTTAAGCTCCTCAACACCATCGCTATGGAAAAAGGTCTCCGTTTCGCTATCCGCGAAGGTGGCCGTACGGTTGGTGCCGGTCAGGTAACTGAAATCATCGCTTAATACCTTCGGGTAATAAGTGGAAGCGAGGAGCAGCAACGCTCCTCGCTTCCCTCTTTGATTTTCAGCCCAACACAATTAGGGGCATAGCTCAATTGGTAGAGTGGAGGTCTCCAAAACCTCAGGCTGCGGGTTCGAGCCCTGCTGCCCCTGCTCAATCAAAACTTACTGCATCTTTCAAGGTTAAAATTGAAAGTACAGTAAGTATACAAAAAATCCGACGTTCGTTGTCCACCTTGAATCGGGCAACGAACTTTTTAGCAAAAAACAACAGGTACAAAACTCGCGGCAAATTTGCCCGAAGGCATTTCCCCGCAAGCGAGTTTCACATTGTTATACGTTTCGTCCCAATGGAAAAATTGACTTTATACCTGAAAGAGAGCTACAACGAACTGATGCACAATGTATCCTGGCCCACCAGCCAGCAGCTCATTGAAAGCGCTATTGTGGTGTTGATTACCTCCGGTATTCTTACCCTTATTGTGTTTCTGTTCGACCTCACCTGTAGCCTGCTGTTCAAAACGCTTTACAATATTCTGTAAAGTTCGCTCCGCTAATTAAACCGAAGGAAAGGGTATGCAGGAAGATGTAAAAGATCAAAACGAGGCGCAAGACCCCGAAATCAGCGCGGCGCCCATCGAAACCGTTCGTTCTGAGAAGAAAGAACAGGCTGCTTCCGCACCCGCGGAAGAGAAGAAGTGGTATTCGCTTCGGGTAATCAGCGGTAAAGAGAAAAAAATTCAGGAACGCATCCTCTCTGAAATTGAACGTTCCGGGTGGAAATCCTTTGTTTTTTCGGTTATCGTCCCCACAGAAAAAGTTTACAAAATCCGCAACGGCAAAAAAGTAATGCAGGAGCGCAACCTCCTGCCCGGTTACATTTTGATCGAAGCGCATAGCGGCCGCCTGAACGGCGATGTCGCCAAGGAAATCAGCGATATTCCCAACGTTATTCACTTCCTCGGCAAAGAAACCCCGATTCCGATGACGCAGGTCGAAGCCAATCGCCTGCTCGGAAAGGTGGACGAAAGCGCCGAATCCGGTGAAGCCATGCTGGAGCCTTTCCTCATTGGCGAAACCGTGAAAATCATCGACGGCCCGTTCTCGGAATTCGTTGGCGATATTCAGGAAGTAAACGAGGAAAAGAAAAAACTCAAGATCATTGTGAAGATCTTCGGCCGTGGAACGGAAGTGGATCTGAACTTTATGCAGGTCGAGAAAATCAGTTAAGCCGCACCATCTGGTCCGATCTTCTCCCGGGCCTCGCTTCCAAACACCCGGTGCGATTAACTTTTTTTATATTCAACAGCGTTTTTTAAACGCATTTTAACCATCCACTCAGGATCCATTTCAGGATCCGAAAGCATTGAAACGACATGGCAAAAGAAGTTGATGTGTACATCAAACTCCAGGTGAAGGGTGGTCAAGCCAATCCCGCGCCCCCGATTGGTCCGGCGCTCGGTTCCAAAGGCGTGAACATCATGGAGTTCTGTAAGCGTTTTAACGCCCAGACTACTGAGCAAATGGGTAAAGTACTGCCGGTGATCATCTCGGTGTATAAAGACAAAACTTTTGACTTTATCATCAAGACTCCCCCGGCGGCTATTCAATTGTTTGAAGCTGCTAAACTCGCCCCCGGTAAAGGTTCTCCGGAACCCAACCGCAAAAAGGTTGCTACCGTAACCTGGGAGCAGGTAAAAGCAATCGCTGAAAGCAAGATGCCCGACTTAAACTGCTTCACCGTGGAAGCTGCCATGAAAATGGTAGCCGGTACGGCACGCAGCATGGGTCTCACGATCTCTGGCACACCCCCCTGGGAAAACTAAAGATTTTTGATTTTTAATTTTTGGTGCTTAATTCAACATCAAAAATCAATAATCAGGAATTTAAAAAAGGGAGTTCCGCCCAACGGAACGTTTAACCTTAACACACATTTTTTCAATGAAACATTTGACGAAAAAACGCAAAGCGGTTGAGTCGAAGGTTGACAAAGACAAGCTCTACGGCCTCACCGAGGCAATGGGCTTGGTAAAAGAAGTCAACACAACGAAATTCAACGCTTCCGTTGACGTACACGTGCGTCTGGGTGTCGACCCGCGTAAAGCCGATCAGGCCCTCCGCGGTACCGTATCCCTCCCGCATGGCACGGGTAAAACAAAACGCGTATTGGTGTTTTGTACACCCGACAAAGCTGAAGAAGCTAAAGCCGCAGGCGCCGACCACGTCGGCCTTGAAGACTACATCCAGAAGGTTACTGAAGGCTGGATGGACGTTGATGTGATCATCGCTACGCCGAACGTAATGGCGCAGTTGGGTAAAGTTGCGCGTATCCTCGGTCCGCGCGGTTTGATGCCCAACCCCAAAACCGGTACGGTAACGCTGGATCTGGCATCGGCTGTTTCTGAAGTTAAAAAGGGTAAAATCGCTTTCCGTGTCGACAAGTTCGGTATTGTTCACGCTTCTATCGGCCGTGTATCTTTCACGCCGGAGCAGCTCACTGAAAATGCCTACGAACTGATCGCTACGCTGGTGCGCATGAAGCCGTCTTCCGCCAAAGGGGTGTACATGAAGTCCATCTCGGTGGCCGGTACCATGAGCCCCGGTATTGCGGTTGATCCGAAATCCATCAAAGTGTAAACCGACGCATATCTAAAAGCGCTATGACAAGAGAAGAAAAATCCTCAGCGATCGACGTGCTGCGCGAAGAACTGGTTGGTACCAGTTTCTTCTACTTCGCAGATTCGTCGACCCTGCCGGTGAGCAAAATCAATAAGCTCCGCCGTATGTGCTTCGAGCGCGGTATCACTATGAAGGTGGCTAAAAACACCCTCATCCGCAAGGCGCTCGAAAGCGAACCCCAGGAGAAAGGCTACGCTGGTCTGTTTGACAGCCTGCATGGCCCGACTACTATCATGATCTCCTCCAACCCGAAAGCACCGGCCTTGCTGCTGGAAGAATTCCGCAAAACGGAAGAACGCCCGCTGCTGAAAGCCGCTTACATTGACTCTTCTGTTTACCTCGGCGACGAGCAACTCGCTACCTTGGTGAAGCTGAAAAGCAAAGAGGAAATGGTCGGAGAGATCATCGGCCTGCTGCAATCGCCGGCCAAACGCATCGCCAGCCAGCTCACCGCTACCGGTTCCAAAATCGCCGGTATCGTCAAGACGCTGGAAGAGCGTGGCGCGTAATCTTGGCTTCCAAGTTCGCACTATACATGCCAACGTCCAAAACCACCGGAAAACCACAACATTCACTCATTTCGCAAACATTTCTTTAAATTTCTACTACAATGGCAGATTTGAAAGCACTTGCTGAAACGCTCGTGGGCCTGACGATCAAAGAAGCAAACGAACTTGCTACTATTCTCAAAGACGAATACGGTATCGAACCTGCAGCTGCTGCTGTAGCTGTTGCTGCTGCTCCTGCTGGTGGTGGCGAAGCCGCTGTTGCTGAGCAAACTGAGTTCGACGTGATCCTGAAAGATGCCGGCGCAAACAAACTCAACGTGGTGAAAGAAGTTAAAAACATCACCGCTCTGGGTCTGAAAGAAGCAAAAGACCTCGTTGACGGCGCTCCAAGCCCCGTTAAAACGGGTGTCAGCAAAGCTGAAGCCGAGTCCATCAAAGCCACGCTTGAAGGCGTTGGTGCTGTTGTCGAGTTGAAGTAAGCCCTGTCGGCCCGCAAGACCGCAATACCTGCGGTTTTCACTGACAAATTGACTTACTTTACAACGACAATGAACCAATCCATCTCGACACTTTATAAGTAAGCTAGCGAAAAGGCTTAATGTTCACCGCGACAGCGGTGCGCATTAAGCCTATCGCTGTCTCTATGCAACAGGTGTTGAAACTTTTTACCCCAATTAGCTGTTCTTAGGGTTCATTATCTGCCGCAACACCGCTAAAGGTCTTGAATCCAACTACTGCCACAGCATTAAGCATACCACTGCACAATGACCAATAACGGCATTACTACTAACGGGGCAAGCCCAAAGTCCGGCGTTCAGGAGCGCGTAAACTTCGGGAAAATTCGCCTCGCCGACCATTATCCTGACCTCCTGGAAATTCAGCTCAAATCGTTTCAGGAGTATTTTCAGCTCGAAACCACTCCCGAAAATCGTATCAACGAAGGGCTGTATCGCGTGTTCCAGGAGAACTTTCCGATCTCCGACGCCCGCAATATCTTTAACCTGGAGTTCCTCGATTATTTTATCGATCCTCCGCGTTATACCATCGATGAGTGTATGCAGCGCGGCCTCACGTACTCCGTACCCCTGAAGGCTAAACTGCGGCTCTCCTGTAACGATCCGGAACACATTGACTTCCAAACGATCGTGCAGGATGTTTTCCTCGGAAACATTCCCTACATGACGCCCAAAGGCACCTTTGTGATCAACGGCGCCGAACGTGTAATCGTTTCCCAGCTCCACCGCTCTCCCGGTGTGTTCTTCGGACAGTCTTACCACCCGAATGGCACTAAAATCTACTCCGCACGCGTCATCCCTTTCAAAGGTGCCTGGATGGAGTTCGCCACGGACATCAACCTGGTCATGTATGCTTACATCGACCGCAAGAAAAAGTTTCCTGTAACCACGCTGCTGCGCGCTATCGGTTTCGATACGGACAAGGCAATTCTCGACCTCTTTAACCTGGCCGATGAAATCCCTTGCACCCGCGAAAGCCTCGAAGCCTCCGTAGGCCGTAAACTGGCCGCCCGCGTACTTAAAGCCTGGACAGAAGACTTCGTTGATGAAGATACCGGTGAGGTGGTAACCATCGAACGTAACGAGATTCTGCTCGAACGTGATACCATTATCGACGAAGATAATATCGAACTCATCCTCGACGCCAACGCTACAACGATTATCCTGCAGCGCACCGACATCGATGAAGACTTCTCGATCATTTATAATACCCTGCAAAAAGACCCGACTTCGAGCGAAATCGAAGCCGTAACCTACATCTACCGCCAGCTGCGTGGCTCCGACCCCCCGGATGACGAGACCGCACGCGGTATCATTGAAAAGCTCTTCTTCTCCGACAAGCGTTACAACCTCGGTGAAGTAGGCCGCTTCAAGATCAACCGCAAGCTGGAACTCAACACCGAAGATACGGTATTGGTACTGACCAAGGAAGACATCATCGCCATCGTGCGCTATATCGTCAGCCTTATCAATAACAAGGCCGAGATCGACGATATTGACCACCTCTCCAACCGCCGTGTCCGTACGGTGGGTGAACAGTTGTACGCACAGTTCGGCGTGGGTCTGGCCCGTATGGCCCGTACCATCCGCGAGCGTATGAATGTTCGCGACAATGAGGTGTTTACGCCGATTGACCTGATCAACGCGCGTACCCTGTCGTCCGTTATCAACTCTTTCTTCGGTACCAGCCAGCTTTCCCAGTTCCTCGACCAGACCAACCCGCTGTCTGAAATCACGCACAAGCGTCGTATTTCCGCACTGGGTCCCGGTGGTCTGTCGCGTGAACGCGCCGGCTTTGAGGTGCGCGACGTACACTACTCCCACTACGGTCGTCTGTGTACCATCGAAACACCCGAAGGTCCGAATATCGGTCTGATCTCAACGCTTTGCACACACGCGAAGGTAAACAAGATGGGCTTCCTCGAAACACCTTATCGCCGCGTTGTGGATGGCAAGGTGGATATGGATGCCAAATCCGAATACCTCTCCGCCGAGGCAGAAGACTTCATGAAGATCGCGCAGGCCAACACGGCTGTTGATGAAAAAGGCGCTTTCCAGAACGATCGTATCCGCGCTCGTGAACATGGCGACTTCCCGATCCTGACACCCGAAGAAGTTGAATATATCGACGTAGCTCCCAACCAGATTGTAGGGGTGTCTGCATCGCTGATTCCGTTCCTTGAAAATGACGATGCTAACCGCGCCCTGATGGGATCGAACATGCAACGTCAGGCCGTTCCGCTGATCCGCCCGCACTCGCCGGTGGTCGGTACCGGCCTGGAAGCCAAGGTCGCCCGCGATAGCCGTATGCTGATCAATGCAGAAGGCAGCGGGGTAGTAGAATATGTTGATGCCAACGAAATCATCATCAACTACGACCGCACGGAAGAAGATCAGCTTGTTTCCTTCGAAGATGCGCGCAAAACGTATAAACTGACCAAGTTTATGCGTACCAACCAGGGCACTTGTATCAACCTGAAGCCCATTGTGCGCCGCGGCCAGCGTGTAGATGCCGGCGATATTCTCTGCGAAGGTTACGCAACGGAAAATGGCGAACTCGCCCTCGGTCAGAACCTGAAAGTGGCGTTCATGCCCTGGAAAGGTTACAACTTTGAGGATGCGATCGTATTGTCGGAGCGTGTTGTACAGGAAGATATTTTCACCTCTATCCACATCGAACACTTCGAACTCGACGTGCGCGATACCAAGCTGGGTGAAGAAGAACTTACGCAGGACATCCCGAACGTCAGTGAAGAAGCCACCAAAGACCTCGACGAGAACGGTATCATCCGCATCGGCGCATGGGCGAAGGAAGGCGATATCCTGATCGGTAAAATTACACCGAAAGGGGAAACCGACCCGACGCCGGAGGAAAAACTGCTGCGCGCCATCTTCGGCGACAAAGCCGGCGACGTAAAAGATGCTTCGCTCAAAGTACCGCCCAGTATTAATGGAGTGGTCATCGACAAGCAACTCTTTGCCCGCGCGAAAAAAGACAAAATCCAGAAAGAGTCGGAAAAACTCCAGCTCGACAAACTCGATGACGAACATGCAGTACTGCTCAACAAACTGAAAACAGTGTTGATCGACAAGCTGCAAATTCTCATCAAGGATAAGACGACCAATGGTATTCGCAGTATCTATGGTGAAGAGATGGTTCCGAAAGGCTCCAAACTCAGCGTCCAGATTCTGCGCGACCAGATTGACTACAGCCAGGTGGATTACACCAACTGGACTTCCGACAAGCATACCAACGGCCTGATTGCCCGCCTGCTGCACAACTACAGCATTAAGGTGAATGAAGAAGTTGGTCGCTACAAACGCGAAAAATTCAACATCAGCATTGGTGACGAATTGCCCGCAGGTGTATTGAAGTTGGCCAAAGTTTATCTTGCCAAAAAACGCAAATTGCGTGTGGGCGATAAACTCGCAGGTCGTCACGGTAACAAAGGTATCGTAAGCCGTATTGTACGTATCGAAGATATGCCTTTCCTTGAGGACGGCACAGCGGTGGATATTGTACTGAACCCGCTTGGTGTACCTTCCCGTATGAACCTCGGTCAGCTCTTTGAAACTGTATTGGGCTGGGCCGGCGAACGTCTTGGACTCAAATTCGCTACTCCGATTTTCGACGGCGCTAAAACCGAAGAGATCGGCGAATGGATTGAGAAAGCCAACTTGCCGCACCTCGGTGGTACTTACCTGCATGACGGTGAAACGGGCGACCGTTTCCACCAGAAAGCGACAGTGGGTCTGATTTACATGCTTAAACTCAGCCACATGGTCGACGACAAGATGCACGCACGTTCCATCGGTCCATACTCGCTTATTACCCAGCAGCCGTTGGGTGGTAAAGCGCAGTTCGGTGGTCAGCGCTTTGGTGAGATGGAAGTATGGGCGCTTGAAGCTTATGGCGCTTCCAACATTCTGCAAGAGCTGCTCACCTACAAGTCTGATGATATTCAGGGTCGTGCCAAAGCTTATGAAGCCATCGTTAAAGGCGATAACCTGCCGGATGCCAATATTCCGGAATCGTTTAACGTATTGGTACACGAGCTGCGCGGCTTAGCGCTCGACGTGAAATTTGAATAAACTTACAAGGGAAATATGAGGGCGGATGCACTGTTTCAAACAGTTCATCCGCCATTCAAAACCTTTGTTAACCGTCCATCGTCAATCGTTTTTCTCAATATGCCTTTCAAAAAGAAAAGCAACAAAACCGATCAGGGGTTTGATAGCATAACCATCGCCCTTGCCAGCCCGGATGAAATTCTGGAGCGCAGCTACGGTGAGGTGCTCAAACCCGAAACGATCAACTACCGCTCCTACAAACCGGAGCGCGACGGTCTCTTCTGCGAACGCATTTTTGGTCCGGTAAAGGACTATGAATGCTATTGCGGCAAGTACAAACGTATCCGCTACAAAGGGATCGTTTGCGACCGTTGCGGTGTAGAAGTTACGGAGAAAAAGGTGCGTCGCGAGCGCATGGGCCACATTCGTCTGGTCGTGCCCGTTGTACACATCTGGTTCTTTAAGAGCTTGCCGAATAAAATCGGTTATCTGCTCGGTTTGTCTTCCAAAAAACTCGAAGCGATCGTATACTACGAGCGCTATGTAGTGGTGAATGCAGGTATCAAAGCCGAAGACGGCGTGAGCCGCATGGATCTGCTCACGGAAGAAGAATACCTTGAAATTCTCGACGCACTGCCCAAGGAAAACCAGCAACTCGACGACCTGCATCCCGACAAATTTGTCGCGAAAATGGGCGCCGAAGCGGTGTTCTCCCTGCTCAGCACGCTGAATCTCGATGATTTATCGGCGCATCTGCGCCACGAAGCGCATAGCGAAACCAGCCAGCAAAAGAAATCTGAAGCCAACAAGCGCTTGCGTGTGGTGGAAGCTTTCCGCGATGGCCTGGAAGGCGCCGGCCAGCGCCCGGAATGGTGTATTATTCAATACCTGCCCGTAGTGCCGCCGGAACTTCGTCCGCTGGTTCCCTTGGATGGCGGTCGTTTTGCCTCTTCCGACCTGAACGACCTCTACCGCCGTGTAATTATTCGCAACAACCGTTTGAAGCGTCTGCTGGAGATCAAAGCGCCGGAGGTCATCCTGCGCAATGAAAAGCGTATGCTTCAGGAGGCTGTCGATTCCCTCTTCGATAACTCGCGTAAATCCAACGCCGTTAAAGCAGAAGGTGGCCGCGCCCTCAAGTCGCTGTCCGACATCCTCAAAGGTAAGCAAGGTCGTTTCCGTCAGAACCTGTTAGGTAAACGTGTCGACTACTCCGGTCGTTCGGTTATCGTTGTAGGCCCGACCCTTAAACTGCACGAGTGTGGCCTGCCCAAAGCAATGGCCGCTGAGCTGTTCAAGCCGTTTATCATCCGCAAACTCATTGAGCGCGGTATCGTAAAAACGGTGAAATCTGCGAAAAAACTCGTGGATCGCAAAGATCAGGTGATCTGGGAAATCCTGGAAAATATCCTGCGCGGTCACCCGGTTATGCTTAACCGTGCCCCGACGCTGCACCGACTCTCCATTCAGGCATTCCAGCCCCGCCTGATTGAAGGTAAAGCCATCCAGCTCCACCCGCTCGTTTGTACGGCCTTTAACGCCGACTTTGACGGTGACCAGATGGCCGTACACGTGCCGCTCTCTCATGCCGCTATTCTGGAAGCTCAGGTACTGATGCTCTCCAGCCATAACATGCTCAACCCTCAGGACGGTTCGCCGATTACCCTGCCTTCTCAGGACATGGTATTGGGTCTGTACTACCTGACCAAAGAGCGCAAATCCATCCCGGAAAATCCGGTGCGTGGCGAAGGTCGCAAGTTCTACTCTGCTGAAGAGGTCGTAATTGCGTACAATGAAGGTCAGATTGACCTGCACGCCGCCATTGAATGCCGTTCCCGCGTGGAAGACAATGGTCAGATGGTGATGAAACGCATCCAGACTACGGTTGGTCGCGTGTTGTTCAATCAGGCTGTTCCGCAGCAGGTACCGTACATTAATGAGCTGCTGACCAAGCGCAACCTGAAAGCGATCATCGGCGATATTTTGAGCCGCACCAGCTTTAAGGTAACGGCTGAATTCCTCGATGCGATCAAGGAACTGGGCTTTGGCTGGGCCTTCCGTGCCGGCTTGTCCTTTAACCTTGGCGACCTTATCATCCCTGAGCTGAAGCGTACGGCATTAAATTCCGCGCAGCAGGATGTGGATGAAATCTGGGATAACTACAACATGGGTCTGATCACGTATAACGAACGTTATAACCAGATCATCGACCGTTGGACGAATGCGGATAACCGCATTACCGACCAGCTGATGCGCGAACTGAGCACCAACCGCCAGGGTTTCAACTCGGTGTACATGATGCTCGATTCTGGCGCCCGTGGTTCCAAACAACAGATCAAGCAGCTTTGCGGTTTGCGCGGTCTTATGGCTAAACCCCGTAAGTCGGGCGATACCGGCGGCGCGATCATTGAAAACCCCATCCTTTCAAACTTCCTTGAAGGATTGTCGGTACAAGAGTTCTTTATCTCTACGCACGGTGCGCGTAAAGGTCTTGCGGATACAGCCCTTAAAACGGCTGACGCCGGTTACCTTACCCGTCGTCTGGTAGACGTAGCACAGGATGTTGTTATCCGCGAAGTGGATTGCAGCACCCTCCGCGGTATTGAAACCACGGCCTTGAAAGAGGGTGATAAAATCATTCAGCGCCTGTCTGAGCGTATCAAAGGCCGTTACAGCCTCCACGATGTATACCATCCCGAAACAGAAGCCGTGTTGGTTGCTGCCGGTGAGTATATTTCCGAAGGTTTAGCCGTTGATATTGAAAAGGCAGAGGTCGAATCTGTGACCATCCGTTCCGTACTTACCTGCGAAAGCCGCCACGGTGTTTGCAGCAAATGCTACGGTAAAAACCTCGCTACCGGCCGTATTGCCGAAATCGGTGATGCCACAGGTATTATCGCCGCACAGTCGATCGGTGAGCCGGGTACACAGCTGACGCTTCGTACCTTCCACACGGGTGGTACCGCTATGGTGGGTCAGACCGACAACAGCATCATGGCGCGTAATCACTCCAAATTGGAGTTCGACTCGATTCGCACCGTTGATGGTACAAGTCCGGAAGGAACGCCGGTTAAAGTTGTCGTTTCGCGTACAGGTGAAATTCGCTCGCTGGATCCGAAAACCAATCGCGTGCTTGCGAACAACTACATCCCTTACGGTGCAATTCTGTTCGTAGAGGATGGCCAGGAACTTCAGCGCAACGATAAAATTTGCGAATGGGATCCGTTCAACGCCGTGATCGTTTCGGAATTCAATGGTATTGTACGCTACAATAACCTCGAAGAGGGCGTTAACTACCGCCTTGAGCGCGACGACCAGACCGGTTTTGCCGAGAAGATCGTTATTGAAAGTAAAAACAAGCGCAAAATTCCGTCCATGTCAATCATGGATCCGAAAACCGGCGAGGAGCTGAAGAGCTACTCGTTGCCGGTAGGCGCTTACATCTCTGTGGAAGACAATGATGCGGTGAAATCCGGTCAGCAGATCGTGAAGATCCCGCGTAAGATGGGTAAGATTGCGGATATTACCGGTGGTCTGCCGCGTGTAACTGAATTGTTCGAGGCACGTAATCCTTCCAATCCGGCAGTTGTTGCCGAGATTGACGGGGTAATTACCTTCGGCTCTATCAAGCGTGGTAACCGCGAGGCAATTATTGAAGCAAAAGACGGTCAGAAACGCAAATACCTCATCCCGCTGACGAAGCACGTACTGGTACAGGACGGCGACTTTGTACGCGCCGGCACTCCGCTTACGGAAGGCGCTACTGCGGTGAAGGATATTCTGGCGATCAGAGGCCCGTTTGCGGCATCTTACTACCTCGTGAACGGGGTACAGGAAGTTTACCGCTCTCAGGGTATCAACATCAACGACAAGCACATTGAAGTAATCGTGCGTCAGATGTTGCGCCGTCTGGAAATCATTGATCCGGGTGATACCCACTTCCTCGAAGGAGAGCCGGTGGATCGCTATGAGTTCATTGACTACAACGACTGGATTTTCGATAAAAAATACGTACTGGATGCAGGAGACAGTGCGCGCCTGAAAGCGGGTGCATTGGTAACCCTGCGTCAGATTCGCGAAGAGAACTCCTTCCTCAAGCGCAACGACAAGCGCCTCGTCGAATACCGCGACGCACTTCCGGCAACGGCTGTGTCTATGCTGCTTGGTATCACAAAGGCTTCGTTGGGTACGGAATCGTGGATCTCGGCAGCGTCCTTCCAGGAAACAACCAAGGTACTCAGTACTGCTGCCATTGCAGCGAAGAAAGATACCCTGCTCGGCCTGAAAGAGAACGTAATTGTAGGTAAGAAGATTCCGGCAGGTACCGGTATGCGGCAGTTTGACCGCGTACAGGTAGCGCCTCCGGGCCGCCCCTTCCGCGATGAGGAAGTAGCCGTACATGAAGATTAATGCGGAATTCGGAGTGCGGAATGCGGAATTGATTTGATTTCGCTGAATGCGCTGAATTATTGCATACATAAATAGATCCCGGATGCTCTGTGTGGAGTGTCCGGGATTTTTTTTAATAAAACGATTGAGTATTAAGCGTGTTACAGGCTCCTTCGTGCCGTTGAAAGGTTTGGACAATTGAAAAAATTGATTATTTTTGTCCAAACAATTCAAATGATACACATGAAACACATCTTCCTGCTTGTAGCAGCAATACTGCTCATTGGTACAAATCTCCACGCACAACAACAGCCGCCGCCAACCGATCAGATCATCCTCAAGTTGAAAAAAGAGCCCTCCAAAAAGCTGTTGTGCAAGCACCGGGGAACGGGTAATCGAAAAGTGGATGCTATTTCGGAAAAGTACAAGGTTCTCCTGGTTAAAAAAGTGGCTATGGGCAGGCAAAGCGGGGCCTTTATGTATGTGTTGAAATGTCCGAAAGGCACTGATATTCAAGAGCTTATACAAGCCTATCTCCGCAGTGGTGAAGTTGAATTTGCAGAGCCGGACGGCATTGGACAGGGAGGCGGCGCACAAGGTCTTGTACCCAATGATCCGTTCTATAAGCGACAGTGGGGACTGAACAACAACGGTACTTTTTCGCTGGCGCCCGCCCTGGCTGGCGCTGATGTGGAAATGGAAAAAGCCTGGGAACTGGAAACCGGCGACAGTAGTATCATCGTTTGTGTGCTTGATGGCGGCGCCAAACTCGACCATCCGGAGTTCGCAGGGCGTATCTGGAAAAATACGGCTGAAATTCCGGGGAACAATATTGACGACGACGGTAATTTTTACATAGACGACGTACAAGGCTGGGATTTTGCTTTTTCGGATAATACACCCGAGGATGGCCTGGGGCATGGTACCAACGTCGCGGGGATTATTGGCGCCAATGCGAACAATGTCCGTGGATACGCCGGTGTAGACTGGGCCTGTAAACTCATGATTCTAAAGGGTATAAATAATGATAATTTCGGCTATTATTCCTGGTGGATTGAAGGCATTTACTACGCAGCCGACCACGGTGCACGGGTGATTAATATGTCCCTGGGCGGATCAACTTATTCTTCTGCAATGCAGCAGGCAGTGAATTATGCGAGGAATAAACAGGTTGTTGTCGTGGCTTCCATGATGAATCTTAACTCTGATGCCGTGTATTATCCCGCAGGGTTAAATGGCGTTATTGCGGTTGGCTCTACGGATCCGGATGATTCCCGTACCAATCCCTTCTTTTGGAGTGCTACCAGCGGAAGCAGTTTCGGTAACCATATTTCGGTTACAGCGCCTGGCAACTATATTTATGGCCTGAGTCATCAGTCCAATACCAATTACAACAGCTATTGGGGTGGTACCTCGCAGGCCGCGCCGTTAGTCAGCGGACTGGCCGCATTATTGCTGGCGCAAAATCCACAGCGCTCACCCGATGATATCAAGGCCATCCTGCAACAGACAGCTGAAGATCAGGTGGGTGACCCCGCGGAAGACACGCCGGGCTGGGATAAATACTATGGATTTGGCCGCGTGAATGCTTTCAGGGCATTGTCGCAACTTGTTGATGCTCCTGAAGCCGGTGAAGGGGTTCAACGCCTCTCAATTGCGCCTAACCCATTTAACAATAGCACCACTTTGCGATGGGAGCAACCCGTTTCTGATGCGCTGGTATTGCTCTGTGACGCTTTTGGACGGGAGTGCCGGCGCATTACATCGGTTTTTGGCCAGTCGGCAGTACTATATCGGGAAGATTTGCCGGCAGGTATCTATGTGGTGTCTGTTATTGAAAACGGGCAGCAAATTGCCGTAGCCAAGGTGGTGGTGAGTGGATAGGGTGTTGGCCTAAACACTTGTCCGGGAGTTCATCAACCGGTTCAACTGCCGTTCACTTTTTAAGCCGAATATTCCAGTCTGAAAGACTACAAAATCGGGAAATAACGCTCCTGAATTACCTTAAAATGGTGGCGCTGGTGCCCGACGATAGTAAAACCAAGTGCCAGCGGCGACATTTGAGCCTCCCAGCAGATACCCGGCTTAAGGAGTTGTTCCTCCGTCAGGGTATTGAAAAAATGTCTTGTAGACTGGCGCAGGATAATGGTTTCCTGCATCAGGTCCTCTAATGAACGTCGGGACGCACCGGCATTCAGCGCCATCTGATCTTCGTCGTGGCCGGGTGCTTTAACGATAATTTCCCGGGCAAACCCGAGTGCCCGATAGGTCATAATGCGTTCCCAATCGAGCAGGTGTTGCAACACGTCGGGTATGGTCCATTTGCCCGGGGCGTATACCTGGAGGCCGATTTGCCGGCATTTTTCCCAGTCGAAGGTATTAAATTCGTCCAGACTTTGTTGGAAAGCTTCGTCCAGTTCGAGGTCGTCATACAGGTTGATGTAGCGGTCGAAATATTTTGGGGTGGGGGTGATTTGCGTTTTTTTCATGTTGTGTTGTTCTTGAACTTAGTTAAGCAAGTAGGCAAAGGTCGAATTTATTACAATAATAACGAGGTTATATTGCGGACAAACTATACCGTTATAAATAGGGTACTACGAATTTCTGATCTGCTATTGCCCTCACCTGATGCAGATCACCGTTGTTCTGATGCATATTGCTTTGCAAGATGGCCACCATCATTCTTCCGGGCTGCCAATGGTCGGAACTTGCCGACTCATTGAACATCAATAGCATTCCATGGCTTTTTCACACACTGATCTGACCCGGAAACCCGACCTGCACAGTCATAGTATAGGCACGGGTTCTGTTCGCACCTGGCGACCGGAGTATGTTGATTTCCTCCCGCCCTGCAATCAGGGCTGCCCGGCAGGCGAAAATATTCAGGCCTGGCTCGCGCTCGCGCAGGCGGGCGAATACCGTGCCGCCTGGGAGCAATTAACGGAAGAAAACCCAATGCCCGCCATCCACGGGCGCGTTTGTTACCATCCCTGCGAAAATGCCTGTAACAGAAATGCGCTGGATACCACCGTGAGTATCCATGCGGTAGAGCGTTTTCTGGGCGATCGGGCGATCGAAGAAGGCTGGCAATTCCCCAAGCCGTCCTATCAATCCGGCAAACGTATCCTCATTGTTGGTGCAGGCCCGAGCGGCCTGTCCGCTGCCTATCACCTCACTCGGCTGGGACATACAGTGAGTATTTACGAAGCAGGCCCAGTTGCTGGCGGCATGATGCATTTTGGTATTCCTGCATATCGGCTTCCCCGCAATATTTTGCAGGCGGAGGTGCAGCGCATTGAAAACATGGGCGCTACCATTCGCCTGAATTACAAGGTTAATGATATTTTAGCTGAAAAAGAAAAAGGCGGTTTTGATGCTGTTTTTATCGCTATCGGCGCACATATTGCTAAAAAAACGGACATCCCGGCGCGTGAAGCCGGTAAAATTCTGGATGCAGTCAGCTTCCTGAAAGCGGTGGAAATGGGCGACAAACCCCAAATCGGCCGCCGTGTGGCCATTTATGGTGGCGGCAACACGGCCATGGACGCAGCCCGCGTGGCCAAACGCCTCGGCGCCGAAGAAGCACTCATTATTTACCGCCGCGACCGCGAACACATGCCCGCCCACGATTTTGAAGCCGATGAAGCCCTGAGCGAAGGTGTTAAAATCCATTGGCTCCGCACCATTAAAAACCTCGACGAAACCAGCATTACCGTTGAACGGATGGATATCCTTGACGGTAAACCCGTGCCAACCGGCCAGTTTGAAACCCTGGAGGCTGACTCATTGATTCTCGCCCTTGGTCAGGACACCGAAACCGACTTTTTACAAGGCATTCCGGGTATAGCGTTTCAACCCGATGGGACGGTGGTGGTAGATGAGCATATGATGACCGGCCATGCCGGCATTTTCGCCGGAGGCGACATGGTGCCCAGCGAACGCAGCGTCACCATTGCTACCGGACACGGCAAAAAAGCAGTCCGTAATATCGACGCCTGGCTGCATGGCGGTTTTTTCCGGAAACAACCCAACAATCCGGTGGTACGCATCGAGCAATTGCAGGTCTGGTTCCGCACGCTGGCGCCCCTGCGCGAGCAGGCGCACCTGGCGCCTGAGCAGGCTGCCGGCAGTTTTGATGAAATCGTTGGGGGCCTGACGGAAAGTGAAGCCCGTTATGAGGCGCAGCGCTGCTTGTCCTGCGGCAATTGCTTTGAATGCGACGGCTGCTTCGGCGCTTGCCCGGAAGGCGCTGTCATCAAGCTGGGCAAAGGCAATCGCTATGAGTTCAATTACGCGCTTTGCACAGGTTGCGGCGTCTGTTTTGAGCAATGCCCCTGTCATGCAATCGATATGGTTCACGAGTAACAAACCTTGTCATGAAATCAGGAAAAAAACATAACGTCGTAACCCTCGACGGCAACGAAGCGGCAGTCTATGTGGCCTATCGCGTCAATGAAGTGTGCGCCATTTATCCCATTACGCCTTCCTCTACGATGGCGGAATTGGCCGATGAATGGGCCGCAAAAGGGTATAAAAACATCTGGGAGAACATCCCGGAAGTGATTGAGATGCAAAGCGAAGGCGGTGCGGCCGGCACCGTGCACGGCGCTTTGCAGACCGGGGCGCTGACCACCACGTTCACCGCTTCGCAGGGGCTGATGCTCATGTTGCCCAATATGTACAAAATTGCCGGCGAGCTTACTTCCACCGTTTTCCACGTAGCTGCGCGGGCGCTTTCGGCGCAAGGTTTATCTATCTTCGGCGACCACCAGGATGTAATGGCAGCGCGTACCACCGGCTTTGCCATGCTGGCAGCGGCGGGCGTGCAGGAAGCGCACGACATGGCCTTGATTGCACAGGCGACCACCCTGCGGGCCAGGATTCCGTTTGTGCACTTTTTCGACGGCTTCCGCACCTCACATGAACTGAATAAAATCACCCTGCTCTCCGACGCCGAAATCCGGGCAATGATTGACGATGAATACGTGTTTCAGCACCGCAAAAGAGCGCTGAATCCCGATCAGCCCTTTATTCGCGGTACTGCGCAAAACCCGGATGTGTATTTTCAGGGCCGCGAAACAGTGAATCCTTTTTACACGGCCGTGCCGGGTATTTTGAAGGAGGAAATGGCTAAATTTCAGGCCTTGACCGGACGCAGTTACGCGCCGATAAGTTATTTTGGTGCGCCGGATGCCGAGCGGGTGATCGTGATAATGGGTTCGGGTAGCGAAACGGCAACAGAAACCGCGCATTTTTTGCAGCAATTCGGCGAAAAAGTCGGCGTGGTGAAAGTCAGCCTTTTCCGGCCATTCCCGGAAGAAGATTTTATCGCCGCATTCCCCAAAACCGTTCAGAAAATTGCGGTGCTCGACCGCACCAAAGAAGCCGGCGCTTCGGGCGAACCGCTGTATCAGGATGTGCTGGTGACCTTCGCTGAAGCCTTTTCCAAAGGCACGTTGAACGTATTGCCGCGCATCGTGGGCGGCCGCTACGGCTTGTCGTCGAAGGAGTTTACGCCGGCAATGGTAAAAGCGATTTTTGATGAATTGAAAAAAGATGCGCCCAAAAATCACTTTACCATCGGGATCAACGACGACGTGACTTTTACCAGTCTTGAGCTTAATCCGCTGTTTACCCTCGATGAAGCGGGCTGGACGCAGGCCCTGTTCTTCGGACTTGGCGCCGATGGCACCGTGGGCGCCAATAAAAACAGCATCAAGATCATTGGCGAGAACACCGAATTATATGCGCAGGGCTATTTCGTATACGATTCTAAAAAATCGGGCGCCAAAACCGTTTCCCACCTGCGTTTTGGCAAAGACCCGATTCGGGCGCCTTACCTGATTACTGCCGCCGATTTTTTGGCCTGCCACCAGTTCAATTTTCTTGAAAAAGAGGAAATGTTGAAATGGGCCAAACCCGGCGCTACCTTCCTGCTCAACAGTCCTTATGGCCCGAATGAAGTTTGGGATAAAATGCCGCTTTCCGTGCAGCACAGCATTTTGGAGAAAAAAATCCGCGTGTTTGTGATAGATGCCACGGAAGTGGCGCGTGCAACCGGAATGCCCGGCCGCATTAATACCATTATGCAAACCTGCTTTTTTGCCCTCTCCAATGTGCTGCCACCGGATCGCGCCATTGCAGAAATTAAAAAAGCGATTGAAAAGACCTATTTCAAAAAAGGCAAGGCCATTATTGAACAAAATTTCAAGGCCGTTGACCAGACGCTGGAGTTTCTTTTTGAAGTAAAAATTCCGGAAAAAGCGGAAGGCAAAGCCGCTCAGGGCCTGCGTATTCCGGAAGCGGCGGGCGCGTTCGTCCACAATGTCACCCGGAAAATGATGGCGGGCGAGGGCGACGAAATTCCCGTCAGCGCGCTGCCCATTGACGGCACCTACCCGAGTGGCACCACCAAATGGGAAAAGCGCAATATTTCCGACCGTATCGCGGTTTGGGACGCCGATATGTGTATTCAATGCGGTAATTGCAGTTTTGTTTGCCCGCACAGCGTTATCCGATCCAAGTTTTTCCACCACGCGCATTTACAGGATGCCCCCGATGGTTTCAAATCAGCGCCGATCAATGCCCGTGGTTTTCCGGAAACCATGTTCAGCCTTCAGGTGTATCTGGAAGATTGCACAGGCTGCAACCTGTGCCATGAGGTTTGTCCGGTTATTGATATGCAAGATGCCGGTCGCCGCGCCATTAACCTCAGCGACAAGGACGAACGCCTTGAAGCAGAACGTCAAAACATACAGTTCTTTGAATCCTTGCCCAAAAATGAACGTCCGGAAGTCAATTTCTCTACCGTTCACGGGGTGCAGTTTTTAGAGCCTTTGTTTGAATTTTCAGGCGCCTGCGCAGGCTGCGGCGAAACCCCTTACATCAAGGTGCTGACCCAATTATTCGGTGATCGCCTGTTAGTGGCCAATGCTACGGGTTGCTCCTCCATTTTTGGCGGTAACCTGCCCACTACGCCCTGGACTAAAAATGCCGAAGGGCAAGGCCCGGCCTGGTCGAACTCCCTTTTTGAGGACAATGCCGAATTTGGTCTTGGTATGCGCCTGACGGCCGATAAACAACTCGCTTTTGCACATCAGTTGCTGGACAAATTGCGCCCGCAACTCGGCGATGACGCTTTTGTTGATGCCTTGATTCAGGCGCCGCAAACCCTGGAAAGTGAAATTGCACAGCAGCGCAGCCGCGTGCAGCGCCTGAAAGGTATTTTACAAACCTTAGACGTCACAGAGGCCAAACACCTGCTTTCGGTGGCCGACCAATTGGTGCACCGCAGTGTATGGTTGATCGGCGGCGATGGCTGGGCTTATGATATTGGTTCGGGCGGGCTTGACCACGCTCTGGCCAGCGGCCGCAACATCAATGTACTGGTGCTCGACACCGAGGTATACTCCAATACCGGCGGGCAAATGTCGAAAGCAACCCCGACGGCCGCCTCGGCCAAATTTGCGGCGGCAGGCAAACGCGTCGGTAAAAAAGACCTTGCCATGCAGGCCATTTCCTACGGTAATGTGTATGTGGCGCAGATTGCGATGGGCGCCAACCCGCAGCAAACCCTGCTGGCCCTGCGCGAAGCTGAAGCCTACAACGGGCCTTCGCTCATTCTGGCATACAGCCATTGCATTGCACACGGTATTGATATGGAAAAAGGACTCAATCAGCAGAAAATGGCGGTTGCCAGCGGCTATTGGCCCTTAATCCGCTACAACCCGGTGCTGCGCAAAAACAACCATAATCCTTTTGTGCTGGATTCGCCGCGCCCGCACCTGCCATTCCGCGATTACGCCTACAATGAAACGCGCTATAAAGTGCTGACGCAGACCAATCCGGAGGAGGCCGAAAAACTCATGGTGCTGGCCCAGGAAATTGTGGATTTGCGCTGGAAAACCTACGAGGAAATGTCGGGTTTCGGTGCAACCGCCTTCCAGCCGGTTTTTTGACAAGAAAATTAATGGATTTCGCAAATAGTTGTTTTTCAGGTATTTGTGAAATTTGAAATCGTTTATGACACAATACCATTCGTCATGACACAACAAACACAATACGTTTACGCGTTTGGCGCAACCCGTACCGACGGGGATGCGTCGATGAAAAACCTGCTGGGTGGCAAGGGCGCCAACCTGGCCGAGATGTGCCGCCTGGGCATTCATGTGCCGCCGGGCTTCACCATTACCACAGAGGCTTGTACGGAAT
Organism: Chitinophagales bacterium; assembly: GCA_017303875.1. Classification (GTDB taxonomy): domain Bacteria; phylum Bacteroidota; class Bacteroidia; order Chitinophagales; family Saprospiraceae; genus M3007. Next base: position 103,454 of record JAFLBP010000019.1, on the reverse strand, counting down.
ACACGCAAAAGGGCCGGGCCTACGTCCTGAACCTGATTCGGGACGAAGTGCTGGAAGGTGTGGCAAGGCTTGAGGCGGAAATGGGTAAAAAATTTGGCGACGCCTCCGATCCGCTGCTGCTTTCCGTGCGCTCGGGTGCGCGTGCCTCCATGCCCGGGATGATGGATACCATCCTCAACCTCGGACTAAACGACGAAGCGGTGGAGGGACTGGCGCAAAAGACCGGTAATGCGCGTTTTGCCTGGGATTCTTACCGGCGTTTTATTCAAATGTACGGCGACGTGGTGATGGGGCTTAAACCTGTTTCCAAAGAAGACCACGATCCCTTTGAGTTGATTATCGACATGTTGAAGGAGAAAAAAGGGGTTAAACTGGATACTGATCTCGATGCCGATGATTTGCGGGAATTGGTGCAGCGCTTCAAGTCGCTCATCCGCGCCCGCCTCGGGCATGATTTCCCGACCGATCCCTGGGATCAGCTCTGGGGCAGCGTGCTGGCTGTATTTGAAAGCTGGAACAACGACCGCGCCAAGGTATACCGCGAATTGAACGATATTCCGGAGTCTTGGGGTACAGCCGTCAATGTGCAGGCGATGGTATTTGGCAACCTCGGCGACAGCAGCGCAACCGGCGTAGCGTTCACCCGCGATGCCGGTACCGGCGAAGACCTGTTTAATGGCGAATTTTTGGTGAATGCGCAAGGCGAAGACGTGGTGGCCGGTATTCGTACGCCGCAGCAGATTACCCTTGAAGGTTCGCGCCGCTGGGCTAAATTGGCCTGTATTTCGGAAGAAGAACGCCGCCGTGATTATCCTGCTTTGGAGGAAATTATGCCGGAAGTGTACCAGCAGCTCCTGCATGCTGAAACCACCCTGGAAAACCACTACAAAGACATGCAGGATGTGGAATTTACCATTCAGGAAGGCAAACTCTGGATGTTGCAAACCCGCAACGGCAAACGCACCGGTGCGGCAATGGTGCGCATCGCCATGGAGATGCTGCGCCAGGGTATGATTGATGAAAAAACGGCGCTGATGCGTATTGCTCCCGACCGCCTGAACGATCTGCTGCACCCCGTTTTCGAGCACAAAGCCCTGAAAAACGCGAAAGTGATTGCCCGGGGTCTGCCTGCTTCGCCCGGCGCAGCCAGCGGCCAGATTGTCTTTTTTGCCGATGAAGCCGAAGAATGGACCAACAAAGGCAACGCGGTCATTTTGGTGCGGGTGGAAACCTCTCCGGAAGACCTGCGCGGCATGCACGCCGCCAAGGGCATCCTTACTGCCCGGGGTGGCATGACCTCGCACGCGGCCGTTGTGGCGCGCGGTATGGGTAAATGCTGCGTTTCGGGCGCGGGCGCGGTGCATGTAGACTACAAAAGCCGCGTGATGACCATTGACGGAAAAACCTGGCAGGAAGGCGACTGGATTTCGCTCAACGGCTCAACCGGCGAAGTATACGACGATAAAATCGAAACCATGGACGCCGAACTCAGCGGCGATTTTGGCGATCTGATGACCTTGTCGGATAAATACAGAAAAATGGAAGTACGCGCCAATGCCGACACGCCCGCCGACGCGCAGGTGGCCAGAAAATTTGGCGCAACGGGTATTGGCCTGTGTCGTACCGAGCATATGTTTTTTGAAGGCGAACGCATTCACTTAGTACGCGAAATGATATTGGCAGATGACGAAGAGGGCCGCCGCAAGGCGCTGGCCAAGCTGCTGCCGATTCAGCGCGCCGATTTTGAAGGCCTGTTCCGCGAAATGGACGGTTTGCCGGTGACCATTCGCCTGCTCGACCCGCCGCTGCACGAATTTGTACCGCACGACGACGCCAACCAGCACCAGATGGCCAAAGAAATGAAGGTGTCAGTGGGTAAAATTAAAATGCGCGTGGAAGAGCTGCATGAATTCAACCCGATGATGGGGCACCGCGGCTGCCGTTTGGGCATTACCTATCCGGAAATTACGGAAATGCAGGCCCGCGCCATCCTCGAAGCCGCGCTCAACATGAAGCACCGCGGTATTGATGCCAAGGTGGAAATTATGGTACCGCTGGTGGGTTCGGTGCGCGAGTTCAATGCCCAGGCATCCGTGATCCGGAAAGTTGCCGAGGCCGTTTTTGTAGAACGCGGTGAGAGCATTCACTTCCATGTGGGCACCATGATTGAGACGCCGCGTGCGGCATTGGTGGCCGACAGCATAGGTACGCAGGCTGAATTTTTCTCCTTTGGCACCAACGACCTTACGCAGATGACCCTTGGCTTTTCGCGCGATGATGCGGGCAAATTCCTGCCATTTTACCTTAAAAAAAGCATGTACGAACATGATCCCTTCCAGTCGCTCGATCAGAAAGGGGTAGGTTTGCTGGTAGAAATGGCGGTGAATAAAGGCCGTGCGGCGCGTCCCGACATCAAGTTGGGTATCTGTGGCGAACACGGCGGCGATCCGGCTTCCGTTGCATTTTTCTACAAAACCGGACTTGATTACGTGAGCTGCTCCCCATTCCGCGTGCCGATAGCGCGCTTGGCGGCCACGCAGGCGGCAATACGTTAATTGTAATATTTGGAGAAGATGGAGGCGCCGCGTGGTTGTGGCGCCTCCTGTTATAAGCGCTTAACCCTTCCGTACAATCGGCACCTGCAAATTGGTCGGGCGGTTTTCGGGCTTGTCGAAACCGCGTCCGTCTACGTGTTTACTGCCCATAAAGAGCATGTCGTTGAAAATGTAAATCAGGTCGTAATCACCGACTGTTTCACCTGCTTTTACACCAAAAAGCGGAAATTCCTTGCCTTTAATGTCTTGCGTTACGCCGACTTCCCAGGTGTTCAGGCCCGCAACCGGTGCCGAATTCAGCTGGTCGGCAAAGAGTGGATGCAAGGGGGTTACTTCAAACGCCTCATCAAGGATATAATCCACCTCAAAAGCGCCTTTCGCAATGGGGTGTGCCTTGCCCCAAACCGTATGCCCTTTAAAGGTAAATTTTACCAAAGGCATTTGGCCGAAGGGATCGCCCGAACTCAGGATGCTGCCCTCAAAACGGTCGCCCGGGAAATATTTGAACTGGCGCTGCACGTAAAAAGGTTCAATTTTGCCTGTGCCCAGCCGGTCTTCAAACGGCCGCAATTCCGGAGCGATGCTTACCCATTCGCCACCTTGTACGTAACTTTTAAGCTGTTCAATGGTCATTGTTTTTTATTTTTTAGTGGAAAATTAGAATGACAGGACAAAGTTTTTACCTTTGTCTAAATAAAAATAGTAGTCATTTAAATTGTCAATAGTACAATTTTTTAGACTATTTAGAAAACCAAGGAGTTATGCGAAAGGGAAAAAATTTTAACCCGAATGAATGTCCTGTAACTCACTGCCTCAACCTGATTGGCGGCAAGTGGAAACCTGTTGTCATTCATCTCTTGCGCAAAGGGTGCAATCGTTTTTCGATGCTGCAAAAAGCAATTCCCGACATCAGCAAGCAAATGCTCACGCAGCAACTCCGCGAGCTGGAGGAAGATGGCCTGATTGAAAGAAAAATATTTGCTGAAATTCCGCCCCGCGTCGAATACTACATTTCCGAATACGGACAAACGCTTTTCCCCGTCATTGATGCGATGAGTGACTGGGGACTAAAAGATATGAAAAAAGTTGCCTGATGAAATCCACCGTCGAAATTTCCACCACCTTCCGCTGCTCGCTGGAGCGCGCCTTCAAAACGCCCATGCTTTGCGATGTCAGTAAAATCCACACCGGTTACGGCCTGACGCCGCGCGTAACGCACTGCCTAGACGACGAAACCTGGGGACAACCCGGTGGCAGCCGTCGGATATTTATGGCAAAAAACATAGCGTTTAAAGGCGGTGAATCCTCGCTCGACCGCGTGCTGGCGCGCATTGAAAATGAATACTGGAAAATTGAAATTTCGGATTTTAAAATGCCGTCAATGGGTTTTGAAAAATTCCAGGGCGAGTGGTTTACCCGGCAATTGGCCGAAAATGAAATTGAAATCCGCTATCGCTATACCATGTATTCCAGATACGCACTGCTGCATCCCTTCAACTGGCTTTTCACCAAAACTGTTTGGCGGAGCTATATGTGGCACGCGCTGGAAAACGTTCGCAAGCTGGCGATGGAGGGCGCGCCGTATGTGCATAAGTAGCTTGAACACTACCTGGTTGCATTGTAGGGATTTATCCTTTATTTTTGCAAAAAAAAATTGTATGTCTGATATTTCGTTGCCCTTAAAACCGGAGCAGGTCTCGTTACTAAAGTTGACAGATCAACTTAATGAAACGGAGTTGAAAGAACTTCGGCAGTTGATCATTGCATATAAAGCCAAGCGCCTCTCCATGTTGGCAGATCAGGTGTGGGAGGAAAAGGGTTGGTCGGACGAAACAATGGAGGCATTTTTAAAAGAACATATACGAACGCCGTATAAACATGGAAAATGAAGAAAAGCGCGTTGTGCTTGATACTAACGTGCTCTTGACAAGTATTTCCCCGCGCTCCTCCAATCACTGGCTTTGGCAGGCAATTTTATCAGGTAAGTTTCTATTATTTGTTACTACAGATATTTTAGATGAGTATGCAGAAATTATTGAAAAGCATATGGGACAAACCGTTTCAGAGGCTGTACTTGATCTGCTCACAGATTTACCAAATGTTCATTTTATTCATAAATACTACTGGTGGCATTTGATCGAAGCTGATCCGGATGATAACAAATTTCTCGACTGTGCCATTGCTGCATCCGCTGAGATACTGGTATCGGAGGACAATCATTTTAAGGAGATTAAAAAATTCCCTTACTTCGGTTTAAAATGGGTGAAACTCGAAGAATTTCGGAAAATCGTAAGGGGTTGAAATCTGTCCGCTCTACCCCTTCAACTGGCTTTTCACCAAAACTGTTTGGCGGAGCTATATGTGGCACGCGCTGGAAAACGTTCGCAAGCTGGCGATGGAGGGTGCGCCATATGTGCATAATTAACCCTCCAACTCCCCAAACTCCTTTACCCGCATGGCATAGTGTTTCCAGACGATGCTGCCCGGCAAAATACCCCGGCGGTCGTAGGGCCCAATACGCGCATTTTCAATGATTTCGGCGGCACGGCGGCGCTTTTCCAGCATCACGGGCAACTGCCGGTAAAAGGAAAAATGTGCGCGTACAATTGCCCAGATGGAGCGGAACTGCCCTTTGAGGAGGAAACGTACGCCAGCCACACCATCCAGCACTAAGCGCGCCGGAATCAGCAGCAAGAGGCCGCTCACACTTTCATTTTTCAGTAGCGAAAACAGGCTGTTGCGGAAATTCAGGAAGGTTTTGCGCGGATTTTCATATTCCAGGGTGCCGCCGCCAAGGTGCCAGACCACCGACTGAGGAAAACACCATACCCCGTACCCCGCGCGTTTGAGGCGCCAGCACAGGTCAATTTCTTCGTTGTGTGCAAAATAGTCGCCATCAAAGCCCTCAAAACGATGGTATAACTCGGCGCGGATGAAAAAGGCGGCGCCCGAAGCCCAAAAGCATGCCTGCGGCGTGTCGTACTGTCCGCGATCTTCTTCGCTGTGGCTGAAAATGCGGCCCCGACAAAAAGGATAACCCAGCGCATCTATCCAGCCGCCGGAAGCGCCGGCGTACTCAAAGCGCTTGCGATCGCGCCAGGCCAGGATTTTTGGCTGCGCCACACCAATCGCCGGATCGCGGCGCATGGCATCCAGCACCGGCTCCATCCAGCCCGGCGACACCTCAACATCGGAGTTGAGGATCACATAAATTTCAGCTTTTACCTGTTTCAGCGCCTCATTGTAGCCCTGGGCAAAGCCGTAGTTGTTTTTTAAGGCAATCACCTCCACCTGTGTGGGGTATTCCCGCTGCAAAAAGGCTACCGAATCATCCGGCGAACCATTGTCGGCCACGATAATACGTGCGCCCGGACTGTAGCGAATCACCGAGGGCAGATAGGTTTCCAGGTGCTTGCGGGTATTGTAGTTGAGTATCACGATGGCTACCTTTGGGTCGGCGGCGGCATCGCGGTTATTTTGTGGCAAAGGCTCAGGGTTTGCAGTGTTGTTGTGGGCAGCCAAAACGGCCTCAATTTGTACCTGATCGCTTTGGATTTGCTGGCGCAAGGCTTCCAGATCAGGCAGTTTTTTGTCGGGCCGGATAAAATCCAGCACTTCTACAAACAAGGTCTTTCCGTACAAATCGCCTTCAAAATTCAATAAATTCGCCTCAATGACGCGTTTGCCTTCGCCGGGCAGGGTAGGGCGGTCGCCAATGTACAGCATGGCGCCATAGCTTTCCACGCCGGGCCTTCCGGGCAGTCCGAGCCAGGCTTTGGCAGCGTAGATGCCTTGCGGCAGGCGTATTTTCCAGGGGTCGGTCAGGGCAATATTGGCGGTCGGGAAACCAATGGTGCGGCCTATTTGATTGCCTTTTTCCACGATTCCGGAGAAAAGAAAATTCCGGCTCAGCAGGCGGTTGGCGCCTTGAATATCGGCGCTTTCCAGGGCCCTGCGGATTTTGGATGAGCTGACGGTGATGTCGTTGATGAGTTGTGCCGGAATTTCGACGACTTCAAAACCCTGGTACTCATTTTTTTCCGCCTGCCGATATTGTCGGGCAGCGTCGCGGAGGAAAGCAATGTCGCCCTCGCGATTGTTCCCAAACCGATGGTCGTAACCGATGACGATGCAGGCGGGGTGAAATTTCTGTACCAAAAACTCTTCCACATATGCCTGCGCGCTGAGGGCAGCAAATTCGGGGGTGAAGGGTACAAAAACGAGGTTGTCCACGCCGCAGCTTTCCAGCAGGGCCGTTTTTTCGGCGCGGGTAGAAAGGGTGGCAAACTGCTGATCGTCGGGGCGCAGCACGGTACGCGGGTGCGGGTCAAAAGTAATGACAATACTTTCGCCGTCGCGCTCCCGGGCCATCGCAATGATCTGGTCGAGAATATGCCGATGCCCGCCGTGCACCCCATCGAAAGAGCCGATGGTGAGCACCGGGTTTTTAAAAACCGGCAGGTTTTGTAAATCGCTAAATACACGCATTCGGCGCAAAGATAGGCAACCTATCGAATCGCCAAACGCCGAACAACTTGTTGTGCGTTACTTCTGAATAAAGCGGTGTAAATGCCGGGAGGTAAATCGCCGCGCAAGTCAATACTCAGGCGCTCTTTTCCACTGCCATCCATGCTGCTGCTGTGCAACAATACTCCGCGGGTGTCGTACAGTTCAAACTGGAATTTCGAGCGCATACAATCCTGCATTTCTACCAAAACAGCGCGTTGAACGGGCGAATACCAGGCAGAAAGCCCGCAATCAAACGCCGGGGTGTGGGTGTCGCTCGGATTTTGAACCGTCACGGAAGCTGCGTCGCCGTGAATCAGTCCGGCTAATTGGGCAGCGGAGCCGAGGGTGGTTTGGACGATGCGCGACATAAACGTGAAATTCAATTTATTTTCAAATGTATCGCAAGGTTTGTGGTAGCAGGCATTCCGGAAATCGGCCGCGTCGGTGAGCATGAGCGCCTTGTAGCCTTTATCCCAAAATGGGGCATGATCGCTGCGGCGCAGGTCGGGCGCTACGCTGCCATTGCCGGGCACATTGAGTGTAATCACCTTTAAATCAGGTACATAAGTGGCGGCAGTGGTTTGGAAAAGCGCGCTCAGACCGGCCGAATTGGCATTGCCGACATTGGCAATAAAATCGCCGCGTCGCTGGTTGGCTTCAATTTGTGCGGTTTGGGTGGGGAAAAGCAGGTTGAACCCGGCGGGAAGGTTTTGGGAATTGGGCGCCTCGCTGTAATAGCCGATCATTTCAAAATTAAAAACACCTTCTACTGTTTCACCCGCGCCGAGGCCGTTGGTGGCATAACGCGTACTGCCGATCAGGCCCGATTCTTCAAAATCAAAGCCGATAAAACGCAGGGTTTTTTCGGAAGGGTAGCGGCTGAGCAGGCGGGCAATTTCCATGACGCCCACCACGCCGCTGCCGTTATCGTCGGCGCCGGGTGCATTACTCACCGTGTCGTAGTGCGCATCAATGATGACCACTTTTTCGGCGGCTGTGGTGCCTGCTGCGCTACCCACGACATTGATGCCGGTGGTATTGATAAAGGTAAATGTATGGTCTTCAGTGAAAAAATCGCTGTTTTGGAACAAATTGCGCAGCGAATCGCGCACGGCCACGAGGTGTTGGGCGCCGGTGCTGCGGTGGCGGATGCCCTGCACAAAATCCAGGTCGCTGCGCAGGCGGTTGCTGTCGACGCTGTTGATGAGCGCTTGCCAGTCGAAGGGCATTTTATCGTCGGCCACCACACGGAGCGTCAGGTTTTGCACGCCATTGGCCGGAGTGCTCAGGCTGACGGTGATCGTTTTTCCGTTGCCTGGCGGCAGGCCGCTGCCGATATAGCCGCTGGCGCTGACGGCATTGCCGAGCGCATAGGTTTTTCCAAAATTATCCGAAACGAAAAGGGAAATCGTCAGCGGATCATTTTCGGTATCCAACGCGTCAAAGGAGAGGGTGATGGTTTGGGTCTGCCAGTTGGCTGAAGCTGTGAGGTTTTCGATGCGCGGCGCGGCGTTGTTTTGCGCTTTGATTGGCGAAAAATTACCGGCACACAAGGCCAATATGAGGCAAAGGGAAAATTTGGAAAAGATAGTTTTCATAAAAAAGCGGGTAAACATGATGAATGCGGCTGCAATATCTGAAAGTCCGGCAAATAAATCTTTCCTGTTGGGATAAGATTTTAGGTAAAATACAAAAGGCGCACCGTGTACGATGCGCCCTTTGTAACAAACAAAACCAACTAAAAAAAACCTGCTTTTTCTTTTGCTTAAAGCGGCGGTTACTTGTCTGAACCGCCCGTTGTTTTGCAACAACAATAAAGAAACGAAGGGGTGTTGCAAAACGCTGCCAGCAAATGAAAAAAGTTTTTTTAGGTGTTTTAGGGGGTGGTGTTTTAGTGTTTTAGTGACATTCGTGGCAAACAAAAAAAAGCCACGAATACACGAATGAATTATGCACGAATGCCCCTAAAACACCAAAACACCCTACACGCTCTGACACAGTTCCACCAGCACGCCATTGCTGGATTTGGGGTGGAGGAAGGCGACGAGTTTGTTGTCGGCCCCGCGTTTGGGTTCGCTGTTGAGCGGAATGAAGCCTTCCTGTTCGAGGCGTTCGATTTCGGCACGGATGTCTGTTACTTCAAATGCGATGTGGTGAATGCCCTCGCCGCGTTTTTCGATGTACTTGGCGATGGGGCTGTCGGGGTTGGTGGCTTCGAGCAATTCAATTTTACTTTCTCCGATGCGGAAAAAGCTGGTGGCTACGCCTTCAGAGGCCACTTCTTCCACTTTGTAATGGGCTTCGCCGAGCAGTTTGCGGAAGAGTTCGTTGCTCTCGGCCATGTTTTTTACGGCAATGCCAATATGGTCTATGCGGATCATGTGTTTGCGAATTGGTGAAGCACAAAGGTAATAACGATGAACGATGAACGATGAATGTTTTTAGTGGTTGCGTGTTTTAGTGTTTTAGTGTTTTAGTGTTTTAGTGTTTTTGTATTTTAGTGTTTTAGCGCCAGAGCACTCTCGAAAACACTAAAACACTAAAACACTAAAACACGCAACCACTAAAACACTAAAACACGCAACCACTAAAAACATTCATCGTTCATCGTTCATCGCTCATAGTTTTCCAAGCATCCATTCCCGTTCGGGCAGGAGGGGCATGGCTTCTATTTCGGCGCGGAGTTTGTTTTTGGCCGCATTATCGAGCGGGTTGATACTCAGGAGTTTGCGCATGCAGCGCACGGTGGCGTTGTAGTTGTCGCGGTGGTATCCGATTACTTTTTTGCGGCGCAGGTAGATCTGGATGCTGTCGAGTTGGTTTTCGAGGGCATCTAATTCCTGTTCTTCAAAGTAGATTTTGCAGAGAATGACCTTGGCAGAAAGGTTTTGCAGCACATCGTCGTGTTCGCGGTGCAGGAGGTGCTGCATGGCTGCCCGGCGATTGCCCGATTCATAGTGGTAACGGGCCATATTGTATTGGAAGGCGCCTTCCCGGTGTTCTTCAGGCAGGTAATCGGCGTAGCGCCGGAGGAAATGTTCCAGCCAGGTCAGTTCGCGCAGGCGCAGGGCCGTGGCGGTGATGTTGTTATAGGTCCAGCGGGAGAGTACGCCTTCATCCATGAGTGCGCCGTATTCGAGTCCTGATTGGTAGAGTTCAAAAATTTCGCGGAAAAAGACTGCATCGCCCCGGTTGATCCGGCGGATGCAGAAGTTGATGGCCAGCAGGTAAAGGTCGTGGGTTTCGTTGGCGGCGAATTGTCCGGCGTGGTTTTGCAGGGCGGTTTTGAGGGCTAAAAAATCTTCGGTTTTTCCACCCGACGCGGCCTGGTAAGCGTAATAATAGGCTGCCAGCAGCGGCACTTCCAGAAATTTGCTGTTTTCCAAAAAACGTAAGACAAAGGGCAGTAACCCGGCGTCGTAATCCTGCTGGGCAACGGCCTGATGGCTAAGCAGCAAACAACCGATTCGTAATTTATCCACCATAAATGCCAGATCCTGCGCATCGGTAAGCGCTTGCAGCTTGAATGCTTTGGTACGCCCCTGCTGCGTGGATCCCAAAAAATCTTCCGTTTGCAGGCGGTATTCGGCCGTGTAATATTGCAGTCCGCGCACGGGGCTTTGCCCCAGGCGCTTGCGGGCATAGCGCAGCATGGCGGCAGCGGGTTGTTGCAGGCGCAGGCGGCGCAGGGCGCCGATGGTGTATAATTCGCGCTCATGGTTTTGCAGTTGCCATTCTTCTAAGGCAATAAAATCTTCAAGCGCGTTGAGGAGGTAGTTGGTCCAGTGATAGAACTGTTTTTGCTCTGTTTTCAGGGCTTTTCGCAGTGTCTCGGCTTGTATTTCAGGTTCATGTAGATGCTTTTTCAGTTCGGTATACAGCTTGCCCACGCCCTCATGCGTCACATGAAATGGCGATTGCAGGTATTTTTCAAAAGCTTTTTGCCGGATTGGCGGCAAATTTTGTAAAATTTGTACGAGCGCTGAGTTTTTCATTTTCTGAAAAATTATATTGCAAAATTAATTTAAATAATTGATTATAAAATATTTATAAAAATATAATTGAAAATTTAACCTGAAAAACATGCTATTTTGTCCTTGTGCCCCTTCTGAATCCTCCTCACTTTTGTACCAGAAAATGGCCCCCCGCCCCCCGACCCCTGGCCCCTGAAGGGGGAAAGCTCCGAACCCTGAACTCCCAAACCTCTGAACCCCGAACCCTGAACCTCCAAACCCTTTACGTTAAAAAACACACCTGTAATATGAAATTGATCCGTACCGTATTAATCTCCGTCTTTTTGGCACTGCCCCTGATGCTTGGGGCGCAGGGCTTTTTCAAGACCTATCCGCCGTCGGCACTCGGCGAATGCATTGATTTTGAGCCTTCAAACGCCGGCGGCTTCTGGCTGATCGGGAATATCAACGGGCATGCGCTCAGCCGAGCAGATGCGCAGGGTAGCGTGCTCTGGCATGTTGCCAGCCTCGACGCCTACACACCTAAAGACATTGCACAGGCCGCCGATGCCTCGGTGGTGGTGCTGTTCGACGACCCGCAGTCGCCCTTCTGTCGCTTAGTACGTGTGTCTGATGCTGCGCAGGGTACCATCCTCTGGAACATCCAGCTTACCGGCATCACCCTGCCCAAGGCCATGCGCAGCGTGGCGGCTTGTCCTGATGGCGGCTTTGTGGTAGCCGGTGATACCCGTGAGGCATCTGGCCGACAGGTATTTGTGGTACAAAAAATTGCAGCAGATGGCCAGCTGCTTTGGAGTACCCAACTCTCCGAGTCCCTGGGTGAATACCAGGTGAAGCACTTAATCGTGCTGGACGGGGGCCAGATCGTGGTGGGTGGCATCCAGCGGTACCAAAACAGTACCGATTTTTTTGTGGCCTCCACAGATGCGGGCGGTAACCTGCTCTGGAAAAAAATATTGCCCATGACCGGGCGGCAATTGCTTCATGCCCTTGAGCCGGCCTACAATGGTGGCATCCTGTTGCTGGGCTACACGCAGGAGATAAACCCTACCCAAAATGTGCTGCTGCATTTTAATGCGCAAGGTGTGTTGCAGTGGCAAAAAAGCTTTTACATCGGAACGCCCAGCCCGCTTTCCACAACCAATATTTCACCTATTGGATCTTGTTTGGCCCAGAATGCTTCCGGAACGATTTATTTGCCGGCCAATTATTTTGACGAATTCGGACAAGTACAAGACCATCGGCTTATGCGTTTCGATGCCAATGGTAATCTTTTGGCCGACCCGATTATTGATGGCGGAGTGGCTGAGCCATATGCCGTGCAATTGGACGCGCAGGGCTTTGTACTCATCTCCGGCTACACCGACGGCGGCGGTTTCCTGCTGCGTTGCAATACCGATGGCGGACTTTTTAAAAATCAATTACAAGGGTCTGTTTATCTCGATAAAAATGTGGATTGTATTTTTAATAGTAATGATATACCGGCCTCGGGCATGAATATCCGCCTGAAAAACACAAGTTCCGGGGCGCAGTTTTTTGCTCATACTGATCAGTCGGGCGGCTACAAAGTACGACTGCCCGATGGGGAATACGCCGTGCAGGTGAATCCGGCCATCAGTTTGCCGAATTACTGGACGGTCTGCGATACGCCCTTGGTAACGATTGCTCCCAATACGCCCTTGGTGACTGCCCCGATACTTGGCATCAGTACTGCTGCTGCCTGCCCGCTGCTGGAAGTGAACCTGAGCAGTAGCATCCTGCGCTCCTGTACCACGGCTACCTGGCGGGTACAATATTGCAACTATGGCATTGAAGCGGCGACAAATGCTTATGTGGAAATAGACCTCGGCAGCAGCGGCATGCTTTATGAAAGCAGCGGCATCCCACTGACGAGCCAAACGGGCAGCATCCTGCGCTTTGAACTGGGCAATGTCAATCCTTTTGATTGCGGGCAGTTTAGCATCCAATTGGCCGTGCCCTGCGGCCTGCCTCCCGGTACGCCCATTTGCGCCACGGCATATATTTATCCCGATTCGCTTTGTATTCCCAATCAGAGCAATTGGGATGGCGCTGAAATTGAAGTGAGTGGCGACTGTAGCGGTGACGTAGCGCTGCGCATTCACAACAAGGGTGCGGGCGATATGAGCCAGGCTTTGCAATACATTGTTATTGAGGATCATATCGTGTATATGCAAGGCAGTTTTAAACTGAATGCAGGTCAGGATACCGTACTTACAGTGGCCAATCCTTCAGGTCGTGCTTACTACCTGCGCGCCGAGCAGTCGCCCGGACTTAAGTTGCCCGGAAACCCCTCGGTAGTGGTAGACAACTGCAACAACAACCTGCCTGCTTTCCTGCAATTGGAATTGCCGGCCAATGAAAACTCGCCTTTTATCTCTGAATTTTGTGATGAAATACGGGCGGCGTACGACCCCAACGACAAGCGCGGCTTCCCGCTGGGCTGGCAGGCAGCGCACTACCTGGAGCGCGGGCAGGAACTGGAATACATGATTCGTTTTCAAAATACGGGTAACGATACGGCTTTCTTAGTGGTGCTGCGCGATACGCTTGATCTGAACACCCTCGATCCGGGAAGCATACGCCCCGGCAGCAGCAGCCATCCGTATACGTTTAGTTTTGGCGAGGAGCCGGGTGAGTTGATTTTCAAATTCAATAGAATTTTGCTGCCCGACAGCAGCACAAACGAGTCGGCCTCCCAGGGTTTTGTCACCTTTACCGTGCAGCAGCAGCCCAATTTGCCCGACGGAACGCTGATTGAAAACCGCGCCGGTATTTACTTTGATTTCAACCCGGTGGTACTGACCAATACCTCCATCCATACCATTGGCCGCCCACTGCTTTCAAGCATTGATCCCGGCCCTGCTTTACCGGGTATTTCAGTGGCGGTAATGCCCAATCCGTTTCAGGGTTATACGGTGTTGAAGGTACAGGGCTGGAAAGATGCATCGCCTTTGGAATTCCGCTTGTTGGATGCAGCTGGTCGGGTGGTGCGCACGGCAGGTTTCACAACATCCGAATATCGTTTTGAAGCAGAAAACTTGCCAAACGGCTTGTATTATTACCAGATTACGGCTGGCGGTCTGCCGCTTGCACGGGGTAAAATGGTCCTGATACGTTGAAAAAACATTTTGAAAGCACCCTCATTTTCAAATCCACCCGCATCCGGGTACAACTTGAATATCATGTTTGCAAATAAAATATATTTCCTTGTTGCAGTCTTGTTTATGGCTGTTGGAGCAAAGGCTCAAATGCCGGCTTGCCCGCCTGCAAGCGTACAGTTTTGCGATGTAACGCCCAATGATCCTTTGTTCTGGAATGAAAGCTACTGGACTTATCCTTTGTTGAGTACGCAGGATATTCCGGAATCAGATCAAAATCTGGAATATTCACTTATTGATGCGACGGTCACCGACATTCAGTACGAATTGTTTTTGGATTTAAACAGCGATTTTATCGTTGAAACGGTGGTGCAAAGTGCTGCATTGCCCGCTCCAAACACCATCATTTTCAGTAATATTGCCGGTGGCGGCGTAGCACGGGCTTTTGATGAACGCGCCGTTCCGGAGGATCAAAAATTCGGGTTTGCCATAGAAAAAGTGGTAAGCGGGGATACGATTACGGCACGGGTGCGCTGGAATACAACACTGGCTCCCACAGCCTATGTTTTGCCGCAATTGCCATACGGTCTGCACCGCATTGAATGGATTGTATCGTACAGCAACGGCACGACGCAGCGCTGCGTCCAGGATTTTGTCGTGACCGATTGTAAAAAACCGACGGTGGTTTGCCTGAACGGACTTTCTGTCAATATCATGCAAACCGGCTTTATTAATCTTTGGGCTGCCGATTTTTTACAATATACAGAGGACAACACTACACCTGGTAATCTGCTAAACATCGGAGTCGTTCGGGCGGAAGAAAGCACCGGTACCTTCCCGACAGATGGCAATGGAAATCCGCGTACGGAAGTGGTGTTCTATTGTGATGATGCCGATCCGGATCCTGAACTGGTGGAACTTTGGTGTATTGACAAGTTCGGGAATGCTGATTTTTGCCAGATATATGTTACGATTACGGATATTTTTAATACTTGTCCGGTTGATACCGGAGGCTGGGCAAAAATACAGATACGTCGCTGGTGCGACGATGCGTTTGTCGGGAATGTCAACACCGGGCTGGGCAGTGGCGGCACTGTCTACATGGATTCTTTAGGCATGCCGCGGGGGCTTATTTATCCGATTTCCCCTGCCATGCTCGCCAATGGTACCGTGCCGGTAATTCCAGTAAAAGAGGATGATCCTTTAAATGGCGTGGATATTTTTGATTTACAGGCGATTGTCAAGCATATTCTTGGTTTGGAGCCGCTGGCAAATCCTTACCAGATCCTTGCTGCTGATGCGAACAAAAGTGGCAGTATTACCTCCTTTGACTTAGTGGAGCTTCGCAAATTGATTGTCGGATTATATAGCCAATTGCCCAATAATACCTCCTGGCGTTTTATTGACGGTTTCTTAGTTATTCCAGATCCGAGTAATCCTTTTGGAGGAACTAACGGTAATGCGACGAATGGTTTTTTAATAGCACCGGATACCATATTTTTTGATTACGTCGCACTTAAAGTTGGCGATGTCACCTGCGATGGCATTCCCGGCCTGCAAAATCCCGAAGCGGAAGACCGCAATGCGCCCTACGTGTTTGAATACGAGGACGTGTTGATGCAAACGGGCGAAACCCGTGAAATTACCTTGCGTTTTTCGGAGGCAATCAACTGGAACGCCCTGCAAATGAGCCTCGGTCTCGACCCGGCACTGGCGGTGCTGGAGGCATGGGAGAGCGATTTGCCCGCTTCGGAAATGACCCTGTATAGTCCCGACCAACATGCCCTCAATATGGTCTGGAGTGCAGTATCGGATCGGCGTTTTGCGGTGGGCGAAAATTTCCTGCGCCTGCGCCTGCGTGCGCTGGCGCCCTTGCGCCTGAGCGAAGCCTTGCGCTTATCGGGCGCTCGTTTTCAGTCTTTTGCCCTTGATCAGGCAGGCGAAAGCCGGAAATTGGATTTAAGTCCACTAAATACGTCCGACCAGACTGCTGCTCCGTTTGTTGTGCCAAATCCTGTGGCCGGGGGCAGCGACGCTGTCATACGCTATCAGGCAAGCGCTCCGGAAACAATCCAACTGAATTTATATGATGCAGCTGGTCGCTTGTGTTTTCGTCAGGTTTTCCAACTTGAAGCCGGCGCGCAACAGTTGCGTATTCCCGCTTCAGCCATGCCTCAAAGTGGCGTGTATTTCTGGCACTTGAATGATGCCGGCGGCATACTGGTGAGGGGGCAGTGAGCAGTTATCAGTGAGCAGTGAACAGTCAGCAGTTATCAGGGTTGTCATGCTGAGGCCACCGGCTCGGCCCGGCCACCAAACCAGAAATGAACCATAGAGCGTGACTCCTGGCCATTATGTTTGGGAAGCGGGATGTGATGTCTGTCAGGATGATAGATGTGATTGTTTTTTGCTAATTCCCCTTGTTAAAACAAAGGGGTTACAGGATGTTAGATGGCATTTTGTTTTCACATCTAACATCCTGTAACCGCCTGATTTATCGGGCGGATTAGACAGATATTAATCACATCTATTATCCTGACAGGAATCACATCCCGCTTGTCTTATGGTTACTCCTTCGATTTGAAATTTGATAACAACTTGCTGATTATCAAATTTTTAACACAATCCCGAAATTGTGGTTCATTAGTAACGAAGTGAAGCATCTGGCCAGGCATTACCTAAAAGGCGGGCTTCCTGGTCCCTCTTGGCCAGATACTTCGCCTTCGCTACTAATGAACCACAATTTTTGGATTAGGCTTAAGTCCTGACAATCAATCACTTATTATCGAATCTGATCAGCGAAATGGGATGTATAACTTTGTCAGAATGATATACTACAAAGATTAATTTCCCGCAGAATTCGCAGATTGACGCGCAGAATTCGCAGAACTTTTACGCTTGGCTACGCAGATGACATAAAAAAATCTGCGCGATCTGCGCGTCAATCTGCGAATTCTGCGGGAAATGGATCTTAAGCGATAAGCTCAAGTGGTTCATTACCGGTTTGGTGGCTGGCCCCGGCCGGTGGCCTCAGCATGACAACCCTGATAACTGCTGACTGCTCACTGATAACTGATAACTGAAATCCGTATCTTGTCCGCCGAAATAACAGATGATGCGGATACTCCGACAATTACCGTTTTTTGCGGGCATTTTGAGCCTGCTTGTAGCGCTGGTGGCGCGCATTCGCCTGCTGTCGATTCCTTTTGAGCGCGACGAGGCCATTTTTGTACAAATGGCGAAAGCTTTGTTGCGCGGCGAAAACCTGTACAGCACGGCGATTGACAATAAATTGCCCGGTTTGTACGGCGTGTATGCGCTGTTTGTCGGCTTGTTCGGCGATACCCCGACGGGCGTACACACGGGCCTGTTAATCTGGCAAATACTTACCTGGATGGCTTGTTTTTGGGTGTGCAGCCGGGTGCTGGATCGCGGTCAGGCCATATTGGCCACGGGTATTTTTGCCTTGTACGCCGCTGCGCCGCAAGTGATGGGTTTTGCCGCCCATGCTACCCAGTTGCTGGCCCTGCCTGCCCTCCTCGGCGTTGGCCTGCTATTGCCCAAAAGCGCTGAAAATGGAGCAGTCCGCACGCCGTATGCCGCATTCCTTGCGGGTTTGTTGTTCGGGCTGGCGATTCTCATCAAGCAACAGGCATTTTTTTACCCGATTGCCGGCGGTTTGTATTTGCTGTGGCAACTCCGCCAGGCCGACAAGCGGAAACAGGGTATGCTGCAATTGCTGTTATTTGCCGCAGGCGTTTTTTTACCCTATATACTATGTTATGCGTGGTACGCCGCGCAGGGCCGTCTGGCAGATTTCTGGTTCTGGACCGTAGAGATGCCCGCTGCGATGGCTGGCGGAACCAGCAGTAGCAAAAGTGGTGAATTACTCCGCGAGTTTGGCGGAACGGTGCTGCAAAGCTGGGCGGGTGTCTGGTTGCTGGCCCTTGCAGGCTGCGTGCAGGCTTTCCGGCGCAGCAACAGCTGGCTTTTTCCGGTACTGCTGCTTTTATCGCTGTTAGCCACTTCGGTGAGCGGTTTGTTTTATCAGCATTATTTTGTGCTGACCTTGCCTTGGGTGGCTTTTTGCGCGGTATTGGGCTGGCAGTTTATTGCAGCAAAATTACCTGCCGGTGGCGCAGTTGCCTTGTTGGCTACCCTGCTCTGGCCGCTGGTACACAACAACACTTACTGGTTCAGTGCATCGCCGCGCAGTATCATCCGCGACGTGTATGGCATGAATCCTTTTGTGGAAATGCAGGAAATTGGAGAATCACTGAAAAAACGCATGCGCCCGGGCGACGTGGCCGTGGCTTTCGGCTCCGAGCCGGAATTAGCCTTATACACCGGCAGTGCCGCGTCGCCGGAGAGCTGGTTTTTTTACCCAAGCCTGCCCGAAGGGCCGCAGCAGCAGCGCTTTCGCGAAGGGTTTAGCAAATTTTACCAGCAAAAAACGCCGCGTTTTGTAGTCATTCCGAGCGCCTTGTTGAGTATTTACATGAAAGATAAGCAGTTTGAAAGTACTTTTCAGCAGTTGCGCCAGAATTATCAGGCCATCGGGGTAGGGGAGTTGTATCCGGACAAAACGGAGTACAACTGGAATCCAGGCCCGGCGCCCGTGCCGAAAACAAAAGACTGGATCATCATTGTGGAACGCAAAGTAGCCGTGCAATGAAAACGCACAAAACAGCGCTGCGGGTGGGTATTACCGGCAATATCGGCAGTGGCAAAACGACCGTTTGCCGGATGTTTGAGGCGCTTGGTATACCAGTATATTATGCAGATGATGCCGCCAAATGGCTCAGTGCCAACGACCCGGATGTTAAAGCGGCCATTATCGGATTGCTTGGCCCGGAGGCCTATACCCCGGAAGGCGCGTATAACCGGGCGTATGTAGCGCAAATTGTATTTGCCAATAAAGAAAAATTAGCGGGATTAAACGCCATCCTGCACCCGGCGGTAGAGCAACACAGTCAGGACTGGCATGAACAGCAGCTTGCAGCCTTGGCGCCGCCGTATACCCTCAAAGAGGCCGCGCTGATGATAGAAAGCGGCAGTTACAGGCATTTAGATCAGCTGATTGTGGTGACGGCGCCCGAAACCCTGCGCCTGACACGGGTGGTGACCCGAGACGGGGCAGACGCGGCAAGCGTGCAAGCCCGTATGCAGCGGCAGTTGGCAGAAGAAGAAAAAGTGCAATTGGCCGATTTCATAATTGTCAATGATGGGAGCCGCTTGCTGACGCCCCAGGTGTGGGCTATTCATCAGGCATTGTGTGCAAAAAGTTTTTTTGAAAAAAATTTTGTCGGGAAAGGGTAAGAAATGTATCTTTGCGGCTCGAAAATCGTGAAATACGGTTTTTATACGAATTTTCAGCAATAAAGACATGAAAAAAGATATCCATCCGAGCAGCTACCGCACCGTGGTATTCAAAGACATCGCTACTGACGAGATGTTCTTGACCAAATCCTGCACCAATTCCAAAGAGACCATCACCTGGGAAGATGGCAAAGAATATCCCCTCGTTAAGATGGAGATTTCTGCTTACAGCCACCCTTTCTTCACAGGCAAACTGAAATTTGTTGACACTGCCGGTCGTATCGACAAATTCAACAAGAAATTCGCCAACTCCAAATTCGCGAAATAAGCCTACGGCCTTTTCGTTCTTTAAAAGTCCCGATCAGCGATTCCGCTTGTTGGGACTTTTTTTATACACCATCCTGCGCTTATGTTAAACCTCA
Source organism: Chitinophagales bacterium (assembly GCA_017303875.1). GTDB lineage: Bacteria > Bacteroidota > Bacteroidia > Chitinophagales > Saprospiraceae > M3007. The sequence goes on along the minus strand of JAFLBP010000019.1, from coordinate 83,556 downwards.
TTCTCTTTGATACCGATGCGCGCCATCACCTCCTGCCCCTCACGGCTACCCGGCCGGTGGGCGAGTTGCGCGTTGGTATGCTCACCCTGCGCGAAAAATGGGAGCGCCGACTCGGCGGCCGCTGCTCTTACATCACGCAGGAGTACCTGCAAGAGCGCTTTCCAATTGCCATTGAAGAGGAAAATCTGATCCTGAATGCAGGGGTGTTGCCCACAACCGAACTGTGCAAATTGATTGAACAAATCGGTCCGGGAGAAGCTTTGCTCGACAATGGCGAACTCATTGCCGCCCGCCTCAATGAGCAGCAAATTGAAGCGCTGATTGAAGACGAACAACTCAGCGAATTGCATGGTATTCCCCTCCCAGAAGGTTTTGAACTGCTGGCCATTAACCGACTTTGGGATATTGTACGGCTCAATGACCGTGCCATGCGCGACGATTTCGAGCTGTTGGTAAAAGGCCGGAAATCGCAGCCCTTATCCGACAGCAATCGCTTGATTGGTCCTGAGGATCAATTGTTTATAGAAGAGGGGGTGGAGCTGGAAGCCTGTACCATTAATACTAAAACCGGTCCGGTGTATATCGCTAAAAACACCATTGTCATGGAGGGTGGCCTCCTGCGCGGCCCCATCTATCTGGGCGTCGAGTGCATTGTAAAAATGGGGGCAAAAATTTACGGCCCTACGGCTGCCGGCCCGGGTTGTCGCCTCGGCGGCGAGCTTAAAAATGTGGTGATGATTGCCAACTCCAATAAATCGCACGACGGTTATCTCGGTGATGCCGTACTGGGTGAATGGTGTAACCTTGGCGCCGATACCAATAATTCCAACCTCAAAAACAACTATTCTGAAGTGCGCCTGTGGGACTACACTTCGGAGCGTTTTGAACGCAGCGGGATGCAGTTTATGGGCTTAGTGATGGGCGATCATGCAAAATGCGGCATCAACACCATGCTCAATACCGGCACCGTCATCGGCGTATTTGCCAATGTTTTCGGCAGCGGGTATCAGAAGAATTTTATCCCCGATTTTGCCTGGGGCGGTCCCGATTCACCGCAGCGAACCTATAAATTTTCGGATGCCTGCGAAACGGCTGCGTTGGTAATGGCGCGCCGCAACGTAGAGTTTACCGAATACGATAAAGCGATTTTGTACCATGTGTACGACCAGACTGCCAAATTCCGGCGCTGGGAAGATTAAATACAGCCATGCTTAAATACGATCAGCGCGGGGTGTCCGCCTCCAAAGATGATGTACATGCTGCGATCAAGCACTTGGATAAAGGCTTGTATCCCAATGCTTTCTGTAAGATTTTGCCGGATGTGGCGGCCAACGATCCGGCCTACTGCACCCTGCTGCACGCCGATACGGCCGGCACAAAAGGCAGCCTCGCCTACCTCTATTGGCGCGAAACAGGCGATCTGAGTGTTTGGCCGGGCATCGTGCAGGATGCCATCGTGATGAACCTCGACGATATGGCCTGCGTGGGCTGTGTGGATGATATTATGCTCTCCAGCACAGTGGGCCGCAATAAAAATCTCATCCCCGGTGAAGTGCTGAGTGCCATTATCGGCGCTGCTTCGGATTTTGCCGATGCCATGCGCGAACAAGGCGTTACGCTGCACCTGGCTGGCGGCGAAACCGCTGATGTAGGCGATATTGTGCGCACCATTGATGTCGGATTTACCGCCTTCGCGCGGATGCGCAGGGCAGATGTGGTCGACAACCAAATACAACCCGGCGATGTTATAGTGGGCCTTGCTTCCTACGGGAAGGCCTCCTACGAACAGGAATACAATGGCGGTATGGGCAGCAATGGTCTCACGGCCGCGCGTCACGATGTGTTGCTGCACGACTATGCGGCCAAATATCCGGAATCCTTTGATCCGGCGCTGCCCGACAGTGTTGTGTATACCGGCAAGCACCGCCTGGAGGAAAAAATTCAGATTCCGGCGGCGCCGGAAGTATTGATGCCGGAAGCGGTAGAGACGACCGTCGGCAAGCTCATTTTGTCGCCTACACGTACCTACTTGCCGCTAATGCGCCTGATTTTGAAGGAGTTGCGCCCGTATATTCATGGATTGATTCATTGTACGGGCGGCGGACAAACGAAGGTGGCAAAGTTTGCTCAAAACGTCCGAATTATCAAAGATAACCTGTTTCCGGTGCCACCCTTGTTTCAACTGATTCAGGAAAGCAGCGGAACGCCGTGGCGCGAAATGTATCAGGTGTTTAATATGGGGCATCGGATGGAAATTTACCTGCCTGCCGAGCACGCCCAAACCGTTATTGACCTCGCGCATAGCTTCAATATCGGCGCAAAGATTATCGGCCGGGTGGAAGCCGGAACCGGAGTAAGTGTGCAGGTAAGGGAGTTTGAATATTGAAATAAATATACCATGACTAAGCAAATAACACTCATCACAGCATTGTCGCTGTTTTTTTTCGCCGCTTGTACTTCCAAGCCGGATCCGGTCAAGCAGATTGCAGCTCTGGAGCAGGCGCTCGCTTCGCAATATACCGTTCCGCGGGCGGATTCCTTGTTGGCACTGTATGCGGAAATGGTAAAAAACAATCCGGACGATCAGGCCAATAACTACCGCTATTTGGTGGCTGCGGCAAAAATTCAGATGCTGAACAAGCAGGATGCTGTTTCGGCTGCTCGCAATTTTGACACGGCGATAAACCAGTATGGCAAAGGGCAAAACCATACAGAAGTACTGGGGTTGATGCTGCGCATGTGGCGGCATTACAATTACAAGTCGGACCTGACCATCAATAAGCTTCAGCCTGAAGATGTGGATTTGCTGCAAGCCAATATCCAGAAAAACTTAGTTTGGGCAGATTCGTCCATTCTGAGTATGGATCGGCAAATAACCCAAAGTGCCGGCATACCGGACAAAAAATTAGTTGATGCCTTTATCGAGGCATCCGAAGGTTTTGGTTATATTTTGGAAAAAGATAGTCCGCTGAAGTGCTCCGATATTTTGATGAAAGCTGCAGGTTTGGCCAAAACGGCCAATGAGCCGAACAAAGCTTTGCAACTGTACAACCGCATTTTGTCGAGCCTGCCACCGCACCCGCGCCAACCTTCGGCCTTGTTTATGACCGGTTTTATTTTTGCCAACGACCTGAACGACCTGAATAAAGCCAAAGAAATTTACCAGGAGTTTTTGCAAAAATACCCGCAAGATCCGCTGGCTGAATCGGCGCGCAGCGAGCTGAAAAATCTCGGCAAAACACCCGAGCAAATTATTCAGGAAATTTCCAAATAAATCGTGGAAGCTGGAGGGTTTGAATCGGCCTTTGAAGCGTTCGCACGCACGATCGGCTCCGACAGTCGTCTGCGCTATGCCCCCACGCCCTCCGGCTACCTGCACGAAGGAAACCTCCTGAATTTCAGGCTGAATTTTCGGGCCTCCCGCTTTGCCCGGCCTTCGGCGCATATACTCCTGCGCATAGACGACCTCGATGCTGCCCGCGCCCGAACGGCTTATATCCGGAATATTTTTGATACGCTGCACGAGCAAGCGCTCGCCTGGGATGAAGGCCCGACGGATGTGGCCGATTTTGAGAAAAACTGGTCGCAGCAACACCGTTTGCCCTTGTATTACGAGCTACTGTCCCTGCTGCGCAAAAAAGGCCTGCTGTATGCCTGTGCCAAATCGCGCCGCGACCTGGAGCCTTTTGGCGGCGTTCCACCCGAGCATTTCCGACAGCAGCACCTCGACCTTGACGCCCCCGATGTGGCCTGGCGGGTGCTGACACCGCCCGGATTCCCGATGCCTGATTTCGTAGTGCGCCGCCGCGACGGCGTACCGGCCTATCAGGTGGCCACCATCGCCGACGACCTGCATTTCGGGGTCACCCACGTCATTCGCGGGGCCGATTTACAGGCTTCCACACAGGCACAACAATGGCTTGCCGAAGCCGCCGGTCTGAGCGCTTTTGCCGAAATTCAATTTTTACACCATCCTTTAATTATGGGAGCAGACGGACGGAAACTGTCGAAGTCTGCGGGTGTTTAGGTGTTTTAGTGTTTAGGTGTTTTAGTAATCTTAAACACTTAAACACTAAAACACTAAAACACTTACTTTTTCAGTTCTGCTTTCAAATCTGCTTTTTTGAAAGCGGTGGGGCCTTCGGGTTCATGGTAGAACTTGACGATATTGCCATTCCAGATATAAGCGACGCCGGGCACGTTTTTGTCATCGCCGATGGCTTTCCAGAATTCAATGATTTCCAGTACTTTATAGGGGTAAGTGGCGCCGGCTTTTTGGAAAAAGTCGGGAATGACTTCCGGCATTTCATCCATAAAGAGGATTTGAATGGGCGGGAAGCCGGGGGTGCTTTTGCGCAGTTCGGTCAGTTCCTTGGCTGTGGCCTGGCAGTGGTCGCAGGAGGGAGCGAAGAAGCAAAGCAGCTTTTTATCCTTGTCGATATCCGGGTAATATTTGGCGAAGCCCGATTTTGTGGGAGCCGGGCCTTGCGGAGCGGCCGGAGCGGCGGTGGCGGCAGGGTCTGTGCTTGTAGCGGCTGTTGTAGCGGCGTTAGCTGTCAGATCGGGGGTAGTTGCGGTTTGCTGCACGGCAGCCGTCGTGTCCATTGCCGGGAGCATATCACCGGGCAGGGGAGAGGAGGTGGGTTTGTACAGCGGTACAAACATAAACATGCCCAGGATGCAGGCGGTTGTGACATTGGTAAGCGCCAGGAAGTTATTCTTTTCCGGGAGCGTTTTGCCGTAGCGCCAGAGCAGGAAGGCCAGCAGGCCGATGGACAGTACGTTTTTGGCAATGGCCTCGGCGGGCGTCATGGGCAGCAGGGCGCCGAAGCAGCCGCAGTTGCCGCTGTTGCCTACCGTGGCAATCTGAATGCCGAGGTGCACCACAAATACCGCGAGCATCAGGATGATACCCGGAATAACCCAACGTTTGAGGTTGAAAGGCAGCAGGATCAAAATGCCCAGTGCAAATTCAATACCGATGAGGGTGCGGGAGAAGAACTTTGCAATAAGTTCTTCAAAACCAAGCGGATATAATTGTTTTACTTCAAATGTGCTGATGGTAGCGTAGGCCGACGGATCGGGGTATACTTTGCCGTAGGCAGACACCAAAAAAAGACCCGCGATGATGATGCGGATGGACCAGGGGAAGTAGCGATCTATAAGTTCCATTGTCAGAAGTAACAGTTTTGGGCAAAAGTAAGGCGCATACACGCGTTTGTGGCAACATTACAAAACAGTTAACAGTTATCAGTCAACAGTTATCAGTCAGCAGTCAACAGTCAGCAGTTATCAGTGAGCAGTGAACAGTCAGATATGCTCAATGCTCACTGATAACTGCTGACTGATAACTGATAACTGATAACTGTGTACATTGTCACGACACTTTTTTATTCAAGCCTTGTCTTTGAGAATTATGAAAAAACGATTCCTGTTTTCCGGCATTTTTGCCCTTTTTGTCCATTTCCTGTCGGCGCAATCGGCAGACATGGTTCAATTTACCATTAGCAAACCACAGTGCCTGCTAAATTTTTTGGAAACCCTGACCAGTGAGGGCAATGGCGTATCGCGCACCTTCCGGCAATACATCCGTGAGCAGGCGCCCCGCTCCGACAAACGTTTTGAAGAACTGCTGTCGGTGTATAAATCCCTGAACTTGGATTACCAGTATAAATGGGACGGCTATCCGGAGTCGCGCCACTCCACGCGCAGCACTATGGATCTGATCTGGATTGCCAGTGTCAATGCAAAGGATGTACGCGATTTTCGCGCCCGCACCACCGGCATTTTACCCAACAGCGAGCACAGCAAACTGATGAAAGTCCTGACGGAAATAGAACCCTACTACGACCGTATCGTCTGGAACCCCTGTATCGACAAAGCGCGGGCGCGCATGAAAGAAATGCAGGCCTATTCCGGAAAAATAGCGGGCATTTTTAACACCGTCAAACAGTTTTACTGCACTTCCTGGGACAATGCCCAGCCCTTCGTTATTGCCCTTTATCCGATGCCCGGCCGCAAGGGTTATTCCAGTGCAACACCACATGGCAATACCCTGATTTGCGGCTTTTTTGTAGAAGAAAGCCGGGAAAATATTGAGGGCAGGCTGGCGGTGGCCGTGCATGAAATGTGCCACATTTTGTACGATGAGCAACCTAAAAACCTGCAAAACGATATGGTGCGCTGGTTTAAGGCGCAAAAAACGCCGCATCAGGCGCTGGCGACGAAGTATATCGACGAGGGGCTGGCCACCGCCTTAGGCAACGGCTGGGGCTATCTTCAACTGAGCAGCCGGATGGATACCAGCAGCTGGTATGCCGACGACTACATTGACGGATACGGCCATGCCCTGTACCCGCTTTGCAAATCCTACCTCGATGCTGGCAAAACCATCGACAGTGCATTTGTAGTGCAGGCGGTAAAGTTGTTTGCCGAAAAATTTCCACGCGCGCCCTATGAATTCAAAGCCGTGTTGAACAGCCTGCACTTTTACGCCAATTCCGAAACCATGAGCGGACTGGACAGCCTGCAAAGTGAGCTGCGCCGCCACTATCGTGTATCTTCCATGTGGACAAGCACGCCGGTGGATGCCGCTGAGTCGCTGGATCAGTTAAAAAACAGCGAGGGGACGCAACTGCTGGTCATCAATGGTAACAACCGCGCGACCATCGAAACGCTGCGCCGCAACCTGCCCTGGTTTGAGCTGTTCCGCGTCAAACCGGAAGCGCCCTGGTTAGTGCAATACATGGACGCGCAGGGGCGGGCCATCCTGATCGCGAATTTCACCGAGACCAAACACTGGAAAAAGATATTGGACTGGATGGAAAAGGAGCAGTTTTTGAACCCCGGGGACCCCTTGGTAAAGTTTTGATCAGTTATCAGTTATCAGTTATCAGTGAGCAGTCAACAGTTATCAGTCAACACCCTTGATAACTGTTGACTGCCCACTGTTGACTGCCCACTGATAACTGATAACTGCTCACTGTTGACTGCTAACTGATAACTGAAACCCCATTTCCCAGAAACTGTCATCCCACAAGGTTTTGTCGTTGAGGCAGGTCATGGTGCTTTGCGGAAGTTGTACTTGCAATTGCCACAAGCCATCGGCTGTTTTCGTAATTTCCCATGCTGTTACACCGGCTGAATTGGGGCAATTACAGGAGATCCATTCAAAAAATGCGGGATCAAGCGTGTGTGGTGTGCGCAGCGTAAACAGTCCTTGCTGGCGATCAAAAGTGCATTGATCGTCCAGGATGAAAAAGTAACCGCTGCTGTCGGGCGCCCACAGTCCATCTTCGATGGAATAGTGTAAAAGCACCTTTTGCCAGGATGGCGGCACAGGCTCCGGACGACAGGCCGTAAACGTAAAAAAGGAAAGCGCCAAAAGCGCAGGAAACAAATAACGCATAATAGAGGATGTTGCGGGCTTTAACCCGGTGAATTAAGAATAGCATCACAAAGATAGGGTATGTACGCAAGGACTGGCATGAGCGGGTGGGATTTTTATTTCGGAAGCCCGGGTGCCTGCTTTTGGGCCGCACGGCCACGTAGTTTTACGGGTTTTTAGAAAGTCAGTTGGTTTTCATTTTAAAAAGGACTTAATTCGCACCTGCATTGAACAATCTTTTCATCACTCGTAAAAACTGAATGCTATGGCGAATGTGCCTTATGATCCGCTCGAACTGCTGAAAACCTATCTCAATGACAATCCCTCCACGCCTTCGTTTTTTAAAAATTTCCTGCTCAACCGACTGGGCAGTCAGTTGATCTGGTATGAAAACAAAAGCAATAATTTTAAAAAACGCTGGCAGCGCTCGCGGATTGCCGTCATTATTCTCTCCGCAACCATCCCTTTTGCCGTAGGCTATATTGGAACTTTTGGGGAGGGCAAAGATGCCTACAACGATATGCTGAAATTCGCAGTAGGCCTGGCAGGGGTCATCATCGCGATGTTGGAAGGTTTTAACTCCTTGTTCAAAAGCCAGGATCTGTATATTGATTATCGCGTTACCGCCGAGCAAATCAAACAGGAACTGTCTTATTTTATCGGGCAGGCAGGCTATACCGCCACTGATTTTTCTTTGCTGGTCACTAAAGTTGAGGCCATCATTGCCAAGGAAAACAACCAATGGTCGGAACTGGTGCGCCGCAATGATGACGCGACCAATCAGGCTAAAATTCAGGAAATGGTACAGGGGTATCTGGAAAAATACAATATCAAAATTGAGGCACCGGTGGCAGAGCCGGCAACCCCGCCAGCGGGAGCCGATGCAGCTACACCGCCCGCAACCTCAACCGAAACACCACCGGCCACACCGCCGGCCACACCGCCGGCTCCCGAGGAGCCAATCGTTGAAGGCCCGGTGGGCTAAGCGCATGTTTTCCCGAACAATACGCTAAGTTTTTATTAAAGCGAGGGCCTGGCGTAAACCAGGCCCTCGCCTGTTAATTACTTTTTCAAACCCGCGCGTACCAGCATCCAACCCAACAGGGCAAAAGCAAGTACTGCGATCAGATAATAATAATTTGTAGCGCTACCGGCAAGCTGTTCCTGCGGCGTGCCCAGCAGCTGAGCCACCCACTCCAATTTCTGGTGCAGCCATTTTTCTACATTTAAGGTTTTTAGCCAGCCGCCATTTTCATACGAAGCTTCTTTGGCGTTCCACAAGGCTGCCACCAAACCCATGAGTGCGCCGCCTGCTACCAGTCCGGTCGCAAACAAACTGCCTTTACCCAACTCACCATCTTCGGCCTCCTGGCCGCGGCGCTGGCGAATCCAGTCGGTCAGTCCGCGCAGCATACCACCGGCAAAAATGGGCAAAGTAACGCTCAAAGGCAGGTAAAGACCTACGGCAAAGGAAAGCGACTTCACGCCACAAAGCTCCAGCGTGATGGCAATAAACAGACCAACCAGCACAAATTCCCAATCGAGGTTATTCGAAAGCAAACCTTTAATCAGGGTAGCCATCAGCGTTGCCTGTGGCGCATTGAAAGATTCACCAATGGCGTGTTCCACACCTTTGGCCCGCAATTCGGCTGTCGGCGTATCCAAATACAAAACGGTCATACCAATGACCACAGACGATACAATCACCCCGACAAACAAGGCTAACTGCTGGTATCGCGGCGTGGCGCCTACCAAATAACCCGTTTTCAAATCCTGTGAAGTGGCGCCCGCATTAGCCGCTGCAATACAAATCATACTGCCTACCACCAGTGCCATCGGCTGGTAAATATTATCCGTCCAGCCCATACCGATGAATACCAGTGAGGTGGCCATGATGGTCGCAATGGTCATGCCCGAAATAGGGTTGTTGCTACTGCCGATGATCCCGACAATACGGCTGGAGACCGTCACGAAAAAGAAGCCAAACACAATAACCAAAAGGCCCAACAGCAATTTGGAGAAAAAGCTGTCGCCTGGAATACCTGGAATAACGGCGATCAAAATAGCCAGCACAACGCTGCCAATAAGCACAATTTTCAGCGAAAGATCGCGCTCCGTGCGTTGGGTGCTGCCGGCATCCTGATTGCCGCTGCGCAGGTCCTTGACACTGTCTCGGAAGGAAGAAATGATGGTCGGCATGGTTTTAATCAGGGTGATAAAACCCGCTCCGGCCACGGCGCCTGCGCCAATCTGCCGGATATAAGCCCGGTAAATGGCGTCGGAGAGATCCCCAAATTCATGTTTTTCCGGACTCCAGCCAAAACGGAAGCCCGTAACCGCTTTTGTCAGCGGATCGTAGGTTTTCAGAATATCCAGCTTGTCGAGTTGTGCGGCAATGGTATCCGGCGGCACTAAAGTCGCCAGCAGCGGAATCAATCCGAGCCAGGCCAAAACGCCCCCGGCAACCAACACCCCGGCAATGCGTGGCCCGATGATATAGCCCACGCCGAGGTATTCAGGGGTTACATCACAACCGAGGGAGGCAGCGGGTAATGTCGTGCTGGTGCTGCTGCTCGTTACAGTTGGCGTTTCCGCCACAACGTGTAATATTTTTTGAAAAATAGCATAAATAAAGGCAATTCCCAAACCTTTGTAGGCCATTTTAGCCAAATTGCCGCCTTTTTCACCGGCAATTAATACCTGCGCACAGGCCGCGCCTTCGGGGTAGGGCAGGTTGCCGTGCTCTTTCACAATAAGCGAGCGCCGCAGCGGAATCATCATCAGTACCCCCAAAATACCCCCAAAGATGGCGAGCATCAGGATGGTCCAGTAATTGAAAAATCCCTTGCCGATGCCGTCGCTGAGAAATAGAAATGCCGGCAGCGTAAACACCACGCCTGCCGCCACCGACTCGCCCGCAGAACCAGCCGTCTGAATAATGTTGTTTTCCAGAATGGTCGTTTTCAGAAAACGCCGGCCTAAGGAAATGGCCAAAACGGCAATCGGAATCGAAGCAGAAACCGTCAGACCCGCCTTTAAGGCCATATACACAGTTGCTGCGCCGAAAATGATGCCGAACAACGCACCGATCACAACGGCGCGCACGGTGAACTCGCGCACCGACAAATCGCCGGGCGCTACATAAGGTTTAAAATCCGGTGTAGGTGTACTCATGGATAAGAAGATTTTGATTTAGTAGCCCGAAAGGTAAAATTTATTTTAATATAAAAATTGCCACCCTGGTTGTAAGGTTCGGGGTTCAGGGTTTGGAGGTTCGGAGGTTTGGGGTTTGGAGGTTCAGGGTTCCTTATTTACCGGCAGAGACCCGAATAAAACTCAGGCTAACGCTGAACCTCCGAACCTCCGAACCTCCAAACCCCAAACCTCCGAACCTCCAAACCCTGAACCTCCGAACCTTTATTTCAACATCATTTTAGCAGTGCCCCAAAGTTGTTTGCCGTCGCCAATGCGCAGCAAATACATACCGGCGGGCAGGTCATGGCGCTCTAAGCGCCAGTTGTTGCCACTGCATTGCACACGGCGCAGCACCTGGCCATCCAGGCCGATTACTTCCACCTGCCAAGAGTCGGAAGGCTGCTGCTCCAATTGAATGAGCGCGTAGTCGGTAGCCGGGTTTGGCATTACCTGCAAGCCCAATTGCGGCAGCACAGGCGACCAACTGCTCACCGTCACAAAGTTTTCGCCTACCCGATGTACGGTCGTATTGGTAATTACCGGCGCATTGGCGTCGAAGTAAATAGCGGCAGTGTTCAGGATGTCAGTCTCCAGCGGAACCCCGGCGCGTTGTGACACACGGAAGCTCACAAAGCCCTGAGAACCAAGCACATTGGCAAAGCTGTCAGGTAAGGCAATCGGATTAAATTCAAATTTCAAATGCCCTTCCCCGTAGTAGCTGAAACGGTACGGATGGCTGCTGGCGCCGGGGCGAACACTTGCAGGGTCGAGCCACTTCGACAGGGTGTCGCGAATGACCACTAAGAAGGCTGTATCGGTACCGGTATTCTGGAAGCGGATGGTGTACTCCAGATCTACCCCCGGGCGGATGTAATGTGCCGCGCCATAACCCAGCGGGAAACCGCGCTTGTCGTTCGGGTCGTAAGAGCCAATAATGGGTTTGCATTCAAAATCAACCCAGGGGTCGGCATCGTCGGTTTCAAACTGACCGCGGTAGCCCACGCTGAAGTTCTGGCCGTTGGTACAGCCTTCCACACTGACGGAGGGCATGGACTGCCCCGGATGGTTAGGCTCCTGAATGGCCTCTAAGCGCCAGGTCGCGCCGTTGGCAGGCGCCGAGAATAAAATGCGTTCTTCGTTTTGCAGCAGCGGTGTGCCGGGCGGCATGGCCAGCATGACGGCATCTTCAATGATCACATATTCCAGGCCGCTGCTCATATCGGAATTGCCGACATTTTTGGCGCGGAACACCACTTCATTGCCAGTACATTCCGCGCTGAGTTTTACACTGGCGCCCGACCAGTTGAGGGCCTGACCGCAAGGCTCATTCGGGTATACCGTAGCTTCGGCACAGAAGGTCTGGCCCAGCACCGCATTACAATCGGCTTTGGCCTTGAACCAGAAATTGCCGCATTGCTCAATTGCTACATCGCCTACCTGAAAACGATACTGACCATTACCCAGATCCGTGTATGGAATAGAAGCTTCGTAGAAGGTCAGTCCCGGCTCTAAGGTAATATCCACGTAAGCGTTGGTAGCCGTGCCGCTGCCGAGGTTGCAATAGCGGACGCTGAAAGTATTCAGGAAACAACGGCGCAGGAAAGGCACATGCACATTCACTTCCATCACCGGGCAGGGCATCGAACTTTGCAGGCCAACTTCCACCGTAGCGGCGGTAGCGCCTACCGGCACTGTTACCGTATAGGATGCCTGGCAAGGCGTCCAGGGGCTGCCGGGCGTCAGTACCGGCGTGACGGTGTACACGCCGGCGGGCAGCGGTGTGGTGTAGGTGCCGGAGCTGATGATCTCTACGCCGCCGGGGCCTTGCAGGCGCAGCGGAATCAGGCTCAGGTCTACATCGCCGGCATCAAAGGTGCAGTTGTTGTTGAGGTCGGCGTATACCCGGCCGTCGAAGTTGCCGCAGTCGTCAGCATCCTGTTCCACAAAAGTGCTGGCGACAGCTGTACAGCCGTTGACTGCCGTGATGGTGACGATGTATTGCCCGGATTCCTGGATGTTAAACAGGTTTTTAAAGGTTTCGCCCGTATTCCACAGGTAAGTATAAGGCGTAATGCCGCCGCTGCCCACGGCCGACAGGGAAAGTGAGTCAGTGCAAATATTGCCGTTGCCCAATCGTAAGATGGTGGCATTCACCGGTGTGCCGGCATTGAAATTGCGGCAGGCGGTAGCAGTGCAGCCCTGCGGACTGGTCACCGTAACGCAGTAATTTGCCGTAACATCTACATTAATTGCAGCGTTGCTCAAGCCATTGCTCCACAAGAAAGTATTAGACGGGTTGTTGGTGTTTACCGTAAAAACAGCCTCATTGCAAACGGCATTGCTGACGGTAATTTGAGCTGTCGGAATTGTATTATCCCCGTTAACAACAAGGGTGTCGGCCCCAAAGCAGCCTGTTGTGGCATCTGATACAAAAACCGCATAAGTCCCGGGCTGGGTAATTTCTAAATCTTGCGTCAGTGAAATTGCACCTGCTCCGAGCCATTGATAGGCGTAAGTTGGGCCGACAGGCGTGACGTTAGCGGTCAGCGTAACCGGCAGTTGCCCGCAGGTAAAAGGCCCGGAGGCACTGATCTCAACCGTGGGCGGTTGGGAGTACGTTACACTTCCGCCGGGTGCGATGGAAAGACAGGGGTCGTTCAGGTCTACCTGGCCGTTGCCGTTGTCGTTGCCAACCAATACAGCCACCTGATAGGTCACGTTGTAGCTCATGGTGGCCGCATTGTAAGACAGGTTGCCGTTGGCAGTGGAAAGTACCACTGTGCCGACGGAAGATGCGGTGCCGGTGTGCAGCACAAAACGCTTGATGTCGTCGGCGTCTAATTGGGCGCCCTGGTTCAGGACGGTAAAACCGTTTTGCGGACAGTCAATCCGCTCGCTGGGGTTAGTTACCGTACCGGCGTTGCCGGTACATTGGGCCGTAGCGTAGTGGCTCAGGCCGGCGATGAATAAAAGCAGGAAAAGCAGTCTCCTCTTCATGGTATTGTAAGTTTTAGTTGTTGCGAAATGTTTGTTTGCGTAATGTGTCGTGTTGCAACTTCCTTTATTACGCAGTTCGATGGTACAAAAGTCAGGCGACCTCACTTGTTTTTCAAATACATTTTTTTTAAAAAGTAGATTTTTTTAGAAATTTAATTTACTTAAAAAATTGAAAATCATATATTTGCAAAATAAAAAATAGAATTTTGAAAAATTCAATACTCTGGCAAACCTACCTTTCGCTCAGTCCGCTCGAACAAAAACACTTTGGGCAATGGCTGCAATCTCCTTTTTTCTGCCGTAAAAAGGCCCTGAACGATTTGCTGGAGGTACTGAAGCAGTGCAGGCAAGACAAAACTGCGCCTGAACAAGAGGCCCTGATTCGGCAATTAAAACTCGCCGACATCACTGCGCTGCGCCTGCTAATGAGTGAATTGCTGGAACAATTGGAGCAGTTTCTCATCTATGGCGAACGCGCAGAAATGGCCGCCGCCGACAAAGTGCTGCTCGCCGCGGCTTACCGCAAACGGGGTCTCGACAAACATTTTCAGCGTACCCTGCGCGAAGGCCGCCGGCAACTCGACAATGGCCCTTACCGCCACAGCGAGTACTACGAAACCCTGGCGGCGCTGGAGTACGAGCACTATCAGTTTCAAAGCAGCGGACAACGCACCGAATCTTTTAACCTGCAAGCGCTGCTCGATGCGACCGACCTGGCCTTTCTGACCCGAAAACTGCGCCAGGCTTGTTTTATCCTCACGCATCAAACCATGTATAAAACCGAGTACAGGACCGGGATGCTGGAAAACGTACTAAACCATGTGGAGGAAAACCCCGAATTGCTCGAATTGCCGGCCATCGCCTTGTATTATTACTGCTACCTGTTTTTGAAAGCGCCTGAAAATGAAAAACCGTTTGAGCTGTTTAAAACCCGCCTCCTGGAGGAGGCCACCGTGTTGCCGTCGGATATGCAGCGCGACCTGCACTTGCTGGCCATCAATTATTGTGTTAAAAAAATCAATCGCCAACAAAATGCCTATTACCGCGAGGCGCTCGACCTGTATCGCTCGGCGCTACGCGCCGACCTGCTACTCGAAAACGGCTGCCTCTCGCCTTTTGCCTACAACAATATTGTGGCCATCGCTCTGAAAGTAGGAGAGGGCGCCTGGGCCGAAACTTTTGTGGAAACCTATGCCGCACGCCTGGAAAATAAGTTCCGAACGGCCAATCATCAGCTCAACCTCGCCCGCGTCGCGTATGCGCGCAAGGACTACGGCGGCGCGCTCCTGCATTTGCAGGAAGCCGACTACAAAGACTTGATCAATAACCTGATTGCCAAGACTTTAGTATTAAAAATATATTATGAAACCAACGAATTCGACGCCCTTGATGCCCACCTCCAATCCATGCAAAGTTTCTTGCGCCGACAAAAAGTCATAGGGTATCACCTCGATAATTTCCGAAACATCATTCGCCTGACCCGCAAACTCATGCAGGCCCGCCGCGGTGAAATTCCCGCGCTCCGCGATTTGATCGAACAAACCACTCCACTATCCGAAAAGGAATGGCTGTTGGAGATGATTAGTTAACCTAAAGATTCAAGGGCATTTTCCCATTCCCGGTACACCGTGTCCAACTCTGATTTGAGGGAGGCATACTGTTGCATGACTTTTTGCGATTCCGGTTTTTCGTAGAAATCGCTTGTTGCCATTTGTCCTTCGATAGTAATGATTTCGGCTTCCAGTTCGCTGATGCGTTTTTCGGTGCGTTGTACGGTGCGCTGGATTTGTTTTTTATCGTCGGCGCTGAGGGCAGAACCGCCTTTACCGCGCTCGTCGTTGGCGGCATGACCGGTGGAAGCACTGCGCATTTCCACCGCTCGCATATTGTCGAGTTTACGGCGTTCGAGGAAGTAATTCACGTCGCCGAGGTGTTCAATCAGGCGGTGATCGCGGAATTCGATGGTGCGCTGGGTAAGATCAGCGAGGAATTCGCGGTCGTGGCTTACCACCAGCAGGGTGCCGTTATAGTCCATCAGGGCTTGCTTGAGCATGTCTTTGGAGATCATGTCAAGGTGGTTGGTCGGCTCATCGAGCAGCAGCAGGTTGAAGGGGCGCAGCAGCATACAGGCGAGGGCCAGGCGGGCGCGTTCGCCGCCGGATAGGGCGCTCACTTTTTTGTCCACATCTTCGCCGCTGAAAAGGAAAGCGCCGAGGATAGCGCGCAGCTTGGTGCGCATTTCTTCGGGCGAGTGTTTTTCCATGGTTTGCAGCAGCGTGATCTTGGGATCAAGGTTCTCTGCCTGGTTTTGGGCGTAATAGCCTATGCTGACGTTGTGTCCGAGCGAGGTTTTACCGGAGGTAGCCTGTTCGTGGCCAATCAGAATTTTGGCGAGTGTGGTTTTTCCTTGTCCGTTCTGGCCGACAAAAGCCACGCGTTCGCCGCGCAAGAGTTGAAAATCGGCATTATTAATCACTTTCAGGCTGCCGTAGCTTTTGCTTACATTTTCGGCTTGCGCCACCACTTCGCCGGAGCGGGGTGCATCGGGGAAGCGCAGGTTCATCACCGAGGTATCGGTTTCATCGATCTCGATCCGATCCATTTTGTCGAGTTGTTTTTGCATTGACTGCGCCATTTTCGTTTTGCTGGCTTTGGCCATAAAACGCGTGATGGTGCGTTCGCGGTCGGCAATGACGCGCTGCTGATTTTCGAAGGCTGCCTGCATTTGTTCGCGGCGTTCCTGGCTCAGCTCGACGTATTTGGAATAAGCGGCTTTGTAATCATGTATTTTTCCGAGCATGACTTCCGCCGTGCGGTTGGTCACGTTATCCAGAAAACGGCGGTCGTGGCTGATGATGATGGCCATGCCGGGGTAGCGGTTGAGCCAGTCTTCAAGCCAGAGGATGGATTCGATATCGAGGTGGTTCGTCGGCTCATCAAGGAGGATGAGATCGGGCTGGCGCAGGATGATTTTGGCTAATTCGATGCGCATTTGCCAGCCGCCGGAAAATTCGTCGGTGAGGCGTTCCATATCCCGCGGCTCAAAGCCCAAGCCATGCAACACCCGTTCGGCATCGGCGCGGGTAGTGGCACTGCCGAGGTGGTGCAGGCGTTCGGTGAGTTCGCCGAGGTCTTCAATCAGTTTGGCGTAAGCATCGCTTTCGTAATCTTCCCGAACGGCGAGTTCTTCCTGCACATGATGGAGCTGCGCTTCTACTTCGAGTACTTCTTTAAAAGCGCTCATGGTTTCGGCAATGACGGTTTGCCCCTTGGGCAGGAACATGTCCTGGTGCAGGTAGCCAACGGTAAACTGGCTTGGCGTGACGACGTTGCCTTCGTGGGGTTGCATTTCCCCGGCGATGATTTTAAGTAGGGTGGATTTGCCGGCGCCGTTGCGACCAACCAAACCGATGCGTTCGCCGGGCTTGGCGACGAAATTGACGCTATCCAGCAGGATGCGATTGCCGTATTGAACGTAAATGTTACTGAGCGAAATCATAGGGGCGCAAAGGTACGAAGCTTTGGCGAAGCAAAAAGCGGACAATTGCGGAAAAAGGGATTATATTTGCAAGAAATCTCGGAGATATGAATATTTATAAAAACATCATCACGATAGAAAGTGGTAAACGCAGCGGAAAGCCCTGTATTCGCAACATGCGGATTACGGTGGAGGACATTCTTCGATGGTTAGCCTCAGATATGAGTTTCGAGGAAATTCTGGAAGATTATCCTGAATTAACCAAAGAAGATTTGTTGGTTGCTTTGGAATTTACTGCGCAAAGAAATCAGCGAACTTCGGTCTCATTATCCTGATGATGCAACTACTATTTGATCAAAATATTTCTTCGCGCATCATTGCTCGAATAGTGCACCTGTTTCCCGGAGCTGTACATGTAAAAACACTTAACCTTACAGATGTATCAGATTCTAAAATATTCATGTTTGCACGGCTAAATAATATTGATGCGATAGTTTCTCAAGATCAGGATTTTAATTTATTGCAGCTTGAACATGGCATTCCGCCTAAAATTATCTGGATCAAAACTGGAAATTGCAGCACTGCAACGCTTACAAATGTTCTTATCCGAAATCATCAGGATATTCTCAACTTTCTAGCTGATAACACACTGGACTGTCTTGAAATATATGGCTGAGGCTATGTCCAAAGCGATTGAAGCGTCGAAACGTTTCGACGCTTCAATCGCTTTGGATACAACCTCAAGGGTTTTAACCCCCGTTAATTCAACTTAAACTGCACCGTAACACCTGTTTGCAGGGTCGTAATCGGGAAAGATTGCGAGGTTTTCGGCACTGTTTTATTGTAGTTGGCGAACAAACGCAACGTCAGGCGGCGGTTGATCACATAATCGGCCTGCGGGTTGATGCTGATCGTGCGGGCGCCACGGGTCGGGATGGCGTCTTCCGGGAGGTCCATCCGGTGCGTGATCGTGACATCGTCGCGCAAATCAAAATCAAATTTGATATTCAGGTCGTTGCTGGTCGGTGTGGTAGCGCCGGGTGCGCCGGGCGTCGTACCAGGCGTTGTCGGTGCTTTCTTCTTCTTCGACGGGGTGCGCTTGCTTTTGCTGCCTGCCTTACCTGCTTTTTTGCCAGTCAGGAAAGGAATGTTCACATTCTTCAGGCGATAACCAAAACCGACGGTATACGCATTGGTGCGCGTTTCATTGAGGTTGTAATCAATGAACGACATGGCCAACTGCCGCGATTTTTTGAAATCAATACGCATCGTCATGTCATTTTTCAACTTCATGTCAATACCCAGCAGCGGCTGGAATTGCTCGTTGATCATCACCTGCGGAATTTCAAAACGTGAGAAGTAGTTGTAGCTCAGCTCATCCACCTGGGTCGGCTGATTGGCGTTGTAGAAGATATCGGTATTGAAAGAGCTGACTGTGAGGGTGTTGCTGTATCCGTGGGTAATCTGAACGGAAGAGAAAATGTTTTTGAGGTTGCCGAGTTTCGACAAACCATTATAATTCAACTTCCAGTTGATGGCCGGACGGGTGTTAAACACGTTCAAATCCACCTTGTTCGGGTCTTTATCAGTGTAGGCAGCAAGGAAAGCCGGCAACAATACCTGCTGCTGAATGCGGCCATAACCGTATACGTAGCCCTCATCGGTGGTGTGCGGCGCTGTATTTCCGGCTTCCACGCCGAGGCGGTTAGAAATGGCCACGCGGTAGTTTTCAAAGGTGCCGAACAGTTGATTCAGATAGGTGGTATTGCTCTTGTACAAGGTGTTCAGCGAGAAGAAAGTAGTGGTAAAACTACCAAAATCGCGCTGCGCACGGTGCTCAAACTGCTGCTGCGTCGGGTCGAGGTTGAAGTTCTGATCCTTGAACAACTCGGTACTGTTTCGGGTATACTGGCGCTTGGCCGTAAGTTCCACCCGGAAGTCATTGAAGGGCTCAAGGGTTACACTGGCATCGAGGGTCTGCGAGTAGTTGCGCATCACCTGTTGGTTCAGTTCCGGACGATAGGTCACCCAGCCTTTGGATGCTGCCTCGTCGAGCCATTCGGAGCCGGGTTGCATACCCACCACGAAGCCCCAGCCGGGCGCGGCAAAACCTTCGCTCAGGCCCATAAGTTTGGGTTCTGGGGTGAAACCGGGCACCACAGTGCTGAGGTTTTCGCTATAGTTCATACGTGCACGGCGCACCAACATGAGCGGACGCAGGGCGATGCGCTCGGCCATGGAGGGCTGGCGGTCTTTTTTCTTGTCCTTGCTTTTGGCCTTGTCTTTGTCGTCTTTGCCATCTTTTCCATCCTTGCCTTTGTCGTCGGTACTGCCAACGGCGCCTGGTGCGCCGCCCGGAGCACCGGCCCGACCGCCACCCGCTGCCGGGTCGCCGGGTTTGGAAGGATCTGCCGGTTTGGAAGGATCGTTTTTGCTGTCGCGACCTGCATTGCGATCGCGGCCACCACCGGATTTCAGGTCGCCCAAGCCACCGGGTTTGCCCGCAGCACCGCCGGGGCCGGCATCGCGTTCGCCGGGGGCACCGGGGCCGCCGGGAAGTTTACTGCCCGGACCTACTTTTTTACCGGGTTTATTGATTTTAGCAAGGTATTTACTCTTGTTGTACAGGGTTTCAAAGTTGAAATCCCCGTTGATTTGCCGCGTGCTGTTGTTCTGAATGGTGTGGCCCAGGTTGCGGGAGTTGTTCACCTCCTGATACTGGCCGGCATCAAGATTCTGGAGTTTGAGCGACTGCGCCGTCCAGTTGTAACCGCCATTGTACGTGGCCTTGATGTTCATAAAGTCGAGCAGCGGAAACTGCTTGGTCGGCAGGGTATAGTTGATGCCCACATTCTGCGCGTAGTTTTTCGGGCGACCGAGGCGACCGATATTGTTCCAGATAGAATCGCGGCGTTGTTCGGTCGTAACGCGGTTGCCGGCATTGTCGAACTCCAGCGGTTCGTCGACGATAGAACGGGCATTGGCGTCGAAGTTGATGCGCAGGTTTTTCATCAGACCCCAGTCGAGGGTATAGTTGCGGTCCCAGGTAAGGCGTCGGTTCCAGTAGGTATTCAGAAGCGGGTCTTCGCCGGCAAAACGATAAGTCGTTATGCCGGAAATACGCTCCATATTGGTACTGAAACCAAAAGCATTCGGGATCGGACTAAGGTTCAGTTCTTTAATGAACTTGAAATATTTCTCATTAATTTTCGACTTCTTGAACGGCTCAATCGGCTTGAAATTAGGAGCATATTGGTAATCAATAGCACCTTTATATTGGTTCAGCTCATCGTTTGCTATAAAGGGCGTGCGACGAACCGCTTTGTTCTGGGCATACGTGAAGCTGAAATTGCCAAGGCTCCAGGGCATCGGTTTTTTCTTGCCCCGGCGGTCAATACGCACGTTCGTAAAGTTGAAGGCGCGCGCCTCGGTTACGTCCTGCGCCAATGTGCGAATTTCATCGCGCTTGATCGGATCAGATTCGTTGCGGATTTTGTCTTTCAGCTTGATGTCCAGATCGTATGGGTCAAATTCCGGATTGCGGATGGTCTTGGAGTAACTGGTGTAGAAGGGCAGGCGCACACCGGATTTTTCCGGCAATAACTTGCTCAATTCCAGGCTGGTAGACACATCTAACTGAATGACCTCCTCGCGCTGGCGCTGCAATACTTTTTGATCGATGCCGCCGTAGTTGATACTCGAATAGTTGACCGCTGCCGATACATTACCGATGTCGGCAAGTTTCATATCCACACGCGCCTGGCCAGCCCAGCCGCCTTCGTCGTTGAAGCCAGTCAGGCGCAACTCATTGAGCCACACTTCGGTGCAATAAAGCTTTTCTTCTGAAATATTTCTAACGCCGACCATTACGCCTTTAGCAATTCCCAGATTTGGATTTCCGGCAATTTTTATTTTGTTACGCTGGTTGGCCGGGTCAGGGATTTCATATTCCGCCTCAATACTCAGCCCCGACTGATTGCGCTTGGTTTTTACTTCCGTACAAAGCTCCAGTGGGAAGTCGAAAATGTTTTCCGGACGCCATACTTCCTCTTTGTACTCCCTGCTGTCAGGATTGCCGTTCAAATTCGCCGGATTGGAGGGGTGCAGCGGGATTTCATATTCGTAGTAGTTGCTCACAAAGTCAGAACCAATACGCATAAATACCACCATTCCGGTTGAATCCAGAGGTGAAGAGTCAGTTGACCCATTCAGAACCTTACGATCTTCTGCGTGTACAAACATTTTGATACGCTCAAACTGGCGCAGATCCATACCCAAGGTACGGAATACCGCGCGGGCATCACAAGGCGCCAGGTCGCAAACGTTCATGGAAAGTGCCTGTTCGTTTTGCAAAATATCAGGGAAAGCGCCTACCGAGTTTTCACGGCTGATACCATATGGAATGGTATAGTTGAAAGGCTGGCGGCTGGCATTTTCTTCAATATTGACCGCATTGACATCAAAAGGTACATTGCGGTCGAATTCTACATCGCAAGTGCCAAAGGGGTAATTCTGATCCGGCAGCGGCTGTTGATAACGGCGCCATTGGTTGCGGCCCAGCTCAAGGGTGGCAAAACGGAAAGTAGTCTGTTCGGAAAATCCACGCCAAAGCATACGCATAAAACGAATGGAGCGGAAATCCTGAATGCCGCCCACACTCTGGCGTTTTACCCAGTCGAGCGGTACTTTAAAACGATACCATTTGATGTCGGTTGCAACGCCGTTGATTTCACGCGGCACGATAACGGTCTCCGTTACAATTTGCTGCATAAGGGTATCCGTCAGGTCAAGTTCATTGGCAGCGTTTTTCTTCAACGGAATACGATAACGGAAATAGGATTCACTTTCGTTGAGGGTATTGTCGCGGTTCAAATCCTCCATATCGGGGATGTTGGTGGCCACGTCGTTGAGGAAAGTGTTGTTTTGTCCGTTGGTATTAATCGGCGTATTGCCCTGCTGGTTGTTGAAGTAGCGGTAGCGGTTGATGAGGTCGGTCTGGTTATCTATTGGCCTGCCGTAGCGGTTGTCGCCAAAGTGCACATAATCATCGGCCGAGGGGTCGCTTTCAAATTGTGTTTTGGCATTCGGGCTGAGGCCGGAAGCCATGATGGCAGCCAACCAGTCTTTGAACAGCTCCCGTTCGCCTTCATCGCTGAGACCATCCAGACCGAGGTCTTGTTCGGCGCGGCGGGCCGGATCGTTTTCAAAGGCGTTGATGAGGGGTTGAATGGCCGGAACACGGCCCCAGCGGGTGTTGACAGTAGCAACATTGGTGGTGCCGGTGGGCAGGGCATTTTCAAAGAATTGCTTGGAGTCGCGCAGGATGTCCTCCGAAACGTTGCCGAGGTCGATGTACATTTCGCCGGATTCGGAAACGGGGAACTGGCCGGTGTCCATATAGGGGTTCAACATCCAGAATTCTACGAATTCGATGTTGTTCAATTCAAAATCGATGGTATTCAGGCCCTGCATAACACCTGCCCAGCGGGTGCGTGGCTCCACGAGTTCCCCGGCAGTGGTCATACCGCGGCTGAAACCGGGGTAGCCGTCGGGCAACTCGAAATTGTAAGGACCGCGTTCGCGCGGGAAAATGGTAATATCGAAAGAAGGCAGGTCGAAACGCTCATTGGGCGCAAACTGCCGGTTGGGGAAAATTTCCTGGCGGTTGAATTGCAGGGTATAGGGGTTGTTGCCGTCGTTGCTGCCGCGTGCGGCCGGCTCGGCGATATACCAGGCGAGGCGGCTGCGGTTGGCGCCCAGTGCCAGCCCCGGATCAATGGCATTCGACTCCGGAAACAGGCTATCGCCCTGCGGTACGGAGGAAATGATCCATCGGTTAAAGGGTACATCTAAGCGGTAACCATTGGTGGAGCCTTCAAAGTCGTCGATATATACCACACCGCCCTTGTCGATACCCTGATTAATGACGCGGGCATAACCCGGCTCCAGCAAGGCCACCTCGGCCTGTGCCGAAATGGAGGATGGCTCTTTGGTGGAAATCAGCGGTAACTTATCAAGGAATTTGGTCATCCAGGGCGCATCCTTGGTGAGGTTGAGGTCGGCGCCGAAAACCCAGTTATTGATCGGGTCGTCGCCAAAGTTCACCTTTTGTGTCAGCGGGCGCTCAAACAAGTTCAAGGCCGTTACCCCCACATTGAGGTCTTTGCTGAACTCATAATCCAAACGCCCGCCCAACATGGAGCGGTTCTGGAAACCAAAGAGGGTATTGTCTTCAAAAGAGACATTGATGCTTTGTCCGGCCTGAATATACTGGTCGTTCAGGATGGTAATTTTACCAATGCCGTAATCAATACGGTAATCCACCCCTTCCTGCAGGAGTCGGCCGCCAGCGGTTACCCGCACGGAGTTGCGCGGCAGGTTAAAGGTGCCGAGTGAAATTTCCGAGCTGTTGGCCGATTTGTATTCCCCGATCAGGGTAAAGCGGTTCAGTTCCTGAAATTCCCGGGCGCGGAACAGCGTCGAGTCGTATAATTGATTGTAAATGAGTTTTTTATTAAGGGTTGCCGTATCGGCATTCGGATCGGCAAGTTTGATCTTGTCGTACAGGAATTTACCAAAAGGTTCCAATACGGGGAACATCACACGGCCGGAGCGGAGGTTAACGGTCAGGCCCGGCACGAAGTCAAAAATACCATCCGCGCCCGGGTCGCCCTGGATATTGAGGTTGTCGAGGTTGAAGAGTTGCAGCAAGGGGCGTGCTTCGAGCTGATCGGGAATCAGGTCGCCGGTCAGGAAGCGCTTTTGGCCTTTACCCGGATCTTCGTACACGACATCAAAGCGGAAATTCTGCGGATCCACGTTGGCGGCGCCCACGGAGTACACGTTTTTCATCATCAGGTCCCAGATCGGGAGCTTGACGTTGGCGGTGGTACTTTTGAGCATTTTTACCACCACAACGTTCTGATTCACAACGGTGCTGGTGTCAACAGGGTTGTTGGGGTCTGTACTTTGGTCTTGTTTGTTATTGACCACTTCTTCTGCAAATTCCCCAATTTTAAAAGGAATACCATTGTAGGTGTATTCCAATGCCACGCCCACTACCTGATCGGGCTGCACATTCACGTTGATGCTGATAAAGCCCAGTTGCTCGTGGAAGGTAAATTCGGAAGGTGAAAGTTGGTAAGCCTGTACTTTTTCAAAATCTGAAATCAGGTTCAGGCCCAACTCACTGCGCAGTACACTCACGATGCGGTCGTTGTTGCGCGCGCTGGAGTCGGTGCGGAAAATTTGCTGTAACTGCGGATAAATGTCGTTGTTGAGGTTGGAAGGGAGGCCGTTGCCTTTAATGTCCTGGCGGTCTCCGGGAATAAAAGGCAGCTGAAATTCATTTCGGTAGGGAACCGGTTCGCCGAGGTCGGCGATGGCTACGATATTTCGGGTACCGGTTTGCGTATTGCCGCCAGCCTGGCCACCGCCGAAGCCGATATTGCCGCGGGTGGTCAGCCAAACCTGGATTTTGGTAATGTTAAACAGCGACTGGGGCACGGGCAGGCAGCTCATTGCGGGTTCGAACTCGCGGCGGTGCCAGTGGCTGATGAGGAAGTGGCGGTTTTCGTCGTATTCGTCGATGGGTTTGCGGATGCGCTGGATTTGCGAGCCGCCTTGCAGGGTCAGTTGTTGCTGACGGGAGCGCTGTTGGGCTGCGAGCAGGGTAGCGCGCAGGTGGCCGAATTTGAGTTCGGTTTTTACCCCGAAGAGGTTTTGAACGCCCTTGATGAGGTTGGAGCGCAGGGGCAGCGAAACGTTACCGGCTTCGATATTCTGAACAATTTCGTCTTCCGAGAAGCTTTTGGGGTCGTAGGCCAGCTTCATCTGGTTATCAAAATCGAAGGTTGCCTGGGTATTATAGTTGAAATTCAGGTTGAGTTTTTCCCCGATTTTACCCTGCGCGCTCATGTTGATATCCATGTCGAAGTCGAAGATACCATTGCGTTGCTGGCGCAGTGTGAGCACCGGGTTTTCAATTTTCTGGTAATTGTACCCGAATGTGAGGTTGATGTTACCCTGCGGTTTGATGTCGACGTTGGTGCTGCCAAAAAGGCGCTCCACAAGCGAGGGTTTGACGTCAAATTTGGCGATGGGGTCGGCGCCAACATTTTTTTTGCTGCCGTCGCTTACACCTTGCAGGCGGTCGAAATAATCGTCGCGCTGCTTTTTTTCCTTCCATTTGAGGTATTCCTCAAAGGTCATGTAGGTTGGGGCGCGGTAATATTCTTCCCCGATTTTTTCGGAAATGATGTAAAGTCCCGATTCCGGATCATACTCCACTTTTTGTTCCACCGCCTTGGGGTCTTTCAAGTCGACCGGGTTGGGGTTGGGCTTGGTCATGAAGTCATCGTAGCGCTCTTCATAAGGCGGCACGGTATCCACAACAAAGCCACCGCCGCCAAAAGGCTCGATGAAATTTTCGATAAAAAAGGCGTTAAACGCGGTGTGCTCCAGCTGGTTCGGATTGGTAAAAGCGAACAAGGTGAGCAGGGCGCCGAATGCGAACGCCGAAAGAAGGATGCGCTTCTTTGTCATATTTCTCAAAAGCAGGTAGTGGCAATTTTGCCTCAAGGGAATCCTTTAAGCAGGGTAATGACGCGAGAGAAAGGGCTTGGGTTGCCTGTTAATTACAATTAGTATTCCAATTTTGTAAATGCGGAGTGCGGAGTGCGGAATGCGGAATGAATGCTGAATCTTTAGTGTTTAATTTTGGATTTTGCTGCGCAAAATAATCTTTTTCCGCATTCCGCATTCCGCATTCCGCATTCCGCATTCCGCATTCCCTACACCGCCAGCGCCTTCAGCGCCAGCTTGACCAGGTCTTCCACTTTCGTGCTGCCTGGATTGTCTTTTTGTACGGCATTAAGGGCTTTTTGAACCGCAATGCGGTTGAAGCCCAAGGTAAGAAGTGCGTTAAGGGCTTCTTCGCGGGCGCTGTTGTCGAGGGCCGGCAGCAGCACCGGTGAATCGGGCGCTTCTTTGGTCAGTTTTGCTTTTAAATCGAGGATGATTTGTTTGGCGGTTTTGGCGCCGATGCCTTTTACACGTTGCAGCACATGGGCCTGCTCGCCCAAAATGGCCGCGCGTACCTCATCCACACTCATCGACGATAAAATCAACTGGGCCGTTGTGGCCCCCACGCCCGTCACACCGATCAGCTGAATAAATAGCGTGCGTTCAGTCTGTGTTGCAAATCCATACAGGGTATGCGCATCCTCCCGTACAATCAGGTGGGTGTACAGGGTAGCTTTTTCCTTGCCTTCCAGCGCCGAATATGTACTGACCGGAATGTTGACGTGGTAGCCCACGCCATTCACATCCACCACGACATACGCCGGACTGCGGTAGGCAATTTCTCCTTTTAAATATGCAAACATGGGTTTGAGAATGATGAATGATAAATGATGAATGATGAATTAAATTCATCATTCATCATTTATCATTCATAATTAAATATGAATTGGTCTTGCTGCCGTGGCGGCGAGCGCAGCCTCTTTGAATGCTTCGGTGTAGGTGGGGTGGGCGTGGCTCATTCGTGCGGCATCTTCGGCAGAAGCGCGGAACTCCATGAGGGCTACGGCCTCGGCGATCATGTCGGCGGCGCGGGCGCCAACGATATGTACCCCCAGAATTTCATCGGTTTCCTTGTGGGCCAGTACTTTCACCATACCGTCGAGGTCCATGCTCGCGCGGGCGCGACCGAGGGCGCGGAAGGGGAATTTGCCGGGCTTGTACGGAATACCTTTTTCCTTGAGTTGCTCTTCGGTGTAGCCAACGCCGGCCACTTCGGGCCAAGTGTATACTACGCCGGGAATGAGCAGGTAATTGATGTGCGGATGCTGCCCGGAGATAGTTTCGGCAACAAAAACGCCTTCTTCTTCAGCTTTATGGGCCAGCATGGCGCCCTGAATAACGTCGCCGATGGCGTAAATGCCGGGCACGGCAGTTTCCAAATGAGCATTGACCGGAATACGGCCTTTTTCATCGGTGCTGATGCCGATGTTTTCCAGACCGAGGTTGTCGGTATATGGGCGGCGACCGATGGCCACGAGGCAGTAGTCTACTTCCCAATTCAGGGTCTTGGACTCGTCGTCGCGGCTTTGTGCCGTCACTTTAACTGATTTTTTACCGGGCTTGACCTCCGTTACGGCGTGGCGCATGTGGAATTGCATGCCCAGTCCTTTGAGGCTTTTGGTGAGTTCGCGGCTGCAATCGCTGTCCATGGTAGGAATGATGCGATCGAGGTACTCCACTACGTGAATTTCCGTGCCAAGGCGCGCATACACGCTGCCCAATTCGAGGCCGATCACGCCGCCACCGATGATGAGCATACTCTTGGGCACATCGGTAATGTTGAGCGCTTCGGTGCTGGTGATGACGCGTTTTTTATCGTAGTTGAAGCTGGCCGGCACGATGGGTTTGGAGCCGGTAGCGATGATGAATTTTTCGGATTCCACCTCTACGCCCTCTCCGTTTTGGGGCGTAACTTTTATCTTGTTTTTGCTGACAAAAGCGCCGTGACCGAAGAAGACATCGATCTTGTTTTTCTTCATCAGGAATTCAACGCCCTTGTTATTGTCCTGCACTACTTCGTTTTTGCGCTGAATCATTTGCTGCATGTTCACCTGCGGCGTATTGATTTCGATGCCGTGGGTTTTGAACTTGTGCGTGGCCATGTGGAAATGCTCGGAGGAGTCGAGCAGAGCCTTGGAGGGGATGCAGCCCACATTGAGGCAGGTGCCGCCCATGACGGGGTAGCGCTCAACAATGGCGGTGCGCAGGCCCAGCTGGGCGCAGCGAATGGCGGCTACATAACCGCCGGGACCGGAACCGATTACGGTAACGTCGTATTTCATATTACAGGAGCGTTGATATTATGCTTTGTCGTTGTTGTTGTTTTCATCGCGGGGCGGCTTGTTTTTCTGACGCCACTTGTCGCGATTTTTGTTGTTGTTGGCCATGTTTTTTTGCTCGCCGCCACTGCCTTGCTGCGGTGGTTTGGGCGGCTGTTGCGGGCCTTTGGGCTGGTTGGGGTTTGGCTGTGGCGGGCGTTGCTGCCCCTTGTACTGGTTGTTGTTGCCAGCCCCCTGTTGTTGAGTCGGGCGCTGGGGTTGCTCCGGGCGCGGTCCTTGCTGGCGCGGTTTTTCGCCTTCGGGGCGTGGCGTCTGGGGTTGTTCCGGGCGCGGGCCTTGCTGGCGTGGCTTTTCGCCTTCGGGGCGTGGCGTCTGGGGTTGTTCCGGGCGCGGGCCTTTCGGTGATGGTGGTCGCTGTTGGTTGTTGCCAGCGCTTCGGTTTTGTCCTTGTTGCCCTTGTTGGGCCGGACGCTGGCCGCCACCGGGGCGTTGTCCGCCGCGTTGATCCCGGCCTTGCGGGCGACCGCGGAAGCCGGATTCTTCTTCGCGCGCCGATTTTTCCACGGCTGCGGCTGCGCTTTGAGAGCGGTCGCGGTTGCCGGGTTTTTTCTTCTTTTTCTTTTTGCGCTTTTCGATGGGGAGTTGTACCACATCGTTGATGCTGTCGTAATCGGGTTCCGCTTCATCGGCTTCATCGACTTCCGGAGCGGGAGCCATTGCGAGGATATCGTCGAGGCTGGCGGGGAGTTTCCCGTTTTTAATCATTTCCAGCGCCTCCCAGATCTGATCTACGTGAATGGCGTAGAATTTAGCCCGGTTGTCGATGTAGGTATAAAACATGAGGCGTTTGAAGACGTCGGTTTTGACCAAAATGGCCAGACCGGCTTCTGTTTTGAATTTTTCCGCCTTGTCGGGGAAATCTTCCAAAGCCTCGATGTAGGTATCCAGCTCATAGTTGAGGCAGCATTTGAGGCGGCCGCACATGCCGGAGAGTTTGGTTTGGTTGATGGCTAAGTTCTGGTAGCGGGCGGCGGAAGTATTGACGCTTTTAAATTCGCTGAGCCAGGTGGAGCAGCACAGTTCGCGGCCGCAGTTGCCGATACCGCCGATGCGCGCCGATTCCTGACGGGCGCCGATTTGCCGCATTTCAATTTTTACCTTGAATTCGCGGGCATAAGAGCGAATGAGTTCGCGGAAATCCACCCGGCCGTCGGCCGTGTAGTAAAAAGTACATTTACGGCCATCGCCCTGAAATTCCACATCGCCGACCTTCATATTCAGGTCGAGCGTGCGTGCGATGGCGCGGGCGCGGATCATCACTTCTTTTTCTTTTTGGCGCAATTCGTCGAGGCGTTCCAGGTCGCGTTCGTGGGCTTTGCGCACGAGGGTTTGGAGTTTTGCCTCCGATTTGACGCGTTTGCGTTTCATTTGCAGGCGAACGAGGTCGCCGGAAAGTGAAATTTTACCAATATCAAAACCGCCGGAGCCGGATTCCACCACTACCCAGTCGCCCGTAGTGGTACGGGTAACGGGCGGGTTTTTGAAAAATTCCTTGCGCGAACCGTTTTTAAAGGTCACTTCCACAACCTCAAAAGGTTGTGCGTCGCGAATACCGATGGCGGTGAGCCAGTCGTAAGTATTATGGCGGTTACAACCTCCGCTGGCGCATCCGCCGCTGGAGCCGCATCCGCCGACACTATCTTTGCCGGTTGAACAGGAGCATCCTACACATCCCATATATGGTTCAAGGTTTAAAGGTTATCGCATGATTTGGTGTAAACGGATAGAAGTATCCAAAAACAGAATTCTGGGGTTTGCGTTGCGTTCTATGTAGTAAATATTATCGTTGAACAATTGGCTGACCTGGACAATCTTCTCAAAATCAAGCACTTTAGCCATATTCTGAGCGGTTGTGAGTTCTTCCGGGCGCAGGCGCAACTGAGCATTGCCGGTACTGACGAGGGCCAGCAATTCACGCAGGAAATGCAGGCCGTAATGCAGGAATTGTTTTTGGTTTTCGCGGCCTAATTTGGCAAAACGCTCGGTCCATTGCATCAGCTCGTCGCCTTTGCCGCGCCAGCATTTGCGCAGCCAGTCGAGCAGGAGCGTTGCGGCGTCTTCGCTTTCGTGGTGATCGGCAGCGGCCTCCAGCGCCAGGTGGAAGTCTCCACCGGCTAAAAAAGCAATTTGCCGGGCGCGTTCTGCCGGCAAGTGCAGCCGGCTTTGCAGGGCCTCTGCCACCTCTTCGTCGCTGAGCGGATCGGTTTTGATGATCTGGCAGCGGGAGAGAATGGTGTTCAGAATTTGATCGGCATTTTCAGCAACCAGCAGGAAAATGGTGTCTTCCGGCGGCTCCTCGATGAGCTTGAGCAGGCGGTTGCCTTCTTTGCCGAGGTATTCGGGCAGCCACATGAGCAGGATCTTGTAGCGGCCTTCAAATATTTTCAGACTGAGTTTTTTGATAATGGCATTACACTCCTCCTTGTTGATATTGCCCTGCTTGTTGTCGGCGCCAAGGCGTTGCAACCAGGAGTTCACGTCCATCCACGGATTTTCCGTGATGGCTTCGCGCCACTGTTTGGCAAAATCGGTGCTCAGGGCATTGGTGCCAATGGTGGGGTAGGAGAAATGCAGGTCGGGATGGGTGTAAGTGGCTGTTTTCCGGCAGGCATTACACTGCTCACAGGCTAAGGGCGTGGGTTGTTCGCATTGCAGCGCCCGGGCAAATGCAAGGGCTAAGGGCAAGGCGCCACTACCACTGGGGCCGAGGAACAGGAGGGCATGCGGCACCCGTCCGTTTTCAGCCAGTTGGGCTAAAAACGCTTTTACGCGGGATTGTCCGACAATGTCGTGCATGTTCATAATCAGGCCTCTAAGGCAGCAAGCACGGCGGGGTCGAGCGGATCGCAGGAGGGCGGGAAGACGGCTTGTAATTGACCGGCTTCGTTGATGAGGTACTTTTGAAAATTCCAGCTGACACTGCTGTCGGAATGCCCGTTCAGCGTTTTTTGTGTCAACCAGGCGTACACCGGATGCGGTTCGGCGCCTTTTATGCGCACTTTTTCGCTCAGGGGAAATGTTACCCCGTAGCGTAGGGCGCAAAACTGCCGGATTTCCCCGGCATCGCCCGATTCCTGTGCGCCAAAGTCATTGCAGGGAAATCCTGCCACGACGAGTTTATGGCCAAAATGTGTGTACAACTCCTGGAGCTGTGCATATTGTGGGGTGTAGCCGCATGCGCTGGCAACGTTCACAATCAGTACCTTTTTTCCTGCAAAGTCGGCAAAATCTATCACGCCACCGTCCAATCCGTTCACTTTGAAAGTATGAATACTTTGCGCCATGTCTTTGCTGTTTGCCGCGAAGTTACGCCGACTTAGCGAATCACCGTCACAGTGCCGGAATATTTTTCAACGGCGCCATCAACAAGCGTTACTTCCATGCGCCAAACGTACACGCCGGGCGCGGCGTATTTGCTCCTGTGGCGGCCGTCCCACTCCAGCGCAGTATCGCCAGGCGCGGTATTGCGCACTTCATGCATCAGGGTGCCCCAGCGGTCGTACACCTGCAAGAGGTTTACTTTTTCCACCGAAACACCGAAGCCGGGCGACCAACGGCTGTTCTGATCGCTGTCTCCTGCACCGGGTTTGAAAATATTGGGTACATACACCTGAATGTTGCGCTGCACTTCAATGTACCAGTCGTCGTCGGCATAACAACCATTATTATCCACTACCCGCAACCTGAAACGCTGGGTTGCCAGGGGCTTTATGCCGTTTTCGGCGCAGTCTACACAAGCCAGCCAGGTAGTATCCGACCACAAATAACGCAGAGTGCCCAAGGCGGTGTGTTGCACGATAAATGGAATGGAATCTCCCAGGTTAATAACGGTATCCTGAGGCAGGGTGAGCAATAGTTCCGGCGGTTGTGGCACAAAAAGCTCCCGACTGTCTTCACAACCGTACACGTCTTCAGCGTACAGGATGTACTGCCCGGAGCGCAGGTTTTCGTATTTTCTGGCCAGTTGGAAGGTTTGGCCGTTCAGGCTGAAGGCCAAAGTGCTGTCGTTGGTGGCAATATTAATGGCGCCATTGCTCTGATCGTAGCAGCGCACCGAATCTATTGTCAGGGTAAAATCAATCGCCGGATAAGTGCCCAGGGGCACATTGGCGGTTTGGGTGCAATCGTTGCCGTCGCTGACCGTCAGGCTGTACACGCCGGGCGGCAGGTCTTTTTGTTCCGGCCCGCTGTTGGCTGGTGCAGGCGACCAATTATAGGTAAACGGCGGGAAATTGCCCGTAGCATTTGCCTGTAAAACGCCTGTGTTTTCATTAAAACAAGAGGGTGTGGCGTCAATTTCTATTAAAATCGGGTCTAAAATGTCTAAGGCAACCGTATGTACGGAGTCGCAGCCGTTGCGGGCGGTAAAGGTCCTGCTGTAAATGCCCGAAACGGTAACGGGATTTCCGAAAATAAAGGCGGTTTGGCCGGCACAAAGGGTTTGGGTTTCGGCGGTGGCAAAGGTATCGCGCGGACTCACGCGCACGAGCACCGTCGAGTCGCAGCCTGTTGAGGCGGTAAGCAGGAAAACTTTGTTGTCGTTGGGTTGTAGTTCAAAACCGTTGTAGGGCAGCACGCGGTTGACGCAAACGGAAGTGTCCAAAGTTACATTAAAAGTACCCACGCTGCTGCCTTTAACGCGCATGGTGACGGTAGAGTCGCAGCCAAATTGCGAACTGAGCAATACCGTTGCCGCTTCGTCGGTGTTGATAAACAAACCATTCCATTCTACCTGCCGGCCGTAACAAATGGTGGTATCTACAAAAATATTGAAGGTATCATTGACGGCAATAAATACGGAGTCGCGGCTCAGACAGCCATTGTTGAAACCCGCCTGCAGGACGACGTAGCCGGAAATGCCCGGCCCGGCCTTAACGCTGGGGCAACTCTGGCAATCGACGGCGTTGCCGGGCGTCCAACCGTAAAAATCAAAGCCGCTTTCGCCGAGGTTGACGGTTTCGCCCTGGCAAATAACCCGATCTGCGCCCAGCCGCACAATGGTAGCGGTATCAATGGAGATGGTGATATTGTCTGTTTGTGTATTGCCACATACATCGGTGGCCGTCACGCTGTATTGCCCTGCTCCCGGTGCGGTAAACGTTGCCTGTGTGCTGCCGTTTTGCCAAAGCCAGGATACCAGTTGATTGCCCGCGGCGCTGAGGGGAAGGGTACCGTTGTCGCAGATGGCCGTGTCCTGGCCGAGCGCTACAATTGCCGGGTTGTAATCGTAGTAAAACCCGACCATATTATTGACAAAATCGCATTCGCCAAAAGCCGTGACGGGGAAATCCTGGGTCAGGCTGTAAGGTGTCGTGATGGAGTTGTCATCGTTCAAAACTACAAAAAGGGAGTCGTTGGCAAGCCTCGGAATACGGAAGCTGAAGCTGCGGCAGCTGTCGCGCTGCAAATCGAAACCAAGCGGACGGGCTGCTATCCATTGCGCACCGGC
Organism: Chitinophagales bacterium; assembly: GCA_017303875.1. Classification (GTDB taxonomy): domain Bacteria; phylum Bacteroidota; class Bacteroidia; order Chitinophagales; family Saprospiraceae; genus M3007. Next base: position 50,128 of record JAFLBP010000019.1, on the reverse strand, counting down.
GGCCTGCGGGTTACCGCGATACACCGAAATGGGCATCAGGGCGGGCAGAAGCTGGTCGCCGGGATTACAAAGGGTGAAGCTTAATTGAAGCGAATCCCCCGTGCAGCTGATGTTGTTCAGGGATAGTGCGCCATCGGGTGTTGGGAAAGTGGGGTTAAAAAACTGGTTCATAAAGGTGTTCATCCGCAGCGTATCGCCCACAATATTGGGGTTTTGCTGGTACTGCGGCACACTCAGGTCTTCATTGATATTGGTATTGAAATAAGCGTGCTGATTCCACACTTTACGGGAAGCGATACCGGGCAGGCCGATGGCTTCATAGGCTACCACAGTGCCGAGGGCATTGCTGTTGGGGTCGGAGCCGCATTCAATGACAATTTCCGTTTGCCCGTCGGCATCTACGTCCAAAACGAGCGGGCATTCAATATGGGTGGCGGAAATACAGTCATCTTCCCATTTGATGTTGCCGGTTGCGCCTTCAATCACCTGAAGGTGGGTTTCTCCACGGTAAATTACATCCGCTGAGCCGTCGCCACAAAAATCGAACACGCTGGAGGAAGTCACTGCCGAATAATCGTTGGTATTGCGCAACCACATGATAGAGAAGTTGTTGCGCAGGGCGTATAAGCGCGGGTAGCTGACAAAGCTGACTTCCAGATTGCCGTCGCCATTCAGGTCGGCGACATTGACACGGGAGGCGCCTTCGCCATAATTGTTCAGCAGGGCAAAGGAACGCAGCACCGTGGAGGTTTGAATATCCCAACAGTAAACGGTGTTCCAGCCGAAGCGCCGACCTTGTACAACCGCGTCAAGGTCGCCATCGCGATCAATATCGGCAACGCTGGTAAAGCCGTCGGAATAGCCGATGGGCGCCTGCACGACGACATTGACCGCACCTGTATTGAGGTTGACGGAGAGCACCTGATTGCCGGCAACAATTTCGAGGCCCTGGCAGTCGGGACAAAAGTTGTCGGGGAGGGCGTCAATGGCTACGGGTGCATTAAACGAGAAGCCGTTGTTGCGGCGCGCGGGGTGTTCGCCTGCCGAGAGGCTGGCGCCGCCGGAGGCGAGCAGTGCGCCGGTTTGACCATTAAAGACCTGGTTGCCGACATTTACTTCCGCCCAGCCGTTGTGGTCGAAGTCGGCAATATTGGGAGAAGAGAAACGGTAGCGCTGGTCGTATCCTACGGGCACGGTGCTTTCATAGAGCAGGCTGCCGTCGTGGTTCCAGCAGCGCAGGATGCGGTCGGCGCCGATAAGTACCAGTTCGCCAAAGCCGTCGTGGTCGAGGTCGGCGATAGCCGGTGAGGTGCCGCCGGGGTAGATGGTGGGGCCGGTAATTTGCACTTTGGTGGCGCCGGTAGCGCCGTCGATGATATAGATTTCGGCTGCTTCCACGCGGTAGGTCACGATGTCGGGGATACCGTCGGCGTCCATATCGCCGGCCACGAGGGTGGAGTAGGTGCCGGTTTCGGCCTGGCCTTGCCATTGTACGCCGAGTTGGATCTGGTCACAGGGCGCCACGTAGTAGCAGTCGGCGTTGCAGGTGGTGTAGTAGAAGCTGTCGCATGCGCCCGTGCAGGTGCAATCCGGGTCGAAGCAGTCGATCAGGCCGTCGCCGTCGTCGTCGCGGCCATTGTCACAGATTTCTGCGCTTTGCGCGGAGAGTTGAATGGAAAAAAACAGGCCCGCGAGCAGGAGCAAAAACGGGCGAAGCTGGTGTAGTGGTTGCTGCATAGTTATGATTCGGTGTTTGGAGGTCGCGCTGTTGCGACCGCTCAAAACGAAAGGACAAATAGAATAAGGTGTACTTCTCCGAGATCGGGAGGATCAAATAAGCTCAGAAAACCAGCTTGAGGATTATTATGGGAACGATGAACGATGAATGTTTTTAACGATGAACGATGAATGATGAACGATGAATGCTCGTTTGACGTTCCGGATGCAAAGAACGGAAAAAATCCTTGGAAAGTATGTTGGGCGGGCTGTGTTTTGTGTGGGGTGGGGTGGAGGGTACTGTTCAAATCAAACAAGGAGCTTTTGGCTTACTCCGATTGAACTACACCCACCGGCCGTATTCCAAAAATCAACAGGTAGCCAATCATCCAAAACTCTCCTATGGTGGCGGGTACAGTCAGCAGGCCCAGGTATGTGTGCGAGAAACCAAGGCTGCTGATGAAGGTACTCAGGATGTACCCTGCTGCGCCGATAATCAGTGTCCAGCCCAACCACGCGGGCATACATTTGGACTGGATCACAATATAGCCCATCGGAATAAGCCAAAGGCCGAAGAATAATCCGCCAACCGACCACGCATTGGCACTGATGCCACTCAATAATTGAATAATAAGTACTTTTTCTTCAGCGGCGGGAGTGGCAGCAGTGGCGATTTCAATGGCCGTATGCATTGAAATGGCGCTTACCATAATCGCTGCGGCGTTCATGAGTCCCCAGCCAAAAATTGCCAAAGCGGCCCAGGACATGAGGTTTTTGAACAGCTTGTAAAACCAGACTGCCGCGAGCGCCTGCGATGCAATGATGAGCAACTCCAACAACAGCCTTATTCTTGCCGTAGATTCCAGGGCTGATAAATTGGACAGCGTTTTTTGCGGGTCATTCGAGACAAAAATCTGCGGATGAAAGATCAGGAAGCCCAAAACGCCGGAAATTGCCAGCAGCAAATACCAAACGCCGGTTAGCCGGGCCGTCTTCACTAATTTCTGATGTTCCATTGAAATGTATTTTTGTGTTTGCTGTACTGTTGCATAATTGTCTCCGAACGCAAATATATAATTTTTTGCTTCCATGTTCCTGTATTTCCAGACAAACACTTCTCATTTCAAAGCCGATTGCATGCTTCTAAAACCGCTTCCAAATCGCCTGCTTGCTGCCACACCTTTTCCAGCACTCATCGCTCATCGCTATAATTCATCGTTCATCGCTCATCGTTCATCGTTAAGATTCATCGTTCATCGTTAAGATTCATCGTTCATCATTCATCGTTCATCGTTAAAAAAACGATCTTTGCCCGATGATTTTCCCGCTTACCATACAGCCGGATATTTGGCTCGGGCAAATTCGCATTTCCGAGCCGATAATCGCCCTTACCGGCTTGATGATCGGTGCGGTTTGCTTGTACGCCGTGCGCCGTATTGCCCGCACAACAGTTGACAGCAGGGTAGTCCGTTTTATTCGGGCCTTTTTGCTGCTCATGATGTTTTCCACCCTCACGGGCGCCTTCATCGGCCATGCATTTTTGTATGCCCTGGATTTTGCCTGGAAACTGCCCTCCTGGATGCTTAGTTTAGCAAGTGTGGCGGCATTAGAGCGGGCAGCCATTTTGCATGCCCGCCCCATGCTCAGACCCTTTTGGAGCAGGTTTTTTCTGTGGTGGAATACGCTCAACTTTGTTGTGTTTGCAGTGATTTTATTCCAGACGCTTAATTTTCACGTCGTGGAAGCCCATGCTGTTGTCAGCTTGTTGCTTGTTACGGGGGGGATGGAACTGTTCGTCTGGATAAAAAAGCGCGATCGCGGCAGCCTGTTTTTATTGGCGAATATTGGTATTGCGGTCGTCGCGGTGAGCTTTCACCTTCTGCATTTTTCTTTTTGCCGCTGGTTTACCTACTTCGACATCGGGCATATTGTTTTGTGCTTCGGCATGTGGACGGTCATGCGCGGCGCCGAGACCTTAAAAATTTACGAACGGGAACAACTCATGCTTTGAGTTGTTCGTAACATTCCTGCAACTGGCGGTAATATTGACCGTAGAGGTGTTCAATATAATTTTTTGCTGAATAATAGCCGCCTGCGGTAGCGAATGCCCCAAGGAGTACAACGATGGTGCGCGCTTGCAGGGTTTCCATGCGCATGGTCAAAAGCACGGTGGAGCCGAGTAATACCAAGGCAAGCACCCATGGCCCCCATTTTCCCATATCCACAATGGGTTTGAATTGCCGGAGCAGGCGTTCGGTGGTTTGCAAGAGGTTGTGCTCCATCAGTACCTCTTTTTTAGGCAGCTGTAAATACAGGTAGCTGTGGTAAGCGATTGTAATCAGGAGAAACAGTGCCCAAATGTACCATTGAAAATGCAGGCCGAGGTAACGGGTTAGTCCGTAAGCGCCCAGAATCATCAGGCTTGCAGTGCTGATTTCGAGCAGGAGGTTGCGGCGCAGTTGTTGTACTGCGGAAGAAGTTTGTTGTTGCATGAGTTCTAAAATTTGCTGCCGGGTGAAAAAAAGTTCCTCTGACTCCGGCATGTCCTGTTGCCAGAGCGCTTTGAGGCGGTCGAAACCGTCGTCGTGTGGCGTATTCATGTTCGGATCAAAGTTTTGAGTTTGGATTTGATACGCGAGAGTTTTACCCCCACGTGGTTTTCCGTCAGGCCGGTGATTTCAGCAATTTCCGAGTAAGGCAGATCGTCTAAATGCAGCAGAATCAGCGCTTTTTCGGCGTCGTTGAGCTGCGCGATGGCGCGATACAATACTTCAAGCGATTCGTGGGCGCCGGCAGAGTCAGGCATTGCCGTGTCGGGCCGTTCCGAAAGTTCGAGTGTGAGCACACGCCGGCGCCGGCGTTGGGTGATGGCCACATTCAAAGCAATCCGGTAAGCCCAGGTACTCCACCGCACCCGTCCGTCGAACCGGGGGAAAGCATGCCAGAGTTGCAGCACAATCTCCTGGTAGAGGTCGCGCTGAGCATCCCGATCCGGCCCGTATGAGCGACAAACCTTGTACAAAAGGCCCTGATGCGCTGCTATATATGTCAGAAATTGCTGCTCCATAAGGAATACCCTTGTTATTCGCAGGCGGGCGGGAAAACTTACAAAACGATGTAAAAAAATAATAAGTACCGTAAAAAAGGCGATTAATCCAGCGTAAAGGTCTCGAAGTTGCGGGCGCAAAAGTTCCGCAATGGCTCCTGGGTCAGGGCGCCGCTGAACGACAGGTATTCTAAGTATACTTCCCAGTAACGCGCTTCCAGTTCCAGCAGGTGCAGGGCTTGCCGGTTGCGGCTTTCGGCAATGCGCAGCAGGGTGAGGGGATTGTCGGCTCCGGCCTGATACAGGCGTGTTTGCCCGAAACGCTGCTGAAAAGCTGCATATTGAAGCCGGGTATTGTCCCATTGTTCGGCGGCAAGTCGGGTTTGTATGGCCTTGCGTTCGGTGATTTCCCGCTGAATTTCCGTTTCAATATGGTATTTGCGCTGCGCTTCAAGGGTTTCTACATGCAGGGTCTGGCGTTTTGTCCTTCCTGAAAAAACCACCGGCAGGTTGATGCCGAAGCCTACGGATAAGCGTTCATCCAGAAATTCCTTGTCGCGGTTGCCATAGCGCACCTGAATAAAATCCAGGATTTGCCGGTTGTCTAAGATGGCCATACGTTCGCGGCGTTTTTGCAAATCAAGCAGGGCGGCGCGTTCCATCAGTTCAGGGGTTGGGAGGATTGTTGGTCGGGATGGCGCGATGGGGGAGGGCCAGTCGGCGGGCAGTTGCAGGGTGGCATTGCTGCCGCTCAGTTGCCCGATTTCAGCTTGTACTTCAAGGCTTTTGCGCTCGATGTCGGCAATTTCCTGCTGAATTTTCAAGGCGTCTTCTGCGGCGCGGAAGTAGCCATCGACATCTTTTTCAAGTCCGGAGGCGATTTGAGTTTCCAGTACCCGCTGTTTATCGGCAAGGATGAGCAACATACTGTCGAGCAGCGGGCGTCGGGCTGCCAGGAAATGCGCTTCCACCAGTACTTTGTAGCGGGCTTCGAGGGCTGTTTTCAGGTAATTTTGCTGTTGGGCTTTAGTAAAGGCGATCATGGAGCGCCGGACGCGTTGCTGGGCGCCGATAAGCAGCGGATTATTGGGCGTAATGCGCAGGGCGTATTCCTGCTGAATGAGTAAAAATTCGTCTGTGGCGCTGCGAAGTTCCAAGCGTTTTATGGGGGATTGGCCCAATGAATGGGTTTTCAGGTACTGCAATTCCTGATCAACCGACCGGGTGGCGTAGTCGCGTCCGGCAGAGGCCAGTAGTTCGGCCGGACGCAACTGTGCGCCGGCATCTGGCCCGAAACCAAGCAGCAGGCTGAGCGATAAAATGATTGGACGCATGTCGACTAATAAGCGGCCGAAAGGCCATTTACTTTTACTTTTTCACCCTGCAAAAATTCATTTTCTGCCGGGATCTGGAGCTGTACTTCCCGGCCCCAGATTTTGATTTCCGGAATGCGGCGCAGGCGTTCGGGCAGCAGCGTAACGCGGGTGCCAAGACCGACAACCGTGCCGGTCAGCTGATAGGCCGGGTTATTGATGGAGCCAACCGTGAGTTGCTGCCCCATATGGATTTCTGCCAGCCGCCCGTCGGCAATATAGGTTGTTACCACATTGGGGTGCTGGCCATAAATTTTCAGGATTACCGTGTAGGCCGAAACTTTCTCGCCGGTCTGGAAATCGAGCTGGCCGATGATGCCGCTTTGCGGGGCAAATAATTGCAGTTCGGATTCCTGTTTTTTGAGCAGTTCCAATTCATTTTTCAACTTGGCAATGGTGATTTCAACGGGCTGCTCGGCCGATTGCATTTGCGCCTCTTTTTGTTGAATTAACAAATTAAGCTGCTGTAAATCAAGGTCTTGTCTGGCTTTCAGGTCTTCGAGCTGCCGGGTGTAGTTTGCTGCCTGAGGCGTTTCTCTTTTGGGGCGCTCGATGCTTTTGAGTTCGGCAAACAGGCTTTGCTGAATATTTTGTTCGCCTTCGAGTTCGCGGATTTTCAGGGTGTATTCGCTGCGAATTTCCTGTTCCTGCGCGCGCAAACGTTCCAGATCGGCTTTGAGCTGGCGCACATCAATCCACCTGCGCGCATCCAACTCCTTGATTTCATAGGTCAGTTCATTGATTTTTAGCGGCAGGTCGGTTCGGTACAAGGTGGCGAGCAACTGGCCGGAATCGACCTGCTGGCCCAAGGCTACATGAATTTGCCGGATTTCAACAGGATATTGCAGGTTGATGGAGCGCACCTGATTTTCTGCAATACCGTAGTAGTCTTCCGGATGCAGGAGGGTTTTGCGGGCGTAGGGGATCAAAGCCCCGACACCCACGACAAACAGGAAGTATAAAACATTGAATTTGAATCGCATAAGGCTTAAAACTCTTCCGGCTGGTTGCGGACATCTACGGTGGCATCCGTTATGCTTTCGAGTTGCATAAGGGCGTGGTTTAGTGCTTTTTCACTTTCCGCTGTTTTCAGTTGCAGTACGTATTGATATTCCGTTTTGGGTTCCGCTCCGTTTCGGGCTTCCGTTTCAAGGCGGATTAAGGTGAATTTGTAGCAAAATTGCTTTAATAAAAGTTCAATATCGCCCTGTTTTACACCTTCTGCACCGCTGCTGCGCACGCGCAGGCGGGTCACTAAATTGCTTGGTTTGCTGAATGGCGTAAAACGCAGAATGGTTGCGATCAGGCAAAAACCAAGGGTGCCGACAACTGCCACGTTGTACGCATACACGCCGCAGGCAATGCCAATGGAAAGCCCCGAAAGCATAAAAATCATGTTTCTCGGGCCGCGCAGGGTAGAGCGGAAACGGATAATGGCCAGCGCGCCGAGAATACCCAGACCGCGCGCAAGGCTGTCGCCGATAGCCAGCATAATCGTAGTGGATACGATGGAGCTGAGTACCATGGCTTGCATAAAATTGCCCGGGACATGCAGTTCCCGATGCGTTTTTTCATAAGTAAAGGCCAGCAAAACACTGAGCAAAAAGGCCAGTAGCATACTGTATGCTACCAGCCAAAGTGTCGGATGCTCAGTGGTGGCCTGATCGAGGGAAAAATCCAGCATAATGCTTCAGAACCTTTATAACTTTATCAATCGCGCCGTCTCCGAACCAACAATCACCTGGTACGCGCCCGCGGGCCAGGCTTCAATGTCGAGATTTGTTTGTTTCACAAAAGTATTGCTGAAGATCGGCCGTCCGAGCAGATCAAAAACCTGCAAACGGGTTTCACTGTCGTCGGAGCTGGTAATCAGCACGCTGCTTTTGGCCGGATTAGGGCGAATTTGCACAATGACGGAGGAATCGTCGGGATCGTTGGTGGGCGACATCGCTTCGTTGTTAAAATTGAAGGTCGCACTTTTGATCACAAAATTGCCGGTGCCGTTCGGAATACGCGAGTAGGATTTGTCGGACTCCTGCTGCCCGAAGCTCACTTCCTGCGCAATGGCGCCGGAAGGGTCTACAAGGTAAACCACTTCGCCACTGGCCGAGAGTTTGAAATTGGCGTGCAGCCCGACCTGGGTGCCGTCTTCATCGGCCCATACAATCAGATAGCCGTTGCCGGCGATGCTGGTACCGGCGGGCAGCTCATATTTTTGAAGGTTGTCGGGATTGTCGCTGAGGAACCAGCCCGAGAGGTCGAATGATGAAGCGGAGGTGTTGTACAGTTCGATCCAGTCTTCGTATTCACCATCCTGATCGGTAACGGTGTTTGTGTTGGAGGCCATAAATTCGTTGATGGCCACCACGGAAGCGCTCAGCACTTCGGCTTGTACGCGGTAAACGAACACATCGTGTTCGGCGCCGGCGGGCAGGTAGCTGCGGGTTTGAGCGGTAGTAGCGGCAACCGCTTCAAAATAATAACGCACATAGGTTTCGAGCGGGTAGGCCGGAATTTCAGCACCCCAGGTGCCGTCGTTGGCCGCGCCGTCGTTGTGCTGGCCGTCGTCGTACATGTTCAATTTGCTGAACTGGCCGGTAATGCCGGTGGCATAATAAAGTGTAACGCTCTGTACAGCAGGTGTTTGCGCAAGCGTAACGCTGACCTGGACGCTTTGATCGGGTTTGGGCAGGGCTTCGGCTACGCCGTTGACGCTGCGGCTTTCGCTGGTAAATACCGGGTCGGCGGCGGCTACTTCTGCGTTGGCGAGCAGGTAGTTGCGGCGTGTGGTCATAAAGGATTTGAGGGTGGTTACGCCGGCGGTAAACTGTGCGTAGCTGTAGAGTTTTTTCGGGTCGGCCTGCACGAGGGGGCCAATTTGCGCGGCGATTTCATCAATCAGGGCGATGTCGTCGGCTTGCATATTGTCGCGGATGATGGTGCGCAGGTGTGCCAGGTAGCGCTGGCGCAGGGCGGGTACCTGGAACACCTTGTACATAAAGGCGAAACGGGTATCAGTGCCGTTGTAGAAAGGACTCCATTGGGCGTGCGAGGTAAGCATTACGCTGTTAGCGTCGTATTCCTGAAGCGTGAGGCGGCCGGTTTCCGGCTCGTAGTAGAGGTAATAGTCCATACCGCCTTTGTTGATGTAGCCGTCGTCGTCGGCGAAAGCATTTTCGTAGGCCAGCTCCCAGAGGGATCGGTCGACGTCCATGATTTTATTCAGTTCTTCTTCCCAGTTGGCGATAGGGGTATTGGCGATTTTATCGCACACATTGATCAGTGCGCCCCAGGGTTCGGTTTGTTCGGTGCGTTTGAGGGTATAGTATTTTTTATATTCGGTGCTGTCGAGGGTATTGAGGTAGTTGAGCGAGCAGTATCCGGTGCCGAAGGGGCCGCCGGTGCCGCCGCCGCCGGGACCACCGCTGGTGCCCGTTGTTTTCAGGGCGCGCCAGAGCGTGCCGTTGTTGCTGGGGAACCATTCTTTCAGGAAATCGCCGTTGAGCTGTTGGGTATTGGGGTAGAGGCCCCAGTCCTGACCATTAATATATAGGCGTGAAAAATTGGTTTTGACGGAAGGAATATGCGTGCGGCAGTATTCGTGGTATACCACTTCGCGCATGAAGGTGGCATCGTCGAAGCCATTGAGGAGGTTGAAGGTTTCGTAGCCTTCGTAGTCCTGCTCGGGGTCTTCGTAATCGAGGGAGATGTTGAAAGATTTTTTCTGGGAGTTTTGAACACCCATGTAGGAGGTTTGTCCGCGGAAGCGCACGCCTACTTTGGCGGGGAGCGTATCGCCGTCGATGATGAGGGTTGCGGGCACATCAATGCCGGCGGTGTAGTTTTGGGTGAGCAGGGTCCAGTAATTGGCTTGTTCGAACCACAGTTGCAGGGTATGCACCTCATCGAGGGCGTAAAAGCCGGTCACGGGTGTTCCGCCGGCCTGCAATTGCCGGCCGTTTTCCGAGAAATGGAGTTCAGCGGGAAGCGATTGCGCCTGAAGGCCGGTGGCGGCGATCAGCAGCAAAAAAGGAATCAGCTTGCGCACACGCGGCGCGCGGGAGAGAGAAGTTGTCTGCATGTATCAGATTTCAATAGCAGTGTTAGGAGATGCAAATTAACAAAGAATAAAAACTTTTACGGAGGTTTAATATGCGGAGTTGCGTTTGCGGGCGAAAATAGGGTTTGAATTGTCCGGGAATAGCAAATCCCCCGGCGGGCTTCCGGCAAACTTGAATAATTTTTTCTTGAAAAAAGACTTGCGTAATTCTAAAAGCTGCGTATCTTTGCGACCGCTTTTGAAAAAGAGCGATACTTGTACTACAAAATGGCCACGTGGCGGAATTGGTAGACGCGCTACTTTGAGGGGGTAGTGTCCTTACGGATGTGCTGGTTCGACTCCAGTCGTGGTCACGAAAAAACAGGGTATTTCGGGTTTCCGAAGTGCCCTGTTTTCGTTTGGTACAGTTTATATTTTATCGGCGAAATAAAAGCGAGGTGTTTGTATCTTTGACATTGAGTGTGTATTCTGAAATTCCCGAACATGCTCTTAGTTTTTTGAACTTTAGTCGTCTTCTAACAATGCGCCTTTTTTTACTCTTTTGCTCCCTTTCTTTCGGTTTTTTATCCTGTTTCCAGCAATCTGCCGAAACGGAGTTGCCCAAGCCTGAATCTGTCATCATGACAGAAAAAGATAACCCCCGGGACAGTTTCAAGCAGGATTACAAGCGCAAACTTTATTTCGCAGCGCCCGGCACCAATGTAGATTCTATCCGGGAAGAAAACTGGAAGCGCTTTCGGGCCATCCGGCAGGAACGCCGCGCTACCGCCTCTCGCTCCACTTCCGAAAGTTTTGCCAATGGACTGCTCACGGCCACCTGGCATGAACGCGGCTCCACCAACGAAGCCGGAGATATGCGGGTCATTGACTTTTACCCCGCGACCGAAGATTTTTACGCCATCTCCACCGTCGGACACCTCTGGAAAGGCAATCTCAATGGCAATACCTGGACCCTGCTGAATGATGATATCCGCTTCCGAACAGAGGAAATTGCCGTCATGCCGCACAATAGCGGTGTACGCATCTTTGCTGCTTATGGAACGGGCACAAATAACAAAAAAATCCGTTTTTCGGATGATAATGGCCTGAACTGGACCACTGGCTCCGGATTTCAATTCTACGACCACTGGGGTAGCGGCCGCCGCCTCTACACCCTGAGCGACAACCAAACCCTGTATTACCTCGTACACACCTGGTCGGGCAGCCCCTGGGGTCAATTGATACAACTTTATAGGAGTACCGATAAAGGCGTAAGCTATACCAAAGTGTGGGATACGCCCGTGGGCTACGAAAGCGAAGACGTGGATCTCTGGAAACCCTATGGTTCCGATCAGATGTATCTGGTGGATAACCGCGCCCAAAAATTTCACACCGTTTCCCATAACTTCAGCAATGGCGCAACCACTATTTCGGCGCCGGTAAATTACTCCTCGCAGGGGGTGACAACGGGTAGAATCCACGTGAGCGGACGCTACAACACCAGCCTTGGCGCCAACGAACTGTTTATTTGCCACGAAGCCAGCCAAAAAGTATATAAAACCAGCAATGGCGCCAACTGGACCTACCTGAGCACCGCATCAGAAAATATCTGGGTAAAAGGCTGGCTTGCCGATCCGGATAACAATAATTTATATGTAGGTGGTTTTCAATTAAATAAATCCTTGAATGGCATTAACTGGCAGGAACAATATCCGCAGTGGTGGCGCTATTACAGCCACAGCAAAGATTCCATGCACGTGGATATTATGAACCTCGATTATTTCAAAAAAAGCAATGGAACCCCTTTTATTATTATTCTGAACCACGCCGGCGTACACGTTACGTACGACCATTTCCAGACAACGGCCAACCTCGGTCTGACAGATCTGAATGTGGTAACGCTGTATGACCAAACCACCGCCACAGACGGATTTTTGTATTGCGGCGCCCAGGATAAAGGCACGTTTGTGCATACGGGGAATTCCAAAGCCAATTTCAATCAGCTGTCAACAATAAACCGAACCACTGGCGACGGGATGATCGGAGCGTTCTTTAACAATGAACAGTCCATGTATTCCATGCTGCAAGTTGGGGGCTTGCAAATATTGCCCAACAGGGCCTCGGGTGGAGGAACCTCCTATAATGTTCCCGGCAATCACAAGCCGGGCTGGATCAATCCGATGGTTGGTACGCCTGATCTGAGCGACAATGTGGTTTATATCGCCGGTGGCAATATAAATGGCGGCGATGGCTCTTACCTGATCCGTCTGAATACCATTCTTAGTCCTTCACTCAGCTATCAGGTGTCGCAGTACAACTACGATTTCAGGGCGAACTCCAACAACGGTACTTCTGTCATCAAAGCCATTATGGTAGCTGACTCAGATCCAAACCGATTGTATGTGGCGACAGAAGACGCAACCTTCTTTTATTCCACCGATCAGGGAACAAGCTGGTCGAAAAGTGTAGCGGCGGGTTTGCCCGCCACCATGATTCCCTGGGACATCAAGTGCCCGCCCGGCAATGCCAACACCGTATATATATGCGGAACAGGTTTTTCCAACAGTGGTGTGTACCGCTCCACAAACGGCGGCCTGAACTTCAGTGCCCTCAGCGGTAATATTCCGGCGGCAACTTTTTATGAAATTGCCCTCTCTACCGACGAAAATTTCCTGTTCGCCGCTACATCCGAAGGCCCGTATGTGTATGCGTTCAGCACTTCGCTGTGGTATCCGCTCATTGGCGCGGAAACCCCTTATTGCGATTTTAATACCGTTGACAATATCGGTAACAACGTGATGCGTTTTGGCACTTATGGCCGTGGTGTGTGGGATCTGGAATTGTATACCCCGCTACCGGTTAGTTTACTGAGCTTTGACGCCCGTTTATGGGGTACTGAGCAGGCGCGTTTGCAATGGCAGGTTGGCGTGGAGCAGGGCGTGAAGGAGTATGTGGTAGAGCGCAGCAGTCAGCAGCTGGCATTTGCGCCGATTGGCAGCCTTGCGGCAAATGGCGCTTCGGCCTACAGTTTTACTGATGAAAATCCGTTGCGGGGCGATAATTATTACCGCCTGCTTATCCGCGACCGCGATGGCAGTACGGCTTATTCGCCCGTCAGGAAGGTAGCGATTGATACAGACGCCCTGCAATTTAAAGTTTTCCCGACTTTGCTGTACGAAGGGGCTTCTTTACAGATAAAACCAAGTCGGGATGCCACCTATACCTTTGAATTGTACGATAACAGCGGCAGGTTGGTATTACAACGCCAGATAAATGGCGACGCGGTGTTGCCGGATATGCCGGGATCGGGCAATTATATGTATCAGATTCGCTCCGGTAATCGGCGTCAGAGCGGCCGATTGGTGGTGTACTAGTGTATTGCGAAGCGGAGCTTCGCAACCGTACAGCGAAGCTTTGCTTCGCAACCACATACCGCGAAGCTCGGCTTCGCACTCCGCTCAAGCGAAGCCCGGCTTCGCCCAGGCGGTGTGCGAGGCCGGGCTTTGTTTTTATATACGCATAGGAGGTGTATCGAAGCAAAGCTTCGATGTACGGCTGCGAAGCGGAGCTTCGCAGTACTTAGACAAACGACAGGCGTTCGCCGGTTTTGCTCAAATCCATCTGGCCATTATGCCATACCAGGTGACCACTGACGACAGTGCTCAAAACCTTGCCTTTAAATTTATGGCCATTAAAGGGCGACCAGGCGCAATGGTACAGGATATTGTCTGCTTGCACCGTCCAGGTAGCATTTGCATCTACGATGGCAAGATCTGCCCAGTTGCCCTCATCCAAGAATCCGCGCTCCTGAACCCGGAAAGCAATTGCAGGGGCATGGCACATTTTTTCTACAATTTTTTCCATGGATATTTTGCCTGCGTGATAAAACTCAAGCATGATGTTGAGCGTGTGTTGTATCAGAGGTACCCCTGAGGGGGCATTCAGGTAAGGCGCCTGTTTTTCAGTCCAGGTATGTGGTGCGTGGTCGGTTGCGATCACGTCGAGGCGATCATCCAAAAGTGCGGGCAGGAGGGCATCGCGGTGGCGCTGACTTTTGACAGCCGGATTACATTTGATCAGGTTGCCGTATTTGGCATACTGACCACTGTGAAAATAGAGGTGGTGTACACAGACCTCTGAAGTGATACGCTTTTGAGCAAGCGGCAACTGATTGTCGAAAAGTGCCAGCTCTTTGGCCGTGCTGATGTGCAGGATATGCAAACGCGTGTTGTGTTTGCGTGCCATTGCTACGGCCATGGAAGAGGATAAATAGCAGGCCTCAACGGATCGTATAAGCGGATGTTGGGCTGGCCGAATCTGATCGCCGTATTTTTCTTTATACCGCTCCAGGTTGGCCCGAACGGTGGCCTCATCTTCACAGTGCGTGGCAATGAGGGTTGGGGCGTCGGCAAACAGGCGTTCCAGGGTGCCGGGGTTATCAACCAGCATATTACCGGTACTGCTGCCCATAAAAATTTTGATTCCGCAAACCCGTTTGGGGTCGGTGCGCATTACTTCATCGTAATTATCATTCGTCGCACCGATATAAAAAGAGTAGTTGGCAGCCGAAGTTTTGGCAGCAATCTGGTATTTTTCTTCCAGCAGCGCTTGCGTCGCAGAGGGCGGCTGCACATTCGGCATTTCCATAAAAGACGTAACACCGCCAGCCACTGCGGCCCGACTTTCGCTGCCGATTGTCGCTTTATGGGTAAGGCCGGGTTCCCGGAAATGCACCTGGTCATCTATGATACCCGGTATCACAAAATTTCCGGCCGCATCCAGCGTTTTGACGGCATTGCCGGAAATAGCAGCTGCTATTTTTTCAATACGGCCGTTTTTAATAGCAATATCTCCTTCCCGGATTTGCCCCCGGTTGACGATTCGGGCGTTTTTTATCAGTATATCGTACATCGCTTTTGTGTTTGCCTGCAAAGTTCGCAGAATGTTTTTTGAAAAAAATAAAAAAGCCGTGTGACTTTTCTGTCGCACGGCGTCTATATCCCGACTTTGAAAGACAATAAAACATTTAATCCTCCGAACAGGCTAATAACGGGGCCATTCTGAACTACCGATTCAAAACAAAAAACAAACAAACTCCCTGTACGACACCGTAAAATCATTTAGACGGCGCCTCTGCTTACCTTGGAAACTGCCTCAAAAAGAATAAACACAAGAACCGAACAAACTATGGGATCGTAACCTGTACCACAAACGTGGTACGGGTTATTTTTTTAAATGCCCGTTCGGAATTTTGTGAATTTCCGTATCAGTTCTAAATGCATTTGTCGGCGCAGGAAGACGAGGCAAATGCATCCGGTTTGGCTTTAAATACAAACCCCATGCTGAGAATATAACCCATCGCTTCCTTAAGCGCCGTATTGCTCTCAAAGGTCGGATCGGTATTAATATCGGCATGTACTTCCAGCGCAACATCATAGCGGTCGAGCAGCTCGCAGAGCGAGTAGGCGACTTCCACAGAACGTCCTACCTCCAGGATCATCCGCTCGCGAAGGCTGAGTTGGCGGGTCATTTTATCATTGGAAATAAACATAAACCCACCGCGTTTTTCGCGCAAAAAGACAATCACCGTAGCAAAGTGCGCTTCCGTACCGATTACCTGAGAGTCGGTGCCGATGCAGACCTTGAGCTTTGTCCCATTGGCTTTTTCTGCTTTAATGGTATCTTCAACCGCATTGAAAAGCGGTTGCTCGATACGTTGTCCGTTAAGTCGTCTCCAATTCATAGTATATTATTGTATCTTTGATTCGCCTTCAAATATTTGCCTTAAATTGCCTAAAAAGCAACTGTAATCCGGCAAAATGGCTGAAGTTAACAATTTTTTTAAATAAGCACTTTAACACCGCAAAACCCGGGGCAGTTCCAGTTTTATGAACAAACGCACATTTTTTGAAAATGCCAACAGCCGCTTCAGGATGGGGCTGTATATGTTTCTGAAATTACCGGCAGCCTGGTTTATGGGACTGCGGGTGGTACAATGCAATGAGGAAAAATGCGCCGTTGCGCTGCCTTATCGCTGGCGCTCACAAAATCCTTTTCGCTCTACCTATTTCGCCGCCCAGTGCGCCGCAGGAGAAATGTCGACCGGCTTGCTGGCACTGGCCTGTTTGCAGGAACAGCCCCCGGTTTCTATGTTAGTGACCCATATTGAAGCGGATTTTTTTAAAAAAGCCTCTGAAACCCTCACATTTACCTGCGAAGAAGGCGCATTGATTGAAGCCACGATACAACAGGTCTTGTCGGGTGAGGACGCGCATACCCTGTTGCTGCACAGCAAAGGGCGCCTGCCCGATGGAACCATCGCCTCCGAAATTCGGGTACAATGGTCGTTTAAACGCAAAGGCAGCTCCTAAACCCGAGCGTGCAACCAACCTTATCGACGAATGTAACCGTCTAAAGTGTTAAGCTTTCCTCCGGGACGCATTTTTTACGGAATTTTACCCCGCTAATCCATTTCTGGTTTTATACACAAATGTCTACCACGATCAAACGCTTACTGCCCGGCTTTCTGGCCTGCTGTATCTGCACTGTTTTGAGTGCACAGGCACCAATGCCCGTCATTCAGGCTTTTGTGTGTAATGACTGCCGCCCGGAAGAAGCGCTAAACGCTGTTTCCCGATCAACGGGTTTTAATATTGTATTTTCAGATCGCTTTTTTAAAGATTGTAAATCAGCTGATTATAAATTTAATAATATTCCCCTCGCCGATGCACTGCGGGAAATTCTGCAATGCGCGCCCGTAAATTTTAGCGTGCGCGACAGCCAGGTACTCATTTCCCGGCGCAGCAGTACTTATTCACTTTACGGTTTTGTCAGTGACGCAGAAAGCGGCGAGCGACTGATCGGGGCAAGCATTCGGGCTGAGAACGGACAAGGAAATAACGGCGCCATCAGTAATGAATTCGGGTTTTACAGTTTTCCACTGGAAGCCGGCACGTATCGCGTAACGGTGCAATATGTCGGTTACACCCCGCAACAATATATTATTGAACTGGAAGGTGTGCGTTTGCTCAAATTCCGCCTGACACCCAACACAGCCCTGCGGGAAGTGGTCGTTACTGATAGCCTTCAGCGCGCCGGGAACCAGCGGCACCAGCATATTCCGGATCAAATCAATACCTCCGCCCTGAAAAACCTGCCCATGCCCGGCGGTGAGGCCGATCTGCTGCGCAATGTGGCGCTCATGACGGGTATTCAAACCGGTGTTGACGGTCTGGGCGGACTCAATGTACGCGGCGGCAATGCCGATCAGAACCTTTTCCTGCTCGATGATGTGCCGGTGTACAACCCCAGTCATGCCATCGGCTTGTTTTCCATTTACAATGTCAATGCCATCAGCAGCGCGCAACTTTGGAAAGGTGATTTTCCGGCGCGATATTCCGGCAGGGTCTCCTCGGTGCTGGATGTGCGTACCCGCGACGGCAACACCAGGTATTGGATTGCCGGCGCCGAAGCAGGCTTGTTTGCCGGGGCAGTGCGCGTGGAAGGCCCGCTTGTGCGCAACCAAGTAGGCCTGCTTGCTACTTTTCGGCATACCTATTTTGACCCCTGGGTGCGTTACTTTAGCCGGCGCGGACGCTTGCTCAACTTTAACAACAACAAAGCGACGTATAATTATTTCGACGGCTTGGTGAAATTGCATGCAACGCTGTCTGACAAAGACCGCTTGTATTTCAGTTATTATGAAGGCGGCGACGGGTTTAGTACCGATTACAGTCAGTTTCCATTGCGCAGCGAAGGCATTTATACCAATAATTATATCCTGAATTCCGATTGGGGCAATCGTATTGCGGCGTTCCGCTGGAACCATTTATGGTCGGATAAGCTGTTTGTAAATACCACCCTGCGCTATACCCGTTTTAATTATACCAGTTCACTTAATTTTAAATCGGTATTGCTTTCTTCCAGCACCGGCCGTGAAACGGTGGAGGCCGATTATGCCCAATTGTACCAAACGCGTATCCGCGACTGGTCGGGCAAAGTGGATTTTACGTTTTTCCACAAAAGAAGCAGCACCCTGCGCTGGGGGATGGCTTACACACAGCATAATTTTCAGCCCGGAGCTATTTCGATCAACTTTTTGCAGGCGGGGCAGTCGGCCAGTTCGGTTGATTCCATTTCGCGGGCATTGGGCAATGAAGAATTCCTGAAAGCCGGAGAAGCGGAAGCTTATATCGATCACAGCTGGCGACCGGGCCGGGCCTGGAGCCTTGAAACCGGCTTGAATGGAACGGTTTTTCAGGCCGATGATATTAATTATCGTTTGTTGCAGCCGCGTTTCCGGGCTTTGTATGCCGGTCCGCGCGACTGGAGTTTTTGGGCAGGGGCGCACCGTACCGCACAGAACCTGCACCAGATCGGTTCGGTAAATATTAGCCTGCCATTTGAACTTTGGGTGCCTTCCACCCGAAAAGTGCCGCCTGAAAGTGCCTGGCAATTTTCCGGTGGCGGCGGTTTTTTGAAAAAAGGCTGGGAATTGCGCGCTGAAGCGTATTACAAATATTTTGACCGTGTGCTGGTGTTTATTCCGGTAAATGATGTTTTGCTCAATGGCGGCGCCGAAGATGCCAGCGGTTGGGAAGACCGGATAACCAGTGGAACGGGTAAAAGCAAAGGCATCGAATTATTGTTGCGCCGTACGGAAGGCCGTTTTAACGGCTCTGTGGCGTATACCCTTTCCCGCACAAGCCGACAATTCCCGGATCTGAACTCTGGCCGGCCTTTCCCGTTTCGCTTCGACAGAAGGCATGATCTTAAAATTACACTGCACCAACAAGTATTTAAATGGCTGAGTGTTGATGCCCTCTGGGTCTTCGCAACGGGCAATCCCATTACCCTCGGAACCATCAAATATGAACATGAATCGCCGGGAGGAGAGGGGAATTCTCAGGTAGTTTATATCTTTACCGAAGTAAACGGGTATCGCCTGCCGGCGTATCACCGTCTGGATATGACCCTAAATGTCCGTTTTCAAAGCGGCGCCCGCCTGAAACACCATTTGCAGGCCGGTGCTTACAATTTATACAATCGCCTGAACCCTTCCTTTATCCTGCTCGATCTGGAGAGCGGGGTGCGCGGAAAGGCAACCCAGTACACCTTGTTTCCACTATTGCCGGTTTTTCGATATGAGCTGGTTTTTTAAATTGAATACCGCTGTCAGATGATTAAATATTTCCGGATAATGATCCTTCTGCCGCTGCTGACCTGCGCCTGCGCGGGAGAGCTGACGCTGGATTTGCCGGAAGAACCCACGCGGGTGGTGGTGATTTCTCATTTTACTCAAGCGGAGGCCATGCAGGTAAATATCAGCCTGAGCCAGCCGGTTTATGCCAACAACACCCCGGTGTTGCCGCAAAATATCGACGTAACCATCTCCACAGAAGGGCAGTTTTTTGCGCGGCTACTGCGCCGCGGCAGCAGCGACGGGAAGGTGCTTTTTGAAGCCAATAAATTGGTGGCGCCGGAACAAAACTACCTGATTTCGGTCGACGTGCCCGGATACCCAAGGGTGCAGGCCTCCAGTTTTATTCCCCGCCATATTCCGCTCAGCGCAGTAACTATTGATAATAATGGAATTGTGGTGCAGGAGCTTACCGGCGGGCAAAAAGCGCTCCGCGTGCCACTGGCGCTCAAACTCGATGCCCTGCCAGCCAATAATAAATACTTTGCCTTCAACCTGCGCCACGAAACCGAGGTTTTTGAGGTGGTCAACGGGCAAATGTTCCCCGACTATATTTATGAGGCCGATACCTATTTTCTTACCGATGGCCGGACGCTTTCCTTGCTGGACAACATCGCCGAGCCGGTGGTGCTCATCAATGAAAATTACTGGAACGACAATCGCCGGACGCTCTACCTTGATGCCCTGATTCCGTTTAAAGCTGAAACGGAAATACCGCGCCGTATATTTATTGAATGGCGTACGCTGTCGGAAGATTTTTACCGCTACCACCTGTCGCTGTCCCGCCAGGGCAGCAATCAGCCCTTAAGCGAACCCGATGCGGTGTACAATAATGTTAGTGAGGGCTACGGCAATTTTTCGGGTTATTCGGTGGCTTTTGATACCATTGTCATTCCGCCGCGTTAACGCCAAGACCGGGCTTGTCGCTGAGGCGCATCACGCCATTTTCAAGTATAAATCCGCCGCTTGCAAAGTCTTTAGCCAGGTCGAGGCTTCCGTCGAGATCGAGGTAGCGGGTATGCGGGCAGGCGAAGGCCGCGTGCAGGGCGCCGGTGATGCTCACTAAGCTTTCATCGTTGCAGCCCCAGAACAGGCTGATGTCGGCTTGTTTGGCGATATTGGCAATTTCAAGTGCGCCGCGAATGCCGCCACATTTCATCAATTTAATATTATAAATGCCAAAATGCAAGGGTTTGGATGCCCAGTGCAGGGCTGCTCGGGCATTTTTGAGCGACTCGTCGGCAACGAGCAGGGCGCGGGTTTCGGCGTCGAGTTCGAGTAAGGGGGCTTCTGCACCAACCGGAACGGGCTGTTCAATCAGCTCCACACCGGCCTGGGCGGTAGCATGCAGAAACTGCTGTAATTGGGTCAGGGCGTAGCCCTGGTTGGCATCTGTCCGGATGGTGAAATAATCGCCGAACCGTTCGCGCAGTTTCAGGATGCGTTCAATGTCGGTTTCCGGTTCCAGTCCGGTTTTTACTTTTAATACGCGAAAACCGGCGGCCTGGTATTCGGCGGCATCTTCCAGGGTGTCGGCCACGCTTTTGATGCCGATGGTTACGGAGGTCGGCATGGCCGCATGGTACTGGCCATAAAATGCGGCTACGGGCACGCCGATTAATTTGCCGAAAGCGTCGTGCAGGGCAAGGTCAACGGCGGCGAGGGTGCCGGGTTTGTCGGGGAATAGAGCGCTCACTGAATCAATGGTTTTGGGGAAATGCCGGATGTCGCTTCCGACCAATATCTGCTCAATTTCGGCGCTTTGCAGGTTTTTATAGCTTTCCGCAGGCGTTTCGCCCACTACATTGGCTGAAGGATTGGCGGCGCCGAGGCCCGTCTGGCCGTTTTCCAGGGTAATTTGCAGGAAAACGCTGGCCACATCGGTCACGGTTTTGGTGGCAATGGTGTAAGGGCGAGCCAGTTCCAGATTGGCTAAAAAAACTTTGAAAAACTTGATTTTCATGCTTTTGCACACAGCGTTCGGAGTTCGGGAATAATTTTTTCAACCCCTTCTTCAAGGGGGAGCAGTACCGGAATGCCCAATTGTTGCTCCAGCGCCGCCTGAAAGGCAAAGGCTTCTTCACGGCTGCAATCTTCGGTGTTCAACGCCAGCGCAATCACTTTTGAGCCATACAAACGGATCAGCGCTATTTCCGATGCGACATCCGGGATAGGCCCCCAGGCTTCATTGTGGTGAAAGAAAGTACGTTTGGGTGCGTGCACAAGAATGGTATGCCGGGCATTGCCGGAAACCAAAAATTCGGAGCCGCAAGGGCCGGTAGGGTTGCGCAAACCCGATTGTCCTTCTATCAGAATAATATCAGGATTGATTTCGCGGGCACAACTCAGGATGGCGTGTTCCAATTCGCCGGAGATAAAGTCGTTGAGCGTGGAGTCAAAAATAAACCCGAAACCAGCGCCTTGCATCCAGCCGGTCTGGCCGGTATAAATCATCTCGGTTTTCAGGCCCGCATCGTTGCAGGCTTTTTGTACAAAGCGCGTAGTGGTGCGTTTGCCCAACGCGCAGTCGGTACCGATGACGGCGATGACAGGTGTTTTAAGCTGAAAAATTGCTCCCGTCCAGAAATGCAACTCATGGCGGGGTTTGGGCCGCCGAATGTCAAGCAACTCTACGCCGTGAATGCGGGCTAACTTGGCAAAATCGGGGCGATCGGCTAAGTAATCGTGCAGTCCGTTTACCACCGACAAGCCCATTTCAATGGCAATGCGCAGCTCATCCAGCATAGCGTCGGGGAATACACCGCCCGGAGTAGCCACGCCAACGATGCAATATTTGGCGTCAGGACAGTCCTCAACGGCCGCTTCAATGTTTTCAAAAACGGGGATATTGCGGTAATTGCCATCGAGCAGTTCGCCGGCATCTTCGCCGGCATCTGCTTCGGCAACCACTCCTGCAATGCGGAAACGCTCACTGGTGCGCAGCAAGCCGTGGGTGGTTTTGGCATTCGGAGAAGCAACACGGCCGTCGGTCAGAATAATCGCTTGTGGTTTCATACTGTCGGTTTGGAAATTCTCGGGGACAAGGTAAGCATACTCGCATTTAACCAGCACCTTCAAGGGACTAAAAACGATGCGCCCGCCCACACGCCCGGCATCTGTGCCGAAGGTGTCGGTCTGGAAATAAACGCGCCGGATCAGTCCTTTACCTTGATACCAGCGATAACCGCGCGCACCTACGTTGAGGCCACTCACATAACCCCGGGTCTCATCGAGGCTGAGCCGGCATTCCTTGCATTTTTCCAGCGCGGGTACTTTTATGATGCGTTTAAAACTGCGGGTAATTGTAGTAAAATCATTGGCTTTTTCTGCAAACATCAATTCGCCCTCTAAGCGGATATTGCCCTCAGCATCAAGCGCCGCATTTACCTTGCAATACCAGTCGCCGTTGCCGTAAGTGTCGCCGTCGCCGCGCAGGATCTGATTGGCCATAATCCATACATCAGGCAGTTCCACGCTGACATACGTTGGCGCCTGCGCAGGCAGCGGCCCGGACAGGAATAAACAAATAGCAACGCAAAAGGCGTAGGGTAAAAACTGAAACATATTGGTTCAACGCATTTTTTGATGATCTATTTAATCGCAACTTAATAATTCAATTTGGCACAGTTGTTTTCCGCGTGTTTACATTTGCCCCAATACCATAAACAACAGCCCTATGCGTTTTTTGTTACTTTTTTGCTTTATCAGCCTTTTTCTGCACCATCCGGCCCTTCATGCGCAGGAAAACAATGCTGATACTACATCTATCCTCAAACCTGAAGTGGTGGTAACGGCGCATCGCTTTCAAACCGACAACTACAGCCAGCCGCTTGTAACAACTTTGCTCAAAAAGGAGCTGCTGCAAAGAAGGATGTCGCGCACGGCGCCGGAAGCACTTTTTGGCGCAGCGGGCGTTTTTTTACAAAAAACCAATCACGGCGGCGGCTCGCCGTTTGTGCGCGGCCTGACGGGCCAGCAAATCCTCATGCTGGTTGATGGTATCCGGCTCAATAATGCCACGTTTCGCTCCGGCCCGAACCAGTACCTGAATACCCTCGACCCATCGTGGATCAATCGGATTGAAATATTAGAGAGCGGTGGCTCGGTGGCGTATGGCAGCGATGCCATCGGCGGCGTGATTCATGTGCAAACACAAGTTCCTGAATTTGCCGAAAAAACGACCTGGCGGCCTGAATTGGAGCTGCGCAGCGTCTCTTCCGGTATGGAGTACAGTGGCAGCGGCGCCCTGCACGCATCTTCCCGGCGCTGGGCATTTCGGGTGGGCGGCACTTATCGCGATTTTGGCGATCTGGTAGCCGGCAAAGGGCTGGGTGTGGAGGCGCCCAATGCCTACACGCAATGGGCCTATGATGCCAAAGCGCATTTCAAACTGCACCGTAAAGTAAATCTCCTCCTGGCCTGGCAGGATTTGCAGCAGCGCGATGTGCCTGTTTACCATAAAGTGCAATTGGAGAATTTTAAATTCAATAATTTTGATTTGCAGCGCCGCTATTTAGGCTATGCCAAATTAGAAATCAACCCCGGCAAGGCCCTCCTGCAAAAAATTACCCTGACCTACTCGCAGCAATTCAGTCATGAAGTGCGGGAAAGCCAGAAAAACAACAGCGCCACGCAAGTTTATGAAACCGACAAAACCCTCACCGATGGCTTGCATATGGCCGTGCTCTCCAAAATTGCAGAGGACTGGATGATGAACAGCGGCGTGGAATGGTATACCGACGGGGTGCGCAGCGATAAAAAAGAAATCAATGAAAACAGCGGCGCAGAGTTGTTGAAACGCGGCCTTTATCCGGATAATTCAAAAATGCAGAGCATGGCGCTGTACAATATGCACAACATCCGGCTCCATCGCTGGCAGCTCAGCGGCGGCCTGCGTTATAATGCTTTTTCCATCCGAATCCCCGACCAAACCCTCGGCACTTCCACCCTCAAGCCCTCCGCATTGGTGGGCAATGCCGGCGTGTCGTATGAGTTGCTGCGCGGTCTCCGGATTTTTGCCAATGGTGCAACCGCCTTCCGCGCGCCGAACGTGGATGATTTGGGTACATTGGGCATCGTTGATTTTCGCTACGAAGTGCCCAATTACAAGCTGGCCCCCGAAAAAAGCCGCTCTATTGAAGGCGGTGTAAAAATTCAAACCCCGAAAGTATTTGCCGCGCTTTCGGTGTATTATATGCGCCTGAGCGACCTGATCGGGCGTGTCAGAACGAATGACAGCATCTCCGGCTACGCCGTTTACCGCAAGGAGAACATCAGTGAGGCATTTGTGCGCGGCGCCACCCTGCAAAGCGAATGGCATCCGCTGCGCGCACTTGCTGTCGGCGGCCATGCTACGTATACTTATGGTCAGAATACCAGTGCTGCCGAGCCAATGCGCCGCATTCCGCCCTTTAACGGCCGGCTTTGGCTGACTTACACCCTCCGTAAAACGGGTTTAAGTGTTAATGCGGAAAGTGTTTTTGCCGCCGATCAGCGCCGTTTGGCCAAAGGCGATATTGATGATAACCGTATTGCCGATGATGGTACGCCGGGCTGGAAAATTTTCAACATCGGACTCTTTTACCAAAAGGGCATTTTTAGCATTGGCGCAGAAGGGCATAACCTGTTCAACGAAGCCTACCGAACCCACGGTTCCGGGGTGGACGGCCTGGGGCGTTGCCTGCGTTTGCAATGCCGCTTGAACTGGTAATTTGTCAACTACACCAGCAGTTGTTTTTGCAAAGTTAATTTTCCGATCAATTGCTCAATTTTCATGTCGCCAAGCAGGTCTTCCGAACGAATATTTACCTGCCATCGCGCCAACAACAGATCGCTCAAAATCAGGGCTGCAATGGATTCCAGTCCATGCTGTGCGAGCGTTGCAGAACTGTCAATCTGATCGGGCGGGCAGTTGAGCAGCTCGGCAAGGGCTGTGCGCAGGTCTTGCTCCAGGTTGCTTGAATCCGCCGTTCGGGCATTCGTTTCCTGCTTGCCGAAGGCTTCAAAAAGTATGCGTAAAACAGTATTTTCATTGCGTTGCAACTGAAAATACTGCGGCCAGTTGGTCTGCTGTAACACCAATTGCGGCGCATCCGCAAAAAAGACCGTATGCAGTGCTTCCATGCCTGCTTCCGGACTAAATGCATGGATGCCCATTTGTTTAAAAAGGCCCTCCATTTGTCGCGCCTTGATCATACCGGCAGCCCAGGGGCCCCAGTTCAAACTGATAGCAGGCAGACCTTCCGCCCTGCGCCCGGCAGCAAGTGCATCCAAAGCGGCATTGGCAGCGGCATAACTCCCCATGCCCCGGTTGGGCAGCACGGAAGCGACAGAGGAGAACAGGACAAAATGTTCTACCGGGTGTTTTTTCAAGCCTTCACTAAAGGCACGGGCGCCAGCGAGTTTGGTATACAGCACCCGGTTCAAAGAATCAGGTGTCAGGTTTTCCAGTAATTCATCCGCTACGATACCGGCGCAATACATCAGCCCCCGGATGGCTCCGGCTTCCTGTTGTTCCAGCCATGTGCTTACAGCGTGTTCATCGCTCAGGTCCAGTCGGGTTAATTGTATCGAAACGCCCTGTTGTTGCAATTGGTGCAGCCAGTGATAATCGGGCATTGCAGCCCAGTTTTCCTGAGCCGGAACCGGCCGCGAAGAAGTGAGCAGCAAGCTGCGGGCGCCTTTTTGTACCAGCCACTCCGCCACTAATCGACCCAAAGCGCCCAAGGCGCCGGTGACGATGTAGCTGCTATCAGGGTCAAGTTTTACCGGAACGGTCGCTACCGCTTTGAACGGCCGCAAGCGCAAGGCGAATACCTGCTTGCGGCGCAGCAGCAACTGCTCTTCCTCACCCGCTGCCATTCCCAGCAGATCGGCAAGGGTTTCAACATCGCTTTCAGGGTTGCAAACATCTATGGCGCCTGCCCAATATTCCGGGTATTCCTGTCTGAAAACGCGCGCCATGCCCCAGGCAGCAGCCTGTATGGGGTCGGGTGTTTCATTTTCAAAGGCTTGCGCGCAGGCAGTCAGCAATTGTAATTTTCCGCGAAATACTCCGGCGCCAATCGCGCGTGCAAGCGCCATGATGGGCCATAATGTATGTTCTGCCGTGTTATTGGCCAGGGTGCTGTGCAGGAAAACAAGGTCTTCCGGCAATTGTGATAACTGGCGGCACAGGTTTGCACAATAGTTGTCAAAGTCTGCTTCAACAGGCGCTGCCAAGGTATGTACAATGGCGTTTTGCGCTTTGAGCATCCTGCTGAATACGTCGCTATGCGCTGCGCTTGCATGGAGTAAAAAGTGCCTGCCCTCCAGCCTGGCCGGTGCGGGTGGCGCAAGTGCGATCCAGTGTTTCTCCAGAATTGCATTGTCAGCCTGAAATACCGCTTGATCGCTTCTGTTGCCCGCTTGAATCTTTTTTGTCTGAAAACCGTTGATTTTTCCGAGCACCCGTCCGTCGGGGTGGAACAATGAAATATCTGCAATGGTACCGGCGTCGCTTTGCACGCGGATCTGCACCTGTGCCAGTATTTTATTGCCCGGCGCCTGGTACAACCGCAGCGATTCAATACCCATCGGCAGTTCAAACTGCCTGACGCCCGGCAGCGCCAGCACGGCCTGAAATGCATTATCCAACAAAATGGGGTGGATGCTGCATGGAGCGAGTTGCTGTGTTTCGGGGAGTTCTATATGAGCAAGTACTTGTTTTTCGGCTACTTGTACGGATTGAATTGCCTGAAATACGGGGCCGTATTGGAATTTTTTTGTTTCAAAATTGGCATACAGCTCGGCTGCGCTGTGTTGCTCCGGCCTGCTGTCGGCTGGAAAGGGGAGCAGTGTTGCCGGCGTATGCCCCGGCGGCATAAACCGCCATTTGCCGCTTACGAGCCGCTCAAATTGTGGCTGTCGGATTTGTCGGGAAGCCCAAAGACGGAATTGTTGTAATTCGGGTAACAATTCCATACGCAGCAGGAAGGCGCCGTTGGGGGTAAAGCGCAGGGCCTGTTCAAATTTAATTTGTTCCAGTGCAACATTGGAGCCTGGAAACGCCAGCGAGAGGGCCGTCAGCGCCATTTCCATGGATACCGCACCGGGCAAAATACATTCCCCCATAATTTTATGGTCGCTCAGCCAGGGCATTTTACGCGGCGCAATAAGCTGCTCCCAGGTGTAGCCGTTTTTGTCCAAACGATAGCCCAACAAGGGACTGTCGAACGGCCGCAATCGCCGCAGTCGGCTTACTTCCGGCTCATGCCAGTGGTTCTCCTGCTTCCAGGGATAAGCAGGCAGGGGTAGGCGCGGCGCAGGCAGGAAAATGGCCTCCCAGCGGGGCGTCCAACCGGCTTCGTAACAATTGGCAAGGGTAGGGCGCAGGCTTTTTTCGGTGAATGCGTTGAGCATCAATATTTTGCGCGGACCGGCCGAGGCCTGTACATGAGGCAGCAGGCTCAGGTGTCCGGAAATTTCCATTACCTGATAATGCTGTTGTTTGAGTGCAATTTCAAGGGTCTGCCGGAACAGAACAGGCGCACACAGGTTTTGGATCCAGTAATCCGGTTCCGGACCGCTTTCCGGGAGCAGCCCGCCGAGGGTGCTTGAAAACAGGGGAATAGAGGCTTTTTGTGCAGTGGCCTTTATCGTTGCTGCCGTAAACATCGCCGGGGCGAGCAGCCCTTCGTGGTGATACGGGTAGTACGAGTCAAGCAGCTTGTAGATGATTTTATTTTCCCGGAAATACGCAGCAATTTGTTCCAATGCGGCTTTATGGCCGGTAATGGTGTTAAAATTAGGGCTGTTGTAGGCGCCAATTCGCAGCTCAAGCTCCGGATGTGCATTAATATATGTTTCCAATATTTCCTGAGTGGCATTGACGCTCATCATGCCACCCAAAGGGGCAAATTTTTCCAATAAAACCACACGCTGATATATCATTTCCAGACAAGTCTTCAAGGGAAAAATGCCGGCTGCATAAAATGCCGCAAATTCTCCCGAGCTATGTCCGAGTACCGCATCAGGCTGAATGCCCCAGTGTTTCCAGCAGGCAAGCAGTGCCGCCTGATGAAAGAACAAGGCCGGTGTGGAAAGCCTGATGTCGCTGATTGTGGTATCGCCAGGTTCCTGATTCATCTGCTCCAGTACCGAAAAACCGGCGATTTCCTGGTAAATCCGGTCGCATTCCTCATAGGCCGTCCGGAATACTGCTTCCTGTTGCAGTAGTGGGCGGCTCATATTGAAACGCACCTGGCCAAGTCCGCCGAATATCCAGAGTTGTTTGCGTGAGGCCTGGGTGTAGGCGGGCATAGCCGTATGTCCGTCGGCAAATTCGTTCAGGCGTCGGATGAGGGTATTGAGGTCGTTGGCCAAAAATACCTTCCGGCATTGCAGGGAAGCGCGTTGGGTAGCGCTTGCTGCGCACCATTGATGCGGATTTTCACAAGTACTCAGGGCAGTAGCGTGTGCGCGGGCAAGCTCCCGCAAGGCTGTTTCTGATTGCGCGGAAAGGGGTAAAAACAGGGCTTCATCCGCAGCATCTGTCGGGGCTGTGCGAGCCGGCGCTTCCCAGGATTGCAAGATTACATGTGCATTGGAGCCGCCAAAACCAAAACTATTGACGCCGGCATATAAAGTCCCCTTGGAGGGCAGCGCAGTAGGGCTTTGGGGCAGCGCCAGCCGCAGGGTTTCAAAAGGAATAAAGGGATTGGTTTGTGCGGCGTGCAGATTGGGTGGCAGGCTGCGGTGTTTCAGGCATAGCAGTGCTTTGATCAACCCTGCTATGCCCGCAGCCGATTCTGTGTGTCCGATATTACTTTTACAAGCGCCCAGCCAAAGCACATCAGCTTCATTATCAGCGCGATAGGCCCGGCTGATGGCCTCTGCTTCTATCGGGTCGCCGGCTGCGGTGCCGGTACCGTGGGCTTCGACAAAACAAATCTGCTCGGGTTGCAAAGCGGCTACCTGCATGGCGCGGCGCATCACAGCGGTTTGTGCGCTGCCGTTGGGCAGGGTAATGCCCAGCGTGCGGCCATCCTGATTGATGGCGCTTCCGGCAATGATGCCCTGAATATTGTCGCCTTGGGCCAACGCATCTTCAAGGCGTTTGAGTACAACGATTCCGCAGCCTTCGCTGCGCACATAGCCGTTGGCATAGGCAGAAAAAGCCTGGCAGCGGGCATCGCGGGAGAGGAAACCGGTTTTGGTTTCAGCGATGTGCATATCGGGTAATAGCATGAGCATGACCCCGCCTGCAAGTGCCATCTCGCTCTCGCCGCTTTGCAGGCTCATACAAGCCTGGTGCACGGCCGTCAGAGAGGCTGAACAGGCAGTGTCCAGCGCAACCGATGGGCCGCGAAAATCAAACGCATGCGAAATGCGATTGGCCAGCATGTTGTTGGTCATGCCGCTGGCACTGTAAGCGCCCAGCTCCAAGGGGTCGAGGAACTGCATCATCCAGTAGTCGGCGGTAAAGCATCCGGTAAACACACCCACGGAACGCCCGGCCCAGCGATCAGCAGCAATGCCGCCTTGTTCCAGGGCTTCCCAGCTGACCTGAAGCAGCAGCCGTTGCTGCGGATCCATGTAAGCCGCTTCTGTTGGAGAAATGCCGAAAAAACCGGCATCAAATGCCTGAATATTTTTCAAAAAACCGCCTTGCGGGCTGATGAGTGCACCGGCCTGTACGCGATCGTCGGCATAAAAATATGCCTGATTCCAGCGATCCGGAGGTACTGCTCCAATCGCATCGCGGCCTTCATAAAGCAATTCCCAGAATGTCTGCGGATCGTTGGCCTCGCCCGGAAAGCGGCAGCCAATGCCCACTACTGCGATGGGTTGATATGCTGGTGAATGGTGTTCCTGACCCATGTTTTACCCGAATTTTGATGGATTTCAAAGACGAATGAGGGGCATTTATCCCCAGCAATTGTTGCAAGCCGGCGGCTTGGGTGGTAACGCGGCCGTCATCAGATCAGTAATGCTCAGGTGATTGTCCAATAACTTCAGCTTTATGCCCGATGGGCAGGTAGTTTCCGGATTCATCTGCGTGGCAGTATTCACTGCGGTGGGGCCAAACATCAATGGCAATTGTTGGAGGTTGCCGCTGCCGTCATTTTCCAGAATCAGTAGCGGCGGCGCGCCATAAACCTGAATATAAGCTTGCAGGTTGGGATGATCCGTATTGGGTAAAACCATTTCGAGCAGGAAGTTGCCGTAACCAACCTGCGTATTGTCGTCGCTGTCCACGTTGTAAATGGTCCAGGTTTTGTCTTTGTTTACAACGGTTATACTTGCGCCGGAAATCAGGCTGTAAGCGGCACTGCTAAAGGCATTTTGCACGTCGTTTGATACCCGGGCGTTGTTCAGATCTGTTTGCAGGTTCGCGTTGATGCGGAAGAGTGGTACCCCGAACTTTCCGTCGCTGGTCGTCAGGCAATACGCGGCATTAGTGAGGTTGGCAAAAAACAGGTCGCTCTCAATAAACTGCGTGCTTTGCATCGAAGAAAAGGCAAAAGAAGTGGGTTTGAGTCCGTCTGAAGGGTCGAGTTGTGCGCCGTCGAATTTGGTGCCGATCAGCCTTGCATAGTCAAAAGACGCACCCTGCATCAAGGCCTGTTTGAAGCTCATGCCATTTAGGTTGGCATTGGAGAGGTTGGCCAGGCCCATATCGGCGCTTTCGGCATTGGCATTGCCGCCGTACCAGTGCGCGCCCGACATTTCCACCGCATACAAATTCGCCTGCTTGAGGTTGGCATTGACCATATAAGCATTTGACAAAATAGCGGAATTACTGCTGACTCCCAGCGGTTTGACCAACAGATTGCTGACATTATTGACGATCTGATATTCCAAACTGCCGTCTGTCAGCAACCACCTTTGGCCGGGCTGAATGACGGTGATTTTTGCGTTGGGGCTTAGTTTAAGTTGGGCGCTTAAATCGGCAGGAACCTTGCTTTGGTCCAATATCGCAGCATCGCTGAGCGGCAATTGGAACAGCGGTTTTTTAGAGCCTAACTGTGCTCCGGGCATTTGTGCAGACTGGAGGTTGGCATTGGCCAAATTAGCGCCTATCATGGAAACCGCGCCGGTCATGCTGGCAAAACTGAGGTCGGCAAAGGCCATTTGTGTGCCTTCCAGCGTGCAATTGTCGAGTTTGGCTTGTTGCATACTCGCCCGCGCAAAGGTCATGTTGCTCAGGTTCATGCCGGTAAATACACAATTGTCGATCAGGGCATTCAGAAAAATGGTATTGACGTCTATTTTATTGGTCGTGAAATTTACGTTTGGCAGCTTGGTACCTATCAGAATGGCGCCGCGTAAATCAAGGTTATCAGATGTGCCAACGGCCTTTGAAAAATCGGAATTACTCAGGTTGGCATCTTTAAACACAGCGTCGTTGACCTTGCTGTTGTCAAAAGTACAGCCCACTAACTGCGCATTGGTAAAATCGGTTTGTTGTAAAATGGCCCCGTTGAATGTGGCAAGACTGAACAGGCAGGATTGCATGACGGCTGTGGTCAGGTTGGCGCCGGTAAAGTTCGTCCCGACAAAAGAACAATTGGTAAATTGAATACCCGCGCCCATCCAGTTGTGTAAAACGGCCCCGTCAAAATTGGTTGTATTGGCTGTTGCCTCCGAAAAATTGGAAGAATTATCTAATATCGTTCCGGAAAAATCGGCAAAGGAAACATCGGTATCCATAAAGCCAATGTTGCGCAAATCCTGACCGGCCAGATAAACGCCCGTAAGCGGATTGGCCATGGTGGTGTGCGACTGGCGAATTTGCGTAAGCCCGAAAGTGATTTGATTGGGTACAAATATTGCGGTTTCGGGTGCCGTACCGGCATCTTTGGCAATCCGATCGAGTTTACCTTGCTGGTTTACAAAAACATAGTAGGGCGTATTGTCGACAAGTTCCAGCAGGTAAAATGACTCTCCTCTGGCGGCTTCGAGTATAAAAACGGCGCCCGCCGCGTCGCCTCTTTTCAGGCTCGACTGATAGCCGGCGTTGTAGGTCACGTATTGCCAGTTTGGCCCCTGAAGGGTAAATCCCTTGTTCAGGTCGCCGTACAGATTAAACTGCTGTGTAGCCTCAGGGCTGGATGGGTTTCCGGCTGCAATTTGTAAGGTAGTGCCGTTTAATGCAATATTATTTTTCCCATCTGGCGTGGAGAAGCTGTATTTACCTGCAAAAATCCAGGATTTGGTATCATTTGCCATGGTTTTCCCGGATTTAGAACGTGGAAATGAGGTTGTCGTTGCTACCGATGCCAGCGTTGCCCGGGGTGCCCGAGTTGCCAGGATTGCCATTTTGGCCGTAGGGTTGTACGGTACCATCGTCGTTTCGGCCGCCGCTGCCGCCGGAGCTGCCACTGCCGTTGTTGCCGGCACCACCTGCATCGCCGCCTGTGGACTTTACCGTTCCGGGCAATCCCGACAGATTGGTGCTGTGATAAAACAAGGTTACGGTTCCGCCATTGCCACCATTGCCACCATTGCCGGCTTTTCCGCCATTGCTGCCGTTGCCGCCCTTACCACCCTGAGCAGGGGGACCGCTGTAGTAGCTGGATTTGTTATGGCCGGCATTACCGCCGTTGCCGCCGTTGGCGCCGTTGCCACCATTGCCACCGTTTCCGCCATTACCCCCTTTGCTGACAAGGCTGAGTGGGGCGCTGAGGGTCAGGTCAACAACTTTCAGACAAAGGATGCCGGCAGCTGAGCCGTTCTTGCCGTCGCTGCCGTTGCCGCCATCGGGTTTTGCATCTACGCCGGGCTGGCCATTTTCGGCTGGTTCATATTTGCTGAACCAGGGCTTTTTTCCGTCGGCGCCGTTTTTGGAGGTTTCCGGCGATACGATGGGGGTATTGTCGCCGTTGTCACCGTTTTTGCCGTTGGCGCCACTAACCAAAATATCAGGAGCATTATTCATTGTCATTTTATTGAAGACGTTTTAAAAAAAGCTGCCTTATACGATTGCCGTACAAGGCAGCCAATCCTTTTCGATCACAAGCTTAGTTGGTCACGATGCCATTGATAATGACTTGTCCGGCGGTTCCGCCGTTGCCGCCGTCTCCTGGCAATGCGGTTGCGCCATTATCTCCCGGCGGAACACCCTGCCCGCCAGAGCCATTGCTGCCGGCAGCACCGCCGCCGCCGCCGTTTGCTTTGAGATTGCTGACAGAAATATTGGGGCTGCCACTGGTGTAGTTGACATAAACTTTGGCGCCGGGGCCGCCGTCGCCGCCCCTGCCACCCGGGCCGGCATTGCCGCCTTTGCCGCCAGGGCCCTGGCTGGCTTGCTGGCAACTCCGGCAGGCTGCGCCACCGGCGCCACCGGGAGAACCGTTGCCGCCGTTGCCGCCCTTGCCGCCCGGACCGCCATTGCCGCCGATGCTACCGACAATGTAATTGCCGTTCATCTCACTCACATTATAATTAATGGGGTTTGCGGGGTTCCCGTCGCCGCCCCTGCCTGTTGTGGTGCTGGCATTGCCGCCATCTGGCCCTTTACCGCCTATTACCGCTGCATTACAGCCGCTTTTCCCGTTTTCAGTTGCATCGGCGCCTTTGGAGCCGGGATTGGGGTTGGTGCTGCCGTTACCGCCGTCGCCGCCTTTACCGCCGTCACCCCCTACAGATACCAGGGTGATGGTTTGTGCCGGATCTGTTGCGGTTGCCGCAAGCCGCTCAAAATCCCTGCTTACGCCCTGAGAAGAGAGGCTGTTGATGGTCACGACGCCGCTGTTGCGCGCAATAATCTGCCCGCCGGGTTCAATGACAACATTGCCCAAGGTCGGGTTGACGGGTTTGCCGCCTTCTTCGCCGATGTAAAGGGGTTTGCCGGCACTTACCACAATCGTGTCTGCGGTAAAAACAGCCACCTGCATGGGGAAGCGCAGTTTGTTGAGTGTGCCTTCCCAGGCTGCTACCTGCTCCGAATTGCCGTAAATAAAGGTATTGAGCGCGTTGCATACGTGCTCATCGAGCGGGTTGTTTACCTCGTAGTCTAATAGTTCCGGGCTTTCCGGTATTCCCTCGGTCAATAAGGTTTCAGAGGCCATTTCATTGTGAATACCACACAGGGATTTCAGGGTTTGTACATCGGGCACGCTGATGAAGGCAGGTGTGATGTGGCTGTTTTTCGGGTCGTCGGAAAGCACCATACCATCCGGATAATCTTTGGTGTTGTAGGTGCCGGTAAGTTGGGCTACATGGCCGAATTCGGCTAATTTCTGGATGTGTTCTTCAAATGTGAACATTGTAAAAAAGGTTAAATGTTTTGGAAGATGTTTAGCGGTTCAGCAACCTGTAATCGTGGCAGTAAAAGGGGCCGATTACGCGCTTAGATCATGCGCTTAGTGTTTCACCAAATTTTGCACACCTGCAATCAGCGCATTGCCGCTTATAATCTGTGCGCCAGCCTGCAAACTCAGGTTTTGGGCAACTAAAGTAACCGGAGCATTCGGGTCGCTCAGACTGATTTTTAGCGGAAAAGCGGTACTGACTTCTATGCTTTGCACTGCAAAGGCCGTGAGTTGCAAAGGGAAATCAGGATATTGTGCTGGATCCAAACCAAAAAGATTCAGGTACTTATCCCGTGCAGTCTTGTCATTGAATTGTACTGCAAAAGGTTGAATCCAGGATTTTGCCGCATCGTCGCTTAAGGTATTGCCATCGGCAGAACTGACCCACTGCTTGTCAGGTACAGCACCCGTTGCAATACCCAGGGCATCGAGCACCTGCTCAAAGAAGGTATTGTATTCCATTGTAAAAAAATAAATGGTGAATGAGGCTGCCGCCGGAACGAGGCGGCAGCCTCAGGAAAAGGTTTAATTGTTAACCGGAATGGCGTATACCTCAATATTGCTGAGGCAAATCACGGCGTCGTAGGTCTTGTTATTGGCCGGATCTTTGATCGTCCAGTGTTCGCCTGCCTGTACCACCGTACAGTTGGCGCCTGCTCCCAGCGCAATGCCGTTTTGCTTGAACAGCGGACTGATTTTTGTCATGTCAGCGCTATCAAAAATTGCCGCATTGCTTGCGTCGAGATCGAACAGGGGCGGCGTGGGCGACCATTGGCTCACCGATGGTTCTGTGCGGCCACCCGGACCGGCAATTTTCTCGTAATTCAGCGAGAAAAGGTTGCGCCAGATGTCGAGTGTGATCTTGCCGGCAGCAACATATTCCATCTGATTGGCTGCCGTGAGGCGGGCATCCGGCGTTTGGAACAAATGCTGGCCCTGCGGCGTATACACGTCGAGGACGTAATCGGAGTTTTTGATCGGCCCTTTATTCGGATCACCATTAAAGGCCAGCACATAAACATAACCTTTACTTTCAATGGCAATATCGCAGTAGGTCAGCAATTCCTTGTTCGGGTTAATGTCGAAGTACGACAGGTATTCCGATACCGCGAGGTCACTGCCGTTCAGTTCCATCAGGTAGGAGCGGCCGCCGGCGAGGTCTTTTAATTGCCAGGAATATCCTTTTTGCAAGACAATGATTTCGGTATCATTGAACTGATCGCGCACGCTGATGCTGCCATTTCCATTAAGCAGTACATAAACGTTGTTGCGGCCGGGGTCGGTAATGGTCCAGGAATGCCCGGCTTCCACGACGGTAATAAAAGCCGTTTGTTTCGGGTCGGGCAGAATTTTGCCCTGACTGTCGGTCAGGAATGCCAGGTAAACCATGTTGGCGCCAAAGGCATCGAGAATGTCCTGGGTCATGACGCCGGCGTCGAGCAAGGTGGCGAGGCTGCTGTCCAGATCAAACAGATGGCTTACATCGTGCTGGATGAATGCCTGAATGAGGGATTCGGGCGTCTGAAGCTGATCCAGTTGGGGTTGCAGGGATGCGCCCCCGCTGATGCTGAACAGGGATTTGCCCGGGAAGCTCGGCGATGCATTTCCTTTAATATCAAAGGATTGCACGCGCTGATTCAGTGATTCCAGCACATAAATTTTTCCATCGGGTGAAATGGCCAGCGCTTTGGGGCCAAGCAGGAGGCCTTCCAGAATACCCCGGTTGGAAACAATAACGGCTGCGGGTGCATCGGCATCATCAGTTTCTGTTTCCGGCAACTGAAGAATCTGCATGCGGTGCGCATTCCAGTTAACGGCCACCACATACCCGTTGGGGTGTACAACCATTCCATCCACATCGCCAACGGTGAAAGTGCCGTAGGATTTACCTGAATCGAGGTTGTAATTGTTGGAGTTGTCTGTCAGGTCGATCCGGCGCAGATAACCGGCGGCGCCATTTCGGGTGTCGAGTACAAAATTGAGTGGCCCAACCTGTGTTTCGGTACCCCCGAAAATGTCAAAGGCGATGCCCGGCCTTGTTTTAAAACCAAAGGAGGAAAACTTGAGCCGGCTTTCCGGGGCGCTCAACACCGAAAGGTTCTGGAATACAAACATCTGACCGGAATCCGGTGCTGTGTCGTTTTCAAGCGGAATGTTTTCGCCCGAGCCTTGCCAGCCATACCCGATAATGTAGGCCGACTCATTAATGGTAATACCGGTGAGTTGTGCCAGGTTGTTGCCAACATTGCCCGGGTTGAGATCACTCACCGTTGCGACAGGCGCTGTGGCGCCCCCGGATTTGCCCCACCAGTAGTGTTTGTTGCTGTCGTTGTAGGCAATTTTTTGTATAAAATTGTACTGCGTGTCCATGGTAAGGGGCACCAGTATTTCTGTAATGTTGCCACTTACATTTTTCACGCCCGGGGTGCTAATATCCGGAACGGCGTCCATCCAGTCGCTCTGGTACTTGCCGCAAAGCCAGCCGGATTTGGAGTATACGGCTGCGATAATTTGCATTTTGCCACCCCAGGGTACCGTAAAGCCATTGATGATCGGGCTGTTGCTGGAACCTCCCTGCGCAGTAAGCGGCACATTGCCTTTGGCTTCAAAGCCGGTGCCGTTCTGGTAATTGACCAGGATGCGGTAGTGGTCGGCTACTGCCGGCCAGATGGCCGAGCCTGGATTGCCGGCTTCGCCGTGTTTGGGATCGGGTTTGAGGGTAAAATTGAAAGTCATCTGGCGTTTAACCGCAACCTCAATTACGGCAGGGGAGGAGAGTACTTCGCCTAAGGAGACCAGCATTTCGGCTGCATCAAGCGCTACTGCTGCAATACGCAAGGCAATACCGACAAAGGGCAGTTCGTCTTCGAGTTCAGCCTCGGCAATTTTTTCCATGATTTTTTCCGAGAGCTTTTCAAAGCCCTTGCTCACCAGCATGCCTGCGAGAATATCACCAAAAGTGATCAATCCTGCTTTGAGGCCCTTCACCGCCGAGTAAGCGCCAAATGCACCGGAGCCTACGGCAAACCCGACACCAACGGCTGCCGCTATATTATTCGTGTCTTTGACGAATTCCTTATACCATTTGGTATCGGTGATGGCTGCACCGGCAACCATGAAAATGGTGGGTATGCCAAATTGGAAAACACCTGTTTCAAGGAATCCTGGCCATACAATGTTTTTGTCATAATTGTAAGTGCCCATACCGCCAAACATCAGCTTGGCAGCCTGTGCATCGGTCGGCCAGTCGAGCTGTAAATTGGTCGGATCGGTGGGCAGCGGAATCCCCATGATGGTATCCACATTCGGAATAATGTCAATGTATTTCTTGTCATCGGTCTGAAAGCCGATTGAATTGAAAAACGGCATCCGATCCTTCCAGCCCGAAGGGTTGGAGATCGGTGTGGTCATGGCAATATCCGAGTAAAATTGCACATAGGCTCCGACGATACGCAGGAAGTTGTTGTATACATCAACTTTGAAGCTGTTGGCTGCCAGGTCGTATTGAATGGAGCTTTGGTCTACAGTGACGCCATGAGTCGACGTGTTGGGCGACACCTGCCATTGACCCGTTGCCGCAGCTGCAAAAGCGGCACTGCGACGGGTTTTACTGACATATTCCTGCTGGTTGCTGACGTCGTATCCGCTTTGCCCCTGATTGACCCAATAGGTCTGATTCTGAAATTGTGTATCGTTGCGGGAACTTTGTACCGGCTGGGCTGCCGCCGGGCTGAGCCATTGTTCGGTCTCGGGCGTCAGGTCGTAAAAAAGCACAGCATCTCCGGCGCTGCGATTGCCGAGGTTAAAGCCGTATTGCATCTTGTTGCCCTGCCCGTCGACGGCTTGTTTGACCCGTGCAAACCCTGAATTAGTGCCCGGTTGCCCTTGTTTTTGGATGGACGCTTTGAGTTGCAGGACATTATTGACCTGATTAATACTGTCGGGGTCTGTTTTGTGTGTCGGGTAAATATGGTCGTTTTGCATGGCCATAAACACATCTGGTTTGTTGTTCATCACCATCGGATGCTGGCCTGAAAAGTGTATGGCTACATCGAGCGGCCCTTTGAGGTGGTAGGCGTCTTCATATTGTTGCCAGGGATCCTCGTTGGCGCTTAATGCCGTTAGGCCATAGCTGTGCAGCAGATGCGGCACCTGCGGGCCATTTTTTTTCAGAAATTGCTGATGGAAGCGCTTGTAATCCTCAAAGTGCGGCACCAGGGTTACGAAGTAAAGGGGAGGCAGGTGGTTTTCCGGGTCGTTTGTATCTACTTCCCCAACCACGCTGATACGTGTCAGGCTGTTCCGGTGAAATAGATCCGGTGCTGCACTTACAAAGTGCGTCAGGGCATCCGGCCGATGTTTGAGTAACAGAGCAGCAGCGCTGTTGCTCCCTCTGGCGCGTTCCAGCGTTTCCGGGGTGTGGGGTTCTACGGGGAAATAATGCCCCCGAATCCGCAAAAACATGCGGTGGTTTTTCGGGTCGTCAAGATGATTGAAGTCGAAATGGAAGGTATGCATTGTATCAAGTGTTTTTTTAGAAAAAGGTAAGCTTTGAAGTCGGATTACTAAAAGGAACTGATAAGGCAATTGATTAGACAAAGGTAAATTGGAACAAAAGCCGCCATAAGCGTATAAATCCTGTAATATTAGAAACTTGGTATATACGGGTTGTTACGCGTATAAATACTTGGGCACTATACTTTTTGCTACCTTCGCCCCATGAAAATTTGTCTGCTTTCGGTTTTAATTGGTCTCGCGACACCGCTCCTGGCACAAGTGCCAACGCCGCAGCCGCTGCGCCTCAAAGAAGGACTCGAACTGGCCATCGCCAATAGTGCCAATGTCGAAAAAGCCAGGCTCGATCGCCAGGGGCTGGAACAGCGCCTCAAAGAAGCGCGCAATGCCGCCTACCCGCGTATGACAGCTAATCTGGACGTCGACTACTCACCGGTGTTGCCCACACAGGTAATGCCGGGCGAAGTTGTCGGTCAGCCCGGCACTTTTATCCCTGTGCAATTTGGTCGTGCATGGCAGGCAATGGGCGCCATACAGGCCGAACAACCCTTGTACAATGAATCGCTGCGCCGCAGTAAACAGGCCATTACCCTCACGCGCGAGCTGACCGATTTGCAGGTGAAACGCTCCGAAGAAGAGGTGATTTACAATACCGCACTGGTGTTCTACCAAACCCTGCAAACCCGCCAGTTGCAGCGCTCCATCGACGCCAATCTGGAAAAACTCAGCGCCCTTCAGCAGGTAGCCGAACTCCAGCTCAAAAATGGCTACGCCATCCCTACCGATGTAAAAAGGATCAAAGTGGCGCGCACCAACCTGGAGGCCCAACGCCAAAACCTGCTTAATGCCATCCTTAACCTGGAGCAAACCCTGAGCTTCCTCTGCGGCTTGCCGCTCGATGGCCGCGTAGAACCGCTCGAAGACCTCAATAACCCTGCTGCCGACTCGCTGACCTGGAAAAACCTGCTCCTCGAAACCCGTACGACTACCGAGTTCAAACTCCTGAGCCGCGCCATCGACCTCAACCACGTTCAGGTGCGCAGCCTTAAAGCGGAACCATTGCCCAGCCTGAATGCTTATGCCGCAGCCAGCCTGCAAAGCTTCCGCGATAATGCCAACTTTGCCGACCCCGATGCGCGTTGGTACGGTATGTTCGCCGTCGGCCTGAAAATTAAAATGCCGCTGTTTGATGGTTTCCGCCGACACAATAAGGCGCGGGTGCTGGATATTGAAGGACAAAAAATGGATGCCGACCGCCGACAACTGGAAGGCGCCAAAAACCTCGAATTCAAACAGGCCGGCGACCAATTGGAAAATTCCCTGCGCATGTTGAAAGGACAATCCGAAAATGTGGCATTAGCAAGGGAAATTACAGAGAAATTAGTACTCCAATACAAAGAAGGGGTGGTGCCGCTCACCGATCTGCTCAATGCCCAAACAGCCCTTTCCGAAGCAGAAACACTTTACTGGCAACAAGTATTTGCCTACAAATTAGCTGTACTTAAAATCCTTAAAGCAAGCGGCAACCTGAGCCTCCTGCAGCGCTGATCATTACCCCCGTAAAAATACCTGTTTTTAAGAATGCGCAGAAATACGCATGTGGATTTCTATGCCCTGTACGACCTTTGCCAATAAATTAGAACTAATAAAGAGCATGAAAAACTGATTGCAAACAATCGTTCAACGTGGTGCGCGGGCTTGTCTCCGGGGGGAATCAGACAGCCCGCGCCACTCGATTTCAAGACTTATTGAGTGAAGATTTACATTACGCAACAGTTGAAGCACGATGGCCTGAAGCAATTCAGGCCATTATTTTTTGTCCTTCTCTTTATCTGCCGCAGCCTGTTCCATCCGCTCCATCAATCGGCTTGTAATGCGCAGAAAATCCATTTCTGTGATAATACCCACTAAATCTTTTCCTTTTACGACCGGCAGACAACCGATTTTCAGTTCGCGCATTTTGCGCATCGCTTCCATAATGCTGGTATCGGCAGTAACGGTAATGGGCTTTTCAATCATAATTTCCTGTACGCAGGCCGGCGCAATTTCCAAACCTTTATGCTTGGCAAAATGACGCAACAACATGCGCGAAGAAATTAAGCCCACCAACTCACCTTTCGGGTTTTCAACCGGCATGTAGCGAATACGACGCCAATCCATAATTTCTGCTACCAGTTCAATCAAATCTTCTTTTTGTACGGTAAACAGATCGGTCGACATAAATTCTTCAACCTTCATGCTCGACGGCCGCCAGTCGCGCAGGTCGGCGGCACTGGCTTCGGCCCAGGTGTGTACGGGCTTGTTTTCTTGCTGATTTTGCACGGTACAGGCAGTTATTGCGGTGAGTGCTTCTTCGTGGGTGACTTCCTGCTGGAGCGCGGTGAAGCTGCGCAATGCCCAGCGGGCGCCGGTGCGGTGTTCTTTGGCGCGCTCTTCGATGATGCCGAGGTATTTACTGATGTCGGCAGATTTTACTTTCCGGTGTTTAAGGCCTTCTTTAGCCAAAGGCAGCAGCTCGTGCAGAATCAGGTCTTTAACCGGCACTTTTTTGTCTTTCAGCCAGCTGAAAGTGGTGTCGATGCCGAACTTGGCGGCCTTCAGGAAATTGTCGCGTACATCTGCAAAATCAAGATGTTTGGTAATGTCTTCATAATGCAGGCCCATGCCCGTCATGGCGCCGAGCCAGAAGGCGGCGTTGGCGGTAGCATCCACAACCGTCGGTCCGGCGGGCATTACCCGGTTTTCTATGCGCAGGTGCGGCTTGCCATTGGGCGAAATACCGTAGCAGGGGCGGTTCCAGCGATACACGGTCGAGTTGTGTATCTGAAGGGCGCGGAGCTTGGGCACTTGCCCCTGGCGAACCATTTCAAGGGATTCCTCTTCTATTTCGCCGGCCAGCAATACCCGGAAGCGACTGATGTCTTCCTTGTAAATTTGCGTGATTTCGCCGCGCAGCCAGTCGTTGCCGAAGTTGACCCGCGGCAGGCGCTCGCGCATGTGATCGCTGGTGGTACGGGTGTCGAGGCTTTGCTGGAAAAGCGCGATGCGCGTTTCATGCCACAGCCTGCGGCCGAATACAAGAGGGGAGTTGGCGGCAATGGCAGTAACCGGCGCGGCAAGGGTTTGCGCGATGTTGTACATCTTCACAAAATCTTTGGGCGACACCTGTAAATGCACCTGAAAACTGGTATTACAGGCTTCCAGCAGCGGAGAGTCGTGGCGTACCAGTAATTCATCAATACCTTCTACCCGCAATTCAAATGCAGTGCCAAGCAAATGTTTGGAAATAGCCGCCATCAACGCAAAATAGCGATCCTTCGGCGTGAGGTTGTGCATTTCAAGATCGAACTTGCGCAAAGTCGGCAAAATACCACACAGAATAGTGGTAGCGCCAAACTTGTCCAGTACCTTTTGTATTGCACCTAAATAT
Organism: Chitinophagales bacterium; assembly: GCA_017303875.1. Classification (GTDB taxonomy): domain Bacteria; phylum Bacteroidota; class Bacteroidia; order Chitinophagales; family Saprospiraceae; genus M3007. The sequence continues at coordinate 7,514 of JAFLBP010000019.1, read as the reverse complement.
TGCAGGTTTTCTGCTTCTAATTTACTCAGGCAGTCGCCCGTAAATTCATGCGGTGTGAGGTTGGTTTCTAAATTGAATTTGGCCAATTCCGTAACACACCAGGGGTGTTCGGCCATGTGTTCCATAACCTGCATATTAATAGGCGCAGGCTTAAAGGTTTGCTTGTCAATCAGGCACATTTCCTGTTCGGCGCCAATTCGGGTGATGTCGCTTTCAAACCAGTCGTTTTCCAGCATGTGTTCAAATGCGCGTACATCATCCAGCAGGTGCCGGACAAATTCCGCCATGGTGTCTTTACTTTCCAGTGTATTTACTTTTTGAAATCCCATTTCAAATCTGTTTATTGCTTGTTGCTAAATGTCGGAGCAATATTATTTCATTTCTGCTGAAACAAAAAAATAAAAGTACTAAATGTTTTTTGTTTTGTAGAATACTGTACATTTGTGCAATTACATGATAATCCAATGCATAAATCTGTTGCGTTAGCTCATTTATCCAAAGAGTCTGCAATCAGTCCTATCATTAATACTGTTGAACTGCCGGAATTGAATCCTTCCGGGCAAGTTTACTATGACCTTTTACAATCTATTGTTTCTCAACAACTAAGTATAAAAGCGGCCGATACAATATTCAATCGTTTCTGCGCGTTGTTTCCCGAAAATTACCCCGATAGCAAGCTGCTGATTGAATTAGATAATCTACAATTGCGGAATGCAGGACTAAGTTTTCAAAAAGCATCTTATTTGAAAAATATCGCCGCTTTCAATAATCAGACTGCACTTGATAAAGTCAATTGGAATAATATGCCGGATGAAGATATTATCCGGATGCTCACACAAATAAAAGGCGTCGGAACCTGGACAGTACAAATGCTGCTCCTGTTCACTTTTGTCAGACCCGACGTGTTTCCCATCGATGATCTCGGTATTCAACAAGGGATGAAAAAACTTTTCAAACTTGAATCCGAAGGCAAACAACTCAAACAACAAATGCTCGAATACGCCGAACCCTGGCAACCCTGGCGCTCTTATGCCAGCCGCCTGCTCTGGCGTTGGAAAGATACTAAAGCAGCCTGATCTTTTCAGACTGCGTCTAAACCGTAAACAGCAAATTTCCGGAGCAACTCCGGAATAAATTTTATCTTCATTCATGAAAGACTTGGAATTTCGCCGTTACCCGATCGGGCAATTCAAATACGGCCAACGCTACACACTCGAAGACACCCGAAGCCACATAAAAACACTGGAAGATTTCCCCAAAAAACTTAAAAAAACACTAAAAAAACTGCGCTCCGGTAGCCTCGACCTTACCTACCGCGCCGGTGGCTGGACAGTGCGCCAAATCGTACACCACCTCGCCGACAGCCACATGAATGCGTATATCCGACTCAAACTGGCTGTGACGGAAAACCTCCCAACCATCAAACCCTACGAAGAACAACTTTGGGCTAAAACTGACGATGGCGAAAAAGCACCCGTGCGTATGTCGCTTAAAATCATCGCAGCCCTGCACACGCGTCTGACCTATTTTCTCAGCTCCCTCACGGAAGATGATCTTGAACGCGCCTATTTTCATCCGGGTACACAAAAAACGGTCAGCGTGCAGGAAGCCTTAGCCCTCTACGCATGGCACAGCCTTCATCACCTCGCACATATCCGCCTTGTTATTGATGATATCGACAGCGCCGATAAAGCAACCAAAGCCGGCCGTTTTAAAGTAGAAGAAGACACAAAAGCAAGCAGCAAAAGCGGATCTAAGGCCAAAGCCGAAGCGCCCGCTGCCGAAGTAAAAGCGCCCGCCAAACGCGGCCCGAAACCCAAAGCAAAAGCCGAAGCGCCCGCCGCCGAAAAGCCGAAGCGCCGCGGCCCCAGCCCTGAAGTGCTGGAAAAAGCACGCGCGGTTCGCATGGCCAACTTAGCCGCTAAAAAAGCCGCCGAAGGCAAAGCCGAAGCGCCCGCCGCCGAAGTAAAAGCACCCGCCAAACGCGGCCCGAAACCCAAGGCCAAAGTAGCAGCACCCGCAGCAGAGACGCCGAAGCGCCGCGGCCCCAGCCCTGAAGTGCTGGAAAAAGCACGCGCGGTTCGCATGGCTAACTTAGCGGCCAAAAAAGCCGCCGAAGGCAAAGCCGAAGCGCCCGCCGCCGAAGTGAAAACACCCGCCAAACGCGGCCCGAAGCCCAAAGCAAAAGCCGAAGCGCCCGTGGCCGAAAAGCCGAAGCGCCGCGGCCCCAGCCCTGAAGTGCTGGAAAAAGCGCGCGCAGTTCGTATGGCTAACTTAGCGGCTAAAAAAGCCGCCGAAGGCAAAGCCGAAGCACCTGCCGCCGAAGTAAAAGCGCCCGCCAAACGCGGCCCGAAAGCAAAAGCAAAAGTGGAGGCGCCCGCCGCCGAAGTGAAAGCACCGGCCAAACGCGGTCCGAAACCCAAGTCCAAAGCCGACGCGCCCGCAACAGAAAAGCCCAAGCGCCGCGGTCCCGGCCCGGAAGCCCTGGAAAAAGCGCGCGCAGTTCGTATGGCCAATTTGGCCGCTAAAAAAGCCGCCGAAGGCAAAGCCGAAGCACCCGCCGCTGCCAAAGCACCAGCTAAACGCGGCCCGAAGCCCAAAGCATAATTGAACGTGCAACGTATTATTGGAAAATATCAGGGGCCTGAAAATTCAGGCCCCTTGCTTGTTGTAACGGCAGCAGTGCATGGCAATGAACCGGCGGGCGTTAGGGCATTGGAATCCGTTTTTTCCATGCTGGAGGCGCAAAGCCCGGCATTTAAAGGAACACTGGTGGGCATCGTCGGTAACTTGCAGGCTTATGAACAAAAGATGCGTTTTATCGACCGCGACTTGAACCGCGCCTGGATTCCCGAACAAATACAACGCATCCTGCACGCCGCACCCGAACACCTGGCTGCCGAAGACCGGGAAATCAAGTCGCTGATTAAACTCTTCCACGAACTGCTTGAAACACATCGGCCGGAAGCGATGGTGCTGCTCGATTTGCATACGACATCCGCAGATGGCGGCATTTTTTGTATTCCAAGCGACGATAAAGCCGCACTGCGCCTTGCCAAAGCCCTCCACGTACCAGTCATCCTGCAATTGTTCGAAGGCATCGAAGGGCCGCTGCTGCGTTATGCCGTTGACGGGCATTTCAACTACACCGCTTACGCCCCCAAAACCATCGGCGTCGCTTTTGAGGCCGGACAACACGAAGACCCCGAATCAGTGCAACGCGCCATTGCTGTGATTATCCACTGCCTGCGCGCTTCCGGATGTATTGAAGACGATGCACTGCCCAATCCGCAGGAAAAAATTCTGGATGCGTATAGCCATGCCTTGCCCAAGGTTACGCGCCTGCGCTATGCACACCATATCCGACCGGGTGACGCTTTCCGGATGCGGCCCGGTTACAGCAATTTTCAGGAAATTCAGGGTGGAGAGCACCTTGCCGACGATGTGTGCGGGCCAATTCGCGCCGACGAGGGCGGCCTCATTCTCATGCCCCTTTATCAGGCCAAAGGATCGGAAGGTTTTTTTGTAGTGGAGGAAGTATTTTAAAAAAGTCTTACTTGTTTTTCACAAAAAAAATTTCATATTATGTTGAAAAACAATATTTTAGATATTTATATTGATTTATTTTAAGGAACTATTTTTTTCACATTGCCGTAAATTTGTCATTGTTCATTCCCGAACACTTGTTGCATTTTTGTAAAGTGAAAAGTGGCGATAAATGTATCGCCGCACGTGAGATATGTTCATGGGATTTAATTAATTCAGGTGAGAGAGCAAGTCCTTCCACATCGTTCGGAGGGACTTGCTAACACCGGGTTTGCAAATAAAGGGTTAAAACCTGTTTTTTCGCAACATTCTTTCCCTTTCTCGCGTTTTTTCTTGCAATTTGCCATTCCAAAAGTCGGTTTTCCCAAGAAACCCACTCCTTAGAAAGTTCATGGGATTATAATTTGTTGTACCGCCGCACCAAAAGAGGTGCGGCTTTTTTATTTTTTACCCCTACCTTTCGGCAGTTTTTCAGGATTATCACAAACAGACAGCAAATTATGTCAGCATCCACCAGCGAAATCAAACGGGTCACCACCCACGTGATCCAGGCTATGAAAAACAGGGGTGAAAAAATAGCCATGCTCACCGCCTATGATTACTCGATGGCTCGTATTCTGGATGATGCCGGAATCGACATCCTGCTGGTCGGCGACTCGGCCTCCAACGTCATGGCCGGTTATGAAACGACATTGCCCATCACCCTGGATCATATGATCTATCACGCGCAGTCGGTCGTTCGTGCCGTCAAACGCTGTATGGTTGTTGTGGATCTGCCCTTCGGCTCCTACCAGTCTAACCCCGAAGTAGCCCTCTCCAGCGCCATCCGGGTGATGAAAGAATCCGGCGCCCATGCCATCAAATTAGAAGGCGGCTCGGAAGTGGAAGAGTCTATAACCCGAATTCTCAAAGCCGGCATCCCTGTTATGGGCCATCTCGGGCTTACCCCGCAAAGTATCTATAAATTCGGCACCTACACCGTGCGCGCCAAAGAAGAGGCAGAAGCCCTGAAATTGCAGGAGGATGCCAAGCTGCTTCAGGATCTGGGCTGCTTCGCCCTCGTGCTGGAAAAAATACCGGCAAACCTCGCCGGCATCGTCAGCAAATCGCTGGAAATACCGACTATTGGCATTGGCGCCGGCCCCGACGCCGACGGCCAGGTGCTGGTAACACATGATATGCTGGGTATTACCAAAGATTTTAAACCGCGTTTCCTGCGCCGCTACTTAGAGCTTTACGATGCCATCAATGATGCCACCCAGCGCTATGTTGCCGATGTGAAGCGCCGGGATTTCCCGAATGAAAGCGAAAAATATTAGCACCTGATTCGTCAGTCAGACAACCTCTCTTACTCACCTGCGCCGGTTTGTTTGTAAAGGAGTATGCCCATCTTCCGATAAAAAATTAAATGCTGCACGTTGCATTTATTCAACCTTTAATCCATTTTAACAATGAAACAATCGCATCTGACACTTCAAACTACTTTTATCAACGCATCCATGTCGTCCAACACAAAAAAGAACACCAAACGCAATGTACTCCTTGGCTTGGTTGCCGTAGCCGCAATTGCCTTGTTTTTTGGCTGGAAACCCTTAAAAGCCATTTATTTCAGCGGAGTACCGGGTAATATCGACCCCACTTTTGTACAGATTCCCACCGGATCAAATTTTGAACAGGTTGTCTCTATTTTACGTCAGAACGGATTGATTTCCGACGAAGCGGGCTTCCGCTGGCTGGCCGGACAAATGCACTACAAACGCGACTCCATGCGCGCCGGCCGTTTTGAAATTCAACCCGGCTGGTCGAATCGCGACCTCATCACGCACCTGCGCGCCGGCAAACAGGCGCCCGTGAAGGTAGTGCTCACCAATGAACGCCTGCCCGAAGAAATTGCCGGAAAAGTGGCCCGCTTTATTGAAGCCGACTCGCTCAGCCTGCTCCGCGTGTTGCAAGACGCCAACTACCTCGCCTCCTTAGGTTATACACCCGAAACCGTGGTGACGGCCATTATTCCCAATACCTATGAAATGTATTGGACCACCGATGCCAGAACTTTCCTCAAACGTATGATTAAGGAGCACGATGCGTTCTGGGATAAAAATGATCGCCGCGCCAAAGCCCGTCAACTCGGCCTTACCGAAGCGCAGGTGTACACCCTCGCTTCCATTGTGGAGCGCGAAACCAACCATAACCCGGAAAAACCGACCATCGCCGGGGTTTACCTCAATCGCCTGCGCATCGATATGAAGTTGCAGGCCGACCCTACCTGTGTGTTCGCCACGCGCGACTTCGTCACGCGCCGCGTAACGGAGTACCACACCTCCTTCAATTCGCCTTACAACACTTATGTGTATAAAGGACTGCCGCCCGGCCCCATCAGCATGGCCGGTATCCCCAGCCTCGATGCGGTTTTGAATCCGGATAAGCATAATTACCTGTATTTCTGTGCAAAACCCGATGATTCGGGCACCCATGCTTTTGCTGAAACCTTTCAGGGACACCTTGTAAATGCCAATCGTTTTCAGCAGTGGCTGCGAACCAAGGGCCTTTGATTTTGTTTTTACGCCATGTTGATCGAACAAGCTACTACCGACCCGCAACTCCTGGCCATCGCCCGGAAAGTCTATGCCAACGAACGCATCACGCCGGAAGAAGGTATTTACCTCTATGACCACGGCGAATTGAGCTACCTGGGGATATTAGCCAACCACGTGCGCGAGCGCAAGAATGGCAACCGTACCTATTTCAACCGCAATTTCCATATCGAACCGACGAATTTGTGCGTCTACGACTGCAAATTCTGTTCCTATTCCCGCCTGATCAAGCAGCGCAGCGATGTGTCTGCCTGGGAATACACGATGGACGATATGTTCAATATCGTCAAACAATACGACGGGCAGCCCGTGACGGAAGTTCATATCGTGGGCGGGGTATTGCCACAGTACGACATGCCTTTCTACGAGGCATTTTTCCGTCGTATTCGCGCACATCGCCCTGATTTGCACATCAAGGCGCTTACGCCGGTGGAGTATCATTATATTTTCAAAAAGGCCAAAGTGTCTTACGAGGAAGGGATGCAGCGCATGCGCGAAGCCGGCCTCGACAGTATGCCCGGCGGCGGCGCGGAGATTTTCCATCCGGAAATCCGGGAGCAAATTGCCGCCGATAAATGCAATGCCGAGCAATGGCTGCGCATTCATGAAATCTGGCATGAAATGGGGATGCGCTCCAACGCAACCATGTTGTACGGACATATTGAAAATTCCTTCCACCGCATAGACCACCTGGAGCGTTTGCGTCAGTTGCAGGATAAAACCGGCGGTTTCCAGACGTTTATTCCGCTCAAATTCCGGAATCAGGACAATCAAATGAGCAATGTGCCGGAAAGCACCACGGTGGAAGATTTGCGCAATTATGCGGTTTGCCGTATTTACCTCGATAATTTTGACCACCTCAAGGCCTATTGGCCGATGATTGGTCGCCATGTTGCCCAAATGTCGCTCGCCTTCGGCGTAGATGATATTGACGGCACGATTGACGATACCACGAAAATTTATTCCATGGCGGGCGCCGAAGAGCAAAATCCGGCGCTGACAACGGAGGAATTAGTCAACCTCATCCGCCGGGTGGGTCGCCAGCCCATTGAGCGCGATACCCTGTACAATGTTGTAACCGATTACACCGATGTTGTTTTTGAAGAAGACAAGCAGTGGCGCGGTTACTTTGAGCTGCCGGTGGTGAAGTAAACGGATTTGGGGTTCTGAGGTTCAGGGTTCGGAGGTTTGGGGTTCGGAGGTTCGGGGTTTGGAGGTTTGGGGTTCTGAGGTTCAGGGTTCGGAGGTGGACTTCCTCACCAGAGTAGACATCAAGATAAGGCTTAAGCGGCCATTTTTGAAGATTTTTCATAGAAAGCTTCCCAAGGGGTTAAACCATTCAATGCTGAATGAATTCTTTGGGTATTGTACCAG
>JAFLBP010000018.1 GCA_017303875.1 Chitinophagales bacterium | reverse complement strand
CGTTACTTCTCAGATCCTCCCGATCAGCGAGCCGATCGGATAAATCCGGGAATCGATTTTAAACATACTTTAAAATCGGTTTTTGGGATGGCCTCTCTCCTTGCAGTAGGAGGGGGGCTTTTTTTATGTTGGCGGAATTAGTATTTTATTCCCCGAAAAGGGTCACAGGTGCTTATAGTGAACTAAAGTATTAACCATTCGCGAGAGCGATTTCAGTCACCAGACGATTAATAACCTTGCTTATAGCCGACTTCCGAATTGGACTCATCCGACGGCAAGTCAGTGTCTACATATTTATAAAAAAAGGAGGCATCCTGAATGTTCAGCGAAAAGCTCCAAAGAAACCCGCTGAAGGATTCAAAATACCTCCTGAATTATACCAAGATTTGGGTGGATTTGAAGATTGATAGATTCTTTTATCCTGATTTTCAAAGGATTGCAACAATACGGTTTTCACAACCACTTCGTGGTGGCTATATTTATAAAACACAAAAACACAAAAACACAAAAACACTTACTTGTTCGGCACCTTGTTGGGGTCGAGCAGTTCGTAGAATTGATCGAGTTTGGGCAGGATGATGATGCGGGTACGGCGGTTGGTGGCCCGGCCGGCCTCGGTGTCATTGCTGGCGAGGGTATTGTATTCGCCACGACCGGCGGCGATCAGGCGGTTGGGATTCACTTTATACTGGGTTTGCAGGGCTCGCACAACGGAGGTAGCGCGCTTGACGCTGAGGTCCCAGTTGTCGTCCATACAGGCATTTTTGATGGGTACATTATCGGTATAGCCTTCCACCATCACTTCCAGTTCCGGGCGGGCACTGACGATCTGAGCGATTTTTCCGAGTACTTCCTGTGCGCGCGGGGTGAGGTTGGAGCTGCCGCTTTGGTAGAGCATTTTATCGGAGAGGTTGACAAAAACCACAGTTTTATCCACTTTTACCTCGATGTCGCGGTCTTCGATGCCATCGCGGAGCATACTGGTGAGGTTGACGGCCAGGGCGAGGTTGATGGAGTCGGCGCGGGTTTTGGCCGATTGCAGGAGGTTGAGGTATTTGTCCTTGCGCTCTAATTGCGAAAGGGTTTCGCGGATGTTGTCGTTGGCGGATTTATTGAGTTTGGTAAGGTCGCCCACCTGTGAGAGTTGTTTGTCGCGCAGGGATTGGCAGTCGCCCAGTTGGGATTTGAGGAAGGTGATTTGATCCTCATAGATTTGTTGGGCTTTGATGGCGTTGGAGCGCTCCTGTTCGCAAAGCGAGAGGCGGTTCATGTACTCATTGAGGCTGACGCCGCATTTGCCGAGGTCTTTATTGGCGGCGGCCAGTTCGGTTTTGGTGAGTGCCAGTTCGCTTTGGAGGGCAGTAAATTTTTTCTTGGCCACGCAGGAGCTAAGACTTGCGGCGGCCAGCAGTAGCAGGGCTGATTTGTGGAATGTGTTCATTGATGTTTGATTGATGTGAAAAAGTCAAACAAAAAAGGGAGGCATTGCTGCCCCCCAGTGGATGTTTTCACAACGGAAAAAAATCCTTATTGTGAATTGCTTCAAATTGTACAGCAAAATTAATAACTTCGCTTTTATTTACCAAATTACTAAACCTGAAAAATGCAAACGATATTTGGACTTGATCTCGGTATTGCTTCTATTGGTTGGGCTGTGATTAAACAAAACCCTACAGAAGAAACACAAAACGAATTACTCGACTGCGGTGTACGAACTGTTCCACTTAGTACTGATGAAATCAAAGAATTCGGAAAAGGTGGCAGTGTTCCAACCAATGTGGCCCGGCGTATGGCACGTGGCGCCCGAAGGAATCTTCAGCGATTCCGCCTGCGCAGACATTTGCTTTACCGGGCACTCACGCACCTGAATATGCTGCCCGATGCGCAACTGCTAAATGCTCTAACACCGCTGCAACTCTACCAGCTTCGCGCAAAGGCATTGAGTGAAGCCTTGACTTTACCAGAAATCGGACGCATTTTGTTGCATCTTAACCTTCGCCGGGGCTACAAAAGCAGCCGTAAGGATCAGACGGAATCTGATGGGAAGAAGCAAAGCGATTATTTAAAAGAAATCGCAGCGCGGGAAGCTTCACTTCGTGAAAAGCAGATGACTATTGGCGCTCAATTTGCTGCACAATTCAAGGAAAATCCGCGCTATCGCGTCAAGCAGCAGATATTTAACCGGGATACTTATATGGAGGAGTTCGACCTGATTTGGTCTGTTCAGGCGCAGTTTCATCCTGACGTACTTACAGAAGCCAATCGCAGGCTGCTTCGCGATAAAGTGATTTACCGGCAACGCCCGCTGCGCTCGCAGAAAAATCTTGTAGGCGAATGTGCATTGGAATGGAATTATGCATTAGATAAAAAAACACATGAGCCGATCATTCAGCCCAATGGCCTGAAAAAGATTGTTCGTCCCAAAGCCGCCCCAAAGTCATCGCCCCTGGCCCAGGAGTGTAAAGTTTGGGAAAGCTTGCACAATTTGAGGGTATATGATAATAAAGGGATTGCCTATCCGCTGTCGCAGGCTGAAAAAGAAAAACTGTTTGATATATTGCAACAAGAGGAAAAAAATCTGAGTGCCACAAAAATTATAAAGACACTTGGTCTTTCTCCCTCGCATTACAAGTTAGATAAGCTCATCGCCGAAAAGGGCCTTGAAACCAACAGAACCCGCGCCAAACTGCTCAGTATTCTCAAAAACAGGGGTAGGGATCTGTTGAAATTTGACCCCGAAACAGAAAGCGTTCCGTTCATCGTGCCCGAAACCGGAGAGCAAATCCAGCGCTTGCAGTTGAAATCAAACTTTGACCGTGAACCGCTTTATGGACTCTGGCATTTGATCTATGCCACCGAAGAGCAAAAAGATCTGGTAAGAATCTTACTGGAGCGTTACGACATCAGTGAAGATCAGGCCGAACAATTAGCCGAACTGGATTTTACCAAAGAAGGCTATGCTTCAAAAAGCCATCGCGCCATGCGCCGGTTGTTGCCGCATTATCGCAATGGAAAAGACTATACAGATGCCTGCAAGGCTTCGGGCTATAATCATAGCAATAGTATTACACTCGCTGAAAATGAAGCGCGGGACTTACTCGACAAATTAGATATTATTCCCAAAAATACACTCAGAAACCCGGTAGTTGAAAAAATACTCAATCAGTTGATTCATGTAGTGAATGACTTGATGGCTGCTTATGGCCGCCCCGATGTTATTCGGATAGAACTGGCCCGCGAATTAAAGCAAAGCGCCAAGGAACGCCAGGGAACTGATAAGCGTATGCGCGGGCGCGAGAGGGAAAATCAGCAAAACCGGCAAAAAGTAGCAGAATTGCTGGGGATTCAGCTCGAAAGCGTGACCAAAACGCAATTGGAAAAATACCGGCTTTATGAAGAAATTGATGGCGTTTCGCTGTATACCGGCGAAAAAATGGATCTTGCTGCCCTGCTTCGGGGCGAAAATGTAGATATTGAACATATTATCCCCAAAGTTCGTCGCTTTGATGACTCCTACGAGAATAAAACCATCTGCGAACGCAAACTCAATCAGGATAAAAATAAATACACTGCCCTGGATTTTATGGAAGCACAAGGCGCAAAAGGACTGCAACCTTTTGATGCCTACCTGCGCCGCATCAAAGACCTCTTTGACCACAATAAAATATCCAAAGGCAAGTATAACCGCCTGCTCATGAGCGCGGAAGCTGTTGGCAATGATACCGAATTTATAGCCCGGCAACTGCGTGAAACGCAGTACATTACCCGAAAAGCAAGGCAATTGCTGCTCGATATATGCCGTAATGTAAATACAACTTCGGGTAGTATTACGGATTTCCTGCGCCATCAATGGGGATGGGATGAAGTGATTGAGCAATTGCGCCTGCCGCAGTTCCGCGAACAGGAACTCACCGAAATGAAGTGGATTCATAAAGGGCAGCAGCAAAAAGAAGTGATACCCGGCTGGGATAAGCGAAAAGACCACCGCCATCACGCCATTGATGCCCTGGCGATTGCCTGTACCCGCCAAAGTCATGTTCAGCGCTTAAATACCCTTAATCAGGCACTCGAAGGCAAGTTGGGCAATGAACGCCGGGAGGAGTTGCTCAAAGAAGGTCGCGATAAATTTATCGCCGGCCCTCCGCCATTTTCGCACCGAATGGTACAAGACGCGGTTGAGAATGTGCTGATCTCCTTTAAACAAGGCAACAGGGTGGCTTCGCCCTCAAAAAACAAGCCTAAGCACAGCAAAAAAACTGTGCAAATCAGCTTAACACCACGCGGCCAATTGCATGAGGAAACCGTGTATGGCCGTGTGAAACAATACCAGAAAATTGCCCTTAATGCCCGCTTTAACCCCGAAGTGCTGGCACATTGTGTGCATCCGTTTCAAAAGGAATTGGTAGAGGCTCGTTTAGCGGCATTTGGGAACGACCCGAAAAAAGCCTTCAAGGAGTTGGATAAAAATCCGATTTGCTACGGCGCTGAAAATCAAAAACACCTGACGCATATCACCATTTGGGAGTATAAATTAGTTTCCCGTAAAAATATCAGCCCGCTCCTGACCGAAAAAGCTGCGCAGCGTATTCTTGACCCCAAAGTAAAAACAGCCGTACAAACGCGTTTGGGCGAACATAAAAACGACCCAAAACAGGCATTTAAAGACCTGGCCACCGCACCCATTTTGGTTAACGGACTTCCGGTACATCGTGTGCGCATACATAATCCGGCGGAAAAGGTAATTCAACTGCCCCGCGGATTTGTGGAGCCTGGCAGTAATCACCATATCGCGATTTACCTCGATGAAAATGGCAAAAAGCAGGAGCATGTGGCTACCTTCTGGGATGCCTACCAGCGCCGTCTGATCGGGCTGCCTGCGGTTATCACGGATCCTGCTGCTGCCTATGATTATGTGACACAATACGCCGGAGAGGTGCCTGAAAGCCTCAACCTGCCCGCAAATCCAGATTGGAAATTCCTGACCTCCCTTTCCGGAAATGATATGTTTGTTTTTGACCTTGATCCAAAGGAATTTGACTGGTTCGACCCGGCTGATCGCGCAAAAATCAGTAAGAAATTATTCAGGGTGCGGAAGCTGACCTCTGGAAGCTATTGGTTTTTGCATCACCTGGAGACTGAGATATTAGAAGATGTTGTATCTAAAAAAGCTGGCCGTTGCCGGCAGGCATCTCTTAGTTCGATGCAGGGCGCCGTGAAAGTCCGGCTGAACAGGCTTGGGCATATTATTCATGCCGACGCGCCAATTTTATAATACAATTTGTTGAAAATCAAGACTTAATAAAAAAAGGCACGGTTTTGGGAGGCGTTTAATATTCTTGAACCTTTAACGCCTCCCAAATGAAGAAGACCCTGTGTTTCAGCAATCCGGCCTATTTGCGTACCGGACTGCGCCAATTGGAAATCGAACAGGTAGCTGCCGAAAAAGGCGGCAAGCCACAAAAAGTTACCGTGCCGATTGAGGAAATCGGTGTACTGGTATTGGAACATCCGCAGATTACGATCAGCCATGTGGCGCTCGCCGCACTGATTGAAGAAAATGTAGCGGTGATAACCTGTAACGATAAGTTCCTGCCTGCCGGTTTATTCCTCCCGCTTGAAGGCCATACCTTGCAGGCGCGCCGCTTCCGCGAGCAAATTGAGGCCGCGCTTCCGCTGAAGAAACAGTTGTGGCAACAAACCGTCCGGCAAAAAATCATCAATCAGGCCCGTGCATTGCGCAGACAGGGCATAGAAGACAAACCGCTGTTGCGCTGGAGTCTTGAGGTGCGTTCGGGCGACCCCGACAACATGGAGGCCCGCGCTGCGGCCTATTATTGGCCCCGCCTTTTTATCAATACACCATTGTTTGTGGAGGAGGCAGATGCCGGCGATTTTGATGCGTTTATCAGAGAGCGGTATGGCGACTGGCCGAATTGTCTGCTGAATTATGGATATGCCATTTTGCGCGCCGTGATCGCTCGTGCCCTGGTGGCATCCGGCCTGTTGCCTACCCTGGGCATCCACCACCGCAATCAGTATAATGCATATTGCCTTGCAGATGACATTATGGAGCCTTACCGCCCGGTAGTGGATTTGTTGGTGTGCGATATACTGCAAGAACACCCCAACCCGCCGGAGCCGGATCAATATGGCAATATTTTATCACCGGCATTAAAACGAAAGTTACTGCAAATTCCGGTGCTGGATGTTTGGATGGAACGCAAACTCAGCCCTTTGCAAATAGCGGCGCAGCGTACTGCTGCAAGCTTAGCCGCCTGTTTTGGGGGCCAAAGTAAAGAGCTAATATTTCCGGAAATTAAAATCAAATCCTGAGTTATGGCACGCAAACCCATGCCCAATGCTGAAAGATTAAATGCTTATCGCCTTATGTGGATACTTGTATTTTTTGATCTGCCTACTTTTTCTGCCGAAGACCGCAAGCAGGCCACCGATTTCCGGAAAAAACTGCTGGAAGAAGGTTTCACCATGTTTCAGTTTTCCATTTATACCCGCCCTTGTCCGAGTCGCGAAAGGGTAGAGGTGCATACCCGCCGCATAGAAAAGATTTTGCCACCTAAGGGGAAGGTTGGCATAATGCCCGTGACGGACAAACAATTCAGCCTGATGAAGTTGTATTATGGTACGGCTTCGGCGCCCAAGCCGGAAGGGTATGAGCAATTGATGTTGTTTTAGGCAGCGTTTTGCAGGAAAAAATGAAAAAAAATGCCGCTTCACCGGGTGGTGGGCGGCATTTTTTTTCTTCGCAAAAGCCGATGTATTGTACTGATAATCAGCGCTTAATGCAAGGGTCTGCTGTGTTTGCCAATGGCTAAGGTACAATTTGAAAGCAATTCACAACTCTACGTCCACGGTGTACTCCTCAGCAATTGCTGTGTTTGCCAATGGCTAAGGTACAATTTGAAAGCAATTCACAACGGCAAAAAACGAAAAGAGTTTTACCTGAAGGCTGTGTTTGCCAATGGCTAAGGTACAATTTGAAAGCAATTCACAACCTCTCATGGCAACCATTGCGAAAAAACGCAGCTGTGTTTGCCAATGGCTAAGGTACAATTTGAAAGCAATTCACAACAAAATTTACCGCCTTTGCAAATTACGGTAAGCTGTGTTTGCCAATGGCTAAGGTACAATTTGAAAGCAATTCACAACCGCTCACGCCGGTGCTGCAATTCAAGACTTGCTGTGTTTGCCAATGGCTAAGGTACAATTTGAAAGCAATTCACAACGGTATGTCCAAGAGCTTGTCTCTGACTAACGCTGTGTTTGCCAATGGCTAAGGTACAATTTGAAAGCAATTCACAACGAAGCGCTCGGAGGTAATGGTCGATGACCGGCTGTGTTTGCCAATGGCTAAGGTACAATTTGAAAGCAATTCACAACTACCACCGGAACGATTGCCCGTCGAGGTAGGCTGTGTTTGCCAATGGCTAAGGTACAATTTGAAAGCAATTCACAACCTGTTCCTTGTTGCTTTAAAAAAATTGCTTGCTGTGTTTGCCAATGGCTAAGGTACAATTTGAAAGCAATTCACAACTAACCAAAACACATTTCTAAATGCAATTACGCTGTGTTTGCCAATGGCTAAGGTACAATTTGAAAGCAATTCACAACGGCGTCCTCGTGTACAATTGTTCCATTTTGCTGTGTTTGCCAATGGCTAAGGTACAATTTGAAAGCAATTCACAACCCTGTTCATAGAGTGCGGCGTATTCGGCCGGCTGTGTTTGCCAATGGCTAAGGTACAATTTGAAAGCAATTCACAACTATGACCGTGTTTTTCAACAGCTACGGCCGGCTGTGTTTGCCAATGGCTAAGGTACAATTTGAAAGCAATTCACAACGTGCTGGGTGATCGTTTCGGCCTTATAAACGCTGTGTTTGCCAATGGCTAAGGTACAATTTGAAAGCAATTCACAACTATGACTCAAACTGGTTGCCATTTTAAAAAGCTGTGTTTGCCAATGGCTAAGGTACAATTTGAAAGCAATTCACAACGCTCATTGCGCCTGATAAAACAGCGCTGCCGCTGTGTTTGCCAATGGCTAAGGTACAATTTGAAAGCAATTCACAACGGCGCAACTGATACGCCAATTCGTTTGAAAGCTGTGTTTGCCAATGGCTAAGGTACAATTTGAAAGCAATTCACAACGGCCTACGTCCGGGAGGCTGTAAATTTTTTGCTGTGTTTGCCAATGGCTAAGGTACAATTTGAAAGCAATTCACAACGGAATGTCCACGTCGTAGCTATATTCCAAAGCTGTGTTTGCCAATGGCTAAGGTACAATTTGAAAGCAATTCACAACGGCCCGTCGGCTTCGGATATAACCCGGTCGGCTGTGTTTGCCAATGGCTAAGGTACAATTTGAAAGCAATTCACAACATCTCTGCTCAGTACAACCGCGACAACACCGCTGTGTTTGCCAATGGCTAAGGTACAATTTGAAAGCAATTCACAACAGTGATTCGCGCCAATCGGTGGCGTCAAATGCTGTGTTTGCCAATGGCTAAGGTACAATTTGAAAGCAATTCACAACGCGGGCCGTGTATTCAAAAAACCGCTTTTGGCTGTGTTTGCCAATGGCTAAGGTACAATTTGAAAGCAATTCACAACTAACCTTGCTCATTTCAGAAAATAAAAAACGCTGTGTTTGCCAATGGCTAAGGTACAATTTGAAAGCAATTCACAACGTTCCACAAAGATAAGCGGTATAAATATTCGCTGTGTTTGCCAATGGCTAAGGTACAATTTGAAAGCAATTCACAACGAAATGCGCGTCATGCTGATTTGGCGATTAGCTGTGTTTGCCAATGGCTAAGGTACAATTTGAAAGCAATTCACAACGACCGCTTTGATCTGACCGTCTTGTACTCAGCTGTGTTTGCCAATGGCTAAGGTACAATTTGAAAGCAATTCACAACGTCATCCTGCGTTTTAATTTCCTTGCGCGCGCTGTGTTTGCCAATGGCTAAGGTACAATTTGAAAGCAATTCACAACGGTTTACCCTGCTTATGCTCATCGGCTCCGGCTGTGTTTGCCAATGGCTAAGGTACAATTTGAAAGCAATTCACAACTATGTCCCGGTCTGCAACGCTTACCCTGACGCTGTGTTTGCCAATGGCTAAGGTACAATTTGAAAGCAATTCACAACCAGAAACTTTTTCAGCTCCCGAATAGCGGCGCTGCGTTTGCCAATGGCTAAGGTACAATTTGAAAGCAATTCACAACGCCTCCCCCTTCTCAATCAGCCAAACCCGGTGCAGCACATCGGGGGTGTTTTTGATCTCTTCCATCAGTGCCGGGAATTTCTTTTTATTGGGCGCCCAGCGGTAGCGCTCTAATTTATCGAGCAGGCGCACAAAGTTGTAGTAGCGCTGTTTGGTTTCGCGGGAGAGTTTGCTGCGCCGCACCTTCTGGTCAAGGGCTTTGAGGCGGGCGTCGAGGAGTTCGTTTTGGGTTTCAAAGTAGATTTTTACGAGCAGTACATCGGCAAGAATACCCAAAATGGGGTGTTCAAAAGGTTTGTAGGCAAGATGATCGGCAGCTTTTTCATAATTTTTGAGGTGGAAATAATATTCGGCCCAGTTCAGGTCGTGGGCTTCTTTGGGGTATTTGGTGCCACAAAGGCGTTCGGGCGGGTGATTTTCGAGCACTTCCCGGATGTAATCCGTCAGATTTAGTTTTAAGGCATGTGTGGTGAGCATTCTTAGGTTGGCAACATACAGGTAGCCATCATAATACAAAAGCTTTTTCTCCAGGTGCTCGGCCAGGATTTCAAATAATTTTTTTTGCAGGGTCGGGTCTCCGGTTCTGCTGTATTGCCACGCATAAAAATTGCGGTAATGGGTGGCTAAAGTAAGATGTAATTCAGGTGATAAACGATTTTCATGTATTTGAAGGGCCGCACCGAATTGTTCCAGCAATCTGGTATCCTCAGGGGCCTGCTGAAGTTGTACAACCATCTGGAATAGCTGTAAGGGAATACTGGTTTTCCCTTGTGCACTGCTGATAAATTTCAGCACCATATCGGCCATATTGATTTGCTCTTCTTCCTGCTGCTCGTCTGATTGGATAAGGCTGGACTGCGCTTGAAGCCCCGTCAGGTGATCGATTTTCAACAGGGTATAATACAAATCGAGGTGGTGGTGCAGGTTGACCTGTTCGGTTTTAATGACCCCGGGATTATTGATGGTAGAGAAATTGATGATTTCCTCGGCAAACTCTGACTTGAGCTTATGGATACCGGCATGTTCGAAGGGGTATTGATCCAGCGCTTTTTTTAACCCGGCCTCTACTTGTTCAAACCGCTCTTCCATTCCGAATTTCCGGTAAAAACGCATCAGGGCAAGGTCTTCTTTAAGGTCTGCGAGGGATTGTTCAGGCTGCTGCCGGCTCAAAAAACGCCGTGTCAGGGTAAACAAATCGGAAGAAAGGGAGTCAATCGGCCCTTTCTCTTTTTCTTTATAGGGTTTATCCGGAAAAAAATGTTTACTCACGACCTCTTTGTCTAAGGCCGGATGATCTTCCTGACTGATAAACGACATAATATATTCGTACAAACGAAATACTTCAGCCGGACTGCGCCGGATGTTATGATAAAAGTAGGGCGATTGTATGAACAGTCGCAACTGACGATGTTCCTGTTCTGACAGTCGGGCCAGGACTTCCAAAAGCTTACGATTGAGCATTACCAAGTCTTATTCCAATGATTGAAGAAATTAAATCAGGCGATGCATGAATCACACTGATTTTACAGCAGTATTTGGCTTAGCATAAAATTTTCATGAGGTATTTTTTCAAAATAGCCTTCTGATACCGTTATTTGTAGAAAGCTGGCGGTGGCGTTTTACAATGGGCCTCCCGGAAAAAACAAGGCAAAATGGTGTTTTTAAGGTATTCCAGCCACTGCAATGCGTGAATTGGCATCAAAAATACAGGATTCTAACAGTAAAGAAGCCAAAAAACGAAAAAAGGTTTCCCGGAAAAAAACTAAAAAGTGTAGTTGGGCAACGATAGAAAGCGGGGTTACCTTTGTTGTATCAAAATTTGAACGTTTTAAATTTCATTTTTCATGCAACATTGTACCCGTTTGATTGCTCTGTTTTTATTGCTTGCGCTTGCTTTAAACACGACATTTGCCGGAGTGGTACCTACGGATCCGGAACCGTCACCTAACTGCCAGCTTCCGGCGCCCTCCGTCACGCTGGATTACGTAACGCCCACCAGCGCACAAATCAGCTGGGCCCCTATTTCAGGGGCCTATGCCTATAAGGCTCAACTGGCGGATGTGACACAGAGTTCTACGAACTCGCAGGATGTCAATACCACATCCATTACTTATGATAACACCCTGATCATTCCCGGTCACAAATATGAATTCAAGGTAACCCCTTATTGCGGCCCCGACGACCCGGGAACGGAATCTTTGGTGCTGAAATTTACCGCGCCGATTATTGTAATTGTTGATATTGTTGAACGCGAATGCCAATCGGGTAGCCAGACCTCCGACCTTGTCCACTTCCTGCCATCAGGTGGTATAGAGCCTGGTGCACCGGTCAGTTTCGATCTGAATTACGATGGTGGTGTGATTCAGTTCTCCGCACGTGCACTGCCCGACGGCAATGTCCGCTTCGAGCGTGTGGAAACAAGTACCCTTGGACTTGTGTGCATACCCGCCCAAAGTGTTGTTTCGGGTTGCTCTTCCATTGTTATTGAGGATTCAGACGGAGAAGGCAATCAAATGATTGCTTCTTTCTATGCGACCACTGTATCGGGCAATCGATTCCTGAATGTGGGATACATGCTTCCTGGTGCAGTGCTTAAAAAATGCGGTACAAAACAGGGCTTGGTAGCGCCTTCCGGCGTCGGTATGGATGGTGCAGCAAGCGGAAGTGTTCCGCAGGATGCGGATGCAACAGATGAACAGGCGCAAACCAGTGCCGGCTCAACGGCGCCACAACAAGGCCAGATGCAGATACAAGCCATGCCCAATCCGTTCACGCATACGCTGGAGCTGCGTTTTGATCTGCCGGTTGCCGGTGCAGTAGAGGCAATGCTGACCGACATCACCGGCCGTCAGGTATACCGCGAGCATTTGGGCGACGCATTACCCGCAGGTACACACAACTACTCCATTCCGGGAACAGCGCTTCCTGCGGGTGTATACATCCTGAGTGTGCACAGCGCACAGGGAGTAGTGAGCTGCCGTGTGGTAAAGCAATAAGGTTCCCTGTGTAACACATTTATCGTAGATGAAAACCCCCAGGCAGCAGAAATAGACCATGAAGTACACTCCTTTTCCCCGGGAGTAAGCAATATAGGCGCCCGCAGGTAGTACTTGCGGGCGTTTGTTGTATCGGTGAGGTAATATAGAGAACATGTAATTTTTTGTAGTCGTCGCGAACGAATATCCCGGAAAATGCACAGATTTCGTAGTGTTATTTAAATATGCCTTAACTCAATTTTGCATTCGAATTCATCTCATTTTTCATTTTTTAAAACATTGAATATGAAATTTTTAACCTTACTGTCAATTTTATTGACAGGGACATTTTCGTTCGTGTCGGTACAACATTTAAGAGCGCAGCAGTGCGTACTTCCGGCACCGGAGACGGTAACACTTGATTATGTGATGCACAATGCCGCTGCACTTTCATGGGCAGCTGTCGACGGGCATTCCGGGTACAGCACCAAACTCCGGGATCTGACTGATGGATCCTCGCATTATACGACATCGAGCTTCAATTCGCTTGTTTATGACGCGAGTGTAATTCAGTCTGAGCATGAATATGAGTTTATCGTAAGTGCCAAATGTGAAGCGATGTCTGAAGGTGCAAATTCAGAGCCTTTGCGTTTCAAAGCAAGGGGTTTTATTATCATCATTGATATTGTTGATCGCTTTGAATTGCCACAGGAAGAAGTAAAGCCGGCAAAGCTTGAATGCTCACTTAGCCCGACTCAGGCGGAAACCTATGTTCAGCTAAATGCTAAAGTGCCGCCAACCGAAACGTTACAGTACACAATCGTGGATTTAGGTGGAAGCCTGGTTTGCGCTAATGATGTTGAAGGGTACTCGGGTGGTAGCGCAAATGTTCAGGTATATGTTCCTGTTCAGGACCTTAAACCTGGCATGTATTTTATGACCTTGCGTACCAACACGGAGCTTAAGGTGCAAAAGTTTATTAAACTTTAGCTACTGAAACGATAATAAACATACTGGCTCTGGCCGGGCACTGCTGTGTCCGGCCTTTTATTTAAGAATTGAAACAAGGTCTCCCGGAATTTTGAGAAAATACGTAGTTATATTTAATGTAATTTATCCGTAATGTTCTAAATTGTATGATTTTTTGATATAAATAAATAGAAAATAGACTTTATTTGTAAAAAATGAACTGCGGAAAATGTTGATAAAGCGTATTAGGTGTCAGTACGGCGGTGTTGGATTTTTGCGGTACAATTTCACAACATTGTTAACCGTAAATTTTTTGGTATGTTGAACAACACACTCATTTTTCGCTTATGCTCAACTGCGATCTTTGCCATCTTGCTATTTTCTTTAAATCCGGCTATCGTCGGGGCACAAGTATTTGATTGCCCGACACCGGCACCCGATCCGAATAAACCGGAGGAGAGTGATAATGCTAATTGTTTTGATCCACTTGACTTTCACAAAATTTATGATGAATGTAAACCAGTTTACATCAACATCAATGTACACATGTTTGTAGAGGACGACTGTTGTGGAGAAACACGTATTGTAAACTCGGGGCAAGCCGAAAGTTACAGGAAGATTGAACAGTTCATTAATGAATGCAATGAGCGTTTAATCAATAATCAGGAGCAATGGCATTCTGGACTTCCGCCAGCCTGCGTGCCGATCCGTTATGTATTAAAGGGCGTTTATCTGCATTGCAAGTCGGATATTGATTATTTTGACTATGAAAACGCGTCCTATTATGAGAACGCTAACACAGAAATTAATGTTTTTTTCCAACCCGTTGGTCCTTATTCCGGTATTGCTGATATTTATGCGCCCTACACGGTAGGGATGGCTAATACTGCGCATGGAACATTTAACCATGAATTCGGGCATGTTTTCGGTCTTTGGCACGCCCATGAATACAATGACCTTGCAGGCGCCCCTTGTGCAGATGATACCGACCCGCACCGTGTTAACTGGGATGCTAACGGTAATGGTGTTTTGCAGGATTATAACGTCGTGGTCAATGGCGTGAGTAAAATTGTACGGGAAAATAATTATTTCTGCTGGACTTATATCGGCGACTGGCCTCTGGGATACGGGCAGGAGGCAGATAAAAACTACAACGGAATTCATGATTGTGATGAATCGGCTGAACCCGGGGCGCCGACCGACAACAGCCCTTGCTGTGATTGGGGAAATCTGAATAATAATGTAATGGCTTATAATAACTATAACACAGCCTTTACAGCATGTCAATCGCTGACAATGCTTAATAAAATCCAGACAACACCTGCACTTTGTGCTTATGTAAATAGTGTTGACCCACAGTGCCCGCCACCTTCAGCATTTATTTCACAAACCCCTATCGAAAAAAATGGCCGTTACTGTACCGAAACATTAATTCTTG
Source organism: Chitinophagales bacterium (assembly GCA_017303875.1). Lineage (GTDB taxonomy): Bacteria > Bacteroidota > Bacteroidia > Chitinophagales > Saprospiraceae > M3007. The sequence continues at coordinate 128,032 of JAFLBP010000018.1, read as the reverse complement.
GTGCATCTTTCAATGAAACGCAATACCGCTTGAAAATTGTAAGGACATCTAATAATCAGTCAGTCTATAGTTCGGGTTGGATGATTGGACAAGTTGAAAATGTAAAAGTTTCAATCGTGAATACTTGTACGGATTGTATTATTCTACAACCAGGCGTTCAATATACAGCTATTCTTACGGTAGAGAATGACTGCGGCGAAGAAAGTGAATACGAGTATACATTTACTACAAAGGAGAGCTGCGAGCGTATTGAACTTGCCCCTTGCCCCGACGGTGAAATAGACCCGGATCCAAATGACGATCCCGCTGGCCGGCCACTGGGTTTGGCAATTGCGCCTAACCCGAGCTTTGGCAACGTAAATATTCAGTTTGATGCAGCACTTGGTGAAATGTTCCAAATCGAAGTGCTGAACCTTACAACCAACAAACAACTTGAGGCATCACGTCAGTATACCGCTGTAGAGGGCGTCAATCAATTGCGTCTTGAACTTCAAGGCCAGCAACCAGGCTATTACCAGGTAACGGTTAAGAGTTCTAAGCAATTCTATGTAGGAAAATTCCTGAAAGTGAATTAATCAGATATCTTTCTACATGCTTGTTCAGCATAAAATTTTCGCGCTTTCGCACGATCATGATGTTCTGAGAGCAAATACTAAACATGAGTTTTCCCGAATTTTGGTGTGATCCAAAATTCGGGAATTCTTATGTCCACAGACTTAGAGCATGTTCGGAAATTCATGATCGCGCGAAAGCGAGCAAATTTTATGCTGAACAAGGCGGTTTTCACAGGCGTAGCCAGCAGCTACGACGAAGAAAACCAACGCAGTGCAGCAGGAAATTTGCCGCTTGCTGCTGTCCTCTGCTCCCCATCTTTTATATTCTTCAAATCAGGTAAATCCCGATCCTCAAAAATAAAGTCTAAACAACACTTGTTTAAACGAATAAAACACCCTTACCTTCGCCCCATGAAAATCGAAGCGGCCATAAAGCAGAGCAAACCGATGCAGCCCATCCAAAAGGCCATCGTGAACCTGATGTATACCTACTACTGGCACATGGAGCGTTCGGCAGCCTTGTTTAAGCCCTTCGACCTCACGTCGCAGCAGTTCAACGTGCTGCGTATACTGCGCGGCAAACACCCCGAAGCCCTTACGGTAGGGGAGGTGAAAAGTGTAATGCTGGATAAAAACCCCGACCTCACCCGCCTCGCCGACCGCCTCGCCCAAAAAGGCCTGATCGAACGCACCTTGAATCCCGACTGCCGCCGCGAGGTGCTGCTCCTCATTACCGATAAAGGTATGGAACTCCTGGATCGGATGGAAGTGGAGCTTGAAGCCGCCAAAGCTCAATGGCAAAACCTGAGCGACGAGGAAGCCTTACAGCTTTCTGATTTACTCGACAAATTGCGCGGCTAAGGACGCGTTTTTTTTACGCAAACATTTGTTTAAACAAAAATTGTTCAACAAAATGAAAAATTCAAAACTCAAGCTCTCCGGCCTGCCCAAAGCAGCACTTTTCGCTGCGCTTGCAGGCGTAGTCATCAATGCCGTTTTGTATTATATCGGTGCGTCTGCGGGCATCATGGATCCCAATATCGGCATCCCTAAACCAGATGGCAGCGTGGAAGCCATCACGGTGGTTCCGGTAATTATCTCCAGCATCGTTCCGGTAGTTGTTGCTGCCTTGTTTCTGGCCCTGCTGAATCGTTTTACCGCCAATCCGCTGCGTATATTCGCCATCGTGGCCATTATTTTGGTACTGGTAACTTTTGCCAATCCTTTCATGGGCATTCCGAATGTTACCATCGGTATGGCCCTGTGGCTCAACCTGATGCACGTGGTCGTTGCTGGTAGTGTGTGGTACTTCTTCAGCAAGATTCCGAAACAGTGAACAGTTAGCAGGGAACAGTTATCAGTGAACAGTTAGCAGTTATCAGTCAGCAGTGAACAGTCTTTTGATAACTGTTCACTGCTGACTGATAACTGCTAACTGTTCACTGATAACTGTTCACTGATAACTGTTCCCTGCTAACTGTTCACTGATCTCGCTTTGATGCGGATATTTACCATTTCCACCAGTACCGAGAAGGCCATGGCAAAGTAGATATAACCTTTGGGGATGTGGAAATCCAGTGCTTCGCCCACCAGCGCTACCCCGATCATAATCAGGAAGGCCAGCGCCAGTACTTTTACTGCCGGATGACGGTTGACAAAGTTGCTGATCGGCGCAGCGGCCAGCATCATAACGGCTACGGAAATGATGACGGCTGCAACCATAATTTCAATGCGGTCGACCATGCCGACAGCAGTGATCACCGAATCCAAAGAAAAGACAAGGTCTACGAGAATAATCTGGGAAATGACGGTAGCAAAGGCCATTTTTTTAGGCATTTCGTCTTTTTTACCGGCAGTTTCCACTTTTTCATGTATTTCCTTGACGCTTTTGTACATCAAAAACAAACCGCCCAGCAGTAAAATCAGATCCCGGCCCGAAATGCCGTTGTTGAGTATCGTAAACAGCGGCTCGGTAAGGCCCATCAGCCACTTGATGGAAAACAACAAGCCCAAACGCATGAACATGGCCAATCCAAGACCAACGCGGCGTGCATTGGCCTGCTGTTCGGCAGGGAGCTTATTGGTGAGAATGGAAATGAAAATGATATTGTCGATACCCAGTACAATTTCCAGCGCACAAAGGGTAAGCAACGCGATCCAGGTATCCGGTTGGGCAAGCCATTCCATAATAGGGTAGTGTGAGTTGGTGAATAATCTTTTCAAAACATAGTAATGCTATCATTGTTTAAAGTTGATTAAATAAAAATACCCGCCGCGAAGGCCTCAGGGCGAGCCTTTTCTATCTATTCTTTATCATTCAGCTTTTTCGGAAAAGAAGAAACCTGGTTTTTATCTTTGCTTACAAAAAATGCCATGCCCAACCCGCAACGCACTTATCTGATCCTGCTTCCGGCCCTTTTGCTGGCAACTACTCTGGCGCTGGCGTTTGCTTTGCAACAACACGATACACCCTCTCCGACAGCACCGCTAAACCCCGTAGCTCCCGTCGCGCCACCACCTGCCAATCCCGAAGAGCTTGGCGACGTCCACTGGCTCCGCGACTGGGATGCGGCCGAAAAGGCCGCACGTGCCTCCGGCAAACCCATCCTGATCCTCTTTCAGGAAGTACCCGGCTGCTCCAATTGTACGCTTTTCGGCAATAATACCCTGAAGCATTTTCTGATCGTGGAGGCCATCGAAACCCACTTCACGCCCCTTTGCATCTACAATAATAAAGGTGGAAAAGACGCCGAAACGCTCAAACGCTTCGGCGAGCCGGCCTGGAACAACCCGGTGGTGCGCATCGTCCGACCCGATGGCAGCGACATCGTGCCGCGTATGCCGGAGTTTCGCAGCTCGCTGCCACTGGTACGCCAGCTGCGGAGCAGCCTGGACCTGAGCGGCGTCGCCGTGCCACAGTGGTTCGAACTCCTGGAAGAAGAATTGCAGTCCCGCGCCGCCGGACTGCATACCGCCACCTTCTCCATGTACTGTTTCTGGAGCGGAGAAGCCCTTTTCGGCAACATCCCGGGCGTCATCGAAACCCAACCCGGTTTTCAAAACGGAAAAGAAGTAGTACAGGTTAAGTATGATCCCACACGGATCTCCTATGAACAACTGGAAGCGCAAAGCCTGCCCAAGGGCGTCACCGCCTGTAAATACAACGATGGTTTCCGCCTCGATCAAGAGCCGAAGTACTACCTCCTCCACAGCGCCTATAAAAATATCTCCATGACCAGCCTGCAAGCCTGCCGCGTCAACAGCGCCCTCAGCCGTAGCGAATCACCCGATATTTTCCTTTCGCCCCGCCAGTTGAAAAAGTGATTTTTGATTTTGGATGCTTGATTTTGAATGCTTGATTTAGGTTTTTTTGAACTAAATTATTGATAATCAAAAATTTGCGCAGTAAATAATCCAAAATCAAGCATCCAAAATCCAAAATCAAAAATTAAAAAAACAGCCGCTCCGAAATCCTCGAAGCGGCTGTTCTCTTAATAATATTCATCATTCATCATTCATCATTCATCATTCATCATTCATCATTCATCATTCATCATTCATCATTCATCATTCATCATTCATCATTCATCACTCATCACTCATCACTCATCGTTTCAAAACCTTTCCCGTCGCCACCGTTTTGCCATCGGCGGCTATGCGGAAGAAGTACAGGCCGGAAACGAGTTGTTCCTGCTGAATGCTGAAGCGTGCATTGCGCTCGGTTTTGGACACCACCACGCGGCCCTGCACATCGTATAATTCCAGCTGGAAGCGCTGCGCATCCACGCCGCTTACCTCAAAGAAGGCTTCGGAGTGGAAAGGATTAGGGTACACCTTGACATCGGCGCCCGCCAGGAAAATCTCTTTGGTTTTGACCACTAAGAAACTGTCTGCCGGACAAATGGTGTGGTAGGTCTGGTTGGTGTAGGTTGGCGCTTCAAAGTCAAAGTAGATGGCGGCAGTGTTCAAAATTTCGGTACCGCAAGGCAGATCAGGCTGCTGCGCTACCCGGAAATTGACGAAACCGCTGCCGCCACCCGGAAGCAGATTGATATTGTTGAGCGTGAACTCCACAATACCTTGTCCGTAAACATTAAATTGGTAGGGATGACTGGAAGTTCCGGGGAACACCGTCGCCGGATCAAGGCCGGCCGGCAGGGTATCCCGCACGACGACTTGTTTGACCGTATCGGCGCCGGTGTTCCGGAACAGGATTAAAAAATCTAAATCGGTTTGTGGATCAATGTAGTGCTCGTCTCGGTAGCCCTTGGGATGGCCTCTCTTGAGCAGTGTCGGATTATAGTCGTTGTCCTGGCTTTCCTGGCAATCTGCCGCCCGGAAAGGCTCGGCTTCATCATCGGGGAACATCGTGTAGTACCCGTAAGAAACCGGAGTAGTGCTCGTATCAGTTACACAGCCCTCCACCGCAGCCGTGGGAAAGTTGTCGCCCGGATAACCAGGCTCCTGCTCGGCAATGATGCGATAGGTTTTACCATTGGCCGGTTTGCTGAACGCAATTAACTCATCGGAAGGATCCAGCGGTGCAAATTCAAAGAAAATATTGTTGCCGCCACCCGGAGCCGTCAGCATCACCACGTCTTCCGCAATGATAAAATTGAGCGACTGCGTCATTTTTTTGATCCCGACATTGCGAAGCGATAACTTCACAGAGTCGTTCTCGCAGGTCGCATCCGCCACAATCACCGCGCCGTCCCAGGGGCCGGGCAGGCAAAAATCATTGGGCGAAATCTCGGCATTGACGCAGTGCGTCTGGCCGGTTATGGTGCTGTCGCAAGACAGAAACGCAGAAATTTCAAAATTCCCACAGTCGCCTTCACCAAGCGGGCCAATAAAAAAAGTATAAGTGTTGCCTTGCTGTTGGGAGAAGGGAATCGAACTGCCCGTGTAGGCCATGTAGCGATCAAGCGTCACCCGCACCTCGGTATTGGTAGAAAGCGCCGTGCCCGAATTGCAATACCGGACAGTGTACGTATTGGTGTCGCAGCGATGCAACACGCCGGTGGCGATGTCTACTTCATTGCGGGGGCAACCAATGGCTTTTTGTACCGGCAGGTCTACCGCTACGGTGTCGTAAAAAGCAGCGACGCCAACACTAACCGAGCTTTGGCAAAGCTGCCAATAGTCGTTTGGCGTAAACAGCGAAAGGGTGTAGGAGCCGGTATCTACGGCAATACGGAATTGTCCCTGATTGTTCGTTACGGCATAACGGGTAAAATTGGTGCTTTCCAATTTAACAATCCAGGTTTGCAGGGCCGATTCGCCGCCATCGCGCAGACAATTGGTATTAGCGTCGTAAAAAACATTTCCCTCAACATAGCTTGTAAAAATAAGCCCGTCTCCGTCGGATTTGACCAAATAGGCATTCGACTCGAACGTATTGAAGAAGGGATTGCTGTAACCGGCAGCTGCAGCGCCACCGTCGGGTGTACCCACCACAGCCAGGCCCTGATCCGGGCCGGCTTTGCCTGCATTGTTGGTCCAGACAAACTGTCCGCTTTCATTCAAACGCCCGATGAACAAGTCGCCTTGCGCTGAGGAAATTTCGCGGAATCCGCTGACGAAAAAGCCGGTAGTAGCGGCATGGGAGATGGATGAAAAGTCGGTTTTTGGAATGACCTCCGTCCAGGTTGGATTATTACCATCGGTATCGATTTTCAGGATGGCCCCTGCTTGCATCCCCGGGCTATCGGTGCGCCCGCACAGGATGAATCCGCTACTACCGTTAATTGCGATGTCGGCGGCGCTTTCGGTACTGGCCTGCCCGCCGCTATACGTAAGGCCGTAGTTTTTGGCCCAGATTAAATTGCCACTTTGATCGTCGGCGCGTACCACATACGCGTCGCGGCTGCTGGAGCCGTTGGTTTGTACTTCCCCCGCCACTACCAGGTCGCCATTGGGCGCCTGTACAATGCCGCGACCGGATTTTTTAAATGCAGCGCCCCCGAAATTATTCCACCACAACTGATTACCCTGAGCATCCGTGCGCAGAATAAACAAGGCGTCCTGTGTGCCGCTGACCGCCCGGAAGCCCGTAATGGCGATGGTGCCGTCGGCGAGTTCAACGAGGTCGTATGCTTCTTCCTGAAGGTTGCCGCCAAAGGTTTTTTCCCAGAGGAGGTTGCCAAAGGGGTCTACCTTAAATAGATAAACATTGCGGGAAGTGTTCAGCCCGAACGTTATACTCCAGCCGGCGCACACATAGTTGCCATCCTGGGTAACGGCTACGGCGTTCACCTGCGCCTGGCCCATGGTGGGCGACAGGAAATTCCGCGACCACTGCAATTTGCCGTCGGCGTCAGTTTTGACAAGGTAGTTACGGCTGAGATTGTAGTAACCGGCCATGATAAACCCACCATCGCGCGTTACCGCAAGGTCGTTGATCTGGTCTTGCCCACCGCCGCCATATACTCTTTCCCAACCCTGCGCGTGCAGCAGCGTCGCAAAGAGCAGGCACAAAAGCGAAAAGATGTATCTGTATCTCATGAGCCAATCGGTCGTATTTACGGGATGATTATTTTTGACATTACAAAAGTGCGGGAATACCCTGCTATAAAAAAAGACAAAAAAATCCATTTGTTGAAATGTTTTTTAATAGGTTTTGAAAAGCTTTTTTAGGTTTTACTTTTAAAAATACTTGATTTAGAAGCATTTTTACCGTTTATTTGCATCTTGTTTTTAATGCTAAAAGTTCAATTTGTTGAACAAATATAGAAAAAACATATGCAAAAAAGCATGTTGATCGAGATCGTTCGATCCCTGAATAAGAAGGAAATCCGGGAGTTGAACAAGTGGTTGCAATCGCCCGCTCACAACCAACGACAGGATGTGATCGATCTGTTCCATTATTTGTGTAAAAATTTGACCAATGGCGACGAATACCTCACAAAAGGCCGCGCCTGGGCCGCTATTTTTCCCAAAAAACCTTTTGACGACGCCGTCATGCGGCAGGTCATGTTTTTCCTGCTGAAAAGCCTCGAAGCCTATCTCGTCTATACCGATATTCATGAGGATGAAATCCAGACGCAAATTGCCCTTGCTCGTATTTACCGACACCGCAAACTCGAAAAATCCTACCGGCAGGCGCATCGGCAGGGTATGGAAATGCTTACCGGACAACCCCTGCGCAACCCGTACTACCTCATGCACCGCTATTTTCTGGAACGCGAAGAGTACGAACACCGTATTAATATAACGCAAAACGACCTCGTCAACCTCCAGGAACTCTCCGACGCCCTCGAACGCTGGTTCATCGTGGAAAAACTGCTGGTCTCCAATGGCATGATCGCCCACCACATGGTATACCAGAAAGCCAACTACGACCCGGGCCTTATCCGGCAGGTGCTCGAATACCTCGAACAACACCAAAACCTGCTCGAGGAACCCGGTATCGCCGTTTATTATTATGCCCACCGCACCATGACCAACATCGAAGAACAACGCTTCTTCGACGGCTTTGAAAAAATGGTACTCGACGGGCAGGATGAGTTCCTGACCAAAGAGGAAATGCTTTACCTCTACCGTATTGCACTCAACTATTGTACCGCCAAAGTAAACCAGGGGAATACCGACTATGCCCGCCGCGCCCTCGCTTTTTACCGCGAAGGCATGGAAAAAGGCATCCTGCTCGTCAATAATATCATTACCCGTTATAATTTTGGTAATGCCGTCGCTTTCGCCCTGCGCGTCCGCGACTTCGACTGGGCCGAACAGTTCATAGAACGTTTTCAGCATTATCTCGACGAACGAGAGCGCAACAGCATCGTCAATTTCAACCGCTCACGCCTGTTTTTTGAAAAAGGCGATTACAACAAAGCCCAGCGCCTGCTCCTCGAATTTGAATACGATGACATGCTGTTCAACATTATCGCCAAAACCATGTTGTTGAAAATCTACTACGAACAGGATGAATACGATGCCTTCGAATCGCTGCTCGACAGCCTGCGTATTTACCTGCAACGCAAGGAAGCCCTCGACCCTGTTCGTAAACAAGGCTATAAAAATATGGTCAGCCTGATGAAAAAAATGCTCAACCTTGGCCCTCATGCCAAAATGCAACGCGAACGCCTCGTCGGATTGGTCAGAGAAACACAGCCCCTTATGGAGCGCGACTGGCTGCTGCGACAATTGAAATAAGCCGGATCTGCGAAAAACAGGCCATTCCAATAATCTGAAAAATTCGTCGTTTCTTTGCGCCGCCAAAGACAAGAAATATTCCAATTGATGAAAAGAGGATACCAAGTTGTACTACTCATTTTTCTGGTTCTGCTGATAGATCAGGCCCTGAAAATATATATCAAAACCAATTTCAGCACCTGCGAAAGCGATGTCGTGCGGATGTTTGGCGCCGACTGGGCCCAACTGCGTTTTGTGGAAAATGAAGGCATGGCTTTCGGCATTACCTTCGACTGGGCCTACGGCAAACTCGCCCTCAGCTCTTTCCGGATTATCCTCGTCGGTATGCTCATCTGGTATATTCGCTGGCTTCTGAAAATGGGCGCCAACATGGGTTTTATCCTTTGTATGGGTATGATTACTGCCGGTGCTCTGGGTAATATTATCGACAGTGCTTTCTACGGCATGATCTTTACCGAATCGCCGGTACACGACCCGGGCGATTGCCAGCCGGCAACTTTTGTGCCCTGGGGACAAGGATACGGCACCTTTCTGCATGGTAAAGTGGTAGATATGTTCTATTTCCCGATGTTCTGGGTCAATATTCCCGAATGGATACCCGGTATCGGCGGCGAGCGCTACCGTTTTTTCAATTCCATCTTTAATGTGGCCGACGCCGCCATTACCGTAGGCGTAATCCTCATTCTGCTTTTCCAACGCCGCTTTTTTAAGGAAACGCATGCAGAGGAAGCGCCCGGAGTACCAACAGCCGTAGAGATAGCCGATCAGATTGATGCGCACGAAGCTGCTCAAAATGCCGGCGCCGATACTGCCGATACCGAAGCCGGCGATCTGAGCGATGCGCATCCGGATACACACACGCCCGATTCCGACAACGCGCCACGGCCGGATGAGAAATAGACTTCGTAGGGGATGCTATAGCCGGTTGAAAGCGTTGTGACGGATGATTTTTATCATTGGTGTTGTTGAATGCATGCCGGAACTTTGCCGCTAAAATTTAAGTCATTTCCCTGTGCAAATGAAATATTACCTGCTTGCAGCCTTTGCTGCCGTTCTCCTGTTCCCGGCTTTTGTACCGCCAACCGATCTGACGGAAGAAGCTCTCGGTGAAAAACTTTTTTTCGACCCGATCCTCTCCGAAGATCGCAGCATCAGCTGTGCCTCCTGCCATATCCCCGCCTTCGGATTTGCCGATACCAGCGCAGTGAGTAAAGGGGTAGGGGGGCGCCTCGGCCGCCGCAATACACAGGGAATTACCAACATGACCAGCCGATCGCACTTTTTCTTCGACGGCCGCGCCGGCAGCCTCGAACAACAAGTGCTCATGCCCATTCAGGATACCGTGGAAATGCGCCTGCCGCTGGAAGAAGCCGTGCGCCGCCTGCGCAGCGATAAATATTATGCCGGCGCTTTCAAAAAAGTATACGGCCAAAAACCCGATGCCGGCAAATTAGCCGCCGCACTCGCCGCCTATGTGCGTACCCTCGAAACCGGCGACAGCCCCTTCGACCGCTGGGCGCGCGGTAAAGCCAACCCCATGAGCGAAGCCGCCGTGCGCGGCCGCAGGGTTTTTATGGATAAAGGCAAATGTTTCGACTGCCATTTTTCACCCGACTTTACCGGCGATGAATTCCGGAATATCGGCCTGTTTACCGGAAGCGGAACCCTGAATGATGTCGGCCGTTTCGCGCTTACCCGCGACAGCGCCGACCTCGGCAAATTCAAAACCCCCGGTCTGCGCAATGTTGCCGTTACCGCCCCATACATGCACAACGGGATGTTTAAAACCCTGGAGGAGGTGATTGACTACTACGATCAACCCGACCAGTTCGTCAAAACCTCCATCAACCGCGACAGCCTGCTCCGCCAGCCGCTGGGCCTCAGCGCAGCGGAAAAGGCCGACCTCAAAGCTTTCCTCGAAGCATTGACCGACGATCGTTTTGTTCAGTAATGCTACTAAACTACCTGTTATGGATCAATCAAACTGGAATGCCCTTACTCCTGAAGAAGAAAGGGTAATTGCCCAAAAAGGCACTGAACGCGCGTTTTCCGGCGAATACTGGAATCATAAAGCCGCCGGTACGTATATCTGTCGCCGTTGCAATGCCCCCTTGTACAAAAGCAATGACAAATTTGACAGCGGCTGCGGCTGGCCTTCTTTTGATGATGAAATCCCGGGCGCCATTACCCGGCATACCGACAACAGTTTCGGCATGCGCCGCGTGGAAATTTGCTGCAATGCCTGTGGCGGGCACTTGGGGCATGTGTTCGAGGGCGAACGTTTTACAGCAAAAAATACACGCCACTGTGTAAACTCGCTGTCAATCCGCTTTGTGCCCGAATAAATAACTACTTTCGCGCCGCCTTTCGCGAAAACCTGGCCATTTTTTTACCAAATCAAGTTCAGTGTGGAAAAGCATAATTTTAATGAGGACTCCCTCAAGCTGCACAAAAAACACCACGGCAAAATTGCTATCCGGTCAAAAGTGCCGGTAAAAACAAAAGAAGACCTGTCTACCGTGTATTCCCCCGGCGTAGCAGCGCCCTGTATGGAAATATTCCACGACAGAGAGCAGGTTTACACCTATACTATCAAAGCTAATACCGTAGCGGTCGTTTCCGATGGTACCGCTGTACTTGGCCTTGGCGACATCGGCCCCCATGCTGCTATTCCGGTGATGGAAGGCAAGGCCATGCTGTTCAAAAAGTTTGCAGGTATCGATGCCTTCCCCATTTGTCTGGATACCAAAGATTCGGATGAAATTGTACGCGCAATTCAACTGATAGCGCCTGTATTCGGAGGCATCAACCTGGAAGATATTGCAGCACCGCGTTCTTTTGAAATTGAAGAGCGCCTGCAGGATCTGGGTATTCCGGTATTTCACGACGATCAGCACGGCACCGCCATCGTTGTACTGGCAGCCCTGATCAATGGCGCCAAAGTACTGAAGAAAAACATCAACGATTTTAAAGTGGTCATCAACGGCGCCGGCGCTGCGGGTATCGCTATTGCCAAACTCATTAAAGGTTTTGGCGTGGAAGCACCTGAGATCAGCGTTGCCGATATTATTCTTTGCGACAGCAAGGGAATTTTGTCCCAAAGCCGCTTTGAGGAGCTGAATGGGTCCAAGCGGGAAGCCCTTACCTTCAGCAATCGCGAGAACAGAAGCGGCACCCTGAAAGATGCCCTCAAAGGTGCACATGTATTTATAGGTGTAAGTCAGGGCAACTTGCTGGTTGCTGAAGATATTGCCACCATGGCCAAAGATCCCATCGTGTTGGCATTAGCCAATCCGACGCCTGAAATCATGCCCGAAGAAGCCCTCAAAGGTGGCGCAGCTATCGTTGGTACAGGCCGCAGCGATATGCCCAATCAGGTAAATAACGTGTTGGGCTTTCCAGGCATCTTCCGCGGAGCGCTGGATGCCCGTGCACCGCGCATTACCACGGAAATGAAACTGGCGGCAGCCTACGCCATTGCATCGTGCGTGGAGCGCCCCAAGCGCGATCTGATTATTCCGCCCTCATTGGATAAAAAAGTGGCACAGCGCGTGGCAAAAGCGGTGTTTAAAGCTGCTTCGCAGGCGAAAATAGCCGAGATCAGCGATTTGACAGAAGGTAGCTGGGTTGGATAAAAATTGCCCGAATAAACAGGTATACGCAGGTGCGTATATGGAAAACACTACTGAAAGCAGGCGTGCGGATGCAGATTTTTCTGAAAAGTTTCCGACTTGAAAGATTTTTTAAAAAAACTTTAAATCTTTCTTGGAAAATCGATCAGGTTCTGATTACCTTTGCGCTCGCTTTTGACGAAGGGGCCAAAAATCTTTGGTTTTCAGGCAGATAAAGCAGAAATCGAAAAATTTCAAGGTAATGAATCAAAAAATTCGCATTAAACTCCGCTCTTACGATTACAACTTGGTGGACAAGTCCACTGAGAAGATCGTAAAAACGGTTCGTGCGAGTGGAGCTGTTGTAACTGGCCCGATTCCGCTGCCGACTGAGAAAGAAATTTTCACCGTGCTGCGCTCGCCGCACGTGAATAAGAAAGCTCGGGAGCAGTTTCAGTTGCGCACCCACAAGCGCTTGATCGAAATCTACACACCGACACAAAAGACGGTGGACGCTCTCTCCAAGTTGGAACTCCCGAGCGGTGTTGACATTCAGGTCAAGCTCACCTAATTCGCACACAAACACTCTACAAGTCGGTACTTCCGGCTGCGGTCAAAGTACTCCGTCTGACGGAATAACTGCAACAGCCGAAAGCGATTCCGTATAAAAACGGGCGATCGCTTTCCGTATATCTGTCGCTGCCGTAGCCATCTCCACTTGGTTTGGCGTTGCGCAGAATACTACATCAACCAATCGTTCAAATATTAAATTTCTGACAAGTGAACGGTCTGATTGGCAAAAAACTCGGCATGACCAGCATCTACGACAACAACGGTAAAAACGTTGCTTGCACGATCATCGAAGTTGGTCCTTGCGTTGTCACTCAAGTGCGTACCCAGGAAAACGACGGCTATGAAGCCCTCCAGTTAGCCTACGGCGAGCGCAAATTAAAAAACACCCCGGCACCGCTCAAAGGACACTTTGAGAAAGCCGGCACCGAACCTCTTTACAAAGTAAGAGAGTTCCGCAACATGAACCTGAGCAAATCGCTCGGCGACGAAGTAAAACTGGAAGAAGTTTTCAATGAAGGCGACCGCGTTATCGTAACCGGTACCTCCAAAGGTAAAGGCTTCCAGGGCGTAGTAAAGCGCCACGGCTTCGGCGGCGTAATGCAGCAAACCCACGGTCAGCACAACCGCCTCCGCGCACCGGGCTCTTTGGGTAACTCTTCGTTCGCAGCCAAAGTAATGAAAGGAATGCGTATGGCAGGCCACATGGGCGCCGACCAGGTGAAAGTACGTCGCCTGCAGGTACTCAAGGTTTTCCCTGACCAGAACCTGCTCCTCGTTAAGGGTGCAATCCCCGGACACAAAGGAGCTTACGTAACGATCGAAAAATAATTTCTCTGGCTCTAATTGCGAACACCATGCAAGTTAAGGTCTATAACACTAAAGGTGAAGCTACCGGGCGCACCATCGAGCTGCCCGACGACGTGTTCGGCATTGAACCGCACGAGCACAGCGTATGGCTTGACGTGAAACGCTACCTTGCCGCACAACGTCAGGGTACGCATAAATCCAAAGAGCGCAGCGAAATCAGCGGCTCTACCCGTAAGCTCCACAAGCAGAAAGGTACGGGCGGTTCGCGTAAAGGTGACATCAACAACCCGCTCTACCGCGGTGGTGGCCGTGTATTCGGTCCGCGCCCCCGTAACTACGATATTCAGGTAAACGCCAAAGTGCGCCGCCTGGCCCGTCGCAGTGCCCTGTCGGCCAAAGCCGCAGCCGGTAAAATCGTGGTGGTGGAAGATTTCACCCTCGAAACACCGCAAACGAAAGGCTTTTTCAATATCCTGAAAAACCTCAACGTGGCTGATCAAAAGCCGCTGACGGTTCTCGCTGCTTACGACAAAACACTCTACCTGTCTTGCCGTAACATCGAAAAAGCCGAAATCGCTCCGGCTCAGGATCTGAATACGTATCAAATCATGCGCGCCGGCACGATTGTACTCGCAGAAAGCGCCGTGGAAAAAATCAAAGAATTCTGCGACTAATTCTTAAACAGTAAACAACATGGCTAAGCAGATTCTGATAAAACCGGTTATTACCGAAAAGGCAACCAAACTCGCTGACAAGCGCAACACGTATGCCTTCGTGGTAAACCGCGACTCGAATAAAATCGAGATCAAGTCGGCAGTTGAAAAAATGTTCGGCGTGGGCGTCGAAAGTGTGAGCACGGCCGTAATGCCGGGCAAACCCAAATCACGCAGCACCAAAACCGCCATCGTGCGTGGTACCAAATCCGCTTATAAAAAAGCGTATGTTACCCTCACGCCCGGTGACCGCATCGATCTCTTCGGCAGCGAAGAACAATAAACTGAAAACTTAACAACTCTACAGTCGTGGCAGTTAAAAAATATAACCCGCTTACTCCCGGTCTACGTTTCCGGGTCGCTATCAAACGCGATGAGCTGACCAAAGGCGCACAGCCCGAAAAGTCGCTGCTCTTTACAATTGGTAGCACCGGCGGTCGTAACAGCGATGGTCGCCGTACAATGCGCTATCGCGGCGGTGGCCACAAACGCCGCTACCGTATCATCGACTTCACACGCGATAAAGAAGGTATCGCAACGGTTGATTCTATTCAATACGATCCCAACCGTAGCGCTTTCATCGCACTGGTCACGTACGAAGACGGTGAGAAAAACTACATTATTGCGCCGAAAGGCCTTAAAGTGGGCGACAAAATCCAGTCGGGCCGCGGTGCAGCGCCGGAAGTAGGCAACTGCCTCTACCTCGCCGAAGTACCCCTGGGTGTTTTCGTACACAATATTGAACTCCATCCCGGTCAGGGTGGTGTGCTGGTGCGCAGCGCCGGTACAGGAGCCCAAATGATGGGTCGCGAAGAACGCTACGCTGTACTGCGTATGCCCTCCGGCGAGATCCGTCGTATCCTGCTCACTTGCCGCGTAACAATCGGCATCGTCAGCAACCCCGACCACAACCTGGAAATTAACGGTAAAGCTGGTCGTAACCGCTGGAAAGGCTGGCGTCCGCGCAACCGTCCTGTAGCGATGAACCCGGTCGATCACCCCATGGGTGGTGGCGAAGGTCGTGCCTCCGGTGGTCACCCGCGTTCGCGCAAGGGCCTGAAGGCTAAAGGCGCTAAGACGCGTAGCCGTACGAAGCCGTCCAACGCACTGATCATCAGCCGCCGGAAGTCTTCCAAGTAATTGAACCCATAACACGAACGTCGAAATAACTCATTTACGATGCCGCGTTCACTTAAAAAAGGCCCTTACGTACATCACGCGTTGATGGAAAAGGTGCAGAAATCGAAACAAAGCAACCGCAAACAGGTGATCAAAACCTGGAGCCGGGCTTCCATGATCGTACCGGATATGGTGGGTGAAACCATCGCCGTACATAACGGAAAAACCTTCGTTCCTGTGTTCGTCACCGAAAACATGGTAGGCCACAAGCTGGGTGAGTTCTCTCCCACCCGTAACTTCCGCGGCCACGCTGGTAACAAAAAGTAAAAACGGATAATAAGCCGGTTCAACAGCTAACGCATTTTACCGTCTTTAATCACTTTTTCTACAACAATGGAAGCAGTAGCTAAACTGAGAAATTGTCCTATGTCACCGCGCAAAATGCGCCTTGTCGTGGATAACATCCGCGGACGCAACGTGGTTGATGCGTTCAGCATTCTCAAATACACGAATAAAGAAGCCGCCGTATGGCTCGAAAAACTCCTTCTGTCCGCAGTGAATAACTGGGAACAAAAGGCCGACCAAAGCGGTGCTTCCGATGATTTCGACCTGTACATCAAAACCGCACAAGTGGATCCGGGTAGCATTATCTACCGCTTCCTTCCGGCACCGCAAGGCCGCGCATACCGGGTGCGCAAACGCCGTAACCACGTAACGCTGGTTGTCGCCAACCGCGTCGCACTCGACGGCGAGTAAACCTTAATAGCAATCACTCATTCACGCATTGAATAAATGGGTCAGAAAGCAAATCCAATCGGTAATCGCTTAGGAATCATCCGGGGCTGGGACTCCAACTGGTTCGCCGACAAAGACTACGGACTTAAAGTGGTGGAGGATGAAAAAATCCGCAACTACCTCCGTGCGCGTCGCCCGAAAACAGCTCAGGCCGACTCCCGTGATCGCAACAAGCCGATGCAAAACGGTATCGCTCGTATTGTGATCGAACGCACGATGAAACGCGTTACCGTAACCATCCATACCAGCCGCCCCGGTATCATTATCGGTAAAGGTGGTAAAGAGGTTGACCTTATCAAAGAAGAGCTCAAAGTACTGACCGGTAAAGACGTTCAGATCAATATCTTTGAAATCCGTAAGCCAGAACTCGACGCCAATATTGTAGGTGAACAAATCGCCAAACAAATTGAAGCGCGTATCAACTACCGCCGTGCTACCAAAGCTGCTATCCAAAGCACTATGCGCGCTGGTGGCGAGGGTATCAAGATCCGCCTCGGCGGTCGTCTTGCAGGCGCTGAAATCGCCCGTACGGAAGAATTCAAAGAAGGACGTACACCCCTGCATACTTTCCGCGCCGATATCGACTACGCACTCGTTGAAGCCCTTACCGTTTACGGCAAAATCGGCATCAAAGTGTGGATCTTTAAAGGTGAAGTACTGACCAAACGCGAACTTACTCCGTTCGCAGGTGCTGAAAGCCAAGGCACAGGCAATGATCGTCGCGAAGGCGGAGATCGTCGCGGCGGCGAACGCGGTGAACGCGGTGAACGCCGTGAAGGCGGAGATCGTCGCGGTGGCGGTGGTGATCGTCGTGGCGGTGGTGATCGTCGCGGTGGCGGCGGCGGAGATCGTCGCGGCGGTGGTGGCGGAGATCGCCGTGGTGGCGGCGGCGGTGGTCGTCGTTAAACCAAACTTGTAAGAAATATACGCTTTAACGGCTTGTTTTAAAAAAAGCAATTTGTAAATCAAGCTGATTAGCGTACCTTTGCAGCCCTTTTCCGAAAGGAGAGGGGAAGCTATAAATCTAAATCATTGATTGACAGGCTTTTAAATCTAACATAAGATGCTTCAGCCCAAACGTCAGAAATATCGCAAACAACATAAGGGTCGTAACCGCGGCCTGGCGTACAAAGGAAGCACGATCTCTTTCGGTTCTTTTGCGCTTAAATCGCTGGAGTTCAGCCGCCTTACGAGCCGTCAGATTGAATCTGCTCGTATCGCCCTGACCCGTAACATGAAGCGTGAAGGTAAGGTGTGGATCCGGGTATTCCCCGACAAGCCCATCACCTCGAAGCCCGCTGAAGTACGTATGGGTAAAGGTAAAGGTGCTGTTGATCACTATGTTTGCGAAGTTCAACCCGGTCGTATCATCTTCGAAATCGAAGGTGTAAGCGAGGAACTGGCATACGAATCGCTCCGCCTGGCCGCTCAAAAGCTGCCCGTGCTGTGCAAATCGGTCACGCGTTATGACTTCGAAGGTTAATCGCGCAACCGCTCATCATATTAACAACATTGCTAAATTGCTGAATAATGGCTACGCAGAAAATTGACTTTGCCGCCATGAGCGATGCTGATCTGAAACAGGAACTGGAAACCCGAATGGGTGAAATCCAATCCGCCAGCTTCGATCATTCCGTTAAAGGTATTGCCAACCCGATGGAGCTTCGCGCCATGCGCCGTAACATCGCCCGTATCAATACCGAAATGCGTAAACGCGAGTTGGCTGCAAGCTCTGCTGAAGTGCTCGAAGGCCGCAGCAAACTCCGCGCTCGTCGCAGCCGGCAGAAAAAACAAGCTTAAATAAGTTCGAAATGGAATCAGCAGCAAGAAATCTCCGCAAGCAAAAGACCGGCGTAGTGGTATCCAACAAAATGGATAAAACCATCTCCGTAAAAGTGGAACGCCGCCTGATGCACCCGATTTATGGCAAATTCGTAAAGACTTCCAAGAAGTTCTTCGCACATGACGAAGCGAATAGCTGCAACATCGGCGACCTGGTCCGCATTATGGAAACCCGCCCGCTCAGCAAAAACAAACGCTGGCGCCTGGTGGAGATCATCGAACGTGCAAAGTAATTTTTTCTCGATGTTCAGTGCCGGTATTTATCCATAAATAAACACCGCACCTCAACCGCTCGAACGATAAAAATCTAAACATCATGATTCAGCAAGAATCTCGTCTCAACGTAGCCGATAACTCCGGCGCCAAGGAAGTGCTCTGTATTCGCGTACTGGGCAGCACCGGTCAGCGTTATGCCGGCATCGGCGATAAAATCGTCGTGACGGTAAAAGACGCCTCCCCAGGCGGCGTAAAAAAAGGTATCGTCAGCAAAGCTGTTATCGTACGTACCCGCAAAGAAATTCGCCGTAAAGACGGATCCTATATCCGCTTCGACGACAATGCCGTGGTACTCCTTAATGCCTCCGACGAACCGCGCGGCTCCCGTATCTTCGGTCCGGTTGCCCGTGAACTCCGCGATAAAGATTACATGCGTATCGTATCGCTGGCGCCTGAAGTACTCTAAAAATACGAACGAAAGGCCACCCCTTCAGGTACCCGCCGTTCACCACATCATAAGAGCACATTGAACAATGGCTAATAAATCAACGACCAAACGCTTCGCTCCCAAACTCCATGTACGCAAGGGCGACACGGTGATGGTGATCGCCGGAGACGATAAGGGCAAAACCGGAATCGTACTTCAGGTTTTCCCCGACCGCAACCGCGCTACCGTGGAAGGAGTGAATATCGTTAAAAAACACGTGAAAGCCACGCAAACCGAGGAAGGCGGCATTCAGGAAGTGGAATCCACCATCCACCTGTCCAACCTCGCCGTTGTTGATCCCAAAACCGGAGAACCTACCCGTACAGGGCGCCGCAAAGAAGGCGGTGAATCGGTTCGCATTTCTAAAAAAACCGGAAACATCATTAAGTGATGAAATACGTACCGCGTCTTAAAACGAAATACCTGCAAGAAGTTGTACCTGCCCTCCAGGCACAGTTCAACTACAAGACTCCTATGCAGGTGCCCCGATTGCTGAAAATCAGCATTAACCAGGGTATCGGCGACGCAACGGGCGATAAAAAGCTCGTCGACAACGCCGCTCAGGAACTCTCCATCATCACAGGCCAGAAGGCAGTACCGACACGCGCACGCACTTCGGTTTCTAACTTCAAACTGCGTGAAGGTATGCCGATCGGCGTACGTGTAACCCTCCGCGGTGAACGTATGTACGAATTCCTCGACCGATTCATCACTGTTGCCCTGCCTCGTGTACGCGACTTCCGCGGCATCAACGATAAATCTTTCGACGGCCGTGGTAACTATACCCTCGGTATCACCGAGCAAATTATCTACCCGGAGATCGATATCGATAAGGTAAGCAAGATCATGGGTATGGACATCTCCTTCGTTACATCGGCCGAAACCGATGCCGAAGCTTTTGCCCTGCTCAAGGAACTCGGTATGCCTTTCAAAAAATAAACAGACCCTCACACGAATATAATTCGATCCGCGCACTACCATGGCAAAGAAATCTATCATCGCCCGCGAACGTAAACGCACCCGTCTGGTTGCTAAATACGCGGACTTGCGCAAAAAACTCAAAGAGGAAGGCGACTACGATGCACTCGATAAGCTGCCCCGCAACTCTAACCCGATCCGCAAGCACAACCGCTGCCTGCTGACCGGCCGCCCAAAGGGCTATATGCGCAAATTCGGTATCTGCCGCGTGAAATTCCGCCAAATGGCGCTCGACGGCAAAATTCCGGGTGTAACCAAAGCCTCTTGGTAATTAACTCGAGGGTATTCTATCACGACTCATCAATCGCCAGATACAATGCACGTAACTGACCCGATAGCAGATTATCTGACCCGCATCCGTAACGCACAGATGGCTGGGCATCGTATCGTCGAAATTCCGGCTTCGCGCATTAAAAAAGCCATCACGGAGATTTTGTACGATCAGGGTTACATCTTGAAATATGTTTTCGAAGATGAATCCGAAAAGTATAAACAGGGCCTTATCAAAATCGCCCTCAAATACGACGCGCAAAGCAAACAGCCGGTTATCCGCGAACTCGTGCGCGTAAGCCGTCCGGGTCTGCGTAAATTCTCCGGAAGTACCGACATCCCGCGCATCATCAACGGTCTCGGTATCATGATCGTCTCTACCTCCAAAGGGGTAATGACCGACAAAAAAGCCCGCGAGCTGAACGTCGGCGGAGAATTGCTCTGCTACGTATATTAATTCCTGACCGCGCTCTGACGCCTTAAGGATCTTTTTTAAACCCACAGTTGAACAACAACTAACAATATCGGAATATGTCACGCATCGGCAAACTCCCTATCACACTCCCGGCGAAAGTGGAAGTTTCGGTAAGCCCCGATAACACCGTTACGGTGAAAGGCCCGAAAGGTTCACTCAGCCAAAAAATTGACCCCGATATCGCGGTTAATACGGAAGATGGTGTGCTCACCGTTACGCGTCCGACCGAACAGAAGCGTCACCGCGCACTCCACGGTCTCTACCGCGCCCTTATTAATAATATGGTGTTAGGTGTTAGCACAGGTTATGTGCGTGAGATGGAAGTAGTCGGGGTGGGCTATCGTGTGGAAAACACCGGTAACCTCGTTACCTTCACCCTCGGTTACTCGCACCCGGTGATATTTTATATCCCTGAAGAGATCAAGGTGACTACGGCCATGGAAAAAGGTTCCGCGCCGCTCATCCGCCTCGAAGGTATCGATAAAGAATTGCTCGGCCAGGTTTGTGCCAAAATTCGCTCCTTCCGCAAACCAGAACCTTACAAAGGGAAAGGTATCATGTTTAAGGGCGAAAAAATCCGCCGCAAAGCGGGTAAAACTGCCGGCGGTAAAAAATAATCCGCTAAGCTTTCTTTTTAACTGGATAATATGTGTGCTGGACGGAAATCAGCGCATCAAATTATAGACAGCAATGAAACTGACAAAACAACAAAAGCGCAAGCGCATTCAAATGCGCGTCCGGAAGAAAATCAACGGTACACCGGAACGCCCCCGTTTGAGCGTCTTCCGTTCCAATAAAGGCATCTACTGTCAGATCATCGACGATATTAACGGCACTACACTGGCCGCCGCCGCCGCAAATGGCGTAAGCGGTAACAAAACAGAGCAAGCTGCCGCCGTTGGTAAACTGATCGCAGAACGCGCCCTGGCTGCCGGTATCAATACCGTAGTATTCGACCGCAGCGGTTACCTGTATCACGGCCGCGTCAAAGCCCTGGCTGATGGCGCCCGCGAAGGCGGTCTGCAATTCTAAACGATTCACGAATTCTTTCAACGCATATAACTTTTAGCTCACAATGGCTAAACAAGAAAGAGAAAGAGAAAGCCGCACCTCCGAAGACTCAGGTCTCAAGGAAAAGCTCGTTGCCCTCAACCGCGTGTCCAAAGTGACCAAAGGCGGTCGTACCTTCAGCTTCGCCGCCGTAGTGGTTGTTGGCGATGGTAAAGGCCAAATCGGTCAGGGCTTGGGCAAAGCCCGCGAGGTTTCGGAAGCAATTTCCAAAGCGGTAAAAGACGCTGAGAAAAACCTCGTGAAGGTGCCTGTACACAACGGTACAATCCCCCATGAAGCTTATGGCAAATTCGACTCCGGTCGGGTACTCATCAAGCCTGCTGCTCACGGTACGGGTGTAATCGCCGGTGGCGCCATGCGCGCTGTATTGGAAATGGCCGGTGTACACGACGTACTCGCCAAATCGCAAGGCTCCTCCAACCCGCACAATGTTGTGAAAGCAACGATCGAGGCCCTCAAAAGCCTGCGCAGCCCGGTTGAAGTTGCCCGTCAGCGCGGTATCTCCATGGAAAAACTCTTCAACGGATAAAAAAGCGCTCCAAGCCGGTCGAAGTACTTATCTTCGCGCGGCCTCAAGGCACTGTAAACCATCTTTGCAAACATGAGCAAGGTTAAGATTAAACTGGTTAAAAGTCCGATTGACAAAAGCAAACGTCAAAAAGACACCCTCACAGCGTTGGGTTTCCGCAAGGTAAATCAGGTTGTTGAACATGAAGCTACTCCCCAAATTGAAGGTATGCTTCGTGTAGTCAGCCACTTGGTCTCTATCGAAAACGCTTAGTCAGGATTTTTTTTAAGCCATTCATTAAAACCTGCGGGTCCTAAACCCCTCAGGTTTTCATATCGAATAAAAGAACGCTATGGAACTGAATAATCTTCGTCCGGCATCTGGTGCGGTTAAAAATCGCAAACGTATCGGCCGCGGTACCGGCTCGGGCCGTGGTGGCACCTCCACACGCGGTCACAAGGGCGATAAAGCCCGCAGTGGTTTTAAAGAAAAGCGCCACTTTGAAGGCGGTCAGACGCCTATGCAGCGTCGTCTGCCCAAGCGCGGCTTTAAAAACATCAACCGTATCGACTACCTGCCGCTGAACCTCAGCGCGCTGGAAGCACTGGTTCAAAAAACCGGCCAGAGCAGCTTCGATGTTGAAGCACTCATCGCCCTCGGTTTTGGCAAACAGAGCGACAAAATCAAGGTGCTTGGAAACGGTAAACTCGCTTCCAAAGTGAGCCTTAAAGTACACGCTATTTCTGCCGCCGCGAAGGAAGCGATTGAAGCCTTAGGCGGTAGCGTTGAACTCGTTTAACTTTCTTCGTAGATGAAACTGTTTACAGTTATCGGTAATATCTGGAGTATTAAGGAACTCCGCCAGCGTATCCTGTATACGTTGTTACTCCTGCTCGTCTATCGTGTGGGTACCTTCGTGGTGCTGCCGGGTGTTGTGCCTTCCGTTCTGGAAAGCAGCGCACAAAACCGCAAAGCCAATGACCTGCTCGGTCTGATCAACGTGTTTACTGGTGGCGCCTTCGATAATGCGGCCATTTTCGCCCTCGGCGTAATGCCCTACATCACCGCCTCTATCATTGTTCAGTTGCTCGGCTTTGCAGTACCCTATTTCCAGCGTCTGCAAACGAAAGAAGGAGAAAGTGGTCGTAAAAAACTCAACCAGTACATGCGCCTCCTCACCGTGGCCATTGCAATGGTTCAGGGCGGCAGCTACCTCCAGCTCATCAGCAGCACTCAGGGCGCCGTTCAGGGCCTCAGCCCCAGCATGTTCTGGTTTGCCAATATCATCATCCTGACCGCCGGTACGATCTTTTGTATGTGGCTCGGCGAACGGATTACGGATAAAGGTATCGGTAACGGGGTTTCACTGATCATTCAGGCCGGTATCATTGCCCGTTTCCCCCAGGCTTTCGCCTTCGAATTCCAAAAATTAGCCGGTGAAAGCAAATTCCTTTGGCTGATTCTGGAAATGGCCGCCTTCTTTATCATCGTATTGCTTACTATTCTCGTGATCCAGGGCGTTCGCCGTATCCCGATTCAGTTCGCAAAACGTATGGTTGGTCGCTCCGGTGGCGCAGTACCTTCTGCCAGCTCCCGCGACTACCTGCCCCTCAAAGTAAACTCTGCCGGTGTAATGCCGATCATCTTCGCCCAAGCGATCATGTTCCTCATCGCTGCACCGTTCCAGTACCTTTCCGGCAACGACTTTGGCGCCAACAATGTATCCATGCTGACGGACATCTACTCCTTCGGATACAACGCCATCTTCTTTACCCTGATCGTTGTTTTCACTTATGTGTATACTGCCCTGATGGTCAACCCGACCAACTACGCAGAATACCTCAAGCGCAACAATGCCTTCATCCCTGGCGTAAAACCGGGTGAAGCTACTTCTGAATATATCGACAGCGTGATGACGCGCATTACCCTGCCGGGTGCAGTTTTCCTCGGCTTTATCGGGATCCTGCCTTCACTCGCTCAGGCACTGGGTGTCAACCAGCAATTCGCACTCTTCTTCGGCGGTACAACACTGCTGATCATGGTGGGTGTTGCGCTGGATACCCTGCAAGTAATCGAAAGCTACCTGCTGACCAAAAAGTACGACGGCCTTATCAAGTCCGGTCGTATCCAGGGTCGCAACTCGCAAGGGGTGCAAGTAGGTCAGCCCCAGTAATACAACCGGTAACCAAAGCGCATAATCAAACCACAACATGCACGGCTTATTTACAGAGGGCACTGAAAAACGTGTCTACTACAAGACCGATGAAGAGGTGGAGTTAATGCGCCAGGCAAACCTGGTGGTTTCTAAAACGCTGGCACATGTCGGCGCTATGCTGAAACCGGGTATTACCGGACTTGAATTAGACAAAGCGGCAGAAGCATTTATCCGCGATCATAAAGGCCGACCGGCTTTTAAAGGGTATCACGGGTTTCCTGCTTCGCTTTGTATCTCTTACAACGACATCGTGGTGCATGGTATTCCAGGCAAACGCGAGTTCAAGGAAGGGGATATTGTTTCGGTGGATTGTGGTGTAGAGTTGGATGGTTTTTTCGGCGATGCCGCTTTTACTTTTGCATTTGTGGGAGTAGAAGAGAAAACGATACAGCTGCTCGAAGTAACCTATGGTTCTTTGTACAAGGGTATCGAACAGGCAATCGTTGGTAAACGCATCGGCGATATATCTTATGCCGTTCAGGAGTTTTGCGAAATTAAGCATAAGTATGGTGTGGTGAGGGATCTGGTAGGGCATGGCATCGGTCGCGCACTGCATGAAGACCCGGAAGTACCAAACTATGGAAAACGAGGTAAGGGAATGTTACTTCGGGATGGTATCGCAATCGCTATCGAACCAATGGTGAACATGGGCGTTCGCAATGTTTACCAGGAAAATGATGGCTGGACCATCCGAACTAAAGATAAATTACCCAGTGCACACTACGAACATTCGGTGGTTGTGCGCAAAGGAAAGGCCGATATTTTGTCTGATCACAGTTTTTTGCAAGAAGAAATAAAAAATAATTCTTATTTGCAGGAAATTACGCCAAAAAATTAGACCTTTGCAGCCCGAAAATTAAAGGGGTCATATTCTATGGCAAAAGAGGACATAATCAAACAAGACGGGGAGGTAACGGAAGCCCTCTCCAACGCCAACTTCAAAGTACGCCTGCAAAACGGGCATATTGTACTGGCGACGATTTCCGGTAAAATGCGTATGCACTACATTCGTATTTTGCCTGGCGATAAAGTTTCCGTAGAAATGTCGCCTTACGACTTGACCCGAGGACGCATCACTTACCGTTACAAGTAATTGTTGCCCGAGATACAACACAGCATTTTTGACTAACGCAAAGATAAAAAGCGATGAGAGTCAGACCGTCTATCAAGAAACGTTCTGCGGATTGCAAAATAGTGCGCCGTAAAGGTAAACTGTATGTAATCAACAAGAAAAACCCTAAGTTCAAACAACGTCAGGGTTAAACTCAGGTTTAAACAACTAAAGACAACACTATATGGCACGTATTGCTGGTGTGGATTTGCCCCGTAACAAGAGAGGGGTAATCGGCCTGACTTACATCTACGGAATTGGTTCGTCTTCTGCCCGCGCGATCTTAGAGAAAGCAGGTGTGGAAGAGGATACAAAAGTAGAAGGCTGGAACGACGAGAATATCAAAGCAATCTCGCGGATCATCGCCGAGGAATATAAAACGGAAGGTCAGTTGCGCTCCGAGGTTCAGATGAACATCAAGCGTCTGATGGATATTGGTTGCTACCGCGGCCTGCGTCACCGTAAAGGGTTGCCGCTTCGTGGTCAGCGTACCCGTACCAACGCGCGTACCCGTAAGGGCAAGCGTAAAACGGTGGCCAACAAGAAAAAAGCAACGAAGTAATCGTTTTGCCTTCATACCGCTCCGCCATGCAGCTTAGCATGAATTACAGCGGATGTATACGGGCATAACGGTACGTTCTCAAACATTTATATAATGGCAAAGAACACATCCAAGAAAGCGGTCAAAAGAAATGTAAAAGTTACGCCTGAAGGGCTGGTTTACATTCAGGCTTCTTTCAACAACCTTATCATTTCGATCACGAACAAGCAAGGCGAGGTGATCTCCTGGTCTTCCGCTGGCAAATCGGGTTTCCGCGGTTCTAAAAAGAACACCCCGTATGCTGCGCAGGTTTCTGCCAATGACGCCGCCAAAGTTGCTTTCGACGCTGGTATGCGCAGTGCAGAGGTCTTCGTAAAAGGCCCGGGCTCCGGTCGTGAGGCTGCCATCCGCGCCATTGATCAGAGCGGTATCAAAGTGATGGTGATCCGGGATGAGACGCCGCTGCCCCACAACGGCTGCCGCCCTCCCAAGCGTCGTCGCGTATAATTTTTAAACTCTCTCAGCACATTTAACGATGGCTCGTTATACTGGACCAACTACCAAAAAAGCACGCACGTTTGGCGATGCGATTTTCGGTTACGACAAATACTTTGAACGTCGTAAACACCCGCCCGGCCAGCACGGCTTGACGCGTAAGAAAAAAGCGCCCTCCAACTACGCCCAGCAGCTCTCTGAAAAACAGAAAGCCAAGTACACTTACGGCGTACTGGAACGTCAGTTCCGCCGCACTTTCCACAACGCTACCCGTCGTCACGGTGTAACCGGTGAGGTGTTGCTTCAACTCCTCGAAGCGCGTCTGGACAACACGGTCTTCCGCCTCGGCATCGCCCCGACTCGTCGCGGCGCCCGTCAGTTGGTTGGCCACCGCCATATTACCGTTAACGGTGAAGTGGTAAACATTCCGTCTTACTCGCTGAAACCCGGCGATGTGATCGCAGTACGCGGTCGCTCCAAAGGTATGGAAGTGGTGACTACCCACGTTGGCGCCAAAACCGCAGATGTACGCAAATTCCCCTGGTTGGAATGGAACCCTGATAAAATGCAGGGTATTTTCCTCTCTTACCCGGAGCGCGCCCACATCCCGGAAAAAATCAATGAGCAGTTGATCGTCGAGTTGTACTCGAAATAAAACATAAACGCAAAACAGGTTGGCGCTCCACCAGGACGCCAACCATTTTGCGCTTTAATATATTCCCCAAACCGCTCGCCTTTCCCCAACAACTTTCGATTCCAGTTACAATTACGGAACGTTCCACCATATGAGTATTCTCAATTTCCAAAAGCCCGACAAAATCCTGCTTCAAAAAGCAACTGATTTTGAAGGCACCTTCGAATTCAAACCATTAGAGCCGGGTTTTGGCCAAACGGTCGGTAACTCGCTCCGTCGTGTACTCCTCTCCTCCCTGGAAGGTTACGCGATCAGCGCCGTGCGTATCGGCGGTGTTGACCACGAATTTGCCACCATCCGTGGCGTCGTGGAAGACGTGGTGGATATCGTGCTCAACCTTAAACAAGTCCGTATCAAGCCGACCGTTCAGGACGAAAAAGGCCACCCGGAAAAAATCTACCTGACCATCAGTGGTCGCGAAGAATTCCGTGCCGGTCATATCGAGGAGTTCACCAACGTTTTCAAGGTGATGAACCCCGAACTCCTGCTCTGCCGTATGGAGCCTTCTGTTACCCTGGAAATGGAACTGACCGTTACCAAGGGCCGTGGCTACCAACCCGCAGAAGACGGCATGGCTAAAGATGCCGCTATCGGTGTTATTCCGATCGACGCCATCTACACGCCCATCAAAAACGTTGCTTACCGCGTGGAAAATACCCGCGTAGGCCAACGTACCGACTACGAAAAACTCACCATCGAAGTGAAAACGGACGGCACCATCCACCCGGAAGACGCCATCCGCGAAGCCAGTCGTATCCTGATCCAGCACCTCATGCTGATCACCGACGACAACATCACCTTCGACACACCGGCCAGCCGCGAAGAAAATGTGGTGGATGAACACATCCTGCACATGCGCAAACTGCTCAAGACTTCCCTCGAAGATCTCGACCTCAGCGTGCGCGCTTACAACTGCCTCAAGGCCGCCAAGATCAACACCCTGGCTGAACTGGTTCGCTACGACACGCACGAACTGCTCAAGTTCCGCAACTTTGGTAAAAAATCGCTGGTAGAAATCGAAGAGCTGCTCCAGGATAAGGGCCTTACCTTTGGTATGGACCTCTCCAAGTACAAGCTCGAAGAGGACTAGTCCCCGGCGTACGCACTATTTTTTCACAAGTGCGGTAACCGTTCTGAGCATAAGTTTGCTCCGGTGCCGCCACCTTAAAACAGGTATTTTCAGACATGAGACACGGAGATAAGGTTAATAACCTCGGCCGTACCGCCAGCCACCGCCGCGCCCTTTTAGCCAACCTGGCTATCGCCCTGATTACACACAAGCGTATTACCACGACGCTGGCCAAGGCCAAAGCCCTGCGCCGCTACGCGGAGCCGCTTATCACCAAGGCGAAAGACAATACTACGCACTCGCGTCGTGTGGTGTTCAGCTACCTGCAAAACAAAGATGCCGTTACCGAACTCTTCAGTACTATCGCTGCGAAAGTAGGCGATCGTCCGGGTGGTTATGTACGCGTCATCAAGTTGGGCTTCCGTCGTGGTGACGGCGCCGAGACAGCGCTGATTGAACTGGTAGACTTCAACGAAAACTACAACCCGAATGCAGGTAAAACACGTCCGGCAAAACGCACGCGTCGTGGTGGCAAAAAAGCGATCATTGAGGCCGCTGAAAACGCCAATGCCAACATTCCGGTAGCGGAAGCAGCTGCTGCTGAAGCTGTTGTTGAAGAAGCCGTAGCACCTGTAGTGGAAGAGACTGCTGCTGCTGTAGAAGCTGTAGTAGAAACACCCGCTGCGGAGCCTGTAGTTGAAGCTGTTGCCGAAGTAGCTGAAGAAGCAGCTGCTCCTGCCGCAGAAGAAACACCGGCTGCTGAAGAAGAAAAGAAAGAAGGCGAAGACGCTTAATTGCGCTCCTGCTTTTAAAAATTAAACCGCCCGACGCGCCTTGTGTGCTGTCGGGCGGTTTTTTTGTTTGTTGGGACTATTTTATCCTGAATTGTGCCGTGACGGAGTATCGCACCTTGATGGTTGACATGGCATCCATTTCTCCTGAAGTATTACTTCGGATATAGACATTACTCGTAAAGTCACCGCCACTACCGCTGTAGTAGTTTTGATATTGATCATATTCTTCATTTACACTGACAAGTTTTCCGAGTTTATAGCCTACGCTGTTGAGTAGAAGTTCGGCTTTGGCTTTGGCTGCTTTCATGGCTTCAATTTTTGCCTGCTGGCGCAGTTGGTGCGCGTCTTTGTGATGGTTGGCGACAATCCGCATCGATTCTATCCCCGGGATGAACAACGCTTTAATAAACTTACTCAGTTCCGGGTTGTTGTCGAGGCGGAGCTTAAAGGTTAATCGCCCTTGCGTTCTGTAGTACCATCGATAGTACCACCAGCTATACTCGTCCTGGGAGAGTGATAAGTTGCTTTTGGGGATGTTGTGGGCGGCCATAATTTGATAGAGTTGTTTTTCGAGGGAATCAATTTCGATTTTCTTTTCGTCGTATTCATATTCATCACGTGTACCAACTTTGATCTTCTTTTCTTCCACTTCATATTCGTGTAGCGTAATTTCAAGATCAATTTGATCTGGGACGATGCTGACTTCTGCCACACCTTTCACGGTGATGATACCGTCCTTCATGTTCCATTGTGCGTGCAAACAGGTGCTGTACAAAGTAAGCACAATTGCTGCGATAAGTCTGACTTGCATGTGATAAGCTGGTTTTTAAAATGAAGAAATATTTTGGTAAATATAACGATACGCAAACGCGTCTCCGTGCTACACTGTGTCAAGGTATGATATGGCTTGGTGAAAAGCTGGCTTCACTGTATGAGAAAACGCTGTTGTTACGTTTGTTAAGGGATTAAGAATCATACGAATACACTCCCAAATGTCAGAAATGCTAAGTCGTATTTACATTCTGTTGATGATCACCGGATTGCCAATATATTGTCCTGCACAGCAAACCTCCATTCCTGATTCAGCCTACCTGATGCTGCATCTCAAAACGCATTTGCTGCCATACATGAATAATCTGCGTCAATATGAACAGGTTGAGCGTTTTTTCAGCGATACGTTAGAGTACAGGGTTTTAACACAAAGAGGGTTTTCAGAAAATATCGTGTTTGTAGAAGTACATCTGGCGTATGACAAAAAAACGCACTACCAGTTTGCAATGGATGCGCATTTTATCGTTGCTTACGATGCTGTCGCAAAAAGCCTGTTCAGGCTAAAAGGCTTTAGGGTAAATGATTTTTCATCTTTTTTTAATGATGTCAGGTTTAGCCGCTACGTGCTGCGTACCGAACGTCGTTTTTTGAATCAATTTTTTGTTGAAAACCTCGACCTAAAATGTCTGTACCGACAAAATAAACGAATGCAAAAAAAGAATACGTCACCGTGTCTGAAACCGGCCAGGGGTATATTCGGTCATCTGCTCGGTTGAATCCTTCTACAATTTATTGTAGAAGGATTTTGAAGGAAGTTACCTACTGGCTATGGCTATGACGAAACCCGATTTGAAGCTTCGCCACTCAACCGCCCCCTCGAAAGTGGCGCGGCTGGTTCGACATGGCGCATCGGAAATGGCCATACCAACGAAGCGCTTTTTGTCGCAAATTCCGTGGATGACGGGGTAAGAGACTTCACCAATAATACTTTTTTTGGCAATAACTTGCTGACAGTTTCCAAAATTACAGATGAAAACGAGATGCTTTCCTACCAGTTTAAGGATAAATTAGGCAGGGTAGTGCTGGAAAAAAAGCAATTGATTAGTCCGCTTACGGGGGTAGATGTCAATGATTATGCAAGTACGTATTCAATATACGACGACTTTGGGCGTTTGTATGTAATGTTACCTCCGGAGGCCGTTAAAAAGATGAAGACGAGCAACAACTGGAACTACCTGAACAGTATCTACAGCGGCATGATCTTCAAGCATACCTATGATGATCGGGGCCGACTGGCTTCCAAGACCGTCCCCTCTGGCGGAACAAGCACCTATGCCTACGACCGCCTCGACCGCGCCGTGATGGTTACAGATCCCAACGGCGTAAAAATGATTACCCGTTATGATATTCTCAGCCGTCCGATCATCAGCGGGAAATATATCGGGACTTCGGCACCGGCCGGAGGAAATCCCTTGTATGAAATCGCTTCCACGGCGGCGACAACACATTACTACACGGCAACTACCTTCCCTACGGATAACAACAATGTTCAGGTGTACAAGGCGTTTTACTACGACGACTACGACCTGAATAATGATGGCACCGTAGCTACTACGGAGCAATATACCAATCCGGTGGAAGCCGGTTATGCGACCAGTGCATTTGGCAGAACACGCGGGTTGGCTACCGCTACCCAGGTTGGGGTACTCAAAGTAGATAATACTGCTCCTACAACCTTCCTTATCAATCGTATATATTACGATAAGGAGTTGCGCGTGATACAAACCAACGCACAAAACCACCTTTCAGGTGCAGATATAGAAAGCAGTAGCTACGACTTTGCCGATCGGATTGTGAAAAAACGACGGGATCATACCGCTACTCCTCCCGGAGGTACAGCAAAGGCGTATACGATACGCGAGGATTATGTATATGATCACGCAGGCCGCACCTTGTTTGTCGCTCACCAGGTTGGTACACAAAAGCGAGAAATTATTGCCGCTTTTACGTACGATGAACTGGGTCGTGTACTGACCCGTAAGTTACATGCCTCCAATTTTAGTGGCACGCCATTACCTACCCCCGGAACAAGCTACTCCTACCTGCAAACACTCGACTACACCTATAATATACGCGGGTGGATGACGGGTATTAATGACCCGGCCAACTGTACGATGCAAGCGGGAAATAACAACCTCGATTTGTTTAAATTGGGACTGTATTATGAGGCCCCTCCAACAGGCTGGACCGCCCAGTACAACGGTAACATTGCGGCAGCAGAATGGCGTGTATATAATGGTTCTTCCTGCCAGACCCGCCATGCCTACCGGTTTACGTATGATGCCAACAACCGCCTAAGTGCCGCCGCACACCATACTTTCGTTTTGGGAAGTTGGTCTCTGACGAACAACTACTCAGAGTCGGGTATCAGCTACGACAACAACGGCAACATTAAAAACTATACCCGCCGGGGTGTAACCACAGGAACCAGTACTTTCGGAGTGATCGACCAATTGACATACTACTTTGACGACGCTGTCAATCCCGACCGCCTGACGCGCGTGGTAGATGCCGGCAGTGCCACCAAAGGTTTTGTGTACGCTCCGCCAGCATCCGGGAATCACTACCTGTATGATGCGGCCGGAAACCTCACGGAAGACAAACACAAAAAATTTACGGTCGCCTATAACCACCTCAACCTCCCGCGCCTGCTGACATTTACCGATGGCAGCGGCCGTAAGATAGAGTTTGTATATACCGCCGACGGTGCGAAACTCGGCCAAAAGGCACTGACTAACACGACCATAAACAGTGAAAAGAACTATGTGAACGGCATAGAGTACAATGGCGCCAATACGGAAGCCATTTACCACAGCGAAGGCCGACTGACACCCAACGGCGCCACAGCCTGGTATTATGAATACAGCCTGCGCGACCACCTCGGCAACGCCCGGGTGAATTTCCGGGCCAACGGAACCGCCCCGCAGTTTCTGGATGAGCACCATTACTACCCCTTCGGCATGGAAATGGAGGGTTTTGCAGGCGGGGGAACAAATATGTATAGATTCAATGGCATAGAAAGGATGGACTTTTTCAATGTGAATATTGAAAGCGCATTCTACAGATCGTATGACGTTGCTCTTGGGAGGTGGTGGCAGGCTGATCCTAAACCAACTGTTCAGCAAAGTGTTTATACCGGTATGGGTAATAATCCTGTTCTATTATCTGATTTTCTAGGAGATACGGTTGTGTATGCCAATTCAAATATTCAGAGATTTGTTGAAAATTATACCAACAAAACATACGTAAACAAAAAGGGGAAAGTGAAAGATAACACTGATTATGATCCAGCTTTTGCAGCAATAATTGATCTTCTTGATAAATCAACTCAAAAGTTTACGTTCACAGATGATGCAAATAAGATGAATGCTAAAGATGCAGTTGCTGAAATAAATTCAGAAAAGGATGGGAGTGCAATCAATATTGTAGTCCCATCTTGGGTAGGAACAGGGGCGCCTCAGGAGGAATCTTCAAAATTGCTGGGCGGTAGAACATTCGCTTTGTTTGAAGAGGTTTTTCATGCATCACAATATTTAAATGGGGAACTTGTGAAATCAAAAGATGGCAGCGGAAACTATGCCATAAACGTCAAACCAGGCGGGTCTTTAGCTCTAATTGAGGCTGATGCAAAAATTTTTGCGGCAGATAGGGTTGGGAATTTAACCATGCCTTGGAATATGGGAGGTTGTGATTATGATATAGAAACCTGGGCTGGTTTAATTAGGTCAACATCTGAAAACAGTAATCGCAGACAAGTAGTAGCAAATATGCTTGTTAATGGAGAAACAAGACAATATTTGTATACTGGAACGTCGGGAAACTGTCTTCCATTGACTCAACACTATCCTCCACCCTATTCTCCTTATTAATAAATAATTTAATACATGAAAGAAATAATCACTTTTTTTCTATTCTTGCTTTGTATTGGAGTTTCGGCTCAATCAATTACCCAATCAGTGCCATTGGTAAAACCTACGGGTAATGATATCTATGGTCTTAGAGTAAAGGTAGACAGCGTATTGATGTCTGATCGTTGTGCGTGTGAGTACAATCAGCGGCTGAAGTTTCAGTGCAGGCTGTATCGGATTACCACCGATACAGTGCTATATCTGATAGATACGGCAGTGTATAAAACCAAAGCGTCGCTTTCCAGGGTCAGATTCGTCGTAATGGCCGAGCACGATGGCATATTGCAGCAAGGGAATAGGTATACCCTGTTGTGTCGCAATTCTAATACGCCGGATTATTTATTGGCAAACAGAGCACTGCCATTCGAGGAACATATTGGAGACGGTTGGTGGGGCGTGTACCCTACGGGCTTAGTAATTGCCAAAGACTTTACTTTTTTCCAGCGAATACTCCTGGCTTTGAAGATAAACCGTCGGCGTATATACCAAAAAGCACCGGATCGGCCCTATGCTGCCAACCGCTTCTGGAGGGCGATACAGGCGTATGAAGCAGGGCGTCAATAGGGGCTGTATTTGTATGTAGTCGTATATCATACAATGGCACCAATACGGAAGCCATTTACCACAGCGATGGCCGACTGACACCCAACGGCGCCACAGCCTGGTACTATGAATACAGCCTGCGCGACCACCTCGGCAACGCCCGGGTGAATTTCCGGGCCAACGGCGCCGCCCCCCAGTTTCTGGATGAGCACCATTACTACCCCTTCGGCATGGAAATGGAAGGCTTTGCAGGCGGGGGCAGCCTATACCGCTATAATAATAAAGAAATTACTGCGGATTTCGGCGTAAACTGGTATTTTTACGGCGCGCGCTGGTACGATGCGGCAGTGGGAAGATGGTGGAGTGTGGATCCGTTGGCGGAGAAATATCGCTCCTGGAGTGGATATAATTACGCTATGGATAATCCTGTTAAGTTTATTGATCCGGATGGGATGGACATTGTATTGGGAATTACTCAGCGAGATGGTGAAACTACTGAAAAGTTTCAGGAAAGAAGATATGCAATTTTTGATCAACTCCAAAAACTTACTAATGATAAACTTGCATTGAATGGAAATAAAGTTATTATTACCAAAGCAGGAGATGGTAAAAAAGATGCAGGAACTCAACTTGTTCGCAACCTGATTGATGGGGTGCAAACAGAAGATGGTACAATTAAAAACTACACCGTAACAATCGTTGATAATAAGGGTAATATTAATGGAACGGAGCCAGTAAACTCAAATGGTGTTTCTAGCGATGATGCAAAAGAAAAAAGCAGAAACGGAGTTGGAACAGGATCAGAGGTCAATTTTTTAATAAATAAGTCTGGAGATAGAAGTGTAAATGCTGATGGCACTACTGGTAGGCCAACCCATATAGGTCTTGCTCATGAATTAATTCATGCGGATCACAATATGCGAGGTAATAATACTAATAAAACCGATACAACTGTAAACGACCCAGACGATGCAACTGGCAGACGAACCCTTAAACAGGAAGAGGTTAACACACGGAAACAAGAGAATGTTATTCGACGTGAGCAAGGCGTCATATCACGAAAACTAGAACACAAAAGATGAAAAAGATAATGCTCGTTTTAAACCTATTCCTGATTTGTTGCAACATCAATATCAAAATAGATGCGTCGTCGTCGTTTGATTTCAAGCGATGGAGAAGTAACATATTGGAACAATACGATTCCATGGTTGCCAGGGATACAAATGCTGCATATAAAAAATTGACAAATATTGAAATGATGAAAAAGGAGATTGCTTTTGTGGAGGAGGAAGATATTTTGAAGATGCTGACCGATTCAGAAAACAATTCCAGTATAAAAAACTGGAGAAACGTTTACATTGTCTATCATTTTTTATCAGGTGAGGTAAATTACAGCATGACTTCTATAATCTATTTCAGAAATAAAAAATTCTTTGGAACTACATATAGCCATAATAATTTGAAAAAATACAAGGTTGTTTCTGTTTCAGAAATAACATTAACAAACATTAAAAATGTACTACATAGTGGGAACGATGGTCTTGTCATTATTTCAAAATTTGACAGGAATTATGTCAACTTGTCAAATACAATCGTAGCAGGTAAGTCGTATTCTAATGAATTGGGGCCACTCATGAATATTTATAATGAGGAAATATTTGATTGATAATATTACTCAAATAATCTCAAGCGCAAAGAAATAAAACCATGCAACGCCAAACAAACCTCCTTATCGGCTTCATGCTAATGGCTTTGATTACCTTCGGGCAAACGGAAAGTCAGTTGTGCGATTTGTTGAATCACAGTATTGAAAAATGCATGGAAAGGCAGAAGATATATTTCCAGTCACATCCAACCGAAGCTGTTTTTTTAAAAGATAATATTCTTTTAGCATGTAGTTCTTCGGAAAAAAATATAAGTCACTTTAAAATATCGCTGTTCGATGAAAAGCGATACAGCAAAAAACAATTAAAAAAAGGCTTAGTGGCGTATAGGATACATCCGTTTGAACTGACAAATGACACAATCACTTTTTCTTTTACACGTGTACTAATTACTCGAAAGAGAAATAATTACACTATAAGCAGTAGCGACTCATTCACATATCGGTACAGATTCCACTGCGAGTCTGGCAAATGGGAGTTTTTCGACGAAATTGTAACCGGTATCTGAGTTGTTTTTGGCTCTGGCAGGCGTATCCATCCCTTGCTGGCACGAATTGGAACTTCGCGCCAGCGGAACATACTTACTCTGGCAAGAAACGGTAAATATAAAGCGACTCCGACAGCAAGCTGCTGGACAGACGGACAAACAGACAACCTTGCCTATACCTATTACCCCGGCTACAACCGGCTGCAAAAAATTGCCGATAGCGCCCCGGCGGCCTCTAAAGCCGAAGGCTGGAATAACCCTGCCAATGCAAGCTCAGCGGCGGTATATGGCTATGATGCAAGTGGAAATATGAATGCCGATCCCTACAAAGGCATGAATATCACCTACAACCATTTAAATTTGCCAACATTGATTACCTTTGCAGGAGGCTCTAAAAAGATAGAGCTGTTGTACAGCGGCAATGGCGCTAAACTTCGCAAAACGGTAAGTGAAAATAATGTGTTGCAGTATCGTCAGGATTACAACAGTGGCCTGGAGTATCGGAGTACCGGTACTACTGTAAGCCTGAGTCTGGAAAGTATCTTACATGCCGAAGGGCGCGTACTCAACACCAATGTTGGCACGAGTAGTGCGGATGCCCTGCGTTATGAGTACACCATCAGAGACCATTTGGGAAGTGCCCGTCTCTCTTTTGCGGATAAAAATAACAATGGAATAGTAGAGGTCTCGTCGGACGGCAGCAGCGAGATTTTGCAAGAAAACCATTATTACCCATTTGGAATGGAAATGAATGGCCCCTGGAGTAATGATGCGGCAGCGCTGGACAATCTTTACAAGTATAATGGAATAGAAAGAAATAATGATTTTGCTTTAAATATGGACTTGGCTCTATATCGCGCTTACGACCCGGTAATTGGTCGGTGGTGGCAAATAGACCCTAAAATAAATCTATCATTGAACCCCTATGTTGGATTTGAGAATAACCCAGTTGTAATGGTCGATATGCTCGGAGATACAGTGAAGTTTGCTGGTAAATCTGAAGAAGCTGCATATATGGAGTATGTGGCGGAAGTAGCTAAAAGAGCTGCTGCGATAGATAAGGAGATTGCGAATGCGCGTAGTAACCTGACTGGTAAAAGCTTGGAACGAAAACTGAAAAAGCTGAATAGAAGCAGAGATGTTTATACTAAAATTCAGCAAGAAATCAATGATTTGGAGTCTTCTGATGAAATATTTAGAATTAGAATAGGTGCTAATAGTACTAGTACTTCAGAAGGAGCTGGTGGTAGTCTTAGGTATAATACAAGTACGAAAGAAATAGATGTTAATTTGTCTACCAGTTCAGATTTTTCTGAGATACAGAGAATGGCACATGAACTTACTCATGCTGCTCAATATGTAAGTAGGGATCTTGATTTAAGACGAGACGGTGGACATGTTCTTTTGTATGATCAATCTGATGAAGTTGAAGCTTATGAGCGAGGTAATTTATTTCACAATCCCAGCTCCTCGTACTCTATATTTATATCAGATCCAAGAGAATATGTTATGAATAGTCAGAAATATAAATCGCTTGCTGCGGGGCCTATATCATTCAGAAACCTATCTCCAAGTGTGCAACAGCAATTGCTTCAGGAAATTAGGAGTTCGAGTGCTGGCAATGTAACACCTCGTATATTAATATCAGGTTGGAAGCGTCTTTGAATATTTCATTTTGCAGGAATCTTGAGTTTCGAATTTTTAATACCTTTTGCCATGCGATATGCAATTGTAACAATTATTGCCCTCTTTCTCAGTTCATGTAGCCCACATTTGTGTGCATTTTATGATATTAGTACTCTTAAAAGCGAAAAAGACGAATTTGATTTTAAAAATGAACTTTTTATTGATATTGAAAATTTAACGTATAAGCATGTGTTGTTGGGCGGAATGCTGGAAGATACCATTATTGGTAATATAAAATTAAAAGGGCGATATCTTACCCTGATGCCAAGCCGCGGAAGGGTGCAGATGCTGGAAAGAGGAACGCCGATTGCTATCAAAGTTGTGGATGCCGTTAATCAGAGTCCGCTTGATTTTATAATGTATCAAGCCCTTAGCGATACAACAATAAAAGGAGGGTCTGATTTGAAGGGCATCATAAAAGTTGGGTCTATTGCTCATCCTGACACTTTAAG
The DNA here is from genome assembly GCA_017303875.1 of Chitinophagales bacterium. Lineage (GTDB taxonomy): Bacteria > Bacteroidota > Bacteroidia > Chitinophagales > Saprospiraceae > M3007. The sequence goes on along the minus strand of JAFLBP010000018.1, from coordinate 89,369 downwards.
CATCAGCCCTTATGGATATTATCCCATTTTGGCCCCTATAGATCCATCGGGAGGCACATATCTGGTTGAAATGGGAAGGCTTCCTAAAGATTCGACGAAGTTGCGCTTCAAAATGAAGCGCGGGCGGATCCGTTGTGGCAATATTGTGCTTTATTGTCAAGATCAGAATTAACGGATTCTGCGGCCAATAAGCCCGTTCACTTGTCCTGTTATCCCCCCCGCTCACGCTTGCTCTTCAAAATTTTTCCACATCATGCTTTCCACCGGTTTGTCGGTGCGCATATTGTATTTGGCGTTCTGCTTTTTGTTATAAAAATTATTGATCTCGCCATTGACCACAAAATAGATCAACTGCCCGATGGGCATACCGGCGTAAACACGCACCGGCTGTACGCAGGAAATTTCGAGGGTCCAGTTGTTGGAAAAACCGACATCGCCCTTGCCCGCCGTGGCGTGAATATCAATGCCGAGGCGGCCGGTGCTGCTTTTGCCTTCCAGAAAAGGCACCGTGCGGTGGGTTTCGGTATACTCCTCAGTTACGCCCAGATAAAGGGTGCCGGGTTGCAACACAAAACCCTCTTCCGGAATTTCAAAAAGATCAATCGGGTTGTGCTTTTTGGCGTCGAGCATGCGCTCGCGGTACACGGCCAAATATTTGCCGAGGTGCACGTCGTAGGAGTTGGTGCCGAGGCATTCCGGCCGAAAAGGCTCTATCACGATTTCCTTTTCCGCAATGGCGTCGAGGATCTGTTTGTCGGTGAGTATCATGGAAGTGGAGATAAATAAAAGTGGCGTGCGCCGGGTACTTGCCGCAGTGCACGCCACTGGTATCGGACTGCCTTAGTTGGCGTAGTCGCTGATGAATTTCAGGCGCATGAGCTGGATTTCTTCCCAGGTGATCTCATCGTCTTTAAGCTCTTTAAAGGCCGCTTCGATGCTGTCGGTTTCGGCTTCCTTGAAGTATTCGATAACCGTTTCGCGCACGTATTCGTCCACTACTTTATTCAGGTAGTAGTCGAGGCGGAGTTTGGTGCCGGAGTTGACGATATAGTCCAATTCCACGAGGAGTTCCTGCATCGACATATCGTTGTCGCGGGCAATATCTTCGAGCGGAATTTTGCGGTCGATGGCGGTGATGATGCCCACTTTGGTTTTCGACTTGTTGGCCACCGTTTTAATGGTGATGTCGGTGGGGCGTTCAATTTCATTTTCCTCCACATAACGCTGAATGGTGTCGAGGAAAGGTTGGCCGTATTTCTGAGCTTTGCCGAGCGAGACGCCGGTAATTTTGCTCATATCGTCCATCGAGATGGGATACTGCGTGGCCATTTCCTCCAGCGAGGGGTCCTGGAAAATGACGTAAGGAGGCAGGTTGTGTTTTTTGGCGATGCTGCGACGCAGGTCTTTGAGCATGTTCATCAGCGTCTCGTCGAGCACTGCGGTACCGCCTTTTTCGTCGTCAAAATCGTATTCGCCTTCTTCGTAGTTGTGGTTGACGGTGATGGCGATGGGGTAGGGGTCTTTGACGTATTTTTTGCCTTCCTCGGATACTTTGAGAAGGCCGAATTGTTCGATCTCCTTGTAAATGAGGTTATTAATCATGGCATGGCGGAAGATGGAGTTCCAGAAATTTTCATCCCGGTCTTCTCCTACGCCGAAGTTATCCATTTCGCTGAACCCGAAATCTTTCATTTCCTTGGTCTCGCGGCCGAGGATGAATTCGGTTACGGTTTTCATCAGGTAGTTCTCGTTGAGATCGAGAATGGCCTGGATGACGGCCTGCATTTCCTTCTGCACTTCCACCTTTTCCTTGGGTGTTTTGCAGTTGTCGCACATTTTGCCGCAGCGTTCGTCGTGAAATTCCTCCCCGAAATAGTGGAGCAGGAATCGGCGCCGACAAGAGGCGGTTTCAGCATACGCCACAACTTCCTGCATCAGTTGGGCGCCCATTTCGCGTTCGGCGACGGGCTTGTCGCGCAGGAATTTTTCGAGCCGCAGTATATCCTGATAGTTGTAAAAGGCGATGCATTTGCCCGTAAGTCCGTCACGACCGGCGCGGCCGGTTTCCTGGTAGTAGTTTTCAATGGACTTCGGCATGTCGTAGTGAATGACAAAACGCACGTCGGGTTTATCAATACCCATACCGAAGGCGATGGTGGCGCAAATGACGTCGATGTCTTCCATGAGGAAGGCATCTTGTGTGGCGGAGCGTGTTTTGGGGTCGAGGCCGGCGTGGTAAGGCCCGGCTTTGATATCATTGACCTGGAGCATTTCGGCGAGGTCCTCGGCTGTTTTACGGTTTTGGACGTAAATAATGCCCGATTCGTTGCGAAACTCTTCTTTGATGATCTGGATGATCTGCTTGATGGTTTGTTCCTTCTTTACTTTCGGCCGAATCTCGTAGAAGAGGTTTTCGCGGTTAAAAGAAGAAACAAAGGTGTTGACTTTGTTGCTGCCCATGTCGAGGTTCTTCAGGATGTCCTGTTGTACCTTCGGCGTAGCGGTGGCGGTGAGCGCCATAATGGGCACCGACTGTGCGATGGCGTCGAGCATGACGCGGATGCGGCGGTACTCGGGTCGGAAATCGTGCCCCCATTCGGAGATACAGTGTGCTTCATCGACGGCCACAAAAGAGATCTGGCAGCTTTGAAAGAATTCGATATTTTCCTCTTTGGTCAGTGTTTCGGGCGCCACGTAGAGGAGCTTGGTGCGGCCGTCGGTAATGTCCTGTTTCACCTTTTTCATTTGCGCTTTGGTGAGCGAGGAATTGAGGAAGTGGGCCACTTCATCTTCATCGGAATACCCGCGAATGCTGTCTACCTGATTTTTCATCAGGGCGATCAGCGGGCTGATAACGATGGCGGTTCCGGGCAGCATCAGGGCCGGGAGCTGGTAGCAAAGACTTTTGCCGCCGCCGGTGGGCATGATGACGAAGGTGTCGTTGCCCTCGAGCAGGCTATTGATAATGGCGTGTTGTTCGCCTTTAAATGCGTCGAAGCCGAAATATTGCTGCAAACTATCGTGCAGCGCGTCTCTTTCTGTTACAGTAGCGCTCATCGCTTATAATAACGGGTTGAATTGTAGTAAAAGAACGTGCCGGGTAATTTTCCAATCCCTTGAAGCTGCTTCAAAAATTGGCCCGATGAAATTATTACTATTTATCCGAATCATCAAAATCTTTCGATGCTTTTTGGACAAATATTTTATTCCAGCGTGCCGCAGGAAATTTGGCCGGCATTTAATGGCTCCTTTCCATAAAAAGACAGACATTTGAGCCGCTTTTTAAAAAAAGGCGTCAAAGATAGAAAAATAAATGTTGAAACACTTGCAAATTATTCGAGTGTTTTTTTCAAATAATTTGCAAACGTTCCGAGTATAATTTGGAATATTTGCAGCCCGCGCTTTTAAAACAGAATAAAAAAAGGTCAACAACTGCCTTGCAAACATATTCCTCCATTATCAGCAGTGCCCGCCAAACAATACAGATTGAAGCGGAAACGCTGCTCGCCTTAGCCGACAGGCTCGACGACAGCCCCGATTTTGCGGCCTGTGTAGAGGCTATTGCTGCTTCACCGGGCCGTTTGGTACTCACCGGCATCGGTAAGAGCGCCATCGTGGCCCAAAAAATCTGCGCAACGCTCAATTCCACCGGCACGCCCGCGCTTTTTTTGCATGCTGCCGACGCCATCCACGGCGATCTGGGCATGGTGCAGGCGCATGACCTGGTACTTTGCCTGTCCAAAAGCGGCGAAACCCCGGAAATCAAAGTGCTGGCGCCCTTAGTCAAGTCTTTCGGCAACCCGCTGATCGCCATGACGGCCGTCACCGACAGCACCCTCGCCCGCTTAGCCGATTATGTGCTGCACACCCCCATCGCCCGTGAGGCCGACCCCAACAACCTGGCGCCTACCAGCAGCACGACCGCGCAAATGGCCCTCGGCGACGCCTTGGCCGTCAGCCTACTGGCCCTCCGCCGTTTTTCTCCCGGCGATTTTGCCCGCTACCACCCCGGCGGCGCTTTGGGCAAGCAACTCTACCTGCGCGTGCGCGAGCTGACCGCCCGGCATGAACACCCGGCCGTGCAACCCGACACGCCGCTGAAAAATGTCATTCTCGAAATCTCCTCCAAACGCGTCGGCGCAACCGCTGTACTCGACGCCGAGGGCAGGCTGACAGGCATCGTCACCGACGGCGACCTGCGCCGTATGCTGGAGCGCAGCGACAGCCTGAGTAATCTGTGCGCCCGCGACATTATGAGCGCCGCACCCAAAACCATTGCAGTAGATGCACTGGCAGTGGAAGCCCTCGCAATGATGCGCCAGCATGCCGTTTCGCAACTCATTGCCCTGGAGTCCGACGGCGTTTATGCCGGTATTGTTCACCTGCACGACCTCGTGCGCGAAGGCGTCACATGAAACCCAGAACCATTGCCCTGCTTGCCGGCCCGGCCCTGTTTTTACTGATGGCCCTCCTGCCTGCGCCCGCGGGTATGAGCGAAACCGCTAAAATCGCGGCCGCCATTACCCTTTGGGTGGCGGTGTGGTGGATTGCCGAGCCGATTGATCTGGCCGTCACTTCCCTGTTGCCCCTGGTCTTGTTTCCGCTCACGGGGCTTCCGATGAGCGCCATTTCGGGCGAATATGGCAATGAGCTGATTTTTTTGTTTATTTCAGGCTTTTTCTTTGGCAAAACCATCGAGCGCTGGCGCCTGCACCGGCGGATTGCGCTGCGCCTGATTACGTTGTTCGGCAACGACCCCAAGCGGACGGTGCTGGGCTTTATGGTAGCCACAGCCTTTATTTCCATGTGGATTTCCAATACCGCTACGGCGGTTATGATGACGCCGGTGGCCATTGCGGTGGCGCAGAACTCTAAAAGTAGTCACCCGAATTTTTCCAAAAACCTCTTGCTGGGGGTGGGTTATGCCTGCTCTATTGGTGGTTTGGGTACGGTGATCGGCACGCCCACCAACGGCATCTTTCTGGCTTATGTGCAGCAGCATATGGGTCAAAATGTGTCATTTTTTCAATGGCTGCTGTTTGGTGCGCCCTTTGCGGCGGCGCTGTTGCTGGTGTGTTGGGTTTTACTGATGTTTTTGTTTCCCATACCGGCAACAAAAGACGGCGCTTTGCAGGATACCATCCGGCTTGAGCTGCGGGCGCTCGGTCCCCTCACGACACCTGAAAAACTGTTGCTGCTAATTTTTGGCGCCGTCATTTTTGCCTGGATCAGCGGTTCTATTTGGTGGTATACGCCTTTAAATGAATGGATACACCAGCATTTTGCCGCCAATCCGTCGGGGAAAATGCCGCGATACATCAACGATACCTTGATTGCACTTACGGGGGCGCTGAGTTTGTTCTTAGTGCCGGCCTTTGACCGCAAACCGGTGGGCGATGATTACAATACCTTGCTCGACTGGAAACATGCGGTGCAGATTCCCTGGGGTATTGTGTTGTTTTTCGGGGGCGGGCTGGCCTTGGCCAAGGGTTTTGAACAAAGCGGGCTGGCGCAGTGGATGGGTGCGCAAATGGAGGGCCTGGCGGTATTGCCGCAGGCGCTGCTTTTGTGTGCGGTGCTGGCGGTGGTGGTACTCCTGAGTGAAATCGCCTCCAACGTAGCCACGGCCTCCATGCTGATGCCTATTCTGGCCGCACTGGCTGCCAGCGTGGGCATGCATCCGTTCGGATTACTCATCAGTGCAGCGATGGCGGCAACCTTTGGTTTTGGACTGCCTATTGCCACGCCACCGAATACCATTGTGTACAGCGCTGGTTTTTTCAGCACCCGGGAGATGGCGCGGGCCGGTTTTCTGCTGGATTTGATCGCAATTCTGCTTTTAGTCGGATTTATATACGCCTTTATGCCGCTTGTTTGGGGATTTGCCATTTAAGCATTAAAATTGTGGCGTGCAAAGCAAGCGCCTGACCATATTATTATTGTTGCTCTGTGTGTGGTATACAGGGAACGCTCAAACCGGATTTTACCTCACCAATGGTAAGAAGCGCGCGGATATTCCTTTTGAATTTGTCAATAACTTCATTGTCATTACCCTCAATTTTAATGGAAAACTGCCCCTGCGCTTCATTTATGATACGGGGGCGGAGCATACGATATTAAACAAGCGGGAAATCGGCGATTTCCTGGGCTTGGAATACGAGCGGGAATTTCGGGTGGCCGGCTCGGATTTGCGGGAAGAATTGGTGGCTTATTTGTCGCGCAATATTGTGCTCGAAATTCCCGGCAAAGTGCGCACCGGCAAAGAAGATATTTTAGTACTGGAAGAGGATTATTTTCATTTTGAAGAATATGCCGGCGTGAATGTCGATGGTATTTTGGCGGGGCATATTTTTTCGCAGTATGTGGTGCATATCAACTATAACTTGCACTTCATTACGCTGTACGAACGCAAGCACTTCAAGCTTCCGCAGGGCGGTTTTACGGAAATACCGGTGGAGATTTTCCGCAATAAAATGTATTTCTACACCCAACTGGAGCAGGGCGATTCCATTATTCCCGTAAAATTATTACTCGATTCGGGCGCAGCCCTGCCCCTGCTGCTTTTTTCGGATACACACCCTTTGCTCACCCCGCCGCCCACGGCAGTGCCCAGCAATATCGGTATGGGATTGGGCGGATTTTTAGAAGGATTTACGGGCCGGATAAACCGCCTGCAATTGGGCGATTTGCAGCAGGATGGCGTGCTTTCGTATTTCCAAACGCTCGACAGCCTCATCGACGCACCCTATATCAACAGACGCAATGGCCTGATCGGCAATGCCCTTTTGAATCGGTTTGAGTTGATTATGGACTACAACCAGTCGAAAATATGGCTCAAACCCGGCCGAAACTACAACAAGGCATTTTTGTACGATCGCAGCGGCATAACGGTTATTGCTACCGGACAACGCTTCAATGTTTTTATTGTGCAGCATGTATTGCCCGGCTCGCCCGCCGATCTTGCCGGAATAAAAAAGGGCGACGAGCTATTTCGACTTAATTTATTGCGTGCAAAATCCATTACCCTGAGCGATGTGCTGCGCATTTTACAAAAAAAGCCGGGCAAAAAAGTACGGATCACGGTTTTGCGCGAGGGTAAAAAACTCCACAAAACCCTTGTGCTGCGCGATTTGATTTAGCGCTCCTCTTGTTTGAACCAGCTGGAGTACAGCACATAGTTGTTGGCAATCCGCTGAATTTCGCCCTGAAACAATTCCGGCGTCAGGTCTTTCACGCGGCGTGCCGGCACGCCTGCGTACACGCCCCCGGCCTTGCAGATGGTCTTTTCGAGCACCACAGCGCCGGCAGCAATCAGGCAGTTTTCTTCCACCACCACCTGATCCATAATGATGGCGCCCATACCAACGAGCACATTGTCGTGCAGCGTGCAGCCATGTACCAGGGCGCGATGCCCGATGCTCACATTGTTGCCGATGGTGGTGCCGCATTTATTATAGGTGCCGTGCAAAATGGCGCCGTCCTGAATATTCACTTTGTTGCCGATACGGATAAAATTCACGTCGCCGCGCACAACGGCCTGAAACCAGACCGAGCACTCGTCGCCCATCACGACATCGCCGATGAGCGTGGCATTTTCAGCCAGAAAACAATCATTGCCCCATTGGGGCGTAAAGTTGCGGCAAGGGACAATGAGTGCCATAGACTGCTTTTTTATTTTAATTCCAATTGTTGCAGGTCTTCCATGCGGTAATTACCGGAGCGGGAGCGTTCGGCGCGGTCGCGGAATTCGCGCTCTTTGGCGGTATTGCCCATTCTTTTGTACACCTCTGCGATGTCTTCCAGAATCCGGATGTCTTCGGTTTGGCGTTTAAGGCCAAATTCGAGGAAGTGCAGGGCGGTTTGCGGGTCGTTGCGCTTGAGCATAAAAAATTCATACCCCACGCGGTGGCAGAAGGCCACATATTTATCCGTATTGGCGCCGCCGAGGTAGCTGCCCATATTGTCGTCCACAAATTTCCGGAAGCTCGAATTGGTCGGAATTTTTTCCATAATAAACTCCAGTTCGTGGAAGTATTTGTCGAGTTGATGGTCGAGGTCGAAGCGGGCGCCAGCCACGGCAGCTTTCATTTGCAGGGCTGCGCCGTAGTTGGGGTAAATTCTGAGCGACTCATTGATATGGTATTCCATGAGGTCGGTCAGGCGCTTTTTCTCTTCCGGGTCTTTGGCTTTTTGATATTGATCCTGGTAAATGGAGGTCACGTAAAAGCAGTGCGAGCGCGCGCTGTTGTAGGAAACCTTGATGGCGGCGTTGTTGAGCGCGGCGGCATCTTTCCAGTCGGGTATACGTTTCACCGTAATATAGGTAAAAGCAATCAGAATGGGTACAAACACGATAACGCCCATGATGTAGGGGTAATCCTGTTTTTCCTTGATCCAGGCGGGCAACTGGCGGGTGAAAAACCAGGCGGCTGCAATGGCGAAGGCCACCGACGACATATAAGCAAAGCGCTCATTCATAAACGTACCCACCGACACAAAGAGGTTGGAAACGATGCTGAGCGTAATGATCCAGTACAAAATGACGTAAGCCAGCGGGTGGCGGCGTTTGGCATTGAGCAGCGCCCAGATGCCCATGCCGAGGTAGAGGGCAATGGAAAGCAGGGCGCGCCAGTCGGAAAACCCGACTTTGGGCACCTGGTAGGGGTAGTAGTCGTGTGTGAGCGGGTAAGGCACAAACAGCAGCTTGAGGTACCAGCCCAAGGTGAGGAAAATGGTGGCGTATTTTTCCCCGCCGCTCATTTCTAAGAAGGGGTTATTCATCAGGTCGTTCATCGACTGCCCATGGTTGAGGAAATACCCCATGGCGCGGAAACGGAAAATATTGAACAGCACGGCCATGCTCAGCATGACCCAAAACACCGGCGACCAGTTGGTTTGCCGATTGTCGGGGTTGTCTTTTTTTACTCCGAAAAACCAGATGCTCAGCGGAATGATGACCACAAACGTGATGGCATTTTCTTTACTCAGCATACCCAGCAGCAGGAGCAGGGCGGAGGCGGCGAGCCATATTGCTTTCAGCGTATCGGTGTACTTCATGGCGGCGTACAGGGCCAGCAGGCTGAAGAGCAGGGCCAGAATTTCGTCGCGGCCTTTGATGTTGGCTACCACTTCTGTATGCAGCGGGTGGGCAGTAAAAATGAGGGCGGCCACAAATGCCAAGGAAAAGAGCGGCCATTTGGAGTCCGTTTTAAGCGGAAACAAGCCCAGCAGCACCCGGTAGAGTACCACCGCGCTCAGGCCGTACAGCAGGATGTTGATGATATGGCTGTAATGCGGCAGTGCGGGGTTTTCGGCGCTGTTGCCGAAAATGCCGACTTCCATGGCAAAAGTGACGAGGCTGAGCGGGCGGTAGCGGCCGCCTTCGAGCAGAAAGCGCTGCTGTTTGAAGTAGCCCATAAAGCTGTCGCTTGTGAAAATATCGCGGATGCCGCCGAAGCCTTTTTGCACAAAATCATTCTTCCAGATGACGAGTTCGTCGTCGAGGATGTAGCCGAAGTTGGCGGAGGCGCCGTACAAAACACCGGCAAAGAGCAGCAGGAGCAGCGCGGGGAGCCAATGGCGACCGCTGTAGAAACGCTCGGCGAAGAACTGCGTACCCGAGCGGCGTGCTTTGGGCAAGGGCGGCGGCGCTTTCGCGGCTTTGGCTTTGGGCGGAGTGACGGTATTTTTTGTAGAATGCTTGGCCATGATGTACTTAGTGCTGAATTGGCCGCAAATATCGCATTCCTGCGCACGAATTCTGAACAATCTGCCTGGAATGTCGTTTGAGAAAGCAAAATTTGCGGCAGCTTCAATCTTGAATAAAAAAATTTGAATACAATGTTTCATTTAAAAGAAGGCGATCCAGCCCCTGCATTCAGTGCCCCCATCGAAACGGGCGAAACCCGCAACCTGTCTGACTACAAAGGCAAAAAATTAGTCTTGTACTTTTATCCCAAAGACGATACGCCGGGTTGTACGGCCGAGGCATGCAGCCTGCGCGACAACTACGAGCAGTTTTTGGGCAAAGGCTACGAAATTTTGGGTGTCAGCCCGGATTCGGCTAAAAAACACGTGAAATTTCGCGAAAAATTCTCCCTGCCTTTCAGCCTGCTGGCCGACGAAAGCCATGCCGTGGCAGAAGCCTATGGCGTTTGGGGACCTAAAAAATTCATGGGCCGCACCTACGACGGCATCCACCGCACCACCTTTGTGATCAACGAAGCGGGCAATATCGAGCGCATCATCGCCAAAGTGGATACCGAAAACCACAGCGCGCAGCTCCTGGGATGAGGTATGAACGATGAATGATGAATGATGAATGATGAACGATGAATGACAAGCCCACTCATCGTTCATCACTCATCGTTCATCGTTATATAATTTGCCACGAATGGCTTCGCGCTTGAATACACACGAAAACACTAAACCCCTAAAACACTCAAAAAACTCATTATTCATAGTTCATAGTTCATCGTTCCGTATCTTTGCTCCTCTAAACCAACTGCCTCCATGCAATTCAGTCCTGATCTGGATTTCGCCCGCAAGCTTGATGCCGCCGACCCCCTGGCCCACTGGCGCGAACAATTCCTGTTTCCGCAGCACCACGGCGCGCCCGTGCGCTATTTCTGCGGTAATTCGCTGGGCCTCCAGCCCAAAACGGTGCGGGGCGCCTTGCTCGCCGAGCTGGATCACTGGGCAGAACACGGCGTCGAAGGCCATTTTCGCGGCGAGCAGCCCTGGATGTATTACCATAAATTCTTGCAGGCCCAATCGGCTCAACTCGTCGGCGCCCTGCCGCATGAGGTGGTGGTAATGAATACGCTCACGGTCAACCTGCACCTGCTGATGTGCAGTTTTTACCGCCCGACACCACAACGCTACAAGATTATTATGGAGGCCGGCGCATTCCCAAGCGACCAATACGCCATGGAAACGCAGGTGCGCCTGCACGGCCTCAACCCCGAAACCACGATCATTGAAGTGGCGCCCCATCCGGAAAAAACGGGCCGCCATTACCTGCTTACGGAAGAAGTTCTGGAGGCCATCGAAGCCGCCGGTGATACGCTCGCCTTGGTGATGTTTGGTGGCGTAAATTATTATACCGGACAATTCTTTGATTTACAAGCCGTTACCAAAGCCGCGCACCGCGCAGGCGCCATCGCGGGTTTCGACCTGGCGCATACCGCCGGCAACCTGCCCTTGCAGCTGCACGACTGGGGCGTCGACTTTGCCGTGTGGTGCAGCTATAAATACCTCAACTCCGGTCCGGGCGGACCTTCCGGCGCTTTTGTGCACGAGCGCCATGCCAACCGGCCCGAACTGCCACGCCTTGCCGGCTGGTGGGGCCACGACGAAAGTGAGCGCTTCCAGATGCGCAAAGGCTTTAAGCCCATGTACGGCGCAGCGGGCTGGCAACTGAGCAATGCGCAGATTTTGTCCTTTGCGGCACACAAGGCCAGTTTAGATATGTTTGCCGAAGCAGGCATGGAAAACCTGCGCGCCAAAAGCCTGCAACTGACTGCCTACTTAGAATACCTGCTGGATGGCATCAATACCGAAACGCCGCGTTTTACCCTCATCACGCCCCGCGACGCGCAGGCGCGCGGTTGCCAGCTTTCGCTGCTGACCGATGATCGGGGCCGCGCCCTGTTCGATTATCTGAGTGAAAACGGCGTGGTTGCCGACTGGCGTGAGCCAAATGTGATCCGTTTTGCGCCCGTGCCGATGTACAACAGTTTCGAGGATGTGTGGCATTTGGCCGAATGCATCCGCAACGCGCCCAAGTGATATGCCGGCAATTTCCCTGCTCGAATGGCTCTTTTTTCTGGGGATTGGCGTAGTGTTCTACGCTTATCTGGGCTACGGCATTTTGTTGTATATTATATTGAAAATCAGAGGGAAAAAGCGGGCGGAACTGCCCGTTCCGGCAGCGGAAAATTTACCTGAAATCACCTTTGTCGTCTGTGCATTTAATGAAGCGGAATGGATGCACGAGAAAATTGCCAACTCCTTGGCACTCGATTACCCGCGCGATAAAGTGCATTTTTACTTTGTGACCGATGGCTCCGACGACGCGACGCCGGATATGGTGCGGCAATACCCTTATCCCGACAATGTTTCCTGGCAGCTGCTACACCAGCCCGAGCGCCGGGGCAAAATTGCTGCTTTCCACCGGGCGATGGAACAGGTGCGGACGCCCATTGTGGTCAGTACCGATGCCAATACGCGCATCAACCGAGAGGCATTACTGCAAATGGCCCGGCATTTTCAGGATCCGCAGACTTGTGCGGTGGCCGGTGAAAAACGCATTGCAATGGCTGAAAAAGACAGCGCCAGCAGTGCGGGTGAGGGCATTTACTGGAAATATGAAAGTACTTTGAAGCGCTGGGACGCCGAGTTGTGGTCGGTGGTGGGCGCTGCGGGCGAGCTTTTTGCCATCCGCAGCGACTTGTACGAGCCGGTACCGCCCGACACCATTGTGGAAGATTTTTACATGACCATGCGCATGGCGCAGCGGGGGTATCGGGTGGCTTATGAGCCGGAAGCCTATGCGGTGGAGCGCTCTTCGGCCAATGTGCAGGAAGAACTGAAGCGCAAGGTGCGTATTGCGGCGGGTTCCTGGCAGGCCGTTACGCGGCTGGCGCCCCTGCTCAATATTTTCCGGTACGGCACCTTGAGTTTTGAATACATCTCGCATCGGGTATTGCGCTGGACGCTGGCGCCGGCATTTTTACCCGTTTTGTTGCTTGTAAATGGCGTTTTAGCAATAGAAAAAGGCGGTTTTTACCTTGTAACGATGCTGCTGCAAGTGCTGTTTTACGCGGCTGCGCTGTTGGGATATTTATTGGAACAGCGACAATTGAAAGTAAAAATACTATTTGTACCCTATTATTTCTGTGTAATGAACTACGCTCAATACGCCGGTTTTTTCCGTTTTATGCGGAAAAAGCAGAGCGTCGTATGGGAGCGGGCAAAAAGAGCCGGCGAAAACTGATCGGTTTTCGCCGGCTTATAATGGATGCACCCCAATTGGGTCAGGGTGCAGGAATTGTCGTCGAGGATAGCCCTTTCATGCAAATTATCTTGAATAAGTGCAATCGTCTTTTACAGACAATGCCCTTTAGTTGACTTGGTGATTGCTTGCAGGGACAAAGAAAATTGTATTTCAAAAAAAATTCAAACACAGAAAATGAGCGTTTTCCAGCAAGGATTAAATGGCATTTAGCGTCTAAATAAAGAATATTAGGCGAAAATGTAATGTTTTAAACTTATTTGCATTAAAAACACCCTTCAATACAGGGCTTTTTTCCGGGAGCGCGACGTAAAAAAAAACTTGTAAACACTCCAAATCGGCGTATAAAATGAAAACGCATACACTGATTTTGCTGCTGCTTGTGGCAGGCCTGAAGACAGGGCTGGCACAAAACGCCGTTTTGCAGGCCGGGCCTTCGGTGCTTGTGATTCCGGATGTACGTAATCCGCTAATATTTAAAGGATTTTCGGCCTATTATTCCCGGAGTTTGAACAAGCGATTTAGTCTGGGCATGAGTACTGTTTTGGGCTTACCGGCCACTACGCTTGGGCTTTCGGGCACTTTGTATGTAAATACTACGTATTTTCAACCGGAATTGCGCTGGTATTCGCGGCGGATGCTGTACGGATTTTATATGGGGGGCGGGGTAAATGTTCAGGATTATCGGGTTTTGCAGCGGATCAATGGCCGAAAAGTAGAGCTGGCCAACCGCACGCAATTTGGCGCAGCCTTTGTGTTCGGCTATCAGCAGCCGTTTCGGCGGCATTGGTCGGCTTATTTCAGCGCGGCGCTCAACTGGAGCCGCGTGTTTCTCGGTCCGGGAGAGAGCAATCCAAACGGAATCGGAATATTTGCCGGATTTGGCGTGGGTTACCTCTTGTATCCCATAGCCGACAGGCAGCGATAAGCTGCCGGGGCATTACAGCCTGACGCCGCGGTGGCGCAGGTTCAGCTCATCGAAAAAATGTAAGGTATCGGGCAGGCCGTTGAGCAGCGTCACATTGGAGGGGAGCTGCACCGGGTTGATGAACAGCTGTGCGCCGGTTAGCATCAGGCGGGCTACTCCGGAGGCGTGGGCAGCCTGGTTGATGTATTGCTGGATGCTCACGCGGGCGAGCGGTTCCTGCAGGATGGTAAACACATAATTCGGCCGCAGGGTATGGCAGGCATCACCCAGCTCGCTGAGCGAAATATGCGCCCCGAGGTACACCACTTTTTGCTGGCGGCTGCGCAGCAGGTAGTGCATAAACATGAGGGTCAGCTCCTGATTTTCGCCTTCGGGCGTAAAAAGCACAAAAGTTTGAGCGTCATTGCCCGGTTCAAACGGCTCTTTATCGATGGCCGTCATAATCTTGCGGCGAATGAGGCCGCTGATAAATTTTTCATGCACAGGCCGCACCTTGTTGGTGAGCCAGAGCACATTAAGCTTGTCGAGAAATGGATAGACCAGCTCCAGCATGGTGCGCTCGAAGCCGTGATCCCAGGCATATTGCGAAAAAATGCGGTCGAATTTCAGTTCGTCCAGATCAATCATTGCCAGCGTAAGGGCGTCGATCTGGGCATTCTGGCTGCCGGCATTTTCGGCAATTTCCGCCACCTTGGCCGCAATTTCTTCCGGCTGCATTTTCGCTAAGTGGCTGATTTTGTGGCCATGGCGATTGAGCAGTGCGATATTAAAGAGATGGCGGAGGTTTTCATCGGTGTAGTACCGGATGTTGGTGTCGGTGCGGGCTGGAGCAATAAGGCGATAGCGCTGCTCCCATATACGTATGGTGTGCGCTTTGATACCCGTGAGTTTTTCCAAATCCCGGATAGAATAGATCGCCATGGGTTGAAAAGATGAAAAAATTAAGCAACATTTGGCAGAAATAACTGCTTCCACATTGCAGATGAGACATGTTGAACTTGATTATAACAGGCAAATATCTGTAAAGTTTAGAATTATACCAATCAACAATCAATTAATTCACTCCGCTTCCTTCCCGACAAGCCAGCGTTTAAAAGCGCCGGATCGCTCGGTGCTCACCACCGTTTCGGTGTCGGCAGGTGGATGTAACTCGATTTTCAGGCGACTTTTAGAAGAGGGCTTCATTTCTCCAATCGCGTCTATTTGCACAATAAATTGGCGGTTTATTCGGAAAAAACGGGCCGGATCGAGCCGTGTTTCCAATTTATCGAGCGGCATATCAAGCGGAAAACGCCGGTTTTGGCTTCGGGAAACGAGAAAGGTGATTTTATCGCGGGTATAAAAATAGGCAGCGTCGCTGATGTCAATGAGTTTCATGGAAGCGCCGAGGCGCACCAGCAGGCGTTGCAGGGTTGCGGGCGTCTCCTGGTTTTGTTTTCGAACGGCAGCGCCTATACGCTCATAGTTGGGCACAACAGCCGGGCGCGTTTGCCGGAATTTTTCCAGCGCCTGCTCCAGTTCTGTTTTTTTGATGGGTTTGAGCAGGTAATCAATGGCATTTACCTTGAATGCCTTGAGCGCGTATTCATCATAGGCCGTTGTAAAAATGACGGGCGTTGTGATCTGAATGTAGTCGAACAATTCAAAACTGGAGCCGTCGGCTAAGTGAATGTCCTGGAGCAAGAGGTCCGGTGGCGGATTTTCCTGAAACCAGCTCAGGGCCGACTCCACACTTTCGAGGCGCGCCAGAATATTAATGTCGGGGTTAATTTCCAGGAGCAGTTTTTCCAGCCTTCGCGTTGCGGCCTGCTCGTCTTCCAGAATGACAACGTTCATATCAACGGAATTTTTACGGTAAAATATTGTTCGTTCTGCTCCACCACCACCTCTGCCTGCCCAAGCAGGCGATAACGCCGCCGCAGGGCTTCGAGGCCAAATCGGGTGCCGGCTTCCGGACTTATTTTCGGGGAAATATTATTGCGCACTACAATGAAATTTTCGGCTTCATTATAAATTTCAACCCGTAAAGGCTGTTTTTGTGATACAATATTGTGTTTTACCGCATTTTCCACCAAAATCTGCAAACTCAGCGGCATGATGCGGCGCTCCATAAGCGGCGTTACCTGCAATGCCAGCACAAAGGCGTCTTCGTAGCGTTTTTTCAGCAGGTAACTGTAATTTTCCACCAAAACAATTTCCTCCTGAACAGCAATCAGATCGCGTTCGCGGTAATGCAAAATGGTGCGGAAATAATCGGATAAATGCTCCACATACTCGGTTGCCAGCACGGGGTTTTCTTCTATGATGGCGATCAGGGTATTAAAACTGTTGAATAAAAAATGCGGATTGATCTGGCTTTTCAGGGTTTCAAACTGCGCCTCAATCTGGGCGCGCCGCAGGCCGGCCTCCCGCCGCATACGTTGCTCCCGATAACGCACAATCATCAGGGCAATACCAAGTACGGCCGCCGCAGCAAACGCAATGAACCACCAGCGCGTCCACCAGGGCGGACGAATGCTGAAACGCCACGACACCTCGGGCGCCTCCTCAAAATTGCCGTGCTCGCTGGCCTGAACCCGAAAGGTGTAGTCGCCGGGCGGCAGTTTGGGATAAGATGCCTGATGGTCTTTGCCCACCAACCAGTCGCGATCCAGCCCGTCTAAACGATAACGGTAGCGCACGGCTTCCGGATCGGTATACCAAAGCCCGATAAAATTGAACGCAAGGTAATTGTCGTCCCAATCCAGGGTTTGATTCTGCGTGAAATTCAGGGGATGGCCGTACAAAGACACGGCCCGCAACTCCGGCACCGGATCGCGTTGAAAAGGCTCCGAAAAAGCAGCGCAGCGCAGCAAACCGCCCTTGATCCCGATCCATACTTCCCCCTGGCTGCCCCGCGTCAGGGCATTGAAGCCCGGCGAAATGGGGCGCCCGTCGGGTGTTTTAAAAAAGTTTACATGCTGCTTATGGCCGGGATCAATCAGGTCCAGCCCGTCTTCATAGGCCACCACTACCAGCCCGTCTGCGCTGATCTCCAATCCTTGAACACTACTGCGGTGCAGCACCCTGTCCTGATAAGAAAAATGCCGGTATTCCTGGCCATCCCAACTAAAAACACCTTCGTTGTCGGTGCCAAACCACAATCGGCCTTGTGCATCTTCGGCGATGGCGTACACCGATTTCAGGGCAGTGCCCTTGATGTTGGTGATGGATTTAAAGCTGTCCTGCTCAAACAATCCCAGCCCCCGGCCATCTGTGCCGAACCAGACGCGGCCCTTGCTGTCCTGAAAAACTTTGTAGATGTAATTGGAGCCTAAGGCATTGGGGAAATGCCGTACGGTGGGGGCGGCGGTTTTATCCGCAAATTCGAGGGCGCTCAGGCCGCTCAGCGTAGCCAGCCAAACGCGCCGGGCGTCGCCACCGATAGACAGAATACTGCCGTTTTCAAGTGTTTGCTTATCGGTTTTGTAGTGGCGCAGGCGTTTTCCGTTCGGACTAAACACCACCACACCTTCGCCAAAAGTGCCGCACCAGACCTCTCCGGTGGGCGATTGCCAAAGGGAAATGACATTTTCCGGGCTGTGCAGTTGAGGCGAGGTACTGTTGTTTTTTTGCAAAAAAAGTCCATAGCGGGAGCCAATCCACAAGCTGCCGTCAGCGGCCGATAAAATCGCCTGCGTTTCATTCAGGGCGTTCGACCAATAGGCAAAGCGTGCGTTAGCGTTGTAAAGTTTGCCCTGTTCGGCAATTGCCCACAAGAGGCCTTCGCGGTCTTTGTACAAGGCATCCACGCGCCCCTGAAGCAGGGTAGCCGACGGCGTACTTTGCCAAAGCCCGTTTCGGTCGGTGCCGGCCCAAACGGCCGAGTCGCCGAACACCACGATATTCAGCACAGGGCCATTGTTCCACCCGGTACTAAAGGGGGTGCATTGGCCTTTTCCGTTGTCGAGATAGCAGATGCCGGCTTCGTAAGTGCCGATCCAGACCCTTCCGTTTTGTCCTTTATACAGGGAAGTAACAATTTCGTCGGGTAGTCCTTGCGCCGAACCGATATGACTGACCGATTTGGCGCCATCAGCGTTCATGGCGCAGATGCTGATGCCAGCGTCGGTGGCAGCCCAGATTTCGCCTTCCGGGCCTTCAATAATGTCGTAGATGTCGTCGCCGCTCAGTCCGTCGTCGCTGTTGTTGAATTGGTACACCCGTTTGGGTGTCTTGCAGTACAAGCCTTCTCCGTAAGTAGCAATCCAGAGCGCGCCTTGCCGGTCGCGTGCAAACCCGGTGACAGGTTTAGCGGGCAACCCCTCTTCGGGCGTCCAGCGCAGCAGGCGGAAAAAAGGGAAAGGTTGCGCGTTGTTAGCCTCAAAACCTGGAACCGGCTCGAAGTTGTGTATAATCGTGCCGATGCTGCCGTTTTGGAAACCTGCCCATACCTGGTTTTCATATTCAAACAAGGCACTGACGCCTGTGCGGGCGAGGGAATCGGGGAGCGCCACTTCAAAGGTGTTGACGCCGTCGAAATAGAGCAACCCTTCGCGGGCGCCCAACCACATCCGTCCCCGGCTGTCTTGCAGGAGGGTAGAGTAGTGGTAATCGGCTGCGGGCTGTGGCAAATTAACTGTTCGGATAAATGGCGCCTGGGCCTGCGCGTGAGCAAGACGCAACAGGCATCCGAAGAACAGCAGCATTTTTTTCACAGGCAGCATAACAAACGGTACTAACGCGGCTGGAGTTGCCCCTCTACATGAACAGCAACCTCTTCGGCGATTTTCTGATGCACAATTTTGGGAATACGGATATTATGGTCGCTCAGAGGCACGCTGAAATCCGAGCTGAAGCCAATTTTATCGGCCTGAATAATCAGGGATACTTTAATGATACGTTCCTGTTCAATGCCGTGAATATTGAGTTTGCCTTTGGCGCGCACGGCGAGGTTGCCGCTTTTGCTAAAATCGATGGTTTCAATGATTTTTCCGCTAAAAGTTGCTTCCGGAAAACGGTCGCTTTCCATGTAATTTTCATTAAAATGTTCCTGCTGCAAAGGACTGTTGAAGCCTTCCAGGGTATTCATTTTTACGGAAAATGCAAAGGTCTGGTTGTTGGTATTGACCAGGCCGCGCAGGTGTCGGCTATCGGCGCGGATGACCTCCAGCGGCGCTTTGGACTGAAAATGGATGCTGCCTTTGTCGGTACCCCAAATGCCGGAAGGTGGCGGCGGTGCAGCACTTAGCAGAAAAAGCGCACAACAAAATATAAAATGTGAAAACTGCATAGGCAATTTGCTGTTTGAGCGAATGTACGGGTAAAACGTTTGCCCGGGCTGCAATAATTTACCCAAACGGGAAAAAAGGCTACTCAATGCCGGAAGGGCGGCGAGTGTTTCGGTAAGGTTGTTTACCAAAACTTATTTTTTTATACATAAAGTATTAGGAACAACTAACTTTGGCAGCATTTCGGTACAATAACCCCTTTCATTAACCCTGCGGAGGAGGCTTTGGACAGAACGGCCTCCTCCGTGTTTTTTTTCAAAAATGAACATGCGTGTTTTTCTACTTTTTTGTTTGTTGTTGCCAATGCATTTAAAAGGGCAGGACTACCTCAACCGACGCTATTCCTTAGGCTATTTGGCCACGGTGTTTACGGGTATTCACCCAACAGATACCTGCCTGTATATCAAAGGCGTGATGACCGACTCGCTATACCGCAGCGGTTCTTTTTTCCTGAAAGCAAGCCTGAGTGGCGATATACTCGAAAAAACCGAATTTGTGGAAACTCAAAAAATAATTGACAGTTGGAATAATGAATTGACACAAAATGAAGCGGGTAACTTTTTATTGCTGGGTTACCAGTTACAAACCGGAGAGCCTACATTTACGGCTTTTCTCAAAGAAATAACGCCTGAAGGGCAAACCATTCGGGAGAAACACTTTACCTCTCCTTTTTATCCATCTGATAAGTTTATATTTACAACAGGAGTAGTGCAAACGGACTATGGGTCTTATTTCATTAGTGGGAATCTGGGAAATACCAATAACAATAAAGCTGTTTATTTTCTTGCAGAGATAGATTCTGCATTCAGCACGGCAAGCATCAGTTCCTATAATGGTCCCGATTCAGAAGGCGCATATTCAATCTCAAAAGACCAGATGTCCGGTAATATACTCATTGGCGGCTGGGAGTTTACCATTGGTTTTGTTCCCAACAAGGCTTCCCGCAAGCGAATAACTAAGTTAGATGCCACAACGGGGTCGGTACTCTGGAACTGGGTATACCCGCCCGGCCTGCCGGTAGAGCGCGCAGCGCCGGTGATGGATATGCTGCCGCTGCCCGACGGCAGTATTATCGGGGCCTCGTCGGTATCCATTACAAGGCCCGTGGGCGATTATGAAGAACTTTTTTATTACCCCACCATTTTCAAACTCAGCGCCGACCGCACTTTAGCCTGGGAGCGGCGTATGGGTAACGGCCGCTACTATCTGGAGGAGAGCTGGATGCAGGCAGTATTGCCGGCCAACGACGGGGGGGGCTATATCGGTGCAGCAGCGGTCAATTTTAGGGATACGTTGCAAACCGGAACGAATACGGTGGGCATCATCGCCAAAGTATCGGAGCAGGGCGACAGCCTTTGGGCGCGGTATCTTTATTATCCGACCTTCCAATACCGCTCTCATTATGTGTATGATATTAAACCCGCAAGCGACAAAAAAGGGTATTACATTGCAGGCACCAGTTTAGTGCCGGAAGCAAACAGCGGAGAGGCACTGCAACAGGGTTGGTTGGTAAAAGTAGACAATTACGGTTGTCTTGTGCCTGGCTGCCACTTGCAGGTATACAGTCCGGAGGCGCCGCTGGAAGACAACATTCATCTGTATCCCAACCCTACAAGTGCGTATGTGGTGATAGACCACGGCGGGCACGATTTCAGCCAGGGTTTATTTCGCATCCACGATGCGCAGGGTCGGGTGCTGGCGGAGTGGCGCGCGCCGCAGGGCGAGCTGAGTACGCTGGTATCGGTGGCGCAGTATCCTGCCGGGCAGTACTGGCTCTGGTATGAGGGGCCGGGCGGGCAGCGCGTGAGGAAGGGTTTTGTGAAACAGTAATGGCGTGTTTTTTCTATGCATGGGGATCAGGTATAGAGAACTATCCTTGGATCCCGGTGTTTACGGGACAGGATTTCCAAAACATGACCATTCACAAAATACATCAAATGACCGGCCACCGGGGCGCCTTGTATACGCTGCTGGCTGGCGCAACGCCCGGCAGCCTGTTCAGTGCTGGCAGCGAGGGATGGATCGTTCGTTGGGATACTTCCGACCCCGATAATGGCCGCCTGGCCGCCACGGTGGCGCATCAGGTATTTGCCTTGTGTCAGCTGCCCGAAGCCGGACAGTTTGCCGCAGGCGATATGCAGGGCGGCTTGCACTGGATCAACCTGGAGGAGCCGGAAAAAACCAAGGGATTAGCCCACCATCGCCTTGCCATTTACGACCTGTTGCTGCACCCCGACGGCTTTTTGTTTTCTGCCGGCGGCGATGGCTTGCTCACCCGCTGGGATGCCACTGCGCAACGCAGCATTGAAAGCCTGCAACTCAGCGCCAAAGCCTTGCGCTGCCTCGCGTACGCACCCGCCCGCAGGGAGCTGGCCGTAGGCGCATCCGACGGCAGTATTCACCTGCTGGATGCCGATACTTTAGCGATACGGCATACCCTGCCCCAAGCGCATTTGCCTTCGGTGTTTACCCTGAGTTACAGTCCCGACGAACGCTACCTGCTCAGCGGTGGGCGCGATGCCATGCTGCGGGTCTGGGATCTGGAAATTGGTCTGGAAAAAGTGGTTTCGGAACAGGCGGCACACTGGTTTACGATCAATCATATTACCTATTCGCCGGATGGGCAATATTTTGCCACGGCGAGCCGCGATAAAACTATAAAAATCTGGGATGCCGCTTCCTTTAAATTGCTGAAAGTATTAGAGGTAATACGCGACGGCGGCCACGTCAACTCCGTTAATCGCCTGCTCTGGCTGCCGGAGGGCCTTTTCTCCTGCTCTGATGACCGCAGCATCATCTGGTGGGGGAGTCAGTGAACAGTTATCAGTGAGCAGTTATCAGTCAACAGTGAGCAGTTAGCAGTTAGCAGAGTGGGGGCCATATCCGGCCAGTGGCCTCAGCATGACACCCACTCTGCTAACTGCTAACTGCTAACTGTTGACTGATAACTGCTCACTGTTGACTGATAACTGCTCACTGCTGACTGTTAACTGCTCACCGTTGACTGCTAACTGCTCACTGTTAACTGCTCACTGTTGACTGATAACTGCTCACTGCTAACTGTTCACTGACAACTGTTGCCCGTCTTTCACGAGCAGTTGGAAACCATTGCCGTGGATATTGACGATTTCGATGGCGTTGTCTTTAGCGAGGTATTTGCGGAGTTTGGTCACGAACACGTCCATGGAGCGGGCGGTGAAGTAGTTGTCTTCGTGCCAGATTTTGGTGAGGGCTTCGGAGCGCGGCGTGACGTCGTTGACGTATTTGCAGAACATACGCAGCAGCTCGGCTTCTTTGGGGCTGAGTTTCCACTGATTTTCTTCACCGGCAGCGGCGGCGTTGAACGTAAGGATACGCAGGGGGTAGTTGAAGTGGTATTTACCGATATTGAACTCGCGCTGGTCGTCGCGCGGGTCGGCGGTTTTATTAACGCGTTTGAGTACGGCTTGTATGCGGAGCAGGAGTTCTTCGGAGTTGAAGGGCTTGGAGATATAGTCGTCGGCGCCGATTTTAAAACCCTGGAGGATATCATCCTTCATGGTTTTGGCGGTCAGGAAAATAATGGGCACTTCCTGGTCGCGTTCGCGCACTTCTTTGGCGAGGGTGAAGCCGTCTTTGCGGGGCATCATGACATCGAAGACGCAAAGGTCGTACTGACTTTTTTTAAAGGCTTCCAGACCCAATACACCGTCGGTGGCTAAGGTCACGTCGTAATCGTGCATTTCGAGGTAGGAGCGGAGTACGTCGCCGAAGTTTTGGTCGTCTTCCACTAACAGGATTTTGTAATTTGCACTGGCCATAAAGCGTCGGTTGATGGATTGGCGGTGAAGCAGTTTTTGATATTGTTTCCGGAAGGGGCGACGCCGCCGGGGCATTCGAAGTTGCCGCTTCCGAGGAAAGATTATGAACCACTAACGCCAAGACTTTAAAACGCAGTATGTAAGGCATTGAAAATGTTAGGCATCTTCTTTGAGTCCCTGCTCGAAGTAGTTGCGCACTTTTGCGGCATTGGCTTTACCGGCTATGGCGATGAGGGCTTCCGGGTCGGCTTCGCGCAGGCGTGCGAGCGAACCGAAATGCGTGAGCAGTTTTTCGGCAGTTTTGGCGCCGATGCCGGGAATTTCGGTGAGTTCGGTCTTGATAAAGTTGCGGCTGCGCTGGTCGCGGTGGAAGGTGATGGCGAAGCGGTGGGCTTCGTTTCGGGCCTGCTGAATGACTTTCAGTGACTCCGATTTTTTGTTGATGTGCAGGGGCACAGAATCGTCGGGGAAATAAATTTCTTCAAGGCGTTTGGCGATGCCCACCACCGTCATGCGGCCTTCCAGCCCGAGCGCACGGATGCTTTTCATGGCCGCACTGAGCTGGCCTTTGCCGCCGTCGATGATGACGAGTTGCGGCAGTTCGCTGCCTTCTTCGAGCAGGCGTTTGTAGCGGCGGTACACCACTTCTTCCATAGAGGCAAAGTCGTTGGGGCCTTCTACGGTTTTGACGTTGTAGTGGCGGTAGTCGCGTTTGGAGGGTTTGGCATTTTTGAACACTACACAACTCGACACCGGGTTGGTGCCGTGGATGTTGGAGTTATCGAAGCATTCGAGGTGGAGGGGCAGGGCTTCCATGTGCAGGTCTTGCTGGAGCGTGCGCAGCACACGCTCGGCAGCAGTTTGCCGGTTGCTTTGTCCGGTTTCCTGTTTTTTGCGTTGCAGGAGGTGGTACTGCACGTTTTTTTCGGATAGTTCGAGCAGTTTTTTCTTGTCGCCGATTTTCGGAACGGTGATGCTGATGCTGGTGTCGTGCAGGACGATAGGCTCCGGCACGATGATTTCCGGGGTGTTGCTGTTGAAGCGTTCGCGCAGTGATTCGATGGCAAAGACGAGCAGGGTTTCGCGGTCTTCGTCGAGGTTTTTGGTGAGGGTGAGGGTATAAGTATGGATGATGGCGCCGTTGACAACTTTGAGGTAATTGACAAATGCTTCTTTTTCATTGTCGGCAATGGCGAACACGTCCACGTCTTTGATAGCGGGGTTCACGACCGTGCTTTTGCCTTGATAATCTTCAAAAAGTGCTAATTTTTCCTTGTACAATTGCGCCTGTTCGAACTGCATATTTTCTGCATAGCGCTGCATTTCCTCGCGCAGATGGGCTTTAACGGCGCTGAAATTACCTTTCAGGATATTTTTTATTTGTTCGATTTTGCGATTGTAGCTGTCTTCCGACTCGTAATTGACGCAGGGGGCGGCGCAATTTTTAATATGGTATTCGAGGCAGGTTTTAAATTTGCCTTTATCGATATTTTCAACCGTTAGTGGCAGGGCGCAGGTGCGCAGCTGAAAGAGCTTCCGGATGAGTTCGATGATGCCGTGTACCCGAAATTTATTGAGGTATGGCCCGAAGTAGGTGGAACCATCGCGCACGGGTTTGCGCACGAGCAGCACGCGCGGGAAGCGTTCGCGTTTGATACAGATGTAGATGAGCGGCGATTTCTCATCCTTCAGCATCACGTTGTAGCGCGGCTGGTGTTTTTTGATGAGGGTATTTTCGAGCAACAGCGCATCCTGTTCCGTTTCCACGATGGTGAACTCGATATGATGGGCGTTGCGCACCAATACCCGCGTTTTGGCGGTTTGGTGTTTTTTGTCGCCAAAATAGGAATTCAGGCGGTTGCGCAGGTTTTTGGCCTTGCCCACATATAAGATGACGCCATTTTCGTCAATGAATTTATAGATCCCCGGTTCTAAGGGAATCGTCGGCGAAAATTCCTTGAATGCTTCGTTGGTCATGTGGCAAAGGTAATGTGTTTTTGGGTTTGGAGGTTCAGGGTTCAGGGTTCAGGGTTCAGGGTTTGGAGGTTCAGGGTTCGGAGGTTTTTCCCGTTTCAGGGGCCGGGGTTCGGGGTTTGGTAATATCTTTGGGCGACATAACAAGATGCTATGAGAATTCATTTTTTGCTTTTCCTGTTGCTTGGTTTGCCGCTGGCGGCTTTTGCTCAAAACATTTATAAAGATGAACAAACGGGCAAATACGGCATGAAAGACTCGGCCGGGCAGGTGCGTATTTTGCCTGAATTTGAAGCCCTGCGCCTGAAAGGTATGTTTGTTGTAGCGTATGAAGGCAAATACAAAGGCTTGTTCGACCTTCAGGGCAAACGCCTGCTGCCCAATGAATACGCAGGATTTGATTTTACCGACAACCCGCGCCTGCTGATCGGGTACATCCATACGGATGCCGGACGACGCGCCGGACTGATTGACCTCGACAAAGGCGTCGACAACACAGCCTTTAAATACGACTATTTCCAGCGCTTTTCAACGGGCTATTTCAGGGCCCGAATCGGGGATGTCTTTACCCTTTTTGATGCCCGGGGCAAATTTATTTATGAGGGCGCCTATGAGCAGTTCGGTGAGCCTGCGCCGGATCAGACGGAAATTTACAAAAAACTTCCCGGCGCTACGGGTACGCTGGTGGCCATTGCGCGCCCCAAAGGTATGCCTTATGAAAACTGGATCGGTATCAACGAGGCGGGTAAAACGCTGCACTATGAAGCCGTAAAAGCACCCCAGGCACCGGTTTTGCAGGAAGCCGTGGCAATTGCAACTGAGGAAGCCAGCTCCGCTACAACCAGGGCTGTCGAACCGCCGCCGCCGCCAGGCGAGGGGGAGGAAATACTCAATTTGGCGGAGCAGCGGCCGAGCTTCCCCGGCGGCGAAGCGGCTATGCTGCAATTTCTTGATGAAAACCTTAAATATCCGGCCCTGGCTAAGGAAAACGGCATACAGGGCCGCGTGATCGTCCGGTTTGTTGTGGAAAAAGACGGCAGCCTGAGCAATACAGAAATTCTGCGCGACATTGGCGGGGGCTGCGGCAAAGAAGCGCTCCGCCTGTTAGCGTCCATGCCCCGCTGGCAGCCCGGCAAACAGCGGGGCCGTGCCGTGCGGGTGCGGTACACGCTGCCCTTGAGTTTCAGGCTGGAATAAGTGGGGATTTAAGTGTATCTGAAAAATTAGATTGAATTTTAAGGGATGAATCCGAAAAATTTGATCTAATTTTTCAGATTGGCGTTTTTTGCCTAATATTGCAGGCTAAAATGCGCAGCATGTTTCCACGACAAATAACTGCTTCTTTGAGGGCTGACCTTGAGCAGTCCAACAAAATAATAATCTTATATGGCCCCCGGCAGGTTGGGAAAACAACCTTGGTGAAGTCTTTGCTTCAGCAACATCCTGAGGCCCTGTCAGTGAATGCCGATCAGCTGCAATATAATGAGGTATTTGCCTCCCGGGATCTGCGTAAAATGCAGGAATTGATCGGAAACAAGTCCCTGCTGTTTATTGATGAAGCACAAAACATACGAGATATTGGGATTAACCTCAAAATCCTGCATGATGAAATGCCCGCACTGAAAATTATCGTTACAGGCTCCTCCTCGCTGGAATTAGCTAATTCCATGCAAGAGCCATTAACTGGCCGCACCAAAACCTATCGTTTATACCCGATTGCTGTTGAGGAAATCATACAGCATAGTTCTGTTTTTGAGTTCAGGAATCAGTTGGAAAGCCTGTTGCGTTTCGGCGCTTATCCTGAAATTCTGGAAACCAATAGCGCGGAAGAAAAAATTGATAAACTCAACGAATTGAGCAGCGCCTACCTTTACAAAGATATACTGCAACTTTCGGGCATTCGTTATGCCGACAAACTCCGCAAACTGTTGCAACTCCTGGCGTTTCAGGTGGGTAGCCCCGTATCGGTCAATGAACTGGCGCGCGCCCTGGGGATGAGCCAGGAAACCGTTGAGCATTATATTGACCTGTTGGAAAAAGGATTTGTCCTTTTTCGCCTTGGCGCCTACAGCAGCAACCTGCGCAAGGAGATTACCCGAATGAACAAGATTTACTTTTATGATCTGGGCATTCGAAATGCATTGATTAACAACTTTAATCCGCCTGAAATGCGCAGCGATACAGGAGCCATTTGGGAGAATTTTCTCATTGTTGAACGCATGAAACAGTTGCAGTATGCCCGCGTGCCGGTGAATACCTATTTCTGGCGTACCTATACCGGCGTTGAGCTGGATTATATTGAACAAACGGGCGACCAGCTTACAGGCTATGAAATTAAATGGGGTAAACCGGGCAAATGGCCGCTTGCCTGGCGGGAGAACTACCCTGCTGCCGGATTTGAAAGCCTGACCCGGGAAAATTTTCTCGACTTCCTGCGCCCCCCAACACGTTAAAAATCAATTTTTCAAGAATATCCGGCAGCATTTGAGGGTTACACCATATTATGCGTCTGCTCCTCCTGCTTTTACTCCCCTCCCTGCTGTGCGCCCAGCGCGAAGACTCGCTGAGTCTGCACCGCAACACGCGCTTAGCCTGGCAGCCGCATCGCTGCATCAACAGCGCCGGCTTGTATGGGTACGTGGACAGTTTTCACCGCGTACTGGCGCCTTTTGAGTATGAAAAACTCGATGCTTATTTCGGGCTAAAGTCCTTTACCATCGCCCGGAAAAAAGGCCTGTTCGGCGCACTGGATTCAGCGGGCAAAACAATTTTGCCTTTTATCTATACGGAAATCAGGGAAGTTAACCCGACGCGCTGGAGCGTTCGGCGCAGTACGCTGCCCAACCAGACCGGCCTGATGGACGCCCGGGGCCAGTGGGTCATCGCGCCGCTGTACAATTACTTCTTTCCGCTTGGCGACTCCCTCATCGGCGCTTCTTCCCAATCTGCACAAGGCGTAGATGTGTATGCGCAAAACGGCGAATTGGTCAAAAGTTTTAAGGGCATTTACCTGCATAACTATTATGGCTACGATCACGGCTGCGCACCCAACAAACGCCTGCGCATCCTGCGTGACACCTTTATTGAAGGGAAAAAACGGCAGTTTTATGGCCTGATGGAGCAAAACCTGCAAGTGATATTGCCGCCCGTTTTTTCAAAAATTGAATGGGAAAGCGGCGACTGGGCCTATGTTTGGCAAAAAGATAAAAACGACAAGGGCTTGTACCAGTTTTCCACAAAAACCTTTTATCCCTTGCCGTACGCTTATGTACAATGGCCCGACGAGGCCGGAAATTTTGTTTTTAAAAATACGGATCAGCCGGGCTATGGCTTGTTGAGCCCGCAAATGCAGCGCGTTTTTCCGGGGCTGTTCAAGGCCTTGGATTGTTTGAATGCACAAGGGCATTATATGGTGCAGTGCCTGAGCGGTCCAACGGGCGTACTCGACACCGAGGGCAATATCCTGCTCGACACGATATATGCGGGACTTCAGGAAAACCGAAAAGACATCCTGAAACATTATAAGGATCGCGGGCCGAATTACGCGGACATTCACTGTGAGGCCAGCCACCTGCTGCCGCTGCGCACCTTCTGGCACCCGGCGAGTGGTCAATTCGGCGTATGGCATCACACGCGCGGGCTGCTGCACGAAGCCGTGTTTGAGCAGGCGCGCATTGTAAATGACACCATATATATCTTGCGAAAAAACAATCAGGATCAGCTGTGGAAGGTGGGGCGGGGGCCGGTTTCGGCGGCTTACCCGGCGATTGTCCGGGAAGGGCATGTTCCTTTTTTATTGGGAAAAAACGCCGACACGTTGCTGCTGCTGGGGCATGAAGGCGAGGTCCTTGCGCAGGTGGCAGCGCCGCCCTCGTCGGTTTCTATTTTGTTGTACGCGATACAAAACGAGGCGGGCAAATACGCCGTCCTGCATTGCAACACGCTGGCGCGCACCGATTTCATTTTTGATGAAAAACCGGAGTACATCAATACCTTGCCGGAGGAGATGCGGGCGGACATAAGCCGCCAGGGGCAACGCTGGGAGCTTTGGGGCCGCAGCAAGGGTAAAATATATTTGCTGAACGCAAAGCTGGCGTTGAAAGTGCTTTAGTAGTTTAATTGCACCTGTAAGCGCATCCAGTGCCGGCGCTCGGCGATATTGGCTTTGCTGTCGATGGTATGGCGATGGCTGTTCATGTAGGCCAGTGTCACTTCTACATTTTTTGTAGGGGCAAATTCAAAACCGATTTCCGTTTCCTGCATGTCATACAAGCGGGTGTCGGTATCCGCTTTGCGGCCGCCTTCAAACACCTGAAAGCGCGCATACGGCAACAACATCATGTGTTTGGGCAATTCCTTGCGATAACTCAGGGTCAGGTAACCACCGCTCAGCCGACGTGTGGTGATGGAGTCGGTATTGGTATCAAATGCTGGTCCGAAACCGGTGTTGTATTCCAGGGCTACACCGAAGGGGCGTGGATAGAGCACTAAAGAGCCTGCCACGCGGCTATCGTTGTAGGTGAGGTCTTTACGGGCTTTTACTCCGGAAGTGATTTGTTCTTTTGGCAGGGTGTAGCGGCCGCCGTAGGCCTGGATGGCAGGTTCGAGGATTTGATTATGGGGTAGCTCAAAGGGCCAGCAGAAGCGGCTGACTACGTGTACTTTGTCGTTTTGTTCGGTTTTGTTGATGCCCTGTCCATTATAGATACCAAAGGCAAACAGGCCGTAATCGCCAGAGCCTTTTTGGAAATTATCGGTGAGGCTGCGCAGTAGTTTGCGTTTTTTGGGCGCTGCCCAGTATAGAAAAGCGCCAAGGTCGCGTTCGCTGGGCACGGCTGAGTTGAGTGCTTCGGCGCGGTCGAGGGGCAGGCGATTGCTGCTGGACTGCATATTTTCAAAGCCGAAGGGTACTTTGCTTTGTCCGAGGCGCAGGTTCCAGGCTTTGTTTTTGGTCAGGAAAATATCAGCATAGGCATCGCGGAGTTGCACATAGTGCTTGTTGTTACCGCTGCCGTCGGCTGAGTAGTCGAGTTGCAGGTAAAAGGTAAATCGATCAGACGGCACAATGGTAAAGGCCAGGCGTGCCCGGCGGAATTCAAAGCCGTTGCTTTTGAGCGGGTTGCTGTTGCAGGATTCGCAGTTGGGGTCGGGTTGGTGCTCGGCAAGGTAATTATAGCGAAACTGCGCGTACCCGCGAACATTCATTTTTTCATACCACTTGCTTGGCGAAGTTTCGGGTGCGGCTGCGGGTTTAACCGGCGGCTGCACAATGCCTGCACCGGCAGACGCCGGGGGCGCTTCCATTAGAGCGGATGCCGGAGCACCGGTAAAAGCAGCAGAAGGTTGAGCAATTAGCCCTGGTGTCAGGAAACCGAAGGCCAAAAAAAATATTGTACAGATTTTGCCGTGCATGGCCGTATTTAATTTGCATGCAAAGGTCAAAAATACTTACTGGTGCGAATGTAACTTAGAGTTTAAGTTAATGTTAAGTTTGTGTTTTTCAATATTAAGTTTTTGTTTCGGCGCTTCTAAACGCTGTTTAATGTGTTTTTTGTACATAAAGGTGAAAAAAGGCAGGTAATGGGGAACGCAGGTGTTTGTTGTCTGTATTCGTTTTTTGACGCCGGATTCGCTTTTTTTCACCCCATTAACATACATAATTAACAATATATTGGGCAGATCATAAATTTCCGTACTTTTGCGGCGCCTTAATCGGCAGGTTTTTCCATTTGGGAAGGCCAAATTGTTCAAACCAACTTAATTTTTTTCACAAAACAGTATTACCGGATGGGTTCATTGGTTTACTTACTCCCCCTCTTCGGCGTAGTAGGACTGGTGTATATGTTCGTCCTCCAGGGATGGGTGACTAAACAAGACGCTGGCGACGAAAAAATGCGCGGCATTGCCGCCAATATCGCCGACGGCGCTATGGCTTTTTTGAAAGCCGAATACCGCGTGCTCGCTATTTTCGTATTGATCGCCAGCGTTTTGCTCGGCGGCTTGAGCACCGTTGTAACAACCAGCCACCCGCTTATCGTGGTGTCTTTCGTAATGGGTGCGCTTTTCTCTGTACTGGCAGGCTTCCTGGGTATGCGCATTGCAACCAAGGCCAATGTCCGTACCACACAGGCAGCCCGTACCAGCCTTGCCAAAGCACTTAAAGTGTCTTTTAATGGCGGCTCTGTAATGGGCCTGGGTGTTGCCGGCCTGGCCGTATTGGGTCTGACGGCGCTGTTTGCCCTTTTCTATTACATTTTTATGAATGGTGATTATGCCAACGGCGGCGGCGCAGCAGAAATGTCGCGCGTGCTGGAAGTCCTCACCGGCTTCTCCATCGGGGCAGAATCTATCGCATTGTTTGCGCGTGTGGGCGGCGGTATTTATACCAAAGCTGCCGACGTAGGCGCCGACCTCGTGGGTAAAGTAGAAGCCGGTATTCCGGAAGACGACCCGCGTAACCCTGCTACCATCGCCGATAACGTAGGCGATAATGTGGGCGACGTAGCCGGTATGGGCGCCGACCTTTTCGGCTCTTATGTGGCGACTGTTCTGGCCTCCATGGTACTCGGTAATGCACTCCTTAAAGACAACACCATCACTGCTGATAGTGTACTTGGTGGCATGGGCCCAATCCTGCTGCCCATGCTTATCGCAGGCGTAGGTATTCTGTTCTCGATCATCGGTATGTGGCTGGTGCGCGTTAGCGACAATGCACAACTCAGTTCCGACAGCGTACAGGGCGCCCTGAACCGCGGTAACTGGGTGAGCATCCTGCTGACCGGCGTTGCCTGCTTCCCGATTATCAACTGGATGCTGCCAGAGCAGATTTCCATGGTAACCATCAGCGGTACGCGTCAGGTTTCCAGCTTCAACGTGTTCCTGGCGGTAGTGCTGGGCCTGCTTGTTGGCGCTGCGATCTCCATGATTACAGAATACTATACCGGACTTGGCAAAAAGCCGATCCTCAACATCGTTCGTCAGTCGGCTACCGGCCACGCGACCAACGTTATTGCTGGTCTGGCTACCGGTATGATGTCGACCTGGATGCCTATCGTACTGTTTGCCGGTGCGATCTGGGGTACTTATGCCCTTGCCGGCTTCTACGGTGTGGCTATTGCTGCTTCTGCCATGATGGCCACTACGGCCATGCAGTTGGCCATTGACGCTTTCGGCCCGATTGCCGACAACGCCGGTGGTATTGCTGAAATGAGCGAACTGCCGAAAGAGGTGCGTGAGAAAACCGACATCCTTGACTCTGTGGGTAATACCACGGCAGCTATCGGTAAGGGTTTTGCCATTGCCTCTGCGGCCCTCACAGCGCTTGGTCTGTTTGCTGCTTATGTAAACTTCACCGGCATTACCGGTATTGATATTTTCAAGGCCAACGTACTGGCAGCCCTTTTCCTGGGTGCTATGATTCCGGTAGTGTTTTCTGCTTTTGCGATGCAAAGTGTGGGTAGCGCTGCCATGGATATGGTGGAAGAAGTACGTCGTCAGTTCCGCGAAATTCCGGGTCTGCTCGAAGGCACCGGCAAAGCAGAATACGGCCGTTGTGTGGAAATTTCCACGCAGGCTGCCCTGCGCGAAATGATGCGTCCGGGCCTGATCACCATCGTTACCCCGATTCTGGTGGGTCTGTTGCCGGCATTGCCCTACTTTATTTCCGGCGATGTAAACGCCCTCAAAGTAGGCGCCGAAACCCTCGGTGGCTACATGGCGGGTGTAACTGTGAGCGGTGTACTGTGGGCGATTTTCCAGTCGAATGCGGGTGGCGCATGGGACAACGCGAAGAAATCCTTTGAAAAAGGCGTGGAAATCAAAGGCCAGATCTACTACAAAGGTTCTGAACCACACAAAGCCGCCGTTACCGGCGACACCGTGGGTGATCCTTTCAAAGATACTTCCGGCCCGTCGATGAACATCCTCATCAAGCTGACCTGCCTCATGGGCCTGGCGATTGCGCCGGTACTGGGTGGTCACTTCAAAGGTACCGACCACGGCAGCACACAGCAGCCTGAGCCGCGCATCCAGCAGATGACGCAGGATGTAAACGGCCAGCAGCAGTCGGTAGCGCCGATTAAATAAGCGCCAGGTACAGGATAAAAAAAGCGCCCCTCCGAAAGATTTTCTTCCGGAGGGGCGCTTTTTTTATCCTGCGTGGAATTTCGCTACTTCAACAATTCATCATACCCCGGCAAATGCAGGTAGCCCTCCTCCCGGATGGCGGCTTCATAACCGCGCTCGCGCGCAATTTCTGCCACCTCTGCGGCTTCCAGGCTGCCTTTATGCTGCAAAGGACGTGCGATGGCCAGTAGCAGCGCGCGATGCTGCTCCAGCAGTTCACGGGTTTCCTGTACCGCTTTTTTGACCATATCTTCCACCGCTTCGTCGGTTTTGAATTTGTCCATTTCCGCGCCGTATTCAAGCGTGTAATTGGCCTGAAAACGCTCATCAAAACCATAGCGGCGCAGAAAATCGGCTGCCAGCAGGGTCACCTGCTCGCGGTCGTTGCTGCGGCCGATGGTGGCGTTGTCTTTTCCAAAAATCAATTCTTCTGCAAGGCCGCCAGCCAGAAAAACCTTTATTTTTTTGATGATGCTCTCGCGGGTCTCGTAGATCTCGTGCGGGAAGGTGAAGCCACCGGCATAGCTGCTGGCCACCTTGGACTTGAGCTGCAGGGGCGCCAGTCCGAACAATACCAAATAGGCTACGGCGTGACCGGCTTCGTGTACACTGACGTTGGCCACGGCGCTGTCGAGGTTGCTTTGCCGGATCTTATCAATACGCCCGACGAAAGGCATTTCAATGCGGCGTTTACCGGTGTCGGCAATGATACATTTTTGGGCTACATCGTAATCAATGCTCAGGCTGTTGCTGTCGTCGTGGAGGGCCTCAAACATAAACTTGCTGAGGTGGGTTTCCAGAATATCAGTTACGCTGCTGAACACCGGGCGCACACCTTGAACGGGAAAGACGCCGTTGCGATAGATGAGCTGGTAAATGGCTTCCGTCACGCGGATTTGAATACCGAAATTTTGCACCGTGCGCTCCAGAATTTTATCCACTTCCTTGCGGATGAGCGCGTCAAAATCGCAGCGGCGCAGGCTGGGATAAATCAGGTGAATATTACCAAAGCGCGCCACCTGCTCCGGGCGGAAGCGGCGGGTCAGGGCGTTTTTGATATTGACCGCCGTAATTTTTTTGGTAAAGGCGTGGTAAATATCAGCATCTACCTCGCTGTCGGAGGTATGCGTGGCCATCTGGAAGGCTTCGTCGAGGTTGCCGCTGATGAGAATGAGGGTTTGGCTGTGGTCGACGGGTTCGTGGGCGCGGCGGCGTACTTTTTTATCGAGCAGGCGTTCCAGTACCTGCATGCGGTTCATTTCGGCCAGGTCGACGAGGTCTTCCTCGAAGTTGAGCATTTCCTTAAAGCGCTGGGCTTCCCACAGGCCAATCATCTGGAGCATTGGATCCTCTTCAGAGTCGGGGGCTTCGCCGTTGCGGCGGTTTTTGCGGCGTTGGTTGAGTCGGAATTCATTGAGGTAGAAATCCAGATCATCCTTTTCGCGGCGGGCGAGTCGTCCGTCGCTGAGTAATTCCCAGAAGTCATTGAATTTGGTAATACCCACGGGCGATCCGTCGGATTCAATGGTATAGAAGCGTTGAATTTCATCGAACAGCACGATGGCGGGTTTGCTGTCGATGAGGTTATTGGCTTTAAAAATGGCGCTGACGCTGCTGTGGTAGGTCGTTTGGTCGGTGTTGCCGAGTTCGATTTCCACGAAGCGTTCGGAGAATTCGAGGTATTGCACCAGTTTGCGCACCAGGTCGGTTTTTCCCACGCCCGTCATGCCCCAGAGGCAAACAATAATTGGCCGGGTGAGGATTTCAGGGATGAGGTACCAGATGCGGATATAGTCGATCAGGTTGTCGATAATATCATCGATACCGACAAAATCCTGTTTAAGGCGGTTTTTCACCGTTTCCAGTACCGCCTGACGCGCCTGAAGTTGGGCCTTGTCGAATTTAAAGGTTTGGTTTTCCATAATTGTGGCAAAGAAACGACAAAAAAGGGGCTAATAGTTCCTCAAAACCTTGCATTTGCGCGCGCTTGTTTAATTTTACCTTTTTATTCGTTTTTTATACCAAATCAAACATGCGAATTTCCGTAATGCTCGGCGGCGTGGCCGTCCTGGCGCTCAGCGGCCTGGTATACTACAAAGGTACGGCGCATCCCGCCCCGCCCCGCCCCCGGCCCAAAAATGTGATCCTCCTGATTGGCGACGGGATGGGCCTGACGCAGGTCAGCGCCGGTTTATACAGCAATCACGATCGCCTGAATGTAGAGCGTTTTCCGGTGACGGCCATGATGAAAACACATGCTGCCAACGCATTGATAACCGACTCGGCGGCTGGCGCCACCGCGTTTTCCTGCGGCTGTAAAACCCGAAACGGCTATATCGGGGTTAGCGCCAACAAAAAACCTTGTTTTACGCTGCTGGAAGAAGCGGAGCAGCGCGGCTTGGCAACAGGTCTGGCTGCTTCGTGCAGCATCACACATGCTACGCCGGCTTCTTTTATTGCCCATGTGCCCGACCGGGCGGATATGGAGCAAATTGCTGCCGATTTTCTTAAAACGTCGGTTGATCTGTTGATCGGTGGCGGGCAAAAGTATTTTGAGGCGCGCAAAAGCGATGCGCGCGACTTGCGCAGGGAAATGGAGGAAAAAGGCTATGCCGTCAGTTCGTTTAAGGATAAACCATTACAGGAGTTAAATTTTGATCCTGCGCAGCCAAACGTTTGGTTTTCCGCCTGGGAAGAGCCGGCCAGCGTACTCAAAGGGCGCGACTACCTCCCGGTGGCGGCGCGCAAAGCGCCGGCATTTCTGGCCCGACGCAGTGATAAAGGCTTTTTTCTGATGCTGGAAGGCTCGCAGATCGACTGGGCCTGCCACGGCAACAAAGCCCCCGAGGCAATTGCCGAAATGCTGGATTTTGATAAGGCCATCGGGGAAATTCTGGACTTTGCCAAACAGGACGGCCAGACCCTGGTCATTGTAACGGCCGACCATGAAACCGGCGGCATGTCCATTCAGGAAGGCTCAGCCATGGACTCCCTGGAAATAGCCTTTGTGACGGGTTACCACACGGCTGCAATGGTACCGGTTTTTGCTTACGGCCCCGGCTCCGAACAGTTTCACGGAGTCATGGACAATACCGAAATTTATACACGCATCAGGCTGGCGCTGGACTGGCACTGATCAGTTATCAGTGAGCAGTTATCAGTGAGCATGACAACCCTGCTCACTGCTGACTGCTGACTGATAACTGATAACCCTTTTCCCGGAAAAATGGAAAAATCTGTAGTTGTTTTTTGGGGCCTGATGCCTGCTTCTTTGTGCTTGTTATCCGGATTAATTGTACCACATGCAATTCGATTCAGGTAACCCTTCTAAAGAATCATCAGTCATCCATTTTTCAAATTGCCCATAATCGGGCGTAAAAATGAAGTTATGAAAAAAACGAGCATCAAAAAGAAGCCGGCATTCAAAAAAACATTCGTTGCCAACCTGAGCAACGACGATGCCAAGGAAATCCAGGGCGGGGCCAGTAAAGCATCCTGCATTCCTACCGTTGACCCGACCGAAAGCACCCTGTGCTACCACTGCCCGATTGATCCGGATCCCGATACCAAAAATGTAGGTTAATCGCATCAAGTGTTTTTATACCAAAGAACTTAGAGCATGTTCGGGAATTCATGATCGCGCGAAAGCGAGCAAATTTCATGCTGAACAAGGCGGTTTTCACAGGCGTTGCCGGCAGCTACGACGAAGAAAACCAACGCAGTGCAGCAGGAAATTTGCCGCTTGCAGCCGATTGATGGATTTTCGAACATGCTCTTATACGACGGCTCAACCGACTTTGGTTGGGCCGTTGTTGTGCTGTAAAAACAGCAGGTGAATAGCAACTTAGAATTTTCAGGTTCAAAAATATCTCATGCAAATGGCTGTTTCACAACAAAATATACAATTCCAACTCCAACAAATTGCCAAAGACCTGGAAGAGCCTTTCGACTACCCATACCCCGGCTTGTATACCGGCGATATGGGCGAGGCGTTGTTTCTGATGCACTATGCCCGCTATACCGGGGAGGAGCATTGGAATGAGGTGGCGCACGCGCGGCTGGAACGGGTATTTGAGCTGATTGATGACAAACCCTACATACCAGCCTTATGCAGGGGCCTGGCGGGCATTTTCTGGGGTATTGAATACCTGATTGCGCAGGGGTTTATAGAAGATGACATCCGGGAATCCTTAGAGGAATTTGATGAATACCTGAGCGCTTCGATGCTACAGCATATCCGGGCCGGGCATTTTGATTTCCTGCATGGCGCCCTCGGCATGGCCCTGTATTTGCTGAAACACCGGCGCTCAAACCCGGCGGTGGAGGCTGCTTTGCGGGAAGTAATTGATCATTTAGAGGCACAGGCTATACGGCCGGATGACAATAAAATGTACTGGTTAGCAAGTGTTTCGGATACCGAGCACGGACTATTGAACATCGCTCTTTCGCATGGCATTACGGCGGTGGCGATGCTGCTGTGTCGCTATATTGCAGAAGATGTGGAGCTGCTGCGTTGTCGCGAAATGCTGGAAAAAGTGGTGGCGCAGATTCTGGAAGAACGTATAGATGAGCAGGTACATGGCTCCTGTTTTCCGAGCGCCAACAAGACCCGCGACCAGCGTCATTTGTTCAGCCGCTTAGGCTGGTGCTACGGCGATCTGGGCATAGCCCTGATGCTTTGGCAGTGCGGTAATGCCATTGATCGTGCGGACTGGAAAGCAGAGGCCCTGCGGATCTTTCAATTCAATTGCAAGCGCCGCGATGCCGGGGCCAATTTTATCAACGACGCCGGTTTTTGCCACGGCGCTGCCGGAGTGGCACTTGTTTTTCAAAGAATATATCGGGAAACCGGCTTGCCGGAATTTCTGGAAACCGCCCAATACTGGCACGCCTATACCTTGCAAATGGCGGTACCGGGTGTGGGAGTTGGAGGCTACAAGGTGTATGCGACGAAACCAATCCCGATCGACGATATGAATCGCAACCTGCTGGAAGGCGCTGCCGGTATCGGGATGTGCCTGTTGCATGCCGATCTGGAACTGTCGCAGGACTGGGATGCCGTTTTTTTGCTGAGTATGTGAGCCAGCGGTATGGTGTTTGAGGCACCTGAAAAGTTTGGAAATTGACAAAATTTTGTAGTTGCCGGGCTTAATGTTACCCCGCACTTTTGCCCTGCGTTCGGTTCGCCGGGCGCGGGGCGAAACCGAAAACCCGGCCTGAGGGCTAAACAGAGTAGGTATTTAACTTTGTCAATTTTCAAAATTATGAAAAAGGAAATCAGCAAAAAGAAACTCGGCTTCAAGAAAAAATTTGTCGCCAACCTGGGAGAACACGAAGCCGCAGATATCCAGGGCGGTAAGTGGAATACCAATTCGGATATTCCTTGTCAATGCACCGGCACCTGCGATTCATGTTATGCAACATGCCCTATTAGCACCGATGGGACGCTTCGTTATTGCGACATAGCAACTATGTAGTGATTGGCGCCTGGTATTAAAAACTGCCTCTTCCTGGTGTTACTCCCGGAAAAAGACAAATAACCGTAGTTTTTTCAGCTGCCAACGTGTTTCACTTTTGCCCTGCGTTCGGTTCGCCGGGCGCCGGGCGAAACTGAAAACCCGGCCACAGGGCAAACAGAGTAGGTATTTCACCTTTTCAATTTTTAAAACTATGAAAAAGGAAATCAGCAAAAAGAAACTCGGTTTCAAAAAGACATTTGTCGCTAATCTGGGAGAACACGAAGCCGCAGATATTCAGGGCGGTAAGTGGAATACCAATTCGGATATTCCTTGTCAATGCACCGGTACCTGCTCATGCGTTGCAACATGCCCCATTAGCACCGATGGGACGCTTCGCTGGTGCGACGTCTATCCTGAATAGTAATTGGCGCCTGGTATTAACTGCTTCTTTCTAGTGTTACTCCCGGAAAACGACAAATAACCGTAGTTTTTGCAGCTGTCAGTAGGCCTCACTTTTGCCCTGCGTTCGGTTCGCCGGGCGCCGGGCGAAACCGAAAACCCGACCTGAGGGTAAAACAGAGTAGGTGTTTCACCTTTTCAATTTTCAAAATTATGAAAAAGGAAATCAGCAAAAAGAAACTTGGTTTCAAAAAAACATTTGTTGCCAATCTGGATCAGCATGAAGCTGTTGAGATTCAAGGCGGTGGAGGAACTACATATTCTGATACGCCTTGCATTTGCTCGCACACTTGCGCAACAGCGCAAAGCGTATGTCACTGTGGTGGTGATACCACTATCCGCTACTGCGATCTTTCTTCAGGCGCAGCAGGGTAAAATGGTATCTGCCAGGGAAACTCGTTTCCCTGGCAGATCTATAAAAAGTGTGCTCGTTTTATGATCTCTCAAATTTGACAAACTTCAAACCATAATGCGTATGTCGGCACTACAACAACAAATTTCCCTTCGCCTGGCCGAAATCGCTGGCGCCCTGTCGGATGCCTTGCCGGAGTCTGGCCCGGCGCTGTACATCGGCAACATGGGGGAGGTGTTGTTTCTGATGTATTACAGTCGTTATACCGGAGAAGACCAATGGTACGACCTTGCAGGAGCGCGCTTAGAGCAGATCTTTGAACAAATCGAAAACCAGCCAACCTACGAAGGCGCTTTTGGCCCTGGTCTCGGCGGTACCTTTTTCGCCATTGAGCATTTGGTAAAACAGGATTTTATTGACGAATCGGCGCGTGACTCCATAGCAATGTTCGATGATTTTTTTGTGAAGTTTATGCATCTGCGCTTGCAAAAAAACGACTTCGATTATTTCAGCGGCGCCACGGGTATCGGGGCTTATTTACTGGAACGCCTGCCTTTTCAGCCAACTTTATCTGATGCTTTGGAACAGCTGTTGACAGCTTTTGAGCAAGATGCGCAGCCCGACGGTGCAGGCGGATTTTTTTGGAAAACTACTTTCAGCCGCCCGGACGGCGCCTCCGAAATCAACGTCGGCTTAACCCACGGTATGCTCAGTCAGGTACTGCTGCTCACGCGCCTGTGCAAGGCCGGTGTGGCGCCAGCCCGTTGCCGTACGCTGCTCGAAGGGGCTGTGTCGTTTTTGCTCCGTCAGGAACAGGATGCCGCGCAGTACTATTCCCTGTTTCCCAATGTTGCCGGCTTCCCGACGACAAGCCGCTTAGGCTGGTGTTATGGCGATCTGGGCATCGCCCTGGGGCTGTATCGGGCCGGACAGGCCTGTGAGCGCCCCGACTGGATTGAAAAAGCTATGGACATCTTTCAATATACCACTACACGCCGCGATTTGCAGCGCAACATGGTGAAAGATGCTGCTTTTTGCCACGGCGCTTGTGGCATAGCCCAGTTTTTTCAGCGTATGTATCTGGAAACAGATATTCCGGCATTTGAAAACACACATCAATACTGGACGCAGCAAGTGCTCAATTTGGCCCGGCCGGGCGCCGGCATTGCTGGTTACCTGCCTCATGTGGCCATGGAACATATTCCTCCGGCAAACACCCGCTCGCTGCTCAACGGCGTTTCCGGTATCGGCCTTTCCCTGATTTGCGCTGATAGTGATATTCCGCCCGACTGGGACGCCTGCTTTCTGCTCAGTTAAGTGTTATTAAACCTTTGATTTTCATGCAACTATTCCAAGCTCATTCCCGCTTTTTCCTGCGTTCGCCCCTGCTTCCTGTTGATGTTTACATGAAACAAGTGCTGGAAGCTGCCGATTTAGCAACCCAGCGCGCCGAATTACTGAAGGTTTTTCAGAACAGCTACGTTCGGGATGCCCTTTACTTAGCTTCTCCGGTTTTGTACGCCGCACTGCAAAAATTGGAAAGCGGGCAAATGAGCGATACCGCTGAAATCACGCATTGCTATACCTCCCTGTTGCGCTACTTTTTGCGGATGAGCACCCGCTGTACCCCTTTTGGTTTGTTTGCAGGTTGTACGGTAGGCGAATGGTCGGATAAAAATGAGGTGCAGCTCCTCGGCATGGAAAAACAGGAGCGGCATACCCGTCCGGACATGAATTTTATTTGTCAGCTGGCGCAAAACCTCTCTGAGCAGGAAGGTATTCGCGAGCATTTATTGTTTTACCCCAATAACAGCCATTACCGCTTTGGCAACAGCATTCGTTTTGTTGATTATCATTACCGTTTCAGCTATCGTTTTCACCGCCTCGCCGCAGTAGAGTACAATGAGTATTTTGAACAAATGCTGGAGCGCGCAAAACAAGGCGCAACCATTGCCGAGTTGGCCGAGGCCTTGACCGACGAGGACGTCAGCCTCGAAGAAGCTACCGAATTTATACAGGATAGCATTGAGGGCAAACTGTTGGTCAGTGAGCTTGATGCCAATGTTAGCGGCCCGGAAATGCTGGATTTGTTGCGTCAGATCATGGAGCGCATGGGGGGCAAAAGTGAAGTTGCCGCAACGGTACACACGCATTTGATGGCACTGAAACAAGCCCTCGATGAAATTGACCGCACGCACCTGAACGGTACTTCAGAGGCGCCGTACGCCGATTTGAAAACCAAACTTGAAACCCTGCTGCCCGTTGAAGATCAGAAACACCTCATTCAGGTAGACCTCTACAAACCGGCAGCAAGCTGCACCCTGCATAAAAACATTTTGGCGCAATTGCAAAAAGGGCTGCATGCGCTGAATTGCATATATGGACAATCCAACGAAGCCGCTACTCTTGATAATTTCCGCAAAGCCTTTGAAACCCGCTATGAAACCCGCGCAGTTCCTTTGCTGGAAGCATTGGATGCCGAAAGTGGTATTCCGTACAACGCCTCTGCGGCGCCCTACAGAAACCCGCTGATCCACAACCTGCCCGCGCCACAAGGCCCTGCCAATGACACGATACGCTGGACGGCCAAGACCTTGTTTTGGTATCAAAAACTAACGGAAGCGCGGGAAAACGGCAATCTGGAGGTAAACATTACGGATGAAGACCTCAAGCTGCTGGGCACGCCCAAATGGGATGATTTGCCCGACTCATTTGTGATTAATGCCAGGGTGCTGGGCGATGGTGAGGCGGAAAATCCGCGTGTATTGATTGCAAACATGAACGGCCCGGCAAACCGGATGATCGGTCGTTTTACCCACTTACATCCCGAAATTGATGCGTTGGCAAAAGATATTGCCCACCAGGAAGATAATTTGCATGAAAAGGCTATCCTCGCAGAAATTGTACACCTGCCCGAATCCCGGGTAGGTAATGTACTCATGCGCACGCAATTGCATGCGTATGAAATTCCTTACCTCGCCAAGGCCGCTGAGCCGGAAGCGCAGCAGATTAGTTTACAGGATCTGCTGGTTCAAATCGTCGACGGAGAAATACACTTGTATTCCCAACGACTGGGCAAACGGGTGTTGCCCATCATGAGCAACGCGCACAATTATACCTCCAGAGCGCTGCCTGTTTATCAGTTCCTGTGTGATTTGCAAGGCCAGAAAAAGCGCAGTGCCCTGGGATTTTCCTGGCCTGCATTCACCAGCGACTTTCAGTTCCTGCCACGGGTTAGTTATCAGAATGTCGTGCTCGCACGTGCGATCTGGCGGATCAAGCAGGCGGACATCAAGTCGCTTGAGCGCTTGTGCAACGCCGCAGCTCCCGATATGCTGCCTGAATTGCTTCAGCAATGGCGCAAACCCCTCAACCTTCCGGAACGCGTGGTGATCGTTAGTGGCGACAACGAGCTGCTGATTGATTTTAACAATAGTCTCAGTATTCAGACCTTCCTCGGCGAGGCGCGTTCGGCTACCACCTTGTTGCTTGCCGAGTATCCGGGTGAAGGAACGTTGTCGCCCATTTGCGACGAATCCGGTGCGCACTACCAACACGAAATATTAGCCGTATTTACACGCAACACGCCGGTGCCCGATAAGGTAAAACTGCCTGTCAGCAATGCGGTACAAAGGAGCTTTTCCATTGGTTCGGAATGGGTTTATTTTAAAATTTACTGTGGCAACAGCACCGCTGATGAATTATTGCTCCATCATATTTCGCCTTTGGTGGATACCCTGAAACAGCAAAAGCTTATCAATCACTGGTTTTTTATCCGTTACAACGACCCGGACACGCACCTGCGCCTGCGTTTTCGCCTTTCCGACACGGCCAAACTCGGCCATTTGATGGCATTGGTGTATGAGCATCTGGCGGAGCCGCTGGAGCAGGGACTGATCTGGCGACTGATGACCGATACTTATCAGCGGGAGGTGGAGCGCTACGGTATGCACACCATCGAACTGGCCGAACAGCTTTTTGCCCACGACAGTGAAACGGTGTTGCAAATGCTCGCCCTGAACAGCGAAGCC
Source organism: Chitinophagales bacterium (assembly GCA_017303875.1). Lineage (GTDB taxonomy): Bacteria > Bacteroidota > Bacteroidia > Chitinophagales > Saprospiraceae > M3007. The sequence continues at coordinate 45,957 of JAFLBP010000018.1, read as the reverse complement.
CCCGAGCCATTCCGCTGGCATTTTGCCTTGCTGATTGCCCATAACCTTTATGACGTTTTTGGCATGAAGGAGGAACAGCAACTGGCGCTTGCCCAGGCTTCCCGCGACGGGTTTGAGCTGGAATACAAGGTAAAAGACAATCCGACTTTACGGAAAACCATCAACGATAAAGCGCGGGGCTACCGCCAGGAAGTGGTTGAATTAATGGAGCGCAGGCATGCCAATGCAGATTTCGAGCCTTGGTTTGCACTCGCCGATGCGCACCGCGCGGCGTTGGCGCCCATTGCAGCGCAAATACAGGAAGTGTTGAAAGTGCACCCGGGGTCTGTCGGCGCCTTGATCGGCAGCTATATTCACATGAGTGTGAACCGGCTTTTTCCGTCCAGCCAGCGTACGTACGAACTGATGGTGTATACCTTGCTGACGCATTACTACAATTACCGGCGCCATACGGCTAAAAACAAGGTGGAAGTGCTGCCTGTCGGGCGAAAAGAGCAGCCCGAGCTTGCGGAAGTTCAGACGGCGTGAACACGCGTTAACTGCGTTTCAGCTGTTCAAATTTCTGGAAAATACGTTGCAGGACATTGTAGTTTTTGGTGATAATGCGCGCGCTGCCACTCAGCTCCGGTTTGGGCGGTAAAACAAATTTACTGGTAGTGCGCAAGGTGTCGGGCAAGCGAATTTCAATTAAATAATACGATTCGGCGGGTACTTCCGCGATGGTGCTCACACTGCCTTCCAGTGCGCCATATTCCTGGAACGGGTAGGCGTCGAGCCAGATTTTCACGGCCTGCCCCGGCGCTACCTTGCCGGCGTTGGCTAATGGCAGTTTGGCATAAGCGATGTTTTCCGGCGTCGTTTCGCTGCGCCTGGGTACAATGGCAAACAATACCTGCTCCCGTTGTACAAATTGCTGACTGACCAAAGGGGCTGCAAAACTGATACGCCCGCTGATGGGGGCTTTGATGAGATAACTCAGCGCCCATTGATCCAGCGCACCGCGCATATTTTGTGTTTTTTCCCGGATGCGTTCCCAATAAGTGTTCAATTCCTGCAAACGGCCGTGGCTGAGTTCGCTGCGGCGGGTTTCCAATTGACGGATGCGTACTTTTTGTGTGCCGATATTGGATGAAAAACCTTCGAGGGTTTGTTTTTGCTGCAAATACGCCGATTCGGTTTTCTCTAAATCCTGCGCACTAAGCAGTCCTTGCTGGTTCATCTGGCGCTGGCGTTCCAGGTTTTTGGTGGCAATGGCAAAATCTTCCTGAAGGATGGCTGATTGGCGTTGCAGGGAGCCGATCAGGTGTTCTGTTTCCTGAATTTCATCCTGAATAGATTTAATTTGCTGAAAAACAATATCTTCTGAAAGTCGGATGCGCAGGGTCTGAAGGTCGTTGAGCAGGGCCGACCAGGTAGCTTGCAGGGGGCCTAAGTTGGTTTTTTCCGGAATATTCAGTTTGCCAATGTCGGTGGGGTATTGCATGGCCTGCAATTGCCCGATCATGGATTCCACAGCCTGCACGGCCTCAATAGAGGCGCCGCTTTCGAGTATGGCCAGCACCTGATGTTGCGCTACGCTGTCTTTATCTTGTACCCGCAGTTCGAGTAGCTTTCCGGCGCCGGGAGCAAGTACCCGTATAGGCGGTTGTTTGGAGGAGAGGCTGACCGGTGCGCTGACGATGTCGGGATATTCAATGATCCAGCTCATGGCGAGCACACCACCGACGATGAGGGCGAGCATCAGAATACCGTTGCGCACCCAGAAGCCGGGATTGTTTCCCAGCATGCTTTGTATTTCTTCGCGTTCGCGGATGATAACGGGTTTAGTTTCCAAGTTCCAGCTGATTTTTGACCAAATTATAATACAAACCGCGTTTTTGTACCAAGGAATCGTGGTTGCCAATTTCCACCAATTCCCCTTTTTCCAGCACCACAATCTGGTCGGCATTGCGTACCGTACTCAGGCGGTGGGCGACGACCACAACTGTTTTGCCTTCGTAAAAGTGGTTGAGGTGTTGTAATATTTCGTGTTCATTATTCGCATCCAGGGCGTTGGTCGCTTCATCTAAAAAAATGAATTCCGGGTCTTTGTACACGGCGCGGGCGATGAGGATGCGCTGCCGTTGTCCCTGGCTGATGCCATTGCCCTTGGCGCCGATCATGGTGTTGTAGCCCAGCGGCAGCCGCTCGATAAACTCCCGGATATTGGCTACCCCGGCAGCATGAATGAGTCGTTCGGGGTCGACGCGCTCGCTGCTTTCGGCAATATTATTGGCAATGGTATCGGAAAAAATATAACCATCCTGCATGACAGCGCCGCAGCGGCTGCGCCAAAGTTGTTTTTTAAAGTGGTACAGTTGCAGTCCGCCGAGGGTAATGCTACCCATTTCGGGTTTGTAAAAACCGAGCAACAGTTTGACGAGGGTGGTTTTGCCGCTGCCGCTGGTGCCCACAATGGCGGTTACTTTCCCGCGCGGAATGACAAGATCAACATCTTTCAGGGCGAAACTACCCAGTGTGTTGTATCGGAAAGATAGTTTTTCAAGAACAATATCCCCTTGCGGTGGCAGCATGGTGATGGTGCCTTCGAGGTCTTCGTCTTCAATTTCTTCAATTTCCTGAATGCGCTCCAAGCTGATGCGGGCATCCTGAAGGTCGCGCATGAAGGTGATGCTTTGTTGCAGGGGGAGTTCGAGCTGGCCAAGAATGGATTGCACGGCCATCATCATACCCAGGGTCAGATCTCCTTCGATTACGGCGCTGGCCGACAGGAATACGATCAGGATATTTTTGAGCTGGTTAATCACGCCGGCGCCGGCATCCTGGTATTGGCTGATGTTCAGGGTTTTCATGCTGATGCGGAAAAGCCGGGCTTGTGTGTTGGCCCATTGCCAGCGTCGCTTTTTGGCGCTGCCCTGCAATTTTATTTCCTGCATACCATAGATCAATTCTACGATATTGCTTTGATTATCAGACATTTGCTGAAAAGACTGATAGTCTATTTCCTTGCGTTTGCGCAGAAACAGGCGCACCCACAATACATAGGCAACACTAAAAAAGGCGAATACGAGGAAGATTTTGACATCGAACAGCAGCAGGACAATGCTGAATACCGTCAGGTTGACCGTTGCGAAGGCGATTTTCAGCAGGGAGTTGGTCAGTAAATGTTCAATCCGCTTTTGATCCTGGATGCGCTGCATGAGGTCGCCGACCATTTTGGCATCAAAAAAGCCGAGCGGGAGTTTCATGATTTTGATGAGAAAATCGCTGACCAAACCCACGTTGATACGGGCGCCGATAAACAGGAGCAGGCGGCTTTGAATAAATCCGGAAAGGGTTTGGCTGACAAACAGGGTCAGCTGCGCAATCAGGATGAGGTAAACAAATCCGATATTTTGTTGCTGAATGCCTACATCCACTACCGATTGGGTAAGGAATGGTGTAATGAGCTGGAGCAGGCTGCCCAAAGCCAGCCCGAGTATCAGGAGCAGGAAAAAACGGCGGAAAGGCTGGATATAGGTAGCGATGAGGTGCCAGATGCCCTTTACGGCCGGGCGCTCCTGTCCTTCCAGCAGGTCAAATTCGGGGCCGGGTTCCAGCAGCAGAATGATGCCTTTGTCGCCATCCTGCAACCAGCCGTTTTCAAATTGCTGCCGGGTCATTTTGAACTTGCCCGCAGCCGGGTCGGCTACCCAGACATATTTTTTACTGAGTTTGAACACCACCACATAATGCCGTTGCTGCCAGTGTACAATGCAGGGCAGCGGCGCATCTACTAAGCCAGCTTCTTCGCCTTCAAAAGGCGCCTTGACCATGGTTGTCCGGAATCCGATTTGTTCGGCTGCTTCGCTGATACCGAGGAGCGACACGCCTGAGCGGCTGATGTGGGCACGCTCGCGCAAATACTGCAGGGAGTACTTTTTACCATGAAATTCCGCCACCATCCGCAGACAGGTCGGGCCGCAATCCATGGTATCCAATTGCTGATAAAAAGGAAAGCTTTTTAGCATTAAAAATGAGTCTCAAAAGTGCCGAATACAGGATGCTCCGGCACGCTGTACTACTGTGCAAATGTAAGAAAGTCAATTGATTCTGCTCCTTTTTTCAGTAAAAAAATATAGCTTTTCAGCCCGAATATTTCAGGCATGCGCCACCGTTCCGGCAGCGGCAAATCGGTATGCTAAACAGCTTGGGGAAAGGCCTGCTACGACTCCAGTACTTCCGGCGTCACCTGTGCTTCTTCTTCCGGCGTATCGATGACATCCAGTTCCACGCGCAGGTTTTCAATGATAAATTCCTGGCGGTCGGGTGTGTTTTTGCCCATGTAGTATTCGAGTACGTGGTCGAGGTTGGTTTCCTCGGGCAGGAATACCGGATCGAGTCGGATACCTTCACCGATGAAATCGACAAATTCATTGGGAGAAATTTCACCCAGACCCTTAAATCGGGTGATTTCCGGTTTGCCACGCAGCTTTTTGATGGCTCCCTGTTTTTCCGCTTCGGAGTAGCAGTAGAAGGTTTGCTGCTTGTCGCGCACGCGGAAAAGCGGCGTCTGGAGGATGTACAAGTGGCCGTTGCGTACCAGATCGGGGAAGAATTGCAGGAAAAACGTGAGCAGTAGCAGGCGGATGTGCATGCCATCTACGTCGGCGTCGGTAGAGATGACCACGCGGTTGTAGCGCAGGTCTTCGAGCGAGTCTTCGATATTGAGGGCGTGCTGCAGCAGGTTGAATTCCTCGTTTTGGTAAACCACTTTTTTGGTCATGCCGTAGCAGTTGAGTGGTTTACCGCGCAGGCTGAACACGGCCTGGGTATCTACATCGCGGGCTTTGGTGAGCGAGCCGCTGGCCGAGTCGCCCTCCGTGATGAAGATGGTGGTGTTGAGTCGTTTTTCTTCCGGCCCTTTTTCGTTGAGGTGGAAGCGGCAGTCGCGCAGTTTTTTGTTGTGAATATTGGCGACTTTGGCGCGCTGGTTGGCTATTTTTTTAACGTCGGCGATCTCCTTGCGTTCGCGTTCGCTTTGTTCGATACGTTTTTTGAGATCTTTGGCGACTTCCGGGTTTTTATGCAGAAAATCGTCGAGGGCTTTGCCGAGGAAATCTGACATCCAAGTCCGGATGTTTTGCCCTTCCGGCGAGATGCGTTCCGAGCCGAGGCGGGTTTTGGTCTGGCTCTCGAACACGGGTTCTTCAACACGCACGGCGACGGCGGCGATGATGCTTTCGCGGATATCCTTGGCGTCGTATTGTTTTTTAAAGTGATCGCGCACTACTTTCACCAGGGCTTCGCGGAAGGCGCTGAGGTGGGTACCGCCCTGCGTGGTGTTCTGGCCATTGACGAAGGAGTGGTATTGTTCGCCGTAGTGGTCGCCGTGGGTCATGGCGATTTCCACGTCTTCGCCACGGAGGTGAATGATCGGGTAGCGGACGTTTTCCGAGGCTGTTTTTTTCTCCAGCAGGTCGAGCAGGCCATTTTTGGAGAGCATGGTTTTGCCGTTGAAGTTGATTTTCAGTCCGGCATTGAGGTAGGCGTAGTTCCAGAGTTGCTGCTCAATGTATTCATGCACCCAGCGGTAGTTGCGGAACATGCCGTTATCGGGTTTGAACTCGATAATGGTGCCATTTTCCTCGATGGTGGTTTCGGTTTTGCTTTCTTTGAGGAGGTTGCCGAACTGGAATTCGGCCCATTTGGTTTGGCCTTCGCGCACGGCCTGTACGCGGAAATATTCGGAAAGTGCGTTAACGGCTTTGGTACCGACCCCGTTGAGGCCTACCGATTTTTTGAAGGCTTTGGAATCGTATTTGGCGCCGGTATTGATTTTACTGACCACATCGACCACTTTTCCGAGGGGGATACCGCGGCCGAAGTCGCGCACGCGCACGCCTTTTTCGTTGATGGAAATTTCAATATGTTTGCCATAGCCCATGGCGTATTCGTCGATGGAGTTGTCGAGCACCTCTTTGAGGAGTACGTAGATGCCGTCGTCGGGCGTGGAGCCATCGCCCAGCTTGCCGATATACATACCGGGGCGCAGGCGGATGTGTTCGCGCCAGTCGAGTGATTTGATTTCGTCTTCGGTATACCTTACTTCTGTCATTGGCGTTTGTTTTGCGCTTTGTTTGGGGTTGTTTTTTGTTGCTAATGCTTTGCCTGTTGCGCCCATGTCAAAAAGATTTATAGCTGGAAGTGGCGCTTTAGCGCCGCAATGTTACAAAAAAAACGGTTACCGTAAGTGGTATGCGTTAATTGGGGGAAATTTGATCGCAAATATAAAACAATTAATTTTTATAAAATAAATATTTTGTTTAAAATTAAAAATTCTCTTCAAGCGGATACAATCGCTTCAGTCAAGGCGTTGTGTAGATTTATTTTAACCTCCAACCCGTCTGCCGAAACATGAAAAACAAACAACGCTTGATCCGCATCGCTACGCTGACCTTTTATGTCAGTATGCTTACTTTGTTGATTTTCAATATTATACCCAAACCGGAGCAGATAAAGGCAAGCCTTGAAGAAGTTTTTTATCGCCCTGAAAAGCCACCGCAATTCCTGTCCATGCCCTGGTACGATGAGCGTGCTTTTAACAGGCTGTACAGCGAGTATCATGCAGCGCTAAAAAAGGAGAGGTTCTTTATGCATTCCACCAAAACAATGACTTTGGCAGCGCGCCCGGAGAGGTATAGAAACCACCCGACGCTATACGCCATTGACATGCTGCAAATGCGTGATGATTTTACCCATACCACTACCTTTGCCACGCAACGCCGGAACTTGCGAAAGCCATTGGAACTGACCCTGGAGTACGGCAAAAACTACCTGAATAATTTGCCCCAAAAAGATGATTCGCTGCGCATCTGGATCAACTACAAATACGCGCCGGAAACTTATGCATCGCTCAGTTATCCGGATAAGCGCCGCTTCCATCAGTACCTCCTCCTTCCGCCTGAAATGTATACCATAGGTGGCGGGCTCATCTCGGAAACTCCGGGTATAGCTCCCGAAAATACGGATTCGCTCAGGAGTTTCACCCGCCAGGATAGCATTTTTGCCTTAAAACGCCTCAAAACCCTACCCCTGCTACAATGATAATGGAAACCTTGTACGAACAAATTCCGGCCACGGCCATTAGTCTGCTTATTCTGATTGTGGTTTTTGTACCGATGGAGCGGGTCTTCCCTGCAAAATCCGGACAGGCTTTTTTCAGGCCACAGTTTTGGTTGGACATGACCTATTTTGCCGGACAATACCTGTTATGGAATACACTGGTATTTGCCTGTCTGGTCTGGGGGCGTGACCAACTTGATCCGCTTGTGCCGAGCGCTTTCCGTACTGCGGTCGCTGCGCAGCCGTTATGGCTGCAAATGATAGAGGTGGTGCTGCTCAGCGATTTTTGCATTTACTGGGCGCATCGCCTGCAACACCGGGTGGGTTTCTTGTGGCGCTTCCATCGGGTGCATCACAGCGCCGAACACATGGATTGGCTGGCGGCGCATCGCGAGCACCCGCTCGACACCATTTACACCGTGAGTATTATCAATTTGCCGGGTTTTATACTGGGCTTTCCCCTGGAGGTGATGGCCGGATTTATTGCGTTTCGCGGACTTTGGGCCATTTATATCCACTCCAACGTGCGGCTTTCCCTGGGGCCGCTCCGCGTACTGATTGGCTCGCCGGAACTGCACCACTGGCACCACGACAAAGCCCGCGACGCCGGAAATTATGCCAACTTATCGCCCATTATGGATAAAATATTTGGCACCTATACCTGTCCCGACCACGAACCGGAAGCTTTCGGTCTTGCGGAAAAATTTCCCCGCACCTACCTGGGGCAATTGTTGCAAATGCGATTAAAGTGGTTTAAAAGCAATAATGAAAAATTTTAGACCAATCTAAAAATTATTTGTAAATTTGCCGAAACATTAATCGGCAATCGTATGACCATTTCCCATACTGAGGAAAATTACCTCAAAGCCATCTTCAAACTCGCTGAAAAAGGGCAAAAATCGGTTTCTACCAACGCCATCGCCGCGCACATGCAAACGGCAGCCGCCTCGGTAACCGATATGCTCAAACGCCTCGCCGAAAAAGACCTCATCGCCCACGAAAAATACCGCGGCGTACAGCTCAGCGCCAGCGGCGAACGCATGGCCACCGCCCTCATCCGCAAACACCGCCTCTGGGAAGTATTCCTCACCGAAAAACTCGGATTCAGCTGGGATGAAGTGCACGACTACGCCGAACAACTCGAACACGTACAAGGCGAAACCCTCATCAACCGCCTCGACGACTTCCTCGGCAACCCCCACTTCGACCCACACGGCGACCCCATTCCGGATGCCGAGGGCCGCTGGTCGTTCCGGCCCCAGGCCCTGCTTGCCACCTTGCAGGTAGGCGACAAAGGCGTCATCACCGGTGTAGAAGATCACCGTCCGGAATTTTTGCAATACCTTCAGCAGCAAGGACTTGTGCTGGGCGCCACCCTGGAATTGCTGGAGCGTTTTGCCTTCGACCAATCGGTGCGGATACGCGCCGGTGCGACGCAGATTATTACCCTCAGCGAAAAAGCTACACAAAATATTTACGTTAAAATATCCTGATTATGAACAAGATAGAACCCGGACATCATTCGCTGTCGGAAGTACATGGCAGTGTGGAAACCGAAGTACAGGGTAATTTCTGGAAGCGGCTTTCCGCTTTTTTAGGGCCGGCCTACCTCGTTAGTGTGGGCTATATGGATCCCGGCAACTGGGCTACCGACCTGGCGGGCGGCAGCCGTTTCGGGTACAGCCTGTTGTGGGTTTTGCTGATGTCGAACCTCATTGCGCTGCTCCTTCAAAGCCTGAGCGCGCGCCTCGGCGTAGTGGCGCGCCGCGATCTGGCCCAGGCCTCGCGCGAACTGTATCCGCCTTTTGTCAATTACTTCCTGTATTTCCTGGCAGAAATCGCCATTGCTGCCACCGACCTGGCCGAGGTAGTGGGCATGGCCATCGGCCTGCAACTGCTTTTTGATATTCCCCTGATCTGGGGGGTGGCGCTGAGCGTGCTGGATGCTTTCCTGTTGCTTTGGCTGATGCACTGGGGCATTCGGAAATTAGAGGCGTTTATTGTGGCGCTGATTGCGGTCATCGGCGGCGCATTTTTGGTGCAGATGATCCTCGCCAAGCCTTCTGCTGCGGGCATTGCCACGGGCTTTTTGGTGCCCTCTATCCCCGATTCGGAGGCATTGTTTATCGCCATCGGTATCATTGGCGCTACCGTGATGCCGCACAACCTGTACCTGCACTCGGCGCTGGTACAAACCCGGAAAATCAAGCCCGAAAAAAGCAGTTTGCGCCGGGCTATACGATTTAATATTATCGATTCGGCCATTGCGCTCAACCTTGCTTTATTTGTCAATGCGGCTATTCTGATTCTTGCAGCGGCTGTTTTTCACAAAAACGGGTATCAGGGTGTATCGGAAATTCAGGATGCCCACCATTTGCTGGAGCCGCTGTTGGGTAAAAGTTACGCCCCGGTTTTGTTTGCCGTGGCGCTGATTGCAGCCGGACAAAGCAGCACCGTAACCGGCACACTTGCCGGGCAGATTGTGATGGAAGGGTACCTGCGCCTGCGCATTGCGCCCTGGCTGCGGCGCATCATTACGCGTTTGCTGGCGGTGGTGCCGGCGGTGATTGCCATTTCCGTTTTGGGAGAAAGCGCAACGGGTAATATGCTGATTTTGAGTCAGGTAATCCTGAGTATGCAATTGGGTTTTGCCGTGGTGCCGCTCCTGCACTATGTGAGCGACAAGAAGCGTATGGGCGATTTTGCCATTGGTTTCTGGGCGAAATTGGGCGGCTGGACGAGTGCTGTGGTGATTGTGGCGCTGAACATCCGGCTGGTTGTCGGGCAGGTGCAAAGCTGGCGGCAGGCAGGCGGCTGGTGGATAGATGTCATCGTGGTGCCGCTGTTGTTATTTGCTGCCGGGATGTTGTTGTACATTGTGTTGCGGCCCTTGTTGCAGAAGCGCGACTGGGCGGTGTTGTCGCCACACGGGGTGTTGCAGGCATTTGATCCGGCAAGTGTGCAGGGGTACCGTTGTATTTGTGTGGCGCTGGATTTTTCAAGTGCGGATACCAAGGCGATTCAACACGCCCTGCATGTGGGGGGCAAACACTCCCGGTACCTGCTTGTGCATGCGGTCGAAACGGCCGGAGCGGTGGTAATGGGGGATGATATCCGGGATTTTGAAACGCATAATGATTACCAGCGCCTGCAGCAGTTTGCAGAAGAACTGAGCGGCTACGGTTATCACTGCGATTTCCGGATTGGCTATGGCTCGGCAAAAAAAGCAATTCCGGAATTGGTAAATGGGCAGGAAAATGTGGATTTGCTGGTGCTGGGCTCACATGGGCATAAAGGCTTGAAAGATCTGATTTTCGGCACGACGGTCGGAGCGGTGCGCCATGCGGTAAAGGTGCCGGTGTTGATTGCGCGCTGAGCTTGATCCTCTGGCAAAAGACTCAGGGAGCAGATTCAAATCGAGCAGAAAGTTTATCCATAGATTGGTGTCAATGATTACCTTTATTCGATCTTGCATAACGTTCAGCTCTCACGGTTTCAACTTCGCGTAAAATATCAGCTTCGGACAATTCTTCTTCTGCCGACTGCGCGCGTAAACGCCTAAGTATATCTTCGGTGTTTTCAGGTGCTTCAAGCCGCTGAATTTTTATAAGATTCATCTTGGCAAGGCTGTCAAGTAACGCCTGCACTTCAGGATTTAGGATTTCCAATTGATAAATCATCGCTGATTTTTTTACAAAGTAAAGCTTTTTTATTGACATGACCAAATCGCTGTATATGCAGCGCAGCGAATAGCGCGCTGAGATTTCATTTTGTCTTCCAAAAGCCAAAAACTCCAAACAAAGTACCGCAAGAGCCGCGGCGCTTGCTACCTTTGCGTATTCTGTAACGATACGCACACATGAAGCACCTTTTACTCACTACCTTTTGTCTGTTGATCTGTACGTTTTCTTTGATGGCGCAACGCAACAACAATGCGCGCATTATCGGAAATATCCAGTCGAATGCCAATTTCTTCGTCACCGACTCTGCCATTGGCGCTTTTGGTACCCCGCAATACGATTATCAGAAATTCGGCGCCGAAACCTGGCTCAACCTCAACTACTCCAACTGGGGTTTTGATGTGAACGTGCGTTTCGACATGTTCAACACCTCCAACCTGCTCAACCCCAACGGCTCTTTTACCGGAAAAGGTATCGGCCGCTGGTTTATCCGCAAAACCATCGATAAATTCGATGTTTCGGCCGGTTATATCTACGATCAGATCGGCTCCGGAATCATTTTCCGCGCCTATGAGGAACGCTCCCTGCTGATTGATAATGCCCTGCTCGGCGCCCGCGTCGGGTATCAGATCAATAAAAACTGGAAGGCAAAAGCCTTTATGGGCCAGGTAAAACGCCAGTTCGATCTCTACGGCGCAACCGTCCGGGGCGCCAATATCGAAGGTTTTATTCAGCCCGATTCTACCAAAAACTTCAGCCTTGCCCCCGGTTTTGGCGTCGTCGGCCGCACCTATGATGATGAAACGGTAGATCAGATTGTAAAAACCATCTCTACCTATGCACCACAGGACAGCACCGGCGCCCAGTACAATACCTACGCCGCTACGCTGTATAATACCCTGACGGTCGGGCCGGTAAACTGGTATATCGAAGGCGCGCTGAAAACCAACGACGTGATTAATGACCCGCTGGCGCTGACCGTTGATGGCGTGCGCGGCAAACTCAGCAACCGCAAAGGATATACTGTATACAGCAGTCTTTCTTACGCCAAAAAAGGTCTCGGCATCACGCTGGAACTCAAGCGCACCAAGGATTTTTCCTTCCGCAACAGTCCTTTCGTGATTGGCGTACAGGGCGCTATCAATTTCCTGCCGCCCATGGCCAAGCAGAATACGTACCGCCTCACCGCGCGTTTCTCGCCCAATACCCAGGAGCTCGGCGAGCAGGCTATTCAGTTGGACGTCAAGTATAAAATCAACAAAAAGCTCTCTGTGGGCCTCAATTTTTCCGACATTACCCTTATCGACGGCGGTGGCTTCCTGAACCTGAATGGCGTCACACAGTTGTACCGCGAAATTGCGCCCGAATTTACGTTCAAGCACAAGCGCAAATGGCAGTTCATCGGTGGTGTGCAGTTCCTCGAATACAATATCGGCCTCTATCAGGGCAAAGGAGATTTTGTACATGCCGTTACGCCATTTGCCGAATGGCTGTATAAGTTCAGTCCGCGCAAATCGCTGCGTATTGAAGCACAATACCTGAGCACGGAAGAAGAATTCGGCTCCTGGGCCAATGTGCTGGCCGAATTTGGCTGGGCGCCGCACTGGCTCATTTATGCCTCCGATATGTATAAGGTGCCGCACCAGGACCCGAATAAATACACCGAAGAAAAAGTAAAATACGACGGTCTGCACTATCCTTCCGTGGGTGTGGTGTACAGCATCAAAGCGAGCCGCTTCTCTTTGGCTTATGTCAAACAGGTAGAGGGGATCAACTGCGCCGGTGGTATCTGCCGTTATGAGCCTACTTTCCACGGCGTACGCATACAGTTTACTTCCAACTTTTAATGAAAAAAAGATGAAACGGAACATTAAACACTTCATGCTGGCAGCTATTGGTATTGCTGCCTTGGGCTTTTCCGCTTGTAAGGAATCGCCAATTACCATTCCTGATCTGAAAACCGGCAATCGCCGGGTGTTGGTGGAAGAACTTACCGGCGTGCGCTGCCAGAATTGTCCGGATGGCACCCGCGAACTCATTTCCCTTCAAAAACAATACGGGAGCGAAAACCTGGTCGTAGTATCCATTCATGCCGCTCAGGGCAGCCTCTCGCAGCCTTACACCGATGCGCCGGCCAGCGCCATCGACTTCCGTATTCAGGAAGCTTTTGAACTGTCTGATTATATCGGGGTGCCGGATGGTGTACCCACGGCAGCCGTAAACCGGATTATCCCCTCGGGTTATACTACGCCTTACCTCAGCCGCCCCTGGTCGGGCGTTATCGCCGGCGAATTCGATAAGGATTATGGGCTTGGGCTGTTCCTTATCAATGAGTACAAACCCGAAACCCGCGAACTGAAAATTCAGGTAAATATCGCTCCGGAAGAAGCGCTCAGCGGTGAGCACCGCCTGACGGTATTGATGACCCAGGACAGCATTGTGGATGTGCAGCTCGATGGCTCCACGCGCAAGGCGGCTTATATCCACCGCCATGTAATGCGCGATGTTGTATCCCAGGTTTCCGGCGATGTTATCAGCGAGCCATTATCTGCCGGCGCGCTGATCAGTAAATTTTATACCCTTACCCTTCCCGCCAGCTGGGATGCCGGGCATTGCAGCGTGGTGGCCTTTGTGCACCATGGTGGCAACCCCGACAAAGAGGTGCTTCAGGTGGCGGAGAAACATGTGGTGGAGTAGAAGGGGGAAGCAATCCCATTTTAATGCGCATACATTCCGGGCGCAACGCTTATTCGTGCATTCGTGGCTTTACGTTTTTTTGTTGCCACGAATGCACGAATGGCTCCGCCCATGAATCCGTGGGAATCAATAATTTTGTGTAATTGCTTTTTTCAGGCCCAAACCGAACATCCTTCCGAACAATTGCTGCAAATGTCAATTTGTTCGCGGCCTTGCAGCAGCTTGATCCGGAACTGCCGGTAGGCTTCGTTGTGCCATACTTCCCGGAAACGCGTTTTTTTCAAATCGCCGAGGCGATGTAAGGCATCTTTGTCGAAACAACAAGGTACCACTAAGCCATCCCAGGTGATGACACAGGAATGCCACAATTTCCAGCAGGAGTTGCCGGGCGTGCGTTTGAGCTCCCAGCGGCCATCCCTGCGCTGTTGGTAGCGCGCGTATTTTTCCTGGGTAGGAATAAGCGGATTGCCGTTTTCGTAATCGTATACCTGTGCGGTTTTCAGCTTGACCTCGTCTACGCCGATTTCTTTGGCGAGCTGGTAGACGCCTTCAATTTCATGCTCATTGTGGCGCACCACCAAAAACTGGAAAATGATGTGCGGGGTACGGCTTTTGAGCTGTTTTTTCCATTTCACCACATTGCGCGCACCCTGAATGACATTGTCTAATTTGCCCCCGATGCGATATTGCTCGTAGCTTTCCTGCGTGAGGCCGTCTATGGAAATAATGAGCCGATCGAGGCCCGATTCAATGGTTTTACGCGCATTTTCGTCATTCAGAAAATGGCCGTTGGTGCTGGTAATGGTATACAGCCCTTTGCTGCGGGCGTAGCGCACCATGTCGAGAAATTTGGGATTGATATACGGTTCTCCCTGAAAATAAAAAATCAGCCACAACAGTTCGCGGTGCAGCTCATCAACGGTTTTTCGGAAAAAATCTTCGCGTAAATTGCCGGTTTCGCGGGTAAATGCGCGCAATCCGGACGGGCACTCCGGGCAACGCAAATTGCAGGCAGTAGTCGGCTCTAAGCTGATGGTCACCGGAAGGCCCCACTGAATGGGTTTCTGAAAAATGCGGGTGAGGTAATAGGAAACGAGTACTCCGCTGAAGTTCCAGAGCCGCCGCAGGGTGAGTTTGCGCAGGAAATTGATGGAGTCATTGAGGTACATAACAGTCGATATAAGCGCGATGCCGTCCTGTGCGCCTTGCAGTTGCTGACCACAAGGCACACAGAGAGACAGCGCGCCGGGCGTTTAGTTCACCCGAACATCAATATTTAGCGAAACTTCATCATTGAGTTCCACTTTTTCACCCTGGAAATTTTCACCAAACTCCAGGCTGTCGGCCAGTACTTCGGCCTTGATGTATTCGCCAAATTGCAGCACCGCATCTTCAATAGCGCTGTGGCGTTCGAGGCTGACGGCGATGCGGTCGGTTACATTAAAATCGTTCTCTTTGCGCAGGTTCTGGATGCGGTTTACCAGGTCGCGGGCCGTGCCTTCAGCCAGCAGCTCGGGCGTGAGGGTCACGTCGAGGGCTACCGTCAGGGCGCCATCGGAAGCCGTTTTCCAGCCTGGCAGGTCTTCGGTGCTGAGGAGCAAGTCTTCCGGTGTCAGTGTATAGGCATTACCGTTAAAAGTGACGGCCAAAGAACCGCTTTTTTCCAACGCGCTGATGTCTTCGTTGCTCATGGCCGCGATGAAGGCCGCTGCGTCTTTCATGTCTTTGCCGAGTTTGCCGCCAAGGGTTTTGAAATTGGCTTTGGCGCTTTTTTTCAACAACCCGGAGGAATCGGTTACATATTCAATATCCTTGACATTGATCTCGGCGAGGATAAGGTCTTTCACCCCGTCTACTTCGGCGATAAAGGAAGCATCCAGCACTGGCAGCAGCAGTTTTTGCAGGGGCAGGCGCACGCGTATTTTCTCCTTTTTGCGGATACTCAGGGCCAGCGAGCAGATGCGCTGGGCATAGTCCATGCGCTTTTCCAGATCCTTATCTACCTTCGACGCATCGGGCTGCACCAGATCAGTGAGGTGTACCGACTCATGGCGCAGGGGAGAGTTCAGGGCTTTGGCCTGTTCGCGGATCGGCGCGGTGAGGTTGCGGTAGAGCCAGTCGCTGAAAAAAGGCGCCAGCGAAGCGCTCAGCTGGGCCACCACCGTCAGGCATTCAAACAGCGTCTGGTAGGCGGCTTGTTTGTCGGCGTTCAGTTCGCCGCGCCAGAAACGGCGGCGGCTGAGGCGGACGTACCAGTTGGACAGGTGTTCGTCTACAAAATTCTCCACGACGCGGGCGGCGCGGGTGGGTTCGTAGTCGTCCATCGCTGCGCGATAATCTTCCACGAGGCTGTAGAGTTTGGAGATCACCCAGCGGTCGAGTTCGCTGCGCTTGTTGTAGGGCATCACCTTGCTTTCGTTCATCGTCCAGCCGTCGAGGTTGGCATACAATGCAAAGAAGCTGTAAGTATTGAAAAGCGTTCCAAACAGCTTGTTGCGCACCTCCAGGATACCATCGGCGTCGAACTTGAGGTTGTCCCAGGGGTTGGCATTGGCGATCATATACCAGCGGGTGGCATCGGCGCCAAACTGATCTATGGTTTCAAAGGGGTTGACCACATTGCCCTTGGATTTCGACATTTTTTCGCCGTTTTTATCCAAAACGAGGCCATTAGACACCACATTTTTATAAGCAACCGAATCAAAACACATGCCTGCAATTGCATGCAGGGTGTAGAACCAGCCGCGGGTTTGGTCTACGCCTTCGGCGATAAAGGTGGCCGGGTAGGACGTATTGAACGGCACGCGGAAAGGTTTTTCGTCGCCGTTTTTCAGTTTTTCATAATCTAATCCCCACTGCGCATAAGGCATCGCGCCCGAGTCGAACCACACGTCGATGAGGTCGGTTTCGCGGTGCATGGGTTTGCCGCCGGGGCTGACGAGGATGATGTCGTCGATGTAAGGGCGGTGCAAATCAAACCCTCCTTTATACGGATTATCCGCCATCAGGCCCGCCGCAACACTCTTGTCCACCTCCGCGCTCAGCTCAAGTACGCTGCCGACGCAGCGCTCTTCCGAGCCGTCTTCGGTGCGCCAGATCGGCAAGGGCACGCCCCAGTAACGGGAGCGGGAGAGGTTCCAGTCCTGCAAATTTTCCAACCAGGCGCCGAAGCGGCCGGTGCCGGTAGATTCGGGTTTCCAGTTGATGGTTTTGTTCAGTTCGGAAAGGCGTTCTTTGGCGGCTGAAGCGCGGATAAACCAAGAGTCTAACGGATAATAAAGCACCGGTTTGTCGGTACGCCAGCAGTGCGGGTAGGGGTGTTTGTATTTTTCTACGCGGAAAGCCTTGTTATCTTCTTTCAGGCGCAGGGCGATGAGCAGGTCGGTCGGTTTGAAATCTTTTTCCTCCTGTTCGGCTTTGGAGTAGTATTCAGCCTTCACGTATCGGCCGCCCCATTCACTGACTTCCGGCACAAAACGGCCCTGCCGATCTACCAATGGGAAAGGTAAATCGGGTTGTTTTTCATTAAATACGCCAATAAATGGCACGCCAGCGGCTTTACAAACCTTAAAGTCATCCGCACCGAAGTAGGGCGCCGTGTGTACTACGCCGGTACCGTCTTCGGTGGTTACAAAATCGCCGGTGATGACGCGGAAACCGCGTGCTTCAATGGCTTCGGTGATGAGGTGGGGTAGTGGGATGAGCTGTTCGTAGCGCACGCCTTCCAGGTCGCGGCCGGAGCAGGTTTGCACCACTTTATAAGGCAGACTTTTATCGCCCACTTTGAAATTTTCAAAATCCAGCCCTTCATCTTCCGCTTTGAAATAAGCGCTCAGGCGCTCCTGCGCCAGCACGAGGCTCACGGGTGAGCCGGTGTAGGGGCTGAGGGTTTTGACCTTGGCGTAGCGGATGTCGGGACCAACGGTCAGGGCGATGTTGGAGGGCAGTGTCCAGGGCGTGGTCGTCCAGGCCATGATGCGCACATCTTCATCGGCCTCTTCAAAAAGGAAGGCCGAGCGCTCGTCGGGGCGCACCTTGAACATGGCCACAATGGTGGTATCGGTCACGTCTTTGTACGTGCCGGGCATATTCAGCTCGTGGGTGCTGAGGCCGGTACCTGCGGCCGGGCTGTAAGGCTGAATGGTGAAGCCTTTGTAGAGATACGAATCGCCTGCGTTGGTCTTTTTCTCGTACAGGCGTTTGAGCAGCCACCAACAGGTTTCGATGTATTCGTTGTTGAAGGTGATATAGGGGTCGTCGAGATCCACCCAATAGCCCATTTTACGGGTAATATCGTCCCAGCGATCTTTATAGCGCATCACGGTAGCGCGGCAGGCGCTGTTGTATTCATCCACCGTGATTTTTTTGCCGATATCTTCTTTGGTGATGCCCAATTCCTTTTCCACCTGAAGTTCGATGGGCAGGCCGTGAGTATCCCAGCCGCCTTTGCGTTCCACGCGGAAGCCGCGCAGCGTATTGTAGCGGCAAAAAAGATCTTTGACCGTACGCGCCATCACGTGGTGAATACCCGGCTGACCATTGGCGGACGGCGGACCTTCAAAAAACACGAAACTTTTTTCGGGATCGCGCTGCTCTACGCTTTGTTCAAAAATGCGATTTTCCTGCCAAAACTTCAGCATTTCGGCATCGATGGCGGGCAGATTAAGCTGTTTAAGATCGTTGTTGTACATAGTTGTGCGAGAAAGGTTCAGCGGTTTGGAGGTTCAGAGGTTCGGGGTTTGGAGGTTTGGAGGTTTGGGGTAAAAATATCTATACTTATTATCGAAAGACATTTTTTAACCTCCGAACCCCAAACCTCCGAACCTCCAAACCTTTACACAAAACCCCGGCAAGGGTTACACCTGCCGGGGTTTTGTATTCCAAAATTACATTACTCCCTTCAGGCGTTTTTCCTGTGGTTAATAATAATAATGCTGGAAATGTTTGGCATAAACATGGAGCAAAGGTAATGTGTTTTGCCTGATGTTTGTACTTTGTCGGCGAAATTTTCCATCAACTTCACGATAATGACCAACAAGTTTTTCCTTTTTAATTTTTTGGGTAAAATCGCTTTGCTGTTTGCGCTTTGTTTTGCTTCGACGGGTGCTGCTGCTCAGGACAAGCCCGTTCTGAATTATTATTTACCTGCAATTTCCTATAACCCCGCTATCCCGACGCCCGCAGCTTTCCTCGGTTTTGAGGTGGGCGAGTGGCATGTTTCACACGATCAGTTGCTTGCATACATGCGCGAGCTGGATCGCCTCAGCGATCGGATTACACTGCGGGAATACGGCCGCTCGCATGAAAACCGGCCCATGATCAACCTGACCATCACGCACCCGGATAATTTTCCGCGCCTTGAGGAAATCAAAAAACAACGTGCGCAATTAGCCGATCCCGCCCGCAGCGCAGCGCTCGACCCCGATAAAGTGCCCGCCGTGGCCTATATGGGCTACTCCATCCACGGCAACGAAGCCAGCGGCAGCAATGCCTCGCTGATGGTTGCCTACTACCTCGCCGCCGCCCAGACGCCGGAAGTGGAAAGCCTGCTGCGCAACAGTGTGCTGCTGCTCGACCCCTGCTTCAACCCCGATGGCATGCAGCGTTTCTCCTCCTGGGTCAACAGCCGCCACAGCAAAAACCTCTCGCCCGACCCCGCCGGCGATGAATTCAACGAACCCTGGCCACGCGGCCGTTTTAACCACTACTGGTTCGACCTGAACCGCGACTGGCTCGTGGCCGAGCAACCCGAATCGGGCGGCCGGGTAGATATTTTTCAGGAATGGAAGCCCAATGTGCTCACCGATCACCACGAAATGGGCAGCAACAGCACCTTCTTCTTCCAGCCCGGCGTACCAAGTCGCGTCAACCCCATCACACCCGCCAAAAACCAGGAGCTGACCGCCAAAATTGCCACTTACCACGCCGCTGTTTTATCGGAGAAAAAAATTCCCTTCTACACAGCCGAAAACTTCGACGACTTCTACTACGGCAAAGGCTCTACCTACCCCGATGCCAATGGCTGTGTGGGCATCCTGTTTGAACAGGCCAGCAGCCGCGGCAGCGCTCAGGAGACAGAAAACGGCCTGCTCACGTTTCCCTATACCATCCGAAACCAGGTGCTGACCTCGCTCTCTACCCTCAGGGCACTCGGCGAGATGCGCGCAGAACTCAACAGCTACCTGCGCGAGTTTTACAATACCGCCCGCCCCGAAGCCGCCAAAGACGCCGTAAAAGGTTATCTCTGGGAAAGCGAAGGCAACAACGTACCCGCCAACGCTTTTATGAAGCTGCTCAAACGCCATAATATTATGGTGTATGAAATGACTGCCGACCAAAATGTTGAAGGCCTGAATTTTAAAAAAGGCAGCGCCTTTTATGTGCCCTGCGATCAGGTACAATACCGCCTCATTCGCGGTATTTTTGAACGTACCCGCACTTTTCAGGATAGTATTTTTTATGATATTTCTGCTTGGACGCTGCCCGATGCCTTTGGCCTTCAATGGACACCCGTGACAAAGCCGCAAGGCCAGTGGACACAAAAAGCAGCCACCACAGTGCCTGCACCCCTGCACCCTGCGGTGGATGCCGCCAAAGCCGTTGCCTTTGTAATCGAAGGGCACTGGTACCAGTTGCCACAAGTGATCGCCGCTTTGCACCGCGAAAAAGTGCGAATGAAACTTGCGCTAAAGCCTTTTACCGCCGACGGTAAAACCTTCGAGGCCGGCGCCCTGCTTATTCCCATGGACAATCAGCCGTACAACGGCCCCGCCATGATGCGCCGCTTAGCACAGGCCGACTGGCCGCCGTTTTTCAGTGTAAACAACGGCCTCACAGAAAACGGCCCTGATCTTGGAAGTAATAATTTTGCCGTCCTGAAAGCCCCTAAAATCGTGATGCTGACCGGCGATGGCGTCAATCCGCTGGATGCCGGAGAAATCTGGCACCTGCTGGATACCCGTTACGGACAGGCGCTGACCCTGCTTGAAGCCGAACGCTTTGCCGCTGTTCCGGCCTGGAAATACAACGTCCTGATTATGCCCGACGGAAGCTACGGCGCCCTTTCGATTGAAAAAATTAAAGAATTTGTAGCAGCTGGCGGCACTATTGTTGCAACGGGCAATGCCATGCGCTGGCTTAAAAATTCCGGCATTGTAGCCCTTGAATTCAAAAGCATTAACCCGGCAGATGGCCCCCGGCGCCGGCCTTACGGACAAGTAGGGGAGGACAAGGGCGCTCTGAGCATGCCGGGGGCAATATTTGAAGCGGAGCTGGACCTCAGCCACCCGCTATGTTTCGGGTACCGGCGCAATCGGTTGCCGCTGTTTATGAATGATGCTGTTTTTTTGGAAGTTGCCAGGAACCCGTATGCTACGCCGGCTTTATTTGGCAAAGATCCTTTGCTGGCGGGTTATGTGCATAACCGTCAATTGCCGCAAGTGGCCAATTCGGCGGCCCTTGTGGTGGGGGCAGCAGGAAGGGGCCGCGCTATTTGTTTTGCCGCCAATCCGAATTTCAGGGCATTCTGGTATGGTACCAACCGCCTTTTTGCCAATGCAATATTTTTCGGAGATCTGATCAGCAGCGAAACCCTGGAGCGGAAATAAACAGCGAACAAGCGCTAAACTTTGGGCTGCATTTTGATTCTAATACGGCAAGATGCCCTTGCTGCGTTATGGGTATATTTGCTGAAATCAAAATAAGCCCGGATATGAATCGCCGCAAATTTATCCAAACCGGCGCGCTGGCTACAACTGCGCTCTGGATGCCTAAGTTTCTCAAAGCATTCGAGCCGCCGGGCGCCCTGCCACCAGGTGGAAAAATATTGGTACTCATTCAGCTCAGTGGCGGCAACGATGGCCTGAATACCATCATTCCCTATCGCAACGATATCTATTATCGCGAACGGCCACGCCTGGCCATTCAGCGTGAACAGGCGCTGTCACTTAATGAAGAAACAGGCCTGCACCCCTCACTGAGCGGCCTGAAAAACCTGTACGATCAGGGCTATATGTCGGTACTCAACGGCGTAGGGTATCCCAATCCCGATCGTTCACATTTCAGGAGTATGGACATCTGGCACAGCGCCAGTCCGGCTGAGCAATACTGGAGCAGCGGCTGGCTGGGGCGTTACCTCGATGCCCAGTACAATGGCTGCGCCCAACCCACCGGCGTGCTGGAAATAGATGATACCCTCAGCCTGGCACTTAAAGGCGTAAAAAACAAAGGACTGGCTTTTGAAGACCCCAGGCGCCTGCACGAGGCGGCACATAGCCCTTATTTTTCGGAGTATGTGTCGGCGCATCCCAAGCCCCGGCGCGAAGGGGGCGGTACTACCGGGCACGTAGAGGAAGAGGCGCCAGTGGAATATTTGTATAAAACCATGGCCGAGACCCTCTCTTCAGCGGATTATATTTTTGACCAAAGCCGTAAAAAAAGCAGCAGCGCCGTTTATCCGGCTACCGAATTGGGAAAAAATCTGAAAACCGTCGCCTCCCTGATCCTTGCCGATTCCAATACCACGGTGTACTACCTTTCGCTCGGCAGTTTTGATACGCATATCAATCAGGACGGCCAGCAACGCCGGCTCTTTGAACAACTCGACGGCGCCATAGCCGCTTTTGCCGCCGATATGCAGGCCAATGGCAAATGGAACGAGGTGCTGGTGGCTACTTTTTCAGAATTTGGAAGGCGGGTATCGCAAAACGCCAGCAACGGCACCGATCACGGTACAGCCAATAACATGATGTTTTTTGGCGGCGGATTGCGTCGGCAGGGCATCTTGAATGCGATGAGCGATCTGGAAAACCTGAAAGACGGGGATTTACAATTTCAGGTGGATTTCCGGCAGGTATACGCCACCTTGCTGGAGCGCTGGCTGCGCGCAGACAGCACCGCGATCCTGCAACAGTCGTTTGAGCCTTTGTCTTTTTTGTAATTCCGCACGCGCGCCGGTTTTTGAAAAAAAGAAAACCCTGCGTCATTACTGAGGCAGGGCTTCTGTTCAATGTCGTTCCGTAACTAAGTTCCCGGTTAAGCGTTGGTATCAATGGCCAAGTGAGCCTGAAATGTGTTGTGTTTGTTTTTGTAAATGTCCCCGTTAGTAGCTTTAAAAAATGTGATATGGTTCCAGATTAAAAAGTTTACCAAAACGCTTATTGTGCTTCATTTTCAAAATCGAGCGCAAAGGTCTGATAAAAAGGAAAAATTAAAACCTTTTTATTGTGAATTTTCATCATTTGTCATGCCGGTGACAAACGCCCTGGGTTTAAAGTACCTGTAGCTTTGCAAATTTCAGCACAATACGCCGCTCCGGCAGTTCGTCGCCTTCAAAACGTATAGTGGCCACTTTACCATCTTTGGGGCCTTCCACGCTGCTGACTTTGCCTTTTCCGAACTTCAGGTGCAGCACTGCGTCGCCGGCCTTGATGGTATCCGGTGCTGCCGCCTGGAAATTGGCAGCGTCGGCGCCGGAGACAACCGGGCGTGCCGGCTGCGGATTGCGCCGCCCGGTACTGAAATTGCCCGAAATACCGGCCCGGGGTTGCTGGGGCAATGCGGGTTGTTGCAGACGGCCGCTGCTGCCGCCCACCATTTCATAATGATCTTCGCCTACTTCGGCGAGGAATCGCGAAGGCTCACAAACGCGTATTTGACCAAAACGATAGCGGTTTTGGGCGTATGAAATGCTTAAAAAACGCTTGGCCCGTGTAACGGCCACATAAAACAGGCGGCGCTCTTCGTCTAAGCCTTGTGGGTCTTCAAACGACATAAACGAAGGGAACAGCGTTTCTTCCATACCGGTAATAAACACACTCTGGTACTCCAGTCCTTTGGCGGCGTGTACACTCATCAGCGTGATCTGATCGCGTTCGCCCTTTTGCTCGTCGGCATCGGTGAGCAGGCTGACGGTTTGCAGGTAAGCGCCGAGGCTGCGGTCGTCCGGTGCGAGATCGGCATTTGGATCGCCCTGATCCGTAAATTCGCTGATGGCATCCAGTACGGCTTCTACGTTTTGCAGGCGGCTGAGGCCCTCCTGCGTGCTGTCTTGTTTGAGGAGTTCGTAGAGGCCGGAGCGGCGCAGAATTTCTGCGGCCAATTTGGCGGCCGTTTCTGCGTTGGCGCGTTTTTGCCAGTCTTCAATAATACTTTTAAACGTAAACAGCGCCTTGCGTGCGCGCTCCGTAATATCGAGCCGCGGATCGTTTATGGCCTGCCACAGGGTAATGCCGTTGGCGGAAGCGCTTCGGCCGATTTTTTCTACGGTGGCGTCGCTGATGCCTCGGGTAGGGTAGTTGATGATGCGCCGCAGGGCTTCTTCATCGTTGGGGTTGACGGTAAGACGCAGGTAAGCGATAAAATCCTTGACTTCTTTGCGCTGGTAAAACGACAATCCGCCGTAGATGCGGTAGTCGAGGTTCAGGCGTCGCAGGTGTTCTTCAAATTTACGGCTTTGGGCGTTGGTGCGGTAAAGAATGGCAAATTCTGAATTGGGTAGGTGAAAGCGGTTTTTTTGCTCCAAAATCAGATCAGCCACGCGACGGCTTTCTTCATCATCCGTGACGCATTTGATCAGCTTGATTTTACTGCGCTCCGTTTTGTCGGTCCAGATGGTTTTTTGCAGCTGGCGCCGGTTATGGGAAATGACCGCATTGGCAGCCTGGACAATATGGTGGGTGCTGCGGTAATTTTGTTCGAGTTTAAAGGTCTTGAGTGCAGGATAATCCTTCTCAAAGTCGAGAATATTGTCGATGGTAGCGCCGCGAAACGCATAAATACTTTGTGCGTCATCGCCTACGGCAAATACATTTTCCGGACTGCCCTCGTATTTCAGCAGGCGGCGCAAAATGGCGTATTGCAGGAAATTGGTATCCTGAAATTCATCAACATGCAGGTATTTGAAGCGTTTTTGATATTTTTCCACTACGCCTTCCGGGTTTTCGCGAAAAAGGCGGTACAGCTGAAAAAGCAGGTCGTCGAAGTCCATGGCGCCGGCGCGTTGCAGGCGCGACACATATTCCTGATAAATATCCACCACAAATGGCCGGCGGGCTGCGCGGTCTTCCTCCATCATATCGGCTTTCTCCCGATAGCCGAGCGGGGAAATGAGGTTGCTTTTGGCCAATGAAATCCGTGAGCGGATGACAGAGGCATTATAGGCGTTGGGGTCGAGGTCTTTTTCCTTGATAATGCTGCGCAGCACGCTCATGGTGTCGTCGGTGTCGTATACCGAAAAGCTGGATGGAAACCCGATTTTGGAGGCCTCGGCCCGTAAAATACGTGCAAAAACGGAGTGAAAGGTACCGGCCCATACCTGTTGCGCGCGCTGGCCGACTACCTTTTCAATGCGCTCTTTCATTTCTTTGGCCGCTTTGTTGGTAAAAGTGAGGGCCAGGATTTCCCAGGGTGGCACCCCTTTTTCCAGCAGATGGGCAATGCGGTAGGTCAGCACCCGGGTTTTGCCGGAGCCGGGGCCGGCGATGACCAACACGGGGCCTTCCGTGGTGGTCACGGCGGCGCGTTGGATGTCGTTTAGTTCGTCGAGATAATGAGCCATAACACTTATTCGGTTCTGCGCACGTTCGAAACCCACTCTAAGCTTTTCAGGGCGGTCATGGCGCGGTTGAGTTGATCGGTATTGGAGATGACAAGTTTGACGATGCCTTCAAAGTAGCCGCCGTCGCCGGAGATATTAAAGGATCGGATATTAATGCCCATTTCGGAAATTCTGTTGGTCAGTTGCTGAATGACGCCCGGGCCGGTATCGACGCCGGTAATCACCACCGTTACCACAAAATCGGCTTTTACCGTGTTGCCCCATTCGGCTTTCATGACGCGGTGGGCGTACTGCGAAAGCAGGTTATTGGCATTGGGGCAATTTTTTCGGTGAATTTTCACGCCGTCTTTAATGGTCAGGAAGGCAAAAATATCGTCGCCCTGCACCGGGTTGCAACATTGCGCCATGGTGTAGGGGTAGTTGGTGCTGTCGCCGTTGATGATTACTTCCGGCCGGTTGCCGGGTTTGGAGCGGGCGGGCGCCACCTGTTCGGGCAGCAGCGGGGCTTCGGCGTCTTCGCGGTGTGAGGCTTCGAGGGGGAAGAGCCGGCCGCCGTCGTTGCGGAAGTTTTTATGTACCTGCGCCAGGTCGACCTGTTGGGTATAGATCGCGGCTAAAAAGTCGAGGCGGTTGGGAAATCCGTACCATTTCATCAGCGTATCCAGCGAGCTGTCGAAAGCACCGGAGGGCATTTTCATGGCATTGAGTTTGCGCTCTAATATTTCCCGGCCGTCGTCGGCAAGTTTGCGTTTTTCTTCTTTCAGGGCTGCGCGGATTCGGCTGCGCGCTTTAGAGGTAACGACGTGTTTGAGCCAGTCTTCGCTTGGTTTTTGGTTGCGATCGCCCATAATACGCACCTGATCGCCATTTTGCAGTTTATGGTAAATGGATTTTATTTGTCCGTTTATCATAACGGAGCGGCACATACAACCGAGGTCGGAGTGGATGCTGAATGCAAAATCGAGTGCGGTTGCTGCTTCGGGCAGGATGCGCATTTCGCCTTTGGGCGTAAACACGTGAATTTCTTCTGAATACAGGTTGCTGGTTTGGAAATCGGCGAGAAACTCCACGGCATTGCCGGCGTTTTCCGATTCCAGGGTTTCGCGTACCTGATTGAGCCAGTTGTCGAAGGTATTGGCCCGGCTTTTTACTTCGCTGACGCCCTTGTACTTCCAGTGTGCTGCAAAACCGCGTTCGGCGATTTCGTCCATGCGTTCGGAGCGGATTTGCACTTCCACAAATTTGCCGTCGGGGCCGGCCACGGTCGTATGCAGCGATTCGTAGCCGTTGGCTTTGGGGGAGGTGATCCAGTCTTTGAGGCGTTCGGGAATGGGCTTATAGGTATCGGTGACCAGCGTGTAGGCTTGCCAACAGGCAAATTTTTCCTGCTGCATGGGCACCTGAAGAATAATCCGGATGGCGAAGAGGTCGTAAATTTCCTCAAACGCTACATTTTTGGATTGAATTTTATTGTAAATAGAATGGATGGTTTTGGGGCGGCCGAATACACGCGCTTTGATGCCCTCATTTTCGAGGCCCTCGGCGATGGGTTTGATGAAAGCGCTGATATACTCCTGGCGGGCGGTTTTGGTTTGGGCGAGTTTGTCGGCAATGTCGTCGTAGGCTTCGC
The DNA here is from genome assembly GCA_017303875.1 of Chitinophagales bacterium. Classification (GTDB taxonomy): domain Bacteria; phylum Bacteroidota; class Bacteroidia; order Chitinophagales; family Saprospiraceae; genus M3007. The sequence goes on along the minus strand of JAFLBP010000018.1, from coordinate 19,289 downwards.
GGTCGGTAATTTTCAGGCAAAGATCCTGAAATTCGGATTTGATGGCATACAGGCCGAGGCGGTGAGCCAGGGGCGCGTAAACGGTAGCTGTTTCGGCGGCAATGCGGAGTTGTTTGTGGGCCGGCATGGAGCCGATGGTGCGCAGGTTGTGCAGGCGGTCGGCCATTTTAATCAGCACCACGCGCACATCGGAAAGCATGGCTTTGAGTACGCGGTAGAGGTTTTCGGCCTGTGGGTTTTCGGTTTCGTGGAGGCTGTCGAGTTTGGTGAGGCCGTCGACAATGAGCATCACGCGCTCGCCAAACTGGTCGTGAATGTCCTTCAGTGTCACGTTGGTATCTTCCACCACATCGTGCAGGAGGGCGCACACAACGGCGGTCGGGCCGAGGCCGATTTCTTCCACACAAATACGCGCCACTTCGATGGGGTGCAGGATATACGGCTCGCCACTTTTGCGGCGCTGCTCCATGTGCGCACGCGTCGCCAGCTCGAATGCCGCCCGGATGTTTTTCTGGTCGTCGGCATTGAGTTTTGTATTGATGGCGCGCAGCAGGTTGCGGTACGCACTAATGATGAGCGGTCGGTCGTCTTCCTGTAATACGGGAATTACGACTTCTTGATTTTCAGCTGAACCGGGCATATCCTTCCAATTTGAGAAAACAGCTAACAAAGTTACGGGCAAGCGGGGGATTGTGCAAGCAAATTCTTTTTTAACGATGAACTATAAATGAGGAACGATGAATGCGCGTCTGCACAGGACTTACGCATTTTTACCTGTTTATGTAAAACAGGTCTTTTTACGCTGATTTTTGGCTTTAAATGTGCAGATTTTTGCAATGTTTTAGTGCGCGTACCAAGACAACATAAACGCTATTTTTCATTGCGGCATAAGCCGAGTAAACATCTTCCAAGTCATGTGTATGTTAACCCGTCGGTGCTCCCTTGCGGCACTGTTCCTGTTTGTTTTTTCCTTCGCAAGTATCCTTTCTGCGCAGCCCGAATCGCCCAAGCCGGCAACGCCATTTACGGCAGCGGCCAATAAGCGCGTGCTGAAGGAACTGAATTTCAACAACGTCAACGATTACAACAATGCCAGCCGCAATTTGATTGCGCCCCTCAAAACCCCGATTACCTCCGGAAAAGAAACGGTCTGGGACATGGGGAAGTACAGTTTTTTGAATCAGTACACGCCCGAAACCTGTCCGCCAGAAATTAATCCCAGCCTGATGCGGCAGGAGCAATTGAACAATCAGGCGGGTTTGTACGCGGTTGTTCCGGGAGAAATCTATCAAATTCGCGGCTTTGACCTCTCTGTGATGAGCCTTATTCGCGGTAAAACCGGCTGGATTGTGATGGATCCGCTGGTATCGGAAGAAACGGCCCGCGCCGGTATAGACAGCGCCCGGGTATACTTAGATAAAAATTTCAAGGTCAGTGCGGTCATTTTTACCCACAGTCATATCGATCACTATGGCGGCGTGTTGGGGGTAATGGCGGCAGCCGATACCACAAATATTCCCGTATATGCGCCGGAAGGTTTTCTGGAACACGCCTTTAATGAAAATATCATGGCCGGAACGGCGATGGGCCGGCGCGCCAGCTATATGTACGGCAATACGATTTCGGAGCACAATAAATCCGGGCAAATCGGCTCCGGTCTGGGCAAAACAACAGCCGGTGGCCACAATGGCATCGTGCGCCCGACGGTTTATATCAATGCCACCATTGATCAACCGTTTGATACTTTGATTGATGGGGTGCATGTGAAAATATGGAACAGCCCCAATGCGGAGGCGCCGACGGAAATGATGTTTTATTTCCCAAAGCACAAAGCGTTTTGCTCCGCAGAGGAGGTCACCCAAACCATGCACAATACCTACTCGCTGCGCGGCGCGATGGTGCGCGACCCGCTGGCCTGGAGTCAGTATATTGATGAGACCATCAGTACTTACGGCAAAGACGTGGAGGTCATGTTTGCCAGTCACCACTGGCCGACCTGGGGCAATGATACCATTGTCGATTTGCTGAAAAAACAACGCGACCTGTACAAATACATCAACGACCAGACCCTGCGCCTGACCAATCAGGGTTATACCATGATTGAAATTGCCGAGCGCATCAAGCTGCCGCCAAGCCTCGGCCAACTTTTCCCGAATCGCGGCTATTACGGCACCCTGAGCCACAACCTCAAGGCAACTTACCAGCGCTATATCGGCTGGTTCGACGGCAATCCGGCCAATCTCCATGCCCTGCCGCCCGAAGAAGCCGGAAAAAAATATGTGGAATTTATGGGCGGTCCCGCCAAACTGCTGGCCAGGGCGCGTATGTCTTACGATAGTGGCGAATATCGCTGGGTCGGGATGGTGCTCAATCACCTGGTTTTTGCCGAGCCCAATAATATGGCTGCCCGCAACCTGCTGGCCGATGCTTACGAGCAAATGGGCTACCAGGCAGAATCTGGCCCGTGGCGTAATTTTTACCTCACCGGCGCCCGCGAGCTGCGCCAACCCAAACGCTTAGATGTTTTCCGCAAATTAAATAATGTGGAGCCAAATCGCGACGACCTGGACAACATGGACGCCGATGAGTATTTTCAATACCTCGCCATTCACCTGGACGGCATGGAAGCAGAGGGCCTGAATGCCTCTTTTAATATTTTGATGCAAAACGCAGACGGCACGACCACCACAGCATTGCTTCAGGTAGAAAACTCGGTGATGCGCGCCTATTCGGGCGAACTCGGAGACGTGAAGCTGCCTATTGTTGCACTTACCCGCAGTACGCTGAACGACGTGATGATCAGTGGCGGCGAAGCCGGTGCGCTCAAGTTCTGGGCAGCCGTTAAAGATCAAAAAGCCAGCTTCACCGGTACCGAGCAAGCCCGCAGGGAATGGGAACAATTCCTCAAATCCCTCGAAGCTTTTCCGTTCTGGTTTAATATCATTGAGCCGTAAAGGTTTGGAGGTTTGGGGTTCGGGGTTCGGGGTTCGGAGGTTCAGGGTTCAGGGTTCGGAGGTTCGGGGGTGGACTTCTGGACTTCTGGACTTCCTCACCAGAGTAGACATCAAAATAAGGTGAACCCCAAACCTCCAAACCTCCAAACCCTGAACCTCGAACCTTAAAAAAATATTCATCGTTCATCATTCATAGTTTATCGTTAAAAAAAATTCCGTACCTTTGCGGCCCTTTATGAGCATATCTTGGCTCAAGATGCGGGTGTGGCGAAATTGGTAGACGTACCAGACTTAGGATCTGGCGCCGCGAGGCATGGGGGTTCGAGTCCCTCCACCCGCACATTTTTCTCGATTTTTTCAATATCACGTACCGTTTTTCATCATGCCTAATATTGTCCGTAAGGAACAAGATAATACTTCCTCCGTACTCAGCATCACCATCACCCGCGACGAACTTAAGCCCCTTGTGCAGCAGGAACTGAAAAGTTTCCGCCAGCGTGCCAACATTCGCGGCTTCCGTCAGGGCCAGGCGCCGGTTGATTTTGTTAAGCGTATGTACGGCAGCTCGATCGTTAGTGAAACGGTCAATCGTATGTTTTCGGATGAACTGATGCGTTTCCTGCGCGAAAGTCAGCTCGATATCCTCGGACAACCCATGCTGACCGGCGACATCAAGCCTTTCTCTTTTAAAATAGACCAACTCGACGAAGAATATACCATCCACTACGAAGTAGGGTATGTCGGCGCATTTGAGCTGCAAGGCTTGGATAAAAAACAAACCTTCGAACGCCTCACCGTTTCCGACCTCGACGCACTCGCAGAAAAAGACCTCGAGTACGCCCGTAAGCGCATGGGCGGTCGCACCAATCCGGAAAACGATATTCAGGACAATGACCTCCTGAAAGTTGCTGCCCGCGAACTCGACGGCGACAACATCAAGGCAGATGGCTGGGAAACCACCATGACCATCTTCCTCCAAAATATCGGCGACGAAAGCCTCAAAACCCAACTCCTCGGCCTTAAAAAAGGCGACACCTTCCGCTTCAACGCCCGCGGTGTTGAACAACAGGGAAAAGAAGAGATGTACCGCAAGTACATCCTCAACCTGCCTGCCGACGACAACCGCGTTGTTGGCGACTGGTTTGAAGGCACTATCGAGGAAGTCAGCCGTGTCGGCGAGGCCGAACTCAACGAGGAGTTCTTTACCGGCTACTTCGGTGAAGGCCGCGTTAATAGCAAAGAAGAAGCCGTTGATGCCCTAAAAGGCGGTATCCTCGAATTCTACGACTCCCGCGCCGAAGCCCTGCTCATGCGCAGCTTCCAGGAGCGCCTCCTCGAACTCAACCGCGTGGAACTGCCCGAAAACTTCCTCAAAAACTGGCTCAAAGCCACCAATGAAGGCCGCCTGACCGATGAGCAGATCGCACAGGAATTCCCCGCATTCCTCGAAAATCTGCGCTGGACGGTTATCCGCGACCGCATTAAGGAAATGCTCGTAGTTGAAGTGAGCGACGAAGATGTGCGCCAGGAGTTCCGCAAGCGCCTCTTGCGTTATTTCCAGGCTGAACTGCCTGAAAATGTCATCGACAGCGCCCTCGACCGCATGTTGAAAGATCAAAAAGAGGTGAAAAAAGTACAGGATGAACTGGAATGGGATAAACTTACCAACGCCATCCGTCGCGAAGTGACCATCGTGGATAAGGCCATTCCTTCCGAGGAATTCCAAAAAATTGTTGACGAAATTTCAAATAAGGCCCAAACCGAACAAGCACAAGGAAACCTCGTTTAGAACGATGAACGATGAGTGTTTATGTGTTTTGGTGTTTTAGTGTTTTGGTATTTAAGTGTTTTGGATAATTTGGCTTTTCCAATCTATCCACCAAAACACTAAAACACATAAACACTAAAACACTCATCATTCATCGTTCATCACTCATCGTTCATCGTTAATAAACGCTTGTTTCGTCGGACTTTTCAGTTCCAGGCGCTTACAGGATTGAGCCTTATTGCGATAAAGTTGTTACACTTGCCTCAAAATTGAATTGATTATGTTTGACAAAAATGAATTTAGAAAGTATGCCGTCAAGCATCTTGGCATGAGCGGCATGCACCTTGATACGTATATGGATCGCACGGCCCCCGGGATTCGCGCGTTTACCCCTTACGTAATTGAAGAGCGCCAGCTCAATGCAGCATCGCTCGACGTATTTAGCCGCCTGATGATGGATCGCATCATCTTCATGGGGGTTCCGGTTACAGAGTATGTGTCGAATGTTATTCAGGCACAATTACTTTTCCTGGAAAGCACCGACCCCAAGCGCGATGTGCAAATGTTCATCAACAGCCCAGGTGGTTCAGTCATTGACGGCCTCGGTATTTATGATACGATGCAATATGTCTCGCCCGATGTAAGCACCATCTGCACCGGTCTGGCCGCCTCAATGGGCGCCGTACTGCTCGCAGCAGGCGCCAAAGGCAAACGCTCCTGCCTCTTTCACAGCCATGTAATGATTCACCAGCCCATGGGTGGCGCTCAAGGGCAGGTTTCGGATATCGAAATCTCCTACAAGCTCATCAAAAAAATGCAGAAGTCGCTCTACGACATCCTCGCCAACCACACCGGCCAGCCCTACGAAACCATCGAGGCCGACTGCGACCGCGATAACTGGATGAGCGCCGAAGAGGCAAAAGCCTACGGCCTCGTAGATGAAGTACTCACCCGCGAAAATCAAAAAATCGCGAAGTAACTTTTTAGGGGGGTTAGTGTTTAAGTGTTTAAGTGTTTTAGAAGTTGGGCTGTTCCTAACTAAAACACTAAAACCCCCAAACCCTAACCCCCCTTTTACACCTCCTTTTTATGTCACGTCACGGAAAAGCATTGGTTGCCATGTCCGGCGGAATTGATAGTACCATTACCGCCGTCCTGCTCCATGAGGAGGGTTGGGAGGTCATTGGTATTACCATGAAGACCTGGGATTATGCAACTTCCGGCGGCGTTACCAAGGAAACCGGCTGTTGCTCGCTCGACAGTATCAACGACGCCCGTCAGGTAGCAGTGAAGTTGGGTTTTCACCATTTTATCATTGATATTCGCGAAGAATTCGGCGATTACGTCATTGATAACTTTGTTGATGAATATATGGCAGGCCGCACGCCGAACCCTTGTGTGCTGTGCAATACGCATATCAAGTGGAACAGCCTGCTGCGTCGCGCAGATATGCTCGATTGTGAGTTTATTGCGACCGGCCACTACGGCATTATCAACGAGCTGGAAGGCCGTAAATACATCACACGGGCCAAGGACCTTCAAAAAGATCAAAGCTACGTACTCTGGGGCCTTTCGCAGGAATGCCTCAATCGTACCCGTATGCCACTCGGAGTTTACACCAAACCCGAAGTACGGCAAATGGCCGCCGAACGCGGCTTCCTGGAACTGAGCAAAAAAGCCGAGAGCTATGAAATCTGTTTTGTGCCCGACAACGACTACCGCGGCTTCCTGCGCCGTCGGGTAGAAGGCCTTGATGATCAGGTGCGCGGCGGTAATTTTATAGATAAAAGCGGTAAAATTCTGGGACAACACGAAGGCTACCCTTTCTATACCATCGGTCAGCGCAAAGGACTCGGCATTGCACTCGGCGAACCCATGTTCGTCACCGAAATCCGACCCGAAACCAATACCGTGGTGCTTGGCCGCGAAGAAGAACTGATTCGCAACGCCATGATGGTCGGCAAGCTCAACCTGATGAAATATCCCGAAGTACCTGAAGCCGGCCTGGAGGCGGTCACGAAAGTCCGCTACCGCGATGGTGGTACTTATTCCACCCTGCATGGGGTCGGTAAAAATGTGGAAGTGGTCTTTCACGCCAATGTCAAAGGAATTGCCCCCGGCCAAAGCGCCGTTTTTTATGAAGGCGACGACCTGATCGGCGGCGGTATCATTATGTAAGCCACGTACCGTACTGCGAAGCTTCGCTTCGCAGCAGTACCGTGAAGCTTCGCTTCGCGCCACAACCCACTCAACAGCGTATACTAAAAAAGCCCGGAGAAAAGGATTGCTACCTTTTTCCGGGCTTTTTTTGCGAAGCAAAGCTTCGCTATACAACTACGAAGCAAAGCTTCGCGATACGACTGCGAAGCGGAGCTTCGCAGTACGTTACTTTTTGCGCATGACAAACCACAGGCCTGCAAAGGCCACAATCAGGAAAAGGGGCAGAATATTGATGCTGGCCAATACTTCTTTGCCTGCGAGCAGCTCCACTTGTTTGGTCACAACTTCAGTCAGGGTACTCATGTCGCCACCCTGAGCTGTCAGCTCTGCGGTTTTACTTGCCTGGATGCCGGGCGTGAGTGCCGCTTTTTCGGCATCTAATTTTGGGCCGATAAAGAAGGTCTGGTAAGCCCAGTTACCAAGCATCCCTACGCCACCCATTAGCGAAAGGCCAAGGGCGCCGCTTTTGGGCACGCGTTCGCTGGTATAACCCAGCATGGTCGGCCAGAAATAACAGACGCCAAGCGCAAAAATGACGGCGGCAGCATACAGTGCATTGCCTTCCACCGAACGCAGCAGGAACAGCCCGATAGCCGCCAGGATGGCAGAAATGAGCAACACGCCGGTTGGGTTGAGTTTGTGAATGATCGGCTCGCCAAAGAAACGCCCGAAGGCCATAATACCGTTGATAAGCGCCAGAATAAGCAAAGAGTTGGCGCCTGCATTGCCCAATAATTTGTCGATCCACTGGTTGGTACTCAGCTCGGTGTTGGCCGTGAAAAACATACACACCACCAGAAACAGAAAGAGCGGAGTGAATGCCGCCTTGAACATATCGCCCGTAGAAACGCCCATTTCCACACGTTCGGTGCGGGGGAATTTTTGTCCGAGAAACAACCAGCCGTAGAACAAAGTAGGAATCAGAATCAAACCCACCTGCCACTGCCAGTTCAGGAAGCTTTCAAAGCCAAAATGGGCTTTTGCAGCATTCATCCCGGCTGCCAGTAAGGCGCCAATAACAATACCGCCCGGAAACCAGACGTGAAATTTATTGAGCATCACCACCTTTTTGTTCGGATACAAAGAGGCCACCAAAGGATTGCAAACTGCCTCAACCATACCGTTGGCAAAGCCAATGAGGAAGGTGGAAATCATCAATGTCAGGAAGCCGCCGGCAAAAATGGTGAGCACCAGGCCCAACAAGTGTGCGGCAAAAGCTACCCACATCAGGCGTTTCATCCCGATCTGGTCAACAATGAAGCCGCCGAGGGTGGTTGCTACCGGAAAGCCGAAAAAGGCCATGCCTACAATCCAGCCGAGTTGTGTTTCACTCAGGCCAAACTCTTTACCCAGCGGTTCTACCATGCCGGCGCGGATGGCAAAGGTCATTGAGGTCACCGTCAGCGCCATACAGGAAGCGAAGAAAAGGCGCGATGGGTTAATGTTACTCATGTGCGGTACAAATGTTTCGTTTTGAAAATGTTGTGTCGTATAATTTGGCCTTATCTCAGAGCATATTCAGAAATTGTGCCGCCAAATGTATGATGCGCCGGGGAATGATGGCGTAGCCAATGCCCGCTTTTTCCAAAAAAAATTTGTGAAGGCCGAATTTTTGCCAATTTTTGCACTTATTTATCTATAAAAAAGGGTAATTCTACTTCTATACGGCATGGCACCGGGTAGCCATTTTTTAAAGCAGGGATGAATTTGAAATTTTCCTCCCGGATAATACGCAGGGCCAGCCGATCGCACACGCCGGCCAACCCTTGGCTTATACTTGCCTCTACGCTGCCATTGGGCCTAATGATCACAGACATGCGTACCATTCCCTCTATACCTGCCGCCCGTGCCGCAGCAGGGTATTCCCAGATTTCGCGGTGTAAATTGCGCAGGGTATAGTCGCCAAACCGATGCCGGGGCGGCACATCAACCTCCTCCGGCCGGTAAACACGCTCCAGATCGGGCGGTGGAAATTGCTGCGGATCGCGATCCAGTACATAGCATTGCTCCGTCAGCGGATCGTAAAACAGATAACGCGTGATGCCCGTGCGTACCTTGATGTCGCAAAAGTAGTGGGGCGCCCAGCGACCTTTGTATTCCTGCAAATACTGCAAGGCGTAACGCTGCAAAATACTGTCGGCAGGCGCTGAAAATACCGGCGCTGAAGCAGAGCCGTCTTTTTCTACAATCAGGCTGAATTTTAAACTGCCTTTTTTCAAGCGAAGCCGGTCTGCCTCCGAAATGTACACCTCGTCGAGGACGCCCTTGGAGCGCCAAGCCGGGTGCGCCGTCTCCTCAAAAACACGCGTGTCGGCCGCCAATCCGGCAGAATCCCCCCTGAAATAAATCTGTAGATCTTTGCTGAATCCGATACAGGTATCATACCGGCACTCCGGAACCCAGTATTTGAACTGGTTGCCATAGTCGATTGCGGCCTCGGCCATGCCATAGCCGGGATCATTGAGCGCTTCTGTTTTTTCCAGTACCCCGTGCTGATTGACATGTAAACGAATACTCACCTGCGCATTGATACCGGTTTTAAGCACTACCTCAGGTATTTGCAGAGCCTGCTTGGCTGTGGGGAGAGACTGAAAGTCTGTTCGTATTTTATACTTCCAACGCGCTTCGGGTTTAAGGGCAAAAAAATCTGCTATCGGGTGCAGGGGGTAAAAGGCGGGCATGGTTTCTCCGACAAAATATACCTTGCCTGCGTGCGGATGAAAATAAAATTGCAGGCATTTCAGCACCCGTATCCCATGTCCGTTGGCTTCGGCAGGATGCCATCGGGATAAATATTTTTGTGCTGTTTCGCGGAGCATGGCTGTGCACAGTGTATCCGGCTCGCCGATTATCTGTAATCCGTTTATCGAGCCATCAGGTTCTACGATAAAGATCAGGTCTGTCGGGCCGCCAGCCCCCCGGAGCAGGGTCGCTTCCGGGTAATATAAATGTGGTTTCAGGGTTTCGTACAATGCCCTGCTGCCGCCCGGAAAAGTGGCTGTTTTGGAAAGGTCAAATTCAAAATAGATCTTGTCCGTTTGCGCTGCAAGGGAAAAGGACAAGATCATGACAGCGGGTAACAACAATCCTCGAATCATTATTCAACTATTTAAAAGCCTTCTTGTTTCCACGCCGTACTTTTGCGCTTCGCAAGAAAAAGTCAAACCCGAATATGGATTTTTATACCCTTCCCGTTCAAAAGATTACGGCTGAAACAAAAGATGCGGTAAGCATAGCAATTGGTGTACCGGCCGAGTTGAAAGATACCTTTAAATACCAGCAGGGCCAATACCTGACGGTGCGTGTGATGCAGGATGGCCGCGAATTGCGCCGCTCTTATTCCATGTCTTCCTCACCGCTGGACGATCAATTGGTGATTACCGTAAAAAAAGTAGTGGGCGGCCGTGTGTCGACCTGGCTCTGTGAACACCTGCGCGAAGGCGACCAACTGGAGGTTTCGCGACCGGACGGCCGTTTTTTCAACCAACTACACCACGATAAACGCCGCACCTATTATCTGTTTGCTGCGGGCAGCGGCATCACGCCCCTCATGTCTATTCTTAAAACCGTGCTGGAAGCGGAGCCAATGAGCACCGTCTACCTGATGTACGGCAACCGCAATGAAGAGCAAATCATTTTCCGCGACGCACTCGACGAACTCAGCCGACGCTACAATGGCCAGTTGTTTGTGGATTATATCCTCAGCAGTCCTAACCGGCAGGGTGGCGGCGGACTATTCAGCATGTTCAAAAAAAGCAGCGTCAATTGGCAGGGCAAGATAGGCAGGGTGGATGCCGCTACTGCCACTGAATTCTTAGACGAGCATATGCCCCACGGCCCGGAGTCGGAGTGTTTTTACTTTGTTTGCGGCCCTCAGGACATGCCCGACACCATCAAAGGGATGCTGCTTGCGCGCGGAATACCGGAAAAACAAGTCTACACCGAGCATTTTGTAAATGCCAATCACGTGCCGGGCGATATTCCGGATGCCGGTACTTCAGCGGCCGGCAGTGGCAAACGCGTGATCGTTCACCTGCGTGGCCAGCGCGTTGAATTGCCGGTTCCTGCTGGCGCAAGCATTCTGGATGTTTTGGTGAAAGCCAAATATGATCCCCCTTATTCCTGCACCGCAGGCGCCTGCTCTACCTGTATGGCCAAAGTGATTAGCGGAAAAGTAAAAATGGATGCCTGCTACGCATTGGATACCGATGAAATTAAGGCCGGTTATATCCTGACCTGTCAGGCACATCCGGAAACAGATGTGGTAGAGTTATCTTATGATATGTAAGGTATGAAAATCGGACTGTTTTTCGGCTCCTTCAATCCGGTGCATATCGGGCATTTGATTATCGCCAATTACATGGCGACGCAAACGGATTTGGATAAAGTGTGGATGGTGGTCAGTCCGCAAAACCCATTAAAACCCAAAAAAACGCTTGCCCGCGATTACGACCGCTTGCACATGGTGCGCCTCGGTATTGGCGACAACTCAAAGATTGAAGCGTCTAATGTGGAGTTTAATTTGCCGATTCCCTCCTTTACGGTGGATACACTGGCTTATTTAAAAGAAAAATATCCGGGAAAAGAATTTGCGCTGATTATGGGGGGCGATAACATTGCAACACTCAATCAGTGGAAAAACTACGAGGTATTGCTGGAAAACTACGATATCTACGTGTACCGGCGCCCCGGCGTTGCGCCCGGCCCCTTTGATGAGCATCCGCGTGTGCGCTTCTGCGATGCACCCTTGATGGATATTTCCGCAACCTATATCCGCGATTGCCTGAAAAAAGGTCTTTCAGTGCGCTATTTGCTCCCTGAAGCGGTTTGGGAATATCTGGAACAGACGAATTTGTATTAAGTGTTTTGGTGTTTTAGTGTTTTGGTGTTTTAGATTTTTTGACGAGGTGCAGGGTAGTGCCAGTACACAAACACTCAAATACGAAAACACCAAAACACTAAAACCCACCCTCCCTTTACTTCTTCGCGTGATGTTCTTTTTTATGTTGCAGGGCAATTTGTTTGGCTGCTTTAATAGGAATGGCCACACATTTTTTTTCCATGTAGCCCATCATCCGCTCGATCAGATCGAGCGTTGAGGCGTCTACCCGGGCGAGTTCCTTGCCAAAAACTTCGTTCATGGCGCGTTTTTTTACCTCGTGTACTTCATCGGGGATATGCGCCAATGAGCGCTCTATCTGGCGTTCATGCCAGATCTCCCGGAATTCATAAAGGCCGGTGCGGATAATTTCGGCGGCCTCCTCGCAGGCGCGGGCGCGGTGCGCGAGGTTGGCATCGGCAGCGGCGCGCAGCGATTCGATTTTGATATACTGCACCTCGGGCAAAGCCGCCACTTCAGGCGCTACATTATGCGGGATGGAAAGATCAATCAGCACTTTGGGTGCTGTGTCTTGTCCGACAAGCGTTTGGTACAATGCCGGGGTGATGATGGCCTCTGTCGAGCCGGTACAAACCACCAACGCATCAAAGGCTTCGCGGTAATCCGGCAGCTCATCCAACTGAAATGCACGACCTTCAACAGCCTCAGCCAGTATTTCTGCCTTTTCAAAACTCCTGTTAAATACCGTTACGTTGCGGTAGCCGTAGCGCTGGAGGAATTGTACAAATTTGGCGTTGGTAACTCCGGCGCCCACCATCAGAATGCGACTTTTGGGGTGAATACCAGCGTCTTGCATGGCTTTGAATGCCAGCGCAACTACCGACAGGGCTTTTTCGCCAATACCGGTACGGGTGTAAATATCTTTTGCAATCTCAATGGTAAAACGCACCAGCAGGCGGATATGATCGCCGCTCAGCGCCAGTGCTTTACTGTGGTTATAGGCTTCGCGGAACTGTCGGATAATCTCCCGTTCTCCCACAACGAGACTGTCCATGGATGCGGCCACTTCCATAATATGGCGTACGGCATCAGCACCGTGAATATGCTGAAATGCTGCTGCTATCCCGGCTTGTTCGGTTTCGTTCAACTCAGGGGCAATGTGGGCCGCTACCAGTTCGGGAACTTGGGGCGCAAGCGGGCCGGAGGCGTAATAGAGCAATAAAACCCGATTGCAGGTAGCAAGGTAAAGCAGCTCATCCCATTCGCAGGCAGCTTTGAGCGCACTCAGGCGTGTGGCCTGATCGGCGGCAGGAATAACCGCGCGACCGATGAGTTCAAGGGGCGCGGTACGGTGTGTTAAAGCAAGTACATGAAAACCGTCCAGCATAGTTCGAAATGGGTAAACAGTGTTTTTCGTGTGCAAAAGTATCGCCAAGTAAAGCCGGGCACTGTCATTTGACTGTAAACCCTGCATTTCAGGGGCTTATTTGGACAAAATCTAAGGAGATGTTGTCCTTTGCACTGCGCTGTTCTGATATACGTTGCCGCCGGCTTTGCGGATCCCGGTGTACTGTGAAAATTTGTGATTCTTGATACCTTTGTGCTATGCAGGATGAAAAATTACGCGCGTATCTGTATTTGCACTTTTGCGTGCTAATCTGGGGCTTTACGGCCATTTTGGGTAAATTAATTTCCATCGAAGCCACGCCATTGGTTTGGTGGCGTGTCACGATTTGTTGCGCCACCCTGCTGCTGATTATTCCAAGGGCGCAATTCCGCGAATTATCGCGCAAAACATACCTGAATTTATTGGGGATCGGCGTGTTGGTGGGGGTACATTGGCTGTGTTTTTACGGCGCCATCAAACTTGCCAATGCCTCTGTTGCGGTAGCTTGTATGGCCCTGGCTTCATTTTTTTCTGCGTTTACGGAGCCTTTATTGTTGCGCCAGCGCATTAAATGGTATGAATTAGCCATCGGAGTCGGGGTGGTGCCCGGTATGTGGCTGATTGCCGGCAATATTGATGTTTCGATGATTGACGGCCTTATTGTGGGCACGGGCGCTGCTTTGCTGGCCGCCATCTTTACAGCGCTCAACAAAAAAGTAGTGGAGCAGGAAAAGCCGCCACCGGCGCTGCTGATGAGTTTTGTGGAGATGTTTGCCGGAATCGGCGTTACGAGTATTGGTTTGGGTATTTTGTCGGCCACTGGCAACCAGTACCAGTTTATGCCCCAGGGCATGGATTGGTTGTGGATGCTCATCCTCGCCTGGGTGTGTACCTTATTGCCGTATTATCTGACCCTGAAAGCCCTGCGCCATATCAGTGCTTTTGCGACCAACCTGACCATCAACCTTGAGCCGGTGTATGGCGTCATTCTGGCCGCACTGATTTTTCAGGAACATAAAGACCTCGATTATCGTTTTTATGTGGGCGTGGGCATTATTTTGCTGGCTGTTTTTGCCCATCCTTTTGTCAAAAATTACTTCGAACGGCCAAAGTCAAAACTTGCATGAACATGTGGTTTCGCTGGATATTTACCTTTCTGGTTGCCGTCTGGATCGCGCAGTTGATACGCTCCTGGCTCAAGGAACGGCAAAGCCGTCCGCAGGCAACTCCACCTCCACAAACACCCCTGCCCAAAACGCAGGCGAAACAGCATATTGCCGACCCTCCCAAAGACCGCCTCGGCGGCGAATACATTGATTATGAAGAAGTGGGTGATAACGATGAACGATGAATGATGAGTGATGAACGATGAACGATGAATGATGAATATTTTAAATATCACTCATCACTCATCACTCATCGTTATCTACTGGTATAGTTGGTGAATGACCGACTGATATTTCTCCATAATCACCCGTCGTTTTAGTTTGAGGGTGGGGGTGAGTTCGGCATCGCTGCCGTCTTCTTTTACGGCTTCCCAGGGATGCGCGAGCAAGGCAAATTTTTTGATTTGTTCAAATTGTCCGAAATGCGGGTTAATGCGGTCTACCAGCATTTGATAACGTTCAATGACTTTGGGGTGGTGGACCATTTCCGACAGTTCGGTCCATTCTATCTGGTGCTTGTGGCACCAGTCGCGCAGGGCTTCTACGGCCGGTACAATGAGCGCGGAGACAAATTTCAGGTTTTCGCCCACAACCATGACCTGATCCACTAAGCGGTGTTCTTTAAAAATGGACTCAATCGGCGAAGGTGCAATGTATTTGCCGCCGCTGGTTTTGAGTAATTCCTTTTTCCGGTCGGTGATTTTCAGGAAATTCCGGCCTTTTTTATCCTGAATAAACATACCGACATCGCCGGTACAGAGATAGCGTTTGCCATCAATTACCCGGATCATTTCATCGGTTTGCTCCGGTTTTTTGTAATAACCCAGCATAATGCCTTCGCTGTGGGCCAGCACTTCGCCCTCGCCGGGCCGGTAGTCGGCGCCAGGTTCTATGCGAATATCCACGCCATCAACGGCCATGCCCACGGCTCCGAGCAGGGTGCCGCCGTTTTCAAAGCGGCAGAAACTGATGACGGGCGCGGCCTCCGTCAGGCCATATCCCTCCCGAACCGGAATGCCCGCAGCGTTGAACACCCGCATGATGCGCATGGGACAGGCACTGGCTCCCGTCACGATGCCGCGAATATTGCCACCCAGGGCTTCGCGCCATTTGGAGAAAATGAGTTTTTGCCAGAGCTTCCACTCAAAGCTGCGGAGGGCAGCCGGGGCGCTGCCATCGGGTGTAAAATCCCAGCGTTCCGCTTTTTCGAGGGCGCGGAAAAACATCCATCGTTTCGGGCCTTTGAGCACTAAGCCTTTGTTCATAATGCGTTCGTATACTTTTTCGAGCAGGCGCGGTACGCAGGAGAAAAAATGTGGTTTTATGGCTTGCAGTTCGCCGTCTTCACCGCCGAGCCGGTCGGGAATGGTGAAAAATACGCTTGCGCCATAGGCGGTATAGGCATACACCACTGCCCGTTCAAAAATGTGGCTGATGGGCAGAAAACTCAGGGCGCGTTCGCCGTGGCTGAGCGGGATGTACAGGCGCATGGCCTCCACATTGAACACGATATTGCGGTGCGAGAGCATCACTCCTTTCGGGTTCCCGGTGGTGCCGGAGGTGTAGATGATGGTACAAAGATCGTCGGGTTTGATGCTTGCCTTAATGCGTTCGATTTCCGAAAAATCGCCGTCGCGCAGCAGACTGTCCCAGCGGGCAATGCCGGGAATATCGGTAAATCCGAAAATAGCCTCCAGGCTCGGGGTGCTTTCTTGTGCTTTGGCAACCTTTTCATAGAGTTCTTGGCTTCCAACAAAACAGATGCGGCAGCCGGACTCCTGTAATATATAGGCGTATTCGCGCGGACTGATGGTCGGGTACATGGGGACGTTGAGCACGCCGATCTGGAGCAGGGCGAAATCGACAATGATCCATTCGGGTGTTGTCTGGCTCACAACGGTGGCTACCATGTCGCCCGGTTTGATGCCATAATCGAGCAGGCCTTTGGCTAACAGTTTGGCTTGTGTGGCGATTTCCTGCGTAGACAGGTAGCGCGCTGTGTGGCCGTAGCGGGCGCCAAAAGCCTGAGCCTGAGGGAAATGCAGGAGCTGCTCGTCGAGGTAGTCGAATATACGTTTGTCGGTCATATCCTGTTGTTTTGCAGTATTGTATTTGCAGATTTCTCCCGTTTGAAACAAATTGTAAAGCGTTGTGTTTCGGGAAGGTGTTGGAAAGGTAAGCGTAATTTTAAATAAAAAATTATTTAACCTAAAAAACATATTGCAGCGTAATCTATTACCGCGAATTCCGAAGGATTGTTGCTTGAGCGCTTGGCCGGACCGTGAGCACAAAATTAAATTTCAAGAATTCATTTAAAACAAATAATTTTTTTAAAAAATTCATTATCAAAGCTTTGTGAAATTAGAGACATGGCGTAACTTTGTAGTCCTTTTATATTTTGAATGGTCAATACGTTTTCAGGAATCCGAAAGATTCAAACTACGAGGGCGTATTATTCAATCAGGAATTTTTGAGCTTTGTGTAGAGCAGACGGCGTTGCTGGTTCGACGCGGTCGTAAAAAAATCGTCTCTCCGCTATTCCTGTCATGTGAGGAAACATGACTATCTTTTTTTGCGATTTTTGATTTACCACGGTGTGGTGTATCGGGAATGCGGGGAACTTTTTACGCCAATTCGCCATTTTACCTTTTGAAATCGGCCGGTTTTCCGGCAAATTTAATCAAATCAAACTGTGTCACCTTGTATCCGACCGCCTTTGGATACGCCAGAATCAGCAGGATGAGTATGCAAACGCCAGCAGCACAAAAAATGATTTTTCGCGGCCGCCTTGAATTCGGCAGCCAGCGCACCTTTGAAAAGGTACTCCAGCATTGGA
Organism: Chitinophagales bacterium; assembly: GCA_017303875.1. Classification (GTDB taxonomy): domain Bacteria; phylum Bacteroidota; class Bacteroidia; order Chitinophagales; family Saprospiraceae; genus M3007. Next base: position 2,118 of record JAFLBP010000018.1, on the reverse strand, counting down.
AGTCCCGGACAGAGAATTATTTCAAATCGGATATTCTTTTCCGACCCGAGGAACTGTTCGACGCCGAACACCACGTACTCGATCTGCCGCAGCAAGTGCTGATGAGCACGGAAAAGCATTGGCTGAACACGACGGCCTTGCTCCGGGAGATTGCACAATATGCGCTGGCCGGCAATGTAGAGGCCTGGAAAGTGCTGAACGGCAAGGTGCTGGATGAGCACCTCATTGAGCCGAACACGGAAAAAACGGCGGTTTCCGAGTATCTCCGCGGGCGTCAGTTGCTCGAACAGGGCATTATGACCGAAGCGTCGCAGGCGCTGACCAACGCCATTGAAAAGTTTGGTAAAAATGCCCTCGCTTACGAGCGTCGCGGCTATATGAATTACAAGTTGAAGAATTTCAACGACGCGCACTACGATTTCTCCAAAAGCATTGACCTGAATCCGCGCAGTCCGGAGCCACACTATGGCCGCGGTCGCGTGCGGATGCTGCGCAACGAGTGGGAATCGGCGTTGTCGGATATGGATATGTCTATCAAGCATTCGCTGGCGGTACAGAGCCTGCACTGGATTTCGCGTTTCCGCCGCGGTGAATGCCTGTACCACCTCAAGCGTTTCGACCTGGCAGCGGTGGAGTTTCGTTTCTTCCTGCAACGCAAAATGGAAGAAAGCGATCCGCTCTTCCAATACCGCGCCAAGGCGGAGTTCATGATGAAGAGTGTGTAGCGCGGTAGCGCGAAGCTCCGCTTCTCGGACGTACAGCGAAGCTTTGCTTCGCAGCCCAGCAACGCACCAACGCCCGGTAAAAAGGTCACTGCCTTTTCACCGGGCGTTTTTTGTTGATGCCAGGGCGTTATACATAAAAAGTAAAGTCTTTGTAGGTGGTGGTTAATACGTCTGGCCGAGTTCAATCTGTGCCACCCGCTGAGCCAGGATCAGGAAACGCATATCGCCATATAGATACATTGGTATGCCTCCTATGTTGCGTTCTCCTTGCTGTAAGCCCAAAACAACAGTGTCTCGAGGCCGCCCGTGGGCTTTTTCGAGTGCCTGCACCGGATCACCGATGCGGATCTTTTTTTCTGTCATAAAGCGATTGCCACCGCGCACGGTAGCGCCGATAATTCGACCTGAAGTTATATCTGCCCAGAGTGTGATTAAGGTGTCTGCTCTTATCTCTGCGCTGCTTTTGAGGAATATTTTTTTGTCTGTACCAATATAATACAGCTCCCGATTAGGCAATGGTGTAGTGCTCAGTTGACGGATATTGGTTTTGCCGATGACGACCGGATCTTTCTTCTGGTATCCGACAATTTTTTCACCAGTGGAAACGGAATACAGGCCGGAGGTAGGGCGGCAGGCGTGGAGAAACAGCCCTGTGGCCATAAGAAAAAGGTAGTGCATGAGATTTTTTGTCATGGTGTGGTGGGTTATGGCTTGTCTTTTGGAAAATACTTGTTGATCTTATCGCGCCATTGAAATACGCGCTGGTTGTGAAAAATAAAGGTGATATCATAAATGCCCGGGTACACGCTGCTCTGATTAATATAGGCTGAAGCAGGAATTTCAAATTCCGGATAAACATAATTGTGTCGTTTGGCAAGCGATGCAATTACCTCCTGGTTTTGTCGCTTTAAAGCGAGTGCACGCATTTCTTTATACTGATCATATTCGGCGCCAAAGTATAAATCCTGATGATCAAAATACTTCGGGTCGTCAGTACTGAGTGTCACTATGATGGTGGAGTCGTATGTAAAATTAATGATCTCCACCCTGAGAAAAGTATCCTCCGGGCTAAGGCTTAGATTTTCAAGCGTATATGCGTATTCACTGCGCTGAGAAAATACGATTCCCGGTTCTTTGCGAATCAGTGAAGGGTCTTTTGCCAGGATGATGGCAAATAGCAGCGAGTGGGCTTTGATGAGTTTGAGGAGAAGGGGTAATTGCATTTTAGTGGGGTTTTACCTGTTTTAACGCATAATTTATGTCTCGGAATAAATCTTGTCCGAAACGTTCATTGACATATTGGTAATCAGCGCGTTATGTTTTTAAATTTGCCGTAAGAATTTAATAATCAATCGGTTATGGCAAATACATCTTCTCGTCGCCTTGAACAACT
>JAFLBP010000017.1 GCA_017303875.1 Chitinophagales bacterium | reverse complement strand
ACGAATACGCGCTGCGCCTGAATACCCACTAAAACACTAAAACTCCAAAACACTCATCACTCATCGTTCATCGTTCATCGTTACAAAAAGTTGCCACGAATGCACGAATATGCGCTGCGCCTGAATACCCACTAAAACACTAAAACTCCAAAACACTAAAACACTCATCGTTCATCGTTCATCGTTACAAAAAGTTGCCACGAATGCACGAATACGCGCTGCGCCTGAATACCCACTAAAACACTAAAACTCCAAAACACTAAAACACTCATCACCCATCGTTCATCGTTATAAAAAGTTGCCACGAATGCACGAATACGCGCTGCGCCTGAATACCCACTAAAACACTAAAACCCCAAAACACTCATCACTCATCGTTCATCGTTAAAAAAACATGCGTTTTTTATACTTTTTGCTCTTGTTTTACCTGCCCGCCTGTGCCCAGCCGGGAAAAAACATCCTCATTTCAGGAAAAATTACCCCTGCGCCGGGTATGCGGCCAACGGCCTATTTGGTACAGCAGGGTACTTATGACCAGTTGATGGCCTCTTATTTCGGAGCGGTAGTAGATTCGGTAGCTATTGCACCCGACGGCAGCTTTGTCATAGAGCAGAAACCCTGGCTCAAGCAAAAAAGCATCTGCCTTTTGCTGGTACAGCCCGCCGGCAGCCGCTACGTCAACAATATTGAAACTCCGTTTTCCAAAAGCAATTACCTGCCCCTTGTGCTGGAGCCGGGCGGCACTCCGGTACAGGTGGAAGCACAGGCACAAGCGCTCACACAAAGCGCAAAAATTTCAGGCGGCAATGCAGAAACCCGGCAAATTCACGCCCTGTTTGCACAATTAGCGCCCCTGTATACCGCGATGGAAGCGCCAACCGACAGTACGGCCGAATTTACAGGCGAACACCATCCGGCGCAAACGTCGCTGGATCAAACACTGGAACAGTATTTAGATACCGTACAGGCGCTTTATCCCACACTGGTGGCTATGCGCCTGCGCGCCCCGGAGCACGATTTCAGGGCATTCCCGGAACTGGCCCTGCGCGTCAAAGCACGCCTGAGCTCAGACGCACCCGACTGGAGCGCTCAATTGGCGCGTTACCTGACACCCGAGCGACTGCCCGTGCTGCTGGGTGAAAAAATGCCCGACTTTCGGCTGCCCACACCCACGGGCGACACGCTCAGCCTCGCCGGGGTGAAAGGCAGCTTGGTACTCGTCGATTTCTGGGCGTCATGGTGTGCACCCTGTCGCCGGGAAAACCGCGAAATCGTGCGCCCGCTCTATGATCGCTTTCGGGACAAAGGATTTCAGGTGCTGGCCATTTCTATCGACAGCGACCGCAAATCCTGGCAACGCGCTATCGAAAAAGACGGCGCAATCTGGCTGCATGCAGGCGATTTGATGGGCGACGCCTCGCCCGTGCGCCAAAGCCTGCGTTTTGAATTTATTCCAAACAACTATTTACTCGATGAAACAGGGCGCCTGGTAGCCCGCAACCTGCATGGCGAGGCATTGCAAAAATTTGTAGAAAAGTATTACTATCAAAAATAGCAGTAAAACAAATATCTTTGCGGCGCTGTTCAAATACGGCGCCCTGATATGGATATTCACCTGCTATTGTCCAACCTCACCAACCCCACCTTGCTGTTTTTTTTGTTGGGCGTTACCGCCAGTTTGCTGAAAAGCGATCTGGAGATTCCGGCGTCTACGAGCAAGTTTATTTCCTTGTACCTGTTGTTTTCCATTGGTTTTAAGGGCGGGCAGGAGCTGGCGCACAGTCCGTTCACCTGGGAAATATTATTTTCCCTGCTTTTTGGCTTGTTGATCGCCTCTTTCATTCCATTTTACACCTTTTTTATCCTGAAACGCAGGCTCGGCATCCACAATGCCGGGGCAATTGCGGCGGCATACGGCTCGGTGAGTGCCGTGACCTTTGTGGCGGCCGCTTCTTTTCTGGAGGCAGAGCAATTGCATTTTGGCGGCCACATGGTGGCGGTTATGGCACTTATGGAAGCGCCGGCCATCATTATTGGCGTGGTGTTGTTGCGTCGTTATGACAACGGGTCGGATGCGCAAAAAACGTCGCTGGGCAGCCTGGTACGGCATTCCCTGACCAACAGCAGCGTGTTGATGATTCTCGGCAGTCTGATTATCGGACTGATTGCCGATTCGAAGCAGGCAGAAGGTATTAAACCATTTACCACCGATATTTTTAAAGGTTTTCTGGCAATTTTTCTGCTGGAAATGGGCATGGTAACGGCTTCGCGGTTTCGCGCATTCCGGCAGTACGGTTGGTTTGTAAGTCTTTTTGCCGTGCTGATTCCTGCCCTCAACGGCAGTATTGTGGCCTTATGCAGCATCTGGATTACTACCGACCCCGGCAACCGATTCATTTTTGCCATTCTGGCGGCCAGCGCATCTTATATTGCGGTGCCGGCAGCCATGCGCCTGGCGGCGCCGGAAGCCGACCCGGGCCTCTATGTGCCGATGGCGCTCGGCGTTACTTTTCCTTTTAATATTACCCTTGGAATGCCGTTGTATATGTTTTTGATAACGCTACAATAAAGAAAGACCGGTTTGTTCTATTTCTTTTACAAAGGGGTTATCCGGTGTAAAATCTTTTGGATTGAAAGTGTGTGTTTCAATAGTTGCATAAAGGTTGTTGCTGATTTTAACTTCAGCAAACTGTTTGATATCAAAAAAGCCAACTCCCATGAATGCATCAGAAACCAGCGCAACGTCAATATCTGATAACTCATGCTGTTGTCCTTTGGAATAGGATCCAAATAACAACGCTTTCTGAAGTGGCAGCCCTTGCGCAATTACCTCAGCAACAAATTGTCTCGCAATGTTTAGGGCAGACTGTTGAGTAACCATTGGTATATGTTTTCAACTTGTTTGAGTATCAGTGCAGTTTGTGGTTGTTTGAATGCTTGATAGATTTTGAAGTTATAATCCGGATAACGGCCTTCCATCTGGAAGGTATTCATCTGCTCTAAAAAAATTATTTGTGCAGCATCCAACTGAAGGTTGGTTTGCTGGGCAAGTACTCGCAAATTATGTATTCGCGGTGGTATATCACTTTGATTACTGTTGACCCAATGGGCTTTCAGTATTTTTTCCAGACACAAATGGGCAAAAAACAAGCACTCAACAAAATCTCCTTTTTCAAACAAGTGTTGTGATGCCTGCCAACTTTGGGCCGATGAGGTTGTCCAATATTTTATATGCTCGCTTTTGGTCATAAAAACAAAGATAAAGACAGTATTGTTTTTAATCAAACAATACTGTCTTTATCTGCAAAACCAGGTTATAGCTTCAATTTTCTTTTAGAGCATGTTCGGGAATTCATGATCGCTTTCGCGCGATCATGAATTCCCGAACATGCTCTTAACGATTTGCCTTCAAATTCAAAAACACCTTGAAGCCAAACGTCGCAGAGACGGTTTTGGATTTTACGAAGTAATTGCCATCAAGCACTACTTCAAAGTTCTTGAAAACATCGCGGATGTAGAAATAACCCAGCTCGACCCCGAGGTTGTAATCCATCGCGCCGATGGGGTCTTCGGCGCCGCGCAGGTCGCTGGTATCAAAAATATAACGCGCGCCGGCCTTGCCGAGTACCGTATAAGCATTGCGCTTGGTTTTGGCGCACAAATCGCCGTTGGAGCGGTACATGCCCGCGCCGGCTTCGGCCATTACAAAGGGGGCGTAGGAAAAGGATTCTTTGAAATCACTGATTTTGGGGTTGATGGTAAAATTGGAACCAGCGCCCACACGGCCGACTACGTTGTGCGTGGCGACGTTCATGGCAACGGCGCCGCCCACACCCAGGTTGGTGCCAATGTTTTCTACATCGGGAGCTACAAAAAACAGAGAAGGAACATCCAGAAAAAGGCGGGCGCCGTTGTTTTGAGCCAAAAGCGCAACACCGCTGCTGCATACGAAAGCAAAAAGAAGAATGGTTTGACGCATGTGTTGGAAGGTTTGATGATTAAAAAATGAATCCGATAACAAAATAAACACTTTGTTATCGGATTCAAGATACACGCTTGTTTATAAATGCTGCTTAATATCTAATCGACATGTGTTACAGGCATTTCCACAAAGAAATCGGTACCTTCATTTTCCCGGGTTTCAAAGCGGATGGTACCGTCGTGGGCTTCTATAATTTTACGACAAATGGCCAAGCCAAGACCGCTGCCCGAAGTTTTGGTCGTGAAATTCGGCTCAAAAACCCGGTCGCGAATCTCCGGTGGAATACCGCCGCCATTGTCGCGAATACGCACCACCGCCTCTTTACCCCGATATTCCAGCGACACCTCAATTTCTCCTTTCCGGTCGGAAGGAATTGCCTGTATTGCATTGATAACGAGGTTATTGAATACCCGAATCAAGTGGTTTTTATCGCCCTGAATATGGTATCGGTCGGTGGGAATATCCAATTTCAGGCTCACATTGCGCTGTTCTGAAAACAGATCATAAACGCTTTCCACCACTTCATTGATAACCATATCGCTTTTCTGGCGAATATCGAGGTTGGCAAACATGGAGAACTCTGAAGCGATTTGCGCCAGCGAGTCAATTTGTTCAATCAGACGGGTGATGGCCTTGCGCAGGTAGGCGGCAGCCTGCTCGGGGTTGGAGGAAACGCGCTCCAGCTGTTGCATGGAGAGTTTCATGGTGGTAAGCGGATTTTTAATATCATGTGCTACCTGCCGGGCCATTTCGCGCCAGGCGCCCTCGCGTTCGAGTTTAATCATGCGCACCTTGGAGTCTTCCAGCTTGCCCACCATCCGGTTGTATTCTTCAATGAGGCCGCCCACTTCGTCCTTGGCGTCGCCGGAATATTGCAGCGGCTCATTTTTATCATCGAGTTGCAGCTCGCGGATGCGCTCAGAGACCAAACGCAGGGGTTTGATGATGGAGCGCGCCAGCAGGAAGGTAACCACATAGGCAATGAGCAGCAGGAACACGTACAGGCTGGCCATGGTGCCGATAAAATCGGACACTTCGGGGCCGGGTTTGCGCTCGCTGAGATCATAGGGCACGCCGAGCGCACCGAGCAGCTTGTTATTGCCGTTCCGAACTGCAAAATATTTGGTGAGGTAGGGGTAACCGCCGGCATAGTCTTCGGCAATGGTCTCCGCCTGAATGTTGTTCCGCAATTCAAAAAGCGCCTGCGGGTTCATTTTACTGGCCAAAACGCCAATACGGTGCAGGTCGGGCTGGGTGGTATAGCGCAGGTCGCCGTCGGGTGTAAAGAAATTGGCGTCGATAGACAAGCTTGCTGCCATACCGGCTAAGCTTTGGGTGAGTGTGCTGCTCAGGCTATCGGCTCCGGCGGCACTGTTCACGGCGTTGGCTTTCAGGTTGGCGAGCAGGGCGCCGGCGCGGTAATCGGTTTCGCTGCGCTCGGTTTTTTGGGCGCTGCCGGCAAATTGCCGATAGGTCATAAAACCGATGATGAGGAAGGCGCCGCCGAGCAACAGTACATTGCGGTAATGTATACGTTGTTCGAGGGTGCCGCGGCCGCTCAGCGACAGCCCGGAATCGGAGGGCATAAAGCGGAGCAGCGTGTTGAGGGCGGTGAGCAGGAAAAGCAGCAGGGAAGCGCCCATAAACAAGAGCGAAAACAGGTAAATACGCTTGAGTATGCTGTTGCCCAAACCACTTACAACGGCCAGCGTGCGGCCGTCGGCGCTTTTACTGATGGTGTATATGCGGCCGTCGTTTTCCGTCGCATCGTCAATGCTGACGGTTTCGCCGTTTTTGGCTACGTTTACCAAGGGCGCTACGTTGATAGCGCCTTGTTCGGCGAGCAATTTGCCATCGCGTTGTACGGCGTAGTCGTATTCGCTGAGCGCGGAGAGTTTTTTATATGGCGTATTAAAAAACAGGCGCGCATATACGCGGGTATTTTTCGGAAACTCCTGTTGCAGGAAACAGTAGGCGGTAGCAGGCTGGCTGAAGTCGCCCATACGATAGGCGCGCAGGCGCAGCATATAGCGCAGCTTGCCATCGGCGCCTATAAAGGTCCGTGCATCGGGCGTGCCTTCAATGGCTTGTCCGCGCTCCCAGTTTTCCTGCACTACCCACTGGTAGCTTTGGGTTTGCCCCTGGAGCAAGGGATTATTTTCCCGATCGAATGCAAAAATGCCGGTGCGGTAATGCTGGAAGAGGTAGTTCTGGCTAAATATTTTTTGTTCGGCCCAGGCTTGCAGGGTCTCCGCCGAAGCTTTGAAGGGCCAGGGCTTGAGCATAATGCCCAATTGCTGGGAATCGGCCTGAAAAACACGCAAAAGATCGGGCAGGCGCTTCTCTGCAAGACCCTCATCGCGGGCGGTCGCTAATGCGCTGGCAAGTGCCTGCCGGGTTTCCGCTGATTTTTGTGATTTAAAATTATATAAAATCTGCGAAAGGAAACCTGCACTGAGCAGCATCCAAAGCATTACCCAGGCAAATCCGTTGGTTTCCCAATGCACAGCCGCATCCTGCGAGAGCACAAATAACAGCGCAATCAGCAGCGTGAGCGGAAGCGCGCCGGAGAGGTCTTTGCTGAAAGAAATCCCGATAAACAGCACAAAAGCAATACCAATTGCAATCAGCCTTTTATTAAGCGGAAGTGCCATATTGCGCACCATCAGCACTAACTTCCTGCTGATCCAGAAAGTAGCTGCCATCCAGATTAACAGGCTGACCAAGAGCAGCAACGCAGGTGCATCCAGGTTGAGTATATTGTCCAGATCAAAGGCGATGCCGCTGTCGAATACCAAAAACTGCATGGCCCGTGTACCGATCAGCACCATGGCCATTATAAGCAGGTAGGCCGTTACGCTGCCACCGGTTTCAAATTTGCGGGATTCCTCCTGCGCTTTTGAGCGCGTTTGCAGGGCCAAACCACCACCCAGCGCCAGTAACATGCTAAAAAACCACTCGCCCGCGCTGCGGCCGGCCCAATGGCTGCCACTCATTGCTTCGCCAAAAACCGGCAATCCATTCAACTGCTCATATACAAAACCAGAAAAACGATGCAGGGCAATCACCAGGGCCAATACGGCAAGGTTGACCGCGAATGCGGCACGGGGCGAACTCAAACGGCTTTCAATAAACTCAAATACTTTGCCAAGGGCCATCAGCAACACCAACAAACAAAGCAAAAGCGCGCCAAGCTGCACCCAGCCCGTCCAGCGGCTGCGCAGCGGGCCGTTCTGATCTAACCAGGCCAGGGTTTTACCTTGCACCGTGATGGGGTAGTCGGTTGGGGTCACGCTGATCTGTGCGGCGGCGGAAATGGCCGCATCGGCGGGAAAATAGCGGGCGTTTTCGTCGTAACCTTCATCCCAGCCCCAACGCAGGGGCACTAAAATGGCGAGGCGCTGGCTGCCAAAATCTTCACTCCAGGCGGCGTATCGGCCGGCGGGCAGGTCGAGCAGCAACGGACCGGCCTGCTGAGTAAGTTGTTGCAAAGTACCGGCATTGGGGATGGCCTTGGTATTCGACCAGAAGCTGATGCTGTCGCCTTTAAAACAAAGTACGGTGTAATCTTCCTGCACAATAGCAGAGAGCGGGCTGCCGGGATCAATACCGGGTACGCCGCGTTCGAGCAGGGTACGGTTGGCAGAAGCCCAGTCTTTTGCCGATTTCCAACTGTTTTCACTATATTTGGAAATTTCAGCGGCGTGTTGTTGTAGTAGCGCGCTATCGTCGTCCAATTGGGCAAGTGTAGCCACGAGGGCCATCAGAATACCCATTACACCAAGATAGAGCAGGAGGCGCTTAAGCATGCGATCAGTTGCGATGGAAGTAAAAGTTCGGTTTTTGAGCTTCGTCCATTCGACGAGCAAAAGTATCTAAACAAAGTTTAAGCCAATACTGAAAAAAGATGGAAATTTGTGCCTGAAACCACAAACTGCTCTGTCGCCTTTGCTCCGACCCCGGTCGGAGCGGGGAGGAAAGTCCGGACAACACAGAGCACCGCACCGTCTAACCGACGGAGTTGTGCTTTCTTTCGGGAAAGTGCAGCATAGAAAGTGTCGCAGAAAATAACCGCCCTGCCTCGGCGGGGTAAGGGTGAAAACGTGCGGTAAGAGCGCACGCTCCGACCTGGTAACAGGCCGGAGGGATAAACCTTGCGGGTTGCAATGCCAAGTATACCTTGTGTCCGCACCTTGAGCGGAACGGCGCGGCTCGCGCTGCGTTTGTATGGCAAACGACGAGGGGGGTAGGCAGCGCAGACGCTCCGCGCAAGCGGCAGCGCCAGATAAATGACAGAGGCCTGCTTTCGGGCAGGTACAGAATCCGGCTTACAGGTTTGTGGTTTTATTTTTTTCTACCCGTGCAATACGATTTTGCTTTCCCATGCGCATCTTCCTGTTATTACCACTGATTGTATTTTCCCTCCTCACGGCGCAGGCCCAAACCTTTACCGGTGGCGGCGGCCCTATCCCCGACGATGGCAACAGCATCGCCTTTCCGATTCAGGTTTCCGGTTTGCCGACTGCAACAGACACCCTGAATTTTGGCCTGGAGCAGGTTTGTCTCAGCCTTACGCATACCTGGAATGCGGATCTGGCCATTTTTCTGCAAGCACCCGACGGTACCCTCACCCAGCTGTTTGCCGGTGTCGGCGGCGATACCGACGGCTTTGAAAACACCTGCCTGAGCGGCAACGCTACCAGCAGTATTTATTCCGTCTGGCATCCGTTTACCGGCGTTTTCCGGCCACAAGGCGATATGGGTTTGCAAAATAACGGGCAAAACCCGAACGGCCTCTGGCAGCTTGTCATCCTTGATACCTATGCCTTTGCCGATGCCGGTGAGTTGTTTGAATGGTCAATCACTTTTGGCAACAACCCCTGCAAACCTTTTATTGTAGCATCCAGCGATTTGCCCATTGTTAAAATCAATACCAATGGCGTTTTGATTACCGACGAGCCGAAGGTAGACGGCATCGTGCAGGTAATAGACAACGGCCCGGGGCAGCGGAATTTTACCGCGCAAAGTAATTTTGCATACGAAGGCCCGATCGGCATTGAAACCCATGGCAATAGCTCGCAGGGTTTTCCCAAAAAATCGTTCAAAATGGAAACGCGCGACGACACCGGCGATGACCTGGATGTGTCGCTGATGAACCTGCCTGAAACCAGCGATTTTGTGCTACTGGCTAATTTTTCCGATAAAACCCTGCTGCGCAACGCCCTCACTTACCAATTAGCCCGCGAAACAGGGCATTACGCACCCCGAACCCGTTTCTGTGAGGTGTTTGTAAATGATGCCTATCAGGGCGTTTATAACCTGACGGAACGCATCAAACGCGGAGCGGAACGCGTCAATATTTCCAAATTGAAAGACAGCGATATCAGTGGCGTGGAACTTACCGGCGGCTACATTGTCAGCATCGACTGGGGCACTACGCCCGGCTGGTATTCACAGTTTTCACAGCCGAATTCGCCTCAGAAATTTACTTTTTTCCAACATGAATACCCGCGCGCCGATGAAATTTTACCCGAACAATCGCAGTACATTCAGCGCTTTGTAGATAGTTTTGAAGTTGCACTGGCCGGGCCGGGCTTTCAGTATCCCGCAAGCGGTTGGCGCAATTTTGCCGATGAAAAATCTTTTATTGATTTTATGCTGCTGAACGAACTCGGCAAAAACGTCGACGGCTACCGCCTGAGCACGTATTTTTATAAAGACCGCGACGATAAAGACCGCAAAATTCACATGGGGCCGGCCTGGGATTTTGACCTCGCCTGGTTCAATGCCGATTATTGCGAAGCGTTTCAAGCCGAAGGCTGGGCATTTAACCTGAATTACGTCTGCCCCGACGCGGGTATTCCGTTTTGGTGGGAGCGTCTGGCCGAAGATACGCTTTATGTACAAAACCTGGCCTGCCGCTGGCAAAGCCTGCGCCAAACGACCTTCAGCAAAGAACGCTTCGCTTTTGTAATCGACTCCATGGCCGCCCGCATTCAGGAATCGCAGGCGCGCAATTTCAGCATGTGGCCTATTCTGGGCAGTTATATCTGGCCCAATCCGGAGCCTATACCCGATACCTATAACGGTGAAATTCAAAAACTTAAAGGCTGGATCGACCGGCGTATCAATTGGTTGGATGAGGTGCTTATTGCGGCACAACCACCGCTGAACGCAACGTTTAGCGCCACGCCGAACGATGCCCTGAACTGGCATTTCCAGGCTGCGCAAAATCATCCGGACTGGCAGTATCACTGGGATTTTGGCGATGGCACAAGCGCTTCGGGCGCCAGCCCCGCACATACGTTTGCCGGCATGGGCGCCTACACGGTCCAGCTGCGTGTGTCCACGCCATTTGGTTGCAGCCAGACAAGCGAGCAGCTTATCCAAATTTCAAATACCGCAACGACAACTATCGAACAAAACCCGGCACAGGTAAGTCCCAATCCGGCAACTGATGTACTGCAAATCCGCTGGACCAATCCGCTACAGCAGGCCACCTCTGTTCAGCTGATCAATGTGCTTGGGCAAGTGGTGGCACAGCAGCGCCTCGACCCGCCCGTACAGCAGCTTGAATTGTCGCTCGAAACACTTCCGGCAGGTGCTTACAACCTCAATATTATACAGGGAAACAAGGTGGCGCACAGCACTGTTATTGTGGAAAAACGCTGATTAAGCGCTTGCCCGGAAAACGCTATCTTTGCACGAACATGTCTTTCTGAACATACCGGAATGCTGTATATTTTTGTTAAAATTTCACATTTATGCGTTTAAAACTCCGTTTTTTCCCGCTCCTGCTGGTGTTGTTGCCTTTTGCAGCATCCGCCCAGGTTATCTGCGATCCGGTATTTCCCACTGCCAGCGAGCAAGTGACCATTTACTTCGACGCTGCGCAAGGCAACGGTGCGCTGGCCGGCAATGCCGGGCCGATTTTTGCCCACATGGGCCTCATCACGTCTACCAGCACCAGCCCGTCCGACTGGAAATACGTCCCCACCACCTGGGGCATCAACGATCCTGTGGGCGCCATGCAATCCGACGGCCCAAACCGCTGGAAAAAAACCATCACGATCAATTCATTTTTTAATGTACCCGGCGGCGTAACGGTGCTGCGCATGGCTTTTGTATTCCGCAACCAGGCCGGCACGGTGGTAGGACGCGCCTCCGACGGCGGCGATATTTTTTATGATGTAGTGCCGGCCGGTAGTCCGCTCGTCACCAAATTTTTGCTCCCCACTTCCAGCACGCTGCTGCTCAACAGTGGCGCGCCCATCAGCATCAACGCGGCCGCTTCGCAATCGGCCACGCTGCGCCTGCTCGACAATGGCGTACAAGTGGGCAGCAGCAGCGGCAAATCGCTCAACACCAGCATCAATGCCGGCGCCGCCGGGGTGCACAAGGTGGAATTTATTGCCGAAACCGGCAGCGAAAGCAGCAGCAGCATCTTTTTCTATACCGTACCCGGCACCGTACAAACACAGGAACCACCGGCAGGCACCACGCTCGGATATACGGAAATCAATCCGAATACCATCCGTTTTGCCTTGTACGCGCCCAATAAACAGGTGGTGCACCTCATGGGCGATTTCAACAACTGGCTGCCCAGCGATGACTTTCTGATGAAGCGCAGCGCCGACGGCGCAACCTGGTGGTACGAACTCAGCGGCCTTACGCCCGGACAAACCTACCGTTTCCAGTACCTCGTCAACGGCACCCAGCGCATTGCCGACCCGCTCAGCACCCTCGTACTCGACCCCGGAAACGACCGTTTCATTCCCGGACAAACCTTCCCCAACCTGCCCGCTTACCCGGAAGGCCAGACCAGCGGCACAGTTTCGGTATTTAAAACCGGACAAACACCTTTCAACTGGACAGCAAGCAACTACCAGCGCCCCAAGAAAAGTGAACTGATTGTGTATGAAATGCTGCTCCGGGATTTCATAAACGCCCATGATTATCAGACCCTTACAGACTCGCTCGACTACCTCGAGCGCCTTGGCATTACGGCCATTCAACTGATGCCCATCAATGAATTCGACGGCAATATCAGCTGGGGCTACAACCCTTCTTACCATAAAGCAATAGATAAATATTACGGTACGCCGGAAGCCCTGAAAACGCTGATCGATGAATGCCACAAACGCAATATCGCCGTCATCGTGGATGTGGTGTTCAACCACGTGAGCGGCAGCAGTCCGCTGGCACAACTGTACTGGGACAGCGCCAACAACCGCCCGGCGGCCGACAACCCCTGGCTCAACCCGGTAGCCAAGCACGATTTCAACGTGTTCAATGATTTTAACCACGACAGTCAGGCCACGCGCAATTACACCAAAAACTGCCTGGATTATTGGATAAAAGAATTCAGGGTGGATGGTTTCCGCTTTGATTTGTCTAAAGGATTTACTCAAAAAAATACCCTTGGCAATGTAGGCGCCTGGGGGCAGTACGATGCAGCACGGATTGCGCTCTGGAAAGAATACTCCGACTTTATGTGGGCCATCGATCCCAATTTTTATGTAATTCTGGAACATTTTGCCGATAATGCCGAGGAAAAAGAACTCGCGCAGTACGGCATGATGCTTTGGGGCAACATGCATTTTTCTTATAAAGATGTTGCCATTGGCGGCTCGGCTGCTCAAAATACCAGCCTGAGCAGCATCGCCCATACGGCCCGCGGCTGGGCCGTTCCGCACCTCGTGGGTTACATGGAAAGCCATGATGAAGAGCGCGTTTCTTATGAATGCCGCACTTACGGCAGCCTGAACGGCACTTACAACATCAAATTCCTGCCCATCGCCATGTTGCGCATGGAAATGATGCACAACCTGCTCTTTTCTGTGCCCGGGCCAAAAATGTTGTGGCAATTTGGCGAATTAGGCTACGACTTCAGCATCAATACCTGCGAAAACGGCACCATTAGTAATGACTGCCGTTTGTCGCCCAAGCCGATTCGCTGGGATTTCCGCAACGATCCCTACCGCAAACGCCTGTTCGACGTCACTTCGGCGTTGCTGCACCTGCGCAAAAACAATGATATTTTTGAAACCAGCGATTTCACGCTCGGCCTCGGCAGCGGAAATCTTCGTTTTGTACGCCTCAATTCGGCCAATTTTAACGTGAATGTGATTGCCAACATCGCGACCAGCAACCAGACCAGCGTGGTCACCTTCCAGCATCCGGGCACCTGGTATGAATATTACACCGGCACCACGCTGAATGTGCCGGGCGCTTCAACGGCCATTTCGCTCAAACCCGGCGAATACCGCCTGTACACCGATATGCCCGTGGCCTTGCCGCCGGGCGTGAATACAACGGCCGTACAGGAGCTTTCGGGCAGCCTGAGCGGACTGGAAGTGTTTCCCAATCCGGTGGAGCGCAATTTCACCGCAGCTTTCACGTTAAGCAGCGCAGGCAGTCTGGCCGTGGAAGTACGCGCGCTGGACGGCCACCTGGTACAGCAGGATCGTTTCCTGGAATTGCCGGCGGGCGAGCTGCGTTTCGACATCGACCTTTCCGGCGCCGCTCCCGGCACTTACCTGTTGTTGCTGCGCGATGCACAAGGCGGCGTTCTGACGAAAAAATTGATTAAACTTTGATATTTCCTGATCGCATGACGCGTTTTTCTGTTTTCTTTTCCGCTTTTGCCCTGCTTGGGCTGGTCGCTTGTAATGGTACGGGCAATGTGAGCAACATCGCTCAGAACAAGCCCCTGCCCAATCCGCCCGAAGACTTTTTGAAGTTCTACCATCAGTTTCATACGGATAGTTTGTATCAAATGGCGCATATTCAATGGCCTTTGGCAGGAGATATAGAGGTAGGAGAAGGCAGTAACAGAAAAGTTCAGGTAAACGCCTGGTCGCCTGAAGACTGGCGCATGCATCACCTCGTTGATTTTTCGGCGCGCACCGATTTTAAACGCGATTTTGAGATTGTCGGCGACGCTTTGATTATTGAAAAAATTTATGCGCCTTCGGCAAATATGGGTCAGGAACGCCGCTTTTTTAAGGAAGAAAACGGCGAATGGATGCTCCTGCATTTTTCAGACATGCACGACCTGGGCTACGCCGGCCTGAACCGCGACACGGTAAAAATTCTGCCGATCGGGCAACAGGGCGCGCAACAGTAATATGTTGTATAAAAGTTTAAAAGTGCCGCTTGCGGCGCTGCTCCGGGACTTTCACTTTGAAAATTCCGATGTTTTCAAACGCGCAGTCCTGCACTGGGTTGCCGCACAGGAAACCGGGATGTTCCTCGACAGCAGCGCCGCGGCTGGCCGCTGGCAGTTTTTAGCCGCCGGCGGCGTCAATCGCCAATTAAAATGCAGCGCCGGAAATGCGTTTGCGCAACTCCGGCAATGGTACGACGAACAGCCGGGCTGGTTGTTCGGTGCGCTGGCCTACGACCTCAAAAACGAAGTCGAACACCTGCAATCGACGCATTTCGACGGTATTCAATTCCCCGATCTTTATTTTTTTCAACCCGAAATCGTTCTTGGCCTCCGCGAAGGACAAGTGGAAGTATACTCGTTATCGGAAGCACCGGAAGACACACTTTTTGGAATGCGGAATGAGGGGGGAGTGCGGAATGCGGAGTGCGGAATGCGGAATGCGGGTACTCCCTCCATCCCAGGGAGCGAGCACCCGCATTCCGCATTCCGCACTCCGCATTCCTCATTTCCCCTTCATTCCGCATTTCCCCTTCATTCCGCACTCCACATTCCGCATTCCGCATTCCTTCAGGCTCGCCTGCCACGCACCGACTACCTCAACACCGTGGCGCGTATCCGCGAGCATATTATCGAGGGCGATTTGTATGAAATGAACCTTTGTCAGGAGTTTTTTGCAACGCCCGTGCAGATAGACCCGCTGGAAGTGTATGAGCGCCTGAGCGCCCTGGCGCAAGCGCCTGCGGGCGCCTGGTTTCGTCTGGCGGATAAATACCTGCTCTGCGCCAGTCCGGAGCGCTTTATTCAAAAACAAGGCGACAAACTGATTTCCCAGCCCATCAAAGGCACGCGCCGCCGCAGTACCGACTCCCCGGAAGATGAGGCCATTAAACGGGAGCTTTACCACAGCATCAAAGACCGCGCGGAAAATGTAATGATTGTGGATTTGGTGCGCAACGATCTGGCGCGACATTGCCTGCCGGGCAGCGTTCGAGTGGAAGAGTTGTTCGGTATCTATACTTTTAATACCGTACACCAGATGATTTCAACCGTGAGCGGACGCCTGCGCCCCGATACGCACCCGATTGACGCGCTCCGCGATGCATTCCCGATGGGCAGCATGACCGGCGCGCCCAAGGTCATGGCCATGCAACTGATTGAGCGCTACGAACGCACCCACCGCGGCCTGTATTCCGGCTCAGTGGGCTACATTGACCCTGCCGGCGATTTTGATTTTAATGTGGTCATTCGCAGTATTCAATACAATGCCGCAGCGCAATACCTGTCTGTCTCCGCCGGCGGCGCCATCGTGTACGACTCCGAAGCGGAGCAGGAATATGAAGAATGTTTGTTAAAAACCAGGGCCATGCGCGAAGCCCTGGGGATGATTTGAGTAGATATTTATTTCCGCAAACCGGCTATTTTTCCCAACATCCCCTTTTCTGCAAAAAACAAGAGTCCGAATACACCATTGGACAGCATCAGCACAAAACGCCAGCTCCAGGCCAGCTCCGATTGTCCCCAGATCAGCCAGGCGCCCAAAACGGCCCAGGCCGTATACAAACTGATTTGTGCAATACCTTTTGCACTGGGGCGGTAGCGAAACGTACGCATACACAAACCGATCATGGCCAGCGCCACAAAACACTGGGTGCTGAGGGTAGAAATAACCGCCCCGTAAGCTTCAAAGCGAGGAATCAGGATAAAGTTCAGGGCTAAGTTCAGCACAATAGCAATCAGGAAAAAACGATTCATCTGCATCAGTCGCTCGTGGGCGGTGAGCAGGGTACTGAAAATATAGGTTGTACAAACCGGCACAAATGCCCAGATCAGCAAGCCCAGAATATCCCAACGATATATATTGGCCCGTTCGGGCATCATCAGCTGGATAATATCCTGCCGCGCAAAGCTTACCGCCAGCGCCAGGCTCAAACTGCCCGCCCAGATCAAACGAAAACTCAGGGCTACCAACGGACGAGAGCCTTGTCCCGAAGGGTCGTGCCGCAACTGTTTGGCGAACATGGGCAAGAGCAGCGACGCAAACAAATAACCCAGCATATTGGCCGCATCCAGCAGGCGGTACGCACCCGCGTACACATCGGCATGCAGGCGCCCGTCGGGCAACAAACGCTCCAGCAACACCGCATCGAGGCGCGTGTAAGCCGACATGAGCAGGATGACCAGCGCGTAGGGTAAACTTTTGCGCCAAAGCCAGAACATCATGCGCCGCCCCTCGCGCCAGCGGCCGGCCCAGGAGGGCTTCAGGCTGAACGTTGCCTTCCGGCGCAGGGCCAGCAATACGAGCATCGACGTGAGGACCAGCGCCACGGTTTGTGCCAGCGCAAACTGCATGAGGCTGAAAGGCGCCGTTTGGGGCGAAAACCACAGCAGCGCCCCGCAGGTGAAGAGCATCAGCAGTTTATCGGCTGAAGAAAGCAGGCTGTCGAGGCGGTAATGCCCCAGCCCCGAAACATTGGAGCGCAGAAAAAAGGTGAGCTGAATGAGCGCCTGATTGAAAAGCAATACCAACAAGAGCGGCATGTCTTCTACCTGATAGCGAAACAGGAGCAGGGCCAACAGCGGCGTAATAATCAGGTAGGCAAAGCTGAGTACCAACTTCAGCGCCAGCAGGTTGGGGAAATATTTGGCCATCAGGTGCGGATGCTGACTGACGTGCCGGTTGTTGAAATTCTGTATCCCGAAATCGGTGATGATCTGGAAGAGATAAGCCACAAAAAGCAGGGCAAAATAGCGCCCGTACTCCCCTTCCGGCGCCCGGTTCTGCACGCCCAGGTCGATGCCGAAAATAAAGAGCGGTTTGATCATTACATTGATCAGAACCAGCAAAAGGAGGTTAAAAAGAAATTCTTTTTTCAAAACAAATCAGGCTTCTTTCCACTGTGCGCCGAACTGTTCTACCAGAATATTGTCGTAATAATCGGCTTTTTCAAACAGTTCGCGGAGCATGTGCTTGCCCGTCTCCTCGTTGAGGTGGCGGTCGAAGATCATGAGTGAAAGAATGATGTCTTGCTCGTGTACGCTCAGGGTAAGGGCTTCGTTGCGGTAATTTTCGCGCAACAGGTATTCGTACAATGGTTTGATCTGCTGTTTGGGCAATTCACAAAGCACCGCATCGGCAGAAATCAGGCCCATTTTATCATAATAGGAAACAATGATCCGCGCGCTGCCCTGGCGTATTTCCCAGGCCTGCGGACCGCTTCGGCTCAGGGGCACATTGTGCCCGATTTCTTCAATCAGGCGCTCTACCGTAGCACAAACACCGGAGGGCTCGTAAGGCTCTACCGAATCGGGCAGCGTGATATGGCGGCCGCAAAAACCGCAGCAATCGTCTTCTGCGGTGGCTGGCGTCACCACATTATTACAAGCCATACAGCGGCAGGCATTATCGCTGCCGACGGCTTTAAAATCGGCAATGGCTTCATTTAAAAAACGCGCAGGCAGGGAAAACCCGAGGTTGTCGCTGTCGTGAATGATAAAAGTATTGATTCCGATGACCGCGCCTTCCTGATTCACCAAAGGCCCCCCGCTGTTGCCGGGGTTCAGTGCCGCATCTATGTGCAGGTAAGGGATACCATTGCGCAATTCGCGGGTATTGGACACAATACCGCTTTTTACGGCCAATTTAAGTCCAAAAGGGTGGCCAATGGCGGTAATGGGATCGCGTTCGCGCACATTTTCGGAAACATCCAATCGGGCTTCCGGCAATTCGCCGGCGTTTTGAGGCGGCAGCAAAAAAGCCAGATCGTATTTTTCATCAATATAAACCACTTTCGATAGCTGGCGCTCGAAGCGTTCGCCTTCAATGACTACTTCCCGGTGACCGGAAACGACGTGGTAATTGGTGGCCACTAAATTGGCCTCTTGCAGGAAAAAACCCGTGCCGGTGCTGCCGGGAGTGGCAATTTGCACCACAACATCGCGGTAAAGCGCAACAAAATCACTCATGGGGCAGTACTCAGGTTTAAGTTTTTCAGCAAGATCAGAAAAGAGCGGAAGAAAGCGCAGGCGTTCTCAAACTCAAGCAATCCGAAATCCGGCTTCAAATGCGGGTACTGCTTGCGGTTGCGCTCGGCAATGGCCTTAATCTCCTGGGTAATCGCCTTTTTATCAAAAACGCCGTTGCTGTGCCATACCTGCTCGAAGCCGAGGGCCTGGAAAAAGGCCTGTTCCCGGATTTGAAGGTAAAGGTGCAAAAGCTCTTTGTCGGGCCGGGGAGGCGTATGGTGAAACAGGGTAAAACCCACAATATAATCGGGCACAGCCAGGGCCAGGTGCTCATACCCCTGCTGCTGAGGCCAGTCCATTTTCGGCAACTCCCCGTCGATCATACTTACAATTGTATTGTGATTGACAGCCGGATTGATGCCAAAGGTATTTTTGGTGCGGTACATTTCGCGGGCCAAAGCGGCTTCATCGCGCGTTTGCAACTTTTGAAACTCTTTGCGGGCGGCGCTGATTTTCATTTGTGCGTTGCGCTCGCTTTTCAGGAAAAAAATGCCGCGTATTTTTTCAAGCGTATCCATCATAAAACCCTCCGGTTTCACGAGGTAATCGAGCTTGAAAGCAAGGGCCAGAATGAGGTAGGCGTAATTGGAAGGATATTTTTCGGCTTCGGGCTTGCCGTTTTCCAGCAAGTCCGCCAACCGGTCGATGCTCGATTGTATGAACTGGTATTTCACCTGTTTTTCGGCCTCGGGCAATTCGCCAAACAGGCGCGGTTCGGCCGGACTGAGCGAGCGGAACTCTTCGAGCAGGAGATCGTCCTGCTTGTCGGCATGAATGGCCAGTTCGCGCAGGGCGTGCATGAGTTTAAGGGGCGAGCCGTCTTCGGTAAAGGTATCAAATACGATGGTCAGGCAATTCTCGTCGTCGAGGGTAAAACGGCTGAATTTGAGGCGAAAATTGTATTCCATCAATCGGCGGAGGAAGCCGATATTGAGTTCGCCGGCATGTACCACTTTGCTTTCCACCCGTACTTTCTCCGGCGTTGCAGTGCCGTAAATATGCTGTGAGCCTTGCCAGAAATCAAAATGCAGGGTATTGCCCTCGGTGCGCCATTGAATGTTTTCTTCCTGCTCATCGCGCAGGTATTCCAAAAACAACTGATAAGCGGGCATGATTTCGCCCGACTCAAAAAGCGCCACGGCGCGGTCGAAGCCATCACTGGGTTTATAAGCGTCGGTATAGCGGCCAAAAACGACTGTCGGATGCTGTTTCTCCGAACCCGAACTCCCGAAAAGCCGTTGAAGAATGCTCATGGGTAATAAAATAAGGCCGCAAATGTACCAGAATTTTCGGAATTATTACCCGGTTTCGGGCGGATTTGAAGTTGGCCGCGTGTAACCAAGGGATCATTTCCGAAGATGCGCCTGCCGCTTATTGCCGTACCACGTCGCGCACCGAATCAATATATGGTTTCCAATAAGTGCTGGCCATTACATCTTCCACTATCACGCCGCGGGAGGTAGTGCTGTGGATCACTTTCAGGCTGCCGTTGCCGGATGAAAGCACCAAGGCAACATGGAAAATGGGGGTTCCCGGCGAGCGGCGGAAAAAAACGAGGTCGCCGGGTTTCGCCTGACTGACAGGTTTGGAGCGCCCTTGTTTGGCTTGTTCACGTGAGCTGGGCGACACACTGATGTCGAAATTCGACATGACATAATACGTAAAGCCGGAGCAATCAAAACCCGTTGAAGGGCTTTTTCCGGCATATAAATACGGTTTCCCCTTGAATTTTTGTGCGTAATTGGCAATATCGCTGCGCAAGCGAACCTCTTTGCCCGCACTTGCACTGCTGCTGCCGGGCTTAGGCCCGCCCTTGCTTTCGGTAGTACTTTCGAAAAATTTGCACTGCGTAAAAAGCAAGGCGATGCTGAGCAGAAAAAAAGGCAGGTGTTTCATAATGCGGAATGCGGAGTGTGGAATGCGGAATGTGGACGCTCCCACCTTCCCGGGGAGAGCCGGGGAAGGTGTGGAATGCGGAGTGATTTCAAACCTTTCAAACGCGACTATGGGTGTTAAGTATTGCTTAAGAAGGCAAAAGGGAATTTTAATGTTGGCGCGCTTTTCGGCAATGCCTCAAACGCCCGCAGAACAAAGTTTTGCGCCGCGCACCAGCAAATACTGCCCGATCACATAAGTAATCATAATCAGTACGGCCGCGCTGCCGAGCGAAAAGGCGAATTTATTGAGGGCTATGAGGCTGTCCGACAAAACGAAAAGCACCGCGCCAGCAAGCAAACTCGACCATGCGCTCGCAGGTATGCGCCCCCGCAGGTTCATAACGCTCAGGGCCATTCCGGAAATGACGCAGCCATACAGGATTACCGGTACTTTCATGCCATCGGGTATACCGGGATACAGGATAAAAAGCAAGACCGCGAGGTAGAGCAAAAAGGGCAAAAAATAAAAAGGATTTGCCTTCAAAAAGCCTGTTTTTCCTTTTAATAAACGAAAAAATGAAACGATGTAAAACAGGTGAGCCAATAAAAAAGCACTTAAGCCCATTAGAAAATACAAGGCACCGCCTTCGCCATGCGCAAACATCAGCAATACATCGCCGGCAGTGGAGCAAAGCAGGGCAGCGATGATGAAATTGCGGAAAGCGCCCGGTATTTGCCGGCTCTGCTGCAAAAACCAGGTGGCCAAAACCGGCATCAGCAAAGGCTTGGTAAACAAGACGCCTTCGCGAAAACCCATCTGGTCAAACAGAATATTGGCCACACAAAGCAGCCCGTAAAGTATCAGTATCATCCTCAACAAATTTTGATGAAATTTTGTAAAAGCTGCAAACCGCCCTCGCTCATACAAGACTCCGGGTGGAACTGCACCCCCCAAAGCGGCAAATCCCGATGCGCCATCGCCATCAGTGTACCATCATCGGTACTCCGGGCCGTTGGCAGCAATTCACCCTCCGGATCAAGGTCTAAAATAAGCGAATGGTAGCGCATCACACTAAACTCCCGGTCGATACCCGCAAACATTTCATGTCCCTCCTGTCGGACCACACTCGTTTTGCCATGCATCGGAACCGATGCTTTATGCAGGGTCGCCCCAAAAAACATACCCAGCGCCTGATGCCCCAGACAAACGCCCAGCATCGGCAATTGCTGGTGGTACTGCTCAATCACGGCCATCATGCAGCCCGCATGCTCAGGCCGGCGCGGACCAGGCGATAAAACGATGCCCCGCACATCCATACCTTTAACATCCGCCACTTCAAAAGCGTCATTGCGCAGCACCATACATTCAACCCCCGTTTGCAAGAGATAATCGTACAAATTGTACGTAAAAGAATCGTAGTTGTCGATTAATAACAAACGCACGTTGAAAATATTTGAATGCGGAATGCGGAATGCGGAATGCGGAATGCGGAATGCGGAATGCGGAATGCGGAATGCGGAATGCGGAATGCGGAATGCGGAATGCGGAAAAAATTATTTTGCGCAGCAAAAATCAAGCATTTAAAATTAAAAATTCAAAACTCATTCCGCACTCCGCATTCCGCACTCCGCATTCCTCAAAGGTTTTCCTTAAAAAAGCGCTCGATTTTCTCAAAAAGATGCACCCGATCTTTACCCATAACATTGTGCAGGTGCTCCGGATACACGAAGTAATCAATGGGTTTGCCACGGCGCACGCACTCGCGGATATAGCGCAGGGAATGTTGCCAGAGCACCACATCATCGGAAGAGCCGTGAATCATCAGCAGGCGGCCTTTCAGGTTATCGATATGGTTGAACAGGCTGTTTTTGTTGTAGCCTTCGGGGTTTTCCTGCGGCGTATCCATATAGCGCTCGGTGTACATGATTTCGTACATGCGCCAGTCGATCACCGGACCGCCGGCAACGCCGCATTTGAACACGCCGGCCGCTTCTGGACGGGTGAGCAAACTGGTGGTCATAAAGCCGCCATAGCTCCAGCCGTATACGCCGATGCGCGCCGGATCGATAAAGCCCTGTGCTTTGAGGTAACTTACACCGATGAGCTGATCTTCTATTTCTGCATCGCCGAGGCGGCGGTGAATGGCGTTTTCAAACAACAAACCGCGGTTGGAGGAGCCGCGACCATCCAGCACAAAAACCACAAAACCCTCCTGAGCCATGTGGTGCATCCACAGTTCGGCGCCGCCGAGCCAGGTGTTGGTCACCATCTGTACATGCGGGCCGTTGTAGACGTATACGATGGCCGGATATTGTTTGCTTGCACTGAAATCGGGTGGCAAAATCATGCGCGCCTGCAAGGTAAACCCGCCGGCAGAAGGCAGTGTTACCATACGCGTAAGGCCGAGATTATACCCTTCCAAGGGGTTTTTAGCGCCAAAAACGATTTTCCGGGAGTCCGGACGCTCACTTCTAAAGGCATAAATCAGGCGCGGCGTTTCGAGATTAGAGAAATTATCAAGCACCCACTCGCCTTGCGGATGGAAAATGCCGTTGTGCGTACCTTCTTCCTGACTGAGCTTGGCCAGCACCCCGGTTTTCAGGTTTACGGCGTACAAATGCCGGTTCAGGCCGCTTTCGTCGGCTACCTGATAAAAGGCCTGTTTGCCGTCGGCTGAAAATCCGTAGAAACGGGTTACCGGCATGGCGCCTTTGCTGAGTTGGCGCAGGAGCGTTCCGTTGATGTCGTAGAGATAAAGGTGGTTGTAGTTATCGCGTTCGCTTTGCCACACAAACTGGCTGTTGCTGCCCGGCACAAATTGCGCAGGGTTTTCCGGCTCCACCCATTTATCCGATTTTTCTTCCAGAATGGTGCCGATAAAAGCACCGGTAGCGGCGTCGTAGCGGTTGAGCTTGCAGTGGTTTTGCTCGCGGTTAAGCACCGCCACCAGGATATAGCGGTCGTCGGCCGACCAGGATACATTTGTCAGGTACTGTTCCTGGGGTACGCCGGTTTGCAGGTAAATGGTTTTCCCGGTATTCAGATCGTATACGCCGATGGTCACGTGGTGGCTTTTGGCGCCCGCATACGGATAGCGGACCATGCGTGCCTGCGCGGGCATGGAGTCGAGCACGTAGATCGGATATTCCGTCACCATGCTTTCATCCATACGGTAAAAAGCCAATTTTTTACCGGCATTGCTCCAAAATGTGCCCTTTGAAATACCAAATTCATCGCGGTGCACACTGGTACCGTACTTGATACCGGGGCCTTCACTTTTTACAATGTTTTGCTCGCCGGCCGGAGTACTGATGCGCAGTTCTTCGCCCACAAGGTAGGCGGCATGATAAGTGGCGGCGTGAATATCGAGGTGCTCGGCGTCGGCAGGAAACTGATTTTCAAGCTTCATACCGCCTGTTGCCGACCAGGTGATGATTTCTTTGCCGGTCTGGAACCAAAGTTTATCAGCACTCAGCCAGGTAAAGGCAGGCAATGCTTCCAGCGGTTTAAGCCCCAGCCCGGGCATACCCTCATTGAGCTTAGATTGCAGATCCATCGTGTCCGTCTGATCGGTAGCCGCATTTACCCGTACAACTTTGCCATTGCTGACATGTGAAAACTGCGTACTGCCGGGTATCCACTGCAATTGGCGCAAACTGGATGGCGCAAGACTTGTCCGGCCTTTCAAAATGGCATCGGACATGGAAATATTGGGCTGTGCAAAAACAAAAGCCGGTAAGCCAAAAAGGCAAAACAGTAAAATCTGACGCATAAAAAGAAACAAGATTGCTGAAATGGATGGCAAATGTAAGAAGAACGATGAAGGTTTTTGTGTTTGAGTATTTTGGTATTTAAGTGTTTTAGAAATTGCGCCCCATCCTTTAACCCTTAAACACCCAAACACTCAAACACAAAAACACTCATCGTTCATCGCTCATCGTTCATCGTTCCTGCTTACCTTTGTGGCTCATTTTTGCCCTTTCTGTACAATGAATAAATTTCTGAAGTTTTTACTGTATACCGTTGGAGGCATTGCCGTACTGGTAATCGCACTCGGCCTTTTTGCCAAAAAAAATTACCTCATCGAGCGCACCATAGAAATCAGGGCGCCGCGCGAGGTGGTTTACGAACAAATGCGCCTGTTTAAAAACCACGATAAATGGTCGCCCTGGGCCGGTTTGGACGAAAACATGCGCGTCAGCATCAGCGCCAACGACGGCCAGGTGGGCGCTACTTACGACTGGGAAGGCAACGAAGATGTCGGTAAAGGCCGCCGAACGCTGGTGATGGCAAGCCCCGATTCCCTGCGTTTTGAAGTACATCGCATGGAACCCTGGGACAATGTTTCTCCCGAAAAAATCTGGCTCAATGCAAAAGAGGATTCCCTGACCCACGTCACCTGGCAATTCGATATGCATGTCGGCTTCCCCTGGAACGGCCTTTCCATGTTCACCGATATGGATGCCGCCATCGGCAAAGACCTCGAACGCGGCCTCGGCAACCTCAAAAAACGCTGCGAACGTTTGGTGCGTAAGCGCTACAACGGGCTTGAAGTGGAAGAACTCGAAATACCGGTCAAGTACTACCTCGGCTTCCGCGACACCATTGACTCTTTCGCCGTAATGGATTTCTACCGACGCCATATTATTAAGGTGTCGGATCTTATGGATAAATACGAACTGGATTCCTTCGGCCCGCCCAGCGGCCTGTTCTGGACCTGGGCAAACGGCAAAACCGAAACAGCCGCAGCCTATCCCCTGGAAAAAACAGCTAAAATCAGCGAGGCCGACAGCGCCGGCATCTGGCGGGTCGGTGGCGGCAAAGCCATCAGCATCGACTTCCTGGGCCACTACTCCCAAACCGGCCGCGCACATTATGCCATGGATCTCTATATGACTGAGAAAAAGCTGCAAATGCTGCCGCCCATCATTGAGGAGTACCACACCGACACCATCACGGAGCCGGATACCAGTAAATGGCTCACCCGCATCATTTATTTCGTGGAACCGGCCAAACCGGATTCGATTCAGGTGAAAAAATAAAGTGCCGACTGCTTTCGCCTAAAAAAATGCGTCATCCGAAAACTCCGGATGACGCATTTTTTTCTAAAAGCTTGTTCGGGATTTCATCAATCGGCTACAAGCTCTAAATACACCCAATTACCAAACAATACTGGCGCCCATTCTGAGGTTTGCCGCCGGCTGTCCCCGCAGGTTAAAAACGGCGGGAATATGATCGGAAGCAAAATACAACTGTACCGGGCCGGGCTTCAGGGCCACATGCAGGCCCAGATTAGCCGCAGAACGGTTATTGACGCTGTACATTATGCCGCCGGAGATCCAGCGCAGGGGTTGCCAGCGCAGCGAAACGCCCGCGCCACTGCGGCGTACATTATTGGCATTTTGCGCAAAAACGCTCACCCCCACCTGAAAGCGCTTGTTCAACTGATAGGTAGCTCCGGCAAACAAACGCTGTGGCATTTCCGTGCGGTACTCCCTTGCAAATTTGTTAAATTTAAAAATATCATTCAGCGTATCGAGTTGCTGGTTGAAGTCCAAGCTATCGGTACCGCTGATAATACCGGCGCCTTCAAACACCACACCATTGTAAGTATAGGTGCCTTCGCTGCGGAAATAAGCGGCATTTTCTTTCCAGTTGATCCGGCCGCCCATATCCAATACGCTGGCGCTGATGCTCAACTTTTTGGTAGGCCGGAATTCAAGCCCGAAATCAAACGCCGTTCCGGTATTGCTGCTGAACAGCTTGGCCGCCACGTCATCTACGTCAATATCAAAACCAAGCCCGGAAGTATCAATGGCGTTGATGATGGAAGAGGAATAGAATCCGTAGTCGGTTTGAAGTGTCAACTGATAAATATCCGGATCGGTGTACACCGTTGCGCGGGAGTGATCGGCATCGGTCTGGAAGGTGCTGACGCCGTTGAGCAGCTTAATGCGGAGGCCCAGACTGAGCCGTTCGCTGTGCCGGCTGATTCCCACGCTCCATTCGTTCCAGTCGTAAAAATTCATGTGCAGCCCCAGGTTTTTGCTTTGTCCGACATACGGCCCATTGCCATTCCAGAGCACCTCCGCCAGGTCGCGGGGATAAGCAATAAAAGCATTCAGGCGGTTGGCATGGCCGGCCTGAACGGCCCATTTGCCAAAGCGCAGGCCCAGGGAGAGGGTTTCAATGCGCTGATCTGCAAAAACTTCATTTTCCTGTTCCAGTTTGCTGATGGCATTACTGAAGCTGAGTATGGTGCGGTCGCCGTCTTTTACCAGAAAATCATTGTAGCTGAGTTTGCCACTGTGCGCCGCATCAAGGCTGTAGCCCGGCAGGCCGATGGCTACTTTTTTATCTTTAGGAAAAAATGCGGGGTTAATGCTGTTGGCATGCCACAAGTCGGGCATCGTATGCAGCATCAACTCCTGTTGTGCCGCAGCGCTCAGAGCGCCGAGCATGAAAAAGCTGAAAACAATATATCTGAGCATATTTTTTGCGAAATTGAGAAAAACAAAAAGGTCAACAAAAACCGAATCGAACGCTAAAAGCGCGTTTTTACCTTGATGCCCATTTTAACCGTGGTTTGGTTGGTTGCCAGGAGCTTGACCGGAATTTCACCGTTTTGTGTGGTGGTAAATGCGGTTTTCAGGAAAGCCGTTTTGGCCTGCCGGATACGTTCAAAACGCGCGGCATCCATATTGATGAAATTTTCCGTGCGTTTGGTTTCAATGCTGACACCTTCGCTGTTGACGGCGGCGGCTTCCATAATCAGGCGCGCTTCACCGGTAAAGAGCGAGTCGATATTATTGCCGTTTTCATCGCGGAAGTACAATTGCAGGGCGGTAGAAATGGGCGTGCTGTTTTCAGCAACCAATTTAAACTCCACCGATTCAATTTTTGATGTATCCAGGCTGCTGTACTCCCCGAAATCAAGGTCCAGCGTTTGTTCGGCGCCAAAGTTCTGCGCGCTGCCCTCAAGCAGCAGCTCCACGCGCATGCTGAGACTGATGGTACTGCTGTCGGTCAGGAAACCGACAATAGAAGGATCTTTTTGCGCATTGGCGATACCGTCTACTTCGTAGACCAATTTGACCGGTTGCAGGTTAAAGATTTCTGCAATGTTGGAATTGGTTTCATTGAGGGTAATATCGGTGTACTTGGTTTGCCCGACTTCGCCAAGCCCGAATTTGGGATAATCGAAATCCACATAATCAAAGCTGTCGGTTTGAAAAGCTGTGCTTTTCAATTCCAGTTCTTCCCCGTTCTGACCGATAAAGCTGAGGTAGCGGATAACGCCGCGGGTGGGAAAGCCCCAGGAGTTGGCGATGCGCATGGTTACCCTTGGGTTTTTCACTTTCACGTTGCCATCAAGCTGCGTCTGATTGATGTCGATTTCAATGACGTCGCGGGTCAGTTCATAAGTGGAGTAGCCCCAGTAGCCCTGAAGATAGGAAAATTCCAATTCCTGAAAACCGGCCACTACACCCGGCAGTCCGAAAGCCGTGGGCGGCAGTTTTATCCGATCGCCATTGGGCCGGTAGGCTTCATATTTAAAGGTCAGTTCATTGGTTTCCGATTGCAGCAGGTAGCCCGTCAGGTCGATGCGCGGAGTGGTGTAGGCATCTGTCGGGTGCGAGGGGACGATAAAGGTTTCCCTGAACCCGACGCCGTTTTTGGTCATCTGCGGAATAACGAAATTAATGGTAAGCGTTTCGCCGGTGCTGTTGAACACCACTAATCCGATTGTTCCTTTTTTAATATTGGCGCGTTTGATGCTTACCGAATCCGGGCTGTCGAAGGGGAAAGTAAAAGTGGTATCGTTGAGTGGGACGATGCCTTCTTTCAGGAAGTTAAAAATATCGCTGGCCGGTTTTTCGGCCACGTTGCCGGTGTAGAACAGCGTCATGGTATTATCGGGGTTCACGAAAATCGTATCTCCCGAGAGCGTATCATTAAGGATACGAAACATGAGGTCGTCGAGCCGGAGCGTAGTACTGAAAAGCGGAAAAGCAAACTCTGAGGAGTGGTCTTCGAGTTCCAGTTTATCAAAATCGGTTTTAGAGCAGGCTGCCAGGGCCAAAAAGGCGCCGACGATAAGCCCGGAAAAGATCTGCAGGATGCGTTTTTGTAGCATTTTGGATCCAGATTAAACGGATTTAAAAATTCCCTGTCGAAAAAAGTGCAGGGTTTGATAATGGCGCCGGTTGCATGGATGCCGGCATTGGGGGTGAATTGAAGATAAAATGAATGCAAAAGTAATTCATTCACCTGAACAAAAACTGCCATTAATATCCAAAGCGTATATACGACTATACAAGGCGTGCGGCGCCGGTGCTGAACCTGCCGGGTAGCTATGGGTACCGCCGCGCGACTTTAATCCCTCATCTCAAAACCTACCGATTTTTATGAAAACCATCCGATCTCCTTCCTGAAAAACCATGTGACCGAAAAACCGTTTACGCGTCAGAATCGCCGTTTACTCGAAATTTGTACCCTTAAATGGTTAAATTTCATTTTTCTGAAAAAATATTTTCAAAAAAACGGCACGCCGTGAATTTTTGGCAAGCCTTTTGGAATAAGTAATTCAGAACGCTTAAACAACGAAAAGCTGACCGCAAAATCAACCACACTTTAATCAACACACACCAACAACCAAAACCGATCCACACAATGAAAAAAGTAATCTTAATCCCGGCACTTCTCCTTGCTTTCGCAAGCATCTTCGCACAGAACCTGAGCGCACAAGCAACAGGTTTCCAGGGTTTCCTGGCTCAGTTTCAGGCAGCTACCCTGCCTTACGAAATTAAGGCCGACGCCCTCGACGCTACTGTAACGACAGTTGGCGAACCCCTCGGCTGGGAATTCTACGAATACCTGCCCGAACTTGAGCGCAGCGCTCAGTTCAGCCGCATGCCGGTTAGCCCGGAGCCGGTAGCAGTTTTTGAAACCGAACAATTCTACGCATTCCTGTACAATATCGCTCGCGGCACCAACACACAGCGTACCCTCAGCATCACGGTTTACGACAAAGACGGCAACTACATCGCCACCAACTTCGTAGCCGGCATCAACGAGAAATCTGTAGTAACTGCCAACATCAGCGCCGATCTGAAAGCTTCTGTAACCGTAGCCGGTAAAGAAAAAACACAGGAACTGACCATTGATCTGCTCATGGCTGGCAACCCCGACCAAATCGACTGGAGCGCCGTTAGCGTGAAAGAAGTTTCCGGAATGGCTACTGCCGAGCAGGAATAAGGAACATTTGACCATAGACATACTACGAAAAAACGAGCAAACCGCTCCGGCAAAATGTTGCCGGGGCGGTTTTGTTTTTTGGCTACTCCAATTTGCACATAAAAACCTGTTTATCCTGATTTTCAATATCTTACAAAAAAATATTGGCGCAAAAAAAACCGCACACACACTAATATCGGCGTAAGACCGGAAAGGCGTCTTTTATTTTCCCCCCAACCTCTTGAACAATTATTGCTGTCTAAGGATTTATAAAAGCTTAAATTTGGGTTAAAAAATGATTAACTCAACAAAAGTTATACTTTTGCTCTCGGAAGGCTTCCTTCATTCTTAATCGTGAAACATTCTTAACCAATTCAAATATTTCTGATCTATGCAGAGACTTCTTTCTACACTTGTGTTGTTGTTCCTGCTTGGGGGCTCTTTGTGGGCTCAATTGCAGGTACGTGGCACAGTGACGGACGCTGCCGACGGCAGCGGTCTGCCCGGCGCCACAATCAAAGTGGCCGGCACTAATACCGGAACCGTTTCCGGCGCCGACGGCAGCTTTTCCATCAGCGTTTCCGATGGCGCAGCCCGACTGATGGTTTCCTACACGGGCTATAAATCCCAGGAAATTGTTGTCAATGGTCGTACCAACATCGACATCGTATTGGAGAGCGGTAACGTACTCGAAGACGTGGTGATCGTCGGTTACGGCACACAAACCAAAAAAGAGCTGACCGGCTCTGTTTCCAAAATCACCGGCGATGCTATTAACCGCCTTCAGGTGGCCAATATCGATGCCGCAATTGCCGGCCAGGCGCCGGGCGTTCAGGTAGTCAGCAACTCCGGTACTCCCGGTGGCGCGGTATCTGTTCGCGTTCGCGGCCCATCCTCGATCTCGGCCAGCAACCAACCGCTCTATGTAATCGATGGTATTCCGATCAATACGGGCAGCTACGCCCAGCTTGGTACCGGTAACCAAACCACCAACGCACTGGCAGGCATTAACATGTCTGACATCGCCTCCATCGAGGTATTGAAAGATGCTGCCGCCGCATCCATTTATGGCGCGCGCGCCAGCAACGGTGTGGTGCTGATTACGACCAAACGCGGTCAGGCAGGCAAAACCAAAGTGAGCTTCAACGCCAGCTACGGCAACCAAAAAGCATGGCGCCAATTGGAGCCGCTGACAGGTACTGAGTACACGGCACTGGTGAACGAAGCACGCCGCAACCGCGGTCAGGGCATTCTTTTCCCCGACTCCAACAACGTTGCCAATACCAACTGGCAAAATGAAGTATTCCGCACCGCGCCGATGTACAACGCCGACCTTTCTTTCTCCGGCGGTACAGAGCGTACGCGCTTCATGGTTTCGGCTAACTACTTCGACCAGGAAGGTACCCTTATCGGCTCTAAATTCAATCGTTTTACTACGCGTTTCAACCTCGATAACTATATCAACGACAAGTTGAAACTGACCCTCAGCTCCTCGCTGAGCCAGTCGAAAAGCACGCGTATCAACAACGATAACAACATCTACGGCGTACTTTCTACTGCTGTATTGCTTGGTTCACACATCCCGACCTACAACGCCGACGGCACTTACGGTCGCGACCCGAACTCCTCGGTAGAAAACCCGATTGCCGCAGCCATCGAACCTACGTTCGACAACCCGGAAAATCGCGTGCTCGTAAATGCTGGTCTGGAATGGACTATCATCAAAGGTCTGAGCTTCCGCACCAACTTTGGCGCAGATAACCTCACCTATCGCGAACACCGCTTCTACCCCAACACCACCAACGCCGGCGCCGGTGTGCGTGGTCAGGGCTTTGAAACGTATGCCCGCGACTTCAACCTGATCAACGAAAACGTGCTGAACTGGAAGTACAGCATGGACAACTTCAAGATCGACCTGCTCGGCGGTGTTTCTTTCCAGAACAGCCAGTTTGAATCGATCTTCACCCAGGGTGAAGGCTTCCCCGGCAACACCATCCGCACCCTCAACGCCGCTTCGGTTAAAAAGGACATCCAGTCGAACCGCAGCGAATGGGGTATCAACTCGCAATTCCTGCGTGCCAACTTCGGCATTTTCGACGACCGCTATGTGATCTCCGCAATTGTTCGTCGCGACGGTTCTTCCCGTTTCGGCGCCGACAAACGCTATGGTGTTTTCCCCGGCGTATCTGCTGCGTGGAACCTGATCGACGAGAGCTTTATGAAAGGTATCGGCTTCCTGTCGAATGCTAAAATTAAAGTGGGTTGGGGTGTTCGCGGTAACGCCAACATCGGCGACTTCGCATCCCGCGGCCTCATCACTGCCGGTGCAAACTACAACCAGATTGCTGGTCTGGCGCCCACACAGCTGGGTAACCCGGGCCTGTCCTGGGAAGAGCGTTCCGACCTCACCGCCGGTATCGACCTCGGTTTCGTAAACAACCGCATCAACCTCTCCGTAGAATGGTATCAGGCCACTACCGAGAACCTGCTCCTGAACCGTCCGTTCTCGGTTCCTCCGGCTTCACCGGCGTAACCGAGAACGTAGGTTCTATGAAAAACACCGGTATCGACCTCGGACTGGGTATCGACGCCATTCAGAAAGACAAATTCTCCTGGCGCGTAAATGCCAACTTCTCCTATTTCCAGAACGAAATCACCGACCTGGTTAGCCCATTCGCTTCGGGCTTCGCCAGCTGGGTTGAAGAAGGTCAGGAATTGGGTAGCTTCCGCGGTTACCGTGTAGAAGGTATTTTCCAGACACAGGAGGAAATCAATGCCCTCAATGCTGCGGCAGTGGAAAAATACGGCGCAGGTGCTACTTATCAGGTAGCGCTGACCCGTGCTGGCGACATCAAATTTAAAGACCTGAACGGCGACGGCCGTATCACTGCCGACGACCAGGAAATCATTGGTTCCGCACAGCCCGACTTCTTCGGCGGTGTAACCAACGAGTTCAAAATCCTTGATTTCGACTTCTCTTTCTTCTTCCAGGGACAATTCGGCAACGAAATTTACAACAACAACCGCGCTTTCGCAGAAGGTATGAACAGCGTGTTTGGTCAGTTGGCTACTGTGCGCGAGCGCTGGACGCCAAGCAACCCGAGCACCACTATGCCGCGCGCCGTATTCGGTGACCCGAACAACAACCGTCGTACTTCCGACCGCTGGCTGGAAGATGGTTCTTTTGTACGCCTCCGCAACGTAACGCTGGGTTACACCCTGCCGAAATCCGTAACCGAGCGTATCAAAATGAGCGGTCTGCGTGTTTATGTTGCTGGTCAGAACCTGTTGACCTTCACCAACTACTCCGGCTTCGACCCCGAAGTAAGCACTTTTGCTGAAGGCAGCGGCGCTGTTGCCAACACTGCTCCGGGTACAGACTTCCTGACCTTCCCCGTTGCACGCACCATCACTTTTGGTATCAATGCCAACTTCTAACCATCAAAACTGCAACCTTATCATGATTCGTAAATTTGGATTATATTTCTCCGGGTTGGTGCTGGCTTTGATGCTGCCCGCCTGCGAAAAAAATGTTGACATTGAGCCGCCTACGGCGATCGATGCGGCGGCGGGTTTTTCCACCCGTCAGGACGTAGATGCTGCGCTTGTTGGTTGTTACAACAGCCTCCAAAGCCCAAACTACCACGGCCTGCGCTTTTTCCTGTTTGGTGACCTGTACACCGACAACGTGATCCACACCGGCACTTTCCCATCTTTCGCGCAGATTGCCAACAAGGCCATCCTGCCCGATAACGTGGAAGTAACCAACATGTGGAACCAGGCTTATTCCGGTATCAACCGCTGCAATAACGTAATTGCTTCTGCGCCAAACATCAGCGACCCGGCATTCAACAATGCTGCGGCTGTTGCCGAAGCGCGTTGCCTGCGTGCATTCCACTACATGAGCCTGCTCTCCTACTTTGGTGGCAGCGAAACCGGCTTCAACAAAGGTGGCGGCCTGGGTCTGCCCATCATTCAACGCCCGACCCTCTCTCCGGCAGACGCCGCACCTCAGGCGCGCGCTACTGAAGATGATGTTTGGACCTTCATTCTGGCTGATCTGGACAATGCGATTGCCAACCTGCCCAATGCTGTAGGTACCGGTCGCCTCAACAAGCGTGCTGCCACGGCCCTCAAAGCCCGCGCACACCTGTACCGCGGTGAGTGGGCTGCTGCTGAAGCTGCTGCTAATGAAGTGATCACTACCGGCGGTTACACCTTAGTGCCCGGCGCAACGTACACAGATCTCTACCTGAAGAAAAACTCCAGCGAAGCAATCTGGGAACTCCAGTTTGACGCCAACAACACCAATCAGATCGCGTTCTTCTTCTACCCCACCTCTGCAGGTGGCCGTAATGAAGTTTCGGCTTCTGCTGGTTTGCGTACCGCACATACTGCCGGCGATGTACGCCTGCCGGTGAATGTTATTGCTGCCGGCTCTTTGGCTAACAAAACCCAGAAGTACTCCCGCATTGCCGGCGACGACAACGTGATTATGGTGCGTCTGGCTGAAATGTACCTGATTCGTGCCGAGGCGCGCCTGGCACAGAACAAGGTAACTGAAGCGCTCGAAGACCTCAACGTCATCACGGCTCGTGCCAACTCCGGCGCTGAAACCAGCACCGATGTGGCAACTATTCTGGATCGCATCGTTCTGGAGCGCCGCCTCGAGTTTGCGCACGAAGGCGCTCACCGCTATTTCGACCTGCGTCGTTTGAACCGCCTGTCGACTATCGGTATCACGCAAACCTTCCGCAACCTGTGGCCGCTGCCGCAGCGCGAAGTACTGACCAGCGAAGGCGTTATCACGCAAAATCCTGGCTACTAAATCATGGGCTTAATTTAAAGGCCTGCTGATTTACACAATAGGAAGCCGTCTCAACTGTCGCAGTTGAGGCGGTTTCTTTTTTGGTTAATAAACCGCCAGACAACTAAAAGAGCGCAATAGCTATCCTGGGATAGGTGTTACAATACTGTAATGCTGTTGTGTGCAATTAACTACCTTTGTTTCACATGAAAATATTTAAATGTATTCATCCTATGCGAGTATTTCTGTGTATATACTTCTCTGTTTTGCTGTGCAATGTTGCGTTTACCCAGGAAAAATACAATTACACCTGGCTTTCCGGTTTTTATGCCAAAGACAACCGACCGGATGCTACCATGATTGCATTTACAGACAGTAGTGCAAGCCTGTCGTTAATTGATAAAATCAATGGCGGCCTTTTCGGCTCCTCCGTGATGTCGGATAAAGACGGGAATCTGCTGTTTTACTCCGATGGCTGTTTTATCAGCAACAAGCTGCATCAGACCATGGAAAACGGAGACTCAATAAATACACCGGGCTGGCTCTATCAGACAAAATGCGCAGCTGATCCAGATTTTGTGGCAGGATATACGACCAGTCAGGGTGTTATGGCTTTGCCCTGGCCCGGGCAAAAAGATCTGTATCTTCTGTTTCATTTTTACGATGGCGACGACGTCCTGCAACATTTTCAATTATGGTATAGTATTGTGGATATGGGCGCCAACAATGGCTTGGGGAGGGTAGTTGAGAAAAACAAACTGCTGTACATGTCCGATGTTCGGCTCGATGATGGGTTTACGGCTGTGCGACATGGCAATGGCCGCGACTGGTGGTTGTTTTGTGCCAATGATAAAAATACCTATATCCGGTTTTTACTCTCGCCCAAAGGAATAGAAGGGCCTTTTTTTCAGGAAGTAGGTGGCGAAGCCTTGAGAGAAATGGGGATATTCAATCAGTTTGTTTTTTCGCCCGATGGCAACTGGTTTGCAAGAACCAATGCAAATTTCGAGGGCGGCGTCCTGCTCATGCGTTTTGACCGCTGTGCAGGCCGTTTTTACCAGCCCAGGTACATCCGAAGTTACAAAGCAGGGCTTTTTCAGGTGGCTGGAGCAGCATTTTCCCATGATTCCCGCTATTTATACTTTAATACATTCAATGAGTTGTTACAGTACGATATGGATTGGGTATCGAGCAACAACAAACCTGTGAGCGTCGGAGTTTACGATGGTTTTATTGATAATTTTCCGACCAATTTTTTCCGGATGATGCTGGCCCCTGATAAAAAAATTTACATCTGCGCGGCAAATGGCGTCAGTAGTTTTCATGTCATCCACCGGCCGGATTTGCCCGCACCGGCCTGCGATTTTGTTCAGCGCGGCTTGCCATTGGGTTCATTTAACGCTATTGGTTTAAACAACAACCCCTTTTATCAGCTCTATAACCTCCCCGAAAGCCAATGCGATACGCTGGGTATCACGCCACCGCCCGGCTATGAAAGCGCTATGCCCTGGACGCCCGAACAAGGCATCAGCCTGCACCCCAACCCGGCCAA
This sequence comes from Chitinophagales bacterium, assembly GCA_017303875.1. Lineage (GTDB taxonomy): Bacteria > Bacteroidota > Bacteroidia > Chitinophagales > Saprospiraceae > M3007. Next base: position 111,726 of record JAFLBP010000017.1, on the reverse strand, counting down.
TGAACGCGCTTACTTAGCCCTTGCGGCCGGTTACGGCGGGCGCTTGCGCGTGTACAACCCGCTCGGGCAATTGGTGTATGGCTTCGACGACTGGCAAGGCCCGCAAGGAATAGAACTGCCTACCGCCGAATGGCCCGCAGGCATGTATTACATCGAGTTGTACTACGAAGCCTTTGGCCCGCGGCGTTTTGTGGAGCCTTTGGTGGTGGTGCATTGAAGTGTGGAGCTGTTCGGAAAAGGCGTAAACTTTCCGGAATATGCGCTTACTTTTGCTCCTATGCGCAGCCTTGTATTTATACTGATCGGCCTTTGCCTGCTCCTCATGGGCGGGCGACTGGTGCAGCATGGCATGTTTATAGACGGGCTGACCTATGTTTCCATCGCCCGGAATATGGCTGAAGGGCTGGGCAGTTTCTGGAAACCCTTTTACTCCGAAGCCTTATACGAACAGTTTTATGAGCATCCGCCGTTGGCTCTTTGGCTGGAATCTTTGTTGTTTCGGCTTTTTGGGGATCATTTTTGGGTGGAAAGGCTGTATTGTGCGCTGACAGTCGCTGGAACGATTGGACTGATTCGGCAAATCTGGCAACAATTGTTTTCAACGGCGACAGACTTACGGGCATGGTGGCCTTTTGCGGCTATATTGTGGGTACTCAATGAAGATGTGTACCTGAGTTATCCCGGCAATATGCTGGAGTGTACGATGAATTTGTTTTGCATGGGCGCCGTGGCTTTATTGTTGGCGCGGGGCACGCAGTACCGGGCACTGGCAGGCGCGGGATTATTGCTTTTGGCAGCATTGCTTTGCAAGGGGCCGGGCGCTTTATATCCGCTTGCGTTTTTCTTTTTTTACCGTTTGGCATTCCGGGAAAAGTCGGCGCGGGCCTGGTGGCACTCCTCCTTTCTTTTGTTGGCGACAAGTCTTTTTTTCTTTGCCGCTTTATGGATGTATGCACCTGCCCGGCATTTTCTGGAGCAATATTTTTCCCGACAGGTACTGGCTTCTTTGGCCGGACAGCGCAGTGAAACGCCCGTAGATTCGCGATTTTTTATTGCAGAAAGGGTGTTTAATACCAATTTACCGGGAATAATACCCGCCCTTGTGGCGTGGGGAATTTACTATTGGCGCTATCGGCTTCGTTTTTCAGCGCCTGTACAGTCGGCTGCTATTTTCTGTTTTGAAACAGGCATTTCTGCCTTTTTACCAATCATGTTAAGCGTACGCCAATCGGCGCATTATGCCGTGCCGAGTGCGCCCTGGATCGCGATGGCCTGTGCCGCCCTGATTGTGCCGCTGCTGGAATTATGGCGCCGGAAAATACGCTCGCCCCAATGGTTAAAATGGCTCCCGGCATTTGCAACAGCGTGTATCCTGTTTTGGAATGTTCTACAATTCGGTAATATTCCCTCCCGATTTAAACGCGATCTGGGAGATTTGTTTGTGATTGCGCCCCATATTCCGCCACGCGCGCATGTGGGCATACACATGCAGGAAAATGAATACGCCCTGATGGCCTTGTACCAGCGCTACGGACGGCATTACCTGCGCACGCCGGAAAGCTGGCAGGACTATATTATTGTGGCCCGAAACCATACACTACCTGCGGATTTTCAGGAAAAATATATCAAAAAAGAGCTAAAAACCAGCGATTGGGATTTATACCTGAAAGCTGCAACAGCGACACCAACGCACTGAGAAAAATTTATTTAAGCTTATTATCAAACATCTCTAATTCGATCTGCTACATTTGCCTCTAAACAAAACATTATATCGCCTGGTAAATGAATACTAAAAAAATTCTGTTGACATTGCCCCAAATCCTTAATATGAATTTCGGATTCTTCGGCCTTCAGTATAGCTTCGGCTTACAGCAGGCCAATATGAGTCCGATCTATTCTTATCTCGGGGCAGAAGAAAGTAAATTACCCTTGTTATGGCTGGCCGGCCCCATGACCGGGCTTATTGTGCAGCCGATTATCGGCGCGATGAGCGACCGCACCCTGAGTCGCTGGGGACGTCGGACGCCTTATTTTTTCATTGGCGCGGTGCTGTGCAGCCTCTCGCTTTTTGCCATGCCCTTTAGCAGTACCGTCTGGATGGCAGCCAGTATTTTATGGATTTTGGACGCGGCCAACAACATTACCCAGGAACCTTATCGCGCATTTGTAAGCGACAAACTCGACCCGAAGCAGCATTCCATCGGCTTCCTGACCCAAAGCGCTTTTACGGGTCTCGGGCAAACGCTTTCTTACCTGACGCCGTTTTTGCTCATCAATGTATTTTCGATCGGTATTGATGAAAAAACCGGAAAACTGCCTACAACTACACTGATCGCCTTTATTATTGGCGCTATATTTTCTATCGGCTCCATTATGTGGAGTTTGTATACCACCAAAGAAATTCCTTTATCGGAAGCAGAAAAGGCCAAAATCAGGCAACAACCGGGTGGCCCCTTTGCTGTATTCGCGGAAATTGGTTCGGCCATCAAAGAAATGCCATTAACCATGCGGCTTATGGGGCCGATGATGTTGTTCAGCTGGTACGCCATGTTTATTTACTGGCAATATATCGCCAAGGGACTTTCCAAGTCGCTGTTTGATACGGTAGACCCTGCAAGTCCTCAATTCCGGGAGGCGGAGTTGCTGGCCGGGCCGCTCGGCGCATTTTACAACGCCATTGCCTTTGTGTCGGCTTTTGCAATGGCCGGGCTGGCGCGCAAAATGGGCCCCAAACTCCTGCACGCAATTTGCCTTTCCTTAGCCGGAATAGGTATGTTGAGTATACCCTTTATTAAAGATCAGAGCCTTTTGTACCTGCCCATGATCGGGATTGGCCTGAGCTGGGCCAGTATGATGGGCAATCCTTACATCATGCTGGCTGGCAGTATTCCACCAGAGCGGACGGGTGTTTACATGGGGATATTCAATATGTTTATCGTGATTCCGATGCTGATTGAAACCTTCACCATTCCCATGTATTATGAAAGCTGGTTAGGCAACAACCCGGTAAATGCCTTGCAATTGGCCGGCGTACTGATGTTGCTTGCGGCGATTTCAGTATTTTTCATCAAATACAAACCGGCGGCAACAGACGCTCCGGTGGTGCGGGGCAGCGGGCATTAAACCCTATTTAAACAGGTCAAAAAACATCGGTACACAGTCTGAAGCCATAGCGGTAGGCCCGTTGAAAAGGATACAGACGGCAATGCCGGATTTTCGGTCTACTGCAATTTCGCCGCGATAGCTGTTCACCAAACCGCCGTGATAAACCAAATCGCGGTCGTCGAGGCGCAGGATACGCCAGCCCAATCCGTACCAGGATTCTTTGTGCCGTGCCCAGCGGCCGAAAATATGCCGTTCCCGTTCGGTGCGGATGCGCGGCGTAAAAACGGTGTCGAGGGTAGCAGGTGTTACAATATCGGGGCGAAACCCGAGCAATACTTTGAGCCACTGGCCCATATCGTAAATGGAAGCATTGACGCCTCCGGCTGGCGCAGCATTGTAATATTCCTCCGAAATGGGGGTACAAACCCAGCCACAGCAGCCGCTCTGGTTGTGCGGAAGGGCTTTGTCGGTACAAGCCAGCAAGTCTTCATAAGTGGCGGAAGCATCGCGCATTCCGGCTGGTTGAAATATTTTTTCCGTCAGTAACGCTTCATAGGTTTTGCCTGTTTCGGCGTACATCACCTCCCCCACTACGCTGAAAGCTGCATTTTGGTAGCAGTAAGTCTCCCCTTCCTTCCCGAATAATTTCACCTTGGGAAATTGACTTACAATTTGCGGAATCGTATACCCGGCCTCAACTAAGTTGGTATAGGCATGGTAAGGCAAGCCGCTGGTATGGGAAAGTAAATGCATGACGTTGACACGAGCCGCCTGTTTGTTGTCGCGCAGGGCAAAATCCGGATAGTGTTCCACAACGGGGTCAGTCCATTTAAACAGGCTGTCTTGCACCAGAACTCCGGTCAGCACCCCGGCAAAGCCTTTGGACAAAGAGCCGATACGAAAAACGGTATGGGCATTAACGGAGTCGCGGCTGCCGACGGCCCGCAAGCCGTATCCTTTACAAAATACAATATTGCTGTCTTTTACCACCACTACGGCGGCGCCGGGCGCACCTTGCAGGCGCAGGGTTTCGGTAAAATATTGATCAAAACGCTCCAACCGACGCGCCAAAGCGCTGTCTAAAACAAGTGGCGGCGCAACAACGGGCGCTTGCACCTGCTGTTGCGCCGCCACGGGCGCCGGATCGGCCGCACAGGCCGCCAAAACAAGACTCAATAAAAACGTACCGACGGCAAACAGGGTAGATTGCTGGATTTTCATAAACGACTCAAGGCGCGGATTGCAAAAAGTGCAAAGGTAGCCTTAAAGTGCGTGCCGAAGTTACTTTGCCGACAATTTGCGATAAACGTACTCCCCTACAGCCCAACCGTTTTTACCACCGGCCTTGTTGCCTTGCTCGTAGTGAATACCGCCATAAATACGGCTGATACCGGCCTGATCCGCTGCTTCTTTAAAGGAGTTAAAGGAGCGTGCAGGAATGCCGAATTCTACTTCAGTGCTATCGGTAAAAGCATAATTTTCACCAAACCTTGCGGTCAGCACCCCGGCAGCTGCGGCCGAAACAGTACTGTGTCCGCTGGTATGCTCCGGAAATGGCGGGGTTTGAATCAAGGGAAACCAATCGGCATCAATATATTCATTGATGTAAGATTCCGGCCGAATCACATTGTATTTGTATTTGGCATTCCAGCTGGTAATAAAGCCGTCGGCAATGGCACAGGCTACAATGACATATGTTTCAGCCGACTGGATTACATCGGAGCCGGATTTGCGGCACACAATGCTGGCAATATTCATCCAGTGACCGCCCGGACTGATTTTCTTTTTACCAAAAGCGAGGTGGCCGCTTACTTCCATAGCGAACGGGTTGTCGTCCCAGTACCAGGCTGTTGCTTCTTGTTCGGGTGTCAGGTTTTTGACGGTTTCATACACCACCATTACCTGTTTGTAGAAAGGGCTGTCTTTTTCTTTGCTGAATGACAGCGGTGGTTCGGAATCGATCTGGCCGGCTGAATCCAGCACCCAGGGGCGGATTTCAGCCCAGTGCGGCTCCAGGCCGTCGGCGTAAGCCGGCGGTGTCGGACGCCAGCGGCCGGGATCTTTGGTATTGATGGTAAATTTGGAGGCACTGCGGGTTTGGGCGTAATTGTCGGTTTTAGACCAGGCAATAACGTGTTTTGCCACGGCTTCACCGTAGGCCATCGAGCGATCGAATACGTCCTGCGGCACGCCCATTTCTTTATACTGCTTGGTAACTTCTGCCAGCAGTTCATCAATTTTTTCTTCCGAAAAAATCAGCGCGCGCGCGGTAATCAGCTGTGCGTTGGCACTGGCCAAAGGATAGCAATATTCCTTCCCGGCTTCCGGTTGCGGGCAGGGATTAAGGCCGTTGAGCTTCCCCGCCATGGTTTTATAATTCGGGTATCCCGGCACCAATGCTTCGTACGCGGCTACAGAGGTGTAGGCAAAAATACGCGACGCGATGGGCGGGGCAAAAATATCGTGCCGGATGATGTCAATGGTGCGGCGCACGCCGGCATGAATGAATTCAGGGTTTTCCGCCTTGGCTTTGTAGGCGTCGTCCTGCTTGCAGCTCAGGAGCGCTATGGGCAGGGCGAAAAGCAAAAAAATGGCAATTTTTTTCATAAAAGCAAATTAGACCTTGACAAAAGTGGGTTGTAAAGGTAGCCCGACAGCCTGAATTATTTGCTAAGCGTTGCCCGGTATTGTTCATAAACCCGCTTCGTACAAGGATTACAGCAGAAGGTGTTTCTCCTGCAAATGTTGCACTTTTTTCTGGCCAAAAAGATTAAAAAAGTATTAGAAGCCTGGCCTTTCAACGCACCTGCCCCGTGCCGCGCACCACCCATTTATAACCGCACAATTCCGGCAAGGCCATAGGCCCGCGCGCATGCAGTTTTTGGGTACTGATGCCGATTTCTGCGCCAAAGCCAAATTGCCCGCCGTCGGTAAAAGCGGTGCTCGCATTGGCATATACCACGGCAGCATCCACGCGGTTCAAAAAAGTTTCCACTGCAACGGCATCTTCGGCCACAATGGCTTCGCTGTGCCGGGAGCTGTAGCGCGCTATATGCTCCAGCGCTGCCGCTATATCGGGCACCGTGCGCACGGCCATTTTCATGGATAAAAATTCCTGGCCGTAATGTTCGGCTTCTGCCCGAAAGAGCAAGTCGGCAGGATAATGGGGCTGCAAAGCCGCATAGGCTTCTGCATCGGCATACACGACGCATTGATGCTGCGCGCCCAGATTTTTTAGTAAAAAATGCAGGTCAATCAGGCAATGACGGTGCAAGAGCAGGGTATCTAACGCGTTGCAAACGCTCACGCGCCGGGCTTTGGCATTTTCAATAATGGCCCGGGCTTTTTGCAAATCTGCGCTTTTATCCACAAAAACATGCACCACGCCAGCGCCGGTTTCAATAACGGGCACTTTGCTATTGGCGCGCACGTAATCAATAAGGCCTTGTCCGCCACGCGGTATCAGGGCATCAATATAGCGGTCGGCTTGCAGGATTTCGCCCAGTGCCTCCCGCTCAGAAGGGGCGAGCAACACCGTATCGGCCAAACCAAAGGGCGCCAGCGCCTCGTGGATCAGGGCAACGATGGCCAGGTTGGAATAATGCGCGTCCCGGCTCCCCTTCAACACAACCGCATTGCCGGATTTGAGGCAAAGGGCGCTCACGTCGAAAGTCACGTTGGGCCTCGATTCATAGACAATCCCGATGACGCCAATGGGTACGCTTATTTTGGTAAAATGCAGCCCGTTCGGGGTTTGGTGTTCCGAAAGCACCTTGCCCAGAGGGGAAGGCAAGGATGCTACCTGACGCAAGTCGGCGGCGATGGCAGCGAGTCGTTTTTCATCCAGCAGCAGTCGGTCGTATTTGGGATCGGCGGGATCCATGCGTTCCAGATCGCGGCGGTTTTCGGTCAGCAGCAGGTCGCTGCGTTCGAGGGTAAGATCGGCCAAACTATTCAGTGCTGCCTGAATTGTAGTATCCGGTACCTGCGCCAGAAGGGCGGAAGCTTTGCGCAGGCCTTCGAGTTGGGTTTGCAGGTTTTCCATAAGCATTATTTTGCGAAGGGGCCGTCGAACTTGGGTTTCCAGGTTTCGGCGATAGCGAAAGCGCGAAATTTGGCATCTTCTGCCTTGGGGCCTTCAAAAAGCTCATCGACGGATGCTTTAAACAACAGCACCCATTGTTCAAAATCGCTGGCTTTTAGGCGGTGGCGTGCGTGCAGTTCATTATGTTTTTCAATGGGGTTGCCGCGGTAGGCATCCGGCGTGCCGAGGAGCAAAAATTCCCAAAATTTGTACATCACGGGCAGGTGATGCGCCCAGTCGACGCGGGCCACTTCATTAAAAATATAGCCAATTTGCGTATCGGCGCGCACTTTTTCATAAAAAAGGTCAATGAGCGCCTTTACATCGTCGGTGGTTTGTATGTCTGGTTTCATGCTTGATTTATTTTCTAAAAATCACACAATTGCCGATTTTTTTTGAGCCATTTTTCCTGCTCCTGGTAGTCGGGCATATATTGCTCCACGAGTTTCCAAAAGCGGTCGGAATGGTTCATTTCGAGCAGGTGGGCGAGTTCGTGCAGGATGACATAATCCTGCACCTTGCGCGGCGCGAATAAGAGCCGGGTGGAGAGGTTTACGTTGGCATGACTGGAGCAGCTGCCCCAGTTGGAATGATTGTATTTGAGGTTGACGCTGCTGATGGGCTGGCGGAAGGTTTGTTCGTTCATGCGCAGCACCCGTTCGCTTATTTCCGGCAAAAAATCACGGGCGACCACGCGCGAAAGCAGGGTTTTGGTCACGCGCCCGCGCTCCCAGGCATTGAGCTTTGGATTGAGCTGTAAAAAAATGACGCCCGACTTGTGACGGGCCGTATTGGTCGCTTGTTCCTTAAAGGCAATTTCCAGCCGGTATTGGCGCTCGCCTACCGTAAGTATATCGCCGCTTTTGCGCTCCGCACCGCCCATAAAAGCTTCGCGCAGGGCCGGTTTTTTTGGAAAAACCTGTTGTTCCACCCAGTCGCGGCACTGCATCAGGTGCTGCTCAATCAGTTGGGTGTTCGCATGCACCGGCAAACGCAGTCGCAGGCTACGGCCATTGATGCTATACGAATGCCCGGCGCCCAGCTCCAATCGGATGAGCACCGGAATGGCCACTCCTTCAATGTGAATGGCGGTTTTTATGCTGCGCGCCTTCAAAATCAATTATATAATGATGAATGATGAATGATGAATGATGAATGATGAATATTTTGAATTTTTGATGCTTGATTTTTGATTGATTATCAATATTTTGTATTTTTTTCATCATTCATCATTCATCGTTCATCATTCCAAAACCTACGCTTTGCGTTTGGCAAAATCCTGCATCAGGTCAACGAGTACCTGCACACTGGATTTGGGCATACCGTTGTACATGGAAGCGCGGAAACCGCCGACGCTGCGGTGCCCTTTGAGGCCCACAATGCCGTTTTCCTCACAAAGTTTGGAAAACTCTTTTTCGAGTTGCGTATAGCCTTCGGCCATGACGAAGCAGGGGTTCATGAGCGAGCGGTCTTCTTTGGCGCAAACGCCCCGGAAGAGGGGATTTTGATCCAGTTCGTTGTACAAAAGGGCGGCTTTGGCCTTGTTGCGGCGCTGTATTCCTTTCAAACCGCCGTTTTTCTTGATCCAGCGCATGGTGAGCAGGCTCACATAAATGGGGAATACCGGCGGCGTGTTGTACAGCGAGTCTTCCTTGATAAAGGTGCGATAGTCGAGCATGGAAGGCAGGTGGCGCTGCACCTTGCCGAGCATATCTTCGCGTACAATGACCGAGGTAACGCCTGCCGGACCGAGGTTTTTCTGCGCGCCGGCGTAAATCAAACCAAAGGGTTTTACATCAAAAGGGCGGCTCAGAAAGTCGGACGACATATCGCAAACCAACGGCGCATCCACCTTCGGGAATTTATGCCATTGCGTGCCGTAAATAGTATTGTTGCTGGTAAAATGCAGGTAGGCTGCATTTTTATGCATTTTAAATTTTTTCGGAATATGGGTGTAATTATCCGCTTTGGAGCTTGCCACTACTTCCACATTGCCAAAAGCCTTTGCCTCTTTAATGGCTTTATTGGCCCAGGTGCCGGTATCGGTATAGGCAGCGGTTTGCGCGTCGTCGAGCAGGTTCATGGGCGCCATGAAGAACTGCGTACTGGCGCCGCCGGTAAGCCAAAGGGTGTGGTAGCCGTCGGGCAGTTCGAGCAATTCGCGCAGCAAGGCGTTGGCCTCTTCCATGATGGCCGTAAATTCCGGACCACGGTGCGACAATTCGAGCAGGCTCAGGCCGCTGTTCTGATAATTGGCCACTGCTTTGGCGGCTTCCTTAAGTACGGGCGCCGGCAAAATGGAGGGCCCGGCGGAGTAGTTGTGTTTTTTCATGTGCGTATTTGTCGAAAAAGGGAGGGACAAAGATAGGGTGTTTGCTGTGCAAATCCGGGATTTTCAGCCTGAATCTACTCTGCTTCCGGCGCCACTGCTTTTCGGTAAAAATTAACGTGGAGGTTTACGATGGGCGCACCCCCCCAAAAACGGGTCCGGCTTTCAAATTGCCAATCAGCGGGTAAAATCATTAACATCGTACCGAGGTCAAGTACAACACGTTTGGTGCTGAAACGAAACCCGCTTAATCCGGCGATCCCCCAGGAGCCTTCCTGCCAGAGGATGTAGTTTTCGGTCATCAGAAAGGTATGGCTCGTTAAAGGCGCTTTGGCATGGAGGGTCAGCGCCAGAGGAATTGCCGGAAACCGTGCACCTGGAGCAGGATCGGCGCCCAGCACCAAAGCCCCGGCGCCAATGCTGAAGTGTTTTTGACGATTGCCTAAGGTGACGCTTGAAAACACAGCACCAAGATCGCTGCCCCTTTCATCGTCTTCGGGAGTTTCCACAAATACGGCCGCAACATTATAAACAGGGCCTCTATTCCGGAATTTTGGAAAATGTGTTTGCCCGATAGCCCACAGCGGCTTCCGGAACAAAAAACCAATGCCGAGGATGCCGCCGCCATTTTGGACCAATTGCAACTGATTGAGCGCAATGTTGGAACTTCGGAACAAACGATCGCCGGGCTTCGGCACAAAACCCGTCGGCGCAATAAAGTACTGATAATCAGCGCGGTCAACAGCCCTTAAAACGCCGCGCTGCGCCAGCAGTCGCCCGCTTAAGATAAGGCTGCCCATTAGTATCGCTAATATTGTTTTCGTGGTATGCATGTATGCCTGACGCAAGCAGCGCGCCAACGGTTGTCGGCACAAGCGAAGACCATTTCACAAAACATCAGGGCACTGCAGCAAGTAAGCAGAGAAGCGCCCTATATTTGTCACCCTAAAACACGCCTTGCCATGCTAAAACCTTTCAACCTCCGCTCCTGGATCGAAGAAAACCGCCACCTGCTCCAACCGCCGGTTGGCAACAAACAGGTATACCTGGAAAATGACGACTTCATCGTCATGATCGTAGGTGGCCCCAATGGCCGCAAAGACTATCACTGGGAAGAAGGCGAAGAGCTTTTTTACCAGCTGGAAGGCGATATTCAGGTGAAAATTATCAATGAAGCCGGCGAACCCGACACCATTGATATCCGCGAAGGCGAAATGTTTCTGTTGCCGCCCCGTGTACCGCACTCTCCCCAACGCCCGGCAGGTACCGTTGGCCTGGTGCTGGAACGCCACCGCCGCCCGGGCGAGATAGACAAGCTGCTGTGGTTTTGTGAAAAATGTAACCACCCCTTGCATGAAGCGCACATGACGCTCAAAGACATTGGCACACAAATCAAATCGGCCATTGCCGAGTACGCCGCCAATGAAGCAATGCGCACTTGCAAGGTTTGTGGCACGGTCATGCAAATGTCGTAGTAAAATTACCTACCATATGTCCATAAAACACAACACCGGCATGCTGGCAGCAGCACTGGCCCTGCTCTTTTGCGCCATACAGGCCAAGGCCCAACAAAGTATGCTCGGCCTGCAAGCCGGCTATGCCTTTGTCATGCCCAAAGCCAATGGAAACGTAGCCGCTTACGAGGATTACAGCAACCTGCTGATCGGGGTTGCAGGCGACTTCCGCATCCACAAAAGTTTTTATTTCTCTCCCGAACTTTCCTTCTCCAAACGCACGATCAATACGGTGTTTGAAGATTTTTTCATCGGCAAAATTCCGAGTACGCTCCAGCAGAACCAGACAGAACTCGGCATTGTGCTGCGCTATTATTTCCTCCCGGAAAAACGCCTGCAACCCTTCGCCGCCGCCGGTTTCGGACTGGCCTTTTCCAATCCGAAGGAAAGCAGCGGTTCTACCCCCCGATACAGCTATAGTTACGAATTGAAACGCAGCTCCGATATCAACAGCCTACTTGAGTTGGGCCTGCGCACGGAGGTACTGAAGCGCCTGCACCTGAGCCTCGGTGCCCGCTTTATGTCTGGTGCCAACACGGCCGATCTTGACTTTTCCGACCCGACTTTCGGCGCCGGCGGTTACCAGGCGACCCTGCGCATCACGCAGTTTAGGGTGTTGCTGCGCGCTATGTATGCGCTGTGAGAAAATTGATATTTGAACAGACTAAACGATTACTTAATGTGGAATATAAATTTTTACACCCAAATTTGCCTTTTATTCTATACTTATGGAAACCACTACATCCAATCTCCGATTCATCCTCAGCCTCGACGGAGGCGGTATCCGGGGTATTCTTACCGGGCAGGTACTGATCGCGCTGGAACGCAAACTCAATGAAGCGTTGGAAAAACAGCGCGCCGAATTTCCCGACGCACGCCCCATCCGCCTCGCACAATGCTTTGACCTCGTTGCCGGCACCAGCACCGGTGGTATTCTTTCCTGTATGCTGCTGTCGCCCAGCGAAACAGACCCGAACTACCCGCGTTTTACCGCGGAGGAGGCAGTACAGATGTATTTGGAATACGGACCACAAATTTTCAAAAAAACCACCTCCGGCCGTTTACCTGGCTTCTTTTCCGGAATACTCGGTGCTAAATTCGGCTCCGAAAACATAGAAGATATTCTCAAAAAATACCTCGGCGAGATCAGGCTCAGCCAAATGATCAAACCTTGTCTGATCACCAGTTACGACATTCAACAACGCAAAGCGGTCTTTTTCACCTCCCACGACGCGGAAACCAAACCAAACAGCGATTTTAAACTCTGGCAGGTAGCGCGCAGCACCTCCGCCGCCCCTACTTATTTTCCACCGGCAACCGCCGAAGCAGGCAGCCAGTTTATCTACCATACCATAGACGGGGGGCTTTTTGCCAATAACCCCACCATGTGCGCCGTCATTGAAGCCATGAAAGTGCTTCGCGACAACCAATATGCAGTACTCGCACCCGATAAAATGTTTATCCTGTCAATAGGAACCGGGGCTATACAAAAAAGTTACCCCTATGATCAGGCGCGCGGCTGGGGTTTGTTGCGATGGATTATGCCTATTATTGATATTATGATGTCGGGGGTTTCAGAAACCGTTGATTATCAACTAATGAAACTTTTCAAAACCCTTGGTGTCCCACAGCAATACCACCGTATCATGCCCGATTTGGGCGGAGCAAGCCCGGAAATGGACGATGTAAGTCCTAAAAACCTTGATGCCTTGCGGCAGGCCGGCATTAAATGCGCCGACGACAACGACGAAAAACTCGACACCATTGCCGCCAAGCTTTTTGACCACTGGGTTGTATCGCAGCGCAAAAGCATTTAAAGCTCACTTCGGCACTGCAAAAACAGCCTCCAGCTCCCAGTTGGCGCGGATGGCCTCGCCTTTTTTGTTGAATATTTGTTCGGGTTGAATTTTTTGGTAGTAATTTCCCGTATCCCAGCGGCCATTGGCATTATCGTCGATTATAACCTGATAAGAATAGGCGGCGGTGGGCAAACTCCGGAATTCAAAACGCTTGCTCCCGGCTTCTGCTTTAAAACTGCGCTCCTGCTCGATGGTCGTTCCATTGAGCAACTGGAAAATATAGGATTGCCCCGGCACTAAGTTTTCCAATTCAACATTCAGGCCACCGAGCTGCTTTTCTCCCGTCACATTGAGTTGGTACTTAAAGGTATCTTGTGTACCGATGCCGTAAATATCCGTCAGGGCGCCGGGAAACAAGGTAAGCTGATAGATGCCGCCGGGTTTCCAGGCAAGATCGAGGCGTACCATGCGGGGCTGAAGGGAGTCTGCGCCAACTTTAAAAGCCCGGAACGGCAGAGAGTCGAGGGTGAGCAACCATTTACTGGTGTCAAATTGCAGTGCCGGACTGTTGAAGCGAATCATGGCCGGGCGGCCGGGGTTCTGTGTAATGGCGCGCAGTGGATTGGTGGGTGGCGCGGGCGCGGCGCCGGGCGTCAGGCCGATTGGTGTGGAGGCCGCGCGGCGGGAACTTGTTGGTGCAGCAGCAGCATCTGCGGGTTGAAATTTATATTTTTCAAAAAAAGCATCCCGATCGAGGCTTTTGATTGCTACGGTGTCTTTGCCGGCATAAAGTTCCCAGGCTTCGCTGCTGCTCCGATTGTACCAGATGAGCAGCGAGTCGGGCAGCACTTCCGTGACAAAAACGGCGGCACTGTCGTTACTGCTCAACGCAATGTTTTCGGGGCGGGAGGAATACCCGAGTTTAAGGTACCCGAATCGGTTTTTCTGTTGTTCCAGCAGGCGTAAAGGGGCATTTTCTTTAAACATACGCAAGGTAAGCACCGCCTGAGAGTCGGCGCTGACACTTATTGGTTCGCGCTGGAAAGCAATGCGTTCATCGCGGCCCTCCCATTTCAGATTAGCCAGATTTTCCTCGATGGCCACTATTTTAAACGTACCGGCACGCATATTCCGGATGGCAAACTGCCCGTTTTTATCTGTTTTAGCGAAATAATAAGGTCGCTCTTTCTGAATTACGCTGTCGCCAAACACATCATAACAGAGCACGGTTACTTTTTCAATGCCTTCGCCTTTGAACGCATCTGCGACGTTGCCGCGCAGGCTCAGGCTGTCGAGTTGATCGCCGGTAGAAAACACAAAACGAAGGTCTTTTGCGGCATTGCCTTCGTGCAGGTCTTTTACGGCCTCTCCGAAATTGATGGTGTAGGTAGTGCTGTCGCGCAGTTGTTCTTTCTCGTCGAAAGTCAGCGTAACGCTTTTGTTTTTGAGTTCGATTTGAGGGAAAGTAGCCAAAGGCGGCGAAATGAGTACCTGGTTGCGCACATCGTTCAAGGTTACCCATTCGTTGAAAAACAACTTGATTGCTCGATCTTTAAACCGGGTTTGCAAATTGGGCGTACTGCGCAGAGAGTCAATAGCCGGTGGTGTGGTATCGCGCACGCCACCCGTAAGGGAGCCTTGCCGGGCACAGGAGGCCAGCAGCATTGCCGTCAGGAAGGCGATGCTTAACAAACGCGTCATTTGCAGGTCGTACACCCTGCGCGCTGCAACGATGGTATTGAAAACATTGTGCTTGCTCATCTTCAGGAAAATTTGTCGGAAGTCGGCCCGGCTCAATAAACGTTTATCCTTGAATACTGTGATGGTTCACTGAAAAAAAATCCCGAATCCCGGCATAATACCAAGATTCGGGATAGAATCAGTTATCAGTCAGCAGTTATCAGTGATCAAAACTGTTAACTGATAACTGCTGACTGTTCACTGATTAATAGTTTACGCCCAGCGCTTTGAGCGTGTCGAAGTCGAGGTTGCCGACCGGCAGGCTTTTGTCTTGCTGGAACTTCGTGAGGGCGGCTTTGGTGCGCGTACCCATGATGTTATCGCTCGGGCCTGGATCGTAGCCTGCTTTTTTCAGGGCTTCCTGGATTTGGCGAACGGTGTAACCGGTTACTTTATCGCCGCAGAGTACTTCTTTCCACTCGGTGAAACCACCGGCTTTTACAAGTTTGCGCTTGGTAACGGTGGCGTATTCAGCAGCTACCGGCTCCGTGCGGGTAGTAGCGGGTGTTTTAACCACGCGGGTAGTTACAGCTTTGTACTCGGCCGGAATAACTTCTTCGCGGGTGGTAGCGGGTGCTTTCAACACCTGTTTGGTGATGGTTGCGTATTCAGCCGGTACTTCTTCTTCCTTAACTGTAGCGGGTGTTTTGAGTACCTGCTTTTTCACGGTTGCGTATTCAGCCGGGATAACTACTTCTTTGGTAGTAGCCGGAGTTTTAACCACGCGTTTGGTAACGGTTTTGTATTCGGCAGCAGTCACTTCTTCGCGGGTAGTAGCGGGTGTTTTAACCACACGTTTGGTGCGGGTACCCATTTTAGCCGGGATAGTGATGGTTTTGGTGCAACCGGCATCAGCAATACCGCTGGCGTCGCAACCTTTGTTGACGCGTTTGGTAACGGTCTGGTATTCAGCAGGTACTTCCACGAGACACCATACGAGGCAATCATCCGGGTTGGCGCTAAGGCAGTTGGCGTCGGCTTTCTTTTTTACCCATTTGGTAGTAGCCGGTTTCACTTCGATGCGCTCGGTAACGGTTTCATAGCGGGGTTGCAGGGTTTCTACACGGGTAGAAGCTGCTTCCATTTCGTACTGTTCTGTTACGGTTTCGTAGACAGCAGGCACTTCGATGAGGCGTTTGCTTTCCGGCTTAACCATTACCTGTTCGGTAACAGTTTCATAAACAGCGGCAACAGTTTCGATGCGTTTGCTTTCCGGTTTAACCATAACGCGCTCCTCAACAGTTTCAAATTGTGCAGGAACGGTTACAAGGCGCTTGGAAGCTGCTTTTACCACTACACGCTCAGTCATTGTTTCGTACTGCGCAGGAATGGTGATAATGCGTTTGCTTTCCGCCTTTACCACTTGTTGCTCCGACTTTGTTTCGTACTCGGCCGGAACGGCGATGGTACGGGTAGAAGCGGGTTTAACCACTACCTGTTCGGTAACGGTTTCGTACTGGTCGGGGATGTTACATTTTGCGTAACATTTGCCCGGACGAGCATTTGGAATCTCAGGGCTTTGCGCGCTAAGACTAAGAGACAGGCCGATAAACACCGGCAGCAAGAGATGAAATTTTCCCATAATTCAAGAAACGGTTTTGTAATACAGTTTTGGCTTTGGCTTCGGAGAAGCCGCGCAAAAGTAAGTCGGTAAAACGTAAAAACGGATAATATTTATGTAAAATTTAAACTAAATTACTCAACTCCTTCGGATAACAGATGAAAAATTTGGTCACGGCCTGCGTATACAAAGGCACTTCCGAACACTGCGCAATATCCAGTACCCGACCATCTTTAAACAGGATACCGATCTGTTCCTTATTGCTGTCATAGGCCTGATTGCTGGCCTTACCGGTAAAGATAAAATCGTCGGGATCAATATCCGCCCCGAAGTATTGAAGTGCGGCCTGTTTGTAGCGCTCAACCCGTTCGATCGGCAATTCCGGCGTATGCCATTCCAAGCGGAAAAGACGCCGGTCAAGCAGCCCGATGCTTAGGCGCGATAAAGCTTTGTCGGTGGCTTCCGACCAGTATTTTATGGCTGCTGTGACGTCATTATCGTCCAATTGAGCAAAATGACTGAGTAATTCGGCATCGTCTACGGCTGCGCCGGCAGGCAGGTACAAAAACCAGCGCAGGTGCTTGGGTGCTTCCAGCTCTACCCCTTCGGAGGCCAATTTTCGGGCACGGCGCAAAGCATGAATCAGCATTTGTTCGGCTGCTACGCCGGTTTTATGCAAATACACCTGCCAGTACATCAGGCGGCGGGCAATGAGGAATTTTTCTATGCTGTAAATTCCTTTTTCTTCCACTACCAAGCGGCCATCATGCACATCCAGCATTTTAATAATGCGGTCGTAACCGATTACACCTTCGCTGACGCCGGTAAAAAAGCTGTCGCGGTTGAGGTAGTCCATGCGGTCCATGTCTAACTGACCCGACACTAACTGATGTAAAAACTGCTTGGGGTATTCGTCTTTAAATATTTTAAGGGCCAGGTCGAGGCGGCCTTCCAACTGCCGGTTGAGGGCTTCCATAAAATGCATCGACATATCCTCGTGGTGTCGGTCGATGAGTGTGTGCTCCAGTGCGTGGGAGAAAGGACCGTGGCCAATATCGTGCAGCAGAATAGCTGCAGAAACCGCTTCGGCTTCGGCATTGCTGATGGCCACGTCTTTGGAGCGCAGGGTTTCAATGGCTTCCTGCATCAGGTGCAGCGCGCCGAGGGCATGGTGGAAGCGGGTGTGCAGGGCGCCGGGGTACACGTAGGGCGAGAGGCCCATTTGCCGGATCCGGCGCAAGCGCTGGAAGTAGGGATGGTCTATCAGTTCAAGCAATAGCCCGTGCGGGATAGTCACCATCCCGTACACCGGGTCATTAAATATCTTGTTGCGTTTGCTGTTCATCATCAGATCAAGAAACGGCCGTTCTCGTAAATTCGTTCACCATCGGCCCAGATTTCTCCGCCCCGGGTCATATCGGTAATCATATCCCAGTGTACGGCCGATTCGTTTTTGCCGCCGGTCTGGAAATAACTCTGACCAACAGCCATGTGTATGGTTCCGCCGATTTTTTCGTCGAACAAAATATTTTTGGTCAATTGCCGGATATCGTAATTAGTTCCGATAGCGGCTTCGCCGAAGCGCCGTGCGCCCGGCATCGCAAAAATCTGATCCAGGAAATCGCCGCCGCTTTTAGCCTCCCAGCGTTCGATATAACCGTCTTTTACCCAAAGGGTTACACCTTCCACTTCCCGGCCCTGATAGATACAGGGAAAGGAAAAATGAATCATGCCGTTTACGCTGTCTTCTACCGGACTGGTGTACACCTCCCCGGAAGGCATGTTGGTCTGGCCATCGGAGTTCATCCAGATGCGGCCTTCGGTAGAGAATGCGATGTCGCTGTCACCTACGCGGTAGCGCACCTGTTTGCAGCGGTTGAGGTGGTCTACGATATGTTGCTGATTGGCGCGTACCTGCAACCACGCGGCTTGCGGATCGGGCTGATCAAGTTTGCAGGCGTGGAACACAAATTGCGTATATTCCTCCAGGCTCATACCGGCCACCGAAGCGGCCGATTCCGTCGGATACTGGCACAGGTTGCGGCGCAGGGCGCGGGTGGCCGTGCGTTCAAAATAAGCCTTGTTGATGCCCGCCATTGCCTCGCGGCGCATGGCCGCGCGCTCGGGCGTGAGCGCGCTGTTGCTGTGCACTTGGTATGGCGCCCGGATATGCAGGTAGCAATCAAAAGTTTCCATCGCCATCAAATGCAAAGGCGGCGGCGTTTGCAGGGCCGCATCAGAAGCATATTCGAGGAATAGCTGTTCGCGTTGTTCAAACATCAGATCACTCTCTACCAGGGCTGCGCCAGCCTGGTAAGCAGCGCGGTAAACTTCGCGAATAAGCGGTTCCGCCAGCAAAGTACTGCTGATAAAAACCTTGTCGCCAGGTTTTACCTGAACACAATATTGAACCAGCAAGTCGGCGTATTTTTCTATAAAACCCATTTTTTCAGTTATCAGTGAGCAGTCAGCAGTTATCAGGGAGCTGCTTCTGCAAAGATATGCTTGTTCTTGAAGTGAATGTACAGGCAATACATTAAATTAAATGCCCCCCTACCCCCTGATCACTGCTGACTGCTCACTGATAACTGTTAAAAGTTTAGTCCAAGGCGGGCAAACATACGCATGCCATTACCGCCCATTTGAACGGAATCCCAGGGACCGGCGGGTTCATTATTGAATGCCCAGCCGGCAGCAGCGGGTACATAACCGAGGTCGGGGTGGATATTCAGGAAATTATCGACACCGACATTCAGGTTCAGGTTTTTATTCAGTTTCCAGCCGATGTATACGTCGGGCACCAATTTACCGCCATACACATATTTATCATCCACGTAAATATTCGGATCGGCGTCGGTAGGCACCTGCGGGTTGATACCGAGGCCGCTTTCACCGTATCCGAGGAGGGTAACTGCTCCAAAATAGGTTACGCGGGCGCCAAAGGTGAGCGATTTCAGACCATACTCAAGGTTGAGGCCAAACTTTACCGGCGGCGCCGACGCAAGGATGAATCGCTGTTCGCGATCGCTGAGGAAGGTCAGGCGATGATCTTCGGTATCGTTCAGGCGATCCGGAACATTGATCGCGTCAATATTCATGCTTTGCAGGTTGGCGGTAAAGAGCGCGCGGAAATGCCCGTTGCTGCGGCGTTTGTTATAGTCCACTACAAAATCTACTCCGTTATTGGAAGTATTAACCGCATTGGCAAAAAACTGCGCCAGGCTGACATTCAGGTTTTGCAGGGCGCTGGTGAGCGCCGGATTGAGGCTGCTGTCGTCGGCACTGAACTGACCGCTCAGTACCACACGGTCTTTCACCTGTACGCGATAGGCATCTACCGTGAAGGTCAGCTCGCGCAGGGGCTTCCAGGTAAAGCCGACACTGGCATTAACGGAGCGCTCCTGCTTGAGTTCGGGAATGCCGGCAGCGCGGGTGATGGCGTTGTTGTTGGGGGCAATTTTCACTTCAGCAATATTGCCGCCCTGTACGGTTGTGAAGGTGGAGGAAAAGTTGATTTGCTGCAATGACGGCGCCCGGAAACCGGTGCTGACCGACCCGCGCAGGTTGAAATTGGAAGCGATTTTGTAACGGGAGGCCAGTTTGAAATTGGTGGTAAACCCAAAATCGCTGTAATTTTCCATACGTACCGCACCGCCGAGCAAAAAACGCTCGGTTACGTCCAGTTCCACATCGCCATACAGGCCGGCGCAGGAACGCGTGGCGTCGGCTTCGTCGCCGGGCTGATACCCCGGAAAACCCTGTGCGCCGGAAGCCTTGTCGGGATCATAGTTGCGATAAGAGGCCTCTTCACCGGCGTACAGTTTGTAATTTTCAAAACGGAATTCACCGCCGAATGCCACACTCAGCCCGGACAGCAGCGTGGGGTACAGGCGGCTGAGGTTGAGGTTGGTGGTGTTTTGCAGGAAAGAAAAACCGCCGTCGTCGAAACTGGTTTGTCCGGCGCCCAGACCTGCATTAAATGTTTTATTGCCAAAAAAGTGAAAATCATTGTACCCGGTGGTATTGCTCAAATCCCAGGTAAGTTTGTCGGCACTCCCGCCTTTGAGGCCTGCGGCAAAAGAAATGTCCTGGATTTCTGTGCGGATACGCGGGTTAAAATACACTTCGCCATCCGAAGCGGTTTGGGTGATGCCTTCTACCGGAATATAGTCGCCGTTGGCATCGGTAGGGAAGCGTTCGGGACGGGCGGAGAAATTACGGGTAAAGGCATAAGCGTCGCTTTCCTTGCGGTTATAGCTGCCGAATGTATAAAAGGTCATGCCTTTGCTGCCTACGGGCGCTTCGCTGTTGAACATCAGTCCGAGCCCCTGCATAGAGCCGTCGCCATTGGCACGGCGGTAAACATTGGTGGGTAGTATGCCGTCAATTTCCTGGCGGAAGGTTTTACCAATATTGGAATAATTGACCGTGAGGTTGAAAAAGCCTCCTTTTTTGCCCATCGGAAGGCCGTAGTTGGCCGCGATGGAATAAGTATTGCCATCAACTTTATTGCCGTGTACATATTGGCCGAGTTCGTGTTTGAACGCCGGGTTGTACTTGGGGTCGTAGTAGGCCGAGTAGCCTATGTCGGCGCTGAAACGGCGTACATTTTTTTTCAGAATAATGTTGATAACGCCGGCAATGGCGTCGGAGCCGTATTGAGCGGCGGCGCCATCGCGCAGGATTTCAATGCGGTCAATGGCCATTGCGGGAATGGCGTTCAGGTCGGTACCGGAATTGCCGCGACCACGGGTTCCGAATACAGCGACGAATGCGGTCTGGTGGCGGCGTTTGCCGTTGACGAGCACGAGGGTTTGGTCGGGACCCAGCCCGCGCAGGGTTGCCAGGTCGATATGGTCGGCGCCGTCGGAGCCGGATTGTTTGTTGTAGTTAAAAGAGGGCGCTGTGTAGTTGAGCAGCGAAGTGACGTCGTAGCGGGCCGTTGTGACACTTTGTTGTCCGACGTTAATGATGTCTACCGGCACCGGGGTTTCCGTTTGCACGCGGTTGGCGCGGCGGGTACCAACGACAACGACCTGATCCAGCAGCGATTGCGACTCATCGGTTTTAAGCGTCACATCTAATTGTGTGCGGCCTTCAGCTACTTGTTCGTAGGTAGCATAACCGACGTAGCTGAACACGATGGTGGCATTTTCCTTGCTGTAGCGAAAAGAATAATAGCCTTCGGCATTGGTGGTGGTACCGCTGGACGTGCCGCGTTCATAAACGCTCACGCCGGGCAGCGGCGTGCCATTTTCGCCGGTAACACGGCCGGAAAGGGTTGTTTGTGCATTGACCACATCGAGGCCGATAATGATCAGAAGAAGTGTAAACAGTTGCTTCATAAAAAAACATACGAATTGTAGCCGTTCCAGCCGCAGGGTGCAGCTAAAATCGGCGTGGGTGATGGATTAAAATGGATTGCAGAAAAGGGGGAAATGGCGAAATGGAATTTTACCGCCGGGGCCAAAGGTATAATTTTCTTTTAATATTAAAGAAAAACTAAATTTTAGCCGATACTTATTTGGCGTGTGGGCGTCTAACAGCACAATTTTTAAAATAAGTTTTACAAACCGCGTACTTTTGTTAGCGTTTTGGGCCACTGTTGCATCTATGCAGTCAATGTGCAGAAAATCGGCCTTTTGGCACATGTTCGTAAATGCATTAACGCTCGAAAATGTGCTTAATCATCCCGCCACGACAAAGACCGGTACTGTCTTTCAGCTGAGCTTAAATCATCGTTTGTTATGACCTGCGTTTGTCGCTCTTTTTTCCTGTTTTTAGGCTTCCTTCTTTTTGATGGAAAACTCCTGTTGGCCCAGTGTCCGATACAAGTGGATGCCGGAGATGACATTTATTTGTGTGCGCCGCCAACGCCTACTCAACTAAACGGCTCTATTTCGGGAGATTTTCTCAACTTTTTCTGGTCGCCAACCGCCGGCCTGAGCGGCTCCAACACGCTCTCCCCGACGGCCAACGTCACAACGACAACAACCTATACGCTCACCGGACGGGCAGCCGATTACAGCAACAACCTGATTACTAATGGCGATTTTGAAGCTGGCGCTTCCAGTTTTGATTCGGACTACAACTATAGCCCTGGCGATTTGTGGCTGGAAGGCACCTACGACGTAATTCCCAGTCCGGCGATTTCGCACCCCAATTTTGCTCCCTGTCAGGACCATACCAGTGGCGGCGGGAATATGTTGGTAATCAATGGCGCCGGCGTACCCAACCAAAATGTGTGGTGCCAGACCATTTCGGTCGACCCCAACAAGCAATATGTTTTTTCGGCGTGGATTTGTTCGGTTATTTCAAGCTCGCCTGCACAATTACAGTTTTCGATTAATGGAACGACCATCGGGCCGATATTCACACCCGGCGCTACCACCTGTGCCTGGCAGAACTTTTTCGCCATCTGGAACAGCGGCGCATCCACTACCGCAACCATTTGTATCGTTAATCAAAACACCGCTACCAGCGGCAATGATTTTGCCATTGATGATATTGTTTTTGCCCCTACCTGTCTGGTAAGTGATCAGGTGACCATCAATGTGATCAATGTCGTCGCGCAGGCTGCCCCCACTTTTGTAACCATTCCCTGCTCCGGCGCAACGGTAACCCTGAACGGTACCGGCTCCAGCACCGGCCCGGGCATTACCTATTCCTGGGATACTGGTGGCGGCAATATTGTTTCCGGAGAAAACACCCTTAATCCGGTGGTTAATGAACCCGGCACTTATACCCTTACGGTCAGTTTTACCGCGCCGGATGGTACCATTTGTGAAAAAACAGCTACCGTACAAGTCACACTCGCGCCCAATCAATTGCTGGCCTGGATTAACCCGCCGCCGCCCCTGGGCTGCGGCTTCCCGACCATTACTTTGGTCGGAAACACCAACCAAACCGCTTTTGCTCAA
Organism: Chitinophagales bacterium; assembly: GCA_017303875.1. Lineage (GTDB taxonomy): Bacteria > Bacteroidota > Bacteroidia > Chitinophagales > Saprospiraceae > M3007. Next base: position 88,674 of record JAFLBP010000017.1, on the reverse strand, counting down.
TATCAATGGACAACACCCGACGGCAATATCGTTTCGGGAGAAAATAATAAAAACTGCGTTATTAATGAACCCGGCGAGTACAACCTATTGGTTACCAATACACAAACCGGCTGTACTGCTGAAGCCTTTGTAACCGTAACGGAGGCCAACAACCCGCCCACCGCCAACGCAACAGCCGGCGGATCAATCACCTGCACCCAAACCACCGCCCCCCTGAGCGGAACCGGCTCTACCACCGGATCTACTATCAACTACAGCTGGACTACACTCGGCGGCTCTTTTTCCGGCCCGACCAATATGATCAATGCTACTGCGGCCTCCGGCGGCTTGTATATTCTCGCCGTCACCAACACCGTAGGCGGCTGTGTAGCGTTTGATACCGTTTTGGTAACGGCCAATATTGCCCCGCCGACGATTACCATGCCCGATACCCTGCGCCTAAACTGTGTCGTGGATACGGTTTCCATTTCCGCGAGCCTCAACCCCGCTAACGCTACTTTTGCATGGACGGCCACGCAGGGCGGCGCGTTTATCGGAGCCACCGACGTACTTACCGTGAGCAGCAATACCCCGGGCGTTTATACGCTGGTGGCAACGCGGCCATCCAATGGCTGTACCGTCAAAGACTCTACGGTGGTCATAACGGACTATACGCCGCCGATTGCCGCAATTGCTACGCCCGACTCGCTGACCTGCCAGGCGCCGAGCATCAGCCTTTCCGGCGCAGGCTCGTCTGTCGGGCCTAAGTTTCATTACCTGTGGACGGCAGGCCCGGGCGCCAATATTGTTTCCGGCGACACCACCCTGACACCGGTAGTGAATGCGCAGGGCACCTATACTTTACAGGTTACCAACAGCCAAAATGGCTGCACGGCAAGCGCAAGTGTGTTTGTAAAAGCCGGCGCCAACGTTGTGCTGGCCGTTGCCAATACGCCCGGTCAGTTAGATTGCAATACAGCACAACTCAACCTGAATGCCAATGGATCCAGCACCGGTGTAAATATCCGATACAACTGGAGCACAGCCGATGGGCATATCGCCATCGGCGCCAACACGGCTACGCCGTTAATCGACAAAGCCGGCACTTATGTGCTCACCGTGACCAACCAGTCGAATGGTTGTACTGCTACCGATGTGGCACAGGTTGTGAAAGACACCCTTGCCCCCGCACTGACTTTCGGAAATTTACAGCCCCTCACCTGCTTGTCGCCACAACGCAGCATTCTGGTAGGCAACCTCTCCTTACCCGGCAATTTTTCCTACAACTGGGCGGCTACCGCCGGAGGGAATATTGTTTCCGGACAAGGCACTCCTGAAATTATCGCCGATATGGCTGGCAATTACCGCGTTACGGTCAGCAACCTCGATAACGGCTGCTCCAATACCGCCGATTTTGTCCTGACGTCCATTATTTCCAATCCACTTGCCGTTATCGCGCCACCCGATGTCCTTACCTGTGCCGACCCGACGGAGGAGCTGATTATTACCGGCTCTACCAGCGGAAACGAGATCAATTATACCTGGTCGTTTACCCTCGGTGGCAATATCGTTTCCGGCACCCTGAGCGGCGGTATCATTGTAAATGCCCCCGCAGATTATATCATTACCATTACGAATGAAACCAATGGCTGCACTGCTACCGCCAGTACTACGGTATTGTCCAATCAGATTAACCCGCCTGCCGAAGCCGGCGCTGGCGGTGAAATCACCTGCGCCGTAGCCCAATACCCCTTAAATGCAAATGCAGGTCAGGCAAACACCGGCCTCAGCTTTTCCTGGAGTACAATCGACGGTTTTATCAGCGGTAATGCCAATCAGGCCAATGTCGTGGCAAGCATGCCGGGCATGTACTACCTGAACGTTACGAATACCAACAGCGGATGCTCCTCCACAGATTCGGTGCTTATCGGACAAAACCTGCTTGCGCCGGATTTTAGTATTAATATTCCGGACACCATTACCTGCACTGTTTCCAGCGTATCTTTAAGTGCGATTGCCAGCGCAACAGGGCTGCAATATGCATGGGCCACAAGCGGAGGCAGCATTATCGGCAACAACAATACGGCCAACCTGAGTGCCGGAGCTGCCGGAACGTATACCGTAACCGTAACTGACCCGGCTAATGGATGCAGCAATGTCGCGGCCGTTCAGGTAGCAGAAGACAAGCAGGCGCCCATCCTGAGTATCAGCACGGCACAAGACCTGACTTGTATACGCACTACCCTGAATCTGAATGCACAAAATGCACTTTCGGGCAACAACTTCAGCTATCTGTGGAGCGAAGGCGTTGGCGCCACTATTGTTTCAGGAAAAGACGGTTTGCAGCCGTTGATCAGTACACCCGGACAATACATGCTGCTTGCAACCAATACCGATAACGGATGTACTGCTACGGCAACCACCACTGTTATGCAAAACATTACTCCACCCACGGTAGATGCCGGCACCGGAGGTTTGCTGACCTGCACTGCGCAGAGCCTCTCGCTCAGCGGAACAGCAAGCGCTCAGGGTACGCTAAGCATGGAATGGAGCAAACAAGGCACAAGCGCCGGTATCATTTCCGGTATTAACACGCTTCAGCCAATTGTAGGCCAGCCCGGTTGGTACACTTTGTCAGTTACCGATCAGCTCAATGGCTGCAAGGCCGTCGATTCAGTTGAGGTAAATTCCAATATTGTACTGCCGCCTGCCGCCGTGAGTGTCAATGGTATTTTAACCTGCACCATAACCACCCTGCAACTTCAGGGCAGTACTGCAAGCGGGCCGGAATACAGCTTCAGCTGGACGGCTCCGCCCACAGGCATGATTAGCGCAAACGGCAATACCCTGACCCCTACAATCGACGGCCCGGGCACTTACCTCCTGAGTGTCAGCAACAACACGACCGGTTGTACCAACACGGCAAGTGTGGCGGTACAGGAAAATATTACCCCTCCGGTAGCCGATGCCGGCGCCGACAAAACGCTGAATTGTCAAATTACACAAACGCCCCTTAACGGCAATGCCTCGGTGATGCCGGCCCAATTTGCGTGGACTGCTGCCGCAGGCGGACAAATCATCGGCAATGCCAACAGCGCCAATATTACTGCCGGCGCAGCCGGAACCTATCGCCTGATCGTCACCAATCCGCAAAATGGCTGTACCGATGAAGATGAAGTACAGGTAGCCATAGATACCATCGCGCCTGCCGGCAGCATCAGCGCGCCGGCGCCGCTGACCTGCAAAACCCTGCAACTGAGTTTACAGGCGCAGGTGACGCAGCCCGCCAATGCGATTGCACAGTGGAGCAGCAGCAACGGTTTTATCGTTTCCGGCGCAAACACCCTTACACCGCTTGTAAACCGGGCAGGTATTTATCAATTGCTGCTTAGAAATCCGCAAAATGGCTGTACCCGCACTTTGCAAACAAGCGTGAGTCAGGATACAGCCGCTCCGATCGTGGTGATCAACCCCGCAGATTCCATCACCTGCACCACAACGCAAGTGAGCCTCAATGCCACAGGCAGCTCGAGCGGCGCTGCATTCCAAAATATATGGAGTGGTCCGCAGATCCTGAGCGGCGGCCAGGGCCTCAGCCCAAATGTTGGCGCTTCAGGCGTTTATACCTTGCAAATTACCAATAATACCAACGGTTGCTCCGCAACGGCATCGGTCAATGTGCCGAACAGCACCCAGATTCCGCTGGCGCTGATTGCAACGCCCGCAACGCTTACCTGTACTACCCAACAGGTTACGATTCCTGCCGGCGCCTCAAGCAGCGGCCCGACAATCATTTACCAATGGAGCAGTAGTAATGGAACAGGTTTTGTGAGTGGCCAAACGAGCAATACGCCTGTGGTGAATGCCCCCGGTCAGTACACCCTTTTGGTGCGCAATCAGCAAAATGGCTGTACCGCCACCGCTACCGTAAGCGTCAATCAGAATATTTCAGCGCCGGGCGCCAATGCCGGCCCCGACCGACGCTTGTTCTGCGATTCGCTGCAAACCGTCTTGAACGGCAGCAGTCCGGCAGGCAACGGTATGCAATATGCCTGGACGGCGCTGCCCGGCGGGCACCTGCTCGGCAATACGAATGTGGCGAATGCAAGTGCCGATGAGGCTGGCGTTTACCGCTTGGTCGTCAGCAACCCGGCCAATGGATGCAGCAGCAGCGATGAGGTGGTGGTGAGCGAAATTCCCCCGCCGGTTTTCGAACCGACCCTCTGGCAGCCCGATTGCTTTGAGCCGCGCGGCGCCCTGGATTTTGGAAGCATCAGCGGAGGACTGGCGCCATTCAAATATTCTGTCAATGGCGGCTCCGCCTTTAGCAATGACCCTGCTTTTGAAAACCTGGCGACCGGCAAATATACCCTCGTAGTGCGCGATGCACTGGGCTGTGAAGCCGAAAAAGAAATTGAAATTCTGCCACCTTTCTTTCCCAAAGTGGAACTGCCGGAATACCTGGTGGTTAACCTTGGCGACGACACCACCATCACCCCGCAATTGAACCTGCCGGTACAGAATGTGGTGAAATGGGACTGGTCGCCCGCCGATTATTTGTCCTGCAATGATTGTCCGGAACCCGTAACCACCCCCTTGAATTTAGTGATTTACACCCTGACGATTACCGACAAAAACGGTTGCACGGCCAGCGACAAAGTACAGCTCCGGGTTACCAAAAAGCGCTTTATCTACGTGCCCAATATTTTCAAACCGGAAGACGCCGGCGAGAATAGTCATTTTACCATTTACGCCAAAGGAGTTCTGGAAATCAAGCACTTGCGTGTGTATGATCGCTGGGGCAGCATGGTTTTTGAGAACCGGAATTTCCAGCCCAATAATCCGCAGATTGGCTGGGACGGACGGGATCGGGGCAAAGCTGTTTCTCCCGGTGTTTTTGTTTGGGAAGCCGCTGTGGTATTCCCCGACGGGGCCGTCGAAATTTTGTCCGGAGATGTGACGATACTGCGTTAGTGCTGAAGTGCATTCGGGAATTTATGATCGTTTTATACAATCATGAATTCCCGAACAAGCGCTTAGTTCCGTCCGCCGCTGCGTTCGAGGCGTCTTTGTTGGCGAAGTTCCTGGATTTTTTTCAGCAGGGATTCGCGGAATTCGCGTTCAGCGATGGGCAGTTTGGCAATTTTTCGCGGGGGCAGCACTTTGCGGAGTTGCTGAACGAGGTCTTTTTCCAGCTCCAATTCGCGCTGTTTGAGTTCGAAGTGTTTTTTGATATACTCTTCCACTTCGGCGTCGTTCATACCGTCGAGTTGTCGGCCGGGCTTTTGCTGTTCGAGCAGCGCCTCGCGTTTATCGAGGTAAGCATTATACACGGGCCAGAAGCCCTGGGCTTCTTCCACGGTAAGGTTGAGTACTTCGGTAAAGATGGCTACGCGGAATTGTTTGATGCGTTCGCCTTTTTCTTCCGGCCCCACCTGGGCTTGTGCGAGTTGTGTGGCCAGTGCGATAAGGGCCACTAAGGTCAGCATGGATTTCAATACGGAATGCATGGCAAAAAGCTATTTTTTGAGCTACAGGGGGCTGTAGTGCGTTGATTTACAAAAGTTCTTCGAGTTCTTTATCGCTGAGGTCTTTCAGCAATTCATCTACTTCGAGGTCCTGCTTGGATTTTTTCTTTTTTGTTGTTTTGGGGTCAGCCGGTTCCGGCGTTTCTGTTTCCATTTCGGAAGTATAGTGCAGTGCTTCTGTTGGCACAACGGCGACCAATTGTTCGGTTTCGAACTCATGGGCGTGTTCGAGCAGGTAGTTTTCGAGGTCTTCCGGCGTCAGTTCCGGCCGTTCGGCCTGTGCCAGGGTAGTTTGGGTACCTTGCGGACGGAAGGCCCACCAGCCGGCGCCGAGCATCAGCAGGACGGCTGCGGCTGCGGCCAGCAATCGGTAGCGGCGCAGGCCACCGCCGCTATGCACTTGCAGGGGCGCTTCGCTTGCGGGGCGCTCGGCGGCCAGTTTTGCTTCCAGGTTTTGTTGGAACTGACTGAAATAATCATCAGGAACCTTGAACCCGTCGGGTTGTTGGCGGAGTTGCCGGAGCAGGGGTGACAGTTCGTCGTCGTCGTCTGAAAAATGCTTATTCATTTTTTGCAGTGTTGTGGGTGGCGGATGCGGGGTCTTTTTTGATTGTTGTCGCCTTCAAAAAAGTCCTTTTGTGCATTAATCCGTTTCCCGGAACAGCGTTTCTATTTTTTTAACCGCATGGTGGAAAGAGGCTTTCAGCGCCCCGACCGAAGTGTCGAGCATGGCAGACATTTCCTCATACGGCATTTCATCATAATAGCGAAGATTAAAGACAATGCGTTGTTTTTCAGGCAATTCTGCGATAGCGCGTTGTAATTTTACCTGAATTTCATCGCCGTCAAACCAGCTGTCGGCCGTCATCCGGAGGGCGGCCATGGAGGCGCCATCTTCAAAGGATTCGGACTGGTTCCGACTTTTTTGCTGCAAGTGGGTGATCGCTTCGTTGGTGGCGATGCGATAGAGCCAAGTGTACAGCTTTGACTTGCCTTCAAACTGATGGATATTGCGGTACACTTTGATAAAAGTATTTTGCAACACATCGTCGGCATCTTCGTGAATCAGCACCAATCGCCGGATATGCCAGTACAGTCGTTCCTGGTACTGGGACGTCAGCATCCTGAACCCCCGCTCGAAGCTTGCGGCGCTGCGCAGCAGGGCGAGCATCTGATCGTCGTTATTCGGCTTTGATGTCATTAAAAAAGGATGGATGAAGCGCGGAAAGGTAAAGATTGCGACTGCGATTACGCGCATTCATCTTTCTTTCCGCTTTTCTTTTGTTATGACGGTTTTTAGCAAATGAGGTTTAATGTGGGGGCAGGATTTTTTTTGGGGAGCGGTAGTGTCGGCAAATAAACAGCATCGCAGATTTTAATTTATGCTTTGGGGCGATTAATTTATTATTGCATCTTTATTTACACATTATACCCATTCCCGCCATGAAACGGTTTTTATACCCCATTTTTTTATGCCTGCTGCCAATGGCCGCATCGGCCCAAACCGTTTTCCGCTTGTTCAAACCAAGTGCGGCTCATCCGCTTGAGGCCCTGGAAAACGTACAAAATGCCACTTTGCTGCAACCCGACACCCTGATTTGGCAACGCCTGATTTCTGATCGGCCAGCGCAGGTTATGGTACAATTACCTTTTGAAGGCGGCATGCTGGCGCTGGAACTGGAGCGCTGCGAAATCACAAGCGAAGGATTCAGGATAATACAATCAGATGCTGCAAATTGTGTGTACACGCCGGGGCTGCATTACCGGGGCAAAATTATTGGTGCAACGCAATCTATGGCGGCTTTAAGTATTTTTGAAAATGGCATAATGGGCGTATTAGCCGATGCCGAGGGCAATATCAATGTGGGCCGAGTAGAAAACAGTAATCAGTATGTAATTTTCAGAGAAAAAAATCTGAAACGCCAGCCAGCCTTTGAGTGCGGTGTTTCGGATGAAAACCTGCCCGATATAGCGGAACAGGCGGCACAGTTTGCCGCTGCAAATTGTATAAAAGTTACCAAAATTTATGTTGAGTGTACGTACCAGACCTATCTGGAAAACGGCAGCAGCAGTGTAAATACCGCCGATTTTGTAACAGGCCTGTTTAATATTGTAGCGGCTTTTTATGCGCAGGAGCAGGTGACCATACAATTGTCAGAACTATTTATCTGGACAAGTGCCGACAATTACCCTGCCGCAGCAACCCTTGCGCATGGCGCTTTTAGCACAACACGTCCGAATTATAATGGCAATTTTGCCCACCTGATCGATATTCGAAACCCAAGCACCGGCGGTTGGGCCAATGTAAGCACCAGTATTACCTGCAACAACAGTTACGCTTTCAGCAGTATTTACAACACCTACGCTTACTTGCCGGTATACTCATGGAGCGTGACTGTGATGGCACATGAAACGGGGCACAATTTCGGCTCCCGGCATACACACTGGTGCGGCTGGCCGGGTGGCCCGATTGATAATTGTTACCCGGCGGAAGGCAACTGCGCGCCCGGCCCTGCGCCACAAGGCGGCGGCACCGTGATGAGTTACTGCTATTTGCAGCCTGGCGGTGTCAACCTGAGTAAGGGATTGGGAGAGCATCCGGGCAACCTGATACGCCAGCGCGTGTATGAGGCGACCTGTATTTTTTCGGATCCGCCGGTGCCTGGAGCCGAGTTTACCTGGGTAAGAAACGGAGACTCCTTTAAGTTTTTCGCACCCGAAGCTCCGGGCGTTGTTTATACATGGGATTTTGGCGACGGCGCTGGCAGCAACCTGCTCAATCCGGAACACAGCTTTCAGGAAGCAGGTTTATACCCCGTTTGTTTAAAAGTTAGTAATGCCTGTGGAGAGCAAAAATACTGTGCAAATATTCCGGTTGATTATTGCTGGCAGTGGCGAAATCCTTTACCACAAGGATCGGCCATAAACGATATTTATGCATTAGATTCTTTAAACGTTTGGCGAGTAGGGAATGGAGGTGTTTTGCTGAACTCTGAAGATGGTGGGCAATCCTGGCAATCAGTAGCCACTAATACCACGGATTCTTTATTAGCTATTCAGTTTGTGAACAAACAAACCGGATTTATTATAGGCTCAGGTTCGTATATGCTAAAAACAGTGGACGGTGGAAAGAGCTGGAAAAAGTACCCGTATAGTTTCCCATTTGTTGCGCAGTCCCTTCATTTTCTAACACCACAATTGGGATGGATTGGTGGATATGGTGGCCTGGTTTTAAAGACGCAAGATGGAGGCAACACCTGGAAACGCTTAAATTCTCTTGATATTCAAAAGATTACGGAGATTTATTTCGTAAATTCACAAAGAGGGTGGGTGATTAGAGAGAGCGCCCCTCCCGCTTACACAAACGACGGTGGCGACACCTGGGAGCCAGCCAATATTCCTGCAGGCGCACACGGTATTCATTTTTGGACAGAACAAACCGGATACCTTAGAACCGGCGGATATATTTATAAAACCGAAGATGCCGGACAGACCTGGAGCGTGAAGTCTGTACTGACGAATGCGACATATGTGTATTTTCTCAACACCGACATAGGCTGGGGCCTTGTTTTTTCTTCAGGTTACAAGTTGTATAAAACTGTTGATGGCGGACAGAACTGGACATTGTTGAATGCCAACTATACAAATGCCTTAAGGCCTGTTTTTGTAAACCCTAACGACGGGTTCACTGCCGGAAGTCGTTCGACAGATGGCGGAGCAACATGGAGTTTGGATATTAAAAAGCCGTTAGGAAATGTGCGATTTCATGCTATTTTTTTCAGAGATGCCCAGAATGGTTATATTGCAGCAGATGGTCGTTTATGGCACACAAAAGATAGAGGCAAAAAATGGAATACCATCTTTTCCAGTCAGGGTCTGGGTATTGAAGGTTTAGATGTATTTTTTGCAGATGAAAAGCATGGGTGGCTGCTGGATGATTTAGATATTATTTATACTACTGATGGTGCAAATAGTTGGAAAATGAAACGAGTAGATAACTTCCACTATGGCTCCAGTGCTTTCTGTTTTGTTGATACATTACATGGTTGGATGACTACCGGCGGAGCGAAAATATTTAAAACCACTGATGGCGGGAACAACTGGCAATCACAAATACTACCATGGAATGGTATCCATCTGCGCGGTGTACATTTTTTAAACCCTCAACATGGCATTGCTTACAGTAAGGAAGGGCACATTTTTCGCAGTGTTGATGGCGGCATCAGCTATAATCAGATATTTTTTAAAGCGGACACCGGATTTCTGCACCATGCATTTATTGACACACTTTATGGCTGGGTTGTGGGCGACAAAGGCCTCGTTATGCATACACAGGATGGCGGTCAGACCTGGATACGCTGGGGCAAGGTAGAAACAGATTTGGCGCTGATTAAGGTCTTTTTTTTAGACCAAAAACATGGCTGGACCACAAACGGAATGGATTTATTTTACACCACCGATGGTGGAAAAAAATGGTCTGTTGATTTTACCGGCATCGGACCTGGCATAACGGATTTTCATTTCCACAGCCCCGCATCCGGATTTATGATTGGTGGTTTGGGAAATTTGTTGAAACTGGGAAAGGTTGAACCGCCGAATTTAGATTCGCTGATTATATCCTGTATTGGAAAACCTGTGCCCAGCCTTGTGCCTGAAGGCGATTACAATGTCCGCTGGTATGATAGCCCAACCAGTACTACTTTTACCACTACAACACCGATTATTAACAATAATATGTATAATGTAAAAAAATACTACGTTTCGCATTATCCTGTCGGTCTGGGCGATTGTGGCGAAAGCGAACGCCTGGAAGTGACGGTAAAAGTAAGGGGTGGGTTTAAAGTACTTCCGGATATTATTGTTTGCCATCCCGACACACCTTATACGTTATCGTGGGGACAGTCTGTTTACACTACTGGGCCGCATTACCATTCCATTCAGGTTGAGGGCTGCGATAGTACACTCCGGCAATCTGTCCGTATTATTCAACCCAAACAAACCAATCTCGGCAAAATAAATCGCTGTACCGGCGACACCCTGTTTGTCTGCGGAGAACCCTACACCCAAAGCGGCAGTTATAACAAACTTTGTACCTCCTATCAGGGCTGCGACTCGACCGTGACCTTCGAATTATTGGTTCGGCCGTCCGCCGCCACCCACCTCAATACCCAATACCGCTGTGTCAATGATCCGCTTATCGTTGGCAACGACACCCTGAGCACCAGCGGCCCTTTCAGCATCACCCTTAGCGCTCATAACGGCTGCGATTCGGTCGTCAGCGGCACTTTGGTTTTGCTGCAAGCGGCAGCGCAAATATCCGGCCCTTCCAAAATCTGCCCCGGCGATACGCTTACCCTGTTTTCCGTCTTCAACCCGCCTGCTACGCAGCGGATATGGCGCGATGCATCCGGAAATATCCTCGGCCATGCAGACAGCCTGCGCGTTGCTCAAGCCGGAACGTATTACCTGGAAGCGCGCGCCGAAGCGGCAGGCGCAATTTGCAGTGTTTTCGACACCCTGAACCTCGTCGCCGCACCACTCATTTCTAACCTGAGCCTCAATGCCGGGCCACGCTCCTGTGCCGAGGCCGGTTTTATCATTGCAGCCTCCCCCGACCCCGGCCTGAGCTTCCGCTGGATCGGGCCGTATGGCTGGCAATCAGACAAAGCCTTCAATTTCGTAGAGAGCGCCGGGTGGTATCAGGTGACGGCTACCAACGCACAGGGTTGTACGGCAAGCGGCAGCATCAACGTGCCTGGGGAAAATCTTGTGGCAAGCTTCAGCCTGAGCGCAAACCCTGCCGAACTGGGTTTGCAAGCGCCCGCCCTCACATCGGCAGTGCTGTCGGCTGAAGTACAAAATCTGTATTCCAAAACGGTGCAGATTTACTGGGAACGCACTTTTCTGGACCTCTCGCCGGGCTGTGCATTGCGGGTAGAAGATCCCGTCAACTACTATCCGGTTGATGTAAAAAGCGGTATGTTTCCCGTAGCTGCCGGCGCAACAGTGCCCCTGCGCGCGCACTTGCTTGATGGTACCAACGAGGCTTGCTGCGGCATCATTCGGCTGCTGCTGCGCAATACCTGCACCCAAAGCGACACCCTCACCCTAACCTATCTGGCACATTGCAGCAGCGCGACAAACGATGCCGGCTCAGGCGCTAACCTGAAGGTTGTTCCCAATCCGGGAGCAGCGTGGTTTGAGTTGCAGGGAAATTTACCGGCAGGCGCGCAAAAAATCAAGATTTTTGCCATAGACGGGCGGCTGGTGTTATCGGAGCAAATTTCGCCGGATCGCCGTTTTTCCTTAGCAAATGCAGCGGCAGGCGCCTATTTCATCGTGCTTGAAAACCAATTGGATCAAGCGCTGTGGGTTGGCGAAGTTTTAAAATTATAAACAAAAAAAAGACCGCCATTTCGCATCCGAAACGCAGCCTGCCGATAAAACTACCTGTAATTGGAAAATAAAAGCAAAAAGTTGGCGGAGAGGGAGGGATTCGAACCCCCGGTACGCTTGCACGCACGCCTGATTTCGAATCAGGTGCATTCAACCACTCTGCCACCTCTCCAATCCGGAACAGCATGAACGTGAAATATCACAAACATGCTTGAAAATTGCGGAGAGAGAGGGATTCGAACCCTCGATACACTTTTGGCGTATACACACTTTCCAGGCGTGCTCCTTAAACCACTCGGACATCTCTCCGTAAAACTTCAAAAAACATGCTTTTTTCAAAGCGGGTGCAAAGATACAGCAGTGTTTTTGAAAAAACAAGGCCCAAGGGCATAGAAAAAGAGAAAAAAACCAGAAGCGGCTAATGTACCTTTGTCCCACTTATGGGTGTATTGCACATACTCGATCACAGACGGGTGCGTCAGGGGCTTACGCTGGTATTTTTGACCGCGACGCTGCTCTGTATTTTTCCACCCGAACACCCCGCATTCCAGTGGTGGAGTGCGCAGGCGCCCTTTGTTACCTTCGGTTTTCTGACGCTGGCCCTATGTGCCTTTTTCATTAACCGGCTCCGGCTGATGTTCGTTTGCTTAGGCTGTAGCGCCGCCATTAGTTTTTACCACACCGAAGTTGTCCGCTACGCCCGCCCGCCCGCCGAAAACACACAACTCGAAGTGCCAAAACCGGTGCAGACGCATGAAACAATACTGGACCAAACGCATTAAAGCCTTCGGGTATGCCTTCCGCGGGCTTGCCGATTTGCTGCGCACGCAGGCACACGCGCAAATCCACCTGCTGGCCATTGTATGCGTAGGCGCGGCTGGCTGGTATTATCAACTCGACAAAACAGAATGGCTGGCTGTTATGCTGGCGATGGCGCTGGTACTCGCATTGGAAGCCTTGAATACCGCTGTTGAATACCTCACCGATCTGGTGTCGCCCGACTACCATCCGCTGGCAGGTAAAGCCAAAGACGTAGCGGCAGCAGCCGTATTGATTGCCGCCATTGGAGCCGTCCTTGTGGGCGGAATGGTGTTTTTACCCCGCATATTGGGGTAAGCCTGTCAAAAGTTTTGCCTGATTTAGTCATTTGCCTCAATTCGGCCCTCTTCTTGAAGAAGCATAAACCGGAATGGCAGTATCTCTGTGCTTGGTCGGAAAGACTAAAAATGCAATTTTAATCCTGAATCACTTGTAACCGATTTTTTTTTTTCACCAAACCACGCTTCCTATGCGCCTTACCTTCGTCTTGCTGAGCGCCTTGTTCTTATGGACAGGCAGCCTGCTACAGGCACAAATCAACAACTGTAGCATCAGCAACCTTACTGCTACCTTGTCAGCACCCAACCCCGCCACTCCCTGCAAGTATTTTGTAACGCTTGATTTTGATCACAGCGGCACCACCAACCAGTTTTCGGTAAAAGGAAACGGCACCAATTACGGCCTTTTTCCCTACTCCCAAGTGCCGGTACAGCTCGGCCCATTCACGGCTGGCGCTGCGCCCACTGTGCTGGAGTTTATCGTAACGGATGCGGTTTTCCCCGATTGCAAAGCCCAGGTGCTGCTCACGCTGCCACCCTGTGGTCCCCAGGGTTGTAACATTGACAGCCTTAGTGTAATGACCGGCGACTGCATTCCCGGAACCAACAAGTACAAGCTGAAAGTTGATTTTGCGGTTGTCAATCCAACCAATCAATTTGTTGAAATGTGGGCCGGCAACGGCCAATACCTCGGCCTTTTTCCGATCAGTCAACTGCCTGTAGTAGTAGATTATCCCGCAAGCGGTAATCCCGTTGACGTGTTGAAAGTTTGCATGAACGACAATCCGAATTGCTGCAAAACCCTCGAATTTCAGGCGCCCAGCTGCGCGGGTAACAATTGCGGATTTCAGAATTTCTCCGCAATCACCGACGGCTGCACAAGCGATTCCACCTATCGGGTAAAATTGAATTTTCAGTATGTCAATCCGGTTGTTTCCGACTCTTTTGCCGTGTACGCCAATGGCAACTTTTTGGCTAATTACGGATTTAACCAATTACCGCTTGTAATTCCGAATTTCCCCTGGAACGGTGGCCCGAATGATGAAATCAAGGTTTGTAATATCAGCAGTCCGGCTGTTCCGCCCTGCTGCATCACCCGATTCATTCAGGTACCTGCCTGCATCCCTTACCCGCCTTGTGGCGTACGGGAAGTCGTGATAGACCCCACCGACTGTACGAGCGACAGCACTTTCAATTTTGTGCTGAATTTTGCTTACGACACCACTTATTACAACCCCAGCGATTCTTTCCAGCTCAATGGCAACGGCAATTATCTGGGCACTTTTGCCCTCAACCAATTGCCTGTCACGATTCAAAATTTTGAGTGGAACGAAAAAATATTCCAGAACCTGCGCATCTGTATCGGTACAAACACACCCAACCTCCAATTGTGCTGCCGCGAAGTGCAGTTTCTCGCGCCCGATTGTATGCCTTTCGGCCCTTGTGAAATTACCGATATTTTCACCACCACAGGTACCTGCACCTCCGACAGCACCTACCGAATCCGCATCAATTTCCAGGCAACGAATCCCGGAAATGGCAATTTCCTGTTGTATGCCAACGGCAATTTGATTGATACTTTCCCGCTTACCGCCCTGCCGCTCAACCTGAGCAACTTCCCTGGCAGCGGCAATGCGACCGACGAAATCAGAATCTGTGTGCTCGGCAATACCAATACTTCCGCGCCTTGTTGCCGTACAAAAGTGATTGAGGCGCCCAATTGCCTTGGCCCTTGCGAAATTTACAACCTGACGGCCCTCGCCGGCGATTGTGTGCCCGGAACGAATGCCTATTCCCTGAAAATTGACTTTGATGTTCAAAACCCGGGCAATAGCAGCTTCGATGTGTTTACGCAAAACGGAACCCTGATTGGCAATTTCCCCCTCAGTCAACTGCCCGTAACGATTGCCAATTTCCCCTCCAATGGCCTGCCGGTCGGGGTGGTAAAAATCTGCATCAACGACAATCCGAACTGCTGCCGCATAACGGAGTTCCAGGCGCCCATTTGCGCCCCGACCTGCGATATTGTGGATTTCAGCTTGCAAACCGGACAATGTACCGGCGACAGCACCTATCAGGTGACGATCAATTTTGGCACAACAGCCTCCTTCAGCAATGTATTCGGTGTTTGGGCCAACGGCAACCTGTTTGGCACTTTCAACCTCTCACAACTGCCGCTCACCATCCCCAACTTCCCCTGGAACGGCGGCCAGAACGACGTCATTAAGGTGTGTCTGCTCTCGCCAAATGCCAGCCAGCCACTTTGCTGCGAAACCAAGGAATTTGCCGTACCGCAATGCCTGTTCAGCAGCAATTGCGACATCACCAACCTCAGTGTTGAAGTGGGCGAATGCACCAGCGACAGCACCTACAAGATCTGGGTAAATTTTAATGTACTCAACAGCAACGCCACCACTTTCACCCTTTGGGCCAATGGCGTTCAGTTCGGCACCTTCAATCTCTCGCAGCTGCCGTTAGCCATCCCCAACTTCCCCTGGAATGGCGGCCAAAACGACTTTATCAAGGTTTGTGTGCAAAATTCCAATACACAAGGCACGGTTTGCTGCGCTGTCAAGGAGTTTGCGGTGCCGCAATGCCTGTTGAACAACAACTGCGAAATTACAAACCTCGCCGTACAGACCGGACAATGCAGCAGCGACAGCAGCTATCAGCTTTGGGTAAATTTCAATGTACAAAACGCACCCGGCAATCTTTTCGGCGTTTGGGCAAACGGCCAGTTTATCGGCACCTTCAACCTCGGCCAGTTGCCATTGGCCATCCCCAACTTCCCCTGGAACGGCGGCCAGAACGATGTCATCAAAGTTTGCTTTGTAAATGCTGCCGGCACCACCAACTGTTGTGCAACCAAGGAATTTGCCGTACCGCAGTGCCTCTTCAACGGCCCTTGTGAAATTACCAACCTCGTACTTGATCCCGGACAGTGTACCGGCGACAGCACCTACCAGCTCTGGGTTAATTTTTCAGTACAGAATGCACCTTCAACCAACTTCCAGGTTTGGGCCAATGGCGTCCAGATCGGCAATTACAACCTCAATCAGTTGCCCTTGCTGATTCAAAATTTCCCCTGGAACGGCGGCAATTTTGATGTGATCAAGATCTGCCTCGGCGGCAATGCAGCAGGCACTGCACCCTGTTGTGTCAGCAAAGAATTTGAGGTACCGGGATGCCTGAATGAAAATTGTGACATCTGGGATCTTTCCGTGCGCACAACGCCTTGCCTTTGCGGGCAATTCTTCGCCCTCATCAGCTTCAACCATAGCCAAGGCAGTGCAGCCGGATTTAACATTTCCGGTAACGGCACCAACTATGGCAACTTCGCGTACAACAGCCCGCAGCCAATCATCATTGGCCCGCTGGCCGGCGACAACAGCACGGAATATGTATTTTTGGTAAAAGACCTGACCCATCCGGATTGCCGCGAAGATGTCAAGCTTGGCAAAATTGCCTGTGCATCCTTCGTACAAGACCCGAATCACGGCCTGTCGTCCATGCAGGTGTCGCCCAACCCAACCAGTGAGTTGCTGAATGTGAGCCTGCAATTTGCCGGTATCAGCACGCCCGGAGAAGGAGATGTGCAGCTGATTCAGGCCGATGGCCGCATAGCGCGCAGCTTGCATGTAGCCAATGCCGCGAGCTTCAGCCTGACGGTAGCAGACCTTCCTTCCGGTGTTTACCGGGTGTCAGTCCGCACTGCTTACGGTGTGGCTGAGGGTAGTTTTGTAAAACAATAATTAGTAAAAATAAATCCCGCAGGTGGCATACCACCTGCGGGAAATACCTGATTGACAGGAAAGCGCGGGCAAAGCCGCAATGGATACGAAACCTGTTTACAGCGCTACTTTGGCGGCAATTTCAGCTGCCAGCGCCTGAAGTTCCGCGCCCTCCATGACCACCTTGGCCTGTCCGGCAAAAGTCATATCACTAAGGCTGTTGATGGGCAGGAGGTGTATATGTGTATGCGGCACCTCAAGTCCGATTACCGTAACACCGATGCGGGCACAGGGCACGGTATCGCGCAGCGCTTTGGCTACTTTTTTGGAAAAAAGCATCAGGCCGGCAAGCAAATCATCATCCATATCAAAGATATAGTCGATTTCCTGCTTGGGAATACAGATCGTATGGCCTTTGGCTTGCGGACGAATATCAAGAAAAGCCAGAAACTGCTCGGTTTCGGCTACTTTATAACAAGGAATTTCTCCCTGAATGATACGCGTGAAAATAGAAGCCATGATATATCGGGTTAAACTGGGTTATCCGATGCTGATTCCGGTTACTTCAAATTCGAGCACGCCACCAGGCGTCTGAATTTGAACGACATCACCAATTACCTTACCCAAAAGGCCCTGGCCGATGGGAGAAGTAACGGATATCCGCGCCTGTTTGGCGTCGGCTTCGGTTTCAGAAACTAACTTATAAGTAATTTCTTTACCCGTTTTAAGGTTTTTAATGGTCACATTCGACAGAATGGCCACTTTGGAATCGTCGAGTTGGCTTTCGTCGATAACGCGGGCATTAGCCAGCGTGGTTTCCAATTCGTTGATGCGCAATTCCAGCAAGCCTTGAGCTTCTTTAGCGGCATCATATTCTGCGTTTTCAGAAAGATCGCCTTGTGAGCGTGCTTCTGCGATTGCGCGTGCCGCTTCGCCGCGGCCGGTGGTTTTAAGTTCTTCGAGTTCGAGCTTGAGCCTGTCGTATCCTCCTTGGGTCAGGTACGTGTAATTCGCCATAATAATGCGCGGGATTGTTCAGAAAACTTGTGTTTTACCGAGGGCTTAGAGATAGAAAAAGCAGGAACGTCCCCATCACCTGTGGAAACGTTCCTGCCATTTATGGTGCAAAGATATGTGAACTTGCCTATATCAAGCAAGTATTAAAGCGCATTTCTTTACAGATCGATACGCAAGCCGAAGTTATGAATACCATTATATACCCTTGTGGCACGGTAAGCATAATCTAATGCCAGGCGAGACTCAGAGTCTTTTTTCAGCGGAAGCTGTACCGACAGGCCAGCGCTGAGGCCGTTGTCAAGTGTACCCTGATCGCCTGCATTCAGCTCGGTTTTGTAACCGGCGCGCAGGGAGAACAATTCGCCGAGTGCCAGTTCGATACCGCCACCCACCTGGTCGCGCGAGAATGCGTTGGAGGTAAAGTTACCCACGAAGGTGATACGATCGCGTTTGCTGAGCAGCCAGTCGTAAGAGAGGCCAATATTCAGCTGGGACGGCAGCTCATAAGCAGACGAACGCTGGTAGTACGTGATCGGGTAGTCGTTGATATTGATGTTCGGATTCGGGCGCGGAGTGGAGAGACCCTCACCGGCGAAGCGCATTTTGGAACCCACGTTGCGCAGGGAGATACCGAATTTGAATTCGTCGTTGTCGCCGCTAAAATACTGTACGCCGGCATCCAGTGCAAAAGCGCGGGCGCTCACGTTGGTTACAGCTTCATTGACAAATTTGGCAGAAACGCCTACCGATACTTTATCAAACAGGTGGGAGTAAGACACCGTCATGTTGAAAAAGTTGGGGCTGAAAATAGCGCCTGTACCGCCCGGAACATCTTCGGTGGTCTGGAAAAAATCGCCCAGATCAAAAGATACCAGCGAAACGCCGATGGCGCCATTGCCAACTTTTTTGGCCAAACCCAGTGCGTTAATCCCGATGTCGGCACCTTCCATGTAACGGGTATGCCCCAGCTGCACCTGCAATTTATTGATGCGGGACAAGCCTGCAACATTCAGGTACATCGCATCGGCGCCGCGTACATTGGAAGTATTCATAGCATGCAGACCGGCCGTACGCGCCCACGGGTTGATGAGCAGCTGGTTGGCGCCTGCCTCACCCTGTCGGTCGGGGTTGCCTGCCGTAAGTGCAGTGCCGGAAAAAAGCGCGGCGCCTGCAAGAATCAAGGTCAGGTATATATTCTTCATGTTGAGTTTCAATAGAATGGTGAAAATAAAACCGAAACGCTGTATTGGTCGGGAGCGCCCACAACAAGGGCGGGCGCTCCCGCAAATACGGTCGCTACAAGCCTGATGGGTCAAACTGTCGGGCTATGCCAAACCATTTTATGGTTCGTTCTCCCAAACCTTCCGCCGAGACATGTATCAGATACACGCCGCTGGCAACCGGAATGTTTTTATTGTTTCTCAAATCCCATTCAAGCGCCGGAGAAATTTGTGCATACGGCGCATAAGACTCATTGCGCTGATACTGACGAATAAACTTACCGTCGAGCGAGTAAATCGTAACGGTACATTTACCCGGCAGGTTCGTAATTTTCACCACATTCGAGAACTGAGAAGTCTCGTATTGGGAGTATCCGTAGTACGGGTTGGGCACCACTTTGATAGAATCTAATGCATTTTCAATCTGCACACCAGCCAATGAAGTAGACTGACGGTTTTTGATGCTGAACTGGTAGCGCGGGTGGCCCGTTTTCAGATTGTTGTCGTTGTTGTTCGACCATGTCTGGTACGGGTTGTCCATACGCAGCTTAATGACTGCTTCGCTGGGCACAAGTCCTTCGCGGAGCGACTTCATCTGGTAACCCTGGTTGAGGAACAACATACCGGCCCAGGCAATATCCTTCATGGAATTCACCTTGGCGGACGGCGGTGTGGAGTTAAGCTCCGGAGTCAGTTTGCGACGCAGTGCTTCGCAACCATCGTAGTTTGAGTAGGTTACGTACACATAGTGGTGACCGCCAAGCAGCCAGTCGTGGTACTCGCCGAAGAAGTTCTGCGGATCGCGTACAGCCTGATTTGTCGGGTTCCAAAGCATATCTCGACCAGTAAAGGCCGGGTTAACTTCTTTGCTGAAGCAAGAGTTCTCACCGAAGAAGATGTTCAGGCGGCGGCCGGTTTCAACATCTACGGCATAACCCGGGAACCAACCCATGCCGCGCACCGGTGTACCTACCTGGTTGGCCGGAATACCGGTACCGGAAGGGTTAACCGCACCATCCGGATCGGGCAGGCCGTCGCCGTTAGCGTCAACTTTACCTACAGACAGGGCGTAGCGGGTATCGAACATCACACGTTGTTTGGCGGTGCTTTCGCTTTCTGTGCTCAGTTCCGGAATTTTATCCCAGCGGGAATCCGTATAGTAAGAAGAAGCGCTTTCCACAACCATACAACGGCTCCATTTGCTGGTATCAGAGGTCAGTACAATATCAACACTTGGCAGGCGAATCAGGGCATTGTAGCGGTTGGCCACCGCACCCAATACACCATTGATGTTGAGGTTGTTGGTGCGCTCCGTCCAACCCGGCGTAATCATGTGGTCGCCCGGAATTGCCGGATCACCTAAGCTGGCCAGGCGTGTGTCGCAGAGGTAGTAAGGCACAAAAAAGCCATCTCCCATACTGCTGAGCGCTTTGGTCGGATCAAGGGCATAATCCGGAGAAAGGTTGGTATTGTTCTTCACATAGTTGAAGATACCAGATTCCTGGTTAGGCACCCCTGTAAGCCATGCCTGATCGGGGTTGGCGTATTCGATGGTAGCACCGAGTGCGTCAGTACGCGGCTCGGAGAGGCGCGCGCCGTCGGGCAAGGTCAACAATTGCGGTTTTTTCGACTGCACAATGGTTACGGAGAAACCGAATTGCGGTACAATCTGTTCGTTCAGTGTCGAAATATCGCGGGAGGAAGCAACGACCTCTCCGGTTGTAAGATTTTTCAATTCCCAGCGGGCATTGTCCTCCAGCTTGGTATCGGAAGTATTGGCATCTACAAGCGCAATTTCATAGTCGCCGTCTTTCACTTCAAACGGATTGAAGATCGTAACGTTGATCGGTGCGTTGCCGCCTTTGTACGTCAGGGTAGAATCGGCGCCAAGGTTCAGCAGTTTTGCACGTGTTTCAGAAGTAAAATCAAGGAAATTACCACCCGAACCGGCGCCTTCCAAACGGGTAATGTCTATACCATCACCATAGGCCGTATTCAGTACCTGATCTACCACCGGACGCGGGATCACGGTGTAAATCTGAATATTCCGGCGACCGGGCAGATAAGAGCGTTTTTGGCCGCTACCATCGGTCGGATCAAAGTTCTCGTAATTGTTGTAGGCGTAAGCAACCACGGAGTAATAATACTTCTTGTGGTTAATCAGGCTCTTGTCATTACCCGGAGCAAATTTATCTTCAATGATAGAGAAGGTATGGCGAATACCGGCATCATTGCTTTCAATTTTCAATTCCGGATAATACAAAAGATCACCGTTGAACGGATTGCGTGTCTCTACCCAGTTGTAAATTTTGCTGATACCGTTTTTGATATCAACCTCAGCAACGATACGTGATTTCTCTGCATTTTCATAATCCGCAGCCGAAACGTTCGGGTTGATCAATTGGTAAATGCGGTAACCTTCAAAACGGTATTGGCCAGCCGGCGTTTTCTGAATATCATCCGGTGCAAGGAAGTCAGCCTGGCTGTACTGTTCTTTGGCATTGTTGGAAATGGATGAATCTTCCGGGTTGGTCAACACGGCAATGATTTGCTCGTTGGTCTCAATCCAGTCAACATCCGGTGCATCCGGACCATCCAGCAACTCAAAGCAGCTGTTAAATAAACCCTGCGCCAACTGGTCGGCACGGAAGATACCTTCGAGGTCGGGACAGGGGTAATCCTGATCCGCTACCCAGGGCACACCAATAATCAGCTCATTCACAGCACCTGGCTTAAGCAGGAACGGACCGGAGGCCTGCAAGGTACGGCGGTCGCCGAAAGGCAGGTTAGCAGTACACATCGACCAACCGGCAGGGTTGTTGGGCGCTTCCGTAAAGGCATACTTGATTTGCTCCGTACCACCTTTACCATTACCGCCATAGGTAAACGGATTGCCGTCGCGCCAACTACCAGTGATGTATCGATAATACTCCTCAGCCTGGTTGGGGTCGTCGGTACCCGGTGGAGGCGTACCAACGCCACCATTGTTGTAATAGGTAAATGAAGACATACCCAGCTCTATGGAGCTATCTTCTGTGATCGGGCGACGCGGGCCGCGGAAATAGTCTACACCAAGAATCGGCACTGTTTCGCAATAGGTATTCACCGGGCCACTACCACTCGGGCAGGTACAACCCGGTTGTCCATCCTGAGCATCCTGGTTGTACACATACATGAGCTGACGAGAGGTATCGCAACCGATATAGTCATCGGCGAAACAACCCAAATCGGGGTCAACCCACATGGCAAAGAAGCAGGAGTCAATCAGCGTGGTCGCACGGTTGATCAGCTTATAACGCTGGAAAGTCATGTCATTCAGTTCATCGTTGGTGGTATAACCAAACGCCTGAACCTGAACTTCCATTTGAATCGGGCGGCCCATGGTACGAGCGTGGATCTGGCCCCCCCCCTGGTCGTTGTAGATCCAAAATATCATCTCATCCGGGTAGCGATCCAGCGGACAGTTACGAATTTCAATCGAAGGATAATCGCCGTCGAGTGGGTCATAAACGCCTACATTTCCCGTAGGGGCGTCATAGAAACCAGCCAGACCTTGTTCATCATTGGGCAGTTCGAAACCCCAGATGTCTGTAAAATAAGGATTTCCCTGAGCCGGCCATCCACGCAGGTTACGCGGAATATCGTTCTCGTTAAAATTCCCTTTTGCAAGGTTGGCAAGGTGTTTACGGATTTCTTCGCCGGTTACGCGGAAGTGGCGATCCCACTTTTTGCATTCCGTTGCATCGGTAACACCGGCAGCGTTCAGCGGGCCGGACCAAAAGTCGTTACGGCCATCATTGCGATAAGTTTGAGCGGCGAGTTTCAGGTTACCACCGGGGTCAACACCCCCGATCCAAACTGAACCGGCAAAAATAGAAGACACCTCCAGCGCACCGGTAGTCGGGTCGACTTTCGGTACAATGTAGCGGCCTTCATCTTTGTTGTTCCACCAGCAGTCGCCACCGCCAAGCAAGCGTGCGCGAACGTTGTTAATGCTTTGATCAACCTGACTGGTAGAGTTCGCACAAACTTCGCCGCCACGCGACTGCGTGGTGTTGCCGGAGGAGTTACCCGGCTTTTTGGAGTACACCGTAGGCGTATGCGCCATCAGGCTCCCCCCTATTGCCCAAAAAAGGGCAAGTATCCAAAATTTATACGTACGCATGTGTAGTTATTTTTGATGTTGATGAATCTTTCTTGATACACAGTAAAGATTCTTTTGAAGGACATTTCCAGCATTTTAAAGTGGATTTGAACATTAAATGAAATTTCTTTTAACCTTCAAACCCACTTTAATCCGGGCATACAACGACGGGATTAGAATTCAAACAACGCACCGACATAAATACGGCGCGGCAGAGAGAAAAAGCCACCGTTGAGCATGATCCAGGAATAAGAAGCCAGATAAGCATCGAGGCTTGCGCCTTGCTGTACTACGCCGTCGAGGATAGACTGACCTTCAGCAGTTGCCAGGTAGCCATCATCGTACGGTGAGCCGGTTGCCGAGTATACACCCAGAATGTTTTTGCGGTTGAGCAGGTTGGCAACGCGCAGGTAAACATTCAGATTCAGCGGCTTCTTATTGCCGGAGGTAAGTGCAAAAGATTTGTCCAGACGCAGATCTACGTTCAAACGCCAGGGCAGGCGGTTGCCGTTGAGGGCGCCTACAGTACCGTCACCACCGAAGCGAACCGGGCGGATTTTGGCCGTGTACGGGCGACCGGAAACAGCATTTACCTGGAAGTTGGCGCCGAAGTTGGCCAGGATGTCAACACCGCCAATGCTCGGGCCGTTGTAGCGGCTGCCGGAATCAAAACGGTAGTCTAAAATGGTAGAAATGCTGTGGCGCTCGTCGAAGTTCAGCGGGTAAAGCGTACGCAGGTTACCGCGGGTAGTCAGACCGCGCTGAGAGTTCAGATCGGAACCGGTACCATCTGCAAATTGCAGGGTGTAAGCCAGGCGCAATTCAGCGTTCTGGATACGACGGAGGTCGTACTGAACCGTGAAACCTTTAACCGTACCGAAGTCGATATTGCCGAAGGTTTCGTAGCGGGAAATAATCGGAATGTTGTTGTACGTACGCACCTGCACCATATCGCGCATTTCGCGGTAGTAAGCCGAGAATTTGATCGCGGAGTTTTTGTTCAGCAGTTGCTGGAAGCCTACTTCATAGTCAACCACGCGCTCAGGGCGGAGGTTGGCATTGTTGCCCGGCGTACGGCCGGCTGTGTAGAAGTAGAGGTAATCCAATGGTGTTACCTGCCAGGAGTTATCGGTCGGACGCTGCACCAAGATGTCGTAGTGTGCAAAGAAGTTAGCCTCTTTCGAGATCGGGAAAGAGAAGGCCAAACGCGGCAGCACGTTCACCTGAGGCGTGTAATCTTCAAAAGATTTGTCCACGTCGAAATTCTCGCTGAAAATATCGCCATTGGAAACCGGATCGGCCAGCAGCGGGAATACCGGTGTGCTACCAAATACTAAGTTGCCGTCGTTCGCCTGACGGCCGTCGGGGAAATACCATTGGTCACCGTCGCGGAATGCCGTCGGCGTCAGATCCTGTTCGCTGGCTACGTATACTTTGAAATCGTCGCCGATTGAACCCGGGCGGTTCTGCGGATTTTCAGCAAAATACTGACCGGCAGATTTGATTTCATACAATGAATATGGGTCGCGCAGCACTTTGGTATTCAAGTCAAAACGTTCTACGCGCAGACCAATATTAAAGATCATGCGGTTGAACGTGAATTTATCCTTGATATAAGCGGCCTGATACAGCGGACGGAAAGGAGCCACCGGGAAGTTGCGCACACCCTGCGCATCACGGCTGGTGAAGAAATCTTCAAACAGAATACCGTCGGGCGTTTTGTTGCCGAGGTAGTCGTAGCCGGTGTAATCCATCAACTGCTGGTCGGTCAGCTCACGCGGAGAGAACATATCCAGCGTTACCTGCTCGGGCGTAAGGCCGAAACCATTCACATAGTCATTGATGTTCAGGCCGAGGCTCTGGCGAATGCTGCGGTAGAATTTTACGTCGGAAGGCAGCGGATTGAGTACGCCGTTGGCGTAAATCGGGAAGCTGTCACCCGGTGGATTCACGTATTGCTTGCCGATAATCTGGTTGGTATCCAAGCCGGTAAGGTGGATATTAACCGACTGACCAATCAGGTTCCAGAGACCTACCGGAGCAATGGCATAACCGCGGTTTACACGCTGTTCGTTCAGGATACCTACCTGAATGCTGTGTACGCCGGATTTGCCGAGCTTCAGATCAAAGCCGGTAGAGGCCATGATCGTGATGATATCGTTCTCGCTTTTAGAAACGCTGTTGTAGTTCAGGTTAATATTGGAGTACATACCCGACCATACATCATCATAAACGGCAGAGAAAAAGCCGTTACGGGCAATGTATGTATTGAAAGCGCCAGGCGTCTCTGCATCTAAGGCAAACTTGTTGTACGGCAGCAAATGGGCGTTCGGAATAACCGTCTGGCCCTGCGCATTGACATAGCCGGGGGTAAAGCCATTAAATTGCTCGAAGTTGCCGATATGGCCAAAACCGCCATTAACTTCATCCGCACCAAAAATCGGCTGTTGTGAGAAGTCAAAACGACCAATATAACCATAGTCGAACAGGCGATCGCCATGGCGCGGATCATTTACATTGCTGTTGCCACGCTCAAAGCCAAACTGCAACTGGTAGTTGGCATTGCTGATGCTCACCTTGTTGGCGCTTGACTTTTCTTCCGGATTGGAACCGCCGAGGCGGTGGCGGAAACGACCGATCACGCGATAGCGAGAGTCGTATTGAGTCGGGTTATTCTGACGATTGAGAATACCCCATCCACCGGGCGTGAACTGGTTCTGAACGTCTTTATATGTACCTGTTACAGACAGATCCATATTGTCGGTCAGACGCAAATCGAGTTTACCGGTAAGGTCAATATCGCGGCGATTTTCGTTCGGGCGATAATTGAGGCGCTCGATACTGTCCTGTGTGAGGCGTTGTGCCGCTTGTACCGGCACGGTACCGCTCAGGTAGAGCGGGTTTTCCGCCAGGTTTCTGCGCACCGATTCTTTCACCTGATAGATCGGCAGCGCGGAGGGGCTGTCGTCTTTTTGGCTGTTGTACTGACCGGAAAGGCGGAAACCAAGGATGGTACGCTGCGATTTACCGTCGGCGCTGCGTTTTTTAATGATTGGGCCACTCACGTTGGCGGTAGCCAGCAACCATCCATACGGGTCGAGGCCGTGGGAGTTTTCCACCTCGATTGCACCATGGTACTCGCTGGCCGGGCCTTTGGTCACCACAGAGATTACACCACCAGTTACGTCGCCGTATTCAGCACCAAGGCCACCGGTAATAACCGAGAGCTGCTCGATGTCCTGAACCGGCGGTGTGGAACCCGACACGCGGATACCGTCGATGTAATAGTTGGTTGCGTTGGAGCGCGAGCCTTTGATGTTTACGGCGCCACCATCGATGGACGACGTACCGGCCGTTGTCGCAACAATGGCGTTTACGCTACGGGTAGGCAGCTTTTTGATGTCTTCGGCGGTAAAAGCCTGACCTCCTTCCGTTTGGTCTTGTTTAACCAGCGGAATTTTGTAGGCTTTAATTTCCACTTCCTCCAACACGTTGCCTTCGGCCATCACTACATCATCCATGTAGTTGCTTTTGTTGGCCAGCACCTGTACGCCGGTAGTGCGGTTAGCTTTGTAGCCGGTGTAAGACACCTCTACATCGTAGGAACCCGGATCAATTGAAATCCGGAATTTGCCTTCGTAATCGGTAATCGAACCTTTTACGAGGTCGGTGCCCTTCAGCACTTTCACGGAAGCACCGATAAGCGCCTCGCCTTTTTCGTCTTTTACCGTACCAAGCAGGACGGTTTGAGCGAAGGCGGCTCCGGCACAGAAGAGCAATGTAAGCGTTAATAGTAAAGATCGCATCATAAAATGAGGAGTTTAGAAATCCACACAGATGATTAATGGGCCGCAATGATACAAAATATCACTGCATGCCCTTGCTCATAGTGCGGCAGAATGTCAAGGTTTTGACAAAGCTGCCTGTATTTTTTGCAAAAGCGTGGTCGCTAACAGTCTTTTTGACTCGTGCGTCCAGCCCGCGATATGCGGAGTAAGTACCACTTGCTCCATATTTTGCAGGCGTTCGTACCAGATATTTTCTGCCGGCGTACGCGTTTGCGTTTTTTCATTTTCAAAAACATCCAGACAGGCGCCACCAATTTTTCCGGCTTCCAGCGCTTCAACCAGATCTTCCGTGCGGACGCAATGCCCGCGGGAAGTATTGATCAGCACAAAACCCGGTTTGCAGGCCTGAATGAACTTGTGGTCAACATAATGCTTCGTCTCCGGCGTTAGCGGAAGGTGCAAACTGATGATGTCGGCCTCTTCCTGTATTTGCGCGGCGCTCGCTTCCGTTACACCTATATAATTATGGGCAAAACCCGATTTGTATTTATCATGTGCCAGTATCCGCATTCCCAAGCCCGAAAGCACTTCGGCAAAACGGCTGCCGGTATGCCCGAACCCGATGATGCCAATGGTTTTTCCTTTCAATTCAAAACCCCGGTTGAACTCGCGGCGCCAGCTGTTTTGCCGCACTTCCCGGTCGGCCCGAAGGATGTTGTTGGCCAAGCAAAGCAGCATTCCGAGCGCTTGTTCCGCTACTGCGTTACAATTGCCTTCCGGACTGCTCAACACCGCCACCCCTTTTTCCGCCGCATAAACCCGATCAACGATTTCCATGCCCGAGCCAAGCCGCCCAACAAATTTCAACTGTACCGCTTTGTCGAGAAATTCCTGATTAACCAATATTTTACTGTTGATAATCAGTCCTTCATATTCCGCAATCCGTTCGAGCGTTTCAGCAGGCGTAATATCCGGCTCAAAATCACAGTGATACCCCATCGCTGTCAGGCCTTGCGGCAACAGCACATCACAATCATCTGTAATCAGTACTTTCTGCATGCAATTGTAGCTCGAAATTAGGGCTTCTTTTTGATTTGGCAGGCGGTATTGTATGAACGCGCCTTGTGTAGTGGTGAATTCGTCGCCTGAGTTCGTGAAACAAGGGGCCATTTTTTGGTTTTTTCGCTTTGGAGGCCCGACCTTTATCCCGAATTATTCATCGTCGATACAAATCGGCGGCAAAGATATTTTTTTACAACAGAAATCATGAAGCAGATCTCGCTTTCCTTTGCATTTTTATTTCTGATCGCTTGTCAGAATAATAACCCGGCCCCGACGGGGCCAAAACAAAGCCTCGACCTGTACGTTCGCCTAATGGCCCAGGAGAATAAAATTTCGGCGCAGGCGGAAATGAAAAACACCGATGGCGCCCCGATGGAAATTCCGGGTGGCATCCGTTTTCAGGGGGTCAATATGCGGCTCATTCCCTTGCAGGGGGTGATGTACCAGCACAGTTTTGCCGCCCGCTATATTCCTGAAATCCAGTTCGACTGGGGCGGCGGAAAAGCGCCCGCAGAACAGGCAAAATCCGATTTTCCGCAAGCGGCAAATTTTCATTTCAGCCGCGAAATCCTCGACCGCAGCAAGCCCGATACCCTGCGCTGGGAAGGCGAACCGCTGGGCAAAGGCGAGAGCCTTGTTTGCCTTTGGGAACACTTAGGCTCCCGCAATACCATTCCAATGGAAATCAGCAGCACCGGGCCTTTGCCGGAAATCATTTTTCCAAGCTCCAAACTCAAAGAACTGGAACCCGCCGGCCAATGGTCGCTGTATTTGGTGCGCAAACGCCTGCAAAAAGCAGAAACTACCAGCGCCAACGTGAATATTACCTGTGAATATTACTCCCAAACGGATACGATGACGGTGAAGTGAAATGCGGAGTTCGGAAAAAATTCAGCATTCATTCCGCATTCCGAACTCCGCACTCCGCATTACTTCGCATCCCGCAGTTCGCGGCGCAGAATTTTACCCACATTGGTTTTGGGCAGTTCTGTACGGAATTCCACGTATTTGGGCACTTTATAGCCCGTCAGGTTTTCGCGGCAATGCGCGATAACTTCTTCGGTTGTAAGGGCGTTATCCTTTTTAACGATAAAGACCTTGACGACTTCGCCCGACTTTTCGTCCGGTACGCCCAGGGCAGCTGATTCCAGGATTTGGGGGTGCATGGCCAGCACATCTTCCACCTCATTGGGGTATACATTGAAGCCCGAAACCAGAATCATATCTTTTTTGCGGTCTACAATCTGGAAAAAACCGTCGGGGTGCATAAAGCCCATATCGCCGGTACAGAGCCAGCCGTCTTTCAGCACTTCTGCGCTGGCTTCGGGGCGTTGCCAGTAGCCTTTCATTACCTGCGGGCCTGCAATTTGAATTTCACCCACATTTTCCGGACCGGGCGGCAGCGGATTGCCCTTGTCGTCAACAATACGCAGCGCGGTAGAGGGTATTGGCATACCGATGGTGCCGAGGCGCATTTTTTCATCGACCGGATTAACGGTTGCTACCGGGCTTGATTCTGTCATGCCATAGCCTTCCGTCAGACGGCAGCCGGTCACCTGTTGCCAGCGTTCGGCCACGGCGCGTTGCACGGCCATTCCGCCTCCCACAGAGGCTTTCAGGCTGCTGAAATCCAGCGCGTTGAACGGCCCATAATTGAGCAGGGCATTAAACAACGTATTGACGCCGGTCACAATATTGGGTTTATGGGTTTGCCACTCTTTTACAAGCGCCGGTATATCGCGGGCATTGACAATCAGGATATTGCGGCCGCCTACACTCATAAAGGCGAGGCAGTTGACGGTGAAGGCAAAAATATGATACAAAGGAAGGGGGCACAGCGCCACTACTTCGCGCTCCTGCAGCACCGGCGAAAGCCAGGCTCGGATTTGCATCATGTTGGCCACTAAGTTGCGATTGGTCAGCATCGCGCCTTTCGATACGCCCGTGGTGCCGCCGGTGTATTGCAGCACTATGGTATCGTCGGGACCGCCTTTAAAAGGTTTGAGGGTAAAACGTTTACCCTGATCCAGGGCATGTTTGAAGCTCACGGTGTTTTCCAATTGGAATTTGGGCACCATTTTCTTCACTTTGCGCACCACAAAATTGACAATCACGCCTTTTAGTCCCAGCATTTCCCCGACGCTGGTCAGGATGACGGTTTTGATTTGTGTTTCAGCGATGATCTGCTGAAGGTTAAAGGCAAAATTTTCGGCAATAATGATGGCCTTGGCGCCCGAATCTGCAAACTGATGGCGCATTTCGCGCGGCGTGTACAAGGGGTTGGTGTTCACCAAAATCAGGCCGGCGCGCAAAGCGCCAAACATCGCAATCGGGTATTGCAGCGTATTGGGCATCATCAGCGCAATCCGATCGCCCGGCTCCAGGCCGCGGGAGTGCAGGTAAGCGCCAAAACTGCGACTCATATCGTCTACCTGGCCAAAAGTCAGGGTTTTACCCATAAATACGAAGGCCGGAAGGTCGCGGTACTTCTTGAACGCCTCATCGAGCATATCGAGCAGGCAGGGGTAGGAGTCGGCATCAATGTTTGCCGGAACGCCGTTGGGGTAGATTTGTAGCCAGGGCTTTTCCATCATCATCTAAGTTTATGTTGTTCTCGGGTTTTGCCAAGAAT
The DNA here is from genome assembly GCA_017303875.1 of Chitinophagales bacterium. GTDB lineage: Bacteria > Bacteroidota > Bacteroidia > Chitinophagales > Saprospiraceae > M3007. Next base: position 58,080 of record JAFLBP010000017.1, on the reverse strand, counting down.
TCCCGGCAAATATCGTTTTCCTTATAATAATATTCGGAAAACAGCGGATAAAAAATAATGTTTATACCGTTTTTAAAGATTAAAACGCCACGCGCTTCAAACCTTCCACTTTGAGCAGCAAACGCGGCTCCGTACTTGAAATCCGCGTAGCAGGATTCAGGAATTGCGGGCGCAGCAGCGCCGCCTGATAATGGTCGAACTTTTTTTCTACCTTGAAATTCAACCCGTACTCCTGCATCAGGCCCATGCCCTCTTCGTTGGTATACACGTAAAATTCGGGGTGATTACCCGCATACTCCACCATTTCCTCAATATTTTCATGTTTATGGGTAATGGCCCGGGTGTAAAAATCGAAGGCATGGCCGTGGCGCAGGTACCAGGTCACTTTTTCCGGCGGCACCCTCTGATCTTTTAAATAATGCGCCGCCGCGGAAGTGCTCTGCCAAGGCAACAACTGCGGGTAAAAATGAACATTCAGGATAAACAATGCCAACACGCTCGCCCAAACGCCCTGTTGTACCCAATGCTCCGGGCTGTCGCCGCGCAATAGGTAAAACACTGCCAAGCCAGCCAAAAAGAGCACGGGAATCAGTACATTTTGAGGTTTGAAAACCCAAAACAAGAGCAGCGCAGCGAGCGCACACATCAAACCGATGGTCAAGCGCAAGGCGCCTGCCGCCCACTTGCGCGGCGCGGGATCGGCCAGCCCGACAATATGATCGAGGTAACGCGCCGTCAGCACGGCCGCCCAGGGCAGCGTAACAAAAATATAATGCGGCAATTTGTACTTCGACAAAGAAAGCGCCACAAACGTGAGTAAAAAACCGCCAATGGCAAAGCCCTCCTCGGCTGTGCCCAGGCGGAATCGTTTTTGCCACAAACCCTTCAGCGACTGCCACAGCGCAAGCAGCAGCAGCAGCGGCCAGGGCAAAAAAGCCCAGGCGTATACGTGGGTAAAATACAGGGGGCCGGTATCGTTTTTCCAGACATTTTCGCCCGTAATTCGGCCAAAACTCTGTTCCCAAAAGTAAAAATACAGTCCGGAGACGCCGTTGCGCTCATTTACCGTCTTCTCCGGATGCAGGTCAAATTGCTGATACAAACCCCAGCACATCGGTGCCAGCACAAGCGCTGTGAGCAGCAGCCCGGGCAGCCATTGCCAGCGAAAAATATCGCGCCAGTCCCGACGCAGCGCCACATGTGTGCCGGCTGCAAGGGCAGGCATAACGAGGCCGATGGGGCCTTTGGCCAGCATGGCTAATCCGATAAAAACAAAAGCGCCAACAAGATGTATCCAGCGCCGGTTTTGCAGGTAAGTCGCCAACTGCCAAACGGCAGCCGCACTGGTACCCAGCAGCAGTGTATCGGTGCGCACATCGTTGCAAATAACCAGCAAGCCCACTGCCGAGGCCAGGATAAACGCCGCACGGCGCGCTGTGGCCTGCGCATAATACAAGCGGGTAAACTGGTAAACTGCAAAAACGCCGAGCAGGGCGGCGAGCAGCGAGGGCAGTTTGTAGGCCCAGTTGCTCAGGCCGAAAACAGCATAGGAAGCCGCCGAGGACCAGAACAACAAGGGCGGTTTGTCGAGATAGTCGGCATGGCGGTGCATCACCTGAAGCCAGGAGCCATCTTGCCACATTTCCATGGAAATAGAGGCGTATTGCGAGGCATCGACATCCATCACATCAACGAAAAGGCCAGCGAGGGCTACCAGCAACAGGCCGATTGCCAGCAGGTGCCAGGCATACTTTATCCACCACTTTTTGTACATAACGGTGCAAAAGTCTTTAAACTGCGTTAATTAAATCAAAAACCATTTGTGAAAAAGTAGTCATTTTGCAAAATCCGCGTTTATTGACCCGGTTTTCTTTCCCAAACAGTAAATTTCAAACATGAAAAAAACAATTTTGCTCTCTTTTGCCCTGCTCGCTTTTCAGGCAGGCGCTTACGCACAACTCAACAATGTGCTCAACAAGGCCAAAAATGCCGTTAAGGAAGTAGCGCCTGTCGCAGGCCTCAGCCAGGAAGAAGCCGGCAACGGCCTGAAAGAAGCCCTCAATGTGGGCGTAGGCGAGGCGGTGGAATTTTTGCACGCCAAAGACGGCTACTTCAAAAGCCCCTACAAAATTCTGATGCCGGAAGAAGCGCTCAAGGTAAGCAACAAACTGAAAGCGGTGCCGGGCTTCAGCAACCTGGAAGCCGACCTCACCGAACGCATGAACCGCGCCGCCGAAGATGCCGCCGAAAAAGCGAAGCCCATTTTTGTAAAAGCCATCAAGGAAATGAGTTTTCAGGATGCCCTTAATATTCTGATGGGCAAGCAGGATGCCGCCACACGCTACCTCGAAAGCAGCACCTCGCAGGCTTTGTACGCCGCTTTCAAGCCCATTATCCAGGAATCGCTGGATAAAGTGAATGCGCGTACCTACTGGCGCGAAGCCGTGACGGCCTACAACAAAATTCCGCTCGTTACAAAAACCAATCCCGAACTCGACGACCACGTGACGCGGATGGCGCTCGCCGGTATGTTCAAATTGGTGGAGAAAAAAGAAACATCCATCCGTACGGATGTAAACCAGCGCAGCTCCGATTTACTTAAAAAGGTGTTTGCGAAGCAGGATAAATAAAGCCGGGGACAGGAATTTTTCAAATGCCGGGTATGGCGGTTCGGAATAGCAATGTATTGGTATTTCGAAGCGCCATATCCGGTATTTGTTTTTAATGTGTAGTCGAATAATTTATCTTTTAGCAATATTAAAGACTATTTTTGCACCACCACCCTTTTTTACAAAACTAAATTTCCCAATTATGGCACTTGAAGCATTTTTCAAACTGGAAGACCTGGCCCCCATTCTTCAAAACCCCAATGTGGAGTGTATCAAATTTAAGCTAATCTCCTTCAAACATGGGGGATGGGCAATTCGGTGCACAGGTTGCGAATATAAGTATGAAGGCACACAACCCGGAAATGGAGAACCTGTTGATATTGCTCCAACCACCCAGCCATTACCCAAGGTATCTTTTTGGACTCGCGTCTTTAACCGAAAAAAAATAGTACGACTACAGGGAGTACTTAAACAGGACGACATAACACCACTAATTTCCACATTTAGCGGTACACCAAGCGGAGTCGATGTACTTGCCCAACAGTTTCCTCCTGATACCACGTTCCTCCCCGATGATCCCGGTTTTAAGCATTACGGGTTTGTAGTTTTTCCAAAAGATGAAATTGCAATGGGCATTTTTTCTAATCAGTTTACGGTAACCAATGCTTCAAAAGGCACGATAGGCCTGACAGTTCGTCAGATGCTGCTCGATTTTGGTGTAAGCGCCGGCCATCCTTCATGCAGTAAAGCCATCTCTTTGTATGTGGAGGAAAAAAGAGGTCCGAATTATCAGCCAAAACCACAGTTGGACGCATTAAGTGTAGATGTATTAAAAGTCCGCATTGGCCAACCTTGCCCGCCGGATTGGTGGTATCGTTTTGATTTCCTTATCAATCCCGGATAGTAATGTCAAAAACAATAGCCTTATCGGGGCTTATTTTTTTCTTCAGCCTCGGATTGTATGCCCAACAACCCGAGGCTATTCGTTTTTACACCCTTGATGCCGGTAATGGATGGAATAACAGTACGGTTGCCTATGTGTATCAGGACAGCCGGGGCTTTGTATGGTTAGGCTCCTCGGAAGAGGGTCTGGGCCGATTCGATGCGCAGCAGATCCGAAGTTACCAACACTCCGATACCGACAGCAGCAGCCTGGCCGACAACAATATACAAAGTGATTTTTTTGAAGACGGGGAGGGCAATCTTTGGTTCAGTACTTACACGGCCTTGCATTGCTACAACCGACGCCGAGATGCTTTCCGCCGTTTTCGGCTTACGAATCCGCAGGGACACGAGATATTGACCGACTATCGCGTGGTGCATTTGCAGGCAGACGGGCTCTTGTGGTTGCGGGCAGGCGAGGGCTTATTTACCTTCAATATCAAAACCGGCAGGCAGGTGGCCTACCTGCACCCATTCCCTTACGTCCGGTTCAGCGTGCTGTGCGACTCTATGGGGCAGGTACAACGGATCACCGCTGCGCGCTGGATGCTTGGCCCTGGCCTTGCCAGTTTTGATTACGAGGAAGGGCACTTGCGCGCCGAAGCTTCCTTTGGTCTTGAGGGGGATTTGGTGGTCAATTGCATTAGCCCCGAAAGCGATAGCGCCGTTTGGTGTTCGTCGGGAAAAAAAGGCCTGGTGCTGTATAATCTGTATAAAAACCAGGTAGTTGTCAATTGCACAAGCTGGCAAGGCGAGGATTTTATTTGTCGTTTTGTATTGCCTTATAACAATCGTTTTCTGCTCCTCGCTACGCTGGAGCACGGTATTTTACTATTCGACAAAACCTCCGGAACCGTTGTGCACCAGTGGAAGGCCGAACCTGGCCAGCCGCACAGACTTGCATCCGATAACATTTACGCTTTGATGCTCGACGGGCAACAAAACCTGTGGGCATGCACTCAAAACCGGGGGGTAAGTTTTGGCAGCGCCATTCAGCAAAAATTTGCCTTTACCCCCATTGATCCGGAATTGCGATCAGAGATCACAGCCATAGCGCACAACAGCAAAGGGCAGCTGCTTGCAGGCACACTGGAAAAAGGGCTGATGCTTACCGAAGATACAGAAAACGCAAGCTGGCGCGCCCACCCTTCCAATGCGTTTTTGCCCAACAAAAAAATAGAAGCGCTGTACCAGGATACGGCTTCCGGGCTTTGGGTGCTTACCCGAGCCGGCTTGGTACTGCTTCCCGATCCTGTCGGATTGCCACAATTGGTACAGGGTTTTGAGGGGTACCCGATGGCATTTTTACGCCTGCGCAGCGGTCGCCGAATACTTTGTGCCTCCAGAGGCATTTATGATATTGTACTGGAAAACAATCAATTTGTTGCCCGCGTAGCAAGCGATTTTGACCAGCAAATCAGTTCCAACATTATCGCCGAAACAGCATCCGGTGCCGTACTTTTTTGCGATAACAGCAATAAAATTAAACAATATCAGCCAGCATCAGCCCAAACCTACAGCTTACAATTCGAAGCAGCCTATGGGGGCCGGATTTACAATTTTTTTCAGGCCTCCGACGATGGGCGCCTGTATGTATGCGGCGTCAATGGGGCTTTTGTATGGAATAGTAACACAGGGCAACTGGGCACCGACGATTTGTGCAGGCAACTCGGCAAACAGGCCGTTTACCAGATGCAGGCCGATGGAAACGGCGGGCTTTGGATCAGTGCCGGGCGAGGCTTGTATCGCCTTCAGGATGAAAAGCTTTCCTGTTACACCGAAGAAGACGGATTGCCGCAGCGAAGTTCCAAACATTTATTTAAAACCCGAAGCGGTACTTTTTATCTCGGCGGGCATATTGGAAGCGCGCGTTTTGTTCCGGAGGCCATTTCCGACAATAATTTTTATCCCAAAGTTGCGCTTACGGGGCTGGAGGTCAATTATCAGCATTTTCCTTTGCGGGATGCCACAAGTATTGAGCTGGCGTACACACAAAACAACCTGACTTTCTCTTTTGCAGCCCTTGCTTATGGCGCACCGGAAGAAAACCGTTTTTTATATCAGTTGCAGGGATATGACGCACAATGGATAGAAAGCAGCGAAGGGACGGTGCATTACTCCCGACTGCCGCCGGGCAGGTATACCCTGCTTATTAAAGCTGCAAACTCAGATCAGGTCTGGTCGCCGGAGCCTTTGCGTTTCCAGATTCATATTCGCCCGCCATTCTGGCAAACCTGGCCCTTTATTCTCGTCGCATCGCTGGTGCTGATCGGAGGAATCGTACTGGCAACACGTCTGTATTTCCGGCAAAAACTCGCCGCACAACAGCGGGAACTGGAACGCCAGACCATGCTCCGCAATGAACGCAACCGCATTGCCGCTGAGCTGCACGATGAACTCGGTCAGGGACTAAGTCGGATTAAATTTATTAGCGAAGCGGCAAAAAACTGGGAATTGCAAGCGGAAAATCGCAAAAAATTAGATAAAATCTGGGCATCTTCGGTGCAACTCATGGAAAATATGGGCGATATTATCTGGGCAATGGACAGCGATAACGATATCCTCGAAAACCTGCTCCAAACCATTCGGCGCTATACGCAGGAGGTCTTGAACGAATATGATATTGTCCCGCATTTTAATTTTCCGGAACAGGCAAGCGGACTGGAAATCAGTGGCGGAAAACGCAGAAACCTGCTGCTGATCGTAAAAGAATGCCTGCACAATATTATCAAGCATTCCGGGGCGCGGCAAGTCTGGATTCAGGTAGCAGTACATCCGCAAACACATTTATTCATACAAATTGCCGACGACGGGCAGGGCCTGCCGGAGCAACTCAGGGCGGGCGGAAACGGCCTGAAAAATATGCGTAAAAAAGCCGCTGCCATGAACGCCAGCATCGAATTTAGCAACACCGAACCCGGTTTGGCTGTTGCACTCAACATCAAATTATAAGCTTGTTCAAATGAATATTCCGGCACGCATCAGTATTGTGGAAGACCTCGAAGAGGTGCGCGAATTCTTGCATGAACTTATCCTGCATACGCCAAATTTGGAGCCTGCCGGTGTTTTCTGTAATGGACAAGAGGCGCTCTCTGGTATATCAACGGACAATACAGATGTGATTATCATGGATATTGGCTTACCCGATATGAGCGGCACCGAAGCGATGTTGCGTTTAAAAACAGCATATTCGGCGCTTGACTTTATGATGTTCACTATTTTTGAAGACGACGATAATTTATTTGAAGCCTTAAAGGCCGGCGCTTCCGGGTATATCCTCAAACGAGATCCGGGCGAAAAAATAGTTCGGGCGATTTTTGAAATTCTGGAAGGCGGCGCCCCCATGAGCGCTGTCATTGCAAAAAAAGTAATGGAAAGCTTCCGGAAACCCACTCCCGGTACGCCCCTGGCAGCACTGTCGGAGCGGGAAAACGAAGTGCTCGCCGCGCTCGCGCAAGGCTTGTTGTACAAAGAGGTGGCGGAAAAACTCTATATCAGTGAGGGCACGGTAAAACAGCATGTCAACCATATTTATGGCAAATTACAGGTGCAAAACCGTACGGAAGCGATTAATCGCTACCTGAGAAGGGGTTGAGCAAGGTAGAATGTAACGAAAGTTCTATTGCGGGAGCGGCGTGTATGGGGTCACCTTTGCATCATGCTTCAGGCGCCGGAAGCGTTACATTTTTTAACCATCAACCTTTTTTTCAATGATGTTCTTCCATCCAAATGAACTCCCCCAACGCATAGCGTTCAGCGGCCTTGTTCAACACGCAAAGCCCCTTTTCTTCCTGTTTGTACTGCTGCTCAGCGGCATCAGCCTGGCTCAGGCGCAAACGCCGGACAAAACCGCCCTCGGCAAAATCACGATTCCCGAACAAAATGCCGAATGGGAGGTAAAGCGCCGTCTGGGCGCACAAGCACCGCAGCCTTTAACCATGAAAGGCAAAAACGGGCAGCCGCTCCCGCCCAATCAAACCCTTACGGTAAAAGGCAAAACCGTGACCAACCAGGCGTTTTTTAATGAACTGAACACTTTTGAGCGCAACATCAACCGCAACGGTTTTACCATTCGCAACAAACCAGGCGCCGACCGCATCGTATACGCCACTCCGAAAGGAATGGCCCTGATCAACCAACAGGTTAGTCTGGAACCCTCTCAGGGCAATTTGCTGAGCAGTGCCGAAATACTCGCCCGCAACAGCGAAGAGCGTAAAGCAGGCAATGTGATTGTAAAACCTGCTTCGCTTTACACTGCACAGGAATTTACGCAAGTGCGCAAAAATGCCTTGAAAGTACAAGGTGCCAACCTCGTAGCTATCGCAAGCGATCCAAGCGCCAATGCACCTGCGGGTACGCTGCACAAGAATTTTAACTATAGCAAAAGTAAAACCTGGACGTATGGCTCTGCGGGCAAATTCCTCGCTTCCTTCAGTGCCAGCGCAAAGCTGAGCGGCAAGTATTACCAGCCAGCCGGCAAAGAAGAGGGACTAAGTCAGGAGCAAATCAAAGCGGCCATTGGCGCTACACAAACAGAGTTCAACTTTGCTGCCACGGCAAAAGCTTCCGGAGCCATCCTTAACAAGCCAATCAATGTGCTCAACGCCAACGCTGTTGCTTACGTACCGGCAAACAGCAGCAAAAAAGCAAAGCTAACCCTGCTGGCACAGCTGGCTGGTGTTACCTTGCTCAATCTGAATAAGGAGTTTAGCACCAACTTCAATGAAACCGGACGCAAAAGCAAACAACACGCCTGGGGCCGTGAGTATTACACGACCATCCTCGGCGTACCGGTTTCCGGCGAAATCGGTGTGCGCGGCGAAATTGGATTTGAATACAGTCTGAAAGGCACTTTGCCGTACAGCGTACAGGCATCCTGCAAGCCTTATGCTACAATAACCGGCTATGCAGAAGCAGCCGTTGATGCCTTTATTGCAGAAGCAGGCGTATCCGCCAGCCTTAACTTTATAAAAGGCTATGTTGCAATAAGCGGATCGGCCGGTATTGCCGTACTGAACAATGTACTGCTCTGGACCAATCTCAACGCCAGCTACAACCTGGAATTCCTGAGTGGCCGACTGAGCGTTTATGTAGAGACCCCAGACTTCTGCCCGATTTTTGATTGCTCTTATCGCCACGACTGGGACATCTGGAACTGGAGTGGTATTAAACGCACAGGCAGCTTCGCTGATGAATTTTCCTTAAACGTGTACAACTGGTAATACCATAACAGATTCAGCCGCCGGAGATATGCCTCTCCGGCGGCTTTACTCCCTGCAAATCCTTCAAAAGATGAAACACAAATGCTTTAAATACATGGCAGGTCTGCTCCTTTTGGGCCTGCTTTTGTCGGGTCTTTTCCTGGCATTTCCCCTTCAAAAACAACAGACTTTCGGCATACACTACGCGATGACGATGGAGCATGATCTCGGCGCACGGCTGGGTAAAGATTTCGCGGCACAGCGCCAGCAGTTCAGCATTAACCTGGATGGCCAACTCGAACATGCCCGAGAAACACCAAACGATACCACTTATTGGGTATATTTTGCCCTTAAAACGACAGCTTTGGCGCTTTTTTCAGGACAAACACCCCTGCCGGAAGCCAGGCGTGTTCAATTTTCAGAACAACTTGCCCGCCCATTCCGGGCGCAATACCACCTCGACGGACGTATCATCCATATAAACTGCGACAGCAGCATCAGTGCAAGTGTCGAATCGGTGCAGCGCAACATTGCCTGTCTTTTTCAATACCCCGACAAACATTTACCCGACCAATCAACCCTGAGCAGGGAAGAAGCCGATGTAAGCGGACTTGCATCGGTACAATACCACAAGGATATTCAATCGGGTAGTTTACAGAAGGTAAAAGCGACTTATAACTGGCTTGCCGGAGATTTTGGAGGCCTTGATACGCCTTCATTGGCGCTTAGTGATACCACGCATTATGTTTTTGATCCCAATTTTAAAGCATTAAAAGCTGTGCGCTATAAAACTGTCCGCGAACTGATGTACAATGGTATTTCAAGCGGAAACATGAGCGCTGCGGTCGCGCTTGAGCTGCTGGACAATCGTGTGCTTTTACAATATACACATCACAGCAGGAGCGATCAGTTTAAACAGCCCTCGTATTTCCTCAGCGCTGCGCCTTATACCTCGATTGCGCCACTTAAAGCAAAACACGACAAACTCCGCAGAATCCTGAACGGAAAATCAGCTTTTGAGCTTTTGTTGGAAATTCAGCAGCTGAAAACCTGGGATGACGCGTTGTATCGCCAAGCGGTGGCAGCATTGAGTATTTATCCGCAAAGCGCCTTGATGTATGAAGCGCAGCTGCGTACAACAGCACCACAAAGCCTTACTTTTCAGATGCTTTCAAATGCGTTGGCAGAAGAGCATGGGGTCGGAAGCCAGGCTGCTTTAAACAACCTGCTTTTACAGCGCGGTCACGAATGGCCGGTCATGTACGAACTGCTTCCGCTCCTCACATTGATGCCGGAGCCAGGAAATCCTTTGACTGAAACCGTAAAGCATATGGCATTTTATGCCCCGGATAGCCTCATTAGAGGCACCGCACAACTGACCCTTGGCGGCATGGTGCTTCAAATCGGGAAAAAAGCTCCTGCACAGGCTTCGCAGATCACCAGGTCGATTGTAACACAACTAAAAACACAATGCTCGGATTTACAATATTTGCTGGTGCTGGGCAATACCGGCAATCCGGAAGCCCTGCCGGAAATAGAACCTTATTTGGCATCTGAAAAGCACCCCCTTTTTCAAACGGCATTGCAATCCCTGCGTTTTATGCCCGGTCAGGAGGTTTCCGAACGATTGGAACGCTACCGCAAACATTCCGACAAAACGATACGAACAACCGTTGCCGAAGTACTGCAATTCAGAACATAGCCCCATTTATCCCCCAACTTTTACCGTCAGTAATGCCTTTGCAGTATCCGCCATAAGCAGGCCTATTTCGCTTGCCGGTAAAAGTGGCAACTCCCTGGTAACGGGCGTAACATTAAGCTGGCAAAAGATCTTTTTCTGGCCCCGATCAACGGCTACAGGCATCATCCAGATGTCAAAACGGCGTTCGTAGGTCTTGTCGTTGATGTCGCGGTAAGTAGCCTTCAGGCGCAAGCGGTGAAAAAGCTGTACAAATCCTTTGAGGTTGTTCACCGTTTGCGCTGTTTCCGCAGATTGCTCCACGCTGCGGATCAGCAAATTAGTCCAGGCCATTACATAATGACTCGGAATATCCAGTACTGCTGGATGCTGCTCTTGTCCAAGGGGCAAGACGTAGTTGATCGTTTGTGGTGCTACCTGGCGGGAAAAGCAGTTATTACCGATCTGGAGGCTTTTTATCTCCGGGAAATATCTACTTTCTGTAAATACCGGATTGTTGGCAAAATACACGGTATCGGTTAAATCCTCAAGCTTGTAAATCCATTCAAATTGCGGCGACTTTGCCGTTCCAAGCCCGATATTAACCAAATTCAGCCCCAAATCATGGATAATACTATCGCGGCCATCAAGCAATTGTATATCCGAACACGCATTCAAATCGCCTTGGTATTTAATGACAAACCTCCCCGCACCTGCATCCGGCATCACGTCGGGGCGGTAGGTATTTTCATTTTGCTGAAATAAAATGAACAGGGTAACGACCGAAACAGCCGAAGCAATGATGGTAAAAAAATTGCGAAACAGCCCTGTCCAGAACTCAAGTCGCTTCAGGCGCCCGGCAGGCTTTTTCTTTTTGGCACTTTTTTTTGTCGTCATATCCATTTCCTTAATCCAGTAAAGATAGACGTTGATTCACTAAACAAGGATTTTCCAGGGTGTTTTTTACCCGAAAGCCGCGTTTTACCACCTCAGGCCTGCACGTACACCACCGATTTTTCTTCAAAAAATTCGGTTTTAAAATAGCCGCGAATCGGAAAAATCTCCGTGTAGTCTTTCCCTTTGCCGGGCAACTCGCGGATTTCGGCACGCAAATCGCCCCCTTTAAGGGCAATCAATCCGTTCGGATAAGCGTGCTGGTGTTTTTTACTGATCAGCCGGTGGCTCCAGAACATGAGTTTGACCAACGGCGCCACGGCACGGGAAATGACAAAATCATACGCGCCGGGTGTTTTAAGTTCTTCTACCCGGCCGTGGATGGCCGTGACGTTTGTGAGGCCCAGGGCTTGCGCCACTTCCTGCACCACTTTTATTTTTTTTCCCGTGGCATCAATCAGCGTAAAATGCGTTTCCGGGTAAAAAATAGCCATTGGAATGCCCGGAAAGCCACCACCGCAACCCAAATCCAGAATTTTTGCACCCGGCTTGAAGCTGATTACCCTGGCCAAAGCCAGCGAATGCAATACATGGCGCTCCATCAGGTTGTCGATATCGCTGCGCGAAATGACATTGATTTTAGCATTCCACTCGGTGTACAGTTCCGGCAGTTGCGCAAATTGCGCCTGTTGTTTGGCGTCGAGTTGCGGAAAGTGTTTTAAAAGCAGTTCTATTCCCATGAGTTATTGAGCAGGAGCAGGCGATATATCTCGAAGCATTTGTTCCATTCGTTGCCGGCGCAGCGAGTCGGTCATATTGCCGATGCCGCGCTCCACAGCATGTATGGCACGGTCGCGCATTTCGGGGTCGGTTTCGGCCATTTTAAGGAAAGCCATAGACTGGTACCAGTAAATTTCCTGGCCGAAGTTGTCTAAGTCGTCAATTTTGGCAAGCAGGGCCAGGGTTTGGCGCGGCTGCCCTTGCTGAAGAGCGATAATGGCCAGATAGTAAAAAGCATCTGCGCTGCACCCCGTGATGGAAGGGTCGTCTGCAATTTCAAACAAGCGCTGTTCTGCGTTGTGGAAGTCTTTCTTTTTATAAAAAACATCCACCTCGATCATGGCATTCAGGCATTCCGGCGATTTGTAGCCGGTGCTGTCGCTGCCAAAATCGACGCCATAACGCTTGCGCATATCTTCAATAATGCTAACCGGCGGCGCAAAATTATCCTGATAAACCTGTTTCGGCTTTTCATCCCGACTCAAATACTGCCAGAGCATCACGCCACCGACGATCAGGGCCAGCGCGGCGAGCAAAATGACTAAATATTTGGCAAATTCAGACTTGCTTGCCGTTGCCGGCGCGGCATTTGCGGCCTGATGCAAACGATTTTCAATGCCCTGCGCAACTTGCCGGTAGTGGTAGCCGGCCCGGTCGCGCACGGCGGAAAGCGCCCATTCGGGCAAGTCCTGCTGTGCTTCGGGCGGCAAATTCAGCAATTGTGCAAACTGAAAAATACAGGTATCGGGCACACTCGCCATCGGAATTGGCGGAGGCATGGAAGGATCAGGTGAAGGCTGTGGCGCCGGAATTTCGGAGCGGAGCGGCAGGTTTTGAAGGGCATCGAGGCATTGCGGACTCAATTTGGAAGCAGCGCGCCAGGCCACAAGGCGGTTTCGCATGGCCGACAAGGCGGCGGCATCGGGCAAATAAGCCTGCACTTCAGCCACATCGGGAGTGGGCAGCGTTTCCGGCGGCGTTTGTCCGCGTTCGTGCTGCCAGTTGGTATAGTGCGCCAGGCTCAGGCCTTTGACGTAGGCCGCAAGGGACTGACCCTCCGGGTAGCGGTTTTCCCGCAGCTCCAAAGCCATATGTTGCAGGGCGGTAAAGAAAAATACGCCGCCATCGGCAGCGCTACCCCCCTGGCTTTCGATGGCCTGAATTACGGGTTGACGCAACTCCCGGTAAAGTTGCTCGAGGGTACCGGGGTCGCCGTTGCGCAGGCCGTCCAAATAGGTTTCTAAAGGAAATTGCATGTTTTATGCTGTTATAAATGCAAAGGTAAGGGGAATGCGGAATGCGGAGTGCAGAATGCGGAATGGTTTTTTGCTGCGCAAAAAATATAGCATTGGCAATTCATTTTTTTGCGAAGCAAAAAACCATTCCGCATTCTGCACTCCGCATTCCGCATTAAAAAACAGAGCCAGGACATTGCTGCCCCGGCCCCATGAAAACACCTAAAACCCTATTAACTAACCTTATGAAAACAGTTTTTATCAAAACCGGTCAAAAACCGGAAAGATGTTGCTTGTTTGGAAAGAAGTTAAGCGATTTCAATGGTTTTAACCGTCGGAATGGCTTCTTCTTTTTTGGAAAGTGTTATATTCAGAACACCTTTATCATAAACGGCAGAAACGGCCTCCTGGTTCACTGTTTTGGGCAATTTAAACGTGCGTTCAAAGTTGTTTGTCCAGAATTCGCGGCGCGAATAACGCGTATTTGTCTGATTTTCAACTACTTCGCGTTTTCCGCTAATTTTGAGCAGATCCTGTTCAATTTTCAGAGAAAAGTCATTTTTTTCAAAACCCGGCGCGGCAAGCTCCAGGTGGAAGGCCGTGTCGGTTTCGGAAACATTGAGCAGGGGGGCGCCGGCGGGCATATCATTGCCTAAAAACTGGCCGAGGCTGCGGTTGAAAAATTCGTCGTTGAAATGGGGTTTGCCAAAGGTGGCCGGGCGGAATTTAATGAGCGTATTCATTTTTTTGTGTTTGTTGCTGTTGAGAGAAGAATAGTTGTGGTGTGGTGGCAGGAAACAGCGATTTCCGGTACTTTTTTCTTCCCGGAAACCGCATTTCCTGCTTGAATCAAGGTTTATTAGCCGATTTCAATGGTTTTTGCAATCGGGCTGAGTTCGGGTTTGCGGGAGAGTTCGAGCGTCAGCACGCCGTTTTGGTAAGCGGCTTTAATGTTGTCGGCGTCAATGCTGTCGGGCAGGGTAAAGCTGCGTTCAAATTTGTGGTAAGCAAATTCGCGGCGCAATACTTTGGCATCGCTGCTTTCGGTAGCGGTTTTTTCGGCCGAAATGCTCAGGAGCCTGCCTTCTACTTTTACGTTGAAATCTTCTTTGCCAAGCCCTGGTGCAGCAACCTCAATACGGAAACCCGTATCGGTCTGTGCAACGTTTACGGCCGGGCGTACGGTGGCGGTGGCCGGGAGTTCGTTGAAAGCGGCGTTCCAGATATCGTTCAGGAGGCCTTCAAAAGGGATCGGTTGAAAAGCAAGACGTGTCATATCGCGAGTTGTTTTTTAAAGTTTAGGAATCAAATGGACATTTCCCCTTATTCAATTCCCGTTCCATGCCACTTTTTTGAGGCAAATCGTCAGTTTTGATTTTACATTAATGACAAAATGGCATATTTGTATAAAAATATATGCCACTTTGTCATTGTGTTTTTATATAATCATCTTTTTTAGCGCAGGCATCCTGTTCCGCTGCTCGTTTTACCGCCCCTCTTACAAAATTCATCATTCATCGTTCATCGTTCATCGTTCGGATACTTTGCTGCGGATTGTTTGCAGATACCGCCTCAAGGCGCTACCTTTGCACAACTTTTTCCAAATGCAGTTTTTTAGCGCGCCACTATGAGCGACCCAATACAACATGAATGCGGCATTGCCCTTGTGCGATTGCTGAAGCCCCTTGATTTTTATGAAAAAAAGTACGGCACGCCGTACTATGGCTTGCAAAAGCTTCAGTTGCTCATGCAAAAAATGCGCAACCGAGGCCAGGACGGGGCCGGTATCGCCACCATCAAATTAGATGCGCAGCCGGGCACCCGCTACATCAGCCATAAGCGCAGCAATGCGCCCGATTACCTCACCGATCTTTTTGATCAGGTTTGGGGCCGGATTAATGCCCTGCCGCCCGAACGCATGCGCGATGCCCAATGGCTCAAAGCCAACGCCCCTTATGCCGGCGAGGTATTGCTCGGGCACCTGCGCTACGGCACGCACGGCGATAACAGCATCGAGCGCGTACACCCTTTCCATCGTCAGAACAACTGGATCACCCGAAACCTCCTGCTGGCCGGAAACTTCAACCTCACCAATGTTGATGAACTCTTCGGCGAACTCGTAGAACTCGGCCAATACCCCAAGGAAGTAAGTGATACCGTGACCGTAATGGAAAAAATAGGCCACTTCCTCGACGATGAAGTGCAGCGCCTCTTTACCTGGTTCAAACCCGACGGCAATACCAACCAGGAAATCAACAAGCTGATTTTCGACAGCCTCGACATACAACGCCTGCTGCGCCGCGCCAGTAAAAAATTTGATGGCGGCTATGTGCTCGGCGGCCTTATCGGCCATGGCGACGCCTTTATGATGCGCGACCCCAACGGCATTCGACCGGCCTATTGGTATCAGGACGACGAAGTAGTGGTGGCCGCATCCGAACGCCCGGCGATTCAGTCGGTGTTCAATGTGCGCTATGTCAATATGCAGGAATTACAACCGGCCCACGCGCTCATTATCAAGCACAATGGCCAGGTTTCGGAAGTGCCCTTTATTGAACCCAAAGAAAAAACCGCCTGCTCTTTCGAGCGCATCTATTTCAGTCGGGGCAACGACCGCGAAATTTACATGGAGCGCAAGCAATTGGGCGCACAACTCGCCAAAGCCGCCCTCGACGCCGTAAATTTCGACATCGAAAAAACCGTATTTTCCTATATTCCCAATACCGCCGAAGCCGCTTTTTACGGCCTGATGGAGGGCCTCGACAAATGCCTGAACGACTGGAAAATACAACAAATTACCGAGGCCAATGGCAAACTGTCGCCCGATGAAATCGCCAAAATCCTGAACCGACGCGCCCGCATCGAAAAGCTCGTACACAAAGATGTGAAGCAACGCACCTTTATTGCCGACAAAAAAGCCCGCAACAACATGGTCGGCCACGTGTATGATGTCACTTACGGCCTCGTTCAGGACGATGTAGACACCTTGGTACTGCTCGACGATTCCATTGTGCGGGGCACCACCCTGCGCGATAGCATTGTGAGCATTACCGCCCGCCTGAACCCCAAGCGCATCATCATTCTCAGCAGCGCGCCGCAAATCCGTTTCCCGGACTGCTACGGCATTGATATGAGTAAAATGCGCGATTTTGTGGCTTTCCAGGCACTCGTCGAACTTATAAAAGAAAGCAAGCAGGAAAAATTGCTGGAAGAAACCTATAAACGCTGCAAGGCTTCCGAAGCCCTGCCCGTGGAAATGGTGAAAAATGAAGTGCTGCCGCTTTATGATTTGTTCGACTACGAAACCATTTCCCATAAAATTGCCAAAATCGTTAAAACCAAAGGCATCAAGTCGGAATTGGACATCATTTTCCAGCCCCTTGATGGCCTGCACAATGCCTGTCCGGACAACAAGGGCGACTGGTACTTCTCCGGCAAATACCCGACGCCGGGCGGCAACCGGGTAGTCAACCGGGCTTACATGTTCTTTGTGGAAGAAAAAGACGAACGCGCGTATTAATGCCTGCGGCGTTTTTTTGCAGCAGGTCAAAAACGAAGCACCATGTTTTATAAAAGCGCTACATTAGCGCGGTCTAATTGATTTAAAACCCGATACAGATTATGACTTTTCCTGACAATTGCAAGTACACCGCCGATCACGAATGGATCCGCGTCGAAAGTGGTAACGTTGCCTATGTAGGCATCACCGACTATGCCCAGGGCGAACTCGGCGAACTGGTGTATGTAGAAGTAGAAACGGTTGGCAAAACCGTTAATGCGCATGGTATTTTCGGCACCGTTGAAGCCGTAAAAACCACTTCCGACCTCTTTATGCCCCTCACGGCAAAAGTGATCGAATTCAATCCGGCAATTGATGACAGCAAGGGTGGCAACCCGGCCCTCATCAACGAAGACCCATACGGTGAAGGCTGGATTGTTAAGGTGGAAATTGCCAACCCTTCCGACCTCGACGGCCTTATGGATGTGGGGGCGTATCGCGCCAGCGTAGGAGCGTAAATCGAATGCGGAGTTCGGAATGCGGAATGTGGAGTGAGGAATGAGTGCGGAATTTTTAATGTTTAATTTTGGATTTTGCTGCACAAAATATTTTTTCCGCATTCCGCACTCCGCATTCCGCACTCAAAACGTGTTTGCCATGCAGCGTCGCTTTCAGCGCTTGGTCCACTACTTTAGTCACAACCCTTTGTGGCTGAGATTACTGAACTGGTCGAAGACCCATTCGCTGCCGGGCCTGAGCCGTATACCTATATTTAATTTACTGACTTTTATTAATCGGGAAACGCAGAGCGATGCGTTGTCCAACCGCGCCAACAGCATTGCCTTCAGTTTTTTCCTGGCCCTTTTTCCAGCCCTGATCGTCCTGTTTACGTTTCTGGCTTATACGCCGCTGTATGAACGCTTCGACGATATTTTACAAGAGTCCATTCACGAAATTATGCCCGGTGATGCGGGCCGGATGTTGTTTAAAACCATTCAGGACATTGCAACGATTCCGCGCAGCGGACTGATGTCTTTTGGTTTTTTCTTGGCCATCTGGTTTGCCTCAAACGGCATGCTGTCTATGATGAAGGGGCTTGAAAAAGACTACAAACAGTCGTTCAAGCGCCGTACCTGGTGGGAAAAACGCCTCATCGCCATTCAGCTTACCTTTCTGATGGGTTTCCTGATGGTTACTTCGGTAGTGCTGGTTATTCTGGGTGATACCCTGCTGCACTTTCTGTTTCAATTCATCAAGGCCAATTTTTTTACCCGGATGCTGGCTTTCGGCGTGCGCTGGATCATTGTGTTGTTCCTCTTTTTCGGTACATTTTCCACAATTTACCGCTTCGGCTCCTCCACGCGGCGGCCAATACCCTTTTTCAACCCCGGTGCGATGCTGGCAACGATTTTATCGCTGGCTACCTCCTGGGGCTTCTCTTTTTATGTGGATAATTTCGGCAATTACAACAAACTCTACGGCTCTATCGGCACCCTGATCGTGCTGATGGTGTGGCTGCAACTGAACTGCATGATTTTGCTGATTGGTTTTGAACTAAACGCCGGCATTGTGGTGCTGCGCGATATGCGCCGTCTGGAAAAATCCCAAAAAGAGGAGACGGCACTTACAGACGCTCCAGAATCATAAATACTTCGCTGCCGGCCCTCGCCGGAATGGAATTGTAGCAGGGCGCAACCGTATGTAGCCGGAAAAACGGCGCAAACAGCGTTTTGTATTCCTCTGTACTACCCCCAAAAGGCGGGCCACCGGGAAATGCCCGATCGAACCACACACCGACTAATTTACCGCCCGGATGCAGCAAATCGAACATTTTTTGAGCATACGCCGTGCGCAGATCGGGATTGAGGGCGCAAAAAAATGTCTGCTCCAAAATCAGATCATAGCGATCGGTATGCTCAAAAAAGTCGGTACACAGGACGCGGGCCGGATAAGCAGGCGGCCGGGCATCGAGTCGCTGCTGAATAGCCGCAACGGCCGTGGGGGCTATATCAAGCAGGGTAAGGCCAGCAAATCCGGCCTCTGCCAATGCCAGCGCCTCATGGCCATTGCCGCAACCGGGCAGGAGCACCTGTGTTCTCGTGCGTTTTTCGGGACTGATCTGAAGGGCATATTCCATCAGCGGCGGAGACGCCTGGCGCATATCCCAACCGGTTTCACCGCGTTGCCAGCGAATTTCCCAATAAGCCTGATCGAGCGACATTTTGCCTATCGTTTGCCCCGGCGATTCATGACAAAGGAAATGGTCACACCGGCGAAATAATACCAGTCGCCACTTTCCGGGTTGGCATTGTTTTCAATACCGTCTAATTTATCGGAAAAAACAGGGCGCAGGCCACCCTCTACTCCGATAACAAGGTGGTCGCGAATGTCGGCCCGCAAGCCAACCCCTACCGGCGCCAGCAGGAAGCGATTGCGTTGCGTGACGTTAAACTCGTCCGGGTCTTTGAGGTAGTCATTCAGATTATCCGGGTTGGTATAAAACTCAGCTTCTGCGTTGGCGAAAGTTACGCCAAGCCCGCCAAACACATAGGGCGTCATAAAAAACTGGTGAATGCCCGTTTTGGAATAACGTTTTTGGCCCAGGATATTCCATTCGCCCACAATACCCAGCTCAATGAGGTTGGTAGAAAAACGGAAGGCGCGATCGGCGCGGGAAGTATTGGCATCATCTCCGCTGATCGCGCCGCTGTACACATGCGCTTTGGTGGAAAAGTGCGGATTGAAGTGATAGCGCAGGTATGCGCCATAACCGGGCTTGGTTTCATTCAGTTCAACGGCGCTTTCGGCCAAATCGCCGGAATAATTGGTCAAACCAAATAAAAAACCTGCTTCCAGATAACGGTTAGACTGTGCAAAAACCGATGTGCAACTGAAGGCAGAAAGCAGAATCAAACAAAGGAAGTGCTTCATGATTAATGAAAACTCGGATTTGTGATGATGTAGAAAAAGGGATTAAAAAAAGTGTTTTGGTGTTTATGTGTTTTAGTGCTTGTGTGTTTTAGTATTTAGATTATTGTTTCTAAAACACTCAAACACCAAAATACTAAAACACTAAAACACAGGCGCTGCGATAACGCGGCTACGCCCGGTATGTTGTTCATTGTTATAAAATTCACTTAATCTTCTCTGACGCCGAAGCGCTCGCGCAATTGTTTTTTGAGGGCGAGCATTTCGTCGCGGAATTGGGCGGCGCTGATAAAATCGAGTTCTTTGGCCGCTTTTTTCATTCTGTTTTCGGCCTCATCCACCATTTTTTCCAATTGGGCACGGTTGGCGTAAGCCACAATTGGTTCGGCGGCGAGGTTGCTTTCTTCCTGTTCGACATAATACTTGACGCCCTCTACGCCGCGAATATCCAGGATGCTTTTTTGTGCCAGAATCTGCTCGCGGGTTTTGGAGAGTGTGCGCGGCGTAATGTTGTGTTCCTCGTTGTAGGCGATTTGCTTGCTGCGCCGGCGATTGGTTTCGTCGATGGTGTTGCGCATGGCATCGGTCATTTTATCGGCGTAAAAAATGACCAAGCCGTTGGAGTTACGCGCTGCGCGGCCTGCCGTTTGGGTCAGGGAGCGCATATTGCGCAGAAAACCTTCTTTATCGGCATCTAAAATGGCGACGAGCGACACTTCGGGCAAATCCAGGCCTTCGCGAAGCAGGTTTACCCCGATGAGGGCATCAAATTCGCCGAGGCGCAGGTCGCGCAGAATTTCCACGCGCTCCAGGGTTTCCACTTCCGAGTGGATATAGCGGCAGCGGATATTGAGTTTGGCAAAATAGGCTGCCAGTTCTTCCGCCATGCGCTTGGTGAGGGTGGTGATCAGGGAGCGTTCGTTTTGCTCGGTGCGCTTGCGGATCTCTTCGATCAGGTCGTCGATCTGGTTGAGGGTCGGGCGCACTTCAATAGGCGGATCAAGCAGGCCGGTCGGCCGGATGAGTTGTTCGGCCACCACGCCTTCGGTTTGTTCCAATTCATAATCGCTGGGTGTAGCGCTTACAAAAACCACCTGATTGACCAGGCCCTCAAATTCTGTGAAGCTTTGCGGGCGGTTGTCGAGGGCCGAGGGCAGCCGCCAGCCATAATTGACGAGCATTTGCTTGCGGGAGCGGTCGCCGCCCCACATACCGCGCAGCTGCGGGATGGTTACGTGGCTTTCGTCGATGATGAGCAGGTAATCATCGGGGAAATAATCGAGTAGGCAGAACGGCCGATCGCCGGGGGTACGGCGATCAAAAAAGCGCGAATAGTTTTCAATGCCGCTGCAATAACCCAGTTCGCGGATCATTTCCAGGTCGAGTGCCGTGCGCTCCCGGATACGCCGGGCTTCGGCGCTGCGTCCTTCGGAGAGGAAGAACTTCTCCTGGGCCAACATCTCGTCCTGTATTTCATTGATAATATCGGTGATGCGCTCTTTGGGCGCCACGTAGAGGTTGGCGGGGAAAATGGCGAGGGCGTCTGTACTTTCGATGCGTTTGCCCGACACGAGGTCAATTTGTTCGAGCGACTCCACTTCATCACCAAAAAAGATTACCCGGTAGCCCCAGTCGGCGTAAGGCAGATTAATATCTACCGTGTCGCCTTTTACCCGGAAAGTGGCGCGGGAAAATTCGCCTTCGGTGCGGCTGTACAGACTGTCGGTAAGGGAATAAAGAAACTTGGTTTTGCTCAGTTTCATGCCCTTTTGCAGGCGAATAATGCCGGATTTATAATCTTCCGGATTACCCATACCATAAATACAGGAAACCGACGACACGATAATAATATCGCGACGGCCGGAGAGCAATGTACTGGTAGCGCGCAGGCGGAGTTTATCAACCAGTTCATTGATTTGCAGGTCTTTTTCTATGTAGGTATCCGAAACCGGCATATAGGCTTCGGGCTGATAATAATCGTAGTAGGAAACAAAGTATTCGACGGCGTTTTCCGGAAAAAAGGCCTGGAATTCAGCATACAGCTGGGCCGTCAGGGTTTTATTGTGTGTGAGTACAATGGTGGGGCGCTGTACCTGTGCAATGACATTGGCCATTGTAAAGGTTTTTCCGGAGCCGGTTACACCGAGCAGCACTTGGGCCCGCTCATTGTTGTTGATGCCTTCCACCAATTGCTTGATGGCCTGGGGTTGGTCGCCGGTGGGCTGGTATTGGGAGATGAGTTTGAAGTCCATACAGGCGGGCAAAATTACGGGAAATTAATATAATATTTTCTTAAACTCATCAAGTCTTACAACATGAACAGTGGGAAATTCCAATTTTTTTAAAATTTGAAAATGCTTGTCATTGCTAACCAAATAGTTTGCATTTATTGAGATTGCAAGGTCGACAAACTTATTGTCATCAGGATCTGCCACGATCAAGCCATACTTAAAAAATGGTTCACTAAGTATGATATTGGGAGCAGCGAGTAGTATTCTTAATACAAGTTCTGATGTTCTGGCATTGTAGAACCTTGTTAAAACTTCTTCGTATTCTGATAAGATCTCATTGGATACACACCATTGAAACCGTTCATCCCTGAATGACTCATATAGCCAATACTCTGGGTTTCCTCTGGGAATAGAGGCTACCAAGCAGTTGGTGTCGACAACAATTTTCATCGTGTACGCTTGTCCTGTGAGAGGAGCGTCTCAAAATCTGTTCGGCTGATCCCTTTGGCAGCTATAACCTCCGACAGCTCTTTTTGAAGCAGGGTGTCATAATAATCCAACAATATTTTTTTCAACCCATTCATTTCTGCATCATCCATTGGACGACTGAAGAGCCGCAATAGCATTAACTGTGTTTCATTCAGAGGGGTGCTTATTTTTTCAGAACTGTTTGCCATACAATACATATTGAGTGTACAAATGTAGGAGTTTTTTGTTATCTTGCAGCATCAATTGACCATCAACCATGCTTAAAACCCGCGGAATTGTCTTGCGCACCGTCAAATACGGCGAAACCAGCGTCATTACCGATATTTTTACGGAGGCGCAGGGCCTGCATACATTTATCGCCGGCGGCGTGCGCAGCGCCCGCTCTAAAATGCCCTATTCCCTGTTTCAGCCCATGAGCGTGGTGGAAATTATGGCCTACTTCCGCAATGCCGCCGACCCGATGCACCGGCTCAAAGAAGCGCGCAACGCAGAAGTGTTCAGCGCCATTCCATTCGACTTGCGCAAAGGCGCCGTAGCCCTGTTTATGGCCGAAGTATGCCGGAAATGTATCCGCGAAGCCGGTGAACACCAGGAATTATTCGACTACCTCTTGCAGGTATTGCAATGGCTCGATCGCAGCGAAAAACCCATCGCCAACCTGCACCTGCATTTCCTGCTCGGCTTAGCCGGGCACCTCGGTTTCCAACCCCAGGAAACAGATGAAGACGCCCGCTATTTCGACCTCAAAGAAGGTTTGTTCAGTGCCGGCATCCCCGCACATACCCAATACCTGCGCGAAATGGAAAGCGCTCAGGTGCGCGCCCTCTTGCTCCTGCCCCTCGAAGACGCCCACGAATTACCGCTGGAACGCAGCCAACGCAAACTCCTACTCAAACAATTACTCCTCTATTATCAGCTGCATGTACCGGGCTTCAGCGGCATTAATACACCCGAAGTACTGGAAAATATTTTTTGATACCCTGCCGTATCAGAAAAAAAAATCATTTTAACAGAACGCAAATGCATCCTGCGTGTAACCTTTTTGTCTATTACGCAGTCTCTTGATCACGAATGACCTGTTCGGAACAACAGACCCATGCAAACACCTGATGTTCCTGAATTTTTCTTTCGTCGGAATTATACTGCATTTTATAGAATAGAACTTGGCTTTAGTAGGTTCTATGCAATGCAAAATACCGAAGCCCTTATCTTTGTCTTCTCAATTCGTTTTTTAATCCGTTTCATCAAAAAACCAAGGGGATATGCAGCAGCATTCCCTTGGCGGAGCTTTGCCTGCGTCCATTCAACAACACAAAAACTACTTTTAACACCGTCGGAAAATGAAAAACTTCCTTTTAGTCGCCTGTTTTTTCGCCCTTGTCCAGACCCTGTCGGCGCAGTCTGTAAAAGGTTTTATCAAAGATGCACAAGGTGCGCCGGTGGCCTATGCAACCGTCACGCTGCACCAGGCCAAAGATTCTGCACTGGTAAAAGGTGCACTTTCAGGCGACGATGGCGCTTACAATATTGATGGTATCAGCGCCGGACAATATTTCCTGAAAGCTTCGCTGATCGGTTTTGGCGACGGTAAAACCGCAGCCTTTTTCTTCGACGGTCAGGGCTATACCGCACCCGACCTGACCATTGCTGAAGCCCAGAACGAGCTCAAAACCGTTACCGTAAGCGCCCGCAAACCCGTTGTGGAAGTAAAAGCCGACAAAACCATCCTCAATGTTGAAGGCACGGTCAACTCCGCCGGCCTCAACGCCCTGGAACTGCTGCGCAAAGCCCCCGGCGTAACAGTAGACAATAACGAAAACGTCAATGTAAAAGGCAAAAACGCAGTGCGCGTGATGATTGACGGCCGCGACGTACCCCTCGATGGTAAAGACTTAGCCGCGCTGCTCAAAGGCACACAGGCCGCCGATGTGGCCAATATCGAAATCATCAGCAACCCTTCAGCCAAGTACGATGCCTCCGGCAATGCGGGCATCATCAACATCAAGCTGAAAAAGAATAAATCGCTGGGTACCAATGGCAATTTTTCCATAGACGCCATCTACGGCATCACGCCAAAAATTGGTAGCAGCATCAGCCTGAACCACCGCAACAAAAAACTCAGCCTCTTTGGCACCTACAACAACCACTTCGGCAACTGGCACAATACCAATACTTTCTACCGCGAGCAATCGGGCCTCGTATTCGATCAGGAAACCGAACAATACAATGAAAGCCGCTGGAACAGCGCCCGCATTGGCGCCGACTGGTTCATCAACGACAAACATACCGTCGGGGCGCTTGTCAATGGCAATTACGACCCGGGCAACTGGCATAGCACCAGTATTGCCAAAATCGGCAACCAACAGGTTTCCGAAAGCCTCGACTCCCTGCTCGATGCCTCCAACGATATGGAAGGCGACCGCCGCGACCTTAACCTGAACCTCAACTACCGCTTCGCCGATACCAGCGGACACTCCTTTAACTTCGACATCGACCGCGGACAATATCGCATTCGCGGCGCCAGCTACCAGCCCAACTACTACCTCAAACCCGACGGTACTACCCTGCTCAATGAACGCATCTACCGCAATAATACCCCTACGGACATCGTCATCTTAAGCGCAAAAGGCGATTACGAACAACGCCTCTGGAAAGGCACCTTCGGTACCGGATTTAAGGTTGTTGATGTGCGCACCGATAATACCTTCGACTTTTTCAATGTTATTGAAGGCAATCCGGTAAAAGACCTCAACGTGAGCAATCGCTTCAAATACGAAGAGCGCACCACAGCGGCCTATGTCAATTATAACCGCGCCTTCGGCAAAAAATTAAATGTGCAGGCGGGCCTGCGTATGGAACACACCGATTACAGCGGTGAATTGATTGCTGAAAAACCGCAGAACGAAGATTCCATTGAAAATACGTACACCGAACTTTTCCCCAGCGCAGCCATTACGTATAGCATCAACAAAAAAATTGGCCTCAACCTGACCTACAGCCGCCGTATTGATCGCCCGAGCTACCAGGACCTCAACCCCTTCGAAAACAAACTCGATGAGCTGACCTACTCCAAAGGCAACCCGATGCTGCGCCCGCAGTTTACCCACAGCTTCGAACTCAGCCCGACCTACAGCGGTTTCCCCATTCTTACGCTTGGATACAGCCGCACCCGCGACGTATTCACGCAGGTACTCGACACGACCAACGTACGCGCCACCTTCATCACCCAGGAAAACATTGCCGATCAGGAAAACTACACCTTGAGCGTAAATATCCCGACCAAAATCAATAAATGGTGGGATGGTTTCATCAGCGTAACCGGCATGAGCAGCCGTTTTGAAGCTAAATTCCGCGAGGGTTTTGAAGTAAATCAGCAATTTGAAGCCTTTAACCTGTATGCCGAACAGACCTTCAAACTGCCCAAAGATTTCAGCATTCAACTCTCCGGCTGGTACAACAGCCGCGCCTTCTGGGGCACCCTGCGCAGCGAGCCGCAAGGCGCCATGGACTTAGGCATTCAAAAGAAGCTGTTTAAAGATAAGGGCACCCTGCGCCTGCGCGTCGGCGACATCCTGCGCACTGCCGGCTGGGCTGGTGAAAACGTATTCTCGCCAGGCCTGTATATGCTCGCCAAAGGCACCTGGGAAAGCCGCACCACCACCCTCAGCTTCTCGTATCGCTTCGGCAATTCAGACGTAAAAGCAGCCCGCCAACGCAAAACCGGCCTCGAAGACGAGAGTCGCCGCGTAAAAGGGAAAGGATAAAAAAGTGTTTTGGTGTTTGAGTATTTTAGTGTTTTAGGAAAAATATTCGTGCATTCGTGGCAGCGCAATTTTAAAGCCACGAATGCACGAATAACCGCCCTCTAAAACACTCAAACACTAAAACACAAAAACACTCAAAGAAACATAAGTTTGATTTGGTTTTTTCGGAGAAAGTCAGCCCCGCCGATGGAAATCGGACGGGGCTTTTTTTACATATAGCCACCACGAAGTGGTTGTGAAAATCATATTGTTGTAATCCTTTGGAAATCAGGATAAAAGAATCCATCAATCTTCAAATCCACCCAAATCTTGGTATAAAAGGGCAACAAACTCAAGGTCGGTATTTCACTAATTTGCCACTCGCAATTTTTCCATTTTCATCTTCAATGGAAAACAAATAGAGTCCCTCCGGCAGGTCGGACATGTCTAAGCTGTACTGCGCGCCAAAGAAATTTTCTGTTCGCAGAAGTCGGCCGGAAAGCGACCACAGTTGGAAGCGCAGCCGGGTTTCCGGCTCGACACCCTTTACTTTCACGGTTGTAAGTCCATTGGTGGGATTGGGCGAAGCTTTGATTTCGATGTCGGGGCGCAGCGGCGTCATATCTTTCAGTGCGATAAAGTCGCGGCTCAGGGTATGCAGCGTACGGTTGGTAATGATGGGTGCGTTAAAATCGAAGTAAATGGCGGCATCATTGCGAATTTTGGTGCCCAGGGGCAAATCCGGCTGCTGGCTTACCCGGAATTTTACAAATCCCTGTGAGCCTTCCAGGTCGCTGAAGCTGTCGGGCAGCATAATCAGGGGGAAACGGAATACCAACACGCCATTGCCTTGAATATCAAAAGTGTAAGGATGACTGCTTGCACCAGGGCGCACGGTAGTCGGGTCGAGAACCCCTGCGGGCAGGGTATCCCGGATTTCCACATTGATGGCCGGTGCATTGCCGGTATTCTGGAAGCGGATGACGTATTCCAGGTCGGTATCAGGCTCGATGAAAAACTCCTCGCCATAGCCGCGCGGGAACCCGTTTTTGTCGTTGGGATCATAAGAATTGATACTTTCAGCGCAGAAAATATCCAGCCAGGGTTCTTCATCCGGCAACTCGTATTGGTTCACAAAACCCAGACTGACAGTGCTGCCGTTCGGGGCGCAACCTTCTATCCAGGCGACCGGATCGCTCAGGCCCGGGTAGCCGCTGGATTGAGTGGCTTCGAGGCGATAAAACGCGCCGGTAGCGGGCAGCATGATGATGGTTGTGGCGCCGGCACTCAGTTGGAAAGAACCGGGTGATGACATGAGTAGCACATTGTCTTCAATGACAATATACTCCAAGGCCTGCTGCATATCGCCGGTGCCGATGTTGCGTATGCGGAATTGCACAGAATCGCCAAGGCATTCCGCCTCTACCTTAATTTCGGAGCCATCCCAGTTTTCTGTGTTGACCTGGCAAAGGGTATCGGGATAAGCACGGGCTTCTACGCAATATGTGGTACCGGCAGGATCATCGCAGGGGGCCTCCACAAAAAGCGAAAAATTGCCCGATTGCCCGCCTTGTACCTGACCAAGCTGGTAGGTGAATACATTGCCGACACGGCTCGTCCAGGGCTGCGAGGCGCCTGTAACAATCAGCGCCGTATCTACAGAAACGGTAATACTCGCGCTGTCGGCCGTTGCAGTGCCGGAATTGCGATAAGCAACAAAGCAATAGCCGGAGGGTATGCAAGGCCGGATACCGGTAACAAAAACATCTGTTTCCATGACCGGGCAGTTCGGGCTTTCCTGACAACGAAGCCCGATGCTGATAAATACGCTGTTGCTGTCGGCAAAATTAAATGTAAAATTATCCACACATTGCCGGAAGCAGGTTTCGCCATTGGCCGTCACAGAATAGGGATCCCAAAGACTGCCGGACACGGAATTATCAAATCCCGACAGGTTGGGCAGGCAAAAATGCCCTTGCGCATCGGTGGTAGTTTCAAGAATTGTATCCCCGTTTATCGGATGGACAAGGCGGATATTCACCGGCCAGTTGGCATATCCGGGTTCAAAAGCATCTTTTTGGCAGTCGCCATCAAGGTCCTGAAAGGCGATGCCGCAGATGCTGTCCAAAGGAGCAGGGGCAAATTTGCTTAAGAACTGCACATTGTCCAGCGTATCATTGGCTGCTACATTTACCTGAAACGTATCCTGACAAGCCACCCAGCCGCCGGTGTTAGCCTTGAAAGCAACGGTGTACGCGCCGGGCATCAGCGGAATGAAAAACTGCCCTAGTGTATCAGTGATGCCGCTCCACTCAAAGCCGTCGGCGTCGGTAGCAATGACCTTTCGATCCCGCAAGGGGGCGTTTTCATCTTGTACACAATTGCTGTTACTGTCGTTCAACACGTGACCACTTAGGGCTGATGCAAGGGTATTTCCCTGAGCATCGGTGCGTATCAGACGCGGTATCTCTATACCATAGACATCCCCTCTGTGGCCCGAACAAATCGCGCCACCATCGGCAACGGCAATCAGGTCGTAGGGGAAAAAGCCGGGGCCATCCGACTCGCTATAAATCGCTTTGGTTAATACGGTATTGCCATTGGCATCCAACTTCCGTAATGCATGGTTGTTGGGGGGGCTACTCAAAAACGAAACTGCTGAGATCCAGAAGCCGCTGCCGTCCGGTAGCGCTGCTACATTGCGAAATGACCCAAAGTCTGGGTGTGATTTTTGCCAGATCTGATTATAATTTGTATCCAATTTGGCCACATACGCAACATCCTGACTGTCTGAACCCACAAACATGAGGTGTTTATCAGGCGTTACATTGATATCCCAGAAAAACATTCCAGAGAGCGGCAAGGTAGTTTGCTGCAGTATTGTGCCGTTTTTGCTGATACGCGTCAGGTCGGCAACGACAGGCCCTCCTGTGCCGCCACCACTGTCCAAATGGCTATACCCCAGACAGACATAGCTTTCCGGGCTAATGGCGCGCATACATAAACCAATAGCAATTTCAACTCCCCAGAGTTGAGTACTCAGCAAATCGCCTGTCGAGTTACAATGGTATAAAACCTGTTTGCTCACCTGATTGGCATCATTCGTATTGCCATAAACCAAAATACCTTCGCTGTTCGCTTCACAATCCCACAAAACAGTAGGCCCCTCCGGTAAGGCTTTTCTCCAAAGTACCTGAAAATCACCATCCAGGCGCAAGAGGTATGGATGATTAAATAACTGATTCCCGTTTTGCTGCTCATATAAAATCAGCCATCCGCCATCTGGTGTTGGCGCAAGATCAACTCCCCGGCAGTTGGTATTGTCAAATTTAAAATCAAAACGTTGCAAGGGAAACCCGTTGGCATTCATTTTCAGCACCGTGATTTGCGCATTAAAACCCTGATCCCTTATCAGGCCAATCAAATTCCCATTTGCTTGTTGATGTATTGATTGCATGTGCGCGATGTGAACTTGATCGTCAAAAAGCTGCGTATACGTTCTGTCCCAACCTTGTGCGCCAAGGGGAACGGCCGCCAGCAAAAGCAGGCAAAGCAGACAAAAATTGGTGATGCGGATTATCATGGCAGATAATTTTTAGTGCGTGATGGATTGTTTGGCATGCGCTTCGAAGCAGGTCATACTGTTTTTCATGTTACAAAAGTGCGGCTTGCTTTGTCGTTCAACAACTACATTTTTTAGCATTTATCAAAAAGTAAATTTTACTTTTGCCTGATTTTATGCTTGATAATAAATTACTTATACTTTTTAACAGCCTGAATGGCGTGGAAAAACGAGCCTGCACCGTTTTTCTGCAAAGCCCTTATTTTAATCAAAGAAACGACGTAACGGCGCTTTGGCAGCAATTGGTGCTGGCAAAGGGGCGTCCGGAAGCCCTCGCTGCAGAAAGCTGTTTTGTGGCCATTTATCCCAAAACGCCTTTCGATGCCGCGCAATGGCGCTACCTGCAATCTTTCCTGCTGGCCCGTATAGAGGCTTTTCTGACGCAGCGTGCCCTGGAGCAAATGCCCTTGCTGTTCGACCTCCACCTCGCTCCGGTGTACCGCGAAAAGGGCCTGCACAAACCCCTGAGTCATATTTTCCGGCGTATCGGCGCACAGTTAGACGCCCTCCCGCGCGACCACGAGTATTACTACTGGCAATACCGCCTCGAATGGGAGCAATATGCGGCCGTGGAATCGCAGGCACGCACCCGCGAGAACAACCTCGCTGCCGTGGGCAGGGCTTTTGATATTTACCTGCTGGCCGGCAAGCTGCGCTTAGCCTGCCTGATGGCGTCGCATCGCGCAGTGTACAACACCGAGTACGAAGCCGGTTTTTTGCCGGCCCTGCTGGTTTTTTTGCAGGAAAGTCCCTTGCGGGAAGTACCCATTGTGGCGCTGTACCGTTACTGCTACCTCTCGCTTACCCAGGGCGACGAGGCCAATTTCCGCGCTTTTCGCGAAACCCTGGAAGCCCAGAGCGCGCAGTTGCCGGCGGCCGAACAGCGCACCCTGCTGCTGCTGGCCATCAACTACTGCATCCGGCAGCTCAATACCGGCGAGCGCCGCTATTTGCAGGAAGCATTCGATTTGTACCGCGTGGGATTGGATACCCGCGCTTTGCTCGAAAACGGACACCTGAGCCGTTTTGCCTACAAAAATATTGTGGCGCTCGCGCTGCGCCTCGAAGCGTTTGTGTGGGCTCAGCGCTTCATCCATGAGTACGAACCGTTTTTGGAGGAAAAATACCGCGACGCCAACCGCGATTACAACCTGGCGCGCCTGCATTTTATGCAAAAAAACTACCGCGAAGCCATGCCTTTGCTGGCCCGCGTGGATGAAAGCGACCTGCTGCTCAACCTCGACAGCCGCATCATGCTCCTTAAAATGTACTACGAAAGTGGCGAATGGGAAGCCCTGGATGCCCTGATGGCGAGTTTTAAAATTTTACTGCTGCGCAAAAAAAAGGTGATCGGCTACCACCAGGCGCATTACCTCAATACGCTGCGCTACCTGCAAAAATTGGTGCGCATAGAACCCGGCGATAAAAAAGCGAAGGAGCAGTTGCGGGAACTGCTCCTTCGCGAAAAAGCGCTCATTGAGCGGGAGTGGTTGCTGGAGATGTTGGCGTAGCGTATCAGGTGCGCGGCGGCTCCCGATATGCTTTGTCGCTCATATCGTAATCAATCAGAATTTCATCGAGTATGGGGTCGTTACCGGGCTGGTAGCCTTCCTTGAGGTTGTAGTCCCAGATTTTTCCCAAGTTATGCCAGTAGGTGGCGGTAAAGCCGCCCCGGGTTTCGCGAATGATGTCGTAAAAAGGTTTATCGAGGTTCATTTCCACCATTTTGATGAGCACTTTTCCTTCTGTTTTCGACAAATTCTTCATTTTTTCTGTAAAATCTTCTTTCAGTTCCCGATGTTCGCGTCGAATATGCCGCCGACGTTTACCTTTGCTCATGTTTTGGGTTTCTTCCTGTATCTCATTGTACAGTTCGATGGCCTGAACGGCGTAGGGATAAACGTTTTGAGCGGCACGCCGGTAACGGTAAAACTGGGTTTGTTCTGTTATGTTTTTGAAACGACGCGAAGCCGATACCCGGGCAGGCCGTAAGGACATCACGAAAACCGTATCGCCATCCACGATTTCACGCCGCGCCCAGGCGCCCTGCGGAATAGAATCCGGGTACGTAAATTGTGCATGCGCCACCAAAGTGTACAAGCTGAACAGAATTAAACCTGAGATTTTTTTCATAGTCTATGGCCGGGTATTGAACCACCTTGCTCGTAGCAAAAAACGATGAACGGCGTGAAATGTTTTATGCCGTAATTGCTGATTCTGACGCTTCAACCGTGTAAAGTAACGCTCGGCCGATAAAGCACCCGAAACGCTTATGTACGCCATCATATTAGGTTTTATTACTGCCTTCACACTCACGTTTTTGATGATCCCGGTCATCATTCGCGTAGCCCGTGAACGCCGTTTATACGACAAACCCAATGAGCGCAGCGCCCACATTGAACCAACCCCCTCGCTGGGCGGTATCGGTATTTTTGCAGGCGCCATCTGTGGTATCGTACTCTGGACCCCCCTGGAAGTTTTCGGGGTTTTACAATACATTTTTGCGGCTTTTGTAATGTTGTTCCTGATCGGGGTACTCGACGACATCATGCCCATGTCGCCCATGAAAAAATTCATCGGGCAATTATTAGCCGCCGCCGTTTTGGCCTATAAAGCAGGCATTCGCATCACCGACCTGCACGGGGTGCTGGGCGTAACCACCATCCCCGAAATCAGCTCTTTTGTACTTTCCATCGTGGTGATCGTGGGCATTATCAATGCGGTGAACCTCATCGACGGTATCAACGGGCTGGCGGGCAGCATTGGTTTGCTGGCTTGTCTGCTTTGGGGCAGCTGGTTTTTTGTTATTGATGAAATGGCGTTCGCAATGGTTGCTTTTTCGCTTGCCGGCGGCATCATCGCTTTTTTAAAATACAATTTTACACCCGCCCGCATTTTTATGGGCGATACCGGCTCGTTGCTCATCGGCTTAGTATGCGCGGTGATGACCATTCATTTCATAGAAATGAATCATAAGGATCATATTCCGGCGCAATATGTGTTCCAATCGGCTCCGGCCATTGCTTTTGCCATGCTCATTGTTCCCTTGTTCGATACGTTCCGGGTATTTTTTGTCCGCATCGCCCAGGGGCGCTCGCCTTTTCATCCCGACCGCAACCATATCCACCATTTATTGCTGGATATTGGCCTCAACCACCTTCAGGCTACACTTGCACTGGTTTCGGCAACTATTATTTTCGTGATCGCCACTTACCTGCTGCACAACTGGGGCACCCTCATCCTTATCCTGTTACAATTATCGGTCGCCACTTCAGCCACTTATTTGCTCTATCGCCGCCGTTTGGCACTTGAACAAAAACGGAATAATACCCATCAGTCCCAATAGCGCATTACAATGGCAAACGCCATGTATACATTTGCAAAAATCAATACGCCATTTAAGGCCATTTTCAGGTAAAATGCGTTTTTCTCCTTAAAAAAAGGACTTAATTTGTCGTTTTCAATTAATAATAAAAACAACGGAACTGCCATAAAAAAATACCGGCCCTGCCAGTTGCTGATCGTCGCAGCACCCACCGGATGCCACAATAAATACATGGTAAAGGCAAACCCCGCTACGTAAAGCGCAATTGCCAGTGCAGCCCGCATACGCATAAAAATTCCGCATTCCCCATTCCGCATTCCCCATTCCGTAGTGCTTGTCGCCAGCCCCAGTGCGCCAAACAAGATGCCCATCAGCCAGGCGGGTAAATAATTTTTTTCCCAACCGAACTTCACACTCAAATGCGCCAGCGTACTGGGCAGCGATTCGAGCAGCGAGCGACCTGTATTCCAGAAAAAATCAACAGGGTGGGCCAGCACCCAATGCGCCTGTGCCGCCGGATGAACACCGGGATTGAGGGTCTGAAAATCGCGCACTGCCGGGTCGTAGGCATCGTATGGAATAAACAACCCATTGCTGTACCAGCCCCAGCAGGCAATGGCCAACAAACCCGCCAGGGCTGTGCCATAGCGACGCCGGGTCAATAAAACTAAGGGCCAGACGATTATTTTCTGCGCGCAGATCAGGGCAAATAACAACAGTTCAAGCATCCTGCGCGGTGGGGTTCGCGGGGCGTCCGGGTTGCGTGTCCAACGCATAAAAAGCAAAACAAAAACACCGAAAACTGCTACATCCGGATTGGCGGAAGCCGACAATACCAGCACCGCCGGAAACAGACAAAAAACCTGCAACGATCGCAATAAGAAATGGGGCCCAGCAAAAGCTGACTCCAGCAACAAAAGCCAGCTCAGTACATTAAAAATGCGCGCCCAATACAACAAATCCAGCGCCGAAGCCCCAAAAAAACGCCCGATTGCGATGCCCAGCGCCTGCGGCAAATATCCGAACGGCGCATAAAACCCGGTATTGGCCAAATCGGAAAAATGGCGTTCCGAGCTTGCCAGAGGAATCGCCCGGCACTGCTGCCAGCGCGGCATCGAGAGCTGCGCCGAATAGTCGTTTTTCAAATACTGAAACGAGTCAATAACCGCATCCAGACTGCGCGGAAGCTCCAGCCCCAGGCGCTGCTCCTGCTGCCGGGCTATCCATTGCCCTTCGCTGAGCGCATAGGCGCGTTTCCAATGTGCCGGCTCATCGGGCGACTGAAAAGGCGGGACAAGCAGCGCAAATGCCAGTCCGAAGACAAGGGCAATGTAGCGAAATACGCCCATTTAACGGGCAATCACAAATTTTTGCTGTCCCCAGTTGCGGCCTTCTGAGCGGGCAAAAGCGACGTAAACACCCGGCGCCAGCTCGGCAGCCGGCAAAGGCAGCCGATGTTGTTGCGCGCCACTTACCTGGGTTTGCCAAACGATGCGGCCGTTCAGATCACATACCAAAACCTGTGTACTCAGGCGGGGTTTAAGGCGTTCGAGCAGGATTGCCGCCTCGCCAAAGATCGGGTTGGGCGTAACACGCAGCGCAGGCGCCACATCACTGCCGGGCGCATTGGTGGATACATTGCCGAGTTTCAGCGAATCCAGCGGGAAGGTGTAAATGCTTCTTGCAAAGGTACCTGCCACCAATCGGCGCAATTGCGGGTTGTGTGCCAGCGACAAGGTTTGCACTTTGGGCATATCGGCGCCTACACGCGCCCAGTTGTTGCCACCATCGGCCGTACCGTAGACGCCGGCATCTGTGGCCACAAAAATGATGGAATCCTGATGCCCGGGCAAAATCAACAGGTCGTTGATGGCAAAACCGGGCAGGTTGCCGGCAATGCTTTGCCAGGAGTTGCCCCGGTTGTCGGAGCGGAAGAGATGCGGACTGTTGTCGTTGGCGCGGTAGCCGGTCATGGTCACGTACACCCGATCGGGCAGGCTCAGCGAAGCGCGTACGCTCGACACATAACGTTCGGGAAGGCCGGCGCTGATGTTTTCCCACTCGCCGGTAAAAGGATTGCCGCGCCACACATTGGCGTCGGAAGTGCCCGCATACACGAGGTTGGCATCAATCGGCGATTCGTGCAGTGTGGTAATATCGTGAAAATTATTGCCGTAAATCACGCCGTCGGTAAGGTCTTCACTAACCGGAACCCAAAACGGCGGGTGACCAAAGCTCATATAAATTTTATCGGTACCGGCAAACATGACATCGGGGTCGTGCGCGCTGATTTGATAGGGCATATCCCAGTTGCGGCGATCGTTGGGATCGATACCGCTTGTAGCAGGCTCAAAAAAGCCATTTACAGTGCCCCAGATGCCCCCATTTTGGGTTTCGGCATAAAAAATATCAGGATTGGTCGGGTGAAATACAGGCTGAAAGCCATCGCCACCAAAAATACGCGGCCATTCATTGATAATTTCGAGGTTGCCGCCGGAGGTGCCGTTATCCTGCATCCCTCCGTAAAACCATTCCGGGTTATGGGGATTATGCGCTACCCGATAAAACTGACTGGTTGGAATATTTTCAATTTTTACCCAGCTTAGTCCGGCATCGGTAGTGCGGTAAAGGCCGCCGTCTGTTGCCAAAAGATACGTATCGGCATCAATGAAAGCCATGTCGTGCATATCGGCATGTACTTCATAGGTAAACCAGTCGGGTGTTGCCTGAAACCAGTTATCGCCGCCATCGAGCGAGCGCCAGAGTTCGACGCCGCAGGCGAAAATATCATCTTTATTAAACGGATTGACGTATACTTTGCCGAAGTACCAGCCAAAACCGCCCATAAATCCGGGATCGAGGCCGCTGTTGGCCTTGGTCGACCAGCTGGTGCCGCCATCATTGCTGTAGTAGAAGTTGTTGATATTCAGGGTAGAGTCTACATAAAGGGCAACGAGCAGCTGGTTGTCGGCCGAAATGGCTACACCGATGCGGCTCTGACGGTAGTCGGGCAGGCCGCCTTCGAGTTTGGTCCAGTTGGCGCCGCCGTTGGTGGTTTTCCAGATACGGGCATTGTTGCCGCTCACGAGCGATTCTTTACTGTTTCGGATACGATCCCAGACGGCGGCATAAATTACATCCGGGTTGCTGTGATCCATTTCCATATCAATAACGCCGCATTCGTTGCTTACAAAAAGTACTTGTTGCCAGCTTTGTCCGCCGTTGGTAGTTTTGTACAGGCCGCGTTGGTTGTTGCGTTCAAAAGGCAGGCCCATGGTTGCGACATAGAGCGTATTGGCATTGGAAGGGTGTACTATGATTTTGGAAATAATGCGCTGGGCGCTCAGTCCGAGCGATTGCCAGGTATTGCCGCCATCGGTACTTTTCCAGAGGCCGTCGCCAAGGCCGGGGTGCGAGCTGATATTAGGGTCGCCGGTACCGACATATACCACATTGGGATTTTGCGGGTCGAGTTCTATATCGCCGATGGCGAGAAAATCCTGTTTGTCAAAAATCGGAAACCAGTTAGCGCCGCCGTCATTTGTTTTCCAGACGCCGCCGCGGGCATATCCGACGTAGATGATATTCGGATTAGCGGGGTGTACTTTAATGGTATTGACCCGGGCGCCGATATTGCCCGGGCCTTCTACTTTCCAGGGCGCCGAGAAGCCTTTAACCGGGCCGCGGGCGGCGGTATTGGAAAGATCCACCGAGGCCATAGCCTGCTCAAAAGTCTTCAGATCCGGTTGAAAAAACGGATATTCCCGGGAGAGGTGATAGATTTCGTCCGGGCGCATGCTGCCGTCTTTGGGCTTGGGATTTTCCTGCGTCGGCGTAGTTCCCTGCGCCTTGGGCGCTGCGCTGAGTCGATAAATCAAATATCCCAAAAAGCTCAGCACTAATGCGGCCAGGAGCAGCATATTTTTTCTGGGAAAAGGATCCCGGGCTTGGCGTTGAAACATATCCTATGGCTTTAACTTTATTTCTTGTTGCAAAGTAAGCGATTTTCTGCCTATTTCAGCTTTTGAAAGCGGGGAAATGAAAACGGTGGGCAAAAGAATGTGGGATTAAACGTTGCAATACCCGCCAAACGCACACAAAAAAGCCCTGCGGCACGGGGGGCACCGCAGGGCAACACAAGGAGATGGTTAAACTATCTACTCAACGCTTACACTACTCAACAGCAATGTTTTTCTGTTAGAAGGATTGACTTTGTTTTGTTCTTTTGATACTGCAAAGTTGCAGCCGGCGGGAAGTTGTTGCAATGAGACAGATCACTTTGTTAAGTAATTTATCCCGTATCTTGCAGCGTATTTTATCAGCCTTTTCTGAACTATGAATCATTTGCTCCGCATTTTTACCGGACTCCTGGGCTTGCTTACGGTTTGGGGCTGTATCCGGGAGATTAGTTTTGAAGCGCCGGAAGCCGACTCCGATGCGCTGGTTGTTTCCGGCAGTTTTACCAACCTCAGCGGCCCGCATGTATTGCGGCTGTTACATCCCGGCGACTTTGAAACCCGGGACTTCAGTGCGGTTGTTGGTGCACAGGTGCATTTGGTCGACGAAACCGAGGGCCGCAGTTATCCCTTTGCCGAGCGTTTTGTGCCGGCCCACCGCTACCAGCTCGATTCTGTGAGTGGCATTCCGGGGCATATTTATCACCTTGAAATCCGCTTGAATACGGGGCAGGCGTACCGCTCCTCCTCCGACCGCATGCCGGAGCCGATACCGGCCGACAGTTTGTTATTCGACGACCGCTGGGTGCAGCATCCCAATGCAGAAGGGCGTTTGGTACAAACCCCGGAAGCTTTTTTGCGTATTTACAGCCACTTGCCTGCGCAAATTCCAGCGGATGTGTGTTTGCGCTGGGACAGCGACCTCACCTTTCTTTTTCAGGAATTACAATTGCCCGGGCCTTTTGCTCCTGCGGCGCGGCAATGTTTTATTAACAGTACCAATAGCAGTCAACAACTGTTGGAAATACTTGATCCGGGCGATTACCAGGGTGGCGCCGCCATTTCGGCAGAGATCGGGCGTGTACGCATCAATCATATTTTTGAAAGCCGGGTAGCTTTTGTCGGGCGACAGCGCGTTATTTCCCGTGAGGCGTATGAATATTGGACAAAAGTAAAAAGTGTAGTGGAGCCACAAGGAACCATTTTTGACCCACCGCCTGCGCGTATAGCCGGAAATGTGTGGCAAACCCAGAACCCCGGTCAGCGAGCGCTGGGCCTCTTTGAAATCGCAGCGGTAGATACTTTGATTCGTTTTGCCAATAAAGGA
Organism: Chitinophagales bacterium; assembly: GCA_017303875.1. GTDB lineage: Bacteria > Bacteroidota > Bacteroidia > Chitinophagales > Saprospiraceae > M3007. The sequence continues at coordinate 19,621 of JAFLBP010000017.1, read as the reverse complement.
AGCCTTAGTTTGGATATCCGAAGCTACGTAGCGCCTTACTGCAACACAACGCAATCGACAATTAAAAGCGAATGTTTTAATTGTTTAACTTTTCCGAATAGTACCTTGCTTAAGCCGGAGTGGTGGCGTTAGCGCCAATTATTACCCAGAACTTCCAATAATTCCTGTGCAAGGAAATAGACTTTCGTTCTCAATAGATCGGGGTATTGGTGCATTCGGGCTTCCTTATCTTGCAAGGAAGCATTGCGAATAGCATTATGAATATCAGGGCAGGTAATATCTGGTCTGAAACCACCGCGAACAAGCGTTCCCAAAAATGTTTTTAGCTCAGCGCAATTCAGCGCTATATCAACTGGAAAAGTTTGATAGTGATAGACGAGCCAGACTTCGAAGCAAGGGTTACTGATCGCAACATTACAAGAAAAAGTTGCACTTTCAGCATAAGAGATTAGATCGTTAATCGCTTCTCGGCTCCAACGATCAACGTCAAGAACAAACCAAACGCTATCCATCCCATTGATGCCAATTTGTGAGGCATCAACGAAATTTTCCAAACGCTTAATAAAATGATTTGGCGCAGAAGCGTGTCCTTCCCTTGGCACAATTTGCACCTGTATTCGGGAGTTACGTTTGTCAAACCAGGAAAAATACTCATCTTCTCTTTCCCCCTCGGCAACTATGACGAACAGGCGCATATCACGATGAGGTTCACCGCGTTTGTATGCCCGATTAGTATTGCGCTTCGGCATTTTTATTCCATTGAAGTTTGCGAATATCACCTGTAAACGGGACGGCTCCAAACCGACCATTCAGATAACCTTTGTGCAAGTCCAGATCAAAGCGCACGTCCTTATAATCGCTCATCGGAGTTAGCTTGCTTTCGCCATTTTGGCCTTTCTCCACAAACCAGAATTCATCGGAGCGCATATAATTTTGATCTAACAATTCTGCCTCGTGTGTTGTAAAAATAAGCTGCCCCAAGGTTTGCTTGTCCTCCGCAAATTTTGAAACCAAAGCAGCACAAAGTACCGGGTGTATTGCGCGTTCCAGTTCATCTACCACAACAATTGCATCCGTTTTAATCGCCCTGTAAAATGCGACCAAAAGCTCCAGTAAACGCTTGGTTCCATCTGACTCCTGCGCAAAAACAAAGGGTCGTGCGCCATCAGCAGCGCCTTCGTGCCAAAAAAGCAAGCGCCGGCCAACAATCTGCCCGGCAATCCGCTGAATCAATAATTCATTGCCCAGGCCGTCTGCTTTGCTGATCACTTGTTTCCCGTTGCGCTCTGCCTCCTCAAATGCCAGCTTTTCCTTTGCGGCTATATCCTCGGGCAAAAGCATGGACAGGTCTTTGGTTTCTATTTCCAAACGTGTAATGCCCGTTTGCAGCGAGGCAATGAGCGATTGCGCAAATGCATAGAAGGCTTCTTCTGAAACCAAATTCTGAACTAATCCTTTTGTCGTCTGCGAAAAAATAAAAATCCATTTTTGGGATAAATATTCAAAAGCAGTTCTTACAACACCGAAATCAAATTTGGCCTCCGATAACAACTTAATTAGCAGCATTTTGGGCTTGAGCATCTCTTGTTCATACAGTTGAAGGCGCAACTTGTCCTCAGCGGTTTTGATAAAATTCTCGGCTAATATTAAGCGATTTTTTTCACCATTCGTGTAACGGTGAAATATCAATTCATCCTCTTTTTTGGTAAATGTCTGATATAGCCACTCTTCTGATATTTCAAAATTTTGTACGTCAAAACCATAAACATACATACTGCCCTTCAGCGCAAATTCAATTTCAAAACTTGAGGGCTGTTCTATACAAGATGGATCTAATTGAAACTTATTATTCGACGGAGAAAGCCAGCCTTCAGCAATCATGGTCTTCATATACCACATCGCTTTTACCAGGTTCGACTTACCTGCCCCATTAGGCCCGTAGATGGCAGCAAGTTTTAAGGTCTCCAACGCTGGCGTTGGTTTATATACATGATTGGACAGCCGCCTGACGTTGCCCGGAAGCATGTTAAAATCTGTCGTTTCCTTAAAAGAATAAAAGTTTGAAACCGAAAAACGTATTAGCATTGGTGAAATTTTCACCAAAGATAATACATTTTTATCCCATATCTTATTTTCTTGTTTGAAAAATATTTTTCAATACGAAAAAATCTCTAAAACTACCACAACTCAAACTCCGTCCTCCTGTTACTGCTGCGACCCTCTTCGGAGGTATTCGCCGCAATGGGCTTGCTCTCGCCAAAACCTTTGGCGCGCAGGCGCTCCGCCGCAACGCCCTTGCTGCTCAGGTATTCCAGCACGGTTTGAGCGCGTTGCTCCGACAAGCGCTGGTTGAAAGCGGCCTCGCCCACATCATCGGTGTGGCCATTGATCTGAATACGCAAATGCCGGTTTTTCTGAAGCAAAGCCGCCAGCTCATCCAGCTCGGCGCCCGACTCCGGTCTTAATTTGGCAGAGCCGGTTTCAAAAAATACATTGTTCAGGGTAACGGGCTGACCGGCTGCCGCCGGAATTTTGCTTTCCGTGCTGTCCGGAATGGGCTGCAACACGGCTTCCAGCTCAAAGGGTTTATCAAAAGACGCGTTTTCCGTCAGGTTGAAATTTTCCGAAAAAAGCAGGTATTGGTCTTTGTTGATCCGCAAGGCGTATTCTGTTCCGGCGGGCAAACACACCAGGGCGGTGCCGTCTTTACGGGTATTGGCAGTGGTGTAGGGTTTGGCGGTTTTGACCTCGCTCAATTCTAATTTTGCCGGAATGGGGTTGCCGGTCGCTGCATCGCGCACTTTGATCCGGGCATAGGTAACGGGTTTGGGACGCGCAAATTCCGGTAAATCAAATGCATAAATATCATTGCGCCCCTTGCCCTCGGGCCGCACGGCAGCGTAGTAGCCCTTGCGCCCGTCGAGGCTCACAAACATCGCGCCCTCCTGCCCTTTGGTATTGATCGGATACCCTAAGTTTTGCGGCTTGCTCCAAGTGCCGTCGGGCTTGCGCCGACTGTAAAACAGGTCGCTGTTGCCCATGCCCGGCCAGCCCTCGGAAGCAAAATACAGGGTTTGTCCGTCGGGGTGCAAAAAAGGCGTTTGCTCTTTAAACGCGGTATTGATGCTGTCGCCGAGATTTTCGGGTTTCGACCAGCGGCCGCCCGGCAAACGATGCGTGACGTACAAATCGCCGCCGCCTTTACCGCCCGGGCGCGTGCTGCTGAAATACAAGCTTTTGCCGTCGGCGCTGATGCAGGGCTGTGCATCCCAGCTGCTGGAGTTGATGGCATTGCTGAAAGGTTGCGGGCTGGTCCAACCCGAATTTTTGAGCTGCGACCAGTAAATATCGCAGGAGCCGAGCGAGCCATCGCCGCGTCGGTCGCAGGCTGTAAACACAAGCCAGGTACCGTCGGCGCTGATATGCTCCGCCCCTTCGTTTTGCGGCGTGTTGATGGCCATCAGGGCTTCGGCGGTACTCCATTTACCGTTTTGCAGGGTACTGGCGTAGAAATTTTCATCGCCAAATTCCATGCGGGTAAAAATGAGGGTTTGTCCGTCGGCGGTGAGCGAAGGCAGGTATTCTTCAGCGGCCGTGTTCACACCCTCGCCGAGCGTTTGCGGATCGAAGGGCACCGGGTTTTTAATGGCTACTGCCGCGAATTTTGCGTTTTGCAGGAGCAACCGGGCTTCATTGAGCAGTTTTTCATTCGTTTTTTCATGGCGCAGGTATTGGGCGGCGTGTTGGGCGGCTTCTTCAAATTTATCCTGCTGCCATTCGCAAATGGCTAAGGTAAAGGGAGTGCGGATTTCATAGAGCGAATCCAGCGCGATGGCATTTTCAAAAGCAATTTCCGCGCGGGCGTAGTCTTTCATTTCATAATGACAGCCGCCGAGCAAAATATGCGCGTCGATAAAATTGGGGGCAATTTTAAGGGCGCGTTCAAAAAAACCTGCGGCAATATTACTGCTGCCGCCGCGGAGTTCATTCATGCCATCGTTGAAGGCCGACTGTGCTTTTTCCGGCGCCGTAGTTTTAGTAACAAAGCGCGTTTTTTGAGCAAAAAGCGGCATGCCAATGATAAAAAACAGGCAAATCAACAATGAAAAACGAAAAAACATGCAATTGAATCTAAATGTAAAAAATGACGGGATCTGCTTATCGGCACGGCAATTTCCGACTTTTTCCGACATGCACCCCTGCGCGCCACCTATAACAGTTTTTGAGGCCTAATAATTGCGAAAGGCATTTTCTGTCCGCAACATTTTATCGGAGTGTTTGCAGTACTGCTATTTTTGCCCTTCCTTTAGCTGCAAATATTGATTATGCTCCATTCTATTTACCAGCAATGGCTCGACGGCCTGCTCAACACCTCCTGGATAGAAGGCATTGCTGTAGTGTTCGGCATTATTTCCGTGCTGTACTCGCGCGCCGCCAATGTACTGGTATACCCCACGGGATTGGTAAACACGACCCTGTATATTTACCTGTGTATGGAGTCCTGGCTTTTCGCCGAAGCGAGCGTCAATTTTTATTACACCATTATGAGTATCATCGGCTGGTATGCGTGGGCAGACCGGCGGGCCGACGGACAGGCCGCGCTGGCCATTTCCCGTTCTTCTGTGCGGGAGTGGTGGCAGGCAACGGGTTTTGCAGCGGGCGCCTGGTTGGTTTTGTACCTGATTCTGGCTTGTTTTACAAAAAGCACGGTGCCCGTGGCAGATGCCTTTGCTTCGGCAACGGCTTACACTGCCATGTGGCTGATGACGCGTAAAAAAACAGAAAACTGGATCTGGTGGATCATCACCAACCTCGCCTCCATTCCCTTGTATTTCAGCAAAGGACTGGTATTTACGAGTTTCCAATACATCGTTTTTTTGCTGTTGGCCATACTGGGATTAATAGAGTGGAATAAAAAATTACGCGAACAGGAAGCCAAATCCTGAGTATGTTTGCAGCACACATCAATACGATATGAAAAGCCGTCTCGACTGGCTGGCCGCCCTCGCCGTGGCCGGAATTTGGATCTGGTACGTTGTACAACGCCTTTTTGCCATCCCGATGACCATCGACGAGGTGGCCACCTGTATTAACCACGTGCCCCGCTTAGCCGTGGAGATCATTACGTATAGCAAAGACCCGGTACCCAACAATCACGTGCTGAACACGCTGCTGATTAAAATTTTTGCGGGCATGTTCGACATGAATACGTTTACCGCAAGGCTTCCGGCCCTGCTCGGTGGTATTGCTTATCTGTTCGCGAGCTGGAAGTTGGCGCGGCTGTTTTCCGGCGACTCATTGGTGCGCCTGTTCACGATCGTTTTGCTGCTGGGCAATCCATTTGTGACCGAGTTTTTCAGTCTGGCACGCGGGTACGGCTTATCAGTCGGATTGCTCCTGCTCGCCGTTTATTTTGCCTGGCAATACCAGCTCGACGGGGCAGAGAAAAATGCCAAACGCGGCATGTGGGCAGCGGGCTTATCGGTGATTGCCAGTTTCACAGCACTGAATTTTTTTCCGGTGTATTTTGTGGTGCTGCTGTGGCTTGTTAAGGAAAAAACGGCCGATTGGCGCGCTTTTTGGCCTAAAGTACGGCCACTGAGCATTTTATTCGCCGTATTTATTTTGCTCAGTTACATGCCCATTTCGCGGATGCAGTCGAATGATGAATTTCGTTTTTGGGGCAACTCCAGTTTCTGGCGCGAGACGCTTATTCCGTTTACCAGCGCCTCGGCGCGCAAGGCCATTTATCTCGGTGAAAACGGCGTGCAGGCATTGGCGGGTATCCTGGCGGTGGTTTCGCTGTTGGGTATTCTGATCGGCGGCTTTTTGTTTTTCCGACGTAAAATGCGCATCGGGCAGGATACCTTTGTATTTGGCAGTTTGCTGCTGGGCGGCACCTTGCTGCTGAATGTATTGCAGCATTACCTGCTGAACGTGCCTTTCCTCAATGCGCGCACGGCCTTGTTGTTTCACCCCTTGTTTGCCCTGATGCTGGCTGGCGCTGCCGCGCAAATTGCCCGGCACTGGGGTCGCCGCGTAGTATATTATGTAGCACCGCTAATGTTCTTTACGGTCTTCAATTTTGCCCGTGCCGCCAATCTGAATGAATCTTTTGAATGGTATTTCGACAAACATACCTACAAGATACTCAATTACTTAAAAACAGTACACGAGCAGGAAGGCCGCAAGGAACCCATTATACTGGATTGTAATTCCAGTCTGCAAAACTCGCTGGAGTTCCACACGCATACAGCGGCCAACAACTACGGACAATGGGTAAGAATGGTGCCCTGGCACGGCGGACAAGACCCGGCCATGAACACCGAATTTTACTTTACTTCCGAAGGCCGGGAAATTGACTTCCTGCGCGAACGCGGCTACGAAGACGTACTGCCAAGCGGCACCGGCGGTATGGTGCTGATGCGCAAAAAACGCCAATAATTTATTTAATCGGGAAGTAGATGGCCATTACATAGGCAAAAACGCCAAACAAGATGCTGCCGATGATAAAGCTCCAGGTGAGGGCTTTGTTGTCGCTGGTTTTATACATAAAAATACCCGCGACCAGGCCACCTGCCACCAAAATGGGGTAATAAATCTGATATTGTAAAAGACTGAATGCGCCAAAGACAACCAGGGTGTAAAAGATGCCTTTGAGCCAGTTCATGGAGCTGCTGTTCGTTTCGCTCATTTGTGTATTGTTTTGCGGGCAAAATTCTGTTTTTTTTGATGGATTACAAGGATCAAATTTGCAATTACCTCAATTTCGTCTAAATTTATTCCCCGGCAACAGCAACTCTTCCTCATCCGCGCATACACAATTGACAAGGAGCAATATTTTTTCTACAAACCATGTGGCCAAATTATCTGATTTGCGTACAAAGGCCAATGACTGCGGATGCGGCACAATATTTGCAATGACTTTTGCTCTTGTATAATATTGTCTTCTAAGGACTTATAATTTTAATCCTCGCAGTCGGCATTAATGACTGCACCGCCTTCAACACTGAACGCAAAAAATTCCATCACCTAAACACTGATTTCCATGAGGAACTTTTTCCTGTTTTTGTCCATTTTACTTTCTGCTTATCATTTAAGTGCTCAGGCATTTAGCGCATCCTGGGCTTTTAGCACAAATCAAGGCGGATCTTCCAGCAGCACCATCGTCAACCCGGATGATGCCGCATTTGCTGCGGGTATGACCAACCCGGCACTTATTACTGTCTCCGGCCAGTCGGCTTATCAGGCAGAAGACTGGACCAACGCTGGCGCTGTCAGCACTACTGAATACCTTGAAATCAGTATCAATACCGATGCCGGTTACGCCCTGAGCAGTGGCAGCAGCATCGGCATCAGTTTTTCCCAAATCCGGGGTACTCAAGGCCCTAAAAACTATGAAGTACATGCCTCTACCGATGGCTTTGCCACTTCAAGTGTTCTGGGCAGCGGCACAAGCACCACCACCTGGACCAGCTCAGGCAGCTTCTCGCAAATGCTCTCGCAGCAAACTACCACTATTGCATTCCGTATTTATGGCTACAATTCCCAGTCGCTGGGATCAAGCAACTGGTGGGCATTTGACAATATTCAGGTAGCCGGGTCAATTGCCCTCCCCGTTACCCTGAGCGATTTCAGTGCCCGCCCCATCGGTATCCGTACGGTTCAGCTCGATTGGAGCAGCGCTCAGGAGCGCAATACCCGCGACTATGTCATTGAGCGCAGTGCCGACGGCCGCAGCTTTGAAGCCATCGGCCAAACACCTGCCGCAGGCAACAGCGATGCAGTACAAAGCTATCGCTATAGCGACGAACGAGCGCTTCAGGGTCGCGCCTACTATCGCCTGCGCATGCGCGATCTGGACGGAAAAGAGGCTTTCAGCCCCGTACAATCCGTTCGTCTTGGCAGCACTAATGGCGCCATCGTTTATCCGTTTCAGGTGTCGGAACGCCTGCATGTACAACTCGATCAGGCATTTGCACAAGACGGCAGCTGGCAGGTTTTCAGCCTTCAGGGACAAAATATTGCAAGCGGCGTTTTAGCCGCCGAACAGCAGACGTTCACCTTTGAAGCCGCCTCATGGCCCAAAGGCGCTTATGTATTACATCTTTTTGCCGATGGCAATCAGATCAGCAAGATTTTTGAGAAAAACTAACGCTTTCCAAGCGTGCGCTCCCAGGCCTGTACCCGTTCCCACGCATTTTCGCGTATGTTCATGTAGTACAGGTTGATGTCGCCGATGTGGTAGTTTTTGCGGCGAAAGAAAAAGCTGCCGGGGAATTTTGGCTTTTTGCACAAAACAATTCCCTTGTATACTTCCGCATCGGCGAGGGCCGGGCGCACGGTTTTAAATGGCTGTACCACGCCGCCAAGGTTGCGGGACGCCGGGGCGTACTCCCCGGGCGTAATGGTCCAAAGCAAAGGATTGGTACATACCACATCGTTTTCAAAAGCGTGTTTTCGGCCAAAATCGCGCTCCCAGGTACGCCAGCTGCAATAACAATCCGTCTGATCCGGGCGCGTACAGGGCTGCACGCTTTTAAAATATTCCGCTTTTACGGGCCATCCGGCCATATACGTTACAATCACGCGTTTGCGCAGTTCGGGGTTATTTTCAATTTCATTGCGCAAAAGGTAAAGGGCGTGTCGGGCGCCCTGGCTATGACCGGCCAGCACAATAGGCCGTCCCTGATTCCAGTGTTTCAGGTAATAGCGAAAAGCGGCCAGCACATCGGTATACGCCGTATCGAGGGCGATATTGGCCGATTTTTTATCTTTGGTAAAAAATGAATTCAGGTGTGCCTGCCGATAGCGGGGCGCAAACACACGCCCGGCGGCATTAAATGCCGAGGCTTGGAATAAAATGCTACTGCCATCGGTTTTTTCATTCAATTTTTCATCTGCCACATCACCATTCCAGCCGCGTTCGTAGCGTTTGCTGCCCGTCAGCGTGGTCGGGTGCAGGAAAAAAACATCTGCCCTGCTGGTATCACCGGCCGGCACAGCTTCCGGTCTGCGATCTGAAGGGTCGTTTTTTTGCGGATGCGCGGCCCAGGCACTCAATTGTGCATAATCCGGACGCGCAGGTGTTCGCGCGGGTTCAAATGCCTTGCGCGGGTGTACATCGGCGCAGGAGGCCGCAAACAACATCAGGCTTGCAAAAAATATATAACGCATTGTATCAAGATTTGAAAAATTGTCGGGAACTATCGTGGCTTTTCCAGGAATACTTCAGGTGCCTTACTCCTGCCAATATACCCGCTTTACCCGTTCCGAGATATTGGTAAATACCTCATAAGGAATGGTTTGCAGGCATTGGGCCAAGCTTTCCACACGAGGAGACGTACCGAACACAATCACCTCATCGCCTTCGCGGGCCTGCGGAATATGACTAACGTCAATCATCGTCATATCCATACAAACGTTACCAATTGTAGGCGCCGCCTGTCCGTGTACCTGCACGGCATACTGCCCACGCCCGGCCAAGCGCAAAAAGCCGTCGGCATAGCCGATACTGATGGTTGCAATGCGCTTTGGTGCAGCGAGTACGCCGCTGTTGCGATTATACCCCACGGTTTCGCCGGCTTTCAGATTTTTGATCTGGCTGATCGTTGCTTTCAGGGTATTCACCACCTGCAATTTATCGGCTAATCCGCTGCTGTCTACGCCGTACAGCCCCACGCCCAGACGTACCATTTCAAAATGGTATTCCGGAAAACGCACAATCCCTCCGGTATTGGCGAGGTGCCGCATGGGCCGATAGCCCAGGCCTTCGCAGATTTGGGTATACAGCTGCATAAAGGTTTCGGCCTGCCGGTGCGTAAATGCGTCGTGTTCGGGCGCATCTGATGCAGCAAGATGGCTGAAAATGGTCTGAACGTGCAGGTTGGGGGCGCTTTGCAGCAAGATCAGCAAGGCCGGCACATCGGCAGCTTCAAAGCCAAGGCGATGCATACCGGTGTCGAGTTTGAGATGAATGGCCATTTGCCGACTTTCGCCGGTGTAGTTCCGCAAGGCGCGCAAAATATCCAGACTGTAAATTTCCGGTTCAAGGCGATAGCGGTACATGGGATCAAAACTCGCCGGTTCGGGATTGAGTACCAGAATGGGCAGGTTGACACCGGCATGCCGAAGTTCAATGCCTTCATCGGCATAAGCCACGCCGAGATAGTCTGTTTTATGGTACTCCAGCAGGCGCGCCACTTCTGCTGATCCGCTGCCATATCCGGAGGCTTTTACCATGGCCATGGTGCGCGTGCCGGGTTTCAGGCGGCTTCGATAGGTATTCAGGTTGTGAATGAGTGCGCCGAGATTGACCTCCAGTACGGTTTTATGGGCTTTTTGGGCTAAGCGTTCTGCTACCCGTTCAAAAGCAAAGGGGCGGGCGCCTTTTACCAAAATCATCTCATTCTGAAAGTTCAACTGCCCGAAATGTTGCAAAAACTGCTCTGTATCCTCGTAAAAATGGCAATCAAAGCCTTCCGGCAAATACTGAGGCAGCACCGCAACGGCCCTGCCGATCCCGATGAGGCGCGTCACGCCTTGCTCCTGCATGGCGCTCGCCACCTTGGGGTACAACACTTCATCTTTCTGACCACTTTGCAGAATATCGCTCAGAATAAGGGTAAAGGCGCGGCGTTGCCGTTGTCCGCCGGCAAATTGCAGGGCAATACGCAAGGCAGAGAGGTCATTGTTGTAGGCGTCGTTGATGACTGTGCAGCCATTAATGCCAGCCTTGATTTCCAGGCGCATTTCAACCGGCTCCAGGTGCTGCAGGCGTTGCTGGATACTGGCCATGGGCAGCCCCAGGTTGCGTGCCGTAACGATGCAGTGCATCGCATTTTCCAGCGAGGCTTCATCGCCGAACGGAATTTGCAGGGTTGTGAGCTCTTCCTGTGCGCGCACCTGAAAACGGCAGGCGCCATCCGGCAAATGCTGTATGTTTTCCAGTAAAAAATCTGCTCCGGAAGCGGGCATTCGGCTCCAGGAACAAATCCGGCGGGCTGTTTTTTGCATTTCCCACAAACGCGCCGCAGCATCTATTTTTTCATGATCGCGGCAATAAATCAGCAAAGCTGTATTTTCAAACAGGCGCATTTTTTCTTCTAATTTGGCCTGTTTTGACTCAAATCCCTCGCGGTGCGCCGCGCCGATATTGGTAAAGATACCAATGTCGGGTTGTATAACTGCTTCAAGCCGGGCCATTTCGGCGGGCAATGAAATGCCGGCTTCAAAAATTGCCAGCTGATGGCTGGCCTGTAATTGCCATACCGACAAGGGCACTCCGATTTGGGAATTGTAGCTTTTAGGGCTGCGCAGGGTTTCAAAATCGGGTTGCAGCAGCTGAAAAAGCCATTCCTTGACAATGGTTTTGCCATTGCTGCCCGTAATGCCGATGACCGGAATATGAAAACGCCGGCGGTGCCGGGCTGCCAGCGATTGCAGGGCATCAAGCGGATTTTGAACCCGCAGAAAATTGGCATCCGGATAGGGCGTGGGGTCAAAATTGCCACGCAGCACAAAACTGCGCACCCCCGCGCGGTACGCCTCGGGAATATACCTGGCGCCATCGTGGCGCGGCCCGGCCAGTGCAAAAAACAACGCAAAAGAAGGCGTTGCAATTTGCCGGCTGTCAAAAAGCAAGGTATCGATAAGTGCCTGCGGATGCGGGCATTGCAAGTATTCGGCGCCGGTTAAGGCGCCGATTTCTGCCAGGGTATATTGCATTATTTTTTCAAACCAATTTCCCGCAAACGCTCGTCGAGATATTCACCTGCCGTTATGGGGGCATAATGAAGCGGGTTGTCGGCCGTCACACAAGCTGGCAGACAGCTCAGGTCCATGTTGCTCACCGGATGCAGGAAAAACGGAATGCTGAGGCGCGGCAGGTGCCACTCTTCACGCGGCGGATTTACCACGCGGTGCGTGGTGCTTTTGAGGTAATTGTTGGTCAGGCGCTGGAGCATATCTCCAACATTGATGACAATTTCATCGGCTTCCGGCAATACCGACACCCATTCATCTTTGGTATTCAGCACCTGCAGGCCGCCGGCGCTGGCGCCTACGAGCAGGGTAATCAGGTTAATATCTTCGTGTTGTTCGGCGCGGATTGCGCTGGCCGGCTCCTGCGTAATGGGCGGATAGTGAATGGAGCGCAGGATGGAATTGCCGTGGCGGATTTTATCCTTGAAATAATCGGTTCCCAGATTGAGGTGAATGGAAATGGCTTCCAGCAGCTGGCCTCCGGCCTTTTCAAAAGCGCGATACAAGTCCCGGCCGAGATCCGAGAATTCCGGCACTTCGCGCACCTGCGCATTGTCGGGGTATTCTGCTTTGGCAGGATGATCGGCAGGCACTTCCTGGCCAATCTGATAAAACTCTTTCAGGTCGGCAACATTGGATTGTTTGGCGTGCTCCTTGCCAAAAGACGTGTAACCGCGTTGACCGGCAGCGCCGGCAACTTCATATTGGCGCTTGACCTCTACGGGCTGCGCAAAAAAAGCTTTGGACGCGGCGTAAAAGCCGTCAACCAAATTTTTTGGAATGCCATGATTGACAACGGCCACAAATCCCACTTCGTGAAATGCCTTGCCGAGTGCTTCCACGAAAGCGCTACGCTGGGCAGCATCACCATTTACAAACTGGGAGAGATCGACGGTTGGAATACCTTTTTCTTTCATAGTATTGAGTTTTATGATTGCAGGCGCGGGTTAGGGTGCTGGAGTTATAATTGTTCACTGGTTTTGCCGAAGCGTCGTTCGCGGCCCTGATAGTTTAAAATGGCTTCAAACAGGGCTTCCCGTCCGAAATCGGGCCAGAAAACAGGGGTAAAGTACAATTCGGCGTATGCAATTTGCCAAAGCAGGAAATTGGAAATGCGGGTTTCGCCGCTGGTTCGGATGAGCAGTTCCGGATCGGGGATGCCATAAGTACTGAGGGCCGACTCAAAGGTTTGCTCATCGATGTTGGCGGGATGGAGACTGCCCTGCTGCGCCTTTTCGGCCAGTATGCGGGTGGCGCGTAAAATTTCCCACTTGGCGGAATAATTGAGTGCCAGCACCAGCGTAACGCGGCTGTTGTTGCGCGTTGCTTCGATGCCGTCCATCAGCGTATTATAGCTGGCTTTGGGCAGGGCGCTCAGGTCGCCAATGGCCATCAGGCGCACCCCGTTTTTATTCAGGTCTTTGATTTCACCCCGTATGGTTTCCACCAAAAGGCCCATCAGGGCAGTTACTTCGGCGGGCGGGCGGCTCCAGTTTTCGGTACTGAAGGCGTAGAGGGTAAGGTAACGCACGCCGATTTCGGCGGCGGCTTCGGTCACTTCGCGCACACTTTTAACGCCGCTGCGGTGCCCCCAAACGCGGGGCATACCTTTTTCTTTGGCCCAGCGGCCGTTGCCATCCATGATGATGGCGATGTGTTGAGGTACTTTATCGGGAATGATGAGCGATTTCAGGTCGGCCATAAACGCAAGGGTTCAGTCAATTGCAATAACAAAGGTAGGATAAAGCGAAAAAGCGCCGGTGATTATTTTTTAAACACTTGAGCGGCGGGCGATTTTTCCGGCAAGGGTTCCGGAAATTGCAGTTCGGGTAGGGGCAAAAAAAAAAGCACGCGACTTTTCGCGTGCTCCGAATTTTTCAATTCTAAACAATACTTACACACACGATATTCAAAAATCGAAAACCGTGCCAGAAATGCGATTTTTTTTTAATTTATGAAAAAATCTTTTGTGTGCGCCGGAATCAGGCCCTGATCTTGTGCAATGTGGAACATTTCCGACACCGCCCGGCGGCCTTCCGCGCCAAGATCTACCGTAAAATCACTCACGTACAGGTCGATATGGGCCTTCATTACAGCGTCTTCCATGGCCTGCGCGTGGGTGCGCACGAAAGGCATCACCTCGGCCTCATGCGCAAAAGCGTATTCCACGCTGCGACGCATCACGCGGTTAATTTTTTGCTGTGTGTCTTCCGGAAGTTCCCGGCGCACCACAATGCCGCCCAGCGGTATCGGCAGGCCGGTGGTACTTTCCCAAAAAGCGCCCAGGTCCATGAGTTTTACCAAACCGCGCTGTTCGTAGGTAAAACGGTTTTCGTGGATAATCAGACCGGCATCGGCGTCGCCGCGCAAAACAGCATCTTCGATATCTGAAAAAAGAAATTCCTCTTTGTTGAGGGCTTGCGGAAAAGCCATACCGAGCAGGAAATTGGCGGTGGTGAGGCGGCCGGGAATGGCAATGCGCGCGGCATTGATCTGTGCCGCATCAAGCGGCGTTTTGGCAATGAGCAGCGGCCCGCAGTTGCGCCCCAGTGCGCTGCCGGCATCCAGCAGGCGATAACGCCCGGTCAGGTAGGCAAATGCGTGATAACTAAGCTTGGTCACGTCAATCCGGCCTTCAAATGCGCGGCGGTTCAAAGCCTCCACATCTTCAATAATCGGCTCAAAATCAAGCCCTTCGGTATCGACGCGCCCATGCAGCAGGGCATCGAAAATAAAAGTATCGTTCGGGCAGGGAGAAAAACCGAGGGTAATGCGCATAGAGCGTGTACTTTTGCGGGGTGAAAAATACACCCACCGTTATTTACGAAGATAATCACTTGCTGGTGCTAAACAAACCGGCAGGCCTCCTGGTTCAGGGCGACCGCACCGGAGATGCCACCATCGTCGATTGGGGCAAAGATTACCTTAAAATTAAATATGCCAAACCCGGCGCCGTTTTTTTGCACCCGACCCACCGCATCGACCGGCCGGTCAGCGGCGCAGTCTTGCTGGCCCGAACCGACAAGGCATTGGGCCGGCTCACCACTATGTTCCGCGATCAGCAGGTGCAAAAAACCTATCTGGCATTGGTGCTGAAAGCGCCGGCAGCTCCCAAAGGCGAATTGCGGCATTTTTTGCTGAAAGATGAAAAGAAAAATATTGTCAGTGCCTTCAATCAGCCGCGCGCAGGCGCCAAAGAAAGCATCACACAATATGAATGGCTGGGCCAGGCCGGCCTTTATCACTTATTGCGCGTAACGCCGCTCACCGGACGCCCGCACCAGATACGCGTACAACTCAGCCGAATGGGTTGTGCCATCGCCGGAGATCTGAAATACGGCGCCCCGGCGCCACTGCCCGACGCCTCCATCGGCCTGCACTGCCTCCGGATGCAACTCACGCATCCGGTTCGCCAGGATGCGCTGCTGCTGGAAGCGCCGCTGCCGCCACTTCAATGGTGGGATGCCGCAGGGCAAATCATCAGGCGTTGAGCACCTGTCCGGAAAACCCCGGCCGATAACATTCAAAATAAAAATCCAGCGCGGCCTGCATTAATGCCCGATCAACGGAAACATGCAGCGGCGGGAAAAAATTAGGCGGCTTCTCCCCTTTTTCGTAGCTAAAGCTGACATCCGGGTAGCAGACCATTACTTCGCTGTGCGCATTCTTTTTGTCCTGCTGCATCAAACGCCAGAGCGGATCTGCATCGTCCTTTTGCAACGGAAGCTGCGGGTACAGGTTATTGCTGGTACAAATGGCATGCAGGCGCATCACCTGTTCAAGAGGGATGTGCCCTTTAATATATCCGACAAAAGCTTCGCAGAGCATACCGGCCACCACTGCTTCGCCATGAGATACAGGGCGGCCGCTTTCCATCAGACAGGATTCAAAAGCATGGCCGAAAGTATGCCCGAAATTGAGCAAGTGCCGAATACCTTTGGTTTCCAGCGGGTCCACAGCGATGACGTCCGTTTTAACACTGATGGAGTTGGCCAAATTGGCGGCATCCAAAGGCAAAAAACTGCCCGCGCCTTCATGCATTGCCTTGATCAGGAGGGTGTCTGAGGCGAGGAATGCATGTTTGATCATTTCGCCAAATCCGCTGCGTTTTTCATGCAGGGGAAGGGTTTGTAAAAAATCGGGATCCACAAAAACCGCTAAGGGATTGTGGAAAGTACCGATGATATTTTTGACATAATGCATGTCGACGCCCGTTTTCCCGCCAATAGCGGCATCCACCATCGCCAGGAGCGTGGTGGGCACATTGACAACGCGCATACCGCGTTTCCACAGGGCCGCACAAAAACCGCCCAGATCACTCACCACGCCACCGCCGAGATTAATCAGCAGCGCTTTTTTGTCGAGGCGGGCTTCAAGCATTTTTTCCCAGACCCATCCGGCGGTTTGCAGCGTTTTATGCGCCTCCCCGGCCGGTATTTGCAGCACCGGTGTTTCAGGCGGCAAGCCGCTTTTTTCCAAAAACAAGGTCAGACAATGCGCATGAACATGCGCGTCGGTGAGTATCATTACTTTGGAAAACCCCGCCTGCTGTGCTGCGAACCATTCCTGAAAATGAGCCTGAATTGTACCGATAAATACCATAGTGCAGACGGCGTTTAGAAAGTTGAAAATATAGCGCATTTTGCGCCAACTCAAAGGTACACGCTATCCGTTGTGGCATACAAACCAGTCTCAAAAATTTTCAAGCAGCGGCATTTACCTTCCGGCTTTTTTTGCCAATAAATGCTTAAAAGTGTTCCGGGCGTGCAAAAATAAAAAGGGGGTCATATCTTTGAAGCCGCAATTAATACTTTGATTCGCCTGTTTTTGCAATTGCGATACTCATAAACATTAAAATTTAACCCTCAGGGCTGCACCATGATGCTCAAATCGCTACGCCTTTTCTTTTGCTTTGCACTGCTTTGGCCCCTGCAATCGGCCAGTGCACAATGCGCCTACACCATTGAAATGCTCGATAACGGCGGCAATGGCTGGGACGTGGGAACGCTTACCGTCAACAGCGGTGGGAATATCTACGAATTTTCCTTAAATCAATTCAATGACGACGGTATCGACAGTACCGTCACTTTCCCCGTTACGGCCGGCGAATCCATTACGCTGAACTGGACGCCTTCTTTCTTCAACAATGAGGTCAGCTTTTCACTGTTCGATCTCAATGGTATCGAAATTTTTTCGGCATCCAATCCTTTGGAGGGACAAATTTTTGAAACCATCGCCGCCTGTCCGACCTGTATCGCGCCGTCGAATTTCGCACTGGAAAATGTGTGGGACAAACGTGCGCGCCTGCGCTGGACGCCCAAGCCCGGCGTGCCGGTGCTCAGCTGGCTCCTGATTTACGGCCCCCAGGGCTTCACGCCCGGCCCCGGCGTCGGGGATACCATCGCTTCCGGCCTGCCCAAGGCTACCATCAACGGTTTGCAGAAAAAAACCAAATACGACTGCTATCTCTTGCAGCGCTGCGACGGCACCGACTACAGCGCGCTCATCGGGCCGGTTTCTTTTGAAACCTATTTCAGCGACGATGTAGGTATTTCGGCTGTACTGACCCCTAAAAACGACTGTAACCTCGGCGTGGAAACAGTTACGGTTGCCCTGAGCAACTTCGGCGCGAACCCGCAATCGCTCATTAAGTTCAACTACAGTGTAAATGGAGTACTTGCCGGCGTCGGACAGCCTGAAGACGGCTTCTATACCGGCGTTCTGGGTAAAGACAGCACTGAAAATCTTGAATTTGAACTTACCTATGATTTTTCCGAACCCGGCGAATACACCATTCGCGCCTGGACGGAATTCGACCTCGACGAAGATCGCAGCAACGATACCAGCATTTATTATTTCAATAATATTCTGCAACTGCCCTACAGCCAGGATTTTGAACCCTGGGACGGCGGCTGGACCGTTTCCGATTCCAGTGTTTTCAGCACCTGGGAATACGGCACTCCTGCCGCAGCCCTTGGCGTTACGCCAAGCAGCGGTACCAAGGGCTGGTTTACCAACCTCGATGGCAATTACAATGTCAATGAATTTTCCTACCTCGAATCGCCTTGTTTTGATTTGTCAAACATCAATGAAGATCCGGTTATTGAATTTAACCTCAACCTTAAAACGGAATTTCAATACGACGGCCTTTACCTCGAAGTATCGTACAATGGCGGCGACAGCTGGGAACGGGTAGGTAATGTAGGTGACAACCTGAACTGGTACAACGAAGAAAGTATTTTTGTACCCGAACTCGGTCCGTGCTGGATGGGTGAAAACGATCAGTGGTTCAGAGCACGCCGCCGCATCGACGGCGCCGCCGGTGAAAGCCGCATGAATGTACGCTTTGCCTTCTCTGCCGATGTGACACAACAGCGCGACGGTATCGGCCTCGATGATATTCAGATTTATGTGCCTTTTGAAAAAGATTTTGCGGGCCTGGGTATCAGTACCGCCGGCGAAAATACCCTTTGTGGTCTGGCAGCCGATTCCGTTCGTTTTACCTTCTCCAACTTCGGCAAGCAAGCGCAAGGCAATTACCAATTAGCCTATTCCGTAAATGGCGGCCCGGCAGTGGTGGAAGCGCCCGCCAACCTCACGCTGGCCCCCGACGCCGTAACAACCTACACGTTTAAAACAACCTTCGACAGCCGCGATGTGGTGAGCAATATCCGTTGCTGGACCCTCCTGCCCGGCGAAGAAGTACTGCCCAACGACGAAGCGCCTACGTACAGCGTAGACCACCGCCCCGAACAGGTGCCGTTCCAGTTTGGCTTTGAAGATGGCGAAGTGCCGGCTGGCTGGGGCATCACGCCTGCAAGCGCATTTGTAACCGACGAGCACAACAATGTATCCAATGTGCTGGCCGTAAATCTTTTCAGCAGCACTACAAAATTTGAATACCTGCTGCCCCGATTCGGTGTGCTTGGCGCTAACGACTCCATCTCTTTCGACTATCGCATCACCAACTGGGATCTCGATCCCAACCTGAATGGCGCTATTCCGACCATCATCGGCCTGAGCACAAATTTCCACCTGGAAGTATCTGAGGATTGCGGCGCTACCTATAAAAACCTGTACACCATCAATACCCTCAACCACCTGCCGCTGCCGATCATGCGCACCATTCGGGTGAGCCTGGCACAATACGCAGGCAAGAGTGTGCTTTTCCGCTTCCGTGGCAACTGGGGCGCAGGCGATTTCTGGTTTGATCTGGATAATATTAACCTGCTTTCCTGCCCGGCCAATATGCAGCTGAGCGCCCAGATTCAGGATTCCGGCCTCAACCTCAGCAACGGCTCGGCAACTGTAAATGTCGGATTGGGCAACCCGCCCTATACCTATAAATGGAGTACCGGGGCCACCACACAAACCGCCACCAACCTGCCCCCGGGCAATGTGAGCGTAAGCGTGACCGACGCCTTCGGCTGCACCGATGTACTAACAATTACAGTCGGTGTTTTGTCCATCAACGATATTGAAGGCTTGAGCAGCTTCACGCTGCAACCCAACCCGACCAGCGGATTACTGAACCTCAACATCGCTTTTGACCAGGCATTTGAAACCAACATTCAGGTACTTGATGCCTATGGCCGCCTGCTGCGCGAAAGCAATAACGCTGCGGCTAATACCATTCAGCAGCAAATAGACCTGGAGCAATACCCGGCAGGCATGTACTTTATTCGCCTGAGCGCCAACGGACAATCGGCCACCAAACGGGTAGTGAAGTTGTAAATGCGGAATGTTTCGAATGCGGGATGCGGAATGCGGAATGCGGAATGCGGAATGCGGAATGCGGAATGCGGAATGCGGAATGCGGAATGCGGAATGCGGAATGCGGAATGCGGAATGCGGAATG
>JAFLBP010000016.1 GCA_017303875.1 Chitinophagales bacterium | reverse complement strand
ACCACTCAACCACCCACTTTCCGTTTCCCGCTTTTGGGGCTGCAAAGGTACGCAGCTTTTTATTTCTACCAAATCTTTTGAAAACTTTTTCTCAAAAAAATTTCTAACCAATCCTCAACGCAAATCCCCATTCAATCCCCCTCAACTCCAAGCTTAACACCCTTTTCATCCCCACTCACATCCCCTCTCTATCAAAGCGGGCGCAAAGGTAAGACGAAGTTCTATTCCACCAAATAGTTTTTTATATTTTTTTAAAAAAATCCTGTGAAGCTGCATTTGAGGAGCATATTTAGCCACTTTACAAGTGTTTTCATTCTGAAATATTCGATTTTTTGCGTATAAAATCTGTGCTTTTACAAGGAGCTTATAATATATGTTTTTTATCTTATTGGAATACCATATTTTCAGTACTTTAGCGCGCTCCTTTAAAATACCGTTGCTAAAATTACAGTTCACCCGGCAGCGCTGGTCGCCAACGATCGTCTGCCACTTTTGTCTTTGCCTATGGCATCTTTAAATCCTGTACAGGGAACGCTGGGCCGCCGGCGAGCAGCACATTTATTACGCCGCGCCAGTTTTCGTTATACCCGCGCCAAAGTTGAGGAAATGTCTGTTCAGGGTGTTTCTGCCGCAGTATCCGGCTTGCTGCAACTAACGCCACAACAACTCACCCAACCGGTATTCGACAGCGCCAGCACTACGTGGATTCTTCCTGTCAGACAAGCACTGCCCGATACCGAGTTCAACCTGCAACGGCGTGTGGCTGCCTGGTGGCTCAATGAAGCACTGCATGATCCCGGCGTCGGACACAAGATGTCGTTCTTTTTTCATCAGTTTTTGGCAACTACCCTGACAACCCTGTCCAGCTCGGTCTATTACGATTACTTAGCCTTGCTGCGCTGGGGTGCGTTGGGCAATTTCAAAGATCTCGCCCGCAAGATCATACACGATAATAATATGGTGCGCTATCTCAATAACGACACCAATACCAAGAGTAATCCGCAAGAAAACTTCGCACGGGAATTTCTTGAACTTTTCACCATCGGAAAAGGTCCTCAGATTGCTCCGGGCGATTACACTCATTACACCGAAGACGATATTATACAGGCCGCCAAAGTACTTACCGGTTATCAGTTGCAAACCAACCGCCTGCTCAATGATGCCGAAACCGGTCTTCCCCGCGCCAAAGTCACGTTTTCCCGGCATCATACCGGCAACAAACAATTCAGCGCCAAATTTCAGGGCACTATTATAGCAGGTGCAACAAGCAGCGCGCAGTTTGAATCGGAAATTACCGGCTTTGTAAATATGGTTTTTGCCCAGGAGCAGGTTTCGCTGAATTTCTGTCGGCGCATCTACCGCTATTTTGTGCACCGTAACATCTCGGAGGAAGTAGAGAGCGATATTATTGCACCGCTGGCACAAACTTTCCGCAATAACGGCTACGAGATTTTGCCGGTGCTGACGCAGTTATTCAAGAGCCAGCATTTTTACGATATGGACGACTCCGACAACAGCGATGAAATTGTTGGCGGCATGATTAAATCGCCACTGGAACTTTCCCTTCAGGCCCTTTCCTTCTTTAATATTGCCATTCCGAATCCGCTCACGCAAAACACTACACATTATAATACCTTCTGGATTTCCGGTGTGATGGATCGCATGCTGGCGCTCGCCAACCTCAATATGTTTGCGCCGCCTGATGTGGCGGGTTATCCGGCCTACCATCAGGAACCCGATTACAGCAGGCATTGGTTCAATTCCACGTCCATCGTTGCACGTTACAAGCTGCCCACAATACTCCTGACCGGCAAACGCGTTATTGGCAGTTCCCCAAACAGCAGTATCGGCATCAAACTCAACATTACACCCTGGATAAAAACCAGCGGCGTGGTGAGCGACCCGGCCGATGCCTATGTGCTCGTACGCGATCTGATGGACTATATGCTGCCGGTTAGCCCATCCACTGAACGATTTGACTATTTTTATAACGAAGTATTTCTGGACGGACTGCCAGCCGAAGACTGGGCCTATGAATGGGCCAATTATCTCAGTACCGGCAATGAAACGGAAGTACGTATTCCACTTGAGCGCCTGATCACAGGAATCATGTACTCACCGGAATACCAGACGTATTAGTACCGCGAAGCTCCGCTTCGCGCAAGTACAGCGAAGCTTTGCTTCGCAACAACCTGAATCAAGTTTCGTCATACGAAAATACTTCAAACATGAAACGCAGACAATTTCTCAAAATAGCGCAAGGGGTTGGCGTCAGTTCTTTTTTTGTCAATGGCTTTGCCATGCGCCCCTTTGCCAACCGCCAGATGGCAAACACCCTTGCCTCTTGCGACAGTGTGCGCGACCGCGTGCTGGTGCTGATTCAAATGAAAGGCGGCAACGATGGTATCAATACCGTTATCCCATTAGCCCATTACGATCGCTACGCCGAATTGCGCCCGACTACCCGATTGCTGGAAAGCGCCATTATTAATATAGACAGTACGCTGCCCACCGCCGACCAAACGGGCCTGCACCCGGCGATGACGGGCATCAAAGCGCTCTACGACAAAGGCTGGGCCAGTGTCATTCAGGGCGTGGGCTATCAGAGCATGAACCAGTCGCACTTCAAAGGCACAGACCTCTGGCTCTCGGGCGGCGGCGGCTCTCCTGCCTTAAATAATATAGGTACTGGCTGGATGGGGCGTTCGCTGCAAGCTTTTTTCCCGGAAGTAGAAGGCGTGCCGACACCTGAAGCACCCGACCCGCTGGGGATTCAGCTGGGCGACCCGTATACTTCGCTGGGTTTTCACACCGAAACCGAGCACCAGAATGTGATCAATCTGAGCGGGCAGGACCCCGCCGGTTTTTATTCGCTTATCCAGACCATCGGTGGCGCCCCTTTGGCCATTACACCCGACTCGGACCACGGTGATGAACTGGATTACATCATGGGGGTGGAACAAAGCATTAACCTTTATGCTTCACGCATCACACAGGTGTTCAATGCCGGCAGTAATGCCATTACTGCCTATCCGAATAATTCCTTTGCGGCGCAGCTGAAAACCATCGCGCGTCTGATCCGCGGGGGCTGCAAAACGAAAATTTACCTTTGCCAGATCGGCGGTTTCGACACCCACAGTGCACAGGTCGATTCGGGAGACACTTCCCTGGGAGCGCATACAAATTTGCTCAAAAACTTTTCCGATTCGGTAAAAACCTTCTTTGACGACCTCGAAGGATTGGGCATTGCCGATCAGGTTATGGCCTGTACGTTTTCAGAGTTTGGCCGTTGTGCCAAGGAAAACGGGTCGTTTGGCACCGATCATGGCACATTATCGCCCATGATGGTCTTCGGAAAAGGCGTGCGGCCTAAAGTGCATGGCACGAATGTCAACCTGTTTGATCTGAGCAACGACAATCAGCTGCGCAACATGCAATTCGATTACCGCCAGGTATTTGGCAGTTTGTTGCAGGACTGGTTGGGCGCCAATGATTTTGTTATGCAGGAAAGCATGTTTGATGTTTATGCCAAAATGCGGCTGATTGACAAGGATCTGGAAGTAAATCCGGCCTGCTATTTCGGCGGCTCCATTGATGTGCGCCGCGAAGCACCGCGTCGTTTGCGCCTAAGCCCCAACCCCGCTTCGGTACATGTGGAAGTCACTTATGAAAGTGAAGGCGAATTCAATGCACTGCTCTCCCTGCACAGCCTTGGCGGCACGCTCATTTCCATGAACCGGCAGGCCATAGCGACCGGCACCAATGTATTTTTCTTTGATGTTTCGACGCTGGGCAGCGGCACCTATTTTGTACGGATAGAAAATCAGACAAGCGGGCGCGCCGAAGTAGCGAAGCTGATGGTGACGCGTTAGAAAATTACGATAAAAACAACATACCGACAAACCCTGCCAGAGCTTTTGCTGTTTTGGCAGGGTTTGTAATTTTGTGCGCATCAAAACCATTTACCTTGAACTACATCACCTACGGCTCAAAAATAAATGCCGAAACCATACGGCAATTGCTGGAACACAGCCTCACCAACATCGGCCCGGGCAAGCGCCTGCCCACACCTATATGTATATGGGGGAAACACGGGATCGGCAAAACGGAATTGGTGCGGGAGTGGGCACAGGAAAAAGGCTTTGCTTTTGTGTACATCGCACCGGCGCAGTTTGAGGAAATGGGCGACCTGGTAGGCATGCCGACCCTGCAACAAAACCCTGAAGGGCAAAGCGTCACCCGTTTCGCGCCACCGGCATGGGTGCCCCGGCAGGAAGGCCCCGGAATATTGTTGCTCGACGATGTTAACCGCGCCGACGACCGCATCCTGCGCGGCATTATGCAATTGCTGCAGTATTATGAATTAGTTTCCTGGTCGCTGCCCGCCCAATGGCTGATCGTGTTAACCGCCAACCCCGATGGCGGCGATTACTCCGTCACAACCCTCGACGAGGCCATGCTCAATCGTATGCTGCACGTAACAATGGAATTTGATGCCGGCGCCTGGGCACGTTGGGCTGAACGAAATGGGGTAGACGAGCGGGGGCGCAATTTCGTGCTGGCTTATCCGGAACTGGTGAACGGTCGCCGTACCACGCCGCGTTCTTTGGTGCAGTTTTTTCAGAGTATCGAACAATTTGAAGATTTTCGCGAAAACCTGCCCCTGATCAAGCTGCTCGCCGATGCTTTTCTGGACGACAGCACCACGCAGGCTTTTGTCCAGTTTATCCATCAAAAATTAGATCGGCTGCCCGGTCCGGCCGATTTCCTTGAAAGCGACAATTTTGAAGGCGCCGTTCAGCGGCTTGAACGCCTCCTTTTCGACGGGGAAACGAAGCGCCTGGATATGCTCTCGGTGGTGGTCAGCCGCATGATCAATTATTTACTGGAAAACCCGCAGCCGCTCGGCAACGAACAATTTGAGCGCCTCGCCCGGTTTATTCAACTGGATCTATTGCCCAACGACCTGCGGCTGTATATGGCCCAAACCCTTACCGGCTCCAAAAAACCGGAACTCGCCAAACTCTACAGCATTCCCGCCATCGGCAAACTTTTATTGGAAAAAATGTAAACAGTTTTGTAACGATGAACGATGAGTGATGAACGATGAATGGGGGTTTTAGTGTTTTGGAGCTTCAGTGTTTTGGGGTTTTGGGGTTTTTAGTGTTTTAGAGGCAACTTTTTGTAAAGAGCGATTTATTAACTTAAGTGAATGTATAGCGGTTTTGCGCCCAATAACTTTGCAGCACGAATTATCTTATCTATAACGTTGTAGGCCTTTTTCATTTGTACATCTGATTTGTATTTCGGGGTGTCATGCTCCGAAACAGGACTTCTTATGCCACGTTTGTCCGGGTGCATACTGCACCTGACTTCCACTTTTAAAACAATACGCATGCTGCACAAATTAAACCTGCTTACCGTACTCCTTTCCCTGATTACGCATTATGCCTGCTCGCAACCGGCAATGGATCAATCCTTAAAACGCACAGCTGATATACAAATTAACGGTTACACCTTTGTTGCGTATGAAGGTATGATTAATGTGCCGGAAA
Source organism: Chitinophagales bacterium (assembly GCA_017303875.1). GTDB lineage: Bacteria > Bacteroidota > Bacteroidia > Chitinophagales > Saprospiraceae > M3007. Next base: position 148,820 of record JAFLBP010000016.1, on the reverse strand, counting down.
ATTATGATACTGCAGGCTCCCGACAAATTCAGATTCCTATATTTATTATAAAATCATCTGCTACCAATCCGGAAGAACCTGTTTTTTGGTTGGATGGCGGCCCGGGAGGCTCAAATATTATTTCACGAAATAATCTTGACCTGCCTTCTGCCGCAAATGCACTTAAAAACCATGATTTTGTATGTGTCGGCTATCGCGGTGTGGATGGCTCCGTGAAGCTGGAATCAAAAAAACTGACAAAAGCATTTAAAGGACTCAATAATAAATTATTAAGCGATAAATCTTTAAATAACATTAAAGTAAACATCAGAAATTACAATAAAACATTAGCAAAAGAGGGTATCGATATTAATAATTACAATATAATCAATGTAATTGAAGACATTGAAACAGTGCGCAAAAAATTGGGTTATCATAAAATTAATTTACTCTCCGTCAGTTACGGCACCCGTATTGCGCTATTATATTCCTATAAATATCCGGAAATCATAAAACGCACCCTGATGATTGGCGCCTGTCCGCCCGGTTATTTTTTGGCCGATCCGGAACAGGCAGAAGCGAGGCTGGATGCATATGATCGGATTTACCGGGAGCAGGATACGAGTGCTGCACAATTATCCATAAAAGCGATGATGCGACAGTCATTTGAAACATTGCCCGCGCGCTGGTCGGTATTTAAACTGGATGCCGATAAGATCAAGGCCGGCACTGTAAACGCGCTGTATAATGTCAATTTTGCCGTTTCTGTTTTTGATGCTTATAAAAAAGCTGTTCAGGAACGGGATTATAGCGGCCTGTTTATGTTACAAAAGCTCTCCGATGTGAGCCATCCCAAAATCATGGGTGATGTTTATGCAAAAACGGTTAGCGCCGATTGGGAAAACGGAAAAGATATTGAAACCGAAATCCGCAATACCAATACTATTCTGGGGGGCAATGTATCACTTATTTATGCCGCTACTTCAAAAGAATGGGGTATAAAACCTATTCCTGCCAAGTATCAAAAATGTCGGAATTCCAATACCGAAACAGTAATTATCAGTGGCCTGCTCGATCACAGAACGCCGCCATCCGTAGTCGATCAAGTATTGATGCCTACGCTACAACAAGGCAAACATATTGTGCTCGAAAATAGTGCGCATGTCGATATTCTATCCATTGTAATGAAAAATGAAACTTTCCTGCAAAGCTATTTTGATACCGGCAAAACAGATGAAAACACCCTCAAAGGGCCTGAAAAAGTGGATTTTACCCCGAAAATAAAAATCAGCAAAACCAAAATATTTCTATTTGGTCTTCTGAAATAAAATTACTGCTACCACTTCAAAAAGTTGCCACTAAAACCCCAAAACACGAAAACACCCAAACACTACCCCCCCACTCATCGTTCATCACTCATCGTTCATCGTTAAGAAAAAAGTTGCCACGAATACACGAATGGCTCCGCTCCCGGCAACACACAAAAACACTAAAACACCCAAACACGAAAACACCAACCCCCCACTCATAGTTCATCACTCATCGTTCATCGTTAACAAAAAAGTTGCCACGAATACACGAATGGCTCCGCTCCCGGCAACACACAAAAACACTAAATCACCCAAACACTAAAACACCACCACCCCCACTCATCGTTCATCGTTAAGAAAAAAGTTGCCACGAATACACGAATGGCTCCGCTCCCGGCAACACACAAAAACACTAAATCACCCAAACACTAAAACACCAAACCCCCACTCATCGTTCATCACTCATCGTTCATCGTTAAGAAAAAAGTTACCACGAATACACGAATGGCTCCGCTCCCGGCAACACACAAAAACACTAAAACCCCAAAACACGAAAACACCACCACCACCACTCATCGTTCATCACTCATCGTTCATCGTTAAGAAAAAAGTTGCCACGAATACACGAATGGCTCCGCTCCCGGCAACACACAAAAACACTAAAACCCCAAAACACGAAAACACTACCCCCCCATTCATCGTTCATCACTCATCGTTCATCGTTAAGAAAAAAAGCCCGGGTAACATTTCGTCGCCCGGGCTTATACGTTTGTAGTCAACTTCCTAACATGTCGACTACTAAAAAATCTGTATCAATCTTTCAACATCCTTAGCGGATGAAATAGGCAAATCCGATACCGAAAGTACTGCCGATATTATACGATTCGGCCACGTATTCAGTACCTTTAAAATTCTGCGTTTTGCGGTTCAGCGGGTTCAGCAGGTTGCGTGCAGAAAGTGTGAGCTGGTAGTGCTCGGCAAACTTCTTGGTGAGGTTGAAGTTGAGCAGCGGAAACGGCGCTTCGTATACGTCGGGGGTGGCAGCCAGCGAAATATTGTACAGGCGGCGGCCCGAAACGTTGAAAGAAAGCGAAGATTCCCAGCCTTTTTCCGGGTTCAGGTACGAGAGCACGGCGTTCACAATGTAAGGCGCCTGGCTCTGGAAGGGGCGGGTAGTCTGGCTGTATGTCGGGTCAATGTTGCGGGAAGCAGCCAGCTCGGCTTCAGGAATTTTGTATTCCGATTTGATCAGCGCGAAGTTGGTGCCGATAAAGAATTTATCGAGTACCGGAGTAATAAAACCGAGGTTTTTACGCCATTCAATTTCGAGGCCGTAAACCAACGCTTCGTCAATATTCAGGTAGCCCAGCTCCGGAATGGTAGCTGTCGGGCTGAAGGTGCGCAGGATCGGGTTTTCAAAACGCTTCAGGAAGGCGCTTACGGCAAATAGTTCGCCCTGATCGGGGTACATTTCATAACGCAGGTCGTAGTTCTGAATCAGCGTGCGCTGCAAATTCGGATTACCGACGTTAAAGAAACCGTTTTTCGTATCAAATTGCTCAAAAGGCGCCAACTCGCGCATATTGGGGCGCGCCAGGGTTTTGGAGGCGGCCATGCGCAGGTTGGATTTTTCGGTAATCGAATAAATCAGGTTGATGGAATACAGGAAATCGGTCAGGTCAATTTTGCTCGGGCGAATGGCCGTGTCGCGGCTCACTACTTCCAGATCAGTGGTTTCCATACGAACACCGCCAATGGCTTTCAGGCGAGGCAGGATATTGTACACCAGCATGGCGTAAGCTGCACCGATCTGCTGATTGCCATCATAGAAGTTTTTATTATTAACCTGATTCACGTAGTGGTAACCTACATTGTAGCGGCGCACCTGAGTCGGGTCATTTTCCTGATATGTAGTATCGATGATGCCGAAATTATTGTAGTTGAAAAATCCGGCAAAATCTCCCTGATACTGATTGAAGAAAATGGAAGCAGGTACATCACCATGACGCTGGTGGGTAAACTGGTATTCGCTGAAACTGCGCGACATTTCGCTATAAAAACCGCCAAATTTGAAAGCATTGGTACTGTTCTCATTGCCCCGGCGCAGGAAAGGCAGGGTAATATCTATTTTAGCATCACTGGAATTGTCGTTCAACTCACGCCAGAAGTGGAAAGGCGGACGAAACTCGGCGTCGTTGATGCCATAGGTGTTATTGCCGTCGTCGTCAATGTAATTTACATAGGCGAAATAGCGGGTATCGGGCTCTTTCTGGAAAGATTTGTTCATAGAACCGCTCCAGGTAATTTCAGCGCCCGGCAATTTCGGGAAAACGTGTTTACCGCTCAATTGATACGACAGGTACTGACGTTGAATGAACTCCAGGGAATTGGTCAGGAAATCGGCGCCGGGCGTAGAAATTTGTCCGGTGAACTTACCGTTTTGCTGGCGACCGATAATATCCGTGTCATTGTTATAGATGGTGTTGAAACTGACGCTGTGGTTATTACCAAATTTATAGGCAACATTAAACAAGCCGCCCAAGTGCGGAGTCTCCACACTTTTGGTTTCATTCAGGGTTTGATACCCAAACAGTGTTTGAGGGTCGCTGGTCACATAAGTATTTACCGCGCCGTTGTTGTAGTGTGTGTATTCGCGGGAGTAATTCACACCAATGGTATATCCCAATTGATTACCAAACAGCTTGAGGTTATCGCCAATGGAGAAATTCAGGCCGTAGTTGGGGGATGTGCTTTTTTGTGTCGGCACAAAAGTATTGCTCAGCGCTTTCGACGACTCCTGCAATACTGAGCGCAGTTGATCATTACTGCTCGAAGGGTTGCGGGCAAAAAGGTAGGCATTTTGCGTCAGCATATTTCGGCTGGCCTCATCCTGCAAAATACGCGGCAGGGCGCGGCCACCGTCGTCAAAACCGAGCCAGTCGCGCTGACCGGCATCGTCACCGTGGCCGAGGAAATTATTAATTCCGGTTGCCTGGGTGTTAAATGAAGTCGAGACACCGAAGTGCAGGTTGAATTTGCTGGGGAAAGATTTGGTCGTTACGTTCACCAGGCCGCCGGAGAAGTTGCCGGGCAGGTCGGGCGTAAAGGTTTTGGTCGTGATGATGTTGTCGATCATCTGCGAGGGGATAAGGTCGAGGCTGGAGCTGTTGCGGTAGGGATCGGTGCTCGGCATGGTGATGCCATTGAGCTGCGAGATGGAGTAACGGTCGCCCAGACCACGCATAACAATAAACTTACCGCCTTCAACCACGGCGCCGGTCACCTGTTTCATGGCATCTGCGGCATTGGAAACACCGGTACGGCTGATTTGCTGGGAGGAAATACCGTCGGCAATAGAAAGCGAGCTGCGCTGCAGGGCAATCAGGGCGCCATCGGTGTTGCGCACTTTAGCCGCTGTGACAACAACTTCCGTCAGCGAAAGGGTGGAAGATACAAGGGGGATATCCAGGGTATTGGAAATGCCACCCTTTGCTTCAAATCCCTCAATTGTGTAAGGCTGGTAGGAGGTGTAATTACAAGTCAGGGAGTAAGTGCCGGGCTCAACATTGATGACGTAGTTGCCTTCATAGTCGGAAATAGCGCCGGAAGTGATCGGGCCGGAAGCTTTGATGGACACGCCGATCAGGCTTTCTCCGGTAGTTTGGTCAACAACCTTGCCGGCAATGACCGTTTTTTGCGCGAATGCGGTATGCGCAAAAAAAGAAAATAAAAGATACAGAGCGAATGATGAAGAGAAGTTCTTCATAAGATGTTAGGAATGTTGAAATGAATGAAAAAAACGAGCGCAGCGAATCCGCTAACCGGATTCGCTGCGTTCTACTGATACAGGAATGATTATTCTACAATGAGTTTTTTTGTATGGATACGCCCATCTTCCGTGCGGAATTTGATGGCGTACAAACCCGTTACGAGGGTATTGATCTGCACCTGATGTTTGCCGCCCGGTACATTGTTCATTTGCGCAACAAGGCGACCGGCCATGTCGTAAATTTCAATGCTCACTTCGCGATCGAAGTTGGATTCCACCACGAACATGTCGTGCGCCGGGTTCGGGAAAATGCGGAAGATATTCACCAGGCTGTTGTCCAGATCATCTGTGCCGGTGAGGCAATCGGTACCGGAAGCAGGAGCCAGGTGGTTGTTGCGCGCCAGGGCCGTCCAGCCGGCAATCCAAAGGCTGCTGTAGCAATTGTCGAAAGCGCCTTTGTAATCCACACCGGTGAAGAACGGATCAACCGGGTAGGTCGCAAGGTCCTGATAAGCAGCCGAACCGAGTTTGGTACGCGGATCAAGCTGATTATTCTGTGCACGGCTGATGCTGACAATTTGCGGGTTGGCGACAGCATTTTTATTGGCCGTCAGGTTGGCTGCCAGATCAGAAGCATCGGCGTCGTCTGGTGTACCGGAAGTTACACGGATGATACCGCTGGCGGTAGCGTCAATGGTTGTGGTGCTGCCGTTAGCCCAGAACAGGTTGTTCAGGATTTTCAGCTCGCCACTCAGCATTTTCGTGTAGGCATCGTTGGCCGGAGCCGCTTTGTCCTGTACTTCGATGGCTTTATTTTTTTGTGCGGTCACGATGGAGTTGGCAACCGTACCTGCTGTGCCGGCGCGGAAGAGCCAGCCGAGGGCGTTGGTTGCAGCGGCGCCGGGGCCGGAACCGATATGCGTCCAGTTGTAAACCGTCGGGTTGGAGTAAGGCGTACCATCATCGGGCGTGGTACCGTCGAGTTCGCCGCCGAGGTCGGCCACGTCATCGCGCTGGATAGAGAACCAGAACTGGCCTTTACCGGTGTACACTTCGTCCCAGTCGTAGCTGTCATCTTCAGCCCATGCTACTACGGCGTATTTAAGTTCAGGCGCACCGCCGAAAAATTCGATACCATCGTCGGAGCTGGCGTAAATTTCAATGTGATCCAATTTCGTGCCGCTACCCACGCCAGCCAAAGTAAGGCCGTTGAGTTCGTTGCCAGATTGGAAGGCACGACCGCAGTGGCGGATCGAAACATAGCTGAACACACCGGAGTTATCGGCATTATTGGTGCCGCCGTAAAGGCCGCGCAATTCAGAAGTCGGGATACCTTCCACGTTCACAATCGGGTTGCCATTTTTGCGGGTAACACCGCTGCCGAGGATGGCAATACCACCCCAGAGGGCATTATCTTTCGGACCGAGATCGGTCGGATCATTAACATTATCTGCTTCGGCAGTGAAAATGATCGGCTCGGTTTCAGTGCCTTGTGCAAAGATTTTGCCGCCGCGGGCAACAATCAGGGCAGAGGGATTGCCAACGGTTTGGTTGGACGTAAATTTCACAACCGTACCGGCTTCAATCGTCAGGGTAGCGCAGCTGTCAACAAACGTCAGACCGTCTACCACGTAGGTTTTGTCTTTGGTCCAGGTAACACTTTCGCAGGGCCGGATGCTGTTGTCGTTTACAAACACTACTTCATTGCCGGCTGGCGCTTTGAGGTGATTGTTGCGGTCGAGGGTCGACCAGCCACGTGCCCACATTTGACCTGCGAGCGGACCGAAAGCACCTTTATAATTTACTTTATCAAAGAAAGCGTTGGCCGGGTAGGTAGCCAGTTCGGTGGTAACAGCGGTGTTACCGGCCGGGCGTGGGTCGAGGTTTTTATCCTGCGTACGGCTGATGCTCTGAATTTCCGGATTGGAAATAGCATTTTTATTGGTTACCAGATGACCTGCGAGGTCGGAACCGTCGGCATCATCCAGCGTTTGGCCGGAGGTGAGACGAATAACGCCGGTGCCGGCAGCGTCGAGTGTCGAGTTGCTGCCATTGGCCCAGAACAGGTTATTGAGGATTTTCAGTTCACCGGCGACGAGTTTACCGTGCGCGTCGTTGGCCGGAGCCGTTTTATCCTGTACTTCAATAACCTTATTTTTTTGTGCCGTTACGATGGAGTTGGCCACTGTACCGGCTGTACCGGCGCGGAAAAGCCAGCCCAGGGCGTTGGTCGCCGCTGCACCTGCACCGGAACCAATATGTGTCCAGTTGTAAACGGTCGGGTTGGAGTAGGGCGTACCATCATCGGGCGTGGTACCGTCGAGTTCGCCGCCGAGATCGGCCACATCGTCGCGCTGGATGGAGAACCAGAACTGGCCCTGGCCGGTGTATACTTCGTCCCAGTCGTAGGAGTCATCTTCTGCCCATGCAACAATGGCGTGTTTGAGGTTGGGGGCACCGCCGAAGAATTCGATTCCGTCGTCGGAGCTGGCGTAAATCTCAACATAATCCAGCGTTGTGGCGCTACCTACTGCAGCGAGGGTAAGTCCGTTGAGTTCGCTGCCGGAAGTCAGCTGGCGACCACAGTGGCGGATGCTTACATAACGCAGTACGCCGGAGTTGTCGGCATTGTCGGAGCCGCCATAAAGGCCGCGTACCTCGGAGGTCGGAATGCCTTCCACGTTGGCTTCTGCGTTGCCGTTTTTACGGGTTTCGCCTTTACCCAGCAGCACCAAACCGCCCCAAAGTGCATTGTCTTTCGGACCAAGATCAGTAGGATTGTTTACATCATCGGCTTCAGCAGTGAATATAATCGGCTCATCGGCAGTACCGGTGGCGAAAACTTTTGCACCGCGGCAAATAACCAGCGCAGAGGGGTTGCCCACATCCGCACGGGGTGTAAATTTCACAACCGTACCGGCTTCAATATTCAGCGTTGCGCCGTCTTCAACGAAAACAATACCATCACAGAGATAAACATTGTTTTTTGTCCAGTTGACGGTCTGACCGGCCTGAATGTCGGTATCCGAAACATTAACAGTTGTCTGCGCGTAAGATTGGGTTCCAATCAGCAGGCTCAGGCAAAGCAGGTAAAATGATTTTTTCATGTATTTGCTATTTAGCAGAGATTTGTTTGCGCACACATTGAAATCAGCTCGCAGGCCGTTCAATTCGGCGGCAAAGGTCTCTATATGCCTTCCCCAGACCGGAAACTGTGATTTAAGTAATGATTAAGTTAATGTTAAGCGCTACATGAAAAAAGCCGGCCCGGGCATACCCGAACCGGCTAAATCTACTTTAAGCCTGTCTTTTGAGGTCAAATCAGCTTACATCCACCAGCGGCGACGGATTTTCACGTTGCGCTCTGAGCCGTCAGGCAGGGTCAGTACCGCATCGCGGTCGCAGGTGCCGTCGCCAAAGTCCAGCGAACGGGTTTTGTTATTGCGGGTCAGGGTGATAACACCCTCAGAGATCCAGGGACAAACAGCGCGTTTTACGAGCGGAGTGCTGATGACAACGGAAAATTCCAGTCCGTCGCGGTTAACACCACTGTCGCTGCCGCTGATGCTCCACACATCATCAAAGCGTTGCGGGGTGCCGGCGCCTTCCAGCATCACACGGGTATGGTTAATGTTGTAGGTACCCTGGTCGCCATTGGGGTAAATGAGTACAATTGTGCCAGTTTTGGTGAAGGTTGGCTGACCGGTGGTGTTCGGGCCTGCGTTCGTTACGGTTTTGGAGCCGGTAATTTGCACATTATCAATGTAAAAATCTTCAAACGTAATGGTGCGAACCGAACCGGCAATGCCCATTTTATTGGTCTGATTGACCACAACTTTGCCTTTCAGCACACGGCCGTCGGGTTTTACACAGCCGGCGCCAAAATCAATGGTCATGGTGTTGGGCCAGGTGCCTTTGGGCTGGGCGAAGGTGATGATGCCACAGCCGCCGCGGTCTTCACTTTCGTTGGAAGTAAAAAATTCGTCGGGGAGGTTGTCTTCAATTTCGGCATCTACCTGCTCGCTCAGGTCGTTATTGGCCACAATTTCTTCGGCGGTTGTACGATCCGCACTGATATCGGTGGCGTTATCTTTGTTGCAGGAGGGCAAAACGAAAATCGCGGTGAGCAATGTGGCGATCAGGAAAAAAGTCTTTTTCATAATACGAAGGTGTTGAGATGGTGTTGTGAAAATGGGTTTGATTTGTAGCGCCCGCAATCGGCTTTTTATTTCCTTTGCGGAGGAAAAAGCCGGAAGGTTCAATCGCCGCGGTTCGATGATTTCCGGCCTGTCGTTTTTCTGAAAGACGAAGCTTTGACGGCAACCCCTGCATCGGGTTTAATGCCCGTTTTTTTTTAGGATTTTTTTAACAATTTCCATTTATGCGCTATAAACTGACCCTGGAATACGACGGCAGCCGATATGCCGGCTGGCAACTACAAAAAAACGACCGCAGCATTCAGGGAGAACTCCTCAATGCCGCCGCTAAAGTCTTTGGTGCTCAAAATATAGAAATCTATGGCGCGGGCCGTACCGATTCGGGCGTGCACGCCCGCGGACAAGTCGCGCACCTCGAGGTACCCGACGATAAAAAACTCAAGCCCGAACAAATCCGTATGCGACTTAATGACGAGCTGTCGCACGACATCAATATCCTATCCATTGAAAAAACGCACCCCAAATTCCACGCCCGACACGACGCCGTGCAGCGCACCTACGTCTACCAGATCACCAAACGCCGCGACGCCTTCGGCAAAAAATTCTACTGGTGGGTGCGCGACCCGCTCGACACTACGCTTATGCGCAGCGCCGCTGCCATGATGGTGGGCTTCCGCGATTTTGCCTCCTTCGGCGACAAAGCCGACATCAAACAATCTACCCTCGTCGAACTGACCCGTCTCAACATTGAAGAAACGCCCGAACGGATTTTGATTACCATCCGGGGTTCGCATTTTTTGTGGAAAATGGTGCGTCGTATCGTCGGGGTGCTGGTAGAGGTCGGCCGTGGTAATTTACCCCTCGAAACAGTGGAGGATTACCTGCAAAAGCCCTCGCGGGAGCCGGCGCGCTTCACGGCGCCGCCTTCAGGGCTTTACTTAGAAAAGATAGAGTACTAGTACTTCGAAGCTCCGCTTCGAAGCAGTACATCGAAGCTTTGCTTCGATGTAGTAACTCGAAACTTTGTTTCGAGCCAGTACCTCCAATGGGCCTCTGGTGCGACGCGGGTAGCGTTCGAAGCAAAGCTTTGCGGTAATCCGTTCGAAGCATAGCTTTGCGGTAATCCGTTCGAAGCAAAGCTTTGCGGTAATGCGTTCGAAGCAAAGCTTCGAAGTACTGCTGCGAAGCAAAGCTTCGCACTACTCCAGCGCGGCGAGGAAAGCCCCGGATTTGATTCGCGTCTCCTTGAGTTCATTTTCCGGCACCGATTCATAGAGCAGCGTTGCACCGGCACAGAATTGCAGGTCTTCCCCTTTAATATGCGCCGTCCGGATGGTAATGGCCGTATTCACCTCGCCGTTAAAAAGCAACCAGCCGATGCAGCCGCCATAATAATCGCGGCTGTGCGCCTCCATCCGGGCAATATATTCCATGGCGGCTACCTTGGGCGCACCGGTCAGGGTGCCTGCATTAAGACTGGCGATCAAGGCATCAAAGCCCGTATAGCGTTCCTCCAATTCCCCGCTCACCTGCGAAACCGTATGCGTCACGTGCGAGTATTTTTCAATAATACGATAATGATCTATCTGAATGCCGGGCTTGCAGATACGCGCCAAATCGTTGCGCCCCAGGTCAATGAGCATATCTAATTCCGAATTTTCCTTGGGCGAGTTCAGCAGTTCCATCATCAGGTGGTGGTCTTCAATGGGGTCGGCGCTGCGCCGCACGCTGCCGCTGATGGGCCGCAAGGTGGCGCGGCCGTCTTCATAGCGCAGCATCATTTCCGGACTGGCGCCCAGCAGGGTTTCGTCGCCAAAATCAAAATAAAACAGGTAGGGCGAAGGGTTAATTTTGCGATAGCGCTCATACAAGGTTAATAAATTGCCCTCCACCTTGGCCGTCAGTTTGCGGCTCAGTACAATTTCCAGCAGTTCCCCTTCATTGCACAAACGCACGCCCTCAGACACCTGTTGGCGGAACGTATCATCGTCGGGACTTACCCTGACCGGACTGCTCACGCGGAAGGGCGCACGCACAGGTGCTTCAGCCTGTTCCAGCACTTGCAGCAGCGCAGCACTATCCGACTGAGCCGTTGCGGCATTATCGCGGGTGACATAAAACGTGAGGTCGCGCGTCAGATGATTGAACAACAAAATGGTATCAAATAAAAAAAGATGAAAATCCGGCGCTTCTCCCGGATTTTCATAGCGAATATCTTCAAACAAATACACAAACTGATAGGACAGGGCGCCGTAAAAACCCATGAAGTTTTTTTCAGGATGCTGAAACTCGCGTAAAACGGCGCGCAAGGGCTGCGCAATGTTCTGCCGCTCCAAACGATCTTCTTCCGCACCTTCAAAGGGAACTTTGGGTATATGCAAATGAAGCACTCCTTCACCCGAATCCCGCACGAACGACGCATACGTGTTTTTTATAAATTCAAAATAACGGGCGCCGCGTGCCGCCAGTAACCTGACTTCCAGCGAATCTTTTTTGCCCTTGCATTCAATAAGCGGTTCAAAACCAATGACCGACATACGGCTCGATTTATCTACCGCCGATGCGGATTCAAAAAGACAGGACGGCGCTTTGCCCTGTATTTTATTGTACAAAGGCAAGGCATCAGTGTATGACAAACGGGTGGTTTCGGTGAACATATTTTTTGATTTTGTATTATTGTATCGGTACGGTGATGCAAATATTCAAAAAAGTTTTGCTTCCGTGCAAGCCCTGCGCGCATTTTTCCCGAATTCTGCCGTAAGTTTGTCCCAATGCGCAAAAATCTCCCCTCCGTTGAGACCTTTGTTAGCGGCATTCTCGCCGGCGACCGGGTATTGCTCGCACGAGCCATTACGCTGGTAGAAAGTGCTTTACCCGCACATGAGTTGCTGGCACGGCAAATCATAGACGCTTTATTGGAAAAGCAAAACATACCTGCCGCCACCTTGCGCGTGGGCATTTCGGGTGCGCCCGGCGCCGGAAAAAGTACCTTTATTGAAGCACTCGGCACTTACCTGACGGAGCGCGAAGAAAAAGTAGCCGTTTTGGCCATTGACCCCAGCAGCGCCCTGAGCCAGGGCAGCATTCTGGGCGACAAAACGCGGATGGAGCAGCTCTCGGCCAGTCCGCTGGCGTTTATCCGCCCTTCTCCCTCCGGCAACACCCTCGGTGGCGTAGCCCGAAAAACCCGCGAAACCATCCTGCTCGCAGAGGCTGCCGGCTACCACAATGTGCTGATCGAAACCGTCGGGGTGGGGCAATCCGAAACCGCCGTGCACAGCATGAGCGATGTTTTTTTGCTGCTGCTGATTCCGGGGGCGGGCGACGAGTTGCAGGGCATCAAACGCGGCATTGTGGAAATGGCCGATATTCTGGTGGTGAATAAAGCCGACGGCGACCGCGTGACGCTCGCCAACCAGGCGCGTATGCATTATTTAAATGCCACCCATCTTTTGCCCCCCAAACCAAGCGGGTGGTCGCCACAGGTTCTGGCGTGCAGCGCCCTTGAAAAAACGAATATTGAAAAGGTCTGGGAAACGGTTTTAATCTACCGGGACAGCACTTTGGCGAATGGTTTTTTTGCAGAAAATCGGCGCAAACAGGCGGCCTACTGGCTACACGAGAGCCTGCGGCAAGGCCTGGAGCGCCTGCTGGCTGAAATGCCCGAACTGACGGCGCTGGAGCAGGCCGTGCTCGAAGGACGAATTTCGCCATTTTCGGCGGCAGCGCAGGTTTTGGGAAAATTACAGGCTAAGAGCATGTTCTAAATCGCTTTGATGTAAAACAAGCCGCAGGCGCTATGCCCCGTATTGCCCAATTGCGCGGGAAGCGGCTGGAAACCCATGCGTTTGTAGAGGCCGTTGGCTTGCTCCATAGCGGCAATGGTTTCTAAATACATCTGCTGAAAACCACGCGCTTTCGCTTCCGTTTCAAGTACTTCAATCAGCGTTTTCCCCCAGCCCAATCCGCGCGCTTCAGGGAGGAAGTACATTTTTTTCAACTCACAAATTTCCGTGCCGGCGCCTGCCAGCTGAGCGATACCGCCGCATCCCACCAGCTTGCCTTCCGGGTCTTCCAACACATAATACACGGCGCGTTCGTGGTTGTAGTATCCATACATATCGTCCACTTCGGGATCCATGATGGAATAGCCTTGTCCCACAGCACCGAATTCGGTCATTACAGTTCGGATAATATTGGCAACTGCCGCATTTTCAGCGGCAGCAACGGGACGCAGGGTGTAGTGGTTGCGGGAGATGATTGTAGACATAACGCTTCAAAATATTAGCGGATGGATTTGAAAAATCAATAATAATCCTTCAAATCCATCCAAATTTAATTCTTAAATCGGCAGTGCCGAGTACCGTTCAATAAATGCCTGCAATTCATTCACCAAAGCGGGCGAACCAATTGCAATGGTGCTGCGCTGGTGCAACTCGGTGGGTTCAAGCTCCAGGATACGCTTCAGTTGGGTATTGATGGCGCGCCCTCCGGCCTGCTCTACAATCATGGAAAGCGGATTGCACTCGTACAGCAGCCGCAATTTGCCACGCGGGAATTTTCGGGTGCTCGGGTACAGGAAAATGCCGCCGTGAATCAGAATGCGGTGAATATCGCTCACCATACTGCCGATATAGCGCAGACCGTAGTTCTGATCGGAGCAATGGTCAATATAACGGCGCATTTCCAGGTCGAACTTGGAATAATAGCCCTGATTGACGGAGTAAAACTGTCCGTGCTCCGGAATGCGCATATTCCGGTGGCTGAGGCAAAATTCGCCGATGGAAGGATCGAGCGTAAATCCGTTCACCCCGCGGCCGGTGGTATATACCAGAATGGTAGAGGTGCCATACAGCACATATCCCGCCGCTACCTGTTGAATTCCCGATTGAAGGAAATCGCTCAGGTTGGCCGGCTGATCCGACGGACTTTTGCGGCGATAAATGGCAAAAATAGTACCGACCGATACATTTACATCAATATTGGAAGAGCCGTCGAGCGGGTCGAACATGACCACATAATGGCTGCTTTTGGAGCCGATGGGCGGAATATTGAGAATGTCGTCGTTCTCTTCGCTGGCAATGGCGCAGCATTCACCGGAGTTTTGCAGACATTCAATGAGTTTGTCGTTGGCATACACATCGAGTTTTTTTTGCTCTTCCCCGCTGGCATTCTGGTTATCGGCTACGCCGAGGATATTGACCAATCCGGCTTTATTCACCTCGCGGTTAATGATTTTGGCGGCTACGCCGATGTCGCGCAGGAGGCCGGTCAGTTCTCCTGTGGCGTATTCAAAATCTTTCTCCGAGCGGATGATAAATTCGTCGAGGGTAACAATTCGGTTTCCCGCCCAAGCATTGAGGTTAACGTCGTCGGGTGTGGTGGTGGTGTTTTTCTTTGTGGTGGCCATATTTGATCAGGTGCTTAGTTACTAAAAGGTTCGAAGGTTCAGGGTTTGGAGCTTCGGGGTTTCCCCCTCGAAGGGGGCCAGGGGGCTTGGGGGGCGCGGCCCAAATATACTTTCGTTTCAGATATCGCTTGTCAGGTTTGACACATATTATATATCTGCGCCTGCATATTTCTTTGCATACCTATTGCGCGATATTTAGCCATTGAAAATGACTTTGGGCAAAACCAGCATTTAATCCATTGTTAATCAAAATAAAAGCATCCATCCATCTCAAAATCTTCCCAAATCCCAGTCTAAAACACAAAAATACGCAAACACACAAACACTAAAAACCCCTTACTTTGCGCCGCTTTTTACCTGACCATTTACACGCACCAAATTTACATGCAAGCATTACTGCAAAAATACAAGGCCAAACAGCCTGAAATCGTTTTTGAATGGCACGATGCCGAAACCGATGCCGAGGGCTGGATTGTCATCAACTCCCTGCGCGGCGGCGCTGCCGGCGGCGGTACGCGCATGCGCAAAGGCCTCACCCGCGATGAAGTCATTTCGCTGGCCAAGGTCATGGAAATCAAATTCAGCGTTTGTGGCCCCGACATTGGCGGCGCCAAAAGCGGTATCAACTTCGACCCCGCCGACCCGCGGCGCTGGGAGGTTTTGCAGCGCTGGTACCGCGCAGCCCTGCCCATCCTGAAGCACTATTATGGCACTGGCGGCGATTTGAATGTAGACGAACTGAAAGACGTTGTTCCCATCACCGAAGCGCTGGGCCTCTGGCACCCGCAGGAAGGTATTGTTCGCGGACACTTCCACCCTTCGGAGGGCCAACAAATCAACATCATCGGTCAGTTGCGCCACGGCTGTACCAAAGAAGTGGAAGATCCTGAATTCGTACCGGAGGGCAGCGGCAATAAATACGCCGTGGCCGATCTCATCACCGGCTATGGTGTTGCCGAATCAGTACGCCATTATTATGATCTGTACCATCACAAATCGCCGGAAGGAAAAACTGCTATCATACAGGGCTGGGGCAATGTCGCCTCGGCAGCGGCTTGTTATTTAGCCAAAGAAGGCGTGCGCATCATCGGAATTATTGACCGCGACGGCGGTATTCTGGCGCCGGGCGGCCTCGACCTGGAACAGGTAAAAACCTTGTTCAATGAAAAAAACGGCAATAAATTGCGCGCCCAAAACCTGTTGCCCTTTGAAGACGTAAATAAGAAAATATGGAGTCTGGGCGCCGATATATTTATACCGGGCGCAGCCTCCAAAATTGTGACGCGGGAGCAGGTAGATCAGCTGCTCGCGGGCGGAGTGGAAGTGATTGCCTGCGGCGCAAATGTGCCTTTTATTGACGATGAGGTGTTTTTTGGCCCGACAGCAAGTTATGCCGACGAACGCACCGCCGTCATTCCCGATTTTGTGGCAAACTGTGGTATGGCGCGCGTTTTTGCCTACCTTATGCAACCCGATGTGCCCGTTACCGACCGGGCTATTTTCGGGGATATTTCGTCAACAATTCGTCAGGCGATTGAAAATGTGAGAAAAATTAATACAAATCCTCACAGTATCTCTTCAAACGCCTTATATTTGGCCCTTAAAAAGTTGGGGATTTAAACACCCGAGGCTTTTAAATTGTTATCCAAAGGATGATTTGACCGCACAAAAAGCCGAACATCCTGCAAAAGCGATTACAAAACAGTAAACATTCTCTTCAACAAAAATTCAACCCTATGACGGTTAGAAGACTCTCAATTCTTGTTTTACTCCTTGCCGGGTGGTCTGCAACGAACGCCCAAGATGCCGCAGCACCGGCTGCAGCGCCTTTCCGCTCCCTTACCCCTTCCGACAAAATCGAGTTGGGCGTTGATCTGGGTCTTCCCTTCGTAACGGGCGACCTGGATCCCAAATTCCCCGGCTTCGGCGCTGGTTTGCATGTTCGCAAAGCGTTCGACCATATCTTCTCTGCCCGCATCAGCGGCACCTTTGCCAGCTCCAAAAATGAAGGTGGCTCAGGCGCCAATGATACCCGCGAGTCCTCCCTCCGCTGGATCTCCGGTAACGCAGACGCTGTGATTACCCTCAACAACATTCGTTTCAACAAACCCAACCGCAAAGTACTGCTCAATGTATTTGGCGGCGTAGGTATCATGAACTACAATGTTGAGTACTCCGGTATCACAACCTTGCCTTCTACCGACAACCCACTCACCGGCACAGCACCGATCGTTCGCTTCGGCG
Organism: Chitinophagales bacterium; assembly: GCA_017303875.1. Classification (GTDB taxonomy): domain Bacteria; phylum Bacteroidota; class Bacteroidia; order Chitinophagales; family Saprospiraceae; genus M3007. Next base: position 131,951 of record JAFLBP010000016.1, on the reverse strand, counting down.
CAGGCCTCGCTTACCGCATCAGCCCGAAATTCAACATCGGTCTGGAATACGGCGTTGCCAACATGTTCGGCCGTGAATCTGACCTGCTCGACGGTGAAGAAAACGTTGATCGTCCGGTAACTACTTTCCGCGACATCTGGCACTTCCCGCACCTCCAGCTGAACTTCAACCTCGGCAAAAACGACAAAAACGGCGTAGCCAAATCTGAGCCGCTCTACTGGATCAACCCGATGACGGAAGTAGCTAATGCTATCGCTGCCCTCGAAGCACGCCCGATCTATGATCCAACCGACACTGACGGCGACGGCATCATTGACGCCATCGACGACGAAGACAACAGCCCCGCTGGCGCTCGCGTTGACGCTAAAGGCGTTACGCTCGACAGCGACATGGACAAAGTGCCGGACTACAAAGACAAAGAACCGTTCTCTCCTCCAGGTTACACCGTAGACGCTATGGGCGTTGCTCAGGTTCCGAAGCCGATCACTGAAGCCGACGTTAACCGTATCGTTGATGCGAAACTCGCTAACTTCAAACTCCCGGCTACTGGTATCCAGGATTGGTTCCTCCCAGGCATCAACTTCGCTGATAACAGCTTCAATGTTCGCTACAACGAATACGAAAAACTCAGCCAGGTTGCTACTGTTCTGAAAAACAACCCGAGCGTGAAAGTTGTAGCCGTTGGCCACACCGACGACCGTGGCTCTGAGCGTTACAACAACGTACTGTCCTATAACCGCGCTAAGGCAGCTATCGACATCCTGACTTCTCAGTATGGCATCAGCCGCGACCGCATCATCCTGAACTGGAGCGGTGAAGGCAGCCCGCTGGTTCCTGCCAAAGGTTCTACCCTTGCTAACCGCCGCGTAGAATTCCGCGTTGCTAAAGGCGAAACAGAAATGGCTCGCCCTGAAGGCCCGAGCGCAGGTAAAGGCCGCTTCTCCGGTAACAAAGACGCCGGCTATTAATTGATGCATCAGGAGTTCTAAACTCCCGCAAATAGCAATTTGGGCCACTTCGATTCGTTCGGGGTGGCCCATTGTAATTACATCGGGTTTGATATGTCCAGATTTTCATCAAAATGGCTGAACTATCTCATCAAGGCATTCATGGCGGCAGCCATGTGTGCCCTGCTGGCATATGAATTCCGGCAACAGCAGCATTTGGAAGAAATCTGGGCAGCCTTCAAACTGCAATTGCAACAGGCCAATGGCTGGTGGCTGGCCGGCGTCGTACTGCTCAGTCCGATAAACTGGCTGGCTGAAACCCTCAAATGGCAACCTTTTGTAGCACGGATTCAGGATTTTTCCCTGCGACGGGGCTATGCTGCGGTGTTGGCAGGCATCAGCTTTTCCCTATTTACGCCCAATCGGGTCGGCGAATTCGGCGGGCGTATTCTTTTTGTAAAACCGGAGCATCGCTGGAAAGCCGCCATTATTAATTTTGTCGGCAACCTTAGCCAATACCTCGCCCTGCTCAGCGGCGGCATTCTGGGCGCCTGGTACTTGCTGGCGCGTATCCCCGATATTGATACCGGACTGGTGTACGTAGCCTTGTCGGCCATTATGGTAGCCCTGGGTTTTATGTATTATTTTTACTTCAACATCAGTGTCCTGATTCCGATAGCAAAGCGTATCTACCTGTTGCGGAAGTTGAAAAAGTATGTTAAAGATGTGCGAATATTGGAGCAGTTCAGCCGGGAAGATTTGCGCAAAATCCTGATTAGAGCCTTACTTCGCTACGCAGTTTATGTATTGCAGTACTGGATGATCGCGCGTTTTTTTGCCATAGATATTGGTTTTATTAACAGTATTGCCGTTGTTAGCACCCTGTATTTCATTCAAACCGGCATACCTTTACCGGCCATTGCAGGTTTGGCTGCACGCGGCGGATTAGCCGTTTATTTCTGGGGTTTATGGGGCGCCAACGAAATCAGTTGTCTTGCCGCTTCCTTTTCCCTGTGGATAATAAACCTCATTTTGCCCGCGTTATGTGGTACCTTTTTTATCTTTTACGTCAACATCACAAAAGCCGTTGGATATGACAACGAAACTGATGTTTCCCCTTAGTTTCTCTTTCCTGTTATTCACCCTGCTGCCCTGGCAGCCGATGAAACAAAACAAGCCGGCGCCTCAGCCCGAGCCGCCGACACCTTTCTACGAGCCATGCGCCAACTCGAACTATACGTTCCAGTCGGGCGAGCAGCTTACCTATAAAATTTATTACAACCTGAATTTTATCTGGGTACCCGCCGGTGAAGTAACCTTTAAAGTATTCGATGAGGGAAATCAATACCATTATCAGGCAAAAGGCCGCACCTATGACTCCTACGAATGGTTCTTTGTTGTAGAAGACGACTATGACTCCTGGGTGGATAAAAACACCTTGCTGCCCAACTATTCAGAGCGCAGCATCCACGAAGGCGATTACAAGATTTTTGAAAAAGTGGCCTTCAACCAAAGCGCACGCAGCACCAGTGTGTGGCGTTCAGAAAAACGCGGCGCCGCAGAAAAACGCACCGACCACGGCACCAAAGGCTGCGTGCACGATGTACTTTCTATCCTGTACAGCCTTAGAAATATCGAATTCGGTACGCAAAATGCCGGATATACCGTGCCCTTCGCCGTCTTTATGGATCAGGAAGAATACCCGCTCAAAATGCGCTATATGGGCAAGGAGCGCAAAAAAGTATACGGCCACGGCCGATACAATACCCTGAAATTCCAGCCTGATGTGCTGGCCGGCAATGTTTTTGACGAAGATACTAAAATGTCGGTGTGGGTATCTGATGACCAGAACCGGATTCCCCTGATGATTGAATCGCCGGTTTCGGTAGGCTCCGTTAAAATGGTCATCAAAGAATATAATGGCCTGAAATACGACTTCAAAGCCAAAGCTGAGAAACAGTGAACAGTGAACAGTGAACAGTGAACAGTGAACAGTTAGCAGTCAACAGTTAGCAGTTAGCAGTGAAAAGTCAACAGTTATCAGTGAACAGTTAGCAGTTAGCAGTCAACAGTTAACAGTGAAAAGATAACTGTTAAAATCATCAGGGGTTGTTATGCATCACTTCGCATAACAACCCCTGATGATTTTAATTGCTAACTGTTCACTGCTAACTGCTAACTGTTGACTGCTAACTGTTGACTGATAACTGAAAAAAAGTGGGCCCGGCAGGAATTGAACCCGCGACCGTCTGATTATGAGTCAGCTGCTCTAACCACCTGAGCTACGAGCCCTGCTTATAAAAGCGGGGCAAAGATAAAGGGCATTTTTCTTAAAGTCAAATTTATAGCTTTGTACATTTGCAGGCGCACATGTGTGCGAACAGCGCCTGTACTTATGTCTGCTACTTACCCTAACCTGTTCAAGCCGCTCGACCTGGGCTTCACCACCCTGCGCAACCGCGCGCTCATGGGTTCCATGCACACCGGCCTGGAGGAGGCCCACGATGATTTTCACGCCCTGTCTGCCTATTTTGCAGCCCGCGCCCGCGGTGGCGTCGGCCTGATGGTCACTGGCGGCATTGCCCCCAACCGTTTGGGCTGGCTGGCGCCCTTCGGCGCCAAAATGAGTACTCGCAGCGAAGCCAAAGCGCACCAGCATATTACCGGCGCGGTACACGAGGAAGGCGGCAAAATTGCCATGCAAATCCTGCACGCCGGACGCTACGCCATGCACCCCATGCTGGTAGCCCCTTCGGCCGTACGGGCACAAATTTCCCCTTTCAAACCTTGGGAAATGCCCTCCTGGCTCATTCGCAGCACCATCAACGATTTTGCCACCAGCGCCGCCCTGGCCCGTGAAGCCGGCTACGACGGCGTGGAAATCATGGGTAGCGAAGGCTACCTCATCAACCAGTTTATTGCCCCGCGCAGCAACCGACGCAAAGACCAATGGGGCGGCAGCTTTGAAAACCGCATCCGATTCCCGCTGGAAATCATGCGGGCCGTCAGGCAAAAAGCCGGTAAAGATTTTATCGTCATTTTCCGGGTTTCCATGCTTGATCTGGTCGAAGATGGCAGTACCTGGGACGAGGTAGAACAATTTGCCCTCCGAATTCAGGACGCCGGCGCTACCATGATCAATACCGGCATCGGCTGGCATGAGGCGCGCATCCCAACCATCGCCACCATGGTACCGCGCGGCGCCTACGCCTGGGTCACGCAGCGCCTGATGGGCAAACTCCAGATCCCGCTCATCACCACCAACCGCATCAATACGCCCGAAACCGCCGAAATGATCCTGCGCGAAGGGTATGCCGACATGGTTTCCATGGCCCGGCCCTTCCTTGCCGACCCCGATTTTATGGCCAAAGCCGCCGCCGGCAAATCGGAACTCATCAATACCTGTATCGCCTGCAACCAGGCCTGCTTGGATCATATTTTTAAAGGGAAAGCGGCCTCTTGCTTGGTTAACCCCCGCGCCTGCCGCGAAACGAAATTCCCCGGCAGCCTCTGGGAGCCGGAGCGCATTCCACCCAACGAACACCAATTTAAAGTAGCGGTAGTCGGCGCCGGACCGGCCGGACTTTCCTGCGCCACCGAGCTTGCCGCGCGCGGACAAGAAGTGCATTTGTTTGACGCCGCCGCGCAAATCGGCGGACAATTCAATATGGCCAAACTAATTCCCGGCAAGGAAGAATTTTACGAAACCCTGCGTTATTTCGGGCATTTACTCGAAAAAACCGGCGTACAGGTACACCTCAACACCCGCGTAAGCACTGAAGATCTTATTGCGGGCCAATTCGACCATATCGTGCTGGCGACAGGCGTTGTGCCCCGCACACCCGATATTCCGGGCATCGAGCATCCTAAAGTTTTGTCTTACCTCGATGTGCTGGCCGGCGGCAAATCCGTTGGCGAAAAAGTAGCCGTGATCGGCGCAGGCGGCATCGGTTTTGATGTTTCCATACTCCTTTCGAGTGCGGAATACGAAAACTCCCTCCTTGCCAGGGAGGGCCGGGGTGGGTTGCGGAATGTGGAATCAATTCCTTCCAATGCGGAAAACCTTGAGGGTGCTGCTACGCATTATTATCAGGAATGGGGCATTGATACCACCTATCAAAACCGGGGTGGCCTGAGTAAACCGGCGGTGGAAAAACCGACCCGGCAAATCTGGCTTTTGCAGCGCAGCAAAGGCAAAATCGGCGAGCGATTGGGCAAAACCACGGGCTGGGCGCATCGCCTGACCCTCAAAGCGCGCGGCGTACAAATGATGGCCGATGTGCAATATGAAAAAATTGACGACGCCGGACTGCACCTGCTCGTCAAAGGCGAACCTATACTGCTGCCGGTGGATCATGTGGTGATTTGCGCCGGACAAAATACCGAGCGCAGCCTGCTCATTCCCCTGCAAATGGCCGAACAAAACGTGCACATCATCGGCGGGGCCAAAGAAGCCGCCGAATTGGACGCCAAACGCGCCATCGAAGACGGCCTGCTGATGGCCAACGCAATTGTAAATCATTAAAAAACCAGTCATGCAATTTCCCGCACCCATTCCGGTACGCCAATTGGCCGAACGTTTTAAGGCACAAATTATCGGTGACGCCGAATTAGAGGCCACCGGAATCAATGAAATTCATAAAGTAACACCGGGCGACATCGCTTTTTCCGACGTTAAAAAATATTTTGACAAAACCCTCAACAGCGCCGCCACGGTACTGCTGCTCAATGAAGCCACCGATTGTCCGCCCGGAAAAGCCATCCTCGTGGTGCCCAACCCTTTTGAGGTATACAATACCCTCATCAAGGAACACCGGCCTTTCCAGCCGATGGTCACGCCCGTACACCAGAGCGCCATCATTCACCCCACGGCCATCATTGAGCCGGGCGTGGTGATTGCCCACCATGTACAAATCGGGGCGCACAGCTATATTCAGGCCAATACCTACATCGGCGAGCATACCTATATCGGCGAGCATGTCAATATCGGCCCCAACTGCATCATCAGCTCGGATGCGTTTTATTTTAAAAAACACGCCGATAAATCGTATGAAAAATGGCGTTCCGGCGGCCGCGTCATCATCCACGACCGCGTAGACATCGGCGCAGGCTGCACGATCAGCAAGGGCGTCAGTGGCGACACCATCATTGGCGAAGGCAGTAAACTCGACTGCCAGATTCACCTCGGCCACGGCGTGGTGGTGGGTAAAAACTGCCTGTTTGCGGCGCAAGTGGGCATCGGCGGCAAAACCATTGTGGAAGATAATGTGGTGCTGTACGGCCAGGTGGGCATCGCGCAGGCCCTGCACATTGGCGCGGGCGCGGTGGTGCTGGCCAAATCCGGCGTATCCAAATCGCTGGAAGGCGGCAAAACCTATTTCGGCATACCCGCCGAAGAAGTGCGCGAGAAATACCGCGAACTGGCGACGTTGAGAATGTTGAGTGCGCGGAAGTAGATCAAAAACTTTTCAGCAAATAAAATTCTAAAAATCACGTGCGATTACGTTTAAACGTGGCCTCGAAAATCCCAACGAAACACATGGTCTAGCCGTCTATAACCCTAAACAGCAACGCCATGAATAAAATTCAACCCCTCCTTTTTACCCTTTTCTCCGCTATACTCCTCCTGAACGCCTGCAAAAAAGACGAACACTTTACAACAGCCGTGGATTTGGAGCCGCTGGCATACTTTCCTGACAGTGCCATTTGTACGGCAACCAAACAGGTGCCCGGCCTGGGAAGCATTGCCTGGAAAGCAACAGGATCGGCTTTGCTGATTAGCCCGGAGAATACTTTTATTTTAAGGGCATCTACATACGAAGATACGATTAATTGGTATCTCCGTGAGAGTCTGGGCATTTCCAATATCCCGGCCAAAAAAGGACGATATGTTATTGAAGACATAGAAAAAAATAATGTATATTCTGCTTACTCAAGATTTATAGCCGATGGAGACGTTGGCAATGCCTTATGGGAAATTGACCCCGACAAAGACAATTTTGTTGAAGTCGTCGCTTTGGATGAAAACACACAAACCCTGCAAGTCCGCTTTGATGTGCATTATATGATGAGACTACAGGGCAGCTTTGGTATGGTACACTCCGAGCGCATCAATTTCAAAAACGGAAACCTTACGGTGAAGTATACGCAATAACCCCTCCCAAGCGCAAGCGCGGGTCTGACTGCCGGTCAGGCCCTCGCTTATTACAGGATTGAGATGTTGATCCCCAACGATTTAGCCGGATAAGACGTCTTGGTGTATTAGATTAAAGCCGCAGGTTAATTACCGCGGCATATATTCATCGTTCCCTTACCGCGACGCGGATAGTTCACCTGTTCATATCTTCCCTGTTATCCCGGCCACGTAGGTTTCCCGCAGATTTTCGCAGATGGCCCCGCAGATAGCGCAGATTTTTTTATGTTATCAGCGTAGTCAAAAGTAATTGGTCTGCGAGATCTGCGAGCAAATCTGCGAAAATCTGCGGGAAATAAACATTTACAAACATCAACCTTAAAACACTACACCATGAATAAATACAACTCCAACTTTTTCACCCTCCTATTTGCCATACTCCTCCTGAACGCCTGCAAAAAAGACGAACACTTTACAACAGCCGTGGATTTGGAGCCGCTGGCATACTTTCCTGACAGTGCCATCTGTACGGCAACCAAACAGGTGCCTGGCCTGGGAAGCATCGCCTGGAAAGCAACAGGATCGGCTTTGCTGATTAGCCCGGAGAATACTTTTGCCGTAAGGGCATCCACATACGAAGATACGGTTAACTGGCATCTTCGTGAGAGCATGGGTATTTACGAAATCCCGGCCAAAAAAGGACGATATGTTATTGAGGAAGTAGAAAAAAACAATATTTACTCCGCTTACACCAGATTTGTTTCTGATGGCGACGTTGTAAATGCCTTATGGGAAATTGACCCCGACAAAGACAATTTTGTTGAAGTCGTCGCTTTGGATGAAAACACACAAACCCTGCAAGTTCGTTTTGATGTGCATTATATGATGAGACTACAGGGTAGCTTCGGCAGGGTACATTCCGAGCGCATCAATTTCAAAAACGGAAATCTTACGGTGAAGTATTCAAAATAGTATTCTCCACACGCAAGCGCGGGTTTGGCTTTCGGGTCTGGCCCGCGCTACGACCATGCTTTGCATAGGATGTTTAATCATACTTTTTAGTGATAAAAAACAGCGCTTTTCCACGAACAATTTGCCAATTTTGCGCTTGTAAAGAGGCCGCTAAAACCAAAGCCCTCAGCCTTGCATCCGTGGCCTTTTTTCAGGATAAAAATCCGTTAAATGGCCCCTTCAAGGCCCCTGTTTTGTAAAAAAATTTCTTTATGGATACTAACAACAACAATGGCAACGGCGAAAGCAAATGCCCGTTTATGAGCGGGCAGCTGAACAAAGTTGCCGGCGGTGGTACATCCAACCGCGACTGGTGGCCTAACCAGTTGAAACTGAACATCCTGCGCCAAAACTCAAACCTCTCCAATCCAATGGACGAAGGTTTCGACTACGCCGCAGAGTTCCAATCCCTCGACCTCGAGGCCGTCAAAAAGGATCTGTACGACCTGATGACGAACTCGCAGGAATGGTGGCCGGCCGATTTCGGCCACTACGGCCCCTTCTTCATCCGCATGGCCTGGCACAGCGCCGGCACCTACCGCATCGCCGACGGCCGCGGGGGCGCAGGCTCCGGTACCCAGCGCTTCGCGCCGCTCAACAGCTGGCCCGACAACGGCAACCTCGACAAGGCACGCCTGCTCCTCTGGCCCATCAAACAAAAGTACGGCCAGAAACTCTCCTGGGCCGACCTGATGATCCTCGCCGGCAACTGCGCCCTCGAATCTATGGGCTTCAAAACCTTTGGTTTCGCCGGCGGCCGTGAAGACGTCTGGGAACCCGAAGAAGACATCTACTGGGGCGCTGAAACCGAATGGCTCGGCGACAAACGCTACACCGGCGACCGCGAGCTTGAAAATCCGCTCGCAGCCGTGCAAATGGGCCTCATCTACGTCAATCCGGAAGGCCCCAACGGCAACCCCGACCCCATCGCCGCCGCCCGCGACATCCGCGAGACCTTCGGCCGTATGGCGATGAACGATGAAGAAACCGTAGCCCTCATTGCCGGCGGTCACAGCTTCGGTAAGGCGCACGGCGCCGCCGATCCCGGCCAGTACGTAGGCCGCGAACCCGCCGCCGCAGGCATCGAAGCGCAAAGCATGGGCTGGCTGAATACCTTCGGCAAAGGACATTCCGAAGATACCATCACTAGCGGTCTGGAAGTAACCTGGACGAAAACGCCTACCCAATGGAGCAACAATTTCTTTGAAAACCTCTTCGGTTTTGAATGGGAATTGACCAAAAGCCCGGCAGGTGCACATCAGTGGCAGCCCAAAAACGGCGCAGGCGCAGGTATGATTCCTGATGCCCACCGCCCCGGCGTATTCCATACCCCGACGATGCTGACAACCGACCTGGCCCTCCGCTTCGACCCGGCTTATGAGAAAATTTCCCGCCGCTTCTTTGAAAATCCGGATCAATTTGCCGACGCCTTCGCACGCGCCTGGTTCAAACTGACCCACCGCGATATGGGCCCGCGCGCCCGTTACCTCGGCCCGGAAGTGCCCGCAGAAGTGTTGATCTGGCAAGATCCGATTCCGGAAGTCACCCACGAACTTATTGATACACAGGACATTGCAAACCTGAAAGCGCAAATTTTGGTTTCCGGACTGACGGTCGCCCAACTCGTATCCACGGCCTGGGCTTCAGCTTCTACCTTCCGCGGTTCCGACAAACGCGGCGGCGCCAATGGTGCCCGCATACGCCTTGCGCCACAGAAATACTGGCAGGTGAACAACCCCGCCCAACTGGCCAAGGTGCTGGAAGTGCTGGAAGTGATTCAGAAAAATTTCAACGCCAAATCCGGCAACAAACAGGTTTCGCTGGCCGACCTTATCGTACTCGGCGGTTGCGCCGCCATTGAAGCGGCTGCCAAAAATGCCGGTCACCCCGTAAGCGTGCCGTTTACGCCGGGCCGCGCCGATGCTGCGCAGGAGCACACCGATGTGGAATCTTTCGCCGTACTGGAGCCAATCGCTGACGGTTTCCGCAACTATGTGAAAACCCGCTACACGGTAAGCGCTGAAGAACTGCTGGTAGACAAAGCGCAACTGCTCACCCTGACTGCGCCCGAAATGACGGCGCTCGTAGGGGGTATGCGCGTGCTGAATACCAACTGGGACAATTCCAAACACGGCGTATTTACCAACCGTCCGGAAACCCTTACCAACGATTTCTTTGTGAATCTGCTGGATCTGGGTACCAAATGGAGCGCCGCTTCACACGCGCAGGATGTGTTTGAAGGCCGCGACCGCAATACCGGCGCCATCAAATGGACCGGCACCCGCGCCGATCTTATTTTTGGTTCCAATACCGAATTGCGCGCCATTTGCGAAGTGTACGCCAGCGCCGACGGAGCGGACAAGTTCCTCAATACCTTTGTTGCCGCCTGGAACAAGGTGATGAATGCCGACCGTTTTGATCTGAAATAATATTTCTTTTCAGGAATAATGACAATGGCGGTGATCTGTACCATACAGATCGCCGCCATTTTTTTTATACGCTTAAAAAAAGTACAAAAAGGAATTGCCGCTAAGCGCTTATTGCGCGGCGCAGGCCCGCTCAATATAAGACGAAAGCACTTCCAGCCCGCGATCGAAATTGTGGTTGTTGTTCACCACAAGATCCGCTTCCTCTTTGTAGGGCAGGATAAATTTTTCAAAAGACGGCAATACGTGGTGCTGATATTTGTACAGCACATCTTCGATGGGATAACCGCGCTCCACCTGATCGCGCATGATCCGGCGGATAACCTTCAGATTTTCCTTGGCATTGATAAATACCTTGAGATCGAGCATACGCGCCACTTTTTTGTAATGAAACACAAAAAGGCCTTCTATCACGATCACCGGAGCCGGATGAAAATGCAGCATTTTAGATTCCGCAGCTGCATTATTGAAGGTATACTCTTCCCGGGCGATGGACTCCCCGGCAAGCAGGCGTTTGATGTCCTGTCGGAATGCTTTTTTGTCAAAAGAATCCGGAAGGTCAAAATTGTATTCGTCGTTGTTGTCTTTGTGTTGTTGTTCGCGGGGGAGGTAGTAATCGTCCTGCGAAACAATACAGAGTTTATTTACGGGAAATCTTTCGCGCAAGCGGCGGATAAAACTGGTTTTGCCGCTGCCGCTGCCGCCGCAAATGCCGATCAGTAAGGGCTTCATACAAGGATTGGTCGGGTAGAAAAAGGCTTAGGAAAAAACCGGCTCTTCGCGCAGGGCCTGAATGGCCTGACGGAGGAATCCGGGAATGATGGTTTCGAAAGTGAGTTGTATTTTCATGGGGTTGGCCAGGTCGCGGATCATTCGGTGGTAGCGCGTTTCTCCGTGCTCCTCAATGATGCTGCGTTTGCGTTCCGGCTCCCAGAAGTATTCCAGCAGGCCATCCGGGTTTGCTTCCGGGTGGAATTGGGTGCCGATCATTTCGGGGCTAAAACGCACAGCCATCAGCGCCCGTTCAAAATCAACATGCGGGCGCAATTTTTCTAAACAAAGAATTTGTGCGCCCATTGCCTTGAAACGTTCCATATTGGGTTTAACAACCTGGAAACGGCGAAAATCGGCGATATAGAACGGATCGTGGAGGGGCGCAAAAAGCGCCTCTTCTTTGCCGCAGTGTGTTTTATGCACCGGATAAGTGCCGAAAGACATTTTGAAGCGCTGTGTAATTTCCCCCAAACCAAAATGGTGGCAGGCCATTTGAAAGGAATGACAAATGAAAAATACGTATTTGCGCGGATTCTCCGGATCCCGATTCCATTGCCACAAACTTTCAATCAGGCCGAAATAGGGTTCAAACCAGGGACCGTCTTTGTGCAAGGGATCGCCCGGGCCGCCAGAAAAAATATAGATATCAAAAGACGTGTCCGGAAGTTCATTTTTTGCCCGCACATCAAAGCGTTCAAAACTCAGGTCTTCGGAAAAAGATGCCAGCATGGAAGTCAGCATCGGAATACCACGATTGGATTCCCCGTTGTACATGTCGAGCAGGGCCGCGCGCAATACCATAATTGTAAGAATGATGAAAGATAAACGATGAGGGTTTGGACGGGAAAGGATTACAAGGTATACATCGGACGGGTCAGGATAAATTCGCAGTGTGCAAAGGTACGCTACGAGCGCGAGTTTTGCGCACCGCGAATTTGTCTTTCAACATCAAAGTGCTACCTGAGGTTTACAAACCGTATTTATCCAATAAGTATACCAAAGCTGCCATGCTGGCGCCGCCCAGCTCAAGTTCGCGTTCATGCACGGCTTCAAAGATATCGGCAGCGGTATGGTGAAAATCAAAATAACGCTGCGAATCGGGCGAATATCCGCACAAAAGCCCCTTCATACCGCGCAGCGGACTAATATCGGCGCCCGAACCACCCTTGGTCAGCACCAACCCGTAAGGTTCAAAATGCGGCTGCAAGGCTTTTACTTTTTCAAAAAAAGTTTGAAACACACTTTCTTCGGCCTCAAAACCAAAACCGCGCGGGGTGAAGCCGCCGGCGTCGGTTTCAATGGCGCAGAGGTGGTATTCGCCCTTGCGTTCGGCTTCGGCGGCGTATTGGCGGCCGCCGCGCAGGCCATTTTCTTCATTCATAAACAGCACACAGCGGATGGTTCGCTTGGGCTTGTACCCCGAAGCCTTGAGCAGGCGGAGCACTTCCATACTTTGTACACAACCCGCGCCGTCGTCGTGCGCGCCGTGGCCAACGTCCCAGCTGTCCAAGTGGCCGCCGACGAGGATGAATTCATCCGGTTTTTCGCTGCCGCGAATTTCCCCGATCACATTAAAAGAAGGGGCGTCGGGCAGGGTTTTGCAGCCGAGTTTGATGCTGCCCACGGCATCGGGATTGGTTTTCAGCAGATCGCTGAGGTTTTCGGCAGCCAGGGTGCTGATGGCCACCGCCGGAATGAGCGGATAAGTGGAGTCGTAGCGCAGGGTGCCGGTATGTGGAAAATCGTCGATGCGCAGGGCCATCGAGCGCACCATTACTCCAATGGCGCCGTATTTCGCAGCGCGCGAAGCGCCGTGCACGCGTTGGTCGACAGCGCAGCCGTATGCCTCGAAAGTTCGGATGTAGGTGGGGTCCATCGGGCGGTTGTAAAACACGATTTTCCCTTTCAGTCCCTGCTCGCCAATTTTATCCAATACATCCCAATCGTTAATTTCTACTATGGGGGCGCTGATGCCATTGGCAGGCGTGCCCACCGAGCCGCCAAGGGCCAGGGCGCTAAGTACTTGCGCTTTGCTTTGGTTTTTAGCCTTTACACTTACCATTTCTTCGCCGCGCACCCAGTGGGGCACCATGACCGGTTGCAGCCATACCGAGTCGAGGCCCATCGTATCGAGCATACTTTTGCTCCATTGCACGGCTTTTTCAGCACCGGGGCTGCCGCTCAGTCGGTGCCCGATATTGAGGCAAAGAGATTCGAGCCAGCGATAGGCTGCCGGGTCGCGCAGGGCCGTATTGTACATTTCCCGGATGAGCTGTTGATCGTTTTTAGGAGCTGCCCGGCCTTCAGCAGGGCTTTGTGCCTGCGAAAAAAGCGAAAAGCTTAGTGTCGAAAAGACAATAAGTAAACTTTTTTTAAAATTATTTTTTTCAAGGTTGCGCATGGCATGAAACAATGGGTGAAACGAATTTTATTCCGAAATAAATGCAAAATTTGGCAAATCAGATGCAGTAAAACAGATTAAATGTTTATTTTTGTTCTAAAGCATAAGATCACACAAACAATCATTTTGGCTTGCAAATGGGCTTTTCGAGGGAGTTGGCAAAAAATATTTTAAAAAAAAATTGCCTTCCTTCTTGTATGTTTTACACAAAGGTGTTTATCTTTGTGTCATCAAACAATTCAATCGAGATATAGCGCGGCAACGCGTTCAAGATAATTTGGTTTTATTTGGTTAGGGCTGAGGTAGTGCTGTGGTGGCACTGCCTCATTTTTTTTGTATTTACAGCCTGTCCATAAATGCCAGCAATTGCATGGCCTGGCTTTCGCTGAGTTTGCCCTTCAATTTGTGTTCCCTGCAATAGTTTTCCAATTTTTTATCGCCGGTTTTATTGGGCAAGGCCTTGAGGTCTTTCAGCTTGAGTGCCGTTTTTTGAAAGTCCTGCTTATTGGCCCGCACATGGTATTCAGTCATGATTTCAAAGCGGTCATACGCATGCCCGGTAGTTACCATGCCTTTATCTACCAAATCCGCTTTTTTCAGCACTTTTTTGTAGTGGCGCACCAAGGTATACTTATTGCCCTGATAAATTACCTGTGCAAACTGCGGATGCCGGAAGCCCGGCAGCTCATATTTACCAAACAACAGTTGTTTGCCTTCGGGCGATTGAATTTGAAAGCGGTAAAAAGCATCATTGTCGGGTATTACTTCCGTTTGGCTGGAGTCGTTGCGCACCTGAAGTTCATGTTCGTAAATATCAAATCGGAATTTAAGGGGCCGGGCATACCAAAGTGAATCTTTTTTGATCTGTATGGCGCCGGGCTCCCATCCGTCGAAGAGAAAAGGGGTACCGCGTACGCCCTCGTAGCGATTGTCGAATACGACTAATGCGCGGGTGCTTTCGCCACTCATGACACTTGCCAGCTCCTGCGTCACAGAGGCTGCATTGGCGAGGGCGCCATAGGTTTGGGGACTGTCTTGTGCCGACAGGTTGACGGCCAGACCGAGCAACAACATTAAAAGACGGGTTTTCATAATCCAATTATGTTTTTAATGAAAAAATCGTCAGAGCGGCAGCGCTTCAAAGCGCCAGCCCTTTTGGCTGAAAACTTCCAATGCCCGCGGCAGGGTGTAGCGCAGGTTCGGCTCGGCTTTCAGGCTGTCGTGAAAAACAACAATAGAGCCCGGCGTTGTGTATTTGAGTACGCCCGACAGGCATTTTTCCGGACTCCGTTGCCGATCGAAATCGCCACTGAGCACATCCCACAAAACCAATTGATAATCAGTGGCCAAAGCACGTCTTAAACCCCGGCGCAGCCTTCCATAGGGCGGCCGGAACAGGGAAGAATGCACATATTCGGCACAAGTGCGCACATTCTCTAAATATTGATCCGGCGGCGTTTTTAATCCGTTCAGGTGGTTAAACGTATGGTTGCCGGCCCGATGGCCTTCGGCCAGGAGCCGGGCATAGATATCGGGGTGTTTGCGCACATTATCGCCTACACAAAAAAAAGTAGCTTTTGCCTTGAATTGCGCGAGGGTATCAAGCACCCATGGCGTAACGCCGGGAATGGGGCCGTCGTCGAATGTCAGGTATATCACCGGCTCCGGGCTGTTGATTCGCCAGAGGTATTGTGGCATCAGCCGGGACACAAGCTTGGGTGTTTTAACGGGATAAAACATCGGAATTCGCCGTTATTGGTCAAAGTCGGCACAATGATATGCTAATGTCGGCATTTTTAAGAGAAAAGGCATAATTTTGCAACGGATTTCCACGCCTTTTCCCTGGATCTTGTTTCAGGGCTACAATTCACTTTCAAATGTCTGTAAGAGTTCGATTTGCGCCTTCGCCCACCGGCGCTTTACATATTGGTGGCATTCGTACAGCGTTGTACAATTACCTTTTTGCCCGTCATCATGGCGGCACCTTTATTCTTCGTATTGAGGATACCGACCAGACCCGCTATGTGCCGGGTGCGGAGGCATACATTATCAATGCTTTAAAATGGGTTGGGCTGCTTCCCGACGAGGGTCAGGAGTTCGGCGGCAATTTCGGTCCCTACCGCCAGAGCGATCGCAAAGCGCTTTATCAACAATACGCACACGAGCTGGTTCAACGCGGCCACGCCTACTACGCCTTCGACACGCCCGAAGCGCTGGATGCCCGCCGCGCATCGGAAGAAAACTTTACCTGCAATTTCCGCACCCGCGAAAGCCTCGACAACAGCCTCGTAAGCGGCATAGCAACTGCCGAAGCACGTATACAGTCGGGCGCACCTTTTGTCGTGCGCCTCAAAGTAATGCCGGGCCGCGAAATTATTGTGGACGACCTCATCCGCGGCCGCGTCGTATTTCAAAGCAGCGAACTCGACGACAAGGTGCTCCTTAAAGCCGACGGCATGCCGACTTACCACCTCGCCAACATCGTTGATGATCACCTCATGGAAATTACCCATGTGATTCGCGGTGAAGAATGGCTGCCCAGTACCGCCCACCACGTACTGCTGTATGAAGGATTTGGGTGGAGTGATACCATGCCGCGCTTTTCGCACCTGCCGCTCATCCTCAAACCGGTAGGCAATGGCAAACTGAGCAAACGCGACGGCGCCCAGTTCGGCATGCCGGTGTTTCCGTTGGCCTGGAAAGGGGAAACTGCGCAGGATAGCTTCGACGGTTTCGACAATACCGGCTTCCTGCCCGAAGCGGTAGTCAATTTCCTGGCTCTGCTGGGCTGGCACCCGGGCGGCGATCAGGAGATTTTTAATATGGAGGAGCTGATCGCAGCGTTTTCCCTCGACCATATTAGCAAAGGCGGCGCCCGCTTCGACTATGAAAAAGCGAAGTGGTTCAACCAGAAATATATTCAATCGGCCGACAATGCCCACCTGGCCGAACTGATTGCACCCTACATCGCCGAAAAAGGGTACGACGTCTGTAAGGAATATGTAGAAGGCGCGGTGGCCCTGATGAAGGAGCGTGTGACCTTTCTGCCTGATTTCGTCGAACAGGGGTATTATCTCTTCGAGGGTGTACGCCAATACGACGACGAGACTTTGCAGAAAAAATGGTCGGCACAGGCTGCTGAAAACTTTACTGCCCTCATTCCGGTAGTGGAAGCACAGGAGCCTTTTGAGGCCCAGCCTTTGGAAGAAGCGGTAAAAGCTTTTATGCAGGAACGCGGTATCAAGCCGGGCGATTTGTTGCCCTTATTGCGCATTGCGCTGGCCGGCACCATGAAAGGCCCGGCCGTTTTTGACATGGCGGCCTTGCTTGGCCGTGAAGAAATGGTACAGCGTTTGCGCGCATTAATGCAGCATGCCGGATAAGATCGTTTTCGGCTTGAATATTTTACGTAAATGTTTGATATTCAAGCTGTTTAAATATTTTCAAATAAAAACCGGTGAATTCTTTTTTTTAATCCCTGAGACATTTCCCGTAAGAATCATGTTTCAATATGCGAAAAAACCGATTTTTCAAGCAAACTGGTGGTCGGCTCGCAGGTGCAATCCTGTTGGCCCTTTGTACTATGACGGGCCTTCGGGCACAGTCCGGATTTTTTAATTTTTCACCACCCGTTCCCAATACGCGATCAGTCGGGCCGCTGTGCTCGGCTACCTTCCAGACCGCGCCGACGCCTACCGTCACCTCAGCTGTTGGCGCTACCATTACAGTGTCTCAATTTGACCCTGCCAATTCCGGATTTTCCATCACCGATGGTTTTGTTGCGCCTGCGACGGTATTGGCCTATTGGTATGTAGAAGATGATCAGGGGCATTCTTTTTCTTTCCCCTATACCATTCAGTTTGTGGATGCGACGGCGCCGATATTCAACACGGTGGGGATAGACAATCCGCTGGTGCTGGCTTCGGTAGTACAATTGACGCCCCCGCCGAATGTTCCGGTTTCCGATAACTGTACGCCTACTCCGCAAATTGTGGTGACGTACAGCGAAAGCGGCACGATACCCGACACCTGCGAGCAGGGCACTTTTTTCCGCACCTGGATTGCCGAAGATTTGGCAGGCAACACCTCCGTTTTTACACAATCGGTTGTCATTTACAAAGACAGTATTCAGCCCGTCATTACCGTAGCTCCCGTGAATGGCAGTGCGCCTTGTGAGCTGCTACCCGGTGCCTGGAACAATTGGCTGTCGACGCAAATGGCTAATTTTACGGCTACCGACGGCTCGGGCATTAAAGCCTACACCAATAATGCGCCGGCAAATTTCCCGCCCGGCTGCCCAATGCCCATTACCGTAACTTTCCGGGTAACGGATAATTGTAATTTTATCCGTCTCACGACCGCCACTTTCAGCACTTTCGACAATGAAGCGCCGTATGTGGCCACAGCGCCTCAAACAAAAGTTACTTTTTGTAAACCCGCAAATACCTATACGGCCGAGCTGGCACAATGGATCAGCAATCGGGCCGGTTCGGTTGTGCAAGACTCCTGCACGCCCGACAACATGCTCGTCCACAAAATGTATATCGGCGGCGTGGAGCAGGATTCGGCGCAAATTACCGCAGCATTTTTAAGCAGCCTGAACAATTCCTGCGCCACACAAACCATTGATGCACAAAGCTTTGACCGCGTGCGCGGTTCGGTACTGGTGGAATTCAGAACCACTGACGCCTGCGGGCAGACGACCTCGGCCGGAGACGTTGCCTTTATCCTGCGCGATACCCTGGCACCGGTGATCAGCGGCAACAATATTACAGAAGAATGTGGTGGTGGCGACGACCAGAGCGACCTGCAAGCCTGGATCAATGCCCAGGGCAATGCGACGTTTACCGATGATTGCACGCAAGCGAGTTGGACGAATTTCTCCTGGCTCACTTCTACCGGCAACAGCGGTTCCGGCAATTTCGGCGCCGGCCCTTACCCCGCTATTCAGGCCAACAGCTGCAACTGGTTTGTGGATGTGACTTTCCGCGCGACCGACGGCTGCGGCAATATCGGCGCAAAAACGCTGCGCTTCAGCATTACCGACCTCACACCGCCCAGCATCAGCGGCTTTGATCCGGTGGTCACGATTTATTGTCCGAACCAGGAGCCGGCAGTACCGACCGCCAGTACTTCCGACAACTGTGATGCCAACGTCAGCCTGACGTTTACCAAAACCATACTGAACCAGAGCTGTGCGGGCATTTATGATGTGCGCGTCGACTGGCTGGCTACCGACGATTGCGGCAATACCAGCACTGCCATTCAGACCTTTCAGGTGCGCGATACCAGCGGGCCGGTGTTTACCCTTGTGCCGGCGGCGCTTACCTTCCGTTGCGACACGTTTGTGCTGCCACCCGTACCGGTTCAGAATATTGATATTAGTGCCGACGACGCCTGCGGCGCCGTGTTGAGCATCACGACGCAAACGGTTTCCAATCAAAATCCCGACCCCAATCTTTGCAGCCATTATACCTATACCATTCTGCGCACCTTTACGGCGACCGACGACTGCGGCAGAACCCGAACGGCTACTCAGGTAATTACGGTGATCGACAACCAGGCGCCCGTACTGAATGGTCTGGCCGACACCACGCTCTTGTGCAGCGCGCCTTTGCTTGTGCCTGCGCCTGTGGGTAGCGATGCCTGCGGCTCGCCCGTTTCGGCGGCCGTTGTGAGCAACGAAGTAATTCTGGCAGGTGTTTGTGCCAACAGCGACACTATTCGTCGGGTTTGGACAGCGCAGGATGTATGTGGCAATCCGGGCACTTTTGTACAGAACATTATCCGAATTGATACCGTAGCGCCGATACTCACCAATGTGCCGGCCGACATCACGGTACAATGCCTGAGCATTCCGGCGCCACCAGCCCTGGCGAGCATGACCGGCACCGACAACTGCGACAACAGCGTTGCGTTTTCCTTCACCGAAACCATTCTGAACGACCCCGACCCCAACAATTGCGAACATTGGTCGGATTATTTTATACGTCGGGAATGGACGGCCGTGGACAATTGCGGTAACACCCGCAAAGGCACACAAATGATTTATGTGGATGATGTGGTGCCGCCGCAAATACAAACACCGGTTTTATCGTCGGTGCCCAATACACCGGGACTTTGCGGGGTTAATTTTAATATTCCTGCGCCTTTAAGCGTACTTGACGATTGTAGTGCCGGCTCGGCCAGTGTCATTCTGCGCGATACAGCAGCGCTGGAAAACGCGGTCAATATAACGGGCCTTCCGGTAGACACCGTGGTTTTTCAATGGACGCCACCCAACAACCTGCCGCTAAATCCAGTCATCGGCAACCCCTCTTTGAGTATTTTCCTGGATAATGCGGATGCAAATGACCCGACCGAATTTTTCTATATACTTGATGAAAACAACCAGCTGCTGGGCACTACCGCGCTGGCGCCGTCGCAATGCGGCAACTCGGCTAAAATATTAAGCCTGAGTGCAAGCGCCCTGAATCAATGGATGGCCGATGGCGTGCTCACCCTCCGACTGGCGCCCAACGGCACAGGTTCTGCGGCGGTAAATCCGGTTTGTCCGGGTCGTCGTGCGCGCGCAGCCTTAACTTATACCTACCGCACACAAGGCGGCTCGGTAGCCGTGGAGTATCGCATTGATAACGGGCCTTTTCAGCCTTATGCGGGCAATCCTTCAACTTTTTTGAGCACCGGCGCGCATACATTGACCTATCGGGCGAGCGATTGCAGGGGCAACAGCAGCACTGCTGCTTTTAATTTTACAGTAATTGACAATGAAAAGCCGGTTTTTGCCGGTATAGCATCGCAAACGGCTTATGTGGGCAACAGCAATTGTATTGCAGATTTTACCCTGCCCTTCCCGAATTTATCCGACAACTGCGCCTTTACCGGCAATGTAAGCGCCGTTTCGGCAGTGATTCCGATCCGCTTTGAGTACGATCCGGATGTAGATACCGTGCCGCAAGCAACCGTACTGCCTTTGGCCGGCCTGATACCCAATGCAGTTGGAAACGGCGTGTTGCGCATTCGTCATTGGGGTGAAAACAATGAATCGGGTGAATTTTTCAGCGTACAGGATGAGGGCAATCTGCCTGTCGGCAATACCGCTATCAACAGTGGCGGTACCGACTGTACGGCATTATTTGAAAGTCTTATCCCGGTAACGGCTGCGCAAATCAACGCCTGGGCAGCCAATGGCAGCGCGACATTTACCGCAACGGCCAACCGCGATTTGGGAATTTTTTCTACTTTTATCAATAACTGCGGATCCCTTGACGGCAATGGTTATGATGGAGAAAGCACCCTGCAAGCCATTCTGGAATACAATTACGCCAATATCAGCTACGCCATCACCAAAAACTCGGTGCCGGTAGCCAGCGGATCACTGAGCGGCGCACAGACGCAGGTAGCCCTGCCGCCCGGCGTATATACCGTAACCTATCAGGCAAGCGACAACAGCGGCAATATCGGCCAGACTAATTTCCAGCTCACCGTGCGCGATACCATCAAGCCAATTGCCAAGTGTAATACGCGAACTATTTTTACCAGTCCTTCCGGTTTACAAAATTACACCCTGACGCCGGCGGAAATTAACAATAACAGCAGCGACAACTGCACCCCGGCTGCCAACCTGAGCTTCTCGCTGTCGCAAACCACCTTTACCTGCAACCAGGCGCCGAACAACTACCCCATCATCCTGACTGTTACGGACAGTTCCGGCAACACGGGTCAATGTACGGCCCTCATCAAAGTGGAAATTTCTGCGCCGATGCCCACCTATACGCCTGTATGTGAAGGCGGCGTACTGGAACTGATGGCCAATCCACCCGACAACCCCGGGCCGAACATATACGCTTACGCCTGGAGCGGGCCTAATATGTGGAGTAATAATCAGGAAAACCCGACCTTAGCCAATGCACAAAATATCAATGAAGGGACATATACCGTCCGCTTAACCGGTTTTACCGGCTGTACTGCTACCGGCGCCGTTACCGTCGACCTGCTCAACCTTCCCGGCGCTCCGGTATTGAATATTAACAGCGTTAGCGGTCAGTATTGCGCTGGCCAAAGCATCGTGTTATCGACCGATACGTACAACGGGCAGAATGTCAGTTACACCTGGTATTTAGGTTTGCCTGGCAGTGAAACCTTTTTAGCCAATACAAGTGCCCCGCAATATACCCTGAACAACCTTAGCCCGGGCACATACCAATATTTTGTTGTAGTTTCCGGCAATAACTGTACTTCCATCAATTCCAATATCAGAACCGTACAGGTAAATGCCTTGCCGGTGGCGGTTGTGGAAAATGATCAGATTGTAGTGTGCGAAGGGGAGCTGATTCGCCTTGGCAGCCCTGTTCCCGGGCTTCAGTATCAATGGAGCGGCCCCAGCAGTTTTAGCAACAACCAGCAATACCCCCTGGTAACCAACGCTGCGGTAAAGAGCCTGCACGAAGGCGTTTATTTCCTGCGTGTTACACAAAACGGTTGCACCTCGGCGCCTGTTCCGGTGCAGGTAACGGTTAAGACCAAGCCGGCACAACCGCAAATCAGTGGTTTATCGGCCGTTTGTGTGGGCAACAGTGTTACCCTGACGGCGGGCAATGTCGGAACAGGCACGTTCACCTGGCAATCGCCGAATATGACCCGGGATACGGTGACGTATACTGCTAATTATATCCAGTTGAACAATCTTCAACTGTCGGACAATGGCAATTGGGTCGTAAGAGTAGAGCAGGCCGGATGTTCCTCAGACGCTTCCCTGCCTTTCAATATTTCCGTACAATCGTATCCATTAGTGAGCGCACCACCGTTGTTGCGCGTTTGCGTAGGTGACACCCTGAAACTTAGCGCCAATGCAGATTTGCCGGCAGCTTCGCTGACCTGGTGCTGGACGGGACCAAACACCTACAACGATTGTGTACAAAATCCGGTAGTACTGAATCCCACAGCCGGGAATTACCAGGTAACGGCGACCAGCAGTAACGGCTGTTCCGGCACAGCTTCCGTGAATGTGTTGGTGATTGCACCGCCGAAAATTGACACAATTACCCATAATGCGCCCGTTTGTGCGCCGGGCAACACAAGTGTTACCCTGGTGCCGTCTATTACTTCGCTGAATACGCCGTTTATGTATACCTGGACGGGGCCGCAGGGCTTTATGTCGACCCTTCTGAGTCCGGTTGTCAGCAATTTTAACGAAAGTAAAAGTGGCCCTTACAACCTTAGGGTAAAAGATGCCTTTGGTTGTGTTTCCCTTCAAAAAACCGTTGAAGTAAACACCCAGGATGTACCCGTGTCGCCCGTTATCAATACCCCTTTGCCAGTTTGTATTGGCGAGCCGGTCAACCTCATCGTAGGCAACAGCAACCAATATAGTGGCAATGTGACTTACACTTGGGTGAGGAGCAGCAACGAATTCCAGACGACACAGCCCAATTTTTTCATTGCGGCACTAAATTCTCAATTTGCCGGACAATGGACCGTTCAGGTACTGGAAGACAACTGTCTTTCACCGGTTTCGGCCAGTGTCAATGTTGTGCTGAAGCCTCAACCCAACCAGCCCATTGCTTCGGCCAACAGTCCTGTCTGCGCCGGAGAAACCATCCAGTTTCAGCTTAATAACCCGCAGGGCAGCTATACTTATTTCTGGAAAAAAACGGATGGCACCTGGTCTTCTACCGGCGCCACGCCCTCCATTCCCAATGCGACGACTGCTTTTTCAGGCACCTACTTAGTAGAATCGGAGCTGGATGGCTGCCGCTCCCAACCCAGCGAACCCATTACAGTGGTGGTAAAACCGCGTCCGCAAACGCCATTTGCCCAACCAACGCTCGCCGTTTGCAAACAACAACCCGATACCCTGAGCCTGAGTTTTACGCAGGGCACTTCGGGCGCCACCTACCAGTGGTTCAACGCGCAGACCAACCTTCCCATCAGTCCGGCCATCAGTGCTTCGCCTTATGAAACCTCAGCCCTTACAGGCCTGGCTTCCGGCGTCAATACCTTTTATGTGGTAGCAACGCTGAACGGCTGCAAATCCAATCCCTCGAACAACATCGGTGTACAGGTGGATACCGTGCCGTCGAACAGTGCGCTGACCGACCTCGACTTCAACGCCTGCGTCACCAATCCGTTTATGATCAACGCTGTGTTGCCCAGCGTGGGTACAGCCTTATGGACACAAGTGGCTGGCGCGCCGACTACAATCTCTAACCCCGACAGCAACTCGACACTTGTTTCGGGTGCGCTGGCCGGACAGGTATACCGCTATCGCTGGTCTTTGAGCAATGGCGCCTGCGTGAATTACAGCTCGGATGAAATTGCGGTCACGGTGGTCAGTCCGGAGACGGCCATTGCCGGCCCGAACGACACCCTTTGTTTCAGCAACAGCTTGCCGCTGAGTGCTACGCAAGGGCTTTATTCAAACGGCTCGTGGTCGCAACCTACCAGTCAGACAGCGCTGAATATTCAGATTCAAAATCCGAATAACCCGAATGCTACCGCGGTCAATATCCCGAATAATGGCGGGAGTTTTCTGTTTTTCTGGAGTTTGGCCAATATTGGTTGTGGCGTAAGTACCGACACCCTCTGGATTACCACCTACAATACCGACGCGTTTGCAGGTAACGACCAGACTCTTTGCGGCAACGACTCCTGTGCGGCTTTACAGGCCCTGCCACTCGGCTCCCACGAGCGCGGAGAGTGGTTTAGCGCCAATCCGAACGCATTTATTACCAACCCATTTTCGCCGGCAACTTCCGTTTGCGACCTGAATTCAGGCCCCAATGTTTTTTATTGGGTAAAAAATGACGGTGAATGCGGGAACCGCTCCCGCGATACGGTAATCATTACGTACAATGTAGAACCTTCTCTTAAAGCCGACACCCTGCGCCTGAGCTTTGGCGCCAAAGGAAGTATTAATGCGCTGCTGAACGATCAATTGCCAAGTCAGTACAAACTCACCGTCATTGATCCGCCAAAACACAGCTCCATTTTCAGGGAATTGGCAACCGGCATTTTTGAATATCAGCCAGCCACCGGCTTTTCGGGTGTCGACCAGTTGGTTTATGAAATCTGCAACGTACAATGCCCCGACGCAAGTAATTGTATACGGCAAAACGTCTTTTTCTTTACCGAATCGCCCGACGATTGCCTGATTCCAAGCATTATTACGCCCAACGGCGACCCCTTGAACGAGACCTTTAAAATCAGTTGTCTGGAAGGCGATGGGGCCATTGAAAGCGAAGTCATCATTTTTAACCAATGGGGCGATCAGGTCTTTCACGCCAAGCCTTACAACAACAACTGGGACGGTCGCTACAAAGGGCAATTACTGCCCGCCGGCACCTATTATTATGTGGTCAGAATAAATGAGGCTGCGGCTGTCCGCACCGGCTTTTTGATCATTCAACGTTAACAAACATCCAAAATACTAAAAATCATGAAGTTTGTTTACGCCATTATCATCAGCGCATTTGCCTTTCTGACGCCGCTTGCGGCGCAGCAGGAAATGATGTTTACGCAATTTTACCAAAACAAGCTGTATTACAATCCGGCTTTTGCGGCAACCTCTCCTTCTCCGATCCTGAACCTCGCGCACCGCAGTCAGTGGATCGGGATAGAAGGTGCGCCGACCACCACCATGCTGGGCTATCAGCAGCCATTGCTCGGGCAAAACCTCGGCCTGGGGCTTAATTTAGGCATGACCAAGGCTGCGATTACGCGCATTTTTAACGGCGATTTGTCTTATTCCTACAAGTTTAAGGTCAATAAAGGCGAATTGTATACCGGCCTGCGTATCAGCATCCGGCAATATGCCATCAACTGGGCCGACCCAAGCCTCAGGGCATCCGACCAGATTCAAACCGACAATGCCATTCCGCAGGAGGCGCAAAACAAACTCACCGTCAATTTTGGCGCCGGGTTTTATTTCCGCTCCGGCAACGAACAATGGTATATCAGTGGCGCGGCACACCGTCTGGCACGCAGCAGCTACGACAATGCCGACTTCGGCAGCGAACTGAGCAGGGAGTCCATTCACCTCAATATGATGGGCGGATTTGTACTGGAGCCAGCCGCAAAAATTGATATTGAGCCGCAAATTCTCCTGCGTTATGCTTTTTATGCCCCTTTAGACCTGGATTTTAACGTCATGGCCGACTACGACAATAAATTTTACCTCGGCCTTACGTATCGAACCGGTGGCGACGTGCGCGGCTTCGGCGAAAGTGTAGATGTCATTTCCGGTATTCAGGCCAGCAAAAGTCTGTACATCGGGCTTTCGTATGATATTGGCATGACCCGCCTGCGTAAATTCAACAACGGCACGGTGGAAGCCGCTATTCGATACATCATCAATCCGCCCGATCAAGGGGAAGTACAGAACCCGATCGGGTTTTAAGGCGTATTTCCACATTATAAAAACGACAGGAGCCGTTCCCGAATCGGGGCGGCTCCTGTTATTTCACGAGATTATAAGTCCGGATTTACCTGTTCTGAAATGCCGGAGCACTACACATCAGTTTTCGCCGGCAGCCTGTCCTTTTACATAGGTGGCATACACATAAACTTCAGCTTTCAGGTCGGCGAGGCGCTCATAGATCAGGGGTTTTACTTCTTCCCATTTCAGGCCGCCGACGCCGGTTGCGAGGCGCGGGATCGCCACACTCTCAATACCTTCTTTTTCCACAATTTTTTTCAGGGCATCCAGCGCGTGGCCAACATTGGACAGCGACGCGTGGCCGGGGTGTCCGCTGTGTTTCTGGCCGCCCGGAGCATCCTGAGTCATCAGGTTGATGATACGCGCACCACTGGCGCCACCCCAGAACCAGGCTGTGCCGGGAACGGGATTTTTCACATGACAGAAGTGTTTAAAATCCTTATACATGGCCGGCCATTCCTGGCGCAGGCTTAACGCGAGGCCGCTGTCGAAATGATCGTGTGGTGCTACGCTGTGGGCGATAGCTTGAGCTTTGGAGAGCAGAATGTCGCCGCTTACTTCATGAATCATAATACGCAATTTAACCTGGTTATTGATTTGTGTTGACGAGACGTATTGTTTCGATGACACAAAGTTGCCCTGCTCCCTGCCGGGATGGACTAATGGCGATCATGCAGTACTTTGATTTGAATCAGGCTCAGCGCCAGGCACTAAGCAAAAGCGTTCCGGCACAAAACAGCAGAAAATATAGCCAGGCCAAACGCCGCTCCCTGCGTATGACGCGTTTGAGATCCGCTTCGGCAGCCAGCGCATTGCCGGCCCGAATCACCTGCAACAATACCAGTGAAATAACGGTGTAACCCAGCAGGTAAACCTTATCCATCAGCACCATATAGCCGGTATCCGGCAGGGCGCCGCTGTACGATTGCTGCAAAAAAACCGCCGTAAGCAAGCCGCCAATGGGCAGCGAAGAGCGGGTATCAATATGAGTAGGGTGCAACAACAATGCCCCGATGCTGACCAGCATGACAAGGAAAAGCGGCAGAAGCATTTTTAGCAAAAAATAATTGAAAGGGCGTTGCAAAGCAACCGTAAAACTGAGGTTGCTGTACCGCTGTGCATTTTCCTGCGCATTGCCGAAATTGCTTTCATAATCGTGCACCCGCGTTTCAACATTGCAGCCCTTCTGCTCCCAGCCTACCAGCACAAGGTTTCGGCGAATTTCGGCAGCATTGGAGTCCGGCACATAGATCAGCGAATCGGCCGGGTATTCCGGATTTTCAATTTGAATATCCAGCACATGCTTGTCTAAGGGAAAATTATTCAGCGCAAAAGAGTGGAAAAAGCGGGCCTCAATCCGAAAAATCTTGTATTTATAACCATCTTTCAATTTTACCGGCGTGCTGTCGCCATCAAAAGTCGCCTCCTCCATACTCCATTTTTCAATGGCATTGACAAATTCAATCTTGGTCGGGTCTTTTTTGCCTTTCCATTTGAACCAGATATAAAAATCGGCGTAGAACGAGTGCTCGTCCATGTTCAGGTCGTAAAGGTTCATCAGGTAAACACCTGTTTTAACCTCTTCCGGCGGCGCCGCCACCGCGCGTGGCAGGAGCGTGAACAGGGATGCGAGCAAGACAACAAGGGTAAGGCGAATGTTCATTTGAAAGGCGGAATACGGGTGCTCCCTCCTTCTCAGGAAGGCCGGGGTGGGTTATGAAATGCGGAATGATTTGGGCATTGACGCAGCAAAAATATACAGAATAAAACAAAATAAAAAAAGCCGCCGGCAGAGTATAACTCACCGACGGCTAATAAACCCCAAAAAACCAAATGAAAACTGGGACAAAGCTACGGCGAGAAATCGTATTTTATACACTATCTCGCCAAAAAAATATTCACTTCATCCCGGCTTAATCCGGAATTTACAATAAGGTATTATCGCACCACTGTAATGCTGCCTTCAAAATCGGCAGTGCTTTCATCTACAAAGCGCACAGAGGCATAAAAAGTAAACACGCCTGTCATGTCGCGGCCCTTGTAACGCCCGTCCCAGCCCAGTTCCGGCTTGTTCAGGTCGATATTTTGTGTTTCAAAAATCAGGCTGCCCCAACGGTCGTATATCCGCAACAACTCGATCTGTTGTGCCGCCGGACCACTAAACAAAGTAAAGGCATTGTTCGGGTAGCTGCCATCGGGTGTAAACACATTGGGCACGTATACCGGGCGCTCGCGTTTTACATTCACCGTCACGGTATCGTAGGCAACACAACCATCCATATCGGTCACCTGCACCAAGTAGCGCTGCGATACCGTAGCGGTAATTAAGGGGTTGGGAATATCGGTACCGCTCAGGCCTGTAGCGGGCGTCCAGAGATAGTCTACTTGTCGGCCAACCGGCACTACCGTACTAAAAACCTGCACCGGAAAGCCTAAACTCACGGTTGTATCCGCCGGAATGGCATCAATCAATAATGGCGGCGGTTGAACCAGTCGGACAAAAACGGAGTCAATACAGCCCGACTGATCGCGCACTTTCACCCAAAAATCGCCGGCAGGCAAGCCGGTCAGCCGATCTGCCGGCCGAAATATTCCCTGATTGGCGGCGTACTCATAAAGTGGTCTTCCGCCGGTAGCGGCCACCTGAATTTCTCCTTCGGGCAATCCTGCACAACGGAGGTTCACGGTATCTAAAACTGAAATATCCAGCTCCGTAGGGTTCTGCACACTGATACTCGCCGTTGCCGTACAATCGTTGCCATCAGATACCGTAACGGTATACATGCCTTCGGCGAGGTTATTGGCTTTCACACTGCTTTGCCCATCCGACCACAGATAGGTAAAATTGCCGACGCCGCCGCTCGGGAAGGCCGTGCCCATGCCGTCATTGGCATTAAAGCAGGTAATATCCTGGGCCGTAGCCGTTGTCGTAACGGGCGGGTTGTCTGTTACGGTCACCGTGAATGTTCCCTTACATAGTGTATTATCCACACCCTGAATGGTGTAAATACCTGCGGCAAATCCGCCTTTGGAACTGTTGGGTTCGAAACCGCTGCCCCAATTGAATTGAACGGGCGGCTTGCCGTTGGTGACATTGAGGGAAATGACGCCGTTGGCATCGCCGAAACAGAGGGGTTTGTCTACAGTAGCATCGGCGGTAAGCTTGCGCTCTTCTACCTGGATATCAAATTCGGAGCGGCAATTGTTGGCGTCTTTAATTTCCAAGGTTACAAGACCCACACCGAGGTTTTGAAGTGTATTGTTACTGCTGAACGGGCCGTTGTTCCAGCTAAATTCATAGGGTGGTGTGCCGCTGGTGATATTATTAATGGTCACGGCGCCATTGGTGGTACCATTGCAATCGGGCGCAGCGATCAGGGTGTCAATTTCTACCGGCGGGAAAATGGTCACGGTTTGAATGTCGCTCACGCGGCAACCGAGGTTGGTTTCGAGGGTCATCAGCACCGAGCGTACGCCGGGGGTATTGAACTGCACTACGTGCGGGCCGGGGCCGGTAGCCGTTTGCGGTACCGAGGTAGAACCGAAACTCCATTTCCAACTGGTAATATTACCCAGCGGGAAAGTGGAGGCATCTATAACCGTAACCGGTACGCCCAGACAAACCGCAGGCGGTGAAGTGGTAAATTTGGCTTCCGGACCAAGAAACTCTCCTGTTCCGCCAAATTCCACGTTAAAACCGGTTCCGGTAGAGGTAAAGTTATTGACTACCAAGGCATAAGATTCTCCCTGTACCATATTGAATGGCGCCAGCCAGGTATTGTCGCCGGCATCTGCACAGCCTGCGTCCTCACTAATATCGGTTTCGCCTGCCTTCAAACCGGTAGGGCCGTGGCAGGGACTTGGGTAAAGATTTTCCGGATTGCCGGAGGCCATACAGCGTACAATCTGCTTGCCCTGGCAATTGCCGATGCCATTAGGCAGGCGGTACAGCACAAAATCCAGATCGTCGGGCAGGTTGAGCGGGGAAAGGGCAAATTCCAGAGAGCCGGATTTGGAACAGGTCCACACGAACCAGGTGGAGTTCATCTCGTTGATACCGGGCACTCCATTAGAGAAACAGGTGGCATCTTCCATCTCCAGATTATTGAGACCGGCGCCCACAACACTTTGTACCGTAAACGGCGATTTATCACAAAGCACTGAGGCCTGGGGGCAATCGGAGGTCGGCTCAACCGGCGGATTATAGTTATTCATACAAATCTGGAAAGTACCGGTTTCGCCCGCGCGCCCCTGTATGCGCAGGAAATAAGTTTCCCCTACAAAAAGGCCCGACTGATAGATTTCAACAATATTATCATTACCCACTGCCGAGCCGCATTCCACCTCGCTAATATCGGTACATGATCCGAAATAAAGCGCCACCTGCGGGTCGTCGAGGGTGCCGCCGGCAGCAGCACTCGTCGCACCGCGCACCGTCACGGTAATATCGGTTGCTTCTGCGGTAAACCGAAACCAGACATCGCGCTGCACCGAGCCAAAACAGCCGGCCGCGCTGAGGTTACCGGGCGTTGCCCCTACATTGGTAAACGCCGCGGTATTACTGCAAAATGCGGTGACGTCCGGGATCACAATAGCGCCCGCACATTCATCATTGGCGGGTTGTGCCAGTCCTATTGCAGCAAAAGCCATTAAAAAGCAGAATAGTAAAATCGGTTTTCTCATATTGGAAATGTTTAAAATTCATGGTTCAATTGATATTTGCAATATCATAGACGCAACTATGATGCACCTTGTTGGCTAATCCCCCCTAAAAGTTTTCTTAAAATTACGCTTTTTTGCGCACTTTGGCATTTATCCAAGCCGGCGCCATAATTGCCCCTACAATCAAATACCCGTAATAAGCCATTCCACGCCAAAGCAAGGTAACAATCACCGCCATACCTTCCGGCACATAGTCGGCAACAAATTTCGGCAGGGCCGCCTCTGCCAATCCTGCCCCACCGGGGGTCGGACTAAATGCCATAATGATAAACATGGCCACCATGCGGGCATAAATAAACGCCTGTGTGGAGCCATCAATGGGAAACTGCGGAACAATGGCGATAATCAGGCAGTTGATCATGATAAATTTGCTCGTCCAGGCGCCAACCGTCCCGCCGATTACACCCAAATGATAACGCCAGCTCTGGCTGCGTATTTCTGCGGCCGCTACCGTAAATTCGGTACTCAAATGCTCCAGTTTTGCGGAAAACCGCCGGAGCCAGCGACGCTTCGACAACCACAAAATGGCGCGACCGGCAAATTCAGGTTTCAGCAACAACAGTGCCGTCAGCAATATCCAGTACGTAGCCATCATGGCATATGTCACCACAAATGCACCGCCCGCAAAACCCGCCGTACGGATGGAGGTGGCGCCGGGATATAGCATATTCGGACCATACCAGGCCAGCAGTAAAGGAAGCGTGAGGACAAAAAATCCTGCATCGCAAATCATGGTATAAAAAACGGCAGCGGTGGCGCGACCGGCCGAGAGGTTCTCTTTGGTCAGGATAAACAGCGAAACAAAAGGTCCGCCTTTGCTCGTCGGCGTAAGGGCTGCACTAAATTCCCAGAGCACAATCAGTTCTAAACATTTTTTCCAGGAAAATATGCCATCAGTAAGCACCCGCATGCGCAGGGTATAAAACCAGTGTCGAAGCAGCAGCAGCAAAAAAGCCAGGCCAATCCAGGAAAAAGTGCGGCCCGTCCATTCAATTTTATCAAACTGCTCGCGGTCAAAACTGCTGTAAAACAACCAGCCTACTGCAAGCAGGCCCAGGGAAACGGGCAAGAGCAGACGAATGGGGTGGAATTTGCGTAAAAAGCGTTCATTGTCCGCATCGGGGTTTTGCGGAGCAGGCTGTTGATCGGGTTGCGTGTTAGTTCCCAAAGTCGTCATCTGGTTTGCGTACAGGTTTTTGTCCGGGTTTGGCGGGGGCAGGGGGTTCGCCTTCGGGTGGCACTTCGTCGTTATAAATATCCGGAGAAAACTCTTCTTCGTCGCCGGTGGGTGAAGGGCCGTTCAGGTAAGCGCCACAATCAATTTCTATCCCGAGGTCGCCGGCGGGCCGCACAAAGCGGGCATTGTAATCGTAGCCGGAGTTCGGGTCTTTTTCAAGGCGCTGGATAAAGCCGGCAAAGATGGGGCGGGCCATTTTGGCCCCCTGCCCGTCGCCAAGGCTGAGAAAGCGCATCCAGCGGTCATCGCCGCCCACCCAGGTCGCCACGGTCAGGCGGGGCGTAATGCCCACAAACCAGCCATCGGAGTAATCGTTGGTGGTACCGGTTTTGCCACCTACCTCACTTTTCAGGGTATTGACGCCGGGAGCGCCTTTGACGTTGTACTTGAGCATATCGACCATGACATAGTTGGCATTTTCCGCCAGCGCCGCCCTTTCTTCGGGGATGCTGCGGAAAACAACACGGCCGTTTTTATCTTCAATTTTCCGAATCACATAAGGTTTTCCATACATACCTTTATTGGCAAATGTCGCATACGCGCCGGCCATTTCCTGCACCGTCAGGTCGGCAACACCAAGGCAAATGGACGGTTGCTGGGGAATTCGGTACTGCCCGTCGCGCCGACGCGCGGAAGAGTCAATACCCATATTGTTCACCAAACCGCGTACCGGCTCGGTATCGCCTAATTGTTTCATCAGATAGGCGCTGACCGAGTTGACGGAGTTTTTCAGCGCATCGCGCAGGGTAAGACGCGCACCGGAGTAGGAGCCGGTAGAGTTTTTGGGTGTCCAGTCGCTTACATGCGAAAAATGCTGGTAACGCCCCGGTATGGTCACGGGGTTGTCGTATACCTGAAAGCAGGGGCTGACACCTTGCTGCGAGATGGCGGTTGCGTACACAAAAGGCTTGAAGGTAGAGCCAACCTGCCGTTCGGTATTGGTGTGGTCAAATTTGAAATATTTAAACTGAATGCCACCCACCCAGGCCTTGATTTCACTGGTACCCGGATCAAGTGCAATCATGCCGGTTTGCAGGAACATACGGTGGTAGCGCAGGCTGTCCCAGGGCGACATCCGGGTAACCTTCTCGCACTGCGGATTATCCCAGGTAAACACCTTCATTTCAACGGGTGTTTTGAGGGTGCGTTCGGTGAACGCAAGCAGATCCGTCCATTGTTTTTTCAGGATAGGCCAATCGGCGCCAGCCATAATACGGCGATAGACCGCACCCTGACTGGAACTCACCTCACCGACACGCATCATTTCGGCCATGGCGCCGCTTTTTTTGTCCTCGCGCAGCATCCGCAGAATATCCACGTCGCGGAGTTCTTCCATGTCGTATTTTTCCTGAATACGTTCGGAGATGGCATCTAAATAACGCGGCCGGATGGCTGCGTATCTTTCCGTGCTGCGCACCAATTCCCAAAAACTGTTTTTGCGATTTTCAATTTCGGCGTCCGTGGCATTGCCGCTGCGGTAAGTCCAGGGATCGCGGCCTTTCCAGACGGTGAAAAAGCGCTCCTGCAATTTTTTCATTTGCTCGCGCATGGCCGCCTCGGCATGATCCTGATAGGCCGGGTCGATGGTGGTATAAATTTTCAGGCCGTCGCGATAAAGATCGTATTTGGAACCGTCGGGCTTGCGGTATTCGGGCTGGTTGAGCATGCGCTTCAGTTCTTCGGCGAGTGAGGCGCAGAGGTAGGGCGCCTTGTCGTAGCCGTAAAGAATTTTTTTGAAGCGCGACATATCAATGGGCTTCAGCCGGTATGCATCGTATTGCGCTTCGCTCAGGTGGCCGTGTTTGCGCAGTTGGTTGAGTACTACCTGGCGGCGGCGCAGGCATTTTTCAGGATTTCTTAGCGGACTAAAATAGGCCGGATTCTGGAGCATACCCACCAGCAGGGCTGCCTCCTGAATTTCGAGGTCTTTCTGGTCTTTATCGAAGTAAATTTCTGCGGCAGATTGTACGCCAACGGCATTATTAACAAAATCAACCTGATTGAGGTAGAGCGCGATGATTTCCTCTTTGGTATAGCTGCGTTCCAGTTTGACGGCGGTGATCCATTCGCGCAGTTTGCGATAAACCAGTGCGCCTGCTTTTTGCAATTTATTCATACCGGTAAAATTCCGGTCGGAATACAGCATTTTAGCCAGCTGCTGGGTAATGGTCGAGCCACCGCCGGCGCTTTTATCGCCCATCAGTACCGTGCGCACCGCAACGCGGCCAATAGCGCGGTAATCGATACCGCAGTGTTCAAAAAAACGCTCGTCTTCTGTGGAAACCAATGCCTTTACCAAATGCGGGTTCAACTTTTCATAAGCAACCGGCACGCGGTTTTCGCGAAAATAACGGCCAAGCACCTCGCGGTTATCGTTGGCCAACACCTCAGAGGCAAGTGCAGATTTTGGGTCCTCCAAATCCCGGAACGACGGAATCGCCGTGAAATTCAGGAAGAGCAAAAAGAGAATTACTGCCGCCACGCCCCCCAGCAGCAGTCGCCACATCCAACGGATGAGCTTCTGGTACAAAGGCATTCGTTTGGCCTGCAATTGTGCCTTAACGCGGATGAGGTGCTGAGGTTCTGACATTTTATTCGAGTGTTTTGGTGTTAAGTATTTATGAGTGTTTTGGTGTTTAAGTGTTTTTGTGTTTTAGTGTAAAAATCACTTAAACACTTAAACACCAAAAGACTAAAACACCTATTAAAGCCCCCTTCTTTTCACTTCGGCCATAATAAACGCCAGTTCGCGGCCGACATCTCCGGTGACGGAGGTGTTTTCCTGTGCGCGGCGGATGAGGTAGGGCACCACGTCGCTCACCTGGCCATAAGGCAGGTATTTGCCTACCCGGAAACCGGCATTGGCGAGGTTGAAGGTAATATTATCGCTCATGCCGTACAACTGACTGAACAGGCAATGGGCGTGATCGTGGGCAATACCCTTTTTATCCATCAGTTCTACGAGCAGCATATTGCTGTCGGCATTATGGCTGGCATTGCACACGGCTATATGTTTGAGGTTGTCCACGCAGAAACGCAGGGCGGTGTTGTAATGGTCGTCGGTGGCTTGTTTGCTTGGGTTAATGGGGTTTTCGTAGCCTTTTGCTTCGGCGCGTTTACCTTCTTTTTCCATGTAAGCGCCGCGCACGAGTTTAGCGCCGAGCAGAAAACCTTCGGCGCGGGCGCGGTCATAACTTTCCATAAGGAATTGCAGGCGGTCCTTGCGATACATCTGGAAAGTGTTGTACACCACTACCCGTTCGCGGTTGTAGCGTTTCATCATCAGCCAGACGAGGTGGTCGATGGTATCCTGAATCCAGCTTTCTTCCGCATCAATAAAAATGCTGATGCCTTTGCTGGAAGCCTGGTAGCAGATGGCGTCTACGCGTTTGAGCACATTCCGGTACTCGGCCAGCTCATCGCGGGAGAGTGTGGCGGCATCCTGAATGCGTTCGAGCAGTTCAAAACGGGCCAGACCCGTGATTTTGGTACTCACCACGGGAATACTTTGGGCGCGGGAGGCGAAGTCGATGGCCCGGATATTCTCGTTCATGGTATGGTTGAAATCGAGTTCCGTTTGTTTGGCTTCAGCGCCGTAATCCAGTACGGTGAGGGTATTGAATTTTGCGAGGTGATCAATGGCCGGCTGTGCGTCGAGCAGGGTCGTTCCGCCTACAAATTGCTTAAAAATCGTCTGTTTGACGGCTTTTTCGGCAAAAGGCAAATTTTTCTCCACAGCCCAAAGCCCGAGGCTTGAGCCGAATTTGACGAGCGAGGGTTTGCTCATCAGTTTGAAGAGCCAGGCTGCCCGTACTAATTCGCGGTCGCTGAGGTGCGAAAAGGCGATTTCGGTATTTTTAAAGTCGACTGTTGTCATAGTGCATATTCCATACTTCCCACGCTGCTTCCGCCTGCAAATACAGCATTTCCAAACCGTTCTGTATTTGGCAGCCGCGCGTGGCGGCTTGCTGCAAAAGTAAGGTTTCGGCCGGATTATACACAAGATCGTAAACCAAATGTTGCGGGCCGAGCAATGCGATGGGCAGGGGCGGCATTTCCTGTGTATTCGGGAAGGTGCCGAGGGGGGTGGTATTGATGATAAAACGCGTTGAAAGGAGGATTTCTTGCGTCAATTCGTCGAAACGCAAGTTTATGTCCGGCGCCGTTCTGCGCCCGACGATTTTATAAGAAATTCCGTTTTTCCGCAGCACAAAAGCCACGGCACGCGCCGCGCCGCCATTGCCGAGCACAAGCGCAGTGTCGTTCGACCCGATCGGGCCGGCGGCTTTGAGAAAGGCGCGCTCAAAACCGATTACGTCGGTGTTGAACCCAATCTGTTTTTCACCTTCTATGCGGATGCAATTGACTGCGCCGACCGCTTCGGCCGTCGCATCAAGTGCATGCAGGTAGGGGATAATGGCCGTTTTATGCGGAATCGTGACATTCAGGCCGCAAAGCCCGGGCTGCGCCAGCAGCAGGGCCGGAAAATCTTCTATTTTTTCCAACGGAAACAATTCGTAACGCGCGTCGGCGATGCCCTCCCGTTCAAATTTTTCCGTAAAAAAGCGCTGTGAAAAAGAATGGCCCAGCGGGTAGCCGATGAGTCCGAACCGGCGCATAAGCTCAGAGTACGGATTTGGCGATGGTTTGCACCAATTCAAAATCGCTCATGGTGTAGTAGTGCAGGCAAGGCACGCCGGCGGCTTTGAGTTCGCGCGATTGTGCGATACACCATTCCATCCCGATTTGGCGCACGGCATCGTCGTCTTTGGCACTCATGACCGCTTTTACCAGATCGTCGGGGAAATTGATATAAAATTTGCGGGGAATCGACGTCAGCTGGTAGCGCTTGGTAATCGGCTTGAGGCCCGGCACAATGGGGGCGTCAATTCCGGCCGCACGGCAGCGCTCCACATAATCAAAATAGTGGCGATTGTCGAAAAACATCTGTGTAACAATGTAATGCGCGCCCGCATCCATTTTCATTTTCGTGTAATGGAGATCCATTTCTAAGTTGGGCGCCTCAAAATGTTTTTCCGGGTAGCCGGCAATGCCGACGCAAAAATCCGTGGGTTCGCCGTGTTGGATATTGAGGTCTAAATAATGTCCCTGATTCATCGCCACCACCTGTTTCACCAGATCGGAGGCGTATTTATGGCCATTTTCTTCCGGCACAAATTTGTCTTCAAACTGCCGGGCATCGCCGCGCAGGGCCAGCACATTATTGATACCGAGAAAGTTCAGGTCGATGAGTGCATTTTCCGTCTCTTCCACGCTGAAACCGCCGCAGATGAGGTGTGGTACGGCGTCTACACCATAGCGGTGCATAATGGCCGCGCAAATGCCGACGGTGCCGGGACGCTTGCGGATGGCTGTTTTTTCATAATAGCCCGAGGGGCGTTTTTTATAAATAAACTCTTCGCGGTGGTAGGTCACATCCACGAACGGTGGCTTGAACTCCATCAGCGCGTCGAGGATTTTGAAAATGGACTCCATGCTGCCGCCCTTGAGCGGGGGCAGAATTTCGAAGGAAAGCAGGGTTTTGCCCTTGGCCTTTTTGAAATGATCGGTAACTTTCATAACGCAAAAGTAAACAGCTCAAATAAAATACTGTTTGAAAACGGCACTTGCTTCCGGAAAAGCAGACACAAATTTTTCTCTAAACATAAAAAAATGGTGCAGCGCCACCGGGACAGGCGAAACCGGCTCCTTCAACCCGATAACAGATTCGATGTGCGTGCGCGGCATGCTGCTGATCTCCTGTAAAGTCGCCCAGGTTTCGGGCGTATCGGGGAAGTCGGGCAAGCGGCGCTCCGGATAGCGCAGCAGCCATACTTTTGCGTATTCGTGCAAGCCGATATTGTACCATTGTCCGGGCTGTGCGATGGCGAGCATGAGCGTTTCAGCTGAAAAAAGCAGGCAGCTGTCGGGCACGTAAAGTTCTGAGGCGTGGGCGTATTGATAATCCGGCGTGGGGAATGCACGCGGATAAACGATCACCTTTTCAAAAGGTTCCAGCAGGATATTGTCGTCTTTAAACGTGAGGGTGACCGCCTGGGCAGCCAGAGCGACTTCCACATCGGGAGGCAGCGTTTCGGCATCTTCACCCCAGCCCGTGGGTGTCCAGTCGGTACCCATACGGAACAGCATGGTTCGGTGCTCAAAGCGTTTTTTTTCTTCGGGGGAGAGTTGCTGATAAAAAGGTATGCCTTTGGCGAGGATAGGGCGCAGGCCTTCGGGCATGGGCAGCGGATTTCGGGAGTAGTACCACCAGTTGATTTCGCCGCTGAGGAAATAGATGGCGGCACAGATGGCGAGCAGTACAGCCATGACGTAGCCGTAGCGGTGCTCGTTGAGGTAGATGGCCAATCCGGCGGCGATTGCGGCCAGGATGGCGACGGGTGCGATAAGTCGGTAAGCGAACATGTGGGCAAAGATAGGAAAGGGGGGTAAGTGTTTGGGTGTTTTTGTGTTTGCGTGTTTTGGTATTGGGTGGGGCTAAATATTTTTTTCAAAAAACATTTGGCGGTATAAAAATAAAGCGCTTATCTTTGCCCCGCTTTTCAGCAAAGGGTGCCTTAGCTCAGCTGGTAGAGCAATGGACTGAAAATCCATGTGTCCCCAGTTCGATTCTGGGAGGTACCACAAAAAAGCCTCATCTCGTGCAAGCGGGATGGGGTTTTTTGTTTTTGGCATTTGGGGTGCTCGCCATAAAAAAACACGCTACACCACGTCAGAACGACGGATGTAGCGTGCTATTATTCAAAAACGCAGCAATATCAAGCCTGTCCTTCAGGCAATTTGCCGTCTTTTTTCCACTGTTCGAGCAATTTAATACCCAACAGATCAACGATGGAGCTGCCGCCCTCGCCACCGGCGATCAGTACGTCGGGTATAATTTTCACGCCTTCTTTACCGATCACTTCCATGATTTTCAGGCGGGCAAACTGTTCTCCGCCCATCGCTTCAACCTGTAATTCATATGATTCGGCATTGGATTTACCGATAGCCAGGATTTTAGCAGCCTCGGCGTCGCCCGTCACTTTTGTGCGTTCAGCTTCGGCATTACCCATCATACGTACTTTTTCGGCATCGGCACCGGCAAGCAATTTTACTTTTTCAGCATCGGCTTCGGCCTGTATTTTGATACCCTGCGCCTCACCGTTGGCTTTTTTTACAGCCGATTCGGCGACGCGTTCGGCGATTTGCACCCCTTGCTGTGCCTGAACAATTTCTTTTTGCATATCGGCAATAGCGGTCTCTTTTTCGAGGGTCTGACGGGTTTGCTGGGCCAATCGCTGATTTTCGTAAGTTGCTTTTTGTTCTTCGGCTAATTTGCGATCGGTCAGCGTTTTCATCAGGGTTTCGGGCGGCACAATATCGCCGATCAGGGTGTCTACGCCGTTTACATTGTATTCGGTCAGTACACGGCGAATATGTTCCCGGGCACTGTCCTGACGTTCTTTACGGCTGGTCAGGAATGAAATCACGTCGGCATCCTGCGCCGAGTTACGGAAGTAGTTGCCGATGGTGGGTTCGAGCACCTGGCTGACCAGATTACCCATCGTACCGAACCGGGCAATCACTTTTGGCGCTTCGGTGGCCGGAATGTGGATAATTTGCGAAACATCGAGGTTGAACGGGAAGCCGTCGCGCGAGCGAACCGTGATGGTTGACAGATGGCGATCCAGGTTGTGCGATTCGGAGCGCGCATTGGCCCAGTTGAGCACTAAGTTAGTGGTAGGCACCAATTCCACCTTCATGGTGTACAGGTTGAGGGGATATTTACCCGGACCGAAAGGTTCTGCCCAAACGCCTTTATGGCCTTTGGACACTATATTACCGTGCTGGAATTCGACGCCACTCACGTCGGCGCCTTCCGACCCGACATAAGAGTTGACCACCCCGACATAACCGATGGGCACCGTAACCATTTCCATTTGTTCAATCTGCACAAACCAGGGGTTGAAGTTGTACAAGCCGGCGAGCACCACCTGTTGTTGCAGACCGCGATTGCCGCCGGCGCGGAGGAATGCGTCGGCATCCTGGAAATTTTGGTGTCCTTCTATTTGTTTACCGGCGATATTGCCCGCTTCGATGGGTTCGCCGTCGAGGGTTGTGACAATACCTACGCGGTTTTCCTCCACGCGGGTCATGTCGGCCAGCGTAATATCAAACAGGAAGGTATTGATACGGTAAGTACCTGCCGTGAGGTATCCTGCCTGCCGTCCTTTTTGGCCGCCATTGGATAAAAAAGCCACCGTATCCTGAAAACTGTCGCAGGCGACGGCCGGAGCCAGCACGCGGCCGGATTTCAGTTCAAGGCCGTCTTTGGCCACCAGCAAGCCAATTTTACCATTGGGAATGATCACCAAAGGCTGCTGCTTAATTTCGTATTGCCAGATCCATTTCCAGAAGTAAATACCGGGTGCGAGGGTTTGCGCCTGATAACCCGCCTCGCCTTTCGTGGCGATAATACGGCCATCAGGCAGTTCTTTGTTGGGGCCGAAAAGCACAAACTTTTTGGTGACTAAGCCGATTTTGTCTTCGGGAATAAAAATAATGCCCAGCAACTGAAAGACCTGGCGATAGAGGATGAGTGCAAACAGCAGCAAAAATACCCACCAGAAGCTGAGTATTTTGAACAAGAATTCCATAAGGTTGATTTTTAAAAAATGAATGGTTTGGTTTTTTCTGAATGCCATTTTGCGGTCATTCGAGATTCAAGTTATCACCCGAATGCGGGTTGCGCGCTTGCCTGTTCGACCAATCAGGAAGGAAATACGACGAGTACTTGAATTATTCTTTCATACAATAATTCGTAAAGTAATGGCTTACCAGATAAAACTTTGAACATATCAATTAACGCGGCACCTGGTTATGTGCCGGTTCTGGTTTATAAAGCTTGAAGCATGTCCAAGGTGGACGGAGGATTAATCAGTATAATGTTACTGAATCTAAAAATCTATGCTGTTAATATATTTTAATCTATAAATCGAGTGACACCTTTGGTTATCAAAGGCTGAGCCTCATACTCGCCCTGCACAGCTTCCTGATCTTTCTTTGCCTCCAATAAACCCCTACTTCGCCCACAAATTATACTTCAAAATGCAATAAATCGCCCGGAAACCATCTTTCCAGCCGATTTTTTTGCCCTCGGCATACGTGCGGCCATAGTAGGAAATACCCACCTCGTAAATCCGGACATTGGGGATGCGGCTCACCCGCGCTGTCACCTCCGGCTCAAAACCAAAACGCTTTTCTTTCAGCGACATGCCCTTCAGGATGTCCGAACGGAACATCTTGTAGCAGGTTTCCATGTCGGTCAGGTTGAGGTTGGTAAAGGCGTTGGAGAGCGAAGTCAGGAATTTGTTGCCGATGCTGTGCCAGAAAAACAGGATGCGGTGCGGACGCCCACCCATAAAACGGGAGCCAAACACCACATCGGCAAAACCGTCGAGGATAGGCCGCAGCAGGATGTTGTACTCCGCCGGATCGTACTCCAGGTCGGCATCCTGAATGATGATGTAGTCTCCGCCGGCGTGTTGGATGCCGGTATGCAGGGCCGCGCCTTTGCCCTGGTTCACCTCGTGGCGCAGGTAGCGGATGTGCACGTCCGGGTTGGCTGCCATATAGCGCTGAATGGCGCCCTCTGTGTCGTCTTTGGAGCAGTCGTTGGTGATGATGATCTCCTTTTGCAGGCCGCCGATCAGCTCTACCGCCTTGATTTTATTCAGGATCAGGTGGATCGTTTTTTCCTCGTTGTAAGCCGGGATGACGATGGACAGGGTTGCGCTCATGTGTTGTTTTTTCAGCGAAATAATGTTTCGGGCGGCAAAAGTACATAATTATTGCAGCAAAGCGCGCAAAACCTCAGGCCATGTACTCCCAGGCACTCTGGTATCGGCCGTTTTGCTCGCAGTATTCCAAAAATCGGGCATAAAACGGGTTGTTGCCGATGGTCGCCGAATCGCCCACTACAATCAGCAGCTTGCGGGCGCGGGTCATGGCAACGTTCATGCGCCGGTAATCGCTCAAAAACCCAATTTCTCCCTTGGCATTGGAACGCACCAAACTGATACAAATCACATCTCGTTCCTGCCCCTGAAAACCGTCAATGGTATTGACCACCATGTTGCCCTGGCTCACGGGTGCGATGTCTTCCAGTTTGTGGCGCCCAACTTTTGTGGCCAACAAGGCCGTAAACGCCTCATCGTCGCGAAACATCTGCTCCAGTACATTCACCTGCTCCCGGTAAGGCGATAAAACGCCCAGCGAAGGCATATCGCTGTTGTCGGGAAAACTTTTGTGCAGGCGCAGCAGCACTTCGCGGATCAGCAGGGCCTCTTCCGGGTTGAAACGGCTCATGGCGCCTTCGTTGCCTTTTTGCACCTTTTCCTCAAAGCCGGTGCCGGCAGTATCCACAAAAATAACGGGATCAAAAACGGTGAGGGTGTCTTTGTCGCTTTCCACGGCAAACAGGCGGCGCTCGCGCACGGAATCATGTGCTTCCAGCGCGCCGTCGTAAAAATAATTGTTGGAAAAATTCATAATGGCCTGGTGCATACGGTACTGTACACGCAGCAAATGCACCCGGTCGGGCAAAATTTTGATGGCCCGCTCAATGAGGGTTTCCGACAAACCCGCCCGCGCCGCTTTGAGGCTTTTGACGGTTGGCGGCAACTGAAACGGGTCGCCGGCAAGGATAACGCGGCTGCTTTTGCCCATCGGTATCCAGCAGGCCGGCTCTAAGGCCTGGGCGGCCTCGTCAATGATGCAGGTCCGGAATTTGTAACGTTCCAGCACAGGGTGCGCCGCGCCGACGAGGGTACAGGTGATGGCCTGAGCGCCGCTCAGGATTTCATCGAGCAGGCGATCTTCAAGGGTGCGCGACCAGGCTTCCAGCTCGCGGGCCTGCTGTTTGAGGTGTTCGCGCTCGCGCCGGTCTTCGGCATTGAAGCTGCGTTTGAAGCGCCGTGCCTGTCGGCGGGCCTCGGCCGCTTCTATTTTTACTTTTTTAATGTGTTTGCTGTCGGGATGTTTGGCCAGCAGTGCGTCCAGGGTATGGGGTAAAATATGGTCGTCTACA
This sequence comes from Chitinophagales bacterium, assembly GCA_017303875.1. Taxonomy (GTDB): domain Bacteria; phylum Bacteroidota; class Bacteroidia; order Chitinophagales; family Saprospiraceae; genus M3007. The sequence goes on along the minus strand of JAFLBP010000016.1, from coordinate 88,775 downwards.
CGGCTGATGTTGCCGACGCGCACCACGTTCAGGCCGGCTTCGGCGAGGCGTTCGGTGAGCAGGTCGGCGGCGGTATTGCTGGGGGCCGTTACCAATACGGTGCTTTCCCGCTCGCAGAGCAGGCGTATAGCCGCTACCAGAGTGGTGGTTTTGCCAGTACCTGGCGGGCCGTGTATGATGGCACTGTCGCGGGTAGCGAGGATGTTCATCACGGCCATTTTCTGGCTTTCGTTGAGGTTTTGCAGGATGGGGTTGGCCGCTGCGGCTACTGTTTCGGGGTCGAGGGGCACTGCGGGCGGGGTATGCAGGCCGGGGCGCGGACAAAAGAGATCACGGAGTTCGGCCAGGCGGTCGCCTTTAGCGTTGAGTGCGCGTACGAGCGCGCGATCCATTTCCTGATAGCTGCGGTCGTCGAACAACTGATCCACGCCGAGCAGGCCCTGATTGATCCAATCGGGTACATCGCGGGCGTTAAGAATGATTTTCATGCGGTTGCGCTCCACGTAGTTGACCACGCCGTTGCGCTCCGGCTCTTCGGCATGTGGGGCGTTGGAGAAAAAACTGACCGTTTGTCCGGCCCGAAGCTGGTGGGGTTCGCCGAGGCGGGTGGTGCGTTCCAGCACGACAAATGCTTTGTCGCCCAGCGCAAAGCCCGTTTGCACCACCGTGACGGGGTACCAGGAGTAGCCCTTTTCCACGCGTTCGCTGAGCGGCTGCTGGCGTATGGTTTGCTGAAACAGGCGCAGGTCTTCTTCGCGTTCCTGGCGCAGGAGTTCGCGCAGGGTATCAAGATGGGATGGTGCTGACATAGAGGCGATTATCTATCAAAGTTTTTCTTTCAAAAACGCCGTCAGGCGCCCGAACAGGTGGCGCGTGGCATTGTCGCCGCTGATGCCGTGGTTGCGATTGGGGTAAAAGCAGGTTTCAAATTCCTTGTTTTCGGCAATCAGGGCGTTGATGAGTTCCACGCTGTGTTGCCAGTGTACATTATCGTCGGCGCTGCCATGACAAACGAGGTAGTTGCCGCCTTTCAGTTTTTTCACAAAATTAATGGGCGAATTATCTTCATATCCGCTTTTGTTGTCGCTGATGCCGTGCATAAACCGCTCCGTGTAGGCGCTGTCGTACCATTTCCAGTTGGTCACGGGCGCCACAGCCATCGCCATTTTGAAGGTTTCCGAGCCTTTCAGGATGCAGGAGGTGCTGAGGTAACCGCCGAAGCTCCAGCCCCAGATACCGATGCGGCTGCCATCAATGTAGGGCTGCTGCGCAAACCATTTGGCGGCACTGATCTGATCCTGGGTTTCTAAGTTGCCGAGTTGCAATTGGGTGCATTTTTTAAAATCCCGGCCGCGACCGCCGGTGCCCCGGTTGTCTACGCTGGCCACAAGTATGCCTTCCTGCGCCAGCATCTGGTGCCAGGGGCCCATGAAGCCATCGTATTCATTTTTAACGGTTTGAGAGCCGGGGCCACCGTAAATATCTATCAGCAGCGCGTATTTTTTATTGGGGTCAAAATTGGCGGGTTTCAAAATCCAGGCATTCAGGCTTAGGCCCTTGCCAATGGGAATTTGAACAAACTCTTTTTTACCAAATCCAAAATCCGCGCGCTGGGTGGCGTGGCGGCGGTTGTCGGTAAAGGTTTCAATCAGTGTGCCGTCGAGTCGTTCCAGCGTGACGATGGGCGCGGTGTTGGCATCCGACCAGGTATGGGTGAAATATTCAAAATCCGGACTAAAGATCACCTCGTTCCAGCCAATTTTCGGCGTCAGCAGGCGCGGTTCGCCGCCCTGAAGCGAACTTTCCCAAACCTGCCGGTCCATTGGCGTCGGGCTGGCGGTCTGGTAATAGATTTTACCCGTTTTTTCATCTATGCCATAAAAATTCGTCACCTCCACCCCGGCGGGCGTAAGCGCCAGCGGCGCCTCGGCAGCGGCCGGGTTCATCGGGTAGCGCGTGATGCGGTTGAAGCCCGTTTTTTCGTCCATCCAGAGGTAATGCGGGCTGTTTTTTAAAAAAACAAGTTTATTGGCGATGGTCACATCGGCGTAGGCTTCATCTTTTTCTGCGGGAATCAGGCTGGCCGGCAACACCGAAACGCCGGCGTTTTTGTAGCTGAAGAGCAGCAGATCGGCCTGGCGTTGGTAGCGGTCGGTGCGCAGCACAGCTAAGCGGCCATCGGGTGTCCAGAAAAGTCGTGGCAAATACACATCGGGATCCTTGCCCGTATCGCAGGGTTTGGTTTTGCCGCTGCGCAGCTCGTGAATATGTGCGCTCACCACCGCGTTGGCCTCGCCCACTTTCGGGTATTTGTACACCGAGTCGCGGGGGTAAATTTCCCCTTCGTACCAGGCGATGCGGTATTGCGGCACCCGGCTTTCATCGAAGCGAAGGAATGCAATTTGCTCGCTGTTGGGCGACCATTGCAGCGCAAGCATGCCATCGCCGTCGGAAGGGCTGAACTCCTCTTCGTAGAGCCAGTCGGGCAGGCCGTTGAGGATGGCATTGCGGCGGCCGTCGGTTGTTACCTGAGTGATGCTGCCGTCGGCAAGATTTTGCCAGTAAATATTGTTGTCGCGGACAAAAGCCGCGCGTTTACCATCGGGCGAGAGGGCGAAAAATTGCAGTGTATTGCCGGCGGCAATGGCTTGCGTTTTGCGGCTTGCAAAATCATAGACAAAATAGCGGGCCAGTACCGAGTGGCGGTACACGGGTACCGTTTCGCTGCGCAGCACGAGTAATTTATCGTCGGCGCTGAATTCAAACTGGTCGTAGCCGCGGGCTTCTTCGGGCAGCTCCAGCGTCAGCACAGAATCGAATTCCGGGCGGCGCAAATCGTGCAGGTGTATACGCTGAGGGTTGCGCTCGTCGACTGCTGCGTAGCGATGTCCATCGGACAGGTACTGAAAATCAGGCCCGTATTCCGGATAAAAGCGGAAAGAAAAAAAGCAGTCGTCGAGGGTAATTTTTTTCTGCGTAAATGCCGGTACGGACAACGCGAGCAAAACAATGAGCGCAAATAGTCGTTTCATGCGAGGGTGAAATTTTCAATATCGCCCCAAATATCGACACAGGCATTTGAAAACCTGTAATTTTGCCGACTAAACCGTTTACCCAAACCGTAAACATGCAAAAAACACTACTGATCATCGCTTTTTTCGCCTGCCTCAGTTCGCAGGCCCGCGCTTCTTATATGTTGCTGCCCATGGATGAAACCACGCAGCGCAACCACCTCAAAGCCTACGGCATTACGTATTGGGTCATTTCGCAGGGCGTGGAGGCGTACTGGTTGCTGAATTATCGCGGCGGCAGTTTTGTTTTTCCTTATACGGCTACCTTTGAAAAGGAATGCCGCACGCGCGATGTGAGTTTTGAAGTCATTGCAGATGCGCAGTTTGCGGCCATTCAGGAGCAGATTCTGAATCCGGAGGTCAATCAGGATGTCATTAAATTGGAAAAAGCGCCTAAAATCGCGGTTTATACACCTGATAAAAACGAAAAAGGCGAGCGCATACAGCCCTGGGACGACGCCGTTACCCTCGTGCTCACCTACGCCGAAATTCCCTATGATGTAGTGTACGACACCGAGGTGCTGCAAGGTAAACTCAGCGAGTACGACTGGCTGCACCTGCACCACGAAGATTTTACGGGTATGTACGGGAAGTTTTACGCCAGTTTTGGCGGACAGCCCTGGTATCGCGAGCATGTGCGCGTGATGGAAAACCTGGCGCGCCTCAATGGTTTTGATAAGGTGAGTCAGCTCAAATTGGCCGTTGCCAAAAAGATTTCAGAATACGTTGCCGGCGGTGGTTTTATGTTTGCCATGTGTTCGGCAACCGATACCTACGATATTGCCCTGGCGGCCAACGGCACCGACATTTGCGCCACCGTTTTCGACGGCGACCCCATTGATCCGGGTTTTCAAAGCAAATTAGATTACAGCAAGTGTTTTGCGTTCCGCGATTTTCAGGTACTCACCGACCCTAATATTTACGAACATTCGTCTATCGACAACAACCTGAGCCGCAATGTGCCGATGGAGCAGGATTATTTCAACCTCTTCGATTTTTCGGCGAAATGGGATCCGGTGCCCACCATGCTCACCCAGTGCCATACCCGCACCGTAAAGGGTTTTATGGGCCAGAATACGGCATTTATCAAAAAATATTTGAAGCCCAATGTGCTGATTATGGGCGATAATAAACCCGCAACCGAAGCGCGTTACATTCACGGCACTTACGGTTACGGGTTCTGGACATTTTATGGCGGTCACGACCCTGAGGACTACCGCCACATCGTGGGTGATCCGCCAACCGATCTGGAATTACATCCCCGCTCACCGGGATACAGGCTTATTCTGAACAACATCCTGTTCCCGGCGGCGAAGAAGAAACATCAGAAAACCTGATTTAGCTGTAGCACCAGTAGATCTCGTTGTTTGTATTCCCGCGATAGATAAGGAACAAACCGCCTGGAACTACCGCCAGAGAGGGGAAGTGCGAGCTTTGTGCAATTTCCGCGCTCTTGCTGGTGTCGTTGGCATGTACATCTACCGGATCATCACCATACCACTTCTGTTCTTTGAGGTCAAAAACCACAGCCTTGAGGTATTGGCTACCGTCGACCCGAACCATCATAATGGCGCCCCGGAAATAATTCAGCGAAACCCCTGCGGAAGATTTCAAATAATCCGTGGTGGTGGAGCCATGGCTGTTTGCCTTGGTGGTATTGATAATCGTCCATTCTGAATAAGACGTGTTGGAATCCGGATCCGTCGTTTTCGTCCACTTGATATCTCCGTCTTTATCCATCGTAACGAGCATCATAAAATTATCATCACCGCCCTTGCTTCCACTGTACCCGGTTGCTGCCACCTGAATACCTGTAATTGTTTTGCCGGTACTATCTTGCAGTATACCCTGCCGCACCACAGCGGTCATAGTGCCGGTTTGAAGCGGGTCATAGGAGCAGGTTTTGACATTGTAGGATTTGTCGCTGTTCTGATCGTCGTCCAGATACACGACATAAATTTTACCTTCGTAAAAACAAGCTGTACAAGCCGACGTGGTTTTTATGGTATTGGAACCATCCAGTAACTCCCCTACATTTTTCCAGGTACGGCCGTTTTCTTTAACGGTACAGGTTATCAGGGCGACATGATTGCTGGTGTTGACATAAAAGATGTACCACACATTGTTTGCAAACAAAGACGCAATGCTGTGCTCTGTTCCAATTGCATTGCCGCCAAATTCAATTTGCCCATGATCCTGCCAGGTTGGGTTTTGCGAACTGGAGCTGGAAGCTGTTGGTTTGTAGTTTTCAATATCCGAGCTGAACCATGCCAGATTATTGGATTCATTCCTATACGCCACGTACAACATCTTATTAAAACAGGCTGCGCTTGGAGCGCTTTCCGTATCAAAATTTTTCGTGTTGTTGTGGCTGTCTTTATAGCTCGCCTGCCTATTGCCAATCCAGGAAGCAGACAGGCTTACATAGTCGTCCGAATCATGGGAAATGGATTCCGTAGCAATAAGCGTGAGGCTGGGACTTGTTGGTGGCGTATCCAACTGACTCCAGGCCGGGAACGTATAATAGTCGACCTGCACATCATGGGTATCATCATCAAAAGTCAAAATTGCGGCGGCGTGGCTGAGTAAGCCCGATGAATTTTGCCCGATAATTTTTACCGGATCCGTTTGCCCGCCATAATATGTATTAAACATATCCGGACTGAACTGGATGTTTGGATAATTATTGGCATACGGGGTATCGTTCTCATTGGTGGCTTCGTAAGCACTGCTACCCAGCAATCGGCCCTTGTTCAGGCCTTGTTGCCCGTCTTTGTACATGGCATAGGTATGCTCATGCCCCCAGAACCATGCGCCTGTAGAGCCAAAGCTTGGACTAAAGACTTTTTTAAGGTTCAAGTTCAGGTATTGCGGGCTGTTGTAGTCAATTTTTGCCTCCTGAGAAAACAGTTGGTGGTGTGAGAGCAGGATCGTTGAGCCACTGAATTCACTGCTTTTCAGGCGATCCTGATGCCAGGAAGCTTCATCTTTCTGAAGTGCAGGTGCATGCGGGCCTACTACGTTGTAGTACACTTGGAGTACGGATTCCGGCCAACTCTTAATCCAGCTCGGAACCCAGCTGGGCCAGTCATCCACCCAATCTTTAATATCGCCAACCCATTTATTGATTGGGACAATATCTGCGCCGGAACGCAAAGCGTCGCTGAGTGCATCGTGATCGGCCTGTCCGGTATCCATCCCGAGAAACTGCCATCTGCCGTTATTGGAGCGCAGGCAGAAGAAGCTGCAACGCTGGCGTTTGTTTTGGTTGCCGCCGTTCCAGTCGGTGAATATTTTGTCGAGCATTTTGAAATACCCTGCACCGTTGGAGTAATACTCGTGGTTGCCAGGAATAGTGAAGATGGGAGGACGGGGATCGAAAGGATGGCTGCTGCTGTAACCCGCCAATTCAGTACTCAGTTCGCTGGCTACAGCATAGAAAATATCATAGAAATAATTTTCACACTCTTCGGGCAAGCCGCAATAGTAAATATCGCCGAGGTGAATAAAGACAATCTGGCGACTCGGGAGATTCTGATACGCTTTTTTCCAGAGTGCTTTCAGAAACGCTTTGGCATCATCCATTCCGGTTCCCCAGTCGCCCAACATAATCACTTGTGCATCATCAGGCATTTTCCAGTTCAGGGCCACATAAGGGCTGCTGGAGTGGCTGTCCGTGTAACTGGGGCTGCGATAAGCAAAATCGGCATCAGTTCCCATCCCTGCATGAATTGCCGCTGCCAAGGCCTCTACCTCAGCATTGATGAATTCCAGCAAAAAAGATCCCGGAATCGGTAATAATGCAACAAAATCAATCAAAAAGTCTTTAACCAGATTCAGCTCGGCAACTTCTGCGGTACCCTGGTTGACAATGTACCAGATGATCAGACAGAGGGCAAAGCCCAGGATATCATCGGTGCTGAAATCGGCAATGTCGTGATTGTCATTGTAGTAATTGATGGCGTAGAGGTACAACTGATAAGGATCAATGTCGCTGTAATCAGTTGCCGCTTTCATTTCCACGCCTACAGTGCCTCCAATCAAAAAGTGTTGCGAAAGCCAGGCTGCAATGTCTTCTTTCGAAGCATCAGGAGCGGGTTTTTCCAGCAATTGCCCGGCGGTCATGGCACGCAATTGTTTGTAAACACCGCGCATCATCGGAAGATTCCGGATTTCGTTGGTTGATAAATCCGGGTTCAGCGTTCTGGCCGCACGCTCGGCCGAACTTGCCCAGAGTGCTGCTGCAGCATTCCTGGGATTGTAAAAATGATCGTTCACGATAGGAAAGATTGTTTTTATAAATGAACAAACGATTGTGGCACAAATTAACTATAACAAAGCAATACCGATCAAATTTTTGACATTATTTCACTAAAACAAAGTAGACTTTTGTCATCTCTGCAAACATCATAAACGTAAAATTACTTTAGTACCCCGTACTAATAACAATGCCTGCACAAGTAAAAATACGTGTAAAACCCGCCCCAATCGGAGCAAGTCTTAAATACTGACGGCCTGTTCGGGTATTCATAATCCTGCGAACAAGCTCCAATAAAATAGGTAGGAAAAACAAAGCGCCACAGCGCACAAAGAAAAGTAGAGCAGAAGCTTACGTGGTGAGGAAACCAGTCTTACCCCCCAGCAGACTGGTTCCTCGGCCACTGCCTTAGAGTCGCATTTGACTCTAATTTTTCTGACTATAAGTACCGAAAACACGCTGATAAACACGTCTTTTCCGTCTTCTAAAATCACTTTTCAAAACAAGCAGTAGTCTTCAAATCCGGGTAACGCTAAGTGCATCAGGACAATCCCGGATTTTTAGGCCGCTCTAAAAGTGCAAGTTTTATGCCAAAAACAAAGTGCACGCCACTTGTCCCGACAGTACAACAGCACTTTTACGCAAGAATACCTACAGGGTCACATCAGATGTCCTATATTTTTGAAATACCCATTTGACACAAAACTCATATTGTTTAATAAAAAATCGACATTTCCCGCATATATTTTGCAATAGCCCTTATTTGCAAAATAGCCTATAGACATTACATCAATTTAACGAAATCCTAATCGATTTTTAATTTTCCTCCAAAGTACTGATATACGCATGGTGCATGGCCACAGGTTTGCGAATCTGAAAATTTCTGTGGATATTCGTGCCAACTAACACCAACTCAATATGCGTATTTTAATGGTCTGCCTCGGCAATATCTGCCGAAGCCCGCTCGCCGAAGGTATTATGAAAACTAAAGCAGCCCAGGCCGGACTCAACTGGCACATCGACAGCGCCGGAACAGGACACTGGCACGCCGGCGAACTGCCCGACCGGCGTTCCATCGCCGTAGCCCGCCAAAACGGTATCGATATCACCGACCAACGCGCGCGTCAGTTTATACCAGAAGACCTCGAGCGCTTCGACCTCATCCTTGCCATGGATACCCGAAACCATGCCGATATTCTGCGCCACGCGACGACCGAGGCCCAACGCCAAAAAGTACGCCTGATGCTCGACTACTCCCACCCCGGCGCAGCACGCAGTGTGCCCGATCCTTACTATGATGACAATGGTTTTCAACACGTTTTTGAACTGCTCGACGAAGCCTGCGAACAGGTACTGATACAGTACCAATAATTAAAGCACTGTAAAACAATAAGTTATATTATTAGTGAAATAATTTTTAAAACTTTTTTTGTTAAAAATGTTTTTATAAAACAAATAGTGTTTAAATTTGTCCCTGAAAGCATAAATGGTCATTCATCATGCCTTAAAACAGGGAGTTTAAATTATGAAAAAAGGGACAAATCGCTGGGTCGCCATTGGCTGGCGGCTTGTGCGTACCAAAGGATTTTACCTGCTGCTGAGTATATTGCTCATTGTAGCGCTTTACCAGAAAGGATTGCCTGATTTCCTGCAATTCGGCAACAGACAAAGTGCTCCTGCGCGTATTTCGCTTACCCCGGATCCGGCGATGAACCAAATGAGCCTGTGGCCCGGTGGCGGCAAACGCACCGAAGTGGTTGCGCCGGTAAATGAAGAACAGGCAGTGGCTTTTTTCCAACGTTTTAATAAAGTAGCTACGGCCGAGCAAAAAAAATTCGGTATCCCCGCGAGCGTCATTCTCGCCGCAGCATATGTCAACAGCTTTGCCGGTCAACGCGACTGCGCCGAGGCCGCCAACAACTATTTCGCGCTTGGATGTTCTGGCGATTGGGAAGGTGATAAAGAAAACAGTAACGGCCGCTGTTATCGGAAATACAACAGCAGCTGGGAGAGTTTCCGCGATTTTAATATCGCCTTAGCCACCACCACCTGGTTCGGAAAACTCAAAAAAGAAGCCGGCCACGATTGGGAAAAATGGGTGGATGGCCTTGCCGACCACGACATTTCGGATGTATACGCCGCACCTGACGAAATGAAAAAAGTAATTCGCGCTTACCGCCTGTTTGAGTTCGACGCCGGCAAATAATTACTGCATCGGTAGCGCTTGTTCTCTGCTTCCGCAATTCGGGAATAAGTTGCCCGTTATATGCCCATCAAAACAAAAATTATGATGCGCAAATACTTTTCTCTTACTGCACTGGCGAGCCTCCTGCTTTGCACCCTGTATACCCAGGCTCAAACCACCCCCGATCAGCAACTCAAAAACCTCATCGGCAAGTGGGAGCTCGTCCGTTACTCCGAACAAGGCGTTCAGGTCGATAAAACACAAGCGGCCCTCCCTCAAGCACTTAAAGTGTACAATTACGTGCGCGAGCAACGCGCTCGTGTCTGGTATGGATACGACAGCGACTACTCCCCCGATCTAAGCAATCGCCAGCGCCGCAACCTGGAGCGCTGGGCCGAACGCGACAGTACCGTTGAGGTCAACCGCGTACGCGAAGCCATTGAAATGCCTTATTTCGCTGTGTTTTTTGCCGATAGCACCCTGGCGTTGTACAATAAAGACCCTGAAGACGGCAGCATTCACCTGCCTGAATCAAGGCACTTTGTATTCAACCCTAAAAGTATGAGCCTCGATATTTTTGAAGCAAGCAACTACTCCGGCCGACCCGTACAATGGCAGGCGCAAGTGCTGGAACTCAGCGCTGAAAAAATGCTGCTCTTCCTGCCCGAAGACGGAGAAATTGTGGAACTGATAAAAAGACCTTTTATTTTGCCCTGACGATTAAACCGATGCGCAGGATTGAGGTCTTATTTTGGTGTTTATGTGTTTTGGTATTTTAGTGTTTTATCAACATATATCTAAAACACCAAAACACATAAATACACAAACACTCAAACATGTATGCCGTCTATGCGCGTATTTTTCCTGCTTCCTTTACTATGTTGCTTTACCGTTTTGCTCCATGCGCAAAACAGTAATCTCTACTTTCCTCCCAATACCGGCAACACCTGGCAAACCATTAATCCGGCCAATCTGGGATTTTGCCCCGAACGCGTCGACAGCCTCTACCGCTTTCTTGAACAAAATAATACCAAGTCGTTTATCCTCCTGCAGGATGGAAAGATCGTCCTGGAAAAATACTTCGGCACGTATACCCAGGACTCCTTCTGGTACTGGGCTTCTGCCGGAAAAAGCCTGACCGCATTCCTGATCGGTCAGGCCCAGGACGAAGGGCTTCTCCAGATCAGCGACAAAACCAGTCAATACCTCGGACAAGGCTGGACGAGCTGTACACCCGAAAAAGAAGACCTCATTACCATCCGCCACCAACTCAGTATGAGCAATGGCCTTGATGATAACCTGCCCCCTACGCCCGCCATCCCCGATCCCGACAATTGCCTCGACCCGGAATGCCTCGTCTACAAAGCTGACGCCGGCACCCGATGGGCCTACCACAACACTCCCTACCACCTTTTGCATGAAGTGATTGAAGCCGCCAGCGGACAAAGCATCAATGCATTTACCAAAACCCGCGTACTCGACAAAGTAGGCATGAGAGGCCTCTGGATCGATCATATCCAATACGGCCGCGCCCGCGACATGGCCCGATTTGGACTGCTGACACTCGCCAAAGGCATCTGGAACGGCGATACCCTGCTGCGCAATCAGACCTATTTTTACAACATGACCCACCGCTCCCAGGAATTGAACAAATCCTACGGATACCTGTGGTGGCTCAACGGACAGCCTTCTTATATGCTACCCGGCGTACAATTCGTTGTACCAGGAAAAATATGCCCCAATGCACCCGACGATATGTACGCCGCACTCGGCAAAAACGACCAGAAAATCCACATCGTCCCTTCCAAAGGCTGGGTACTTGTTCGCCAGGGCAACCCCTCCTCCGTTCCGGGCGGTCAGGTGCCGGTAGTGTTCGACAACCTCTTGTGGGCCAGACTGAACGCACTGGTTTGTAGCCCTACTGCCACCCTCTCCCCCGAACAGGAAGCAACGCTCGACGTTTTTCCGAACCCGGCCGCAGCAAGCTGGAAGCTCCGCTCACAAAGCCGGATCGGGCAGGTTCGGCTCACAGATACTTATGGTAAAATCGTTTACAACATAGACGCCGGGCAAGCCACACAAATAAATATCCCGGCAGCACAATGTCCTGCCGGGATGTATTTCCTGCAAGTTGAACTTGAAGGAAAATGGGTATTTAAAACGGTGCTGGCCGCGCCTTAGAGGCAGGTTTTATCTGCTTTAGAGCATGTTCGGGAATTCATGCTCTAAATCTTCTTTATCGCCACCGCAGCCACCTCTTTGGCCTTGCCGAGGTTTTCGTGCGGCTCATCGTAGTACTCCAGCGTGAGGTTGAGTACATACTGGCCTTTGCGTACCAGCAGCGTAACGGTTGAGTTGGACCACAGACCTTCGTCGCCAATGCCCGTTACATCTTCTTCGTAAGTTTGGCGGCGGTCGCGGCGCAGGCGCTCCATTTGCTGTCGGGCGTGTTCCTCAGAGGTATAATCAAACACCTGCACGACCAGTGTATTTTTCGGGTTTTTCCAGGGCGTGCCGTTTTTTTCATTGTGCAGCTCGCGCTCCTTCCAGTCGGCTTTATTCCAGGTGCGCAGGCAAAAAGTCTGATCCGGCAAGGTGCGGGCATTAAGGATATCCCGCATCCGTTCGATGCCAAATAGCTGCTCCACTTCCTGATCGGTTATCAGGTTACAGCCCTGATTTTTCCAGAGTTCGGGGCCTGTTTTTTCAGTACCTGGAATGGAGGCATTGCCGCTGTTGGGCGTATTTTGCGTGCATGCGGCAACAAAGGCCAGCGCCAGCACAAGGGAGAAAGTAGAAATCTTGTTCATAATAAAAATTACACGACAAAAAGCCGTGCCAAAAAAGCGGGCAAAGATACAGCTTTAGGCATCGAAAAAAGGAACATCAGATTATTTTGCCCTACAAATTTGCTAAAAAAGCAGGCCTTCGTCATAAAAAAATCTTAAGTAGGTGAGAATAGGTATTTTGTTTCGTTTTTTTGCCCTTGTAAATCCACAACGGAAAAAACAAGATCAAACACTTTTTCAACGAGAACAATACAGCTACACCACACATGAAAAAAAATAATACTGAAATTTGGGGACACCCGCGCGGACTGGCCCTCCTCTTCTTCACGGAAATGTGGGAGCGCTTCAGCTACTACGGCATGCGCGCCATTTTCTCCCTGTACATGATTAACGCCCTGCTTTTTTCAAAAGCAAAAGCCGCCGAAATCTACGGCAGCTACACCGGCCTTGTGTACCTCACCCCGCTCATTGGCGGCTATGTAGCCGACCGCTACTGGGGCAATCGCCGCTCTATTTTTGTAGGCGGCCTTGTTATGGCCCTCGGGCAGTTCCTGATGTTTTTCAGTGCTTCCTTTTACGAAAATATCGCTACAGCAACCATCTTTATGTGGGGTGGTTTGATCTCGCTCATTGTCGGTAACGGCTTTTTTAAACCCAATATCTCGGCCATGCTCGGCCAGATGTATAATGAAGGCGACAGACGCCGCGACGCCGCCTACACCATCTTCTACATGGGCATCAACCTCGGTGCGTTCCTCTCGCCATTAGTTTGCGGTTATCTGGGCGACACCGGCAATCCGGGCGACTTCAAATGGGGTTTCCTTGCCGCCGGTATCGGTATGGTCTTCGGCACCATTTTGTTCCAAACGCAAAAAGACAAATACGTCATCACACCCGAAGGCAAGCCCATCGGTGCGGTGCCCAACAAAACCGTATCGGCAGAAGCCGGTGGCAGCAGTGAGGCCGGATTGGGCATGCGCGAAATCGGCGTAGGCCTCGGCTTGGTTATCGGCACCTTCTTGTTTTTCAAATATTACATGGAGTTCGACTTCATCGGCGCGCTCATCTATAGCTTTACCATAGGTGTTTCGGTGATGATTTTGATGGATACGAGTCTGACCAAGGTGGAGCGCGACCGCGTGATCGTCATCTATGTAGCCGCCTTTTTCGTAATTTTCTTCTGGGCAGCTTTTGAGCAGGCCGGCGCTTCGCTGACCTTCTTTGCCGAGGAGCAAACGGATCGCAGCCTGTTCGGCACAACCATTCCGGCGAGTTACTTCCAGTCGGTCAATGCCGTATCGGTGGTCTTGCTGGCCCCCATCACAGCCGCCATCTGGGTAGCACTCGCCAAACGCAACAAAGAACCCAATTCCCTGCTCAAACAATCGCTGGGCCTTATGATTCTGGCGCTCGGCTACCTGCTCATTGCTTTCGGCGTGCAGGGCATGGGCCTCGACGACAAAAAAGCCATGTTCTGGCTCGTTGCCTTGTATGTGATCCACACGGTTGGCGAACTTTGTCTCTCTCCGATCGGCCTCTCGCTGGTATCCAAACTTTCGCCGGTGCGTTTTGTTTCGTTGCTGTTCGGCGTGTGGTTCCTTTCAAATGCCTTGGCCAACAAAGCTGCCGGTCAGCTCTCCGGCCTGTACCCGCCCTCCGGTGGCGAATATAAAGTAGCCACCACCAACGGCATCAGCCGCGAAGCGTACAGCAAACTGCTGGAAAGCGATTATAAAATTGAAAAATCCGTAAGTGCTGCCGCTGGCAAAGTAACGGGCGCTTTTGAAGATGCCAATGGCGGTGAAAACCTGCTCGGTATGGCCCGCAAAAAGAAAATCGGCCCAATGAAAATTGGAACGAAAGAAGGCAAGCCAGATACGAGCTACACCATTCAGCTGCTCAACCTCGACTCTACTCTGGCCGCTAAAGCCCGCGAGGCCAAGCTGCCCGTTCAGAAAATGAGCGATGCCCTCGCCGCAGGCCTTAAAGCCAAAGGTTTTGAGTTCCAGCAGCCTTATTACCTTGGTGAAGCGCCAGAGAACGACAACGTTGATGTGTTCCTCGTGACCAAATCCAAGGAACTGGGCCTTCCGCTCAATTACCCGACCTTCTTAGGCTCCAAAGTGACCAACCTGTACGAATTCTTCCTGATTTTCGTCGGTATGGCCGGTATCGCAGGCCTCATCCTGTTCGGATTGTCCTTCCCGCTGCGCAAAATGATGCACGGCGCAGATTAATTAACTATAAGCGATGAACTATGAACGATGAATTAATTTTGGATGATTGATGATTGATGTTTGATTTTTTGGAATAATTGAAATCCAATCAAAAATTCAACATCCAAAATCAAAAATTAATTCATCGTTCATAGTTCATCGTTCATCGTTATCAAAAATGTTTAGTGCCGACAATTTCTACTGGTACGCCAGTATTTTTATTTTTATACCCTGGCTGATGCTGATTTTTTTGCCCAACGGCAAATACAGCGAAGGCATCGCCATTGGGTCGGCAGTGGTATTGCTGCTGGCTGCTGCGTATTTTACATTTTCTTATCTTTTTGGAAAAGAGGAGGGCGGCGCGCTGAGTTCCGTAGAGGGCATACCGCATATTTTTCGGAGCAAAGACATGCTCAAGACGGCGCTGCTGAACTACCTTTCTTTTTGTTTATTAGTAGGCGTCTGGCAACTCAACGACTCCCAACAACATAAAATACCGCATATTTTCGTGGCGCCCGCCATGATGGTTACCATGCTCATGGGCCCGACCGGATTGCTGCTCTACATGCTGATCCGGTTTTTCAAAACTAAAAAATGGGCGATTAAATAAACATTCGTGCATCCGTGGCTTTAAAAAGTTGCCACGAATGCACGAATATTTATGTTACAATACGCTACATGAATGCCCCGACCGCAATAACGGCAGGTAAAGACAGCCATGTAGTTTATTACCATTGCTCACATGATAATTCTAAACGTGGGCGTAGCCTTGATTGCTTACCATTATAAAAAGCAAATCCGAGCCAGTTATAGTCATATGTTCCGGGAGTGTAGGGGTATCCCATTTTTGGATTACAGGTGCTGTCTTTTATGTAATAGTAATAAGCAATTGATTTAAAATTATGAACTTCATTTTTCCCTTTTACAATTCTTGAAGGCTTACCAAAGATTCTTTTCACCGCTTTAGGCGACAGTTGGAATACACAATCCTGATGCTTTTGCCATTCCTGGTCGAACAGATAGGCGTTCGTAAAAAATCTATGTTTTCGTTCAGCATTCAGGGCTTCGCAGACATAAAACCCATTGGGCAGTCGCTTCCATTGGGCGCGGAAGTCTTTCAAATAGGTACGGCAATCATCATGCAGCCCTTTAGGGTAAGGGCTGCATGATGTCACGAATAATAGTGCGCAGATATATGTGGTAATTCTCATCGCCTATTGTGGTTAATGCACCTATGGCAATACTTTAAAGCAGAACCGACCGCGCTTATGAAAGCGATCATCCTGGTTGGAATTGATGTAGGTATTCCAAAAATGTTCAGGCGAAGTAGCCAGCAAATCAACATTATTATCCACACCCGCATTGAGCCGAAAGTTTACATCAAATCCGGGTTGGCCGGGGCACTTGCCGGGATAATCGCGCGGACTATTGCCTGCATAATTTTCGCTATAATGACTCAGGATGTAACTGCCTGCTTTTGTCAGGATAAGTCTGTATTTAAGGCAAAAAGAATCCCTCGCAAATTGGTACTCACCGATCAGAGAATTCCCACCATCTGAGTAGTCAAAAATACCTAAGGTGCAGCAAGTATCTTTTAAAAACTGGCAAAGGGTTCGAAAATCACTTGCAGCAGGTTCATCAGTACCCGTCAATGTATCTAAACGATTAAAGTACATTACCGGAAGCCATGCAACTCCTTCCATATCAATCGTATTCACATGTTCGCCTTCAAAGTTAAAAGCCTTTACTTCTTTGTGAAACTTGGACACTATACTGATGGTGTCGCCCACACGATACTCCTTTTTTGCAGGAGAGAGTTGTACCGGTAATTCAAATACATCCGGGCAGCGATCTTTTTTTTCGCAGGATGCGACGAAGAAACCCATCAGGGCAGTAAACAAGAGTACGTTTTTCATGCTTCAATAGTAGTGGTTTAAAGTGTAGCCAGCACACAAAAATACACACATTCGTGCATTCGTGGCAACTTTTTAAAGCCACGAATGCACGAATAAATTTTGCTACCAAAACTTTACTTCGCGTACGGGAATCGGCGGCAAACGCGGCGATTGATCTGCTCAATGGCTTCATTGGCCGGGCGGCTCCAATCCACCGAAATTTCATCGCGGCCGGAAAACAGCACCGAACCGTTTTTACCATCAATAATAAGCGAAGAAACCTCCACTTCGTTGGTCCGGCTGGCATACCCAAATCCGCCGCCACCAAAAATGGCCGACAAAACCGAAGAACCGACCTGTACACCAATGGACTCCAAACTGGAGAGAAAACGCTGTTTAACGGCCCGGTTATCTACCACCGCATCCACGCCCAGCAGGGCCGCGAGCTTCTGCGGGTCTTCCGACCAGCTCTGGCGGATGCTGATGCCATTATCAGCCAGCAACTTGTTGGTTTTATCAATGGGCTGTACGTTTACCGTCAATTCTTTGCCACCGCGTGTACCCACAATATGCACTTTTTCATAAAAATTGCGTTGAAAAGCAACGCTTTCTGCTTCTTCAATTTTCAGGCGCTGCTCCTCCGTCAGGTCTTTGGGCAGGCGGCCGGTAATAACAATTTCAAAGGGCAGAATAGCAATGGTTTTGTGGTCGCGGGTTTTTTCCGAAAAATCGGAAGTCTTGTAAAAACGATTACAGGAAACTGCGGCAAGGGCGATAAACGCCAGGACTGCGGGGAAAAAGAATGATGTTTTCATAGATGATGAATTTTAAACCGTGATTAAGGTGGATTACAAAGTTGGTGGAGATTTGTTTGGCTGAGGTTTGAAATCATCTGCCCAAACTTCCAGCGCGATGATTCTGGTACAAAATAAAGCAAAATTTTGTCGCCCATGTTTTAATAAACCCAAAAATAATTTTTTGAAAATGTTAAATTTAACTTTTTTACCAAATTAAAAAATGCTGATACAACCGGAAATTTTTAAAAACATCAAAGGCCTCATTGCCGCTCAGAGCACCCGACACGGCGGCGTGAGCGCTGCGCCCTATCAATCGCTGAACCTCGGCAAAAACACCAACGACGATCCCGCCCGCGTGCAGGAAAACCGCCGGCTATTCGGCGCGGCCCTGCGTTTTGCTCCGGCGCAAATGGCCTGGTCGTATCAGGTGCACGGCCTCGAAGTGCGTCACGCGCAGCAGTCGGGCGGTAGCGAAGGCTACGACGCCCTTATTACCAACACGCCGGGTATCGTGCTGGCTGTTTCGGTCGCCGATTGTACGCCCGTGCTGGTATACGATCAGCGGCACGGCGCCATGGCTGCCATTCATGCCGGCTGGAAAGGTGCTTCCGGACAAATTGTACGCAAATCCCTGGAAGCCATGGAGAATGCGTTTGGTACGCGCGGCGAAGATTGCCTCGCCTTCATCGGCGCCTGCATCGACGCGGCGCATTTTGAAGTAGGCCCGGAGGTCGCCGCGGCTTTTGATCCCGTCTTTGTTTTTGATCCGAATGATGGCCGGGATAAATATTTCGTCGATTTAAAAAGTGCCTGCGCCGCACAGTTGCAATCTTTCGGACTGGCAGCAAACCAGATTGAAATTTCATCGTTTTCTACCATTACCAACAACGAAAATTTCTTTTCACACCGCCACGAAAAAGGGATTACCGGGCGTATGCTCGCAGTGATCGGCAAGTCCGAAAACAGCGTTTAATAACAAACATAATTTACATGAAAACTAATCTCTTCCTTCTTTTACTTTGCGGACTATCCTGGTCTGCTTCCGCCCAGCAACGCCTGAGCGGCCGGGTCAGCGACGCAGGCGGCACTCCGCTCGCCTTCGTGAGTATTATCCTCAACGAAACGCCGGGTCGCGGCACGCTCACCGATATTGAAGGCCGTTTTGTAATAGATGCTAAGGAAAAAATTGAGCACCTGAGCTTCCGTTATGTTGGCTACGGCACCGTGCAACTCAGGGCAAGCGACTGGGCCGCCGCACCCAACGACATCCGCGTCACCCTCCGCGAATCCGTTAATGAACTGGCAGAGGCCGTGGTAACGCCACGGGAAAATTACGCCAACGTTCTCATCCGGCGCGCCATCGACAAGCGAATAGACAATAACCCTGAGCGCCGGGGAAATTTCGTGTGCAAAACCTACAACAAAATCGCGTTCGATCCCATCATCAACAAGGCAGCTGTTGCAAAACTGATGCGCGACAGTGCCAAAAGCAAATCAAAACGCGAAACCCAGGAGGAAATGCGGCAATTTGAAAAAAATGTCGCCCAACAAATGATGTTTCTGATGGAAAGTGTGACGGAGCGCAGTTTTCGTCCGCCCAATCAGGTGCAGGAAAAGGTATTGCTCAACCGGGTGAGCGGCTTGAAAAACTCCGGAATCGTGGCCCTGGCCAATGCCGTCCAACCCTTTAGCTGCTACGGCGACTACCTGAAAATTGTCGGTAAAAACTTCGTCAACCCTATTAGTCCGGGCAGCGTAGAGCGCTATAATTTCCGCATTGCCGACACCCTCTACGATGGCGCCGATACCATTTGGGTCATCGCTTTCAAACCGCGCAAAGGCAAGGTATTTGAAGCCCTGGAAGGCGTTTTGCATTTGCATCAGGACAATTGGGCGGTGCAGAATTTTCGGGCGCAGCCGGCTTTTCTGACCGGCATTTTTACCCTTAAAATTGAACAATCCTATCAGCGTGTTACAGCGCCCGACGGCGATAAAGTATGGTTTCCCAACCAGTTGAATTTTGAAATATTTTTCCCAAAATACCCTTCCGAGTACTATGGCATCAAGGCTGGCGGCAAAAGCTACCTGAGCGATATACAAATTGATGCGCCCTTGCGCATGTATGATTTTAATCCAGAGCAACCCATGTATATTGAGGCCGGCGCCGAAACCCGATCCGACAGCGCCTGGCAAAGCTGGCGGGGCGACGCAGCGCTCGACAGCCGGGAGCAACGCACGTATACCTTTCTCGACAGCATTACCGATCAGCACAACTTAGATATTTTTTCCACGCTGATGAATGTGGTCAGCACGGGACTGCTGCACCTCAAAGGCCCGCTAAGCCTCGACCTGACGCAGGTGCTTAAATTCAACGATTTTGAAGGCACGCGCCTTGGTATCGGTCTGAGTACCGCCCAGTACCTGCCCCTGCGCAAAACCAAACGCATTGAAATGAATGCTTACGGCGGCTACGGCTTGCGCGATAAAACCTGGAAATACGGTGCCTTTGCACTCTGGCGCATTCAACGCGGCTCGCAGACGCATTTGCGTGTAGGCGCCAGGTATGATTTGCTCGAACCGGGTGCTTTATACGAATTGCAGCCTCCCGCCTTAGTCAACCGCACGTTTTATGCCCAAAGAATGGATTATGCCCGCGAGGCCATTGCCATACTGAGCAGTATGCCCCTGCCGGGCTTACAACTGCAGGCCACCTATCGTATGCAGCGCCTGCAACCCGGTTATGCGTACACCTACACCAACACTGAGCAGCAGCCGATAAATATTTTTGAATTTCAGGAAGCGACAGCCTACCTGCGCTATGCGGCCAATCCGGCTACCCAGACGCTATTTGGCAACACACAACCGGCTGCGTTTCAGCGCTTTCCGGTACTGGAGCTGGCGCATACCATCGGCTGGGGCAAACACCGCTACCAGCGCACGGTAGCCGCGCTGTCGCAGGTAGCCAGTATCCGGAAATTAGGCAAACTGATCTGGCGGATAGAAGCCGGAACAATTGGAGCGGATGCGCCGCTGGCAAAATTATTTACCCTCAACCAGACCGGCCAGGGGCGCAGCGGAACCAGTTTGTTCGCGTTGTCCAACACCTTTCAATCCCTGCCCGACACCCTGTTTTTGTCGAATCGTTTTGCAAATGTGTACCTCAGCCAGGAAATCGGTCCGGTGCTGTACCGCCACAAATATTCGTCGCCACACCTCACCCTTATCCAAAACTGCGCCTGGGGCGCTTTGGATAAGCCGGAAATACATCAGGAAATAGGCTTCCGAAAACTCAACCAGCCGCTGCTCGAATCGGGCATACGGCTGGATGATTTAGTGCGATTGAACTATGTGAATGCGGCGAATCTCGGCCTTGGCGGTGCGGTTTTTTACCGCTGGGGTGGACTTAGCGACGCCAACTGGCGCAAAAATTTCGTGCCCCGTTTGGTATTGCGGCTAAGCTTGTAAGCCCGGCAATACAGCGCTTTAGTTCTGCTGTTTAAACAGATTTTCCATATAACCCGGACGCACAGGGCTGAAAACCGGCGTGTAGTTTTTGGAAGTAATAAAGCGGTTGTACGACGTGTACAGCGGCACTTCAGGCATTTCTTCGTAAATGACTTCCTGTACGCGCAGGTACATCTGATTGCGGCGTGCGGCGTCGCGTTCGTGGCGGATGGCGCTGATCAGTGAATCGGCTTCAGGATTGGCAAAAAAAGCACGGTTATCGCCGAGTGGAATAATACTTTTGGAGTGGTATTGCTGATACAACTCGGCCAGCACCGGTGGAAATGAACTTGCCAGCATTGCCGATTCGTAGTTGCCCTCGCGGGTGCGCTTGGTAATGTCGGAGAGCTTAAGGTTGTTCAGCCGGATTTCTATACCGGCTTTGCGTGCATTTTCGACAATAGAATTGGCGATTTGCTTATTGACTTCCGACTCCATGACGCTCAGCAATTCCAGGCTGAGTTTACGGTTTTGGCCATTCACTTTCTTGTCCAGAATACCGTCGTTGTCGCTGTCGCTCCAGCCGGCATTTTGCAGCATGGTACGCGCCTGCTGTACGTCGAAAGTGACGGGTTGAATTTGCCGGGCGTAATATGGCTGACTTGGGTGTACAGGACCAACGACGCGGCGGGCGATACCCTGATTAATGGTATTGATCATCAGATCGTAATCCACCACGCGGGCGAGGGCTTTGCGCACTTCCTTATCGGCCAGTATCGGATGGTTGAGGTTAAAAAACCAGCGCTGGTAAGTGGGCGTCCACATCGTATCGAAGTTGTAGTTTTCAGCGAAATAAGCATCCTGTTTGAGCTCATTAAATTTCGCGATACTGACATTTGCTACTTCGTCGAGTGCTTTGTTGCGCAGCATAGTCGTCACCTCATTTTCATTGAGGGTATACTTGTAGGTAATTTTATTGCTGTATGCTTTCTGAAGCGGGTTGGCGGTTTTGTCGCCCCACCAGTTTTCCTTTTTTTCCAGCACGGTCTGCTG
Organism: Chitinophagales bacterium; assembly: GCA_017303875.1. GTDB lineage: Bacteria > Bacteroidota > Bacteroidia > Chitinophagales > Saprospiraceae > M3007. The sequence goes on along the minus strand of JAFLBP010000016.1, from coordinate 67,067 downwards.
TTCGTCGCTCGAAACGATGCGGTAAGGGCCGGCGCCTGAAATACCATTAAACCCGGTGTATTTTGGGCTGACAAACTGACGTGCGAAGACGGCGAGAGAAGAATCGGATTTAAGGAGGGCTTCTGCGGCGGCAAGGTCGAGCAGTGTACTGAGGTTAACCTTTCCCAGCAGGTTGTCCGGATCATAATGATAAGCCGGGAAAACGGGGATCTGGCAAACGGTTTCGAGGCCGAGCATATAATACTGCCGGAGATAGACCGTGAATTTGCGCGGATTGCCGGGATCCGCCTCAATGTCGGTGAGGTCTTCCAGATAACCACGCCATTGCCCCAGTTCTTTTTGGGCCGGGTTGAGCAAAATTTTAAAGGTAAAAACCACATCGGCGGCGGTTACGGGTTGTCCGTTATCCCATTTGGCGGCCTCGTCTAATTCAAAATCATACGCCAGCTGGCCTTTGCGGGGGCCATCTGCGACGAGGCGTTCTACCGGAATTTGCTTGATGAGATAGGGTTCGTAGCTGCGTTTCGCCGGATCGTAGGCCACCATCATCGGTACAATTTGTTGACAAATGACCTTGGTGTAGGCATTACTGCCCGGCAGGATGGGGCTAAACAGGCTCGCGGGCTGTTCCAGCCGTATATCGAGCGAATCATCCTTGGGTGTAGTTTTGCAAGCGGAGAGGATTACGAAGGCGGAAAGGATTAAAGCGGATAAAAAAACACGGGAATTGCTGTTCATGGTAAAGCAATTAAGTTAGTAAGATGGAATAAAAAAGGGTGGATTCAGGTAAACGAAGCCCCGAAGGAGATAAAGTTGCCTGATTCGCATAGTTCGCTTTGCAAATCTACGGAAATTAATTACTATCAAGCAAGTATATGGGAGCTGGCGTTTTTTTACAAAAATCTTTCCCGCCATTCTTTGCGGGGCAGCCAGCATTCCTCGCGCTGTCCGAACCAGCGGAAGCGGTTTCTGGCGATCCAGTTGTACACAGCGTTGCGCAGGGCGCGCGGCACGATTTTCAACACCCCGAACAGGGGCCACAAGCCGCCGAGGTGCGCGGCCACCCGCAGGGGCGCATCGGAGCGCAGGTATACACGGCCGGCATCGATCAGCACCACCGTATCGAAGCCCGTGGTGGGCAGGCCTTGTTGTCGGAGCAGGGCTTGTCCGGCGTCCGATTGCAGGGAAGCGAAGCGAAAAACGCCTTTTTTATCGCGTTTCAGCACCCATTGCACCGAGGCGTTGCAAAGATTGCAGACGCCGTCGAAGAGCAGTACGGGCGGCTGATTTTCAGAATATTGGGATGTATTGGACATATGCCGGATATTTTTATTTAATTTGCAAGCTCAGAAGCGAAAACAATACTGCTTATGCCAACCGCCCTTACCATTGTCTCCGTAGGCTGCATCATTTTTTTGTCGCATTACTTCGCGTCTTTGTTTGAAAGAACGAAGATTCCCGATGTTTTATGGTTGTTTACCATCGGCTTGCTGCTTGGGCCGGTCAGTGGCTTGGTAAAACCCGAGTCTTTTGGCGCCATCGGGCCGGTTTTCACCACCATTACCCTGATTTTTATCCTGTTTGAAAGCGGGATAGAGCAGCGCCTTGAGCCGCTCATCAACTCCCTTGGCGGCACCGCCAAGATTACCACTTACAACTTCATCGGCACCTGTTTGGTTGTGGGCAGCATTGTGTATTTTAATACTGATTTGGGCGCCACGCGTTCGTTGCTGCTGGGTTCTATTGTCGGAGGTACCTCTTCAGCAGTGGTTACGACGCTGGCGCGTATGTTCAATCTGCAGGAGCGCAGCAGCACCATTCTGGTTTTGGAGTCGGCTTTTTCCGATGTATACACCCTGGCGGTACCGCTCACGCTGCTGGCGGCGTACAAGCTCGGCAAATTCGACCTGGCTTACATGACGGGGCAGATGATTTCGGCCTTTATCCTTGCGGCAATGCTGGGCATTGCAGGTGCTTTTTTGTGGAGCATTTTGCTCAACCGCATGCGAATGCTTCAAAATACGGTATTTACTACACCTGCATTTGTATTTATCATTTACGGGGTAGTGGAAATCCTGAATTATTCGGGGCCGATTGCGGCACTGGCTTTCGGGATTACCCTCGGTAATATCGATGTTTTAGGCCCGCCGATTATGAAAAATGTCATTTCGCGCAAACCCATAGCCCTCAACGAGCAGGAGCGCGCTTTTTTTTCGGAGGCGGTGTTTCTGTTGCGTACCTTCTTTTTTCTCTACATCGGTATTTCGGTGCGCTTTCAGGACGGCTGGATGTTCCTCCTCGGCTTAGGCCTCACCGGCGCATTGTTTCTGGCGCGTATTTTTATCGTCCGGATTTCAGTGCCTGCCGACACGCCACCGCGCGATGCCGCCTTTATGGCAGTAATGATACCGAAAGGACTCGGTGCGGCGGTATTGGCCTCGCTGCCTTTGCAACAAGGGGTTGCCGGAGGAGAAATTATTCAGTCGGTGGTTTTTTCCATCATTCTTTGCAGCACCCTGTTCTCCACAGTGATGTGTTATTTGATGGATAAAACCTGGTTAGCCAGGATTTATATATGGATGTTCCGCATGATGGGACTAAAAACGCAATAAAAAAGCCCTTCAACGAAACCGCTGAAGAGCTTAAGGTGGTTGGTCCACAAGGATTCGAACCCTGACAAACAGAACCAAAATCTGCTGTGCTACCGTTACACCATGGACCACCATGTGCTTTCTTTCAAAAGCGCGGCAAAGGTAATAGCTTTTTTTGCGTTGCGCAATACCTTTGAAAAAAAATTTATAAAATTAGTTTACTCGCGTCCAGTACTGCGTGCGATAGAATGGCCCGAGATAGCCGCGTACGATCAGGGTATTCGGATCGTTGGGCTTGAACCAGATTTTACAGCCATACCATTTGCCTTTTTCCGGATCAAGAATATCACCATCTTGCAACATACCATCTTTGAGCAGCATATTTACTAAAAGTACCATACCGACGATGGGTTGATTTTTGCGTTCACCGGGACATTTTTCGCAGTGCGTTTTGGCGTCGGGGCGCAATGTTTTGGCTACTTTCCCGTAATATTTACCACCGGCTTCATAAATTTCGAGGTTACTTTTGGCTTGTCCGGTTTCATCGTCTACCGTGCGCCATACGCCGGTAAACGATTGGGCCGACAAACTCAGGGCGCTGATGAGGAGTATTGCAGCAGTGAGGTACATTCGCATGAGCAATCAGTATTTTAAATGGTTACAAAAAATTTGGGTGAATTTAGAGGATAAATTGGAATCGCACCCGCATTTATCCTGAAAATTCACCCAAATAATTATCTTAGGGGCGACCGACGGTTGCGCTTTTCAGCACAGAAATCATTTTGGCGCCAGCCATTTGCGGCAGGTTGGCTTCTGATTTGACGCAGTATTCGCCAGCGATCCAGTAAATTACATTACCGCTGCCATCGGCGGCATTTTTTACTTCCACCACAACGGCGTCGAACTCGCCGGCGGGTACCGTCACTTTTTCACGGCGCAACATTTTGGCCTCTTTCGTGCTAACGCTCATGGTTTCCAGCTCAAACAGGTCGAAATAGCGGGTTTGGCCCTCGGCCCAATCGTAAGCAGCAAGGTAGAGATCAATGCAGGAACCATCAGGAGAGAGGGATTTATCGGCAGCGACGTTCACCGGCGTTTCTTTGCCCATCGCGTTGATGTTGCCGCTTACACCTTCGGCACTGTAGTTCAGTTTAATGACGGCCGGGCCTTGATTCACATCACGGCTGACCGGTTTGAGCGTCTGGCGCTTGAGTCGGCTCATCTCCTTCATGGTGCCCATTGGGCCATTCAGTTCATCGCTTACTTCCCAGCTGCCTTCACTTTCCTTTACGATGCGCTTGCTCTCCATGCCCATATTTTGTCCGCCGAAGGAAATGTCAATATGGTACTCATACACGCCGGGTTTGAAGTCGCGGGCAGGCATATCGCCTTTCTGGTTTTTCATTTTTTCAGCCACTTCATCAGCGCGCAGGGGCTTTTTCACGGTTTTTACATCTACCGTGATTTCACCGAGGCGTTTGGCCACATCGGGCGTCATGCTTTCCTGATAGCGGCCGCCGAGGTGTTTGGCCATAAATTTTTCGGCAGCGGCGAGGTAAGCCATGTTATTGACCGGGCGGGCGAAGCCGTGGCCTTCATCGGGGGCACAGATGTATTCCACCGGGATACCTTTCTCGCGCATGGCCACCACAATCTGGTCGGCTTCCGGCTTTTTCACACGCGGGTCGTTGGCGCCCTGCACAATCATCAGCGGCGTTTTGATTTTATCCACGTGGTTGAGGGGCGATTGGCGTTCCAACTGCTCCTTGCCTTCGGGTGTATTGGGGTCGCCCATACGCAGGTAGAAAGTTTTGCGGATGCTCTCCCAATACGGCGGAATGGAAGCCAACAGGGTGTTGAGGTTGGAGGGCGCTACGATGGCGACGGCCGATTTATACACATCAGGCGTGAAAGTGACGCCGGCCAGCGTGGCATAACCACCATAGGAGCCGCCGAGGATACCTACGTTGGCTTTGTCAACAATACCTTCTGCCACGAGGTGTTTGACGCCCCAGGTAATATCGTCCTGCATTTTTTGTCCCCATTCCTGGTTGCCGGCATTGATGAATGCTTTGCCGTAGCCCGTGGAGCCGCGGAAGTTCATTTGCAGCACTGCATAGCCGCGGTTCGACCAGTACTGTGCGTAGGCGTTGTAGCCCCAGTAGTCGCGTGCCCAAGGGCCGCCGTGCGGGATCACGATGAGGGGAAGGTTTTTGCGTTCCTTGCCTTTGGGAATGGTGAGGTAGGCGGGAATTTCCAGGCCGTCTGACGATTTATAGGTAATCGGCTCCATGGGGGCCAGGTTTTTGGGATCGAGTTTGGGGCGGGGGCGGTACTGGAACGTCAATTTTTTGCTTTTGCGGTCGAAGAGGTACACTTCGCCGGGGTCGGTGTCGCTGCTCACGGAAATGAGCATTTTGGTTTGGGTTTTGTCCATGGAGCTGTAGCCGATTTCCTTGCCGGGGAATTTACCTTCGAGGAATTTATATTCGGCTTCGGCTTTTTTATCTTTCCAGTACAGGCGCGTTTTGGCGTCGGTGTATTCGGTATAGACGAGTTCGCGGCTCAGGTCGTTGAAATAGGCGCCGCCAAAATCCACTTTGTTGAGCGGGTCTTTTTCCACGGGCGTTTCTTTGCCGGTAGCGGCGTCGAAAAGCACCATTTCTGTAAAGTTCCGGTCTTTGTTCGTTACGAGGTAGGGCGTTTTATTATCTTTGGTAAAAGAGATAATATAGGCATTGTCGAGCGGGCCGACTTCATACACCTTGTTAAGTTTGTCTTTGTCTACCACGAGCAATTCCGTGGAGCCGTCGTCGTTGCTGCGGCTGGCGAAACGCAGGTTTTCATCCCAGTCGAAATCCCAGCCGGTGATGCGGTCGGTATTTTGGCGCAGGAGCTTGCGCTGGCCGGTGGCGATGTTCACTTCATAGAGGTCGTGCCAGGCCTGGTCGCGGTCGTTGAGGCCGACCCACATTTTATTGGGGTCTTTTTTAGAGACATTGTAGATAAAGGCGCGGGTTTTCTCGTAGGGCGTGACATCGCGCGCTGGTTGGATGCCGGTAGCGGCGTCGGGCGCTGCGAAGGGGTCAATGGCGTAGACGTGGAAGTCTTCATTGCCGCCTTTATCCTGCACATAGAGCACATAGCGGCTGTCGTAGGTCCAGAAATAGCTGCGGATGGGCCGGGTGGTATCGGCAGTAATGGGTTTGGCTTTATCGAAGGGTTCGTCGGCTTTTTTGAGCCAGATGTTCATCGTGCCTTTATTGGCTTTGATGAAGGTCATCCATTTGGCGTCGGGGGAGAGTTGTGCGCCTGCAATTTCCGGGTTATCGAAAAATATTTCCCGGTCAATAAGCGGGGCTTCCTGTGCGGAAAGCGAGATGGCGAACAGCGCGAGGAACGCGACGGTCAGTATTCGTTTCATAGTTGAGGAAAAGGTTAAAGAATTTGACTTTATTCCTCAAACAACGGTTTTTCGCACAAGTTGCGCCTGTTTTTTTCGACGGGTGGAAATTTTACGGGGATTAAAAAGCAAAACCGGCGCGGATATTCCCCACCAGACTGAACCCGCCGAATTCGGCAGAGCGTCCGGCTACGCCTTCTACGCGCTGCACATTATGCTGCCCGACTGGACCAATATTGAGGTCAATGAAACCATGAGTGAACAATCGGTGCTGGAAACCCAGTCGGGCAGAAGGCATCCAGCTGTTCGTCAGGATAACAATACCGCCCTTTTCCGGCTGCAAGCGCGAATGGCGGAAATCGCCCTGCAGGCTGTAATACAAACCGTTGAGGTTGTTGCCGGAAAGCCCGCGTGCAAGGCGGCGTTTCATCAGAAAATAATGGCGGCCTTCGAGGCCCAGCGTGAAATCGCGCAGGTTCAGCAAAAATGAATTATCCACGGAGCCAAACCGGGTCGCGAGCAGTTCCGTTTCACCCCTTAGCCCGACAGAAAAAGGAGATTCGCCTATTTTCTGTTCGTAAGTCACACCAATTTTACCGCTCATCTGCCAGGGGTTGGGCATCTTGAAAAGGTTAATTACATCTACTTTCAATAAATGCCGATCTTCCTGAAAACAACGCAAAATAGTACAGGTGGCTTCCGTATTTTGCAGGTTCTGGCGCTTGGTGTCACCAATCAGAAATCCGGCGCTGAAGCGCGGCGAAATGGCGAGGTAATCGTTTTTGAAGCCTTCTGACCTGAATTGTAGCCATTCTACGCCAGCACTCAAATCGAAGAATACATGACGCAGAAAGCGGCGTTGCATTCCCATTCGGGCGCTGAGCGAATTGAGCTTAGGGCTGTTTCTAAGTATCTCGTGTCCGCGGTACAAAGTGCCCTCAAGGCCGACGTAATTACCGCTTAGGTTGTTGGCATGTAGCCCGGCTTTTACCCGACGTGCCATGTTGTAATACCAGCGGGCTTCAAGGCTATAACGATTGCCATATAAATCCGCACCTGCGCCCCAGGCCCAACTGCTGGACGAGGCTTCAAAAATATCTACATCCAGAAAGCTTGATTGCACTTGCGCGTTCAGCGAAAATGCCGGCCCGAGTTTTACCTCTGCACCGCCGCTCAGCAAATGCACATCGCCGTTAAAAACAGGCGTATACTTAAACGCCCAACGTGTTTGTTGCCGACGGCCATAAATTTCATCATACGCATCCTGCAACTTTGTTTGCTCCATCAGCGCCTGCTCGGAACCGGTTGAGATATAGGTCGTGTCGTTTTGGCTATGCGCGAAGCCGGTCACAAAGCAACCGAGTATTATCAAAAATAAATGCTTCATGATTGAAACAAGTTGAAAGATGTAAAAATGAAAATTAAAAAGCAAAACCGGCGCGGATACGGCCCCCAATGCCGAATTCCCAGCCATTGGAATATTTCTGATCAAGTGTCAGGTTGTGTTGTTCACTTTTTCCGAAATTCGTTCCCAGGCTCAGGTCAATAAAGCCGTGTTTGAATACGCGTTGCTGCACCCCGAAATTCAGGCCCGCATATTGGCGCCCGCTTTGCAGGCGCTGTGTTTCGGGCGATTGGAAACTGCTGGTCAGTTTGTAATCTCTCCAGGTATAGCCGCTGTTTAGCGCAAAATAAGTACCGTTGAGGTTGTTGCCCGATTTACCGCGGGCGATGCGTTTTTTCAGGGTGTTGTAATAGCGCAACTCCAGCTGCGCATTCCACAACCCGCCCTCCTGTACAGCGCCAAGCCTTGAGCTAAAGCCCGTGTAAGTGCCTCCGGCGCCCAGTGCAAGGGAAAAAGGCGACCAGCCGAGTTTGTGCTCATATTCCACGCCCAGGCCGGTTTGCGCTGCAAAAGGCAGGTACAAGGATACCGCCCCCAGTACATCTACTTTCAACAGATGGTTTTCTTCTTCAAAACAACGAAGCACAGAACAAGAATTATTCCCATTTACTTTTGGCGGGATATTGCCAAACAGCAAGCCGCCGGTGAAGCGGGGCGCAAGGTATACCCGGTTCTGCCAGGGCGCGCCAATAGCACCGGCAGCACTGCGCGAAGACTGCCAGCCGGCGCCGGCACTCAGGTCGAAATACAAACGACGTAAAAAGCGGCGTTGCATCCCAAACCGAAGCCCCAAACTCCGGCCGCTGCTGAATACTTCGTTGTCGTTCTGCGCGTACGAAAGTGAAGCTTCCGCACTGAAATAATTGCCGCTCAGATTATCGGCACTTTTCCCCGCCCTCATCTGCCGCGCCATATCGAAATAATATCGCGGCTCCGCCCGCAGCACGTGTTCGGAAAAAAAGGTGCGCGAAAAATCTCCGATCAGGGAATTATACGTTTGCAGGCCAAATTGCCCATCGTAGTTGAGGTTCAAAGACCAGGACGGATTCAATTTAAACTCGCCGCCAATATTGAGCAGGTCAAAACGGCTGTTATTTACTAAGTTCCATTTCAAGGTCCAGCGCATGGGCTGCATGGCGCCAAACAGTTCTGCGTAGCGATCCTGGACGGCCGTTTTCTCCATATTGCCATTTTCGGAGTGGGTGGAGATAAAAGTGGTATCCGATTGGGCAGATAAGCCGCCCCACAGGAGGCAGGAAAAGAGAATGCAAAGTAAAGGCTTCATGTGTTGCTAATTTTTTTATTGAACGGTAATGCTGCCAAAATTGGTTTCCACGGTGAGCACGGGGCGGGTTCCCTGCTGGCTCAGTACGGCCCGATTGGTATTTTCGCCGGATTTACTCTGCTGGAAAGCCGCCGGAACGCTCACATTTCCGTATTCGGCAGTGAGAAATACATTGTGCTGCGGCGGCTGGGGTAAATCCACCGTGACATCCGATTTGGTGCCCTGAATCCACACGTTGCCGGTTTGGGCATCGGGTTGCACCCATACCTTGCCATATTCGCTGCGCACAGCACAATCGGCGTGTATCTGACTGAGGGCCACATCGGCGCGTTTGCTTTGTACGTCTACCTTGCCCTGAATTGCCGTCCCTTCAATATTGCCGTAGCGGCTGTCGATCCTGACGCTGCCCTTGAGTTGCAGGAGGGTAAAACTGCAAAACTCTCCGCTGAGTACAATCGGCGCATCCAGCCGTTCGAGGTGGGCTTTGCCGAACTTATTGGCTAAGTTGACTGGGCAGGAGGGCGGGGCCTGAATCACGATTTTGGCCTTGAGATTGGAGGTCGGCAGTCTTTTGCCACTGGGCAGGCCCACATAAGCGCGTACGTACACTTTTTTACCGATGGTGCTGACCACGAACTTCCAGCCCTCGACATCAATCTTGGCAGTATCCAGCATGGGATGACGGGCGCTGAGTTCGGCGCGCACCACGATGTTGTTACCGCTGCCGGGCGTCACCTCGACTTCGGCTTTTTCACCGTTGATCTCCAGTTCGTAGCCGGGTTTCCAGCCGACGGTTTTTTGTACCGTTTTGGTCACCACCTGGAGGGTGGTTTGTGCGGCGCCCGCAAGGGGCAGCAAACACAGTGTGATATAAATGAGTAATTTTTGCATGGCGTTTTTTTGGGTGTTTTCGTGTTTGGGTACTTCAGTGTTTGGATACTAAAACACTAAAACACCAAAACACCAAAACACTTAAACATTTTTTTAAATCATGGTAACCAATGTTTGCAAAATGCGGCTGCGTTCGCGTTCAATCTCCACAAGCTGACCCACGAGTTCGGGGTCGTTGCCGTAGGCGCCGAGGGCTTCGCGCAGCGAGCTGCGGGCTTCTGTCAGTTCATCAAGTTCGGATTTGAGGTTGCGGAATTCCGGAACCTGACAAACGGGTTGTTGTTCGCGGCAGAGATGCTGCACCATTTCAAAAGCGGCATCTTCCTGCTCCTGAAGCGGCTCCAGCAAGCGATTATCTACAATTTCCTGATGCACCTCCACACTTTCAAAACCTTCCGTGCGCATGGCCCACCATCCGGCGCCGAGCAGCAGCACAACGGCGGCTGCGGCGCTGAGCCGACGCCACCAAAGTCCGCCCCGACGGCTTTGCAGGGCTGGCGCTGCAGGCGCTTCCTGTTCAAGTCGGGCTTCGATATTGGCCCAGATGTCGGCTGGCGGGGTATGCAGCGGAAGGTTTTCCGAAGGCACAGGCATGGCGGAATCCAGGTCCAGTTGCGTCTCCAGTGCATCCCACAGCAATGCCGGCGGCTCGTATGCCGGGAGTTGCCTGAGGGCCTTTTGAAGCGTGTCGTGGTTGAGTTCTTTCATGTTTTTTATCGTTTGTTTGCGTGGGTGCTGTGGAGGCGAGGCGGAGCCTCGTTGTACTGCGTCGAAGCTAAGCTTCGACGTACAGCAGCTCGCGGAGTCGTTTTTTGGCGGCGAACAATTGGGATTTTGAGGTACCTTCCGTTACACCCAGCATTTCGGCAATTTCACGGTGGGTGTAACCTTCCACTTCTGCCAGCAGAAACACCGTGCGGTAGCCGTCGGGCAAACTCAGGATGGCTTTTTCCAGGTATTCTGCATCAATGGGATGGGCGCCCCAGTCTACCTGATCCGACATATGTACGGGCTGCAATTCCGCAAAGGCAGGTTTGCGGCGCTCCACCGCCCGAAGTGCCGTACGCACCACTATGGCTTTGATCCAGGCCCCGATGGTACTCCGTCCTTCAAAACTGCCGATGTTGCGGAAGACCTGCAGGAAGGCGTCCTGCAACACCTCGGCGGCCAGCTCAAAATCGCCCGTTATCCGGTAAGCCGATGAATACATGGCTTTATTGTAGCGCTCATACAGCGTCCGCTGTGCAGCGCGGTCTTGCGCAAGAAGCCCCTGTATGAGTGCTTGTTCGGTCACGTATTGCGATGATGTTTGAAAGCAAAGAGGACAGCAAAATACGGCAGGGTTGGGCGGGACTGCGATTTTTTTTTAAAAAGGTCGCTATGAGCTGTGAGCCAATAAGATTTAAAATAAATGAAACCGAAAACATGTAATCCTGCTTGCAGCTCGCGGCTGGAAGCTCCTCGCTCATAGCCCATACAAGTGTCGGGAATTGAGCAAATGGCTTTATAATTAATACCTGATTCAATTTTAGGCATGAATTATGAATTACCTTTGTTGTCTCACCGAATCAATCTTCCATTTGCATGCAGGGTGCTGTAAAGCCGATGCATGATTCAGGAGACAACAAATTTAATCCTTCCGTTACTTTGTATTGGTTCTGCGTCTGTAAACCACTTTATCGGGTCAAACAGGTTAAATTTTCCTGACGACGCAGCTTTTTGTGGTAGCTATACCCGGTTCTAATCCTAATCCCCCTCGCTTTCGACACATTCGAAAATCGGTTTACTATGAGCAAGGTTTATTTGCTCGGGTTTAAGGCTATTGCCTTGTATCCGGCGAGGTCAATCATTCTTTTTCCTGAATTAATCCTTCAACCTGATCCCATCAGGCATGTGCTCGTGTGGACGATTCGCCGCATTTTCTACTTTTTTAATCCCGTTTTTTTTGCCTATCCGAAGCTGGCTTTCTCTGAACTGCTTGAATTACAAAACGAAACTTGTACGAAGAGGGACTAACTGCCTATGGGAACTTTGTTTTACGAACTTGAAGTCCATGCCAAACTGAGCCAGATCGCATTGATCGGCTTCCGACGCCGCACGCCGGATCCGGTCAGGCATATTGATCTGACGCATCAGCATTTTGATGCCTACGATGACGCCTACACGCAACTGCTCGATGCGCTGGAACACGGCAAAACCTTGCCGCTCGCTTTGGTACTCAACCTGAGCAGTTACGACCGAAGGGTCTATTTCTTTGCCCGCGCTATGCGCCGCCACCCTATTTTGCGCACCATTCCTTTATTGGGCGCCAATCTGGAAGGCAATATCGACCTGCGCCCCTGGGAAATGCGCCTTTACGGCATTGACGACACCCTGGCGCTACCACTCAAACCAGGCATTCTGGAAGCACGGCTCCAACACCTGCAAGCTCAAAAACGCAGTGCTAAAAACTTTTACCGCAAAGCCGCCGGCATAAAATCCAACCCTTTTGTCAGTCGTGGAAAACGCATTTTCGACATTGTCGGCGCACTGAGCGCCATGCTCCTGCTTGCTCCCGTTTTTGCCCTGACCGCACTGGCCATTATCCTCGAATCCAAAGGGCCGGTTTTTTATACTTCCCCCAGGGTAGGGGCCGGATTTAAGGTGTTCAACTTTATTAAATTCCGCTCCATGCACTTGGATGCTGAAGCTCAACTGGCGGCATTGGTGCATTTGAATCAATATGGGCACGATCGGACATTTACCAAAATATACAACGACCCGCGGGTTACCCGCGTCGGGCGTTTTATCCGCAAATACAGCATCGATGAATTGCCGCAACTCTGGAATGTGGTACGCGGCGACATGTCCCTGGTTGGCAACCGCCCGCTCCCGCTCTATGAAGCCGAACAACTCACCCGCGAAGGTCATACCCTGCGCTTTATGGCGCCGGCAGGCATCACCGGGCTTTGGCAGGTCAGCAAACGCGGCAAAAGCAATATGAGTACGGAAGAACGCATCGCCCTCGATATGTCGTACGCCGAAAACGCCGATACCTGGATCGACCTGCGCATCCTGCTCCGTACCCTCACCGCATTTGTGCAACAGGAAAACGTATGAGGCCGCTGGTATCCATTATTACCGTCAATTACAACCAGACGGCGGCCACCTGCGCCCTGCTCGACAGCATCCGCCGGCAACACTACCGCGCGGTGGAAGTAATTGTGGTAGACAATGCAAGCAAGGAGGATCCGGCTGCGCATTTTGCAACCCACTATCCCGAAGCACTTTACCTGCGCAGTGCCAGCAACCTCGGCTTTGCCGGCGGCAACAACCTTGCACTGCCCCACGCAAAAGGCGATTTTTTGTTTTTTGTAAATAATGATGCCGAACTGACCCCGGAAGCGCTTGATACCTTGCTGGTCTGGATGCAACAACACCCCGATACCGGCATACTCAGTCCGCTGATCTGCTATTATCCGGAAAAAGGGCAAACAAAAGACATAATACAATACGCCGGTATGACGGAAATACATCCGCTGACCGGCCGCAACCGAACCCTTGGCGCCGGTGAAACCGACAACGGGCAATACCGCGAAGCGCGGCCAACCGCGTATGCACACGGCGCGGCCATGTTGGTACGCCGGGCAGCACTGGAACAGGCCGGCCCAATGCAGGAAGACTATTTTCTGTATTACGAAGAACTCGACTGGTGTGCGCGTATGCGCCGGGCGGGCTGGCAAATTGCCATTGAGCCGCGTGCAAAAATTTACCATAAAGAAAGCCTGACCACGGGCCGCATGGGGCCTTTAAAAACCTATTATATGAATCGGAATCGCGTACAATTTATGCGCCGGCATGTACGCGGCTGGAAACTGGCACTGTTTTACGGGTATGTATTGTGCTTTATGGCGCCCAAAAATATTTTGCAATTGGCCCTTAGCGGGCAAACAGCTAATTTGAGGGCTTTTTGTAAAGGACTTTGGTGGCATATTTCGCCGCAAAAACAGGCAGCATTCATCTGATTTTATGCTTTTTTTAAAAATACTTTTTTCCATAGTGGCAGGCCTGATCGTCCTGCAACTGATTTATCCCTTCCTTGGAAACCTCGTTGCCCAATGCTGCGCCAAAGCGCATTTGCCTGTAAAAGAATCGTCAGGCACCGCCGATTTTGCCTGCATTATTACCGCATATAAAAATGCAGACATTGCGCGCCCGCTGATAGATTCTCTGCTGAAGCAAAACTACCCTGATTTCCATATCTACCTCGTTGCCGACGAATGTCCGCCTTTTGATCCGCTCCAGGATCCGCGACTTACGGTTATTCAGCCCCCGCAGGCCCTGCGCCTGAAAGCAAAAAGTATTATCCTAGCCACTGAAAACTTCCTGCGCCCGCACACGCACACGGTCATTTTTGATGCCGACAACCTCGCGCATCCCTTGTTTTTACAGGAGATCAACCGCTACCTGCAAGCGGGCTTTCTTTGTGTGCAGGGACGGCGCACTGCCAAAAACCTGAACAGCACTTACGCTGCGCTCGACAGCCTCGGCGAGCACTACAAAAACTACATTGAACGCTATGTACCTTATTTGCTGGGCGGCTCGGCAGTGATCAGTGGCTCGGGTATGGCCACCGAAACGGCACTTTACCAAGCCTACCTGAATGCCCCGGAGATTCAGCAAGGGCAACATCAGTGGAAAAAAATGTTGCAGGAGGACAAGATTCTTCAAAATTTTCTGGTGCGCCGCAAGGTGCGGATCGCCTACGCCCGCGATGCTGTGGTTTTTGATGAAAAAGTGAGCAGCGGAGCCGCCGTGGAAACCCAGCGCAGCCGCTGGCTTTTTTCCTATTTTCAAAACCTGCCCAACTCCGGCGGAATTTTTCTGCGGGGCCTGCTGGGCGCCAACTGGATGCAGCTTTATTTCGGCTTTGTCACCATGGTGCTGCCGATGTTCATTCAGGTGGCATTAGCCTGTTTGTGGGGGGCGCTTGCTTTGTTTTTTGCGCCCTTCTGGGCGCTGGCGCTGGCACTGGCACTGCTGATTTTTTCGGCAAATGTATACTGGACGCTGTATCTCGACCGCGCACCGGCAGCAGTACTGGCAGCCGCGCGCAAAGCGCCCTGGTTCGTTTTGCGTCAGCTCATGGGTTTGTTCAAAATGGGCAACCCCAACAAACATTTCAAGCATACCGAACACCAGCACCATGTGCGGGTAGAAGAACTACTCGGCGAAAAACAGGATACGCATGGAACGCCGCCTTGAATTCCTTGATTTTGCACGCGGATACGCCATTCTTACGGTAGTACTGTACCACCTGCTGCAACGCTTTGCCCTGCCGCCGGGCGCTCAGCAGGCCATTGTGTTCGGCGGCAGCGGCGTGCATTTGTTTTTCCTGCTTTCCGGATTCGGACTGGCATTTTCCGGCAAAAAAATTGACATTGCCGCTTTTTACAAACGCCGTTTTTTAAAAATCTGGCTGCCCTTCGTGATTGCCCTGAGCCTGAGCTGGGCCGCTGCGGCAGCGTGGGGGCTTTTCCCCGATGGCTGGCAGGCATGGCTGGCCGGCGCAGCACTTTACCAGATGTTTTCTGCCGAGTGGATGGAAAGCTTCGGCGGGCATTTCTGGTTTGTCAGCACCATTTTGCAATTTTACCTGATCTACCCATTATTAGATTGGAGCTTGAAAAAAGCTGCCCGATCCTGGCATTTTGTAGCGGCGGCCCTGCTTTTGTCGCTCGCCTGGTGGCTCCTCGTCTGGATGTACGACAAGGGCGCATACCGGAACTGGAATAGCTTTTTCCTTCAGTTTTTATGGGAATTTGCGCTGGGTATGGCCCTGGCGCAACAGTTCCGCTTAGGCAACACGCCCTTCGCTTTTTTACAGCAGCGCTGGGGCTGGAGTTTTCCGCTCGCCGTAGCCGGACTGGCGCTCACCGTCATTTTGCAGCGTTTTGCCGGCGTTACGGGCAAAATATTCAACGATATACCCATTTTACTGGCCTACAGCGCCTTGTGTTATGGCGTTTTCCGGGTTTTAAAAACCTGGGCGCCCCTGTTGCTCCGGTTCCTGCTCTGGATTTCCGGTATTTCATTTGCGCTCTACCTCACGCATATACTTGTGCTGGAGATTTGGTTCGCTGTTTTGCGCGCTTGGGGCATCCCCCCCGGTTTGTGGAGCATCCTGCCTTATTTTTTACCGGCGCTTGCTGCGGCCTGGTTGTTTGAGCGCCTGATCCGCGCTATGGGTTTGCGATAAGGCGTTAACCGGCCATTGCTACCGCAATTTCGGCGGCCAATTGCGCATTATTCAGCACTAATTCAATATTCGACAGCAAGCTGTTGCCCTCCGTCATTTGCTCGATCCGCGCCAGCAAAAAAGGCGTCAGCGCTTTGCCTTTAACGCCTGCGGCTTCGGCTTCGGCAATCGCTGCGGCAATGACCGCTTCGATCTGTTCCGGTGGCAGAGAATGTGCAGCGGGAATGGGATTGGCGACCACCACGCCGCCCTGAAGTCCGAGTGCCCATTTGGCCGTAAGTACTTCGGCAATTTCGGCGGGGCTATCCAGCCGGGCATCTACGGGCAGGCCGCTTTGTCGGGTATAAAACGCCGGAAACTCATTGGTTTGGTAGCCCAGAACAGGCACGCCCTGTGTTTCCAAATATTCAAGGGTAAGCGGCAGGTCGAGAATGCTTTTGGCGCCGGCCGTCACAACAGCCACCGAGGTATGGGCCAGCTCCTGCAAATCGGCAGAAATATCGAAGGTTTGCGGTGCGCCGCGGTGAACGCCGCCGATGCCGCCGGTAGCAAAAACACGGATACCTGCCATCTGGGCGATGATCATTGTGGCGGCAACTGTTGTAGCGCCGTGTTGCCTGCGTGCGAGCAGCAGGGGGAAATCGCGGCGGCTGACTTTTGCGATGCCAGCGCCCTGCTGACCGAACAGTTCCAGCTCCGCAGCGCTTAGTCCGGCTTTCAATCGGCCGTCGATAATGGCACAGGTAGCAGGTATAGCGCCGTGTTTTCGCACCATTGCCTCCACCCGCATGGCAGTTTCTACATTTTTTGGATAAGGCATTCCGTGGGCAATAATGGTACTTTCGAGGGCTACAATGGCCTTTTTTTGTGCTAAAGCGGCACTTACTTCGGGGGAGCAATCCAGAAAATTCATTTTCATCAAAAAAAATTTTCAACAAAGGTTGCATAATTGTTTGGAACGAACGTATCTTTGCCCCGCTTTTCAAGAAAAGCACAAATAATGCTTCATTAGCTCAGTCGGTTAGAGCGGCGGACTGTTAATCCGTAGGTCCAAGGTTCAAGTCCTTGATGGAGCGCGAAAGCCACTGCCTGTTAAAGCGGTGGCTTTTTTTATTATCCGTTCAACAACTTCATTTTTTGCACTTATGAGCTTACTAGCTGTCGGCACACTTGCCTTTGACGATATCGAAACGCCTCATGGCCGGGCAGAAATGGTTGTGGGCGGCGCCTGCACGTATATTGCGCTGGCAGCCTCCTATTTCGTTCAGCCGGTTCAGTTGGTTTCTGTGGTCGGAGATGATTTCCCGGAATCAACCCTCGACGATTTGCGCTCCCGCGGCGTGGATTTACAGGGCCTGCAAATCATGGAGGGCAAAAAGTCATTTTATTGGGCCGGCAAATACCATCGCGACCTCAATTCGCGCGATACGCTGGATACGCAGTTGAACGTACTGGCAGATTTCAATCCGATTGTGCCGCCGGCTTTCCGCAAACCCGATTTTTTGATGCTGGGTAACCTCACCCCGCAAATTCAGATGCAGGTGATCGATCAGCTGGAGGAACGCCCCAAGCTCATTGCGTTGGACACAATGAATTTCTGGATGAATTCTGCCTGGGATGATCTGATGAAGGTTATCAAACGCATTGACATGCTCATCATCAACGATGAAGAAGCGCGTCAGCTTTCCGGCGAACACGCCCTGCTCAAAGCGGCCAATATCATTCACGAGATGGGGCCAAAATATGTGGTTATTAAAAAAGGCGAACACGGCGCCCTTTTATTCCATGAAGGTAAAACCTTCTTTGCTGCGGGCCTGCCCCTGGCAGAAGTGATTGACCCGACGGGCGCGGGCGACACCTTTGCAGGCGGCTTCATGGGCGCATTGGCCGCGCGTGGCGACCTCTCCTTCGCCGGCATGAAACGCGCCATCATTTACGGCTCTGCAATGGCCTCTTTCTGTGTTGAAAAATTCAGCACCGAACGCTTAGCCGACCTCGACGAAAACCTCATCCGCGAACGTGTCGAGCAGTTTGCAGAACTGGTGAATTTTCAGGTGTAAACCGGATACACGCCAATAATTTTGCCCAAACATCGTTCTCTACTGCAAATTTGAATACACATGCGTTTTAATCTCGTACTCGTATTTTTAATCTGCGCCGGGGCCTTATTCGGGCAGTCGACCAATCCTAACAAACTGCTCGCTTATTTCAACTTCGATAATTGCCTCATCGAAGATGAAACCGGCAACGGCTCTATCGGTACTTTTATCGACGATACAACCTGTATTTGTGGCCTGGGAGATCAAAGTGTCAGCTTCGATGGCAATGACGATGCGCTCCTGCTCGTCGGCCCATTCAAGGATATTTTTACCACCAGCGACTTTACCATCAGTTTTTACCTGAAACCTACCCCTCCCGGAACCGGGGTTACCCAGGCGCCTCAAACCATCATGAGCAAACAAAGCGCCTGCAATACCAAAAATGCGTTTTGGGTGCGCTATCGGCGCCTGACCAATCAGCCCTCCGGTAACATCTCTGTGGGCATCAGCGAAAATGATACACTTGCAACAGTGGTGCAAAGTCGCCTGGATGCAAATGTTTGCTGGCAGTTTATCACTATTGTGCGCAGCGACAACCGCCTTTCCCTCTACATCAACGGTGAATTGCGCGATACCAAAACCACCATTGCCCGCCTCGACCTCAGCTCCAACGCCCCTTTCAAAATTGGCGAACCCATTTGCCCTACCGATACTTATTTCGATGGCGCCCTTGATGAACTGCGCTTTTTCTCCAAGGCCCTGGAACCGGATGCATTTTTGGAATATTTCTCGCGCCCTAACCAGATCGTGAACGGCGACACCCTGATTTACCTTGGCAATTCGGTCAATATTAAAACCAATGATATTTGCACCGACCTTATTTCCTGGACGCCCAGCGGCGAAGTATCCGACCCGGGCAGTGCATCTCCGGTCATTACGCCAGGCAGCGAGGGCATCAGCACTTATGTCGTTGAGTTCAGAACCGGCAACGGCTGCACAGCGAAAGATACCATACGCATAGAAGTACTCAACCCCGATTCTTTAGACTGCAACCAGATTTTCATCCCAAATGCCTTTACGCCCGGCGGCTCGCCCGGCAGGAATGACGTGTTCGGGATAGCAAACCCATTTGCCATACGGGACTTTATGTCCTTTGAAATTTTCGACCGCTGGGGCGGCCGTGTTTTCAGCGCGGCAAATGAGTTTGAAACCTGGGACGGGAAATCAAACGGCTCCCCGCTCAACCCCGGCACTTTCCTGTATCGCCTGCGTTACAAATGCGACGGCGTGGAGAAGGTAAAATCCGGCACTGTTGTGCTGATCAGATAGTCGCCGAACTCGGCCGTCCGGCGTTTTCAGCTTTCAGTTTTTTATCTAAATACCAGATTCCGGCCAGCGCTACTATGGAAAGCGCTGCCACCACCATCCACAACACGTGGTAGCCCCAACGGCTTGCGATTTGCGTGCCGAACAAGGGCGCAACGATGTTGGTAACGGAGTAAGCCATGGTGTAAAGCGCCATGTAGCGGCCCGCTTTTTGTCCGTTTGCGCGGGCAAAAGCAAAGTTGAAACTAAAGGGCATTACAAATATTTCCCCTAAGGAGATAAATATCATGTAAACAATGGCGCCAATCAGTGCTACGCCGGGCAGCAAAAAACTCAGGTGCGCCAGCGCATAAAAAACCAACCCGATCCGGATATAGTACATTCCGCCTCGCCGGCCTTCCAGTGCAAAGATAAGCGGCATCTCCACCAAAAAAACAATGGCGCCGTTGAGCGCGCTCATCACCCCGATCTTGGCCTCCGACCAACCGTGCACCTCCTTGAAATAAGGCGGCACTATCCAGATCAATTGCATAAAAATAAGCGCATTGACCATGGTAAGGCCAAGAAACAGCAAAAAAAGCCGGTCGGAAAAAATAGTGCTGTACTTCAGCGGCGCCTTGCTTTCTGCGTGTTCAGGCGCCGGCATTTCCTCCGTTTTTTTGGCTTTCTTTTCCGGCAAAAGGTAGCGCAACATCAATGCCGCAAAAATACAGGTGAAACCATCTACCCAAAACAACCATTCCCACCCCAACGTGGCCAATAGTCCGCCCAGCACCGGCGCAATGGCCCAGCCCAGATTGACCGCCATCCGGTACAGAGAAACCGATCGTGTGCGCGTCTCCGGGTTGCTGTATACCGCAATGGCAATCGAGTTGGCCGGGCGGAAAACATCTGCCGTAATGCTCAACACCAATACGGTAAAGCACATCAGCCAGAACGACTGCACCACCATCATCAGGAGCAAGACTACACCGTTGGCCACCAGACTCCAGAACTGTACCGGGTAGTAACCGAGTTTATCCGTCAGCCAGCCACCGGCATAAGCGCCGATGAGCGCGCCTACCCCAAAAAAGCCCATAATAAAACCGGCATCCTCCAGCGAAAAACCCAGCTTTGAAGTAAAATAGAGGGTAATAAAAGCGATGACCAAGCCCCCGCAACGGTTAATGAGGCTTACCAGGGACAATAACCAGATTTCGCGGGGGATTCCCCGGTATGAGGATATCCAGTGGGTGAAAAACTTGTTTAACATGCGGCAAAATTAATTTGGATTACAGAATGCAGTATAAAAAACGGCCAGGCCAGCCAAAAAGGTTTCAATAGCATATAATATTTTCCTGAAATTATTTTAAAGTTAAAATTGTTTCAAAATAACAACAGCGCTTCCCCGCAGCCATCAGTCCGGTGGAATTTTATCAACTGGCAACAACGGGGCCATTTTTCATCAATACACACGTTGCAAAAGCAATTCGATTAAGGCCAATTGAACAAAATAGCATAAAAATAATGAAAAAAGAAGCATTCCATTACCTGAGAAATTACCCCATAAACGCTAAAAAGGTTTAAAAACAGCTATCTTTGCCGCACCAAATTTTATTTGTAACTGCTCAGCAGATAAACACACTTTCAACATGATTAAAATACTTGCCAACGACGGCATTCACCCCGATGGACGCTTGTTGCTTGAGGAGGCGGATTATTTAGTGGAGGACACCAGAATTCCCCAGGAAGAGTTACCTGCCCGCATTGGCGAGTATGATGTTTTAATTGTACGCAGCGCTACGAAGGTTAACAAAGAGGTAATTGACGCCGGGAAAAACCTTAAAATCATTGCCCGCGGCGGCGTCGGTGTCGATAACATCGACATTGAATACGCCAAAAGCAAAGGCATCCAGGTCTACAACACGCCAAACGCATCTTCCCGCGCCGTAGCAGAGCTGACTTTCGCCCACATCTACTCGCTGGCCCGCTCGCTCAACCGCAGCAACCGCGAAATGCCCGGCGGCGATTTCAAAAAGCTCAAAAAAGCTTATGAAGCCGGCTTCCAGGTAAAAGGGAAAACCCTCGGCATCGTCGGTTTTGGCCGTATCGGCCAGGAAGTTGCCCGCATCGCGCTCGGCACCGGTATGCGCGTTCGCGCACATGACCCCTTCGTGCAGGAAGCAGAAATCGGCATTCAATTACTGGAATACCCCGACATGCGCCTCTGCGTGAAGGTACGCACGGAACCCCTGGAACGCATCCTCCGGGAGTCCGACTTCATTACTTTCCACATTCCGGGCATCAACGAATCGCTGGTGAAAGCCGGCGAAATTGCCAGCATGCGCGATGGCGTTTTCCTTATCAATACCGCCCGCGGTGGCGTTATCGAAGAAAAAGCCATGCTGGAAGCCCTCGATAGCGGTAAAATTGCCGGTGTAGGCCTCGATGTATTCGAAAACGAACCCACCCCCAGCGATGCCGTACTGCGCCACCCGAAAGTGTCTGTCACGCCGCATATCGGCGCCGGCACCATCGAAGCGCAATCGTATATCGGTATGGAATTGGCTGATAAAATTATCGCCTACTTCGGCGACGATAAATAATTTCCGAACAAAATGTCAGGCGCCTCCGCGCCTTATCCGAATCCGTATGGCCGGCTCGATGACAGTTGCTGATACTAAAACCAGGTAACCGCCTCCGCCGGCCCCACTGAGCTTCCAGCCCAGCGCTTTGTCGTGGTACTGCCCGATCAGCTCAAAAATACCCGCGTCCGCCATATTCGGAAACATCGCAATCTGCGCCTCAAAAGAGGCCCTGAACGCCGCACCAAAGGCTGACAAATCGCGCCGCAAAATGGCATCCCAACAGGCAATGGCCGCATCCGACAAGGCTCGCGCGCCCGCTTCTGTAATGTGGGTATTATCCAGTACCTTGTAACTACTTTGCCGTGGCCCGAGGGTCACGAGGTACAAATGCTGCTCTAACCAGGCCAATATTTCCTCATCCTGCACCCGATCAATGTTTTTTGGCCAGTAATGCCCCTCGTAATTCAAGCGGTTCAGGCCCGAAAACACAATACCAATGGCGTCCTGCGAACCCGCAACTTCCTGAGTACCGGGTGGATTTTCGTAGGCAAACAACATTTTGGCCTGCAACTCCGGATTGCCACCCGGCAATGCCGTACGCCACAATTCAATGGCTTTTTTCCGGGTGCTGGTAGCCATGCCGCTGCGATCATTAAAATCAAAAGTTGGTTCAATACTGGCCGTAAGCACCGGCCCGGCGGCAAATTTGGATACCCAGGGCTGATCTAACCAGCCGCCTGCCAGATCCACCCGATAAGGAATGGTGCATTCTACCCGCAGGGAAGTGGTGCTGCGCTCCGGCAAGCCAGTGTGCGGTTTGCGATCCGACACCACATATTGCACCCCGCGCTCCGCGCAAATCCGCGCCTTATCGGGTGTATGACCGTCTTGATTGACGAAAAATATATCCGGACGAATGTCCTCCATTTCCTGCAAGAAATCCATAACGCCCATGCCCGCATTAACCCGCACCACATGCACACAGGACAGCGCCTCCAACAGGTACTGCCGCTCCTCCTGCGGGTTCACCGGATAACGGCCTTTGAGGAAGTACACATTTTCATCGGAGCCGATACAGACGTAGAGATCACCTAATTCGGCGGCTTCTTTCAAAAAAGCTACATGCCCGCTGTGCAACAGGTCAAAGCAGCCCGTAACCATTACTTTTTGTTTTTCCATATCAGGATTTAATCAATTTGGCCGTCAGCCAGGCACTTTTTGGCGTGCTGCGCACTTTAAGCCAGTAAAAACCCGGCGCCAGATCGCCCGTCCAGAGCGCCTGCCCGGCCGGGAGCAGGGTGTCTTGTTGCAATTTGCCGTCGGCACTAAAAATTTGCACCTGCGCATTGGCCTGTTGCGGCAAATCTGCAATACGCACCCAATTGCCGGCAGGATTTGGAAAAATCTGCACTTCGGCAGTTTCCGGCACTTGTGTCCCGACGGAAAAAGTAAAGAGCCATTTGTACGCATCCGAAAACTCACGCGCCCAGAACCATTCGGAGTGCTGCCCGTCGGCGGGCGTCAGGCGTTGTTGCTCTTCCTGTCCAAAACCGGCCACGAGCATCGCATCAGCCACCGCCTGCATATCCTGCGTCACATAGGCCGGCTCCTGCCCGCCACTGAGGAAGTACACGCGCGCCTGATTATACTTCGGGTGCGACGCCGTATGTGCCGCTGAATTGTTGCCGGCAAACCAAAAGGCCGGAGAAAAAATTCCGGCACGCGAAAACACATCCTGGCGCTCGGAAAACGCATACATGGAAATGAGACCGCCCATGCTGCTGCCCATGATGCCGGTAGAAACCCGGTCGGGCAAAGTCCGGTACAGCGAATCAATATGCGGCTTGAGGGTATTGGTAATAAATTCCACATAGGCATCGCCTTGTCCGCCGCCGTACTGCGGATTTACCCAGGGCGAATACTCATCCAGTCGGTACTGTCCGCCATTATCAATACCCACCACGATACAACCGTAATCGCCCTGTTGGTGCAGGGCATTAAGCGACTCATCCACTTTCCATTCACCGGAAAAAGAGGTGGCCTGATCAAAGAGGTTCTGGCCGTCGTGCATATACAATACGGGGTAGCGCTTGGTGGTGTTGAAATAATCGGGCGGCAGATACAGCCATATGCGCCGATTGCGGTTGAGCTGCGGCATGTAAAATGCATTGTCGAGCACTTGCACATTGGAGGCCGCCGTGGAGCCGGCACTGAGGTCTTCCCAGGTAAGGATATTCAACTCCAAAGTTGCTGCGCCGCCGGCGTAGTTGTAGGTGCGATTAGGCAGATAATTCCCGCTGGCATTGCCCTCCACTGTTGCCCAGGAGCCGCGGGTAAATTTGAACTCTATGGGGCCGGCAGCAATATTGAGGGTAATGCTGTATTGGCCGTTGCCATTGGCGCTAAGTACCCGGGCCGGGTCGCCGGGGTTCCAGTTGTTGAAGGAGCCGACAATGTGAATCGGCCCATTAGGCGGCGTTGTAGACGGCACCGAAAGCACCTTGATGGTCAGTTGCGCAGACAGCGGCGCCAGGGAAAAAAGGATTAAAAGTCCGGCGAGGCTGCGTTTAATCAGTGTTTTGAACATAAAATCGGTTTTGGTATACATTATCGTTTGGCTTTTGTGCGCAAGTTGTGAACTTGCAGCGTGAAAATTTCTGCAAAGTTGCGCATTCCCGATGTTTTTTATCCTGTCAAAAATATTAGCTTTTATTTTAAAACCGCTGACGCTGATCCTGCTTGGCGCAGCGTATGCTTTTTGGACCAAAAACACGCGCCGCCGAAAACGGGCAGCCATCGCAGCCTTTGCTGCATTGATATTTTTCAGCAACCCAATTATCATAAATTTGCTGGCCGCCCGCTGGGAAAGCGGACAAAAAAATCCGGATACCCTCGAAGGCTCGTATGATATAGGTATTCTGCTGGGCGGATACACCGAGTTCAGCGCAGAAACTCCGGAAGGTGCGCTTAATTTTCACCGTGCCGGCAACCGCCTTTTTGCTGCACTCGATTTATACCGGCGCGGCAAAGTGCAAAAGCTGCTGCTCAGTGGCGGCGATGGCAAACTGCTCGGCCCCAAAAACGCAGAAGCCGAAATTATTGGTCAATATTTGCAAAAACAAGGCATCCCGGCCGAAGATTTGTTGATCGAACCCAATTCCAGAAACACCCGCGAAAATGCCCTGTTTAGTAAGGCATTACTCGACAGCCTGCCCGGCGAGCAAAAACGTTGTCTGCTCATTACCTCGGCCTGGCACATGCGCCGGGCGGAGCTTTGTTTTCAACGCGCCGGACTCCCCTGCGACACTTTCGGCACCGATTATTTTACCGAAAAAAACAACCCCAACCCGCTAAAATGGATAGAACCCGACTGGAAAGCCCTGATGAAATGGGAATACCTGCTGAAAGAATGGGTCGGGTATGTGGTGTACAGCCAAACATAAGCATGAAAAACACCTTACTCATTTTTATCAAAAATCCGGTAGCCGGAAAGGTAAAAACCCGTCTGGCCCGAACCGTCGGAGACGCCGAAGCACTGCGTATTTATCATATTTTATTGGAAAAAACACGCACGGCGGCGCTTGAGGCGCCCGTAAACCGCCAATTGTGGTACTCCGATCAAGTTGAAACCGCCGACGCCTGGCCCGAACAGCTGTTTGACAAACAGGTACAATCGGGCGCCGACCTTGGCGAACGCATGGGCAACGCCTTCAGGGCTGCCTTCGCACAAGGCGCAGAAAAAGTAGCCATAATTGGTTCGGATTGCCCGACACTCAGCGGCGAGATCCTGACGCAGGCATTTGCGGCGCTCGACACACAGGAAGCCGCCATCGGGCCTACACCCGATGGCGGTTATTATTTACTGGCGCTGCGCCGTTTCGAGCCGACGCTGTTTGAAAATATTGCCTGGAGCACCGAAACGGTGTTCGACGAGACCATTCGTGCTGCAGAAAACGCCGGTTTGCGCGTGGCGCAATTGCCCCGACTCAGCGATATTGACACCGAAGCCGATTGGCGGCAATATGAGGCGCTTATTTAAATACCTTTACAAAACGCTTTGAAATTTGCTGCGCGCCGAGGCGTAGATGGATAATATACATGCCCGCAGCAAGAGCTTTGGTGGAAAAATAGGCAACTCCTTGTCCGCCTTCAATGCGTGGCAACTCCAGACGCCGCCCGGCCAGGTCAAAAACTTCTGCCTGTGCATCGCTAAAATCCAGATCAGTTGAAGAAAGCACTACGAAGTCATATGCCGGGTTGGGGAAGAGTTGTATGTCCTCAGCGGTGAGTTGCCCGTCGGCAGGCGTCGGCACTGCGTTATCGGGTGGCAGGGTAAAATTCACCAGATGCGTGCCCCAGCTGTAATACTTGAGTGCGGCATCGCCCAGGGTATCCATGGCACCGTTTAGGTAAAAATTATCCATTAGCACGAGGTTTCCGTTGGGTTGCAGGGCTATTCTGGGCTCAGCCGGCCGGTTAGAGAAACCATATAAAGCACGTTCAGCAAGCATTTGATGCGAAGCGGAGAATTTGCGCACCACCAAGGGAGCATTAATATTGTTCCAATAAAACGGATCGTATGTGTAACCATCATAAAAGTCTGCGTCTTTTCTTAATTCCGCCCCCGCCACATAATAATTACCGACCTGATCGCTGAGCAGGTCTTTAATGATGTACTCATTGGGCGCAAAATCTTTCACCGACAGCAATTCACCGCTTTGCCGATCAAGGGTGGCCACAAAACTGCTACCGCCCCAGAGATAGCCATTACCCTCAGCACACATCGTTTCAAGTCGCTTCTTCTCACTCAGTATAAGACCGCCTGCATAATATGTGGAGAGGTAAATGGTCGCTTCGCTGCCCAAAGCCAGCCCGGTCGGAATGGCTATTTTGCCGGTAAACCTTTTTTGCCAGCGCATCTCGCCCCCGGCATCGAGGGCTATCAGTTCCAGCAGTCGATTTTCTTCCGGACAGGTTTGCATGTCGTCGAAAGCGCCTGCGCCCAATGCGAGAAAACTGTTGCCGGCATCATCCATTACAAGGCGGCAATTTTTATCTTTTGCTTCCAGATTTTGCGCCGTTTTGATGGTTCGCGCCCATTGCAGAGTACCATTTTTATCATATTTTGCCAAAAAATGCCCACCGCCTGTGGCCTTTACTTTTTCCAATAAAACTGACTCAAACTGTGCATTTTCACCTTCAAAATAGCCAAAAACCAAAACATCGCCCGACTTTGCTGCGGCGATGCGGTATACCCTGGAGCGCTCGTCCATATCAGCTTCGCGCATCCAGCGCAATTTGCCCTGGGCGTCAATATGGTTGAGATAAAATTTTCCGCCCTCAAAAACCTCGATCAACTGATCACCAAAATAGCCTTTATCCGAATACAATCCGGCCACGTAAATACCATCCTCCGGCGCGGCGGCAATGGCGTGTTGTTCCGGGAAATCGTAATTGTTGCCATTGAGTTGCATCCAGTCTCCCTTGCCATTTGCGTTAATTCTTGTCAGCAATTGATGTTTTATAATTGTTTTTTCCTCCCAGTTATAAAAAAGCGAATCGTTGAGGAGGGCCGACTCGGTGGCGCCAAGCGCTTTGGCTCCTATAGTGTAAATACTTCCGGCCGTACCCGCCACCAGATGTCGGGCTGCAAAAAAGGCACCATCATCGGCAATGCGATTGTAGCCATCCCAAATAGTCTGCATCCAGTGATAAGGCGCCTTCGGCGGCGCGGGCGGAGCAGGCGCCGCATTCAGGTCTAATTGCAGGAGTTGAATGTCCGGCAATTCCCCCTCCAAAGAAGATTTAAGAAAAAAAAGATGTGTAGTAGTGGCACCCAGCAGGTTGATTAAGGAGCCACGCACCCCCCTTTCCAGATCAGCTACTACTGCTGCCTGGCCGTCTGCGCGCATTTGCCACAGTTCTCTGCCCATTCCAGGCACCAGCGCAGTGAAAAACACCTGATCGTTTGCCTGTTTAAAAAGCCACCAACCGGGATAAGGCTGAAAATCACCGTTGCCAGGCCAGCAATCCGGAGCCATTATTTTTCCATTCCGGATCATCATTGGCTCCATACCATTTCCGTCGCGAAAGGAAACAAAAGCTATGCCCCCCTGCGCTAAATACTGAGCATTATTCCAGTCGCGCAAGCGATATGCGGCACTCAAATTCGTGTGCATTTTAAGGCCTACGGCAGCATTTACAGCGCTCCAAAGCAGGATACTGTCACTTCCAGCCGCTTGTCCAAGCAGCCAGAGTTTGTCTGAATCGCTATAAAGTATCGCATCCCGTACGGCTAAAATTTCACGGGTACCGGCTTCGGTGCCGTCGCTTTGCCAAAGCCCTGCCGGCGTAGTAAAATAGAGCTTGCCGTCAAAAGCTACATCCTGAATCGGGAGGCTGGGGATCAGTGCAATGCCTGCTTGCTGAAAATCAAAAATGGGACTTGCATTACCGGCACTGCCATCGCTAACCCAAAGCTTGCGCTCATCGAAGAAGAAAATGCGGTCGCCCACAGCCGTGAGCAGGTCTTCGCGCACATTCGTGCCCTCGTGCAGCAAAGTCGTTCCGGCGGCGGTGCCGTCGCTGAGTACTAAACTGTGTTTGGACGGCAGCAAGGTATCCGTCGGTTGCTCGTAAAGCCAAAAAGCGGACTTGCCATTAGCAAGGTGGGTGACAGCCAAAAGTTGGCCAGCACTATCCAGAATCTGCTGCGATCCGGCTGCTGTTCCGTCAGTGACCCATAGCGGGGCAGGATATTCCTTGCGATTTTGGCCTGTAAAAATCAGACGACCATTATTGAAGTAGCGCTCGCCCGTAACAGGCAGCCAACCCGTCGTACTGGTTTCAAGTGTTTGCGGATCAATAGTAATGATTTCAGTCTGCGGGGCGCCGTTTATGTAAGTCCGACTGGAATAAAGGAATTTTCCGTTCAGCGTATCCGCAAAAACAAATTCGAAGTTACCAGGGCTTAACGCAATGGGGGCTTCATTGGGCCGGATAGTCCACAAGCGATTGGTCTTTGTCCAATCTGCATTAACCTCAGCGAGTGTAAAAAAGCAACGCCCGCCAATGCAGGTGCCAAAAAAGGGATAATTGAAATGACGTTTGAAAACATGCCTGGTTTCGAGCACAGGGTTGGTTTGCGTGAAAGAGGCGTTTACAAGAATAAACAGCCCGAACAGGGCGCCAAAAAAATGTTTCATGGTGTGATAGCTTTAGTTGTTGAACAAGACAGCTACAAAATTAGGCATGCTGCATCAAAAAACCAAATGCTTTGGCATTTTTTGACGGAAACAGTAATACCAATTCCGGGAGTCGAAATGTTGAAAGTGCTTATATTTGACCTTCATTTTTGGCCAATACCCGTGTGCATATTTAGCAAACAGCCATTTTTCTTGTAAAATTTCTCATTTGGTACAGGTTTTGCCCTTATCAAGTCTCACTTTAATCCAAAAAATACACAAAATTAGCCCATCCGATGATGAAATACCTGTTTACACTATTTCTGTTCGCGGCGAGTCTTATTCCCGCCGGCGCACAGGCGATTTCGTGGATAACGGACTGCACCGACCGGCAGCTCTGCACCAATCAGGGTTCCTGCTCACAGGGAACCATACAATTGGTCGCTCAGGCCCAAACCAATTTTTGCCCCAATCAAAACATCAATTACCTCTACCGCATTGACCTCGGTAACGACGGCAGTATCGACGTACAAATGTCGAATGATACCGCCATCGGCACCTTTGCCGCCGGCACCCATAAAATCAGCTGGCGCGCATCCGACGGCTGCGGAAACATTGCCAACTGTACCTATCTGTTTACCATCCGCGATTGCCAGCCGCCAAGTCTCGTCTGTGTAAACGGACTGACCCAAAGCCTTGATCCGCCAATTTGTGAAGAAACCTTTCTGGCCACGCAGTTCGTCCTGAGCGCCTCCGACAACTGTACACCGCAAGCCCAGCTACAATTTGGCATCCGCGCTACCGGCACTGGCACCGGTTTCCCTACGGAAACAAGCATTACTTACGACGAGTGCGATATAGGCCTGCGACTCGTTGAAGTATGGGTGCGAGATCAAAACGGCCTGGTCAATTCCTGTAGCAACTATGTTTTAGTACAGGAAGGCAGTGGGGGCTGTAATTGTAACCCCGACGGCGACATCACACTTACCGGCTGCGTCAAAACCGTTAACAATAAAAAATTGTCGCAGTATAGCCTGGAAATGCAGACACGCTCCACGGCAGGCCTCTCGCCCGCCATCAGTAAACTGACCAAGAAAAACAGTACCGACTCCTGCTTCAACATAAAAGTTTCGCAATTACCCTTTGGCGCCGATTACGGCATCACGCTCCGCGCCGCACGCGATGTAGACGCCATCAACGGCCTCAGCACCCTTGATCTGTTGCTCATCAGCAAGCATATTCTGGGCATTGAGCCGTTTACCAACCTGTATCAGGCTTTGGCCGCCGATGTCAACCTCAGCAATTCTGTTACCACCCTCGATATTGTGGAAATCAGGAAAGTAATTCTCGGCATCAGAGATACCTTTCCCGTTGCACCTTCCTGGCGGCTAATGCGCCCGCTGAACACGCCGGGCAATATGAACCAACCATTAAGCATTGCCATTGACAGCTTCGCCGTTTCGGTTTCGGCACTTGCCGACGATCCCACTTTTAGCGGTTTTAATTTTATTGCCCTTAAAATGGGCGACATTAACAACAACAGCACGCCTTTCAGTGGCGACTCCGAAGACCGCTCCAACCTGCCACCGCTTTCCCTCCAAATACCATCGGCGCAGGCAACAGCAGGTCAGGAGTTAACAGTGCCTTTTTACCTGAAGGAAAGCATCCGGCTCGACGGATGGCAAATGGCCCTGCGTTTTGATCCGGATCAAATAGAGGTGCTTGGCATTGAGGGCTTGTCACCTGAAGACTACACCATGTCTCCTTCCGGCATCATTCGGGCGCTATGGATAGCGCCTTCGGGTCTTGAATTTGATCACAACAAAGCCCTCATGCACGTGCGGGTGCGCATGCGCGCAGCCGGGAACCCGGCCGCCGCTATTTTTATAGACGACAATGCACTGCGCGCCGAAGCGTACAGCGCAGCCTGGGCTGGAAAATCAAGGGCAATCAGTTGGCAAGTGACGCCGGAAAATGGTGCGTTCAGCGCAAGCGTACAGCCTAATCCGTTTTCAGACAACAGCAATTTACAGGTAAATATCCCGCAAAGCGGGAATGTAAATCTTGAAATGCTGGACGTTCAAGGTCGCCTGATCTGGTCGGAGACACGTTACATGGAAATCGGCACAGAAAACTGGGTGCTCCCGGGCGCGCTTTTCCCTTCTAAGGGGCTGTATATTTTCCGCCTGCGCCATGTGCGCGGCGATGTGTTGACCGGAAAACTGATGAAGCATTAAGTCCGCTTATTCGAGCATTAATCAATCGGCTGCTAGCGGTAAATTTTGCATGCACGAGCGCTAAGCGCCTGCCCGCTGCGCGTGCATCACTTCTCCGTCGGCACTCAGGGCATTGAGTTGTACCGGGGCGATCGTGTTGATAAGGCCCGGCTGGAATGGCAGCTCTATTTTGATATAATTATCGGTGTGCCCGCTCAATAGGGTGCTGTCTTTGTGCTGTTCAAAAAGCACATCCCGGGTTTGGCCGGCAAACTGCTGGTAAAAACTTCTGCGCTTCATTTCTGAAAGACCGCGCAGAGCCTGATTGCGGCGGCGGCGCTCCTCCACCGGCACAACGCCTGGCATTTCGGCGGCCGGCGTGTTGGCGCGTTCCGAGTACGTGAAAACGTGCAGATAGGAAATATCGAGCTGCTGAATAAACTGATAGGTTTCCAGAAAATCGGCTTCGGTTTCATCCGGAAAGCCAACTATGACATCACAGCCGATACAGGCATGTGGCATCAGTTTTTTAATGAGTGCTACCCGTTCGGCATAGAGTTCGCGGCGATACCTGCGGCGCATTTCGCGCAATTGCTTGTTGTTGCCCGATTGCAGCGGCACATGGAAGTGCGGCATAAATCGCTGGCTTTGCGCTACAAATGCGATGATTTCGTCGGTCAGCAGATTGGGTTCAATACTACTGATTCTGAAACGCGGCACCTCCACCTGTTCATCAAGGGCCTGAACGAGATCGGCGAACAAGGCTTCTTTTTTGGGGCGTGTGCCCTCAATCACTTCCGTGCCATTACCGAAATCGCCGAGGTTTACGCCAGTCAGGACAATTTCCCGAACGCCGGAATCGGCAATTTGCCGGGCATTTTCTACGGCCTGTTCCAGCGTATCGGAGCGGCTGGCGCCACGTGCCTGGGGGATGGTGCAGAAGGAGCATTTATAATCGCAGCCATCCTGAACTTTCAGGAAAGAGCGCGTCCGGTCTCCAAAAGAAAAGGAAGCATTAAAGGTATTTACATCGCGCACTTCTCCGGCATGCACCAGGCCTTTGCCGGGCGCCTTGCTGAGGTCGTCGATATAATTGAGTATCCGGAATTTTTCGCCGGCGCCCAGCACGAGGTCGACACCAGGGATTTCAGCAATTTCGGCGGGTTTGAGCTGTGCATAACAGCCGGTAACCACGACAAAGGCATCGGGTTGGCGGCGCAGGGCCTGGCGCACAATTTTTTTACACTCCTTGTCGGCCTGTTCTGTAACAGAGCAGGTATTCAACACATAAATATCGGCGGCTTCTTCAAATTTTACCGGCAAATAACCACTTGACTCGAACAGACGCGCCAGGGCGGAGGTCTCCGAGTAGTTGAGTTTACAACCGAGGGTATGAAAAGCGACAGTGCGGGGTGTTGCCATGTGCGGCAGGGCGTTTCTTTTGTGAAACGGGGTGCAAAGGTAGGGGGAATTCAAGACAAAAAAAAGCCCGGCTCTGACGTTTCAGAACCGGGGTCTCGCCTATGAAGCATAAGACATCTGAACTTTTGGGATATGAATATCTTGGTCCGGCGTATGACCGGATGAAATTGCATTCGAAGAAGATATTTTTGTACGGTTCGGAAAACGCGATTCGGTGAAAGCAGGGATTTTGCTTTCATCTCGAAGACAGGAAATTGATTAAATACAACAGGCCAAATATGGTTAAAGCAAATCGCTAAAAGCCATATAAGGGAAAACGCAGCCGGGGGAAGACCACTTTATTGTTCTCCAAAACCGATTGACACACAATCGAAGACAAAACTGTTGTTGCAGGGGGAAGTCGCACAGGAAATCGGACTTTTGGATTTAAAAAGGAGCGCTAATGCAAGCGGCGCGGATTAAAAAGAATTAACAGGCGCAAAGATAAAGCGTATGACATAAAATAGCCAAGCTTAAACGGAAAAAATTAATCCTTATGTCAAAAAATGAACAATTTTAACCGAATAAGGGTAGAACCTTTACGAGGTTTTCCGAACTTAATACTCCGAAAACCCGGCCCATCGATTACCCAATGCCTGCCAGAATTTAAGCACCTCGGCACGCGCCGGAAATTCGGAATAAATGACATTTTTCCGAATGGAATCAATAACGTGTAAGGTAGGTTTGGAGACGTCGGAGGGAAGATTATTCAAAGACAACCAACGTACTTCCTTGAATTTTTTCGGCTCTAAAGATTCCGGCTCGCCGTAAAAACGACTGGCCTTGAAGTACAGCACGAGGTAGTTTTCGTCTTTTTTAAGCTTGTGGCGGTGGAGTACATGCACCAGCGTCATATCAGCCGGCTCGACATGAATACCAGCTTCTTCCTTGGCTTCACGGGCCAGGGCCTCACGGGCAAACTCATGATCTTCCACATTGCCTCCAACCAGTGTGTACCGGCCGCCATTTTTTTTGGTTTGGCGCAGAAACAACCATTTATTATCGTCCTCCAGAATGAGGCGAACAGCAAAAATGAGCATGGCGTAGCTAAAAAATGGTGTTCTTATTCGGCGTAGATATCGAGCAGGGCGTTGTCAATCGCTTCCTGCGTTGCTTTTTGTTTGCCCAATTCATTGGTTTTGGCCGACTTCAGTCGGCGCACGTCACTTTGGGTTTGCTGAAAAAGGGTTACCTGTTCTTTGCTGCGCAGGATACGGCGGATACTGCTCAATGTACCTTCCTGTACAGAAGCCATTTTACTGCGCCACAAAGCGGGGTTTTGGCTTTTGAGCGCCTGAATTTCGGCCAGGTTGCGCAGTTTTCGCTTTTGAATCTGATACATCTGCTTGGCCTGATCGGCATTCAGCTTATATTTTTCCACTAAGGCATCTGTAGCGGCCCGGGCCTGCACCTCATTGGCCTGCTGCTGTACGGAAGTGGCCGGTTTAGTAGCGACTGATTGCGCGGCAACGCTCAGTGTAGAAATTGCTGTCAGGAGTAAAATCCAGAATTTTTTCATGCTTGCGGTTTATATCCGTCGCAAAAATAGGAGATGCATCCGAGGAATGCAAATAATACCCGGATTTGGACAATTGGAAAATAGATTCTTGCTCGCCTGTTACATTCCACCTACTTCAACTCCAGAGTACCCTTCTGCTCCAGCACCTCCACTTCCCAACCGGCATTTTTAACCATCATGCCCAAAACTTCAAGAATTTTACGGGCTTGTTCTTTTGCGGCGGGCAGGAGCGGGCTTTGTTGCGCTTTTTCGCGGATTTGCTCTTTTGCGCGGGCATTGATGCGGTTATAATCTTCTGTACTGAACGACTCAAAAAGTCCTTCGCTGAGGTCGTAATAGTCGATATTATGATCAATGCTCAGAATTTGCGGTTCCGGCAGTGGGCCGATTTGCACAATATGCCGCACACTGTCGATGCGGATATTGACGGCGTTCAGGTCGTAGCCGGCGGAAACGGTAGCGCGCACACGCACAAGGGCTTTTTTATCCCAGAAAAAGCCAAAATCGCCCTGATATTCGCTATAATTATAGATTTCAGAAAACTGACCTTCCACCGTAGTCAGTTTTGCAACCGTGCGCAGTTGTTCGAGCAATACGCTGGCATTTTCCATGCGGGAATCATTTTTGGGAAATTTCAGCCAGCCGAAAATAAGTACTAATAGTAGTACAAGTGCGATCAAAAGCCAGAAAGACGAAGATTTTTTTTCCATGTTTACTTGAGTATGCAGCAACTTAGTATTTGTTAGGGCATTCAGACTTGAAAATATTTCATTTGTCACGCCCCTTAGCGCTTGTTCGGGCGTTCATCAACCGCTTGCAAGCGCTAAACCGAAGGCGAAAATAAAACATTATGTGTTTTATTTTAAACAATATTTGTTTTAAATTTTTTATAAAATTAAATACCCGGATTTAACGCCGGTTTGAAGGCGCTTTTGCCCTGTTATTTACGGGTTGCAACTTATTTTTAGCGGATTTTGCCGGTGTTTGCACGACAAGCGGTATTTTTTCCCCGAAAAACGCACAAATACGTCCAATGAACATCAATTTACGCCATTTAAGCCCCATTTCTGCCCTAATAGCCATCTTTGTACTGCTGGCAACCCCAAGCCTCAGCGCCCAAACCGATACCCTGCGCCTTATTTTTGCCGGCGACATCATGGGCCACACCCCGCAGATCAAAAGCGCGGAAGTAGTACCCAATAAAACCTACAACTACGAACCCTGTTTCCGATACGTCAAACCCCTGCTCGAACAGGCCGACCTGGCCATCGGCAACCTCGAACTCACCCTGCCGGGTAAAGGCCCCTACACCGGCTACCCCATGTTCCGCAGCCCCGACGCCCTGGCAGAAGCCCTGAAAAATGCCGGATTTGATATTTTGGTGACTGCCAACAATCACTCCAACGACGCGCGCGGCGCCGGGGTTACGAACACCATTGAAACCCTGCGTAAAAACGGGTTTCAACACACCGGAACCTTCCGCAACCAACGCGAGCGCGACGCCTACTACCCGCTGATGGTGTACAAAGACGGTTTTAAAATTGCCATACTCAATTATACCTATGGCACCAACGGTATTCCGACCGAAGCCCCAACCATCGTCAACCTGATTGATACCGTCCAGATCCGCAAAGACCTCGACGAAGCACTCGCGCGCAAGCCGCATTACATCATCGCCATCATGCACTGGGGCCTGGAATACCAGCTCACGGAAAATGCCGAACAACGCACGCTGGCCCGGTTTATCATTCGCCACGGAGCCGATATGATTATTGGCGCGCATCCGCACGTGGTGCAGCCCGCCCGCGTAGAAAGCGTTAAGATGCCCGACGGCAGCACCAAAGAAGCCCTTGTGGTGTATTCCCTTGGCAATTTTATTTCCAATCAGCGGCAGGCGCATACCGACGGCGGCCTGCTCTATCAGGTGGAATTACTGAAAACAAAGGGCAATCCCAAGCCCCGGCTCGGTACACATGGTTATATCCCCATCTGGCGTTATATGCATCAGGCGGGCGGAAAAACCACTTATTATGCACTTCCAATTGCGCGATTAGAAGCAAATCCGCAATTATTTAAAGATATGGCGGCAACAGCTAAGCAAAATATGCTTAGTTTTGCACAGAACTTAAGAAAACGCCTTGGCCCGGCAGAACTCAAACCATAAATCCTCGTATGCAAAGTGTAATTGACTATTTCAGCAACATCCCCTCGGCACATCGCAGTGCCATTCTTCTGGGTGGGCTTACGCTTTTTTTCCTGCTTGAAGGCGGCATTCCGCGCTACCGGAAGCCTTATAAAAAAGGCACGCATGCCCTTATCAATATCTTTTTCACCCTGACTACGGTGCTGATCAATTTTCTCATGGCGGGCATTTTGTTGTGGGCTTCCCGCTGGACGACTACGAACCAGTTCGGTATTATGAACTGGCTCCCACCAATGCCGTTGTGGCTGGAAATTGTTATTGGTGTACTGTTGCTCGACCTGATCGGGGCATATTTCATTCACTGGCTGGAACACAAAGTGCGCTGGATGTGGCAATTTCACCTTGTGCACCATACCGACCCCAATGTAGATACCACAACGGCCAATCGACACCACCCCGGCGAAAGTGTATTCCGCTTCGTATTTACCACCCTCGGCGTTGTGTTTGCAGGCACCAGCATCGGTATTGTCATACTGTATCAGTCGATGTCGGTTGTGCTTTCGCAGTTCAACCACGCCAACATCCGCGTACCTGCTGCTTTGGAAAATGCTTTGAGCTGGGTGTTCATCACACCGTCGATGCACCGCGTGCATCACCATTACAAGCAGCCCTATACCGATACCAACTACGGCAATATTTTTTCCTTCTGGGATCGCATTTTCGGCACTTACGCCATGATGAAACCCGACGATATTGTTTTTGGCGTAGATACCTATATGGCGCCGGAAGAGCATTCCAATATTGGGGAATTACTGAAAATTCCGTTTGGGAAGTATCGTCCGCCGACGGCATAAGACAGCGGAATGGGATTGCTTATTGCTTGCGCTTCCAGACCCGCAGGCTGTAGGCAAGTTTTAAATTGATAAAGTCGCTTTTACTTTTTACAAGAACCTTGTAGGTTTGGCCATCTTCCTGAAAGGAGGAGAAGTGGCTGAATCGTGAATAGCGGAAGCCGAGGTTTGCTGTCAGTTCCAAGGTAAAAGCGGAACCCTTTACAGGTTTTGCTAATGCGATTCCTGTATGTATGCCCGGAGCCGGGCCTGTTCTTAGTTCATAGTTCTCAAGGTAGGCTTTGATAAAACCGCTGGGATAATTTTTATATCTATCTTCAACCAACTCTGTATGTATGCCGCCAATCCAATACCAAGTATATTTCCGGTTTATTTTTGACATACGGCGGTAATAACGCATACCGATATGCCAGTTAGCATTTCCAAATGACTTTAAAGTTGTTTGGCCGTCTTTTTTGTACTTAAAGGAGGTTGTAAGCCCATACGCGCCAGTGTAAGCCATGAAATAGTGGAGCGAATTTCGAGGCTGAAAGCATAGAAATCCTTCAAAAGATAAAGAAGGTGCTGGTGGCGTACTAATGTACTGCGATTGTGGGCCCTGCGGAATGGCTTTGTTAAAAGCCATTGCTGTACCAAGGTTTAAGCCTGTATTTATTTGTTGCGCTCCAATAAGGACAGGAGTCAAACAAAAAAAGATCAGGTAAATGAATTTAAATGTATTCATATTTGAAAAAGGGCCGATAGGATTAGTGGAATCTATCGGCCCCGAATTAAATTTAATTTCCTTCTACCCTTAAACGTTCGGTATCAAGAACAGTCGAGTTGTCACAACGACTGCGGAATCTAACCTGACCTTCTAGGGAAAAGCTAGACAAACACCTCATTCCGTCATAAAACGTGCGGCTAAACTCGGTACCAGCCTCTGGAAAACTTCCTCCGCAAAGATTAGACTGATTACAGACTTTAAAAACACGCTTTGAGCTGCTCGCCGTTTTACATTTTTTCTTCCACCTTGCGTCGTATTCAACATCAAAGTCGGTTGCTTCGTTTTGCGGAAACGATTGTGTACCATCGTCACATT
This sequence comes from Chitinophagales bacterium, assembly GCA_017303875.1. GTDB lineage: Bacteria > Bacteroidota > Bacteroidia > Chitinophagales > Saprospiraceae > M3007. The sequence continues at coordinate 28,867 of JAFLBP010000016.1, read as the reverse complement.
TCCCTTGGCATTTATGTTTAAACTTCAAAGTTAACCAGTTCCAAATACCAATTCGGCCATATTTGACTTTAAATTTATAATTAAAGTCAAACCCACTCGGATGTCCTTCGCAGTAGTCCTTATCGTTGTCCTTCTCCTTGTCTTTCTCTGTACATTTCTCTCCGCATAAGGAATCCTGATTTTGGCCACTATCCTGGTCGAGGTCTTCAAAAACAGAAGCGTCAAAAGAGAAGCTCAGTGTTCCTGGTGGCATTTCGTCAAAGTTCTTGGCATTACGCATTGAAGCGACAACACCTTCTGAAGGCGAGTTCCTCATCACATAAACTCGTCGATCATGGAACACAAGTTTAAACACATCTGTTCCTACCTGAACGATACTGTCCCTGTTAAGCGCACTTGAAAAATCGGAATCAATCTTTGCATTCCAGAAATCACCATTAGAATATTTGCGAAATGACGCAATATTCAATGTATTCTCAATGCTGTCAAGATTTTTTCCGGAAAGACTTAGGACGTAGTCTTCCATGGCTTGTGGTGATTGGAATACCAAACGTCCGTTCGTTACTCCTGGAATTGGAACCCCATCTCGTGAAATTGATGGCGGCAAATTGCCAGTGATGGCATGGATGTCTTTTTCGGCTCTTTGACAGGCAAAATAAGCAGAAACAAGCACAGTGCAAATGGAAATAACCAAAATGCGTTTCATGTTATAAAAAATTTTATGAAAAAATATTGATTCCAAACATAAAGCCGACACAAAAGTATAACTCGTATTATGGACTTCTCCAACTCTTTTGTTCCTTTGCATGGAACTAAAACTTCTCTTTATGGAAACAAATGAGATTGCCCTATTAAAAAAGCTTGGACACAATGTTAAAAAGCTCAGAGAGTTACGTGGTTTTTCGAGAGAGCAAATCGCAGAACATTTACAAATTTCGCCAACTTGGTTTCGAAAAATGGAAAATGGACAAGCAAGAATATCCTTCAAAATACTTGATGAGGTTGCTGCTATTCTGAATGTTGGGATGGTTGACATAATTCAATTTGATGATCAACAAGTCTTTACTAATCATCATCATCAACAAGGCCCTTTTCATGGTACTTACATTGACCAAAGTTCATCTAATCTCGAAGAAAAAGTAGTCGAAATGTATGAACGTATCATCCTTCAAAAGGACGAGCAAATCCACCTTTTAAAAACCCAAATTGAACAGCTTTCTACAATTTTAGGTACTTACACTCAGAATAAACGTCTTGACTGATTCACCTCTGTTCTATTGTGGTATAAAAGTTAACTCTGTGTGAACATGAAATGAGTTATATTTGCACGATAACATCGCTGATTTAGCTTTAATGGCAAGATTGCTCTGGAAAATCATCCCCTCGGACGATGCCCTTGCTCAACACCTGAGTACGGCCTTGGATATACCTGTGCTGTTCGGTCACCTGCTTCAACAACGGGGAATAGCATCGGCAGAAGCGGCTAAAACCTTTTTCAAGCCCAGCCTTGAAGCCCTGCACGATCCTTTTTTGATGAAAGATATGGACATAGCGGTTGAGCGTCTGGATCGCGCGCTCAAGCAGGGCGAACGAATTTTAATTTATGGCGACTACGATGTGGACGGCACCACCAGCGTAGCCTTTATGTATGCTTTTCTTTCCCGCTATTACCGGAACCTGGATTATTACCTGCCCGATCGCGACAAGGAGGGCTACGGGGTCAGCCTCGAAGGGGTAGAATACGCCCGGGCAAACGGCATCAGCCTGATGCTCTCTGTCGATTGCGGCATCAAATCGCATGCAGCTATTGCACAGGCCAAAGCGTATGGTATCGACTTTATCGTTTGCGACCACCACCAACCCGAAGGCGGATTACCTGATGCCTTAGCTAATGTCGATCCGCTGAGGCCCGATTGCCCGTATCCGTTCAAGGGCCTGAGTGGTTGCGGAATCGCCTTCAAACTTGCACAGGCACTCACCATCCGCAATCAGACGCCGGTAGAAGAATTGCTGGATCTGCTAGATCTGGTAGCCGTTAGTACGGCTTGTGATATTGTTCCGATTACGGGTGAAAATCGGATTATTACCCATTTTGGTCTTCAAAAAATAAATCATTCCCCCAGAATCGGGCTTTGGGCACTGATACAACAGATGAACCGCCCCGGACCGATCAAGGTAAGTGACCTCGTTTTTGGTATCGGCCCGATGATTAATTCTGCCGGTCGCCTCGGCGACGCCCGGGATGCGGTTCGGCTCTTGCTCTCTGCCGACCGAAACAGTGCGCAGGAAAAAGCGCGCCAATTAGCCTCCCGCAACCGCGAACGCCGCATCGTCGATCAGCAGGCCGCCACGGAGGCCCGCGAAATGGTGGAAGCTTCGGGCGAAGTAACCGACCGACACAGTATCGTTTTGTATAAGCCGGAATGGCATAAAGGTATTATCGGCATTACGGCCAGCCGCATCAGTGAGCAATATTTTCGCCCTACCGTCATCCTGACGCTCAGCAATGACCGGGCTGTCGGCTCGGCGCGTTCGGCAGGTGGTTTTGATTTATACAAGGCGCTGTTGGCCTGCGAGGATCTGTTCTACTCCTTTGGTGGCCATGCACAGGCGGCAGGAATGCAGATGCCCCCGGAAAATGTTCCGATTTTTCGCGAGCGCTTTGAGCAGATTGTTCGCGAGCATCTTCAGGAGACCATTTTGCAGGAAGAGCTTGAGCTGAATGCAGCCTTGCGCCTGGAAGATATTAACGGAAATTTGATGCACCACCTGCGGCGCTTTGAACCTTTCGGGCCGGGCAATCGCAGCCCGGTATTTTATGCCCGCGGATTGGTAGATACCGGCCGTAGTCGTGCGCTTCAGGACAACCACGTCAGGTTGTCGCTCCGCCAGCAAGACGGCACGAAGACCATGAATGGCATAGCATTCGGTTTGGCCGATCGTTTTGAGGCCTTAAAAGCAGGTGTTTTCGACATTGCTTTTAGCATTCGGGAGGAAATCTGGCAGGGGCAAAGAACCATGAGTATTCAGGTAAAAGACATTATACCGGCAGGAAGCTGTTAAAGTCGGGAACTTTAACGTTCGGGGTGTTTGCAGCAGCAAAACAGGTTCTTAACTTTGCATTAACACTAATCGGCTCGGTTTTTCAGTTACAATGAATATGCCTTGCGTAACAATTGCGTTCAATGCATCGCACTGAAACCAAACCAAACCTACTTTGCAATGAGAAATCTGATTTTCAGCTGTATGTTCCTGCTTTCCGCCGCCCTTGCTTCCGCACAAACCGGAGGCAGCCTTGAATCCATCGGCAGCGCGCTCAATAGTGGTGACGTTACAGCCCTCTCGAAGTTCTTTGCTGATAATGTGGAGATTTCGATTCAGGATAAAGAGCAGACTTACCCGAAAGCCAAAGCCGCCGAGGTGATTCGCAGCTTTTTCGGGAGCAACCACCCCAAATCGTTTAATCAGGTACACAAAGGCTCCAGCCGTGCCAACAGCGACCAGTATTGTATTGGTCATTTAATGGCCGACAACGGCACTTACCGCGTGTATCTTTACCTGAAAGTTGCCGGAAGCAATCTCCTGATTCAGGAGATGCGTTTTGATAAAGAATAAGGCCGGCTCTTATAAAGTCCCGGCGGTTGACGCCGCATTTATCTTCGGATGGGTGCGGCGTTTTTTTGTGTTTATTTGAGGCAGGGCTAATGGGGGGCGAAGCAAAGCTTCGCGGTACGGCTGCGAAATAAATTTCGCAGTACTAATCGCCCCAGCCGGGTTCGTCTTCGCTTTCTTTAGGCTGTGAACGCACAATACCGTACTCAATTTCTTTTTGGCAGCTGCCGCAAATGCCGTACAGGTTCAGCGAATGGTGGGTGATTTGGAAATTGAGTAATTCCCCGACCATATCTTTGATTTGCTGCACGCGCGGGTCGCAGAACTCTACAACTTTACCGCAGTTGGCGCAAATTACGTGGTCGTGCTGTTTGTAGCCGTAGGATTTCTCGTATTGGGCGAGGTTTTTCCCGAACTGATGTTTTTTGACCAAATCACAGGATACCAGCAATTCCAAAGTGTTGTACACGGTAGCGCGGCTGACGCGGTAATTGCGGTTTTTCATGTGAATATACAAGGCTTCGGCGTCGAAGTGATCGCTGCGCTTGTAGATTTCCTCCAGAATGGCAAAGCGCTCGGGTGTTTTACGCAAGCCGCTTTTTTCCAGATGTGCTGCAAAAATATTCAGCACCTGTCGGATCATCTGTTCGGCATGTGTGAGGGCATGACCGGGGGCCTCATTTTTGTCGTGGGCTACATTCATTGGGCAAATATCGCCAATTAGTTCGGAATTATAAACAAGCGCAGCGAATGGCGGTTCAAACGTTTTTTTTCAGGATGAACCATTCGATTGCCAGCCGGTAGCCTTCCAGACCCAGGCCGACGATTGAGCCTGCGCATTTGGGTGCAATGTAAGAGTGATGGCGGAACGCCTCGCGCTTGTGTACATTGCTGATATGCACTTCCACAACCGGCGTGGTAATCGCCCCGATGGCGTCTGCCAGTGCCACAGAAGTATGTGTATACGCCCCGGCATTCAGCACAATGCCGTCGGCGCTAAAGCCAACTTCGTGCAGTTTGTCGATCAGGGCGCCTTCGTGATTACTTTGGAAGTACTCTAATTGTATTTCCGGAAAAAGCAATTTCAGTTCGGCAAAATAATCCTCGAACGAGCGCGAGCCGTATACATCCGGCTCGCGCTTGCCCAGCAGGTTGAGGTTGGGACCGTTGAGGATCAGGATACGCATTACTCTACGGTTACAGATTTGGCAAGGTTGCGGGGCTGATCGACATTACAGCCGCGCAAAACGGCAATATGATAAGCCAGCAATTGCAAGGGAATGACGGAGAGCAGGGGCGTAAAGGGTTCCAGCGTAGCCGGAATTTCAATGGTATGATCGGCCATTTGCTTGATAGACTCATCGCCTTCCGTAACCACGGCAATCACCACACCTTTACGGGCTTTCACCTCCTGAATATTGGAAACAATTTTCTCATACGCACTGAGGTTGGTGGCAATGACAAAAACCGGCATGTTTTCGTCGATGAGCGCAATCGGGCCGTGTTTCATTTCTGCCGCCGGATAACCTTCCGCGTGGACGTAGGAAATCTCTTTTAATTTAAGGGCGCCTTCAAGGGCAACAGGGAAATTATAGCCCCGGCCGAGGTAAAGGGCATTGCTGGCGTCTTTAAATTCACCGGCAATATAGCGCACCTGTTCGTGGCAGTTTTGAAGTAATTGTTCAACTTTTTGCGGAATAATGGCCAGCTCCTGTACCAATTCCTGATACTTGGATTTGGGCAAATACCCGCGCTCATAACCCAGCACCAGCGCCATCATGCTCAACATGGTCACCTGGCCGGTAAATGCTTTGGTGGAAGCCACCCCGATTTCCGGGCCTACGTGAATATAAGAGCCGCTGTGCGTGAGGCGTGCAATTGAAGAACCAACCACGTTAACAATTCCGTACGTAAGAGCGCCTTCTTTTTTGGCTAATTCCAGTGCAGCGAAGGTATCGGCCGTTTCCCCGGATTGGGAGATAGCCAGCACGATATCATTATCGCGGACTACCGGATTGCGGTAGCGGAATTCGGAGGCATATTCCACTTCTACCGGGAGGCGGGCCAATTCTTCCATCAGGTACTCGGCAATCATGCCGGCGTGCCAGGAAGTGCCGCAACCAAGGATGATCATGCGCTGGGCATTAATCATACGCTTCATATACTCTTCCATACCACCCAGGCGCACCCAGCCTTCATCGGCATTCAGTCGGCCGCGCATACATTCGGCAATGGTGGTCGGTTGCTCGAAAATTTCTTTAAGCATGAAATAATCGTAACCGCCTTTTTCCAGCTGCTCGATTTCCAGCTCAATTTCGTGTATCGTGGGGGTGGTGAGTTCGTTGCGCAGGTTTTTAATCTGAATATCGCCGCCCAGCGTAACGGTGGCCACCTCTTCATCATTGAGATAAACCACGTTTTTGGTATGTTCTACAATGGGCGTGGCGTCGGAGGCAATCAGGAACTCATTTTTACCGATACCGATAACGAGCGGACTGGATTTGCGGGCAGCCACTAATTTGCCTGGCTCCATCCGGTCCATCACTACAATTGCATAGGCGCCGTGGACTTGTGTGAGCGCCTGGCGAACAGCTTCTTCAACCGGCAGGTTGCCGCGTTTTTGCACCTCTTCAATCAGGTGAACGAGTACTTCTGTATCGGTTTCGCTTTTGAAAGTATGGCCGTGGCGGGCGAGCGTATTTTTGAGCACGGCATAATTTTCAATAATGCCGTTGTGAATAAGCACTAAGCGCTCGTTGCCGCTGCTGTGCGGGTGGGCGTTCAGGTCGTCAGGTTTACCGTGCGTAGCCCAGCGGGTATGCCCGATACCGACATGCCCTTTGGTATCTTTATCATCTGTAAAGGCAAGCAGGTCGGCTACTTTACCCTTTTTTTTGTAAACGTTCAGGTCGCCGTTTTGCAGGGCGATACCGGCGCTGTCATAACCTCGGTATTCGAGGCGTTGCAGGCCTTTAATAAGGATCGGGTAGGCTTGTTTTTTCCCGATGTAGGCAACTATTCCACACATAAGGGCAGGGGAGGTTTATGATTATTTGTCGAGACGGGTGTATTTCAATTCCAGTTTAGCCGGGAAAACAGTGCTGTTAGGCCCGTACGCGAGCAAGCGCTGAGCTGTCAGGCCGGGAAATGCGGCATTGATGAACAATTTTTTCTTGTTGGGGTCGGTATTGTTCTTATCGATCATATCCTGCAACCTAACCGTCGTATTGAGATAATAGCGGGTCACTTCGGTGCCATTGACATTAGCCTTTTTAGGCGAGCCGCCAAAACTGGCAAAACCGCCGGTACCGGTCACGCCGGTAGAGAAAAGGACATCTGCGGTGTAGATGAAATCCGTGGAGTCTGGTCGCACCTGTGTATAAGCGACCTGGCTCAGGGGCGTCAGCAGTGTGGGCAGGTCCTGGCTGAGTGTATTATTGACCGTCAGCACTAAGCGCGCCTGATTCACAACAATATCTTCCAGCTGGTCTATGTAGGGGAATTCCACCTGCATTTTCAGGCCGGCGCCACCTTGAACGGCGATAAGGTCGTTGGAGGTCTGGCCGATGAGGCTTTCCACCTGTGAGCCGGTATAGTCGTGGGTAAATCCTACAAACTTATGGTTGTTCTGGAAATACAGATCATCGTAATCATGGATGGTATCGCGTGTATGATAAACGCGAATAAAGCTGTACGTGGGGCTGTTGAGGTTAAAGGCCAGCATGGCGCCGGGATTGGCGCCCGCCGCCGAACAGGAAATTTTAAGCCCTTTGAACGACTGCCAGAAAATGGTATCGTTATTCACCTTCAGGCTGTCGGCACTAAAAAGCGCCTGTCCGAAAGAATTATCTAAGGTAACACGCAAAAATGCCGCTTTGGTACTGACGCCGGGGATGGAGTCGAGGGTACGGGGTTTCGGCATAAAGGTGCGGCTGGCAATTTGCTGGCCGGCCTGCAGCTGGTCGTCGGAGTAGTAGGTTTTGGTGCTGCGCCAGTCGATGTCATCGGTGAGGCGGCTGACCGTCAGGGTATGTGGCACGAGGGTGTCGCCATAAACGCCACTGGCGGCATAGCGCAGAAACAGCACAACGGAATCATAGGTTTGGGTGGTAAAAACCGGATAGGTTGTACTGGGCAGGAAAAGGGTGTAAATATCTGCTTTGGTTTTGCCGAGCACGGGGTCATTGAGTTCGCCGCAAAGCTGAAAAACATCAGAATTGGAGAAGTTGGACGTTGGCGTCCGCTCTTCGCGCTGCAAGGTGCAATTGACGGTGATGGTGTCGGTAAAGTCGAAATCGGCGGTTTGGTCGCCAAATTGGTCGGCGCCGAAAGAAGTAGCTTTGGTACAGGCATTCCAGATACTGCCCCCGAGGAGCAGCGCCAGCAGGGCCGGTAGGATGAGTTGTTGTCGCATCGTAAAAGCTGCGTTGTGTTTATTGTTGGGTGAGGTGTAATGCTGACAAAGCGCCGAGAGACTGCTTGTGCAGATCTGTCGACGCTTTGCAAACTCAAGTATGGCACTTTTCCGGCTTTGCTGAAGCAACGGTCGGGTAAGAACTTGTTTATTGAGACACTTCTGCCTCGGTGAGTTGCCTGAAGAATTCCAACATGGCATTTAACTGTGCGGGATCTTCTTCATTGGTCATACGCAGGAGTGCTTTTCCATGCGTAGCTGCCAAGGCATCAACGTCGACGCTGAGCGTTTCGCTGCCTACCAGGAGTCCATCAGAGAAGGCGGTGGCGCCTTTATGCATGGAAACGCCGTCGGCATCGCGGAAAGGCTCCAGATCGGCTGCGCTCAGGTTGTTGATGGCCGCTTTCTGGAAAAAGCGCTCTGCTTCCTGACGATCATTTCCGGTTTCAAAAAGCCCGTAAATGATGCTGGCATTGGCAAAAATCGGTTCTGTTTTATACGCATTGCGCAGGTAAACAGGGAGCAGGCTGGTGAGCCAGCCCTCACAAAGCACGATATCAGGCGCCCATCCGAATTTTTTTACCGTTTCGATAGCCCCTTTGCAAAAGAAGGCCGCGCGGTCGATATTATCTTCGAAAGGCTGCTGATCGTCGTCTTCAAAAATATGTTTGCGTTTGAAAAAATCCTCATTATCGAGGAAGTAAACCTGAAGCCGGGAGCCGGGCAAAGAGGCTACTTTAATGATGAGTGGATAATCGTCGTCGTCGATGATGATATTCATCCCCGAGAGTCGAACCACCTCGTGCAAACGGTGGCGACGCTCATTGACCACTCCATAGCGTGGCATCAAAAGGCGAAGTTCATAGCCGTTGTCCTGAAGGAACTTGGGAAGTTTCGCCACCAACCTCGACACCTCTGTTCCTTCGGTGTAAGGTTCCATCTCCTGCGTGACGAGTAAGATGCGCTTCTTTTCCATTTACAAATGAACCGGACTTGTGTGTGTAATACGACAGAATCTCGCTTGATGGGGGCGCTGTTCTGACAACAGTACCCGAAAGCCGGCGTTTTTCTGTCAATGATTATGACCTGCCTGCGCAAATCGGGTGCAAAATTATAAAAAAAGTCCCGTTCTTTTTTCAAATATCCGGCGTAAAAAAATTAATGTGCAATTTTAGCGCATGTTCAAGGGCTAAAAAGCCCGTCTTTTATCAGCAAATCAACATACTGTTTGCTGCCCCGTATATTCGGATGCTGAAAGTCGCCAAATGCTTCACGGCTCGCCAGCGCGTTCCGGTAGTCGTGCACGGGCAAGCCGGTCGCCTGCTCTACGGCCGCTTTCAAAGCATCGAGGTTGGCTACTTTTTCTGCAAAACCGGGAAAATACGGACTAATCAGCAAAACCACTTTTACGCCCTTGCTTCGCGCATACGCCACGGTTTCGGCCAACTGATTGATCAAATAAGGATGCAACTCCAGGGGATAACCCGCCTGTTCTGCCAGTTTGTCGGCCAACGCAGGTGCTATTTGCCGGTCGAGCAGCCAGGCCTCATCGCTCTCCCGGCGGTGAAACATGGCCCGCTGCGCAATCTCGTTGTTGTACCGATACAAATCGGAAAACTCGGCGCCCCAATACGCTTTGGGCAATTTGCGCTTCAACAATGCCTGCAAACGCGGTGAATTACGGCTGTACGACAAAAAGCCCGACAACAATTCATCGTTCTCGCGGTCGCACATGGTAATGTCGATGAGCAATATTTTTGTGTCGGGGTATCGATCCAGCGCATCCTGCGCCAGCGCATTACCCACATCCATCGGAAGGCCGTTATAGCTCAGGTTGAGGTTTTTCTGTCCGGTTTTTTCGCTGATATAAGGCTGAAAAAAAGTTAACCCGCGCGAATTACCGAGTAGCAGCAGCTCCGGAGCACCTTCACTGCCGTACAGCCGGGCGTAGCGAAAACGGGCGCCTTCAATGGTGTTTCGCAAAAAATACCCGGCGATTCGGTCGCCCGCAACAAAAAGCAGGGGCAACAGGAGCCAGCTTAGCCAAAAACTGCGGGTGGTATTGCGCTTGAGGGTCATACGTGGTGCTGCGATTGTCCGGAAAGACGGCCCCACCACACAATTTCGAGGTCGCGCCATACATTCCAGTCTTTGGCGTAAAGATAATTCAGTTGGGCCAGCGCCGCCGCATTGGGCTGCACATCCTGCAGGATTGCGAGCGGGCTAAAAACGCCAGGCCGCAGGCGGGGCAACCGGCTGTTGTCGGGATGTGCCGCGTACGAAACCCAGGTTTTGCGGCCAATCAATACGCTGCGCCAGTTGGTGGCAAAAATCCGGCGGCGTTTGGAGAGCAGCAGCAGAACTGGCGCCGTGAGCAGCAACAAAGCGCAAATACCGAGGTCGAACAGGCGTTTGTTGCGGCGCTGTCGCGGCTCGCTGATATTGTAGCGAATAGCAATGGTATACAACTCGCCGGGCGCATCCGGGCTGCTACTACCGATAATACTCAGGCTTTCTTCCGCAATGATTTTATAGGAAAGTTGCGGCCCGAGGCGGGTCATCCAACTCATAATATCCTGCGCGCGCACATCTTTTGCACAAAAAATAACTTCATCCACGCGAAAAATACGCACAGCCTCATCGAGCCTTTCAATGGAGCTGAGGTGCTCCGGCGACTCCGTCCCGGCATCCGGAGCGATGGTGCCGATAATATTATTGCGCACACCGGCCTGATTCAACAACGCAATTACCCGCTCACTTTCTGCCCTGGAACCCACAAGCAACAATTTTTTCACCTGCTCCCGACCGATTCTGAAGTTTTTAAATTCCAAAAAATGCAAAAAAGAACGCAGGCCGACCGTCGCAACGCAGGCGTACACCGCACCCATGAGCACGAGCGCGCGCGAAGGCCGGTGGTGAAGATCCAAAAAACCATAAACGGCCGCCAGAAAAAGCGTGCCGATGCCCAATCCGCGCAGCAAGCGCCGCAGGTCGTAGCGCTGGTCGTAGCCGCCATTCAGCCAAACCGCACCGAGCCAGATGAGCAGGTAGAGGGGAAAGTTAAACCACAGCACATCGGGCTTAAACCAGTCGGGGTCTTTGTAATAATAATTGGCCCAAAAGGATTTGAGGAAAATCAGTCCGGCATAAATCAGCCCGGCATCCAGCAGGGGCAGCCAGAGTTTCTCCCATAAATTTTTCGCCAGCGTGATGCCGGCCCGCATCCAGATGGCCGCCTGCAACATGGCGATAAACAGGCCCGCTTTTTTACCCGTAAAATGTTTTTGGGTAAAAATAATCATGGCCTGATAAAAGATCCGCACATAGTTCAGCGTACCTTTTTTGGTGCTTTCTCCTTTATAATGTATAATTTTTGTTTCCGGAAAATAATAATTACGGTAGCCCGCCAGCTGAATACGGTACGACAGGTCAATATCTTCTCCGTACATAAAAAACGCCTCATCAAGCAAACCCGCTTTGTCGAGGGCTTCGCGGCGCATGAACATAAAACAGCCGGCAAGTACGTCTACGGGGGTGGTCTCGTCGGCACTCAGGTGCCCCATGTAATAGGCGTTAAACAATTTGCTTTGGGGAAAAAGCGTCGAGAGGCCGAATGTTTTACAAAAAGCAACCCAGGGAGAAGGGAAGCCGCGTTTGCTTTCCGGCAGGTATTTGCCACTGCCGTCGATGAGCTTGACGCCGAGCGCGCCGGCATCCGGATGTGCCTCCATAAAAGCCAGACAGCGCTGAAACGTGTCTTCTTCCACAAGCGTATCGGGGTTGAGCAACAGGACGTATTTGCCGCTGCTTTGCAGGATGGCCTGGTTGTTCGCCACGGCAAAACCCGTGTTGTCTCGGTTTACAATCAGCCTGACCTCCGGAAATTTTTCTTCCACCATCCGCACCGAATCATCGACCGAGTTGTTGTCAACCACCCAGACTTCGCCCTCTATGCCGTCTAAGGCCTTGCGTACCGAGCGCAAAGCCTGCTCCAAAAAATGGCGCACATTATAACTGACGATGATGACGGAGAGTTGCAAGCTGTTTCCCGTGTTTTTGAATTATCAGAGCCTTTTCAGGGCTTATTTTTTTACCAAAATCAGGATTTTTACGCTTCTCCCTGTAGGGCTTCCTCAAGCAGCATGCTGAAGAACTCCGACAGCGTCCAGCCGTTGGCACGCGCCTGCTGGGGCACAATGCTGGCCGGAGAAATGCCGGGAATGGTGTTCACTTCCAGAAAATGAAAGGTGTCGCCAATGAGGATATAGTCAAAACGCACCACACCGCTGCAATTGAGCGCTTCGTAGCAGCGGCGGCTGAGCTCCTGGCATTGGCGACTCAGTTCGGGGCTGATTTCCGCCGGGGTTATTTCATCGGATTTTCCTTCGTATTTGGCCGCAAAGTCGAAAAATTCGGTGTGCGGAATAATTTCAGTGACCGGCAGGGCGATAATTTCACCTTTGTACCGGAAGGCGCCGTTGCCGAATTCACGTCCGGGCATAAACGCCTCCACCACGGCATCGGGGCTGAAGCGCCAGGCTTCTTCGATGGCCGGGAGCAGCGCTTCGGCTGTTTTTACCTTTGTTACGCCAAAACTGGAGCCGTGTGAATTGGGTTTTACAAACAGGGGCAGGCCCAGTTGCAGCAACTCGGCAGTATCTACTTCCTGGCCGCGGCGCAGCAACTTTGAAGGCGCCATCGGCACGCCATAGGGCTTGAGGTGCACCTTGGTGTTGTGCTTGTTCATCGTCAGGGCACACACGTAGCCATTGCAACAAGTGTAAGGAATTCCCAGCATTTCGAGGTAACCCTGCATTTTGCCATCTTCGAGCGGACTGCCGTGCAAGGCAGCAAAAGCAGCGTCGAAGCGGATTTTTTCGCCCTTGATCGTCAGGGAAAAATCGTTTTTATCAACAGAAGCCCCCGATTCCAGGTCGCGCCAGTCGGCATGTTGAATATCAATCAGCCAACAGCGGTAGCGGTCCTTGGGCAGGTTGTCGTGAACCACCTGTCCGCTTTTAAGTGAAATCACCCGTTCTTCCGAATCTCCTCCTGTGAGGATGGCAATATTTTTCATTGTAAACAGCGTATTTGCTTAGTGTGGGACAAAGGTAGGCAGGAAAAAAGATGAGCGTGGCGGATATATGAGCAAAATGGGGTATTTTTTTAGCAAGTGTCAGGTTTTGATGCACTTTTAGCCTTACAGGAACTGCCTTGGTCGAACTTTCTTATAAAAAAAACCAAGTGCGTGCAACTTTGATCGCAAGCGTCTGTCTTTGCTCCCTACGGAGCATCAGCCCTCCTGCCACAGCCACGAAAAACCGTCATTCCCGTCATCGCCACAACAGCTTCACCCTTTCATCAAAACGCACTCGGTTATGAAGACATTTCTTACCTACTGCATACTTGCCTGCGGCATACTTGTTTTAACGCCCCTCGCCGCACAGGTAAGCGGAAATACAACAAGCGGTAAAACCATCACCATTACTAAAAAAACCACCGAGCCGGATGGTACCGAGCGCACCGAAATACTGGTAAAAAAAGGGCAGGCTGCCGAAAATTTCAGCACCGACCAATACATCCGCGAAAACCGCGGCGAAAATGTCAGCATCGAAATCCGGGAAGAGTCGGGTAATGGCAGCAACAACAGCTATAATGGCAACTGGAATATTAATATTGACCGGAATGAATGGCGGGAAATACAGGAAGATATTCAGGAAGAGGTGCGCGACGCCCTTCAGGAGCTGAACATCAAAGGTATTCAGATGGACGATGAGGATGAAAATGCTTTTCTCGGCGTAGAACCCGATTCCGATGAATCGGACGAAGAACCGGGCGTTTTGGTTGATATTATACGCAATTCCGCCGCTGAAAAAGCTGGCCTGCGCTCCAACGATCTCATCCTGAGTCTGAATGGCCGGGAACTTTCCAACTGGGATGAACTGGTGCAAATTATAGAAAATGCCCGCCCCGGCGACAAAATGCCGATCACCTACTCCCGCAACGGCAAAACAATAAACACAGAAGTTACCCTTTCCACCCGCAACGAAACCTACAACAACCAGGCCTGCCGGCCGCAGGGCTTTCTGGGCGTTAATCAGGTAAGCGACGACCCGCAGCAGCCTGGCATCCGGGTGACCATCGTGCCCAATTCGGGTGCTGCAAGGGCCGGACTTCAGGACAACGATGTGCTGCTCTCGCTCGACGAAACACCGCTCGAAGATTTTGAAGACCTCAGCGATTATATCAAAGGTACCAGCCCCGGCGATACGGTTCTGATACGCTACCAGCGCAAGGGTAAAACAGCAGAGACCACGGCCATCCTGGGCGCGCAAAAAGGCTGGGACTGGGAAAGCTGGGGGCAAAACATCAACACCGCCGTAAATGATGTGGTTAATTTCAAGGTACAGGCCAAAAGCGCCTGCCTCGGCGTGTACACCGAGCCGTTCAATCTCGACCGCGAAACCAGTGGTGCAAAAATTACCGGTTTTACCGAAAAATCGCCCGCCGAAAACGCCGGTCTTGCCGTAAGTGATGTCATCGTTGCTGTAAACGACGTGCCGGTTCGCGGACACAGCGAACTGTGGACAGAAATTTCCAAATATGCCCCGGGCCAAAGCATCAATATTGCTTACCGCCGCCAGAACCAGCGCAAAAATGTAGAAGTTAAATTAAATCGCTGCGACAACGATGATTCCAGCGTTGTGGAAATGGAGTCCACCGATCCGGAAGGCGATAACTCCAGCCGCCGCTTCTTTATTTCCGACTGGCACAACGCCGATGAATCGCAGCTGCGTCAAAACCGGGTTATTACAATTCGCAAAGGCGACGGCGACGTGCCCAAGCTCGAAAACCGCCCGGAGCGTTTGCCGGAAAACGACCCGCGCTACCTGCGTCTGCGCAGCTTCCGCGCTTACCCCAACCCCACGCCGGCAGAAGTAACGGTTGAGTTCAGCAGCGACGCCACACCCACTATCATTTCCCTGTACGACGGCCAGGGGCGTCAGCTTTTCCGCGAAGAATTAAATGCCTTCGACGGCCACTATCGCCAGCAGTTCGACCTGGGCGCCTATTCCAACAGCAATATTATCGTGCAGATCGTACAAGGTGAAAAAATGTTTACCGAGCAGGTGGTGGTGAATTAGGTCCCCGTATAAGCCCCCAAATGCTCCCAAAATTGCGGATAAGACTTCCTTACCACGGCAGGGTCTTCCACTGCTATCGGGCCAAGGAAGGCCAGTGGCGCAAAGGCCATCGCCATACGGTGATCGCCGTAAGTTGCAAAACGCGGCGGCTCGCTCCACGCAGCCTGCCCTTCAATCAGGAAAAACTGTTTGCCCGGTTGGAGACGTGAAAATTTTGCAGGCATTTTGGAAAGGCTCACCCCCACTTTGGCCAATTCATTTTTAAGGGCCGTAATACGGTCGGTTTCCTTGATCGACAGGGTTTCCAGGCCGGTGAACAAACCATTCACCCCTTTTGCGGCGCAAACCACAGCGAGGGTTTGGGCGATGTCGGGACATTCCACAAAATCCCATTCAAAAACGGGTTTCAGGATATGTTCATGCCGCTGCAAACGGATACCATCGGCCTCAAAAGTCGTCTCGACGCCGAAAAAACGCATCATTTCTGCCAAAATAGAGTCGCCCTGCAAGCTGTTTTCAAACAAACCCTGCAAGCGCAAATCCACTTTCCCCGGCGCAAGGGCTGCCATGGAATACCAATAAGACGCAGCCGACCAATCGGCTTCTACACGGAAAGGTCGCGCGGTGTAGCGGCCGGGCGCCACCACAATGGTATCGCCTTCCCAATGATACGTCGCACCAAAGTAGGCCATCATACGCAGGGTCATTTCCAGGTAAGGGCGCGATACCAAATTACCCTGTGGTTGCAAGCGCAAACCCTCCGGCAACATAGGACCAATCATCAGCAATGCCGATAAAAACTGACTGCTCACGCCCGCGTCTATGGCAATGGTATTGCCCGCCGCCCCAAGTCCTTCGGGCGAGCCGATGCGCAGCGGCGGATAACCGTCATTGTCTAAATAATCAATCGAAGCGCCGAGTTGTCGCAGGGCTGTCACCAAGGGACCAATGGGGCGTTCGCGCATCCGCGCCGAACCAGTGAGTTCCTGCGTACCGCTGTGCGTTGCCAGATAGGCCGTCATAAAACGGAAGGTCGTGCCGGCATCACCGGCATCGTAGCTGCCGCCCTCCTGAGCAAGCAGGCGCAGCAGGGTTTCGCTGTCTTTGGAAGTAGAGCGGTGTTCCAACAGCGCGCCGGGCGCTGCTCCGGCAAGCGCCAGCAGGATGAGTGCGCGGTTGGTGATGCTTTTGGAGCCGTCGAGCGGAACCGTACCCACGAGGTCTTTCGATTCCGCCCGAAGCTGAAGAATATCAGTCATGCCTTAGTGTTTTACCACCCTGCGCGTAAAGGCGCCGCTGTCGAGCTGCACATGCAGCCAGTATACGCCTGCCGGAAGGGCGTGCAAATCTAAGGGAAGCTCCAATCGTTGTGTACGTTGCGACTGTGCAAAAATCGTTTTATTGACCGAATCGCTCAGGGTAAGCCGGATGTTTTCGGCCTGCCGAAGCTGAATACGCAAAAGGCTGCTGCTTTGCACGGGGTTGGGATTCAATTCCATCAGCAATACATTTTCAGGCATCTCCGTGCCATTGAGCACCACCTGAATGCCGCCCGACTGGTAGGCACAGCCCGCTGCGGAATAAGCATATAACTCATAATTGCCCGACTGCAAGGCGATGTACTGTGGCCCGGTAGCGCCGGGAATGGGTTGTCCGTTGAAATACCACTGGTAAGCAGTCCAGACATCCTGCACCGCAAGGGTGTCTTTATTCAGGCTGACAATGGGAAATGCAGCCGCATCGTAAGAAAAATTCAACACATTGGAAAGTGCCGAAGTGCATCCATTGGCCGGATCAACGAAATACGCCTGAAGGCTTTGGGTAGCATTGGGGGTGGCGGTACCCACATAGGGCAAATCCGTGATATAAATACTGTCGGCAGGCCAGCCGGAAGGAAAAATAGCCCAGAGGGGTGTTTTGTCGGCATTCAGGTTAAACACCACCGACTCCCCTATACAAAGCAGGGTGTCGGGCGAATCAAACAAAGGCGCTACCGGGCTAAGGTTGGCAATGTTGAAGGTATCGCGCTGCTCACAGCCGTTGGCGTCTTTGATGGTGGCAATGTAGTTGCCCGGGCCAAGGTTAGCGAGTGCCGTGCCGCTGGCACCGTTCGACCAGGTAGCGGTGTACGGTGTTTGTCCGCCGGAAATATTCAGGCTAATAGCGCCGCTCAGGTCATTTGCACATAACCCGCTGGTATTGGCTTCACCATTAGTTTTAAAGTTCACGCAGAGGTCGGTAATACGCTGAATTTTTCCGGCAGAAAGCAGGGCTACAAAAAGTTCACCTTTGCTGTTTTCGCCAAAACTGCTGTACTCATACACACCAAGTGTCGCGATCTGGTTGGTGCTGAAGGTTCCGTTGGCATTGCGCACGGTAGCCCACCAGCGGCCTGAGCAATAATCGGCGAACAAATATTGTCCGTAAAAATTCGGATACTGCGTACCCCGGTATACAAAACCGCCCGTTACAGAGCAGCCAACACTCGGGTTATTATATTCAAACGCAGGGCCGTCATAACTTGAAGCGCTGGCACAGCCATTGGTATTGTAGGTTTTGGTGCCCTCATAACAGCGCCAGCCGTAGTTCAGGCCGCCGACACCGGCAGGCTGAAAGTCAATTTCCTCTCGGGCATTCTGGCCTACATCACCAATCCATAAATCGCCGGTCAGGCGGTCAAACGAAATACGCCAGGGATTGCGCAGGCCGGTTGTCCAAATTTCCGGGCGATAGGCCGGATCGGCAACAAAGGGATTATCAGCAGGCACCACGTAAGGGGTAGTGGCGGAGCTGTTATTCACGTCGATCCGCAGAATTTTACTCAATAAAGTATTTTTTTTCTGGCCGTTGGCTTGCGGATCACCTGCGGAGCCGCCGTCGCCAATACCGATATACAGGTATCCGTCGGGGCCGAATTTCAGGCTGCCACCATTGTGGTTGGAGTAGGGCTGATCCGCTTCAAGGATGACCAATTCGCTGTTGGGATCGGCGAGGCCGGGATCATTTGCTGAAACGGAAAAACGCGAAACCCGCGTATCGCCACCGCTATTTTGCGTATAATGCACAAAAAACCAGCCATTTTGGGCATAATTGGGGTGAAATGCAAGCCCCAGCAAACCTTGTTCATTGCCCGTAGAATTAACGGAAGCATCAATGTCTAAAAAAGGCGCGGTTTGTTTAACCCCGTTGCTGTCGACAATACGGATAATACCCCTTTGCTCGACAATAAAAAGCCTGCTGTCGCCACAATGGGTAATATCAACAGGACGCTGAAATCCGCTTGCAAAATCCACCAAACGCAGTTTGGCCTGCGCGGAAAGGGCAAATGGGAAAAACAGTAAAACGAAACCAAAAGTAAGTATGCGCATAAGCAGGGAAATTAGTTTACACAAAAGTACACACTATTTCCCTGCCCGGCGCCAGGCAATACGCGCCGGAGGCTTTTCAGTATACCATTTGTCCGGTATTAGCCGAACCACACAACGCATTTACACCACCGTCGTTTTCCATTTCCCCCGTTTAAAGACCCACATGGCTGCAATCGCAAGGCCGGATTCCGCAATCACCACGCTCCAGTAAACACCGGTTTCTGCCCAGCCCAGCGTAATCGCCAGAAAATAAGCCAAAGGCATTTCCAATATCCAGAAGAATATAAAATTAAGCAGGGAAGGAGTCAGGGTGTCGCCGGCGCCGTTGATGGACTGTGCAATGACCATGCCGTAGCCATAAAAAATATAGCCGCAGGCCATAATCCGCAAAGCCAAAGCGCCCGCTGCTACACGGCCCGGATCGTCGGTAAACAACTGCATGATCCAGGTGCCGCCAATCAGGTATAAAACCCCGATGCTGCCCAGAAAAACCATGTTGAAAAAACCGGCGCGCCAGGCGGATCGTTCGGCCCGCTCCGGATTGCCGGCGCCGAGGTTTTGACCCACCAAAGTAGCCGCCGCATTGGCCATACCCCAGGAAGGCAGGAGGGTAAATAGCATCACCCGAATGGCCAGCGTGTACCCGGCCGTCACCTCTGTACTGATATGCCCCAAAATGCCGATCAGGAAAATCCAGCCCGCCGAAGCAATGATGTATTGCCCGGTGCTGCCCGCGCTGAGCTTGAGCAAACGCAACATAATTTCCAGATCAGGCTTCAGCATGGAAAAACGCAGCTTGATAATACGCCCGACTTTGAACAAATGCCAAAGCTGATACAACACCCCGGCGCTACGGCCAATAGATGTGGCCACAGCAGAACCCAGCACACCCAATTCAGGAAAAGGCCCGTAACCGAAAATGAACAACGGACACAGCACGATATTCACCCCGTTGGCAATCCACAAGGCGCGCATGGCCGTCACCGCATCGCCGGCTCCACGGAAAATACCGTTGAGCATCCATAAAAGCAGAATGGGCAGGTTGAAACTAAACATCAGGCGCGTAAACCCGGCGCCGGTACTGATCACTTCCGGCGCATCCGACATCAGTCGCAAAATGTCTTCAGCAAAAAAATAACCGGGTATGGCCAGAATGGTCGATAAAATAATGGCCACCACAATGGTTTGCGCGCCCGCGCGGGCGGCGGCATCCCGGTTGCCCTCACCTACCCGCCGCGATACCATGGCCGTCGCCGCAGCACTCAGGCCAATGGCGATGGAATAAATCAGGGTAAGCACCGCTTCCGTTTCGCCGACGGCCGTCACGGCATCGGCGCCAAGTTTGGAAACAAAAAAGATGTCGACCACCGCAAACAAAGACTCCATCATCATTTCCAGAATCATCGGAATAGATAAGAGTACGATGGCGCGGTCGATGCTACCGTGGGTAAAATCTTGTTCTTCGCCCATAACGGCGGTACGCACAACACGTCGGATTCGTTGAATTCTGGACACAGGTGGGAGCAATTGCGGGAAAACCCGGCAGGTAGTTAAGGAAACAGGTGTTTAGGGTACTTCGTCCGGTATAAGAAGCCCGGCAATCCGGCAATTTAACCACATTGGTCGGATATTTAGTTCCATAAAAATGCAAAAAAGTATTTTTGTGGAAAATTTCCCCTGCCACAGCCTGTAAACAGGCAGCTATTTTTGCTGTTTAAAATATTTACAGGCAACCTTTTTATTGACAAGGGGTTCCATTATCCCTTAACAGACAACAACACAAAGATGATCAAAAAATCCTGGCTGCTGTGGCTTCCCGCCATTCTCTGGTTCGGCGCCTGCCAAAGCGCACAAAAAGCGGCATACAAACCCGAAGAAATTATTCCCACCGAAAAATCGGTACTCTGGAAAATCAGCGGCAACGACCTGAAAAAACCCTCTTACCTGCTGGGCACCATTCACGTCATTCCCAAAAAAGATTTCATCCTCTCCAACGGCCTGCAAACAGCCCTCGAACGCAGCCAGCGTGTCACCTATGAAATCGACATGAAGGAAATGACCAACCTGCGCGCTCAAATGAGCCTGCTCACCAAATCCTTTATGGCCGGTGGCAAAACCCTGCGCGACCTGCTCAGCGAAGAAGATTACCAGTACGTTCACAGCAAAATGGAAGAAAAAGGCCTGCCCGCAGGCTTTATGGACCGCCTCAAACCCATGTTCCTCACCATGATGTTTTCCTCGGAAGAAGACAGCCCGAACGCCAAACCCGGCGGCCGCATGAGTTCCGTGGAAATGGAAGTGTACCGCTTAGCCCGCAAACGCAAACTCGAAAGCGGCGGCCTCGAAAGTATGGCTTCGCAAATGGCTATTTTCGACAGCATTCCCTACTCCGAACAGGCACAAATGCTGCTCCAGTCGCTGCGCCAAAGCGACCTCGCTGCCGCACTCAGCGACTCCACGGCCACGCCACAGGAAAATGAATTGGATATGATGCTGCGCCTCTACCGCCAGCAGGATATCGCCGCCATGCAACAGCTTATCCAGAGCGAAGGCTCAGGCTACAGCAAATACGAAGACGTGCTGCTCAACCAGCGCAACCGCAACTGGATACCCATCATGGGCCGTATGATGCGCGAAAAACCGACGCTTTTCGCCGTCGGCGCCGGTCACCTCGGCGGCGATCAGGGCGTAATCGCGCTCCTGCGCCGCGCAGGCTACCGGGTAGAGGTCATGAAATAATTATTCCGCGACTTCTCCCGACAACTGTTTTTCGTACATTTCTGTGTAGTAACCACCCGCGGCCAGCAGTTCTTCATGTGTGCCCATTTCGGCAATGCGGTGCTGATCGAGCACAATAATGCGATCAAATTGCAACATGCTGTAAATGCGGTGCGTGATGATGATGGCCGTTTTATCGGCCAGCGCCTGGCCTAAGTAACCCAGAATTTTACTTTCCGTATTGGTGTCAACAGCCGAAAGGCAATCGTCGAGCAATACAATATCGGGCTGTTTGGCAAAAGCACGGGCGATGGAAACCCGCTGCTTTTGTCCGCCCGAAAGCGTTACGCCGCGTTCGCCGACAATGGTTTCATAGCCATTGGGCAGTCCCATAATATCGTCGTGCACCGCAGCGCTTTTAGCATAAAATTCGGCTTCCTCGCGACTCATACCGTCTTTACCAAAGCTGATATTGCCCAAAACCGTATCGGAAAATAAAAATACGTCTTGCGGCACATAACCCACATGGCGGCGCAAATTGGCTAAGTCGTGCTCGCGAATATCTTTTCCGTCGATGAGAATACGCCCCTCTGTTACGTCGTACATCCGGACGATGAGATCCGCCAGCGAGGTTTTTCCGCTGCCGGTGCGACCGAGAATGGCCCATTTTTCTCCGGCTTTAATATCAAAAGAAATATTTTCCAGGGCCTTTATGCCTGTGTCGGGATAAACGAAGCTGACATTTTCAAATGTAATTTGCCCGCGCAGCGGCGTATCGGGGCCATCCGGCACCGGATTGACAATTTGCGGCTGCGTTTGCAAAAACTCATTGATGCGCTTTTGCGAAGCGGCGGCCTGCTGTGTCAGCGAAGCAATCCAGCCGATGGCCGTAACCGGCCAGGTCAGCATATTGATATAAATGACAAATTCGGCAATTTTACCGGCCGTGATATAACCGCCAACCACCCGCAAGCCGCCAACATATACCGTAATAATAATACTGAACCCGATGAGCAGCGACATAAGCGGGAAGAAGAAGGCATCCACCTGTATCAGGCGCAGCGACTTTTGCCGATACGTTTCGGTTTCCTGGGCAAACCAGCGGCTCATGGCGCGCTCCTGCACATAACTTTTCACTACCCGAATCCCGCTGTACACCTCCTGCGTAATGCTCGTCAAGGTAGACAGTTGTTGCTGAATTTTTTCGCTGCGGCGATTGATCAGCGAGCTGACGTAATAAATCGAAACGCTCAGGAATGGCAGGGGCAGCAAGGACCACAAGGTAAGCGTCACATCCACGCGGAGCATGCTGGTGATGGTCAGCACAAACAAAAAGATCAGGTCGAAACCGTACAGCATGGTCGGGCCAAGGTACATGCGCACCTTGTTGACGTCTTCGGAGATACGCGACATGAGGTCGCCCGTGCTGTTGCGTTTGAAAAATGCCAGGTCTAATTTTTCATAGTGGGCAAAAATTTCCTTGCGCATATCGTATTCGATGAGGCGGCTCATCACGATAATCGTCTGGCGCATAAAAAACATAAACATGCCCATGAACAGCGCCAGCGCAATCACGCCGATGCCGAACATCCCGATTTGTGTGCCCAATTCTTTGAAGGCTTCGGGGTGCGCCGAGATACCACCGTGATCCTGGTAATATTTTACCTTTTCAATCACCGTATCAAGGGCCTGGCCAATGACTTTAGGTTGCCAGACCCGGAACCAGTTGGCGGCTACGACAAAGACAATTCCGAGCAGGAAACGCCAGCGGTATTTCCAGAAATATTTGTTGAGGTAAGCAAGATGTTGCATAGGGCTGCAAAGTTAGCGGATTATTTATTGCGAAACCTGACCTTAAAGCCTTACTTTTGCCCGGCTACTGAGAAATCACCATACATGGCCGCACGCAAAAAAGGACAATTAAACCTCAACTTCGATAGCGAACGAGTTTCCAAACTCGTTGGCATCTTCCTGTTGTTACTCTCTTTCTACTGTTTTATTGCTTTCACCTCGTACCTGTTTACCTGGGACGAAGACCACAACGTGGTCTGGGAAGCTGACACCATCGACTTTTTCACCGGCGCGCAAGCCGTTGACAATGCCCTGGGTCGTTTTGGCGCTTTTGTAGCCGACAGTTTCGTGTGGTGGGGTTTTGGCATCGGCTCCTATGGCTTTGTGTACCTGTTTTACAAGTACGGCCTGGCGCTCATTCGCCGCACTCCGCTTTCTTATTTGTCCATTACGCTCCAGCGTACAGTGATCTACATGGTCATTATTTCCATTGTTTGTTCTTTCTTTTTTCAGAAAATGGAATTTCCCTGGGGCGGCACGTTCGGCAAATCCATCAGCGATTACATGCAGAACATGCTGGGCGCCGTCGGCACCTTTACGCTGATGCTCTTTGCCCTCGTGGCCACTTTCGTGTGGTCGAACAACCCAAACTTCGAAGAGTTCACCTGGACGCGGGTTTGGTATGAAACAAAACGCGCATTTACCGACCTGCTATCCGGCAATTTCGGCAAACGACCGGCCGGCCGCAGCGAATACAGTAACCCGACACCACAAGCCCGCAACACGGCCCCAAGCGCCCCGACACCCGATGCCACCGCACCTGTCACGCCCATCGCACCCGTAGCGCCGGAACCCGCCCCCATGCCTCAGCTCTCGCTCGACCTGAGCCAGCGCAGTTCCCTGTTTGAAGATGCCAGCGTGCCGGCCAACAACCTGCCTCCACGCCCCGAACCCCTGCGCCCGGGCCTCAGCGACGACCTGGAAATCGTAGCGCCGCCAACAGAACCCGACCCCACTCCCGAAGAAGCGGAAACCGAAAAATACCGCCCGCCCGTGGAAATGGTGCAGGAAAACGACCCCAACCTCAGCGAACCCTACGACCCCACGCTCGACCTCTCACACTACGAATACCCGCACCTGCAACTCCTCAAAGAGTATGAAAACCAACAGGTGGAATTTGATCGCGATGAACTGGAAAGCAATAAAAACCAGATCATCCAGACGCTTTTATATTTCAAAATTGAAATTGAAAAAATACGCGCCACCATTGGCCCGACAGTAACCCTGTACGAAATTGTACCCGCCAAAGGTGTCCGTATTTCCAAAATTAAAAACCTCGAAGACGATATCGCGCTCAACCTCTCCGCGCTCGGTATCCGTATTATCGCGCCCATTCCCGGCAAAGGCACCATCGGTATTGAAGTGCCCAACAAAAACCGCCAGATCGTAGGCCAGCGCGAGGTGCTGATGAATGATAAATTCAAACGCGCCAAAATGGAGCTGCCCATCGCCTTGGGCAAAACCATTCAGAATGAGGTGTTTGTAGCCGATTTGGCCAAAATGCCGCACTTGCTGATTGCAGGCGCCACCGGCCAGGGTAAATCCGTGGGGATCAACGTAGTGCTCATGTCGCTGCTCTACAAAAAACACCCCTCGCAGGTCAAACTCATCCTCATTGACCCGAAAAAAGTAGAACTTTTCCCCTACGCCCGCCTCGAAAACCACTTCCTCGGCTTCCTGCCCGACCAGATGGAGCCGATCGTGACCGATACCACCAAAGTAGTGCATACCCTCAACTCGCTCATCATCGAGATGGAAACGCGCTACGAACTGTTGAAAAAAGCCGAAACGCGCAACATCACGGAGTACAACGACAAATTCGTGGCGCGCCGCCTCAACCCCAACAAGGGCCACCGCTTCCTGCCGTATATTGTACTGATTATCGACGAATTTGCCGACCTCATCATGACCGCCGGCAAGGAAGTCGAACTGCCTATCGGCCGCCTCGCACAGCTCGCGCGCGCCGTCGGCATTCACCTCATCATCGCCACGCAACGCCCCTCGGTCAACATCATCACGGGCGTCATCAAGGCCAACTTCCCGGCCCGTATTGCCTTTAAAGTTGCTTCCAAAGTCGACTCCCGCACCATCCTCGATGCTGGCGGCGCCGAACAACTCAGCGGCCGCGGCGACATGCTGCTCTCCGTCGGCGGCGATATTATCCGACTGCAATCCGCCTTTGTCGACACGCCGGAAGTAGAAAACGTCATCGACTTCATCGCCCGTCAGCAAGGCTACCCGGAGCCATTCTTCCTGCCCGAATTCCATCCCGACGGCGAAAGTGGCGGCAGCGGTGGCGGCAAATCATTCAGCCTCTCCGAACTCGACGATATGCTCGAAGATGCCGCGCGCCTCGTGGTAGAGACCCAACACGGCTCTACCAGTATGATTCAGCGCCGCATGAAACTCGGCTACAACCGCGCCGGCCGCATCATGGACCAACTCGAAGGCCTCGGCATTGTAGGCCCGGCCGAAGGCTCCAAACCTCGCGAAGTACTGTATTACGGTATGGAGGAACTGAATCGTTTCCTGACCGAGCTTAAAAACCGGAAATAAACGCGGTTTATCCGAGGTAAAAAAGAGTCGCCGCAAATGCAATTTGCAGCAACAACAAGCCTCCCAGAATGGGGTACATCCATTTTTCTTTGGCAAAATAAAAGCCGTAGCTGATAAAGCGATCCCAGGTAGGGAAAAGCAGCAAAAGCAGGCAACAAAATGCCGGCAGCAAAGCCTGATGGGTGCGCGGCTCTATACCCGCAGCCAGCAGCGAAGTGCCAATTACCAGCAACAAAAGCACCCTTTGTGGCGCACGATAGACATCTGTGCGGCGAAACAACCAGAAAATAAGCGGCAGCGGCAACAAAAACCAGGGGTGCATCAAAGGGGAAAACAGGTACAAAATATCATCCCAGGAATAGCTCGGCAAGGCCGGAAACAAACCGCCAAAACCTTCCGGCATAATACCCAGCAGCAAAACCGAGCCTGCGGTGGCGCCGCCGAGCTTCAGGTGATCGCCCGGGCGCAAGGGCTGCTCCCAGTACCGGAAAACCCAAAGCAATATGGCCAATAAGATTGCTGTAACGACCAAAACCCGTCCGCTGAAAACAATGCTGTACAGAAATATCGGACTTGCGCAAAGCCCCAGCCCCAGCATCAGGCGTTTGGAACGCCGCGGCGTGCCATGCCCCAGTACCTCCAGCAGGCGCGCGAAGCTGTATAGGATAACAGCTGCCGGCAACAGATTAATTACAAATGCTATGGATGGCACAGATGACAGAAACGTTCGACGATGAAAAAATGCCGGCAGCAGGAAAGCCGCCGGAGTACCCACAAAACTATAGAAACGCATTTTATCCATTTGGGTTATACGATATAAAATGGAAAATCCTGCGCTCCTCGCTACGTCATGCCGGCCGGCCCCGGCGCCTGCGATAAAAAATCCACGCCATCCGTGCCATTCGCTGCATCCGTGATCGTACATTAGCCGCTCAAAGAGAACAAACCAACCTTCGCACATGGAACGTTTCACCGGATTAATCGGTATTGCCCTTATCCTCGGACTGGCATATTTGCTGTCGAACAACCGCAAAGCCATCAACTACCGCCTCGTATTGAGCGGCTTGGCCATTCAATTGGTACTGGCTGTTTTTGTATTAAAAACCGATGTAGGGCAATGGCTGTTCCAGCGCCTCGGTGATGCCGTCAACCGCCTGCTGGAATTGGCAGATAAAGGCGGCGAATTCGTTTTCGGCGTACTGATGGATTCCAAAACAATGGGTTCGGTATTCGGGGCCGACAAGGGGTTTGTATTCATGTTTAAACTCATGCCGGCCATCATTTTTGTGGCGGTTTTGGTAAATATCGCCTACCATATTGGCCTCATGCAACTTATTGTACAGGCATTTGCCTGGATTATGCAACGCCTCATGCAGGTGAGCGGCGCCGAGGCATTGTCGAATGTTGCCTCCACTTTTGTCGGGCAGGTAGAAGCCCAGATCATGATCAAACCTTATCTGGCGGGCATGACGCGCAGCGAGCTGATGGCCTCCATGACCGGCAGTTTTGCCTGCATTGCAGGCGGTGTAATGGCCGTATACATCTCCATGGGCGTACCGGCGCCCTACCTCTTGGCCGCCAGCATTATGGCTGCGCCGGGCGCGCTGGTGATCTCCAAAATTATGATTCCGGAAACCGAAAGCTCGCAAACAAAGGGCAGCGTAAAATTGGAAGTCAAAAAAACACATGTCAACATCCTCGACGCCATTTCACACGGCGCCAGCGACGGCTTCAAGGTTTCGCTCAATGTGATTGCCATGCTGATCGGCTTCATTGCGCTCATTGCGCTGGCCGATTTTATTTTAGTCAAAATCGGCTGGACCCTGCACTGGTACGGACTGCCAGTACAGGGCGACTGGTTTTCTCTGAACAATATTTTTGGGCATATTTTCTCGGTATTTGCCTGGGCCATGGGTGTGCCGGGATCAGAATCAATACAGGTGGGCAGCTTGTTGGGCACCAAACTGGTGATCAACGAATTTGTGGCGTACAGCAACCTCGCCCCCATGATCAAAGACGGCGCCCTTTCGCAAAAAGCCATCGTCATTGCCAGTTTTGCCTGCTGTGGCTTTGCCAACTTCTCCTCCGTCGCCATTCAGGTGGGCGGTATCGGCGAGCTGGCCCCCGAGCGCCGCGGCGATCTGGCCCGTCTGGGCCTGCGCGCCCTCTTGGCCGGTACTTTGGCCAGCTATTTGTCGGCAACTATTGCGGGGATGTTGGTGGGGTAAGGACGTGGTGTTGCTGTTTTCCCTCCGTCACTTGCAATGGCAGGGGGAAAACAGTAACGTATATTATTTTATTTTAACACGTTTAGAAATTGTCATTTTTTTATATTTTTTTGAATCTACTTAAAAAAGAATTTTTATACTAAATTTTGATTTTTTATAAAAATATAAATTTGGTATTAAAAAATGATTTATGCTTATATTTTGCGAAGCAATCACTTTTTTTACGACTAAGCACCTTAAAATAACCTCTTTTCAAAAAGGAAATGCTGAAAAAACGCGACTGCAAATGCTTTGTAATACCTTTACAGTCAATACTATACAATCGCATTTGCGGTTGCCGCGGCCCTCGGTTTAGAGGGTGACAGCAACTTTTTAAATAACTGTTTCATAACGCAAAGTGCGGTGAAAGTTGCCGCGGCCCTCGGTTTAGAGGGTGACAGCAACCCTCCATAAATCCTGCACCGCAAATTACCAAGCCTACAGTTGCCGCGGCCCTCGGTTTAGAGGGTGACAGCAACTTTATCGGGAGGCAGTACTACCGCCTCCCGATTGCAAATTGTTGCCGCGGCCCTCGGTTTAGAGGGTGACAGCAACTACTTTATCTGTGCCGAATGGGACATGACTCCCCCTGGTTGCCGCGGCCCTCGGTTTAGAGGGTGACAGCAACATTAAAATACATCGAAACTCGGCGTATTGCTACGGCGAGGTTGCCGCGGCCCTCGGTTTAGAGGGTGACAGCAACGTCCGAAACAGTGAGTTTCCAACGACCTTGTTTGCGTTGCCGCGGCCCTCGGTTTAGAGGGTGACAGCAACCACTACAGTTTCACAAACGGTTGGTTTACAACCAAACGTTGCCGCGGCCCTCGGTTTAGAGGGTGACAGCAACTGAACACTAAGGGATAGTGCGTAGGACGCCCTTACTGTTGCCGCGGCCCTCGGTTTAGAGGGTGACAGCAACTTTTTCCTGATTCAGCT
>JAFLBP010000015.1 GCA_017303875.1 Chitinophagales bacterium | reverse complement strand
TGCCCCTCCTGGATACCCGATTCCTAAGATGCGACAGGATTCGGCAACGGTTTTACCTGACTCGTAAAGCTCAATTAAGCGCTTGCGATTCGCTTGTGAGATTACATTGCCCATGCGATTTTTTTTTTTGACCGCAATTTCAAAGAACTTTATGACTTTTCGTCTATTTTCGTGTTACGAATTATTGTCGTACATCAATGATGAATGATGAATGATGAATGATGAATGATGAATTAATTTTGGATGCTTGATTAATTTTCAATTATTTTAAAAAATCAAGCATCAAGCATTAAAAATCCAAAATTTATTCATCATTCATCGCTCATCGTTACAGAACATTCATCGTTCATCGTTAACAGACAGTTTTCCCGTAAGACGTCGGGCTTCCTGTTTCGGACTTTTCCACCAGCTTGCCGTATACGTCGGCATCACGCGGTAATTATGGCGGGCAAAATGCTGGCGCAACTTGGCCTCCCATTCATAGGAAGGCAACTTGGAAGGCGCCAACACCCCGTCGAAAAACAACACGGTTCCCGGTGTATCCGACTTGCGCTCGCGGATGAGCAAGGGCACGCGTACGCCCGCAGCGAGGGCATTCTGATGTAACTCATCGGCGGCGTAGTAGGTCCGTAGGGCAAAATCCACTTCGTCCTTGAACATGGAGCCGGGGTAATAGAACCCATCGTAACCCAGCAGCTCCCGCATTTTTTGCAACTGCTCTTCGGCAGCTGCGGGGTTATCGTGCTGCAGGTGATCGGCGTAAGTTACCAGGTGCGACAACACACAGGTGCCCAAATGATTCTTATCGGAAGCCAGGGCAGCATGCAGTCCCGGCGGAATCGAATGCGCAATAAACATCTTCTGGGTAGCGCGGGTCAGCAGTACATGTAACTGATTGAATCCCAGCTGACTATTCCAAAAATGAAGGTGCTTGCTCAGGCTACCCTGAGCGTCTTTCATGCCGTGCGTCATGGAAACCAGCAGGAAATCTACATGTTGCCCCTGCAATTCGCCGAACTGGTACACGCCCAGTCCGTTGAGGTGCAACTGCTGGATTTTATCGTGTCCGGCTAATTTTTTCTGGCGAATTTTCAGGAGTTGTCCGGCAATCAGATCCCGTTGTTGTACGGTAGCGCAGGCAATTCCCACCATCGGATAGGTTTTGGAGGCAGTCGGCTCAATGAGGTTGAGCCAGTCGATAATCTGTCGCGCTTCGGCTTCGTTGGTGCCAAGCGCTTCGTCGTAGCGGCCTTCCACATTCACCACCACCGTTGCATCCTGAGCTTTTCGGCCGGAGGGCAGTCGTTTGAAGGGGGTATTAAAGGCTACTTTATTAAAATTGACCCATTCTTCCGGGCTATCCTGATGCTGATAATCCAGCGTATAAGTGGCGGCGCCTACTTTTTTACAAAATTCCAGCACATCATCCTGTTCAAATGGCGTCATATCCTGTTTGGCATCGCCGAGGAAAACCAGGTTTTTCGCCATATCGAAGAGGTGATAACACTCTTCTTTGGGAATATTATGGGCCTCATCCACCAAAATTGCATCAAATAACATATTAGAAGCCTGCACGACATCCAGCGCCACCTGTGGCGTCACAAGCAGGACGGGCAGGGTTTCCGTGAGGGCATGAATTTGTTCGCGGAACAGATCTTCGGGACGGTGCGTAGCCGAACGCTCGCGGTTGTCTTTGCCAAACCAGGTTTTATAAGCGTTGCCGTTTTCCGATTTCAGGGTTTTCAGGGCGCTTTGCTTGCGTCCCTGCCAGTATGTAATGATCTGAGCCGGGAGGGCTTCCCGCAATTGTCGGGTGACAATATTGGCGCGCTCCAGGGTTTCATCGTCCCATTGCAGTTCGGGGGTGAAATGCTTTTGCAGGAAGTGATACAGGTACCAGCTTTCAAAAGCGGCTACCCAACTTGATGGTTTGACTTTGCAAAGGGCGCGCACGGCTTTCTGCGCCGGAGGCGTCAGGCCCAGCCAGTGTTTTTGCCAGATATAAAAATCGTCGAAGTCACGGAGGTAAAAACGGGTATCTTCGAGGCGGGCGATGACTTCCTCCAAAAATTCCTGTCGCTTGGGCAGGGTCAGCATTTCATGGCGCAGGTGCTCTTCAAAAAGTCCGGTTTCGTTAAAACGCTCCACAAAAGCATCCAGCGCCGCTTCAACATCAAAAATCGTTTCGCGGTATTGGCTCAGTTCGCTGTGAATGCTGCGGTTGTTGAGACGCCGTACATCTTCGCGCACCACGGCCGGGATACGTTTGCGCCAGTGATCGAGTGCAGCGGAGAAGCCTTTCGTTAGAGCAGCTATTTTGGTAATATTGCGGTTGTCGAAATGTGCCGGAAAATCGAACTCAAAATGTCGGCGCAGACTGTACAAACGGCGCATCGCTTCAAAATCTTCGGCAATTTTTTCTTTCAGGGCCACAATGGCTTTGTAGCGATCAGAAAACACACCGTAAATTTTTTCTGAAGACGACAGCGGCTTGGTAAAATCAGGCCCATAGCTGTTTACACCATCTTCCAGCGCTTCATGGATACGTTTCAGGTAAACGTTCAGTTCGCCGTCGTGCTGTTCGTAATAATCCAGCAGGCTTTCGGTGTATTCATTAATGACACCGATATAGCGATGGTGTAATCGGGTGGCATCTGAAAGCAGCGCCTCTGCTTTTTCAGCGGCAATACTTTTGCCCTGCTCCGCTTCATACGTTGTAAAAATTTCCGATTTAATCGCATTCAACGGATGTGTAAGCGTTGGAAAACGCCGGAATAAAGGTTCGCTCTCGTAAATTGAGGCGACTATCGTATCGTACTCTTCCCGGTTAAGTTCAAAATCGGCAGGATGCAACTGACTGAGCAACAGCTCTTTACCCTGCAAGCGATTGGCACGCAAAAAACGCGCAACCGTACCCGAAAAATCCAGCTCCCCAAACACAGGCGTATGCAATGCCGCCCAGGCGTGGTCGAGTTTCTGGTGCTCCCGTTTTGCTTTATTGAGCAGGGCGCGGAATTGATCTTCGTTAAAATCAACCTTGTTTTTGGCTTCAGCGGCCGCGCGCAACATATCAGCCAGCATCAGGCGATCGGTATGCGTGTCGCGCAGCAGAAAAGACAAATCGCCAAATCCTTTATCTAACAAAAAACGCTGCGCCCGACGCAGGGAATTAATACTTTTAGAAACCACCAATGTCTTTTTTCCGCAGGATAAAGCATTGATAATCAGGGATGAAATCAGGTAGGTTTTACCCGAACCGGATGCGCCCTCCACTACTGAAAGCGCCTGCGTCTGAATGGCTTCAAGGGCCGCGCGCTGCGAAGGATCAAGGGAAAGCGTGGTAAAACTATGTGCCCAGTTAGCTTCGGCCTCCAGACCCGGTGCAACGACGGGCGCCTGTGCCAGTGCCTGTCGGGGTTGTGCCGGAAACAGGCCCGCTACCGCCGACCAATATAAGCGGCCCTCAACGATTGCAGCGCCAAGCTCCGCGTCAGCGGGACAGGGCTGCACACTCAAGGGCAAGCCCTCCTCCTGCAAATGCAGGATTTGACGCAATTGATCGCATATATCGGATAACAGGCGACTGTTAATCTGCCGGGAATCAGCCACAGATTGTACCTGTGCCAGCAAATCAGTGCCATGCAGGCTGTCGACCAAGCTAAAAAACGGATAATTGGGCGTCACCGTAAAACCCGGGCCGCGCAGCACCGACCATTGATCGGGATGCTGGCTGTGTGGCTCCAACTGGATTTGCCAGACGAACAGCGGCGCAGCAGCTTCATGCTGACCAAGCCGGCAACAAACCATCGGGTAACCGACGCCGAGCGTCCGGACGCCAAATACTTTTTCGCGGTTGCGCGCTTCAAAATAAAAATGGTTGAGCCACTCGCCCGCCGAATGCCCGGCCTGTACCGAAAGCTCAAACTGTCGGTTGTCGGGCAGCTCTCGAACGCATTTGACCGCAAAGTCATCATCGTTGAGCGCATACAAGTCGGTGCGGTCGAGTTCCGCGGGCAATGCTTTTAACCATTCCTGTGCGACACCGCTGAGCGCGGGCGCGGGGTTGTGCGTGGGATATTCCGGCATATTCTGATTATAGATTCACCTGCAAATGAACAGATTTTTACGCCATTGACAAAAAATAAAAAAATCTCTTTTGGTATTTGCCAAAACGTTTACCTTTGCGGCGCGTCGGGCGACCAGCTCCTGCAAAACCTCCCCAGGGCAGAAATGCAGCAAGGATATGTGGTCGAAGCGGTGTGCCCGGCGTTTTTTTGTTTCCCTTTTCAATTTTAATGGCCTTCAAACGATTACACTATGTATATAAATTGTGTAATCCGAGAATGACTTTCACGGATACTGTCTTCGCATGGTATTCGAAATCGTGATTTATTATGCTTTTTTTCATTGACACTGCCAACCTCGACCAAATCCGCGAAGCTGCCGCACTCGGCATTCTCGACGGCGTTACCACCAATCCTTCCCTCATGGCCAAAGAGGGTATCACCGGCGAAGCCAATGTGCTCAAGCATTACCGCGACATCTGCGAAATCGTTGGTGAAGACCGCGACGTGAGCGCCGAAGTGATCGCTACCGACTTTAAAGGTATGGTAGAGGAAGGCAAACGCCTTGCCGAACTTCACGAAAATATTGTGGTGAAGGTGCCAATGACGCCCGACGGCGTTAAAGCCATCGCCCATTTCACTGAAATCGGTATCCGCACCAACTGTACACTTGTGTTCTCCGCCGGCCAGGCCATTCTGGCCGCCAAAGCAGGCGCCACCTACCTCTCGCCTTTCGTCGGCCGCGTAGATGACATTACCTGGGACGGCATCGCGCTGATCAAGGAAATTTCCGAAATTTACGATATGCAAGCGTACGAAACGGCCATTCTGGCCGCCAGCATCCGTACGCCCCTGCACATTGTACAGGCGGCCAAAGCCGGCGCCGACGTAGTAACTTGTCCGCTCCCGGCCATCATGGGACTTTTCAAACATCCGCTGACCGATATTGGTCTGGCGCAGTTCCTGGCCGACCACAAAAAAGCCAACGGTTAAAAAACGCGCCTCAGGCCCGTTCCAGTACAACGGCATAACCCTGCCCTACCCCGATACACATCGTTACCAGGGCATAACGCTGTCCGGTACGCTGTAAATGCCGCGCTGCGCTGAGCAGAATACGGGCGCCCGACATCCCCAGCGGATGCCCAAGGGCAATAGCGCCGCCATTGGGATTTACCCGCGGATCTTCGGCATCAATGCCCATGAGGTGCAGGCAGGCAAGTACCTGCGCTGCAAAGGCTTCATTGATTTCAATGAGGTCCATATCTGCCAGTGTAAGTCCGGCGCGTTGCAGGGCTTTTTGAGAGGCCTCCACCGGCCCGATACCCATAATTCGCGGGGCTACGCCGGCCACACCGGCACTCAGGATACGCGCCAGCGGTTTCAGCTGCTGATCGTTTACGGCTTTATCGGAAGCGATCAGCAGGGCTGCCGCCCCGTCGTTCAATCCGGAGGCATTACCGGCAGTTACGCTGCCGTTTTCGCGGAAGGCGGCACGCAGTTTAGCCAGCCCCTCCATCGTTGTATTACCCTTAATAAATTCATCCTGAGCAAATTGCACAGGGTCTCCCTTGCGCTGCGGAAGCATCACCGGCACTATTTCTTCAGACAGGATACCGGCCGCCTGCGCCGCCGCAGCTTTCTGCTGCGAGGCCATGGCGAAACGATCCTGCGCTTCGCGGCTGATATTGTACAATTCCACCAGGTTCTCGGCGGTTTGGCCCATTGCATCTACTCCATACAGTGCTTTCATTTTCGGGTTGACGAACCGCCAGCCAAAACTGCTGTCGTGCATTTCCACATCATTGCCAAATGGCTTGGCGCTTTTCGACATTACCCAGGGGCCGCGGGTCATGTTTTCCACCCCACCTGCGATAAATAAATCGCCTTCGCCGGCTGCAATGGCGCGATGTGCATGCGCGGCGGCGGCCATGCCCGAAGCACAGAGCCGATTGACAGTCTCTCCCGGCACAGAAACAGGCAGGCCGGCCAGAAGCAAAGCCATACGCGCTACATTGCGGTTGTCTTCGCCGGCCTGATTGGCGCAGCCTAAAATCACATCATCAATAAGTTCGGGGGGCAGGTTAGGGTGCCGCGCCATAAGTGCCGCAATGGGCAATGCCGCCAGATCATCCGTCCGCACCGACGACAACGAAGCGCCAAAACTTCCAATTGGCGTACGCACGCCATCAACTATGTAAGCAGACATCTTTTTAAACTATGAACTATGAACGATGAACGATGAAATCCAAAATCATTCATCGTTCATCGTTCATCATTCATCATTATTTACCGTATCCTATGGAGCGGCGGGTGAAGAGATTGAGTTTGTCTTTGTCGAAGGTGAACGTTGACACGTCGTCGAGGGTAACGAGGTGGCTGAGTTCCGGATCGACATCTACTTTTCCGGAGGCCATACGCAGGTTCTGGTTTTTGAGAATTTCCAGTACCACCTGGCGCACTGTACGCGCATTACCGAAATAGCGATCGCGGAATTGATACAGGAAGCTCAGGTATTTGCCCAAATATTCGCGTGCTTCTTCGGCCACGCGATAATGCTCCTGCTGGAACATATAGAGTGCAATTTCCAGTAATTCCTCCGGTGAGTAGTCTTCAAAGTGGAGGGTTTGGTCGAAACGGCTTGCAAGGCCGGGGTTGGCTTTGAGGAAGGTATCCATCTGTTCCGGATAACCGGCCACAAAAACGAAGAACTCGCCACGGTGGTCTTCCATACGTTTGAGCAGGGCCTGAATGGCTTCGTCGCCAAAATCGCCTTGTGTGCCGCGGCCGCTGTTGGTCAGCGCGTAGGCTTCATCAATAAACAATACGCCGCCCAGCGATTCGTCGATGCGCTCGGCGGTTTTGATGGCGGTTTGTCCGACATAGCCTGCAACTAAGCCCTGGCGATCGGTTTCTACCATGTGGCCGCGTTCGAGTACACCCAGCGCTTTGTACAACTTGGTCAGGATGCGCGCCACGGTGGTTTTGCCCGTACCGGGATTTCCTACAAAAACGGTATGCAGGAAAAAACGTTTGAGTACGTCGCGGCCTTGTTCGCGGTGGAAGGCCGTCAGGTGTATCAGCTCGCGGATCTGCTTTTTAATATTTTGCATACCGATGAGGCTGTCTAATTCGTGCAGGGCCTCATTGAGCAGCTTTTCGTCGAGCGGAATATTGGGCAGCGGGCGCTTGTGCAGCACCTGTACTTTTTCCACGTCTTCGCGCAGGATAGCGCCTAAGCTTTCAGAATCGAGGTTGCGTACATCCGGACGCGCCATAAGGCGCAGGCCCATCTGAATTTTGGCTTTATTGATGAGGTCGTGTACAAAACGGGCATTGCCGAAGGCACGGTCGCGTCCGCGGAAAGCATCGGTAATGATGTCGTTGATGAGTTTGCCGGCATCTGCGGTCAGTGTAACTTCTTTTTCCCTTGCGGCGTATTCCGCAATCTGGCAAAGCTCCTGCGGCAGGTAATCCGTAAATTCATAAGTCATCTTGAAGCGGCTCCGAAGCCCCGGATTGGAGTCGAGGAAAGTTTTCATTTCCTTGGGATACCCGGCAACAATTACGGCCAGATCGCCCGGGCCATTAGATAACTCCTTGACAATGATCTCAATAGCCTCTCGGCCGAAGTCTTTGCTGTCTTCTGCCGAGCGGGCCAGCGCATAGGCTTCATCGATGAAAAGCACGCCGCCGCGCGCCTGTTCAATGGCTTCTTTAACTTTAGGAGCGGTTTGGCCGATGTATTCACCTACCAGATCGGTGCGGTCTACTTCATGGACGTGGCCTTTGCTGAGCAGTCCCATTTTTTTGTACAGGCGGCCCATCATTTTGGCTACAGTAGTTTTACCCGTACCCGGGTTGCCGACGAACACCGAATGCACCTCAATACCGTCTTTTTCCGCAAATCCTTTTTCTTTACGCAGTTGCAGGAACTGGATGTATTGTGCGTGTTCGCGCACTTTGGTTTTGATTTCGTTCAGGCCGATCAGCTGATCGAGTTTGGACAAAACCTCTTCAAATGTTTCACCATCTGATTCTCCGGGTTGCAGCATGACCTGGTGGCCTTTGTCGGGCAGCCAAACGGCATTATCCCCTTCTTCCCAGTCGAGGCCCACTTCAAACGGCATAACGGCGAGCAATTGGTCCATGAAAACGATTTCGGCCGTATAGCGGTCGTTTCTCCAGGAGCCTTTGACGTTACTGCCCCATCCGGCGGTAATTTTCACGCCTTCATCGGCTTTTTCCACGCGGTGCAGGCGCACCACCTGGCCTTTGAGTTCGCGGGCGTCGTTGTAAAATTTTATAAACAGCTCGCATTGCCACTGTTTGGTAATGAGCAGGTTTTTAAGCGTTACTTCAGCATAAATATAACGCGTTTCTTCGCTGTTAAAAACCCGCATGTACTGGCGCTCAAACTCCGGCGTATCATCATAGGGGCCTTCGTACGTGCGCAGGGAAGTGATCTGGCAATATGGATTTTCCGTTTTGGTAAAAGGACGGCCGGCGTCTTCGATGAAGAAATTTTTGGTAGAAACCTTTTCGCCTTCTATCCAGGCTTCCCAGTAGTAGGCGCCCTTTTTCCAAAAAACACCTTCCTGTTTATTGCCCCAGCCTTCGCGGATATAACCAACGGGATCGTATTTGCTGACTTTCCTTTTAAAAGGCAGCACGCAGATTTCTTTTTTTTGCTTTTTGGAAGAATAGCAGCGCAACTCCACGTTAATTTCCCAATCTTCCACATCAAAATGTTTGTTGTGGAAAGAAAGTTCGGCGTAGACATAGCTGGTTTCATGCCGATCGAACACCTGACGGTATTTCTTTTTGTTGTCGGCCAGCCATTCCGTGGAGGCATATATCTTCAACTCGCGGAATTTCCAGCGCTTCTGCTCCGGATCCTCGTGTGGCGGTTGTGATTGT
The DNA here is from genome assembly GCA_017303875.1 of Chitinophagales bacterium. Lineage (GTDB taxonomy): Bacteria > Bacteroidota > Bacteroidia > Chitinophagales > Saprospiraceae > M3007. Next base: position 145,869 of record JAFLBP010000015.1, on the reverse strand, counting down.
TGTGAGATTGTGAACATATCAGACAAATATAGCCCGAGAGGGTCATTCCCAATGGGGTTTAATATTATTAGGGGGTCAAAGTAAATGGTTTATTTGTTTACTGCCAAATTTCCCAATGTTAAGGGCGTGTTTGGAAATTCATTTAAGATTGCGGCAGCGTCGTTTTGGCGCTTAATAATGGTATATTTACTGAAAAAAAGTTCTCTTTTTCTTCAATTTCGGGCGTTACCGTTCCAAGCAAAGCATAGCGCTCGTACAGATTTTTGAGGCCGATGCCGGTAGAAGATTCCACGGGAGCAGCTTTTCGGCTCAGGGTATTGCGCATCACCACCCAGTCTTCCGAAAATTCAAGCCATACCTGCACCGGGCGATCGCGCGACATTTCATTGTGTTTTACGACATTTTCCAGCAGTAACTGAAGGGTAAATGGCGGTATTTGCTGGTTTTGATAACGTTCGTAGGCGCCGATGGACACCACTAAACTCGCGCCAAAACGCATTTTTACCAGAAATAAATATGACTCAAACGCCTCCATTTCTGCACTCAGGCGCACCGCTTCCTGCTGGTCAACTTCTAATAAACGGCGGTACAAACGCGACAGTTCATGGATAAACTGCTCGGCCTGATCGGCGTCTTTGTGCACCAAAGTGGCCAACACATTCAGACTGTTGAATAAAAAATGCGGCTTGATCTGATTTTGTAAATACGCATGACGCGTTTGAAGATTATTGTAGCGCAAACGCTCTGCATGCAGCAGGGATTCGCGCCATTCTTTCAAAAAATCCTTCGATACTAAAAACATCGTTACAATAATCGGGATATACGACTGATTGATATAATCCCGAAATTGTATCTGACTCATTACCAGACTTATAGATTTTCCATAAATCAAACAACCATAGAGCAGATTGGCTAAAGTCGCATTGATATACACCACCACAATCAGGCCCAAAAACTGAAACAGCATGCGCTTGCCGGTGTGATGTAGCCACGAATAATGCTTGTCTAACCTGTTGGTCAACCACCACAGCATCAGGAAATACATCATCCCCACCAGCGCATTAAAAAAGAAGCTGATCAGGGTGCCTTGCCACCCGTTCGCACGATGACTTGGGTATACCACCACCAGAAACAGGCTGATGGCTAAGGAGACCAAAACGGCTACCCAAATTATGTATTTTAGTGCGGGACGAGGCATGTGGAGTGCGGAATGCGGAGTTCGGAATGTGGAATATGGGGCGGAGTGTGGAATGCGGAATGCGGAGTGCGGAATATGGGGGCGGAGTTCGGAATGCGGAATGCGGAGTGCGGAATATGGGGGTGGAGTGTGGAATGCAGAGTGCGGAATACGGAGCAGCAAAACGCTCCATTAGATATTCATTCCGCATTCCGCACTCCGCATTCCCCACTCCCTCAATATCCTCCCCAGTTGCGTTCGCCTTTCTTGTAGTCCACGGTTGTATATTTACCGGGATACTCGAGGAAGCGAAGGGCTTGGGTAGCACCGATCTCGGAGGTAAAATAGCCCCAGATCGCCATGTCCTTGATGGTTCGGAAATAGTGATGCGGCTCGTCCGATTTTTTGCTTTTGGCCACCTCTTTTTGCTTTTTATCAAGCGCATTGAGGAACTCGGTGCGTTGGGCCGGGGAGCAGCGCAGGAAAGTTTTGCCGGTCTGCTTTTTGCAGTCGTCTTCCAGTGCGAGCAAGCCTTCGGTAAAGCGCATCTGGTCTTTGGATTCGTAGCAGTCGCTAACGATCACGGCCATAAACGCGCCTACTTTTGCGGCTTTTGCGCCCGGGGTATCGGTTGCGGGAATGATGGTTTCGGCAATTTCATTCAGCAATTTGATTTGCTTTTTTTCAAAAATACCGACGCCTTTACCACCGCCCGGACCATCCGGGTCGTAGTCCATATTTTCCCAGTGGATAGATTTGGCCAGCAAGCTGTCGGCCCCCACCAGTGAACCGCCGATAACGACGGCGAAACGTTGCAATAAGGTTCTGCGATCCATAAGTTGCAGGAATTGAATAAATTAGAGGGTTCCTTTTTTGAGTTCCTTCACGGCATAATCCACCGCGCGGGCGGTCATGGCCATGTAAGTCAAAGAAGGGTTAACAGCAGCGGCGGAGGTCATAGAGGCGCCGTCGGTACAGAATACGTTGGGCACTTCGTGCATTTGGTTCCAGCGATTGAGCACCGAATTTTTCTTGTCGGTTCCCATTCGCGCGGTACCCATTTCGTGAATACCCATCGCTAAGTAGTAGCCGTTGTCGAAGGAGCGGACGTTTTTCACGCCAGCTGCTTCCAGCATTTCCACGGCATCCTGCATCATATCCTTGCGCATTTTCAGCTCGTTCTCCTTGATTTCTGCTTCGATCGACAGCACGGGCTGGCCGAGCTTGTCTTTTTTCGTTTTGTCGAGTGTGGCGCGGTTATCGGCGTAAGGCAGGATTTCACCGAAACCGGTCATGCCGATGCTCCACTGGCCTGGCTCCACGAGCACTTCTTTGAGCGGAGCGCCGATGCCCATTTCTGCCACATCGCGGTTCCAGCCCTGGCGGTTGGCGCCGCCCTGGTAGCCGAAGCCGCGGAGGTAGTCGCGTTTGTCGCCAAAAAGGTTGCGGTAGCGCGGAATGTAGAAGCCATTGGCGCGGCGTCCGAACGGAATTTTGTCATCGAAACCTTCCACAATACCACCTGCGCCGCAGCGGAAATGGTGATCCATAAGGTTGCGGCCCAGCTGATCGCTGGCATTGCCCAGGCCATCGGGCAGGCTGCCGGTATCGATAGAATTGAGCAGGATAAAAGTAGAGTTGAGGGCCGAGGCGCAAAGGAAAATCACTTTGGCTTCGTACTCGTAGGTCTCGCCGGTTTCCGTATCAATGACCATGACGCCGCGGGCGCGTTTGGTATCTTTGTCGTACAGAATGCGGTTAACGGTAGAGAAAGGACGCAGGGTCAGGTTGCCGGTGGCCATGGCGGCAGGCAGTGTAGACGACTGCGTGCTGAAATAGGCGCCGAACTGACACCCGCGGCTGCACAGGTTGCGGAACTGGCAGGAGCCGCGGCCATTGTGTGGCACTGTCAGGTTGGCCGTCCGACCAATGATGAGGCGGCGTTTGTCGCGGTAGTGTTTTTTAAGGCGTTCGGCAACGGTCTGCTCCACAATGTTCAGCTCCATCGGCGGCAGAAACTTGCCGTCGGGCAGTTGTGCAAGTCCTTCCATGGAACCGCTGATCCCGGCGAAGGTTTCGACATAATCGTACCAGGGCGCGAGGTCGGCATAGCGGATGGGCCAGTCGGTTGCGATACCGTCGCGGAGATTGGCTTCAAAGTCGAAGTCGCTCCAGCGGTAACTTTGGCGGCCCCACATCAGGGAGCGGCCACCGACGTGGTATCCGCGATACCAGTCGAAGCGTTTTACTTCTGTGTAGGGATTTTCGAGGTCATTTACCCAAAAATCGGGCGCAAACTCGTTGTAGGGGTAGTCGCGGCGTTGTACCGGGTGCGTCGCTTTCATATCGACGGTATTTTGTCCGCGGTGTGGAAATTCCCAAACCTTTTTGGTGGCCGTGGGATAATCTTTAACGTGCTCCACATTACGTCCCCGCTCTAAGAGCAGGGTTTTGAGGCCCTTTTCGGTCAGTTCCTTGGCAGCCCAGCCGCCGGAAATACCCGAGCCAACAACAATAGCATCGTATTTCATGTATGAATGAGTTATTTTTTAAACGTCACAGATATCGATCGCTTTGCGGAAGGAAGCGATTTTGTCGGGATTGGTGGCGATGAATTCCTGGGCCACGTAACCTTTAAAACCGGTTTTGACGATGGCGCGCATGATGGCCGGATAATAGAGTTCCTGGGTTTCGTCAATTTCATGACGGCCTGGTACCCCGGCGGTATGGTAGTGCGCAATCCAGGGGTGATATTGCTGGATATTGCGGATCACGTCGCCTTCATTGATCTGCATGTGGTAAATATCGTAGAGCAATTTGAAATTGGGAGAACCCAGGGCTTTACAGAGTGCTACGCCCCATTCGGTGCTGTCGGCCATATAGTCTTTATGGTCTACCTTGCTGTTGAAGAGTTCCAGGCAAAGTACCACGCCGTGTTTTTCGGCGAGGGGCATCACCTGGCGCAGGCCTTCCACGCAATTGGCCAGTCCGGTGGAATCATCCATGCCGCGGCGGTTTCCGGTAAAGCAAATCAGGTTTTTATAGCCATTTTCTGCCACTTTCGGAATCATTTCGGAATAGCGCTTGATAAGTTCCGGGTGGTTTTTAGGCTCGTTCCAGCCATCCACGAGATTGATTTCCGCGCCATTGCACATGGAGGAATCCAGGCCATATTTTTTGAGAATATGCCATTCGGAAGGGCCGATCAGATCAATTGCCGAGCAACCCATTTCCTTTGCTTTTGCGCAAAGATCGTCGAGGCTCAGGTCGCTGAGGCACCAGCGGCAGATGGAATGGCGGATGTTGCCGTTGCGTTTGGTGGGCGGCTCGGGCACGGCCGCAAAAGTACTGAGCGGCGAAGTGCCGGCAAGGGCAGCGCCTGCTACAATGGTTTTCAGAGCCTGTCGACGTGTTGGCATATCTTAGCTGAATTTGAATGGGTTTGCAGAACTATGGTGTTTATGTCGGAAATTCCCGACATAATTATCTGACGTTAAGGGTATTATCAAAAAATGTTTTCAAACCAGCTTTTTAGTGGCGATTAAAGCTGATACTTATGGAAAGGCTGAGGTGTTGCGGGATAGGCTTGGTAATATCCGGAAAGGAAAGTTTATTAGGCGCTGTGAAGGTGCGGCAAGATGAGAAAACAAACAATAGTGCAGGCACAAAATTTTTTTCTGTTTCGCTCGCAGCTGCCTGTTTGATGCCTGTACAGGTGCTTTTTAAAACAGATAAATACATGAAAAACAGGGAGATATGTTAAGAAATGTATTTTGCAGTTTATCTGACAAAATGCGTTTAAATTGTTACAAAACAGCACCTTATGAAGCCAAATTTTTAACAAATTTTATATTTTATTAATAAGTTAAGAAAGCAATACGTATTTTCATTGTATCTTGTCAAAAATAACGCCCCATATTTATTTAAAACGTGTTTGAAAACCTCCGAATACGCCTTTAATCCACATTAGCATTAAATATCTGAACAACAATGAGCGCGCTTCGTAACCTCGTTTGCGCACTTGGTCTGACCTGTTATGTCCCGCTGAGTGCCCAAAATCAAAACCTGCCCCTGATGGATCATTTTACAGGGGTAAATTTTAGAAGAACCGACAAAACCGCCGATGCCGACAAGCTCGGCTTCGTTCGGGAATACCACGACTGGGCCTTGGATATGGGCTACAGTCCGGGCGGACAAATTGACTGCAATCATCAAAATGTACGCTATCGCTTCAACCAAAGTTTTGATGGCGCCACCGCCACCAATTTTGACGACTTATACAGTAAATTAAGCGGCAGCGTTTGCCCGGTGCTTTATGGCGCTTCCCCTTTCAAATTGGGCTACGGCAACTACCCCGGACTTGAGTTGCTGGAACAACTGCCCGTTTGCAGCAACCAGTTTACGTTTGGTTTCAACAACAGCCAGCAAATGCCCGCTCAAATGAACGCCCTGCGCGACTACACGCTGTGGGTCAGTCTTTTCGCGGCGCGTTACGGCAACAACCCGACGCTGAAAAATAACAACGCCTTTCTTCAATATTTTAAAAATTACCTGCATGCCCAGGAAAAGCGGCCTGGCGCCTGGATGCTTGGAAACGTCGGCCATATAGAAATCTGGAATGAACCGGATAAAAACTGGCGTTCTCCGATGGACAACTACCGCTTTACGCCTGCCCAATACGCCGCCACCCTGAGCGCGGCATACGACGGGCACCTCGGCGCACAGGCATTTGCGGTTTCCGGTGTGCCCGGCTTTACGCATCTGGGTATCAAAAACGTAGACCCCAATATTAAGGTCGTATTTGGCGGTCTCTCTGCCCTGCGCGGCTGTTATGTGGAAGGCGTGATCGACTGGTGCCGGCAATTCCGCCCGAATCAGCCACTGCCATTTGATGTTTTAAATTTTCACCACTACAACAACACCTACTACACCATTCCCCAGAAATCGGCGGAATATGTATGGGATCATTTCTGCCCGAATTATTACAACAACGAATTACAACTTGGTGAAAAAGGGGTTTGCCCCGAAATCGGGGGGATGCGCGAGCGTCTGATTTTCACGCTCCAATCGCTTATCTCTTACGATGAACGATTAGCCGAAAAAGAATTCTGGCTTAGTGAAACCGGTTACGATATCGGCAATACGTCGCCACAACGCGCCGAAGTACCCGGCATCCGCGCCGAACTGGCGCAGGCACAATGGTTGGTGCGCACTTATCTGGAGGCCTCCGCTGCCGTTGTAACCCTTCCCGATGGCAGCAAAAAAGGGTTTGACAAAGTGCTCTTGTACGACCTGCGCGATGCGCAAACCGGCTCCAACTGGCTCTTCGGATCGGCGGGCATTTACACCGATATTGGCGATAATTTCACCCCAAAAACGGCCTGGTATTTCCTCCAAACTTTTCGGAACAAGTTGGAAAACATGCGTTTTGAAATGGATTTATCCAATAAAAACAACAGCATGAATCCTGGTAAAATAGCCAGAATGTATGAATACCGACAAGTGGGCGGTAATGAATTTTCCTTGGTCGTATGGAGCCCCACACAGGAAAACAAAAAAATAACAGGATATAAAGTATTCATTCCCAATAACTTAGTATATAATTCAAAATTATACGCCACTACGCTGGCCGATGGTTCTGAAAGCGGCCTGTCACAGGAGCTGACCATTCAGATCGACCCAGTCTCCAAACGTCCTTATGTGCTGTTGAATATTCTGGGCGAAACACCGGTATTTATTTCCAATACCGGCTCGGCGGATGCGCCTCCCTGCCCCGAACTTACCCTGACCGATGTGTATGCCACTGCCGCACGCGTCAGCATCAACTATCCTGCGGATATCGGGTACGACTCATTGGTGCGCGTTTATTATCGCGAAGGAAGCGGGAATAATTTTGAGACTCCTGCCAGCCGTTTGTACACCGACGCGCTGCCACAGGAATTTGATTATGTACACCTTGGTGGCCTTACCCCCGGAAAAACCTATCAGATATGGCTGAACCCGAGCGCCAATGGCCAGTCCACACTTCAACCTTGCGCAACCACCATCAGTATTCCCACTGCCGCGCCCATATTTGATATGCCAATGTCGACGAGTATGATACAATCCTGCGATCCGCCGACGCCGCCGATGAGCAATGCGTGGAAGCTTTTTGATGAGCCGTGGATAAACACCCGGAACTTCGGCAGTCCCCAGGTCAATTGGCAATGCCCGGATTTGAATGGATGCAGTGCCTGCATACGCTTTGCACAACCCGGTCTTGTGGATGCCGTATATTTTTACGTAGCGGCGGGCTTAGGGGATCTCGACCTGGAATACCTTAAAGCAGACGGCAGTTACGGCGTCATTTGTGCCCCGTTCCGGGTAACTACCGGAATGCACGGCCGTTGGTATCGTTGCGCCAATTTTGCAAACAGCATTCCGATTTCAGGTGTACGCCTGCGTATGAGCGGCGACTTACAGATTGGTGAAATGCGTTTTTTTAGTCCGCCCGGCGACCTTGATTTTCCGGTCGGGCCACCACCGACACCCCAATGGAAGCCTGTGGACTTTATCCACGACTGCGCTGAAGGCTCCGTGCGCTGGGAATTTCCGAACAACGAAGCGCCTGCCGACTTTGATCATTTCAGTGTGTGGGTAAATAATAAACCACCCGCAACCTTGTCGCATCTCGATTTTCCGGCCAGCCCTTATAAATATCACTTCCCGATTGAGCAGGGTAAAACCTATCAGGTTAAAATTGTGGCGTATGACCGCAGCGGCAATGCTTCCGATACTTTGTCGCGCACCTATAATATACAGCATTGCAATTGTGCGCCTTTTGAATTCAGTGCTGAAAAAGTTGATTGTGGCAAAGCGATGCTGCGTTGGGAAAATACAGACGATGGCTCCTGTACGCAAATCCGTCAGATACGACTTTTCCGTGCTGCGCCAAAAGCTTGTGCCGCATCCTTAGATTGCAGTGCCTATACCCTTGAAGATCAGCTGCCTGCAAGCGTTTCTGCAATTGAGCTTGTGCCGGGCAGCGAAAGCAGGCAGGTAGAGGGTACTGAGGGTTTGCGCTATTGTTATTATTTGTCGGTCATTTATGCCGATGGCATGAACCGCCTGTATCCACTCGACTGGTGTTTCGAGGACTGCCAATCGCCCCCGGAAGACAGCTGTGGCTGTAAGGCCATCAATTTATCAGCCTATCCGTTGCAGTTGCTTAGTCCTTCGGATGCCTACACCGGGCTTGGCGACCCTTGTGTAGATGTTTGGCCGAGAACACTAGCGGCTGTTCGGGACGAACAAGCCAAGTTTGAGGAAATGCTGGCGGAGGCCTGCAATGGCAATTATACGCCCGGCGCCGGAGGAGATTACAGTTCCTGTACAAGCAGCAGCCTTGAGGCCTTTGCCTGGCCTTTGTCGGAATGGTTTCCGGGCTGGAGCGGCAGTGCATATCCGGCCACCCTGCGCATTGCGTTTAACGGGGAGGTGAAAAATATTAACCGGGTGTATTTGTATGATACCAACGGCGAGGGGGAAGTACTGATTCAGACAGAAAATGCTGATGGCGTGGTTAGTGATTGGGGCACCTATGCCTTGAATAAATGGCGCACCTGGCATTTGCTGGTTGACGATCAGGCTGGCAGAACGGTGCGGGCGCTGCGTATTGTGCGCCTGAGCGCGGGCGCGCGTTTTGCGGAAATTGGTCTTTGTGGCTACAGTGAGGGCCGGAGTGCATTGATGAAACAAAATTTGCCGGACTGGAAACTGCTTCCCAATCCGGCAAATGATAAAGTTTGTGTACGCAAGCCTGCGGGCGAAGGTGCAGGTATGCTACAGCTTTTTGATGCGCGCGGCCAATTGATCAAGCGGCGCGCATACGACGGGGAGGATACTGAAATCTGGATGGATTTACAGGATTTGCCCGCCGGATATTACCTGCTTGATACGGGTAAAGGTCGATTTTTACCCCTTGTTGTCCTTCCGGCTCAGAACCGGTAGGTAAAGGCAAAACGATACTGCAAGGGCGACTCATTGGTATTAATATCGTTGGCGATACCGAAATTATAAAAAATTGAAATTTCGGAGCCGAAGCCGCCGTCGCCAAAATTGTACCCCAGACCCACGTACTGGTTGTTTCGGGTAAGTGTTTCTTTGGTAAACAGGCCGGTATTGGGATCCACCGTAGGCACCTGATACCAGGCATTGGCGAGTTCGCCCTGAAGGAAAAGCCCGCGATAAGCGCGGATGCGCAGGAAGCCTCCGGCTTCGGTATCCCAGAAGTTGAGGGCTTTTTGGCCGATCACTTTTTGGGAAGAAAAAAATACCGAACCGCGGGGGCCGATGGAAAAGGGTCCCCAAAAGTTGTAACCGACCATTGGCGACAGGCCAACGCCGCCACCGCCGATGCCCAGGCCGCAACCGTACCAGATGCGTTCGGTGAGCGGCTTTTGGTCTTCATCCTTTGATTTTTTCTTTTTGCTGCTGCTCTTGCGTTGAGCGGCGAGGGGCAGCGCGAGGGCTACCATAACGAGGCAAAGTGCAATGATTCTGAAGGTTCTCATGTGAAACATTTTTTTATTTTTTTGTCGTGTAACATCGAAGTGGAAAATTTGCCGGTCACAAAGCGCAAGGCTTCTTACATTAGCGGCTGCAAATTCTGATTTATGTGGCAACTCGGAAAGGTTTTGATATCGTTTTAAACATTTTTTGACATTTTCCGGTTTTCAGCACGTTTTCAGTTATACCCCAAATCAATCAAAATTTTAACACAAAAACCACACAACTCATTCAATTACAAATAGTTGTGTTTTTTGAATTCATTTTTAGTTCAATTTTTTTATAATCCTGTTAACGTATTTTTTCAGAAATACGTTGCGTGAATTTTCTCAGACGCATCCCTTTTCCGGCTACACACGTATAATCCTGTCTGATCATAAGCAATCATTTTGATTCGCTCACACAAACCCACTCTGTTTCAACATGCGAATTCTTTATCGCTCACTGCTTTCATTTTGTATCTTCTTTGCCAGCCTCTTTACCCAACTACATGCGCAGCAATACGTTGGCGAGGCGGTACCCATTAACCACGCCGCGCTGGATGTGGCACTCAAACAATGGGAAGTATTTCGGATTGATGCCAATGCCCTGCGGCAATATATTCAGGACGATCCGACACAGGTTGCTGTAGACCTTCAGCTTGGGTTTCAGCAATGGCGCATGGAATTAAACCCCAGCGGCATCGTCAAGCCTGCCACTTATTTTTTGCAGACCAACGACCTTGATGGTGCAAAAAAAATTATCAAAAACAACAAGGAACGCACGTTTAAGGGGCGTTTAACCGATCAGGAGGGCCGGGTGCGCCTGACGGTAGATCAGAATTTTCTGTACGGGATGTTTACCGTAAACGAGCAGCGATATTTCCTGGAGCCTTTGCATTATTATGTGGAAGGCGCCGATCCGGATTTGTTTGTCTATTATGAACAAAGCGCCGTTCGCCGCGAAGCAGAAGCGACTTGCGGTACAGTGGAGACAGAGGAATGGACCCATTACCTCGAAGAGCAGCACGACAAAGCACACGACCACGGTGCTGAAAGTGTAGCGGCTTGTTATGAGCTGGAATTTGCCATCGCAGCAGATGCCTCTATGGTTGCCAAATACGGCAGCCCGGCCGCAGTAGAAGCCCATAACCTCGGGGTACTCAATAACGTTCAGGACAACTATATTGGTTCATTTAACCATGATATTGAGTTTGTTGTCGTTACACAGTTTATTTCTTCCGGTAGCGACCCCTGGTCGAGCAGCACCAACTCAGGAACTTTGCTTGAAAGTTTCCGGGCATGGGGCAACAGCGGTGGTTTTGGCGTACCTTTTGACAATGCAGAACTTTGGAGTGACCGTGACTTTGACGGTGCAACGGTTGGCCTTGCCTATTTAAATGGCGTTTGTAACACCCAGAAGTACCATATCCTGCAAGACTGGACCGGCAACGCGGAACTACTGCGTTGTATGACGGCCCACGAAATTGGTCATAACTTCAGCGCCGGACACGATGGCGCAGGCTCCTGCCCACCAAACTTCATTATGTGTCCGTTCGTGACCACGGCAGAAGTTTGGAGTGCGCAATCCATCTCCTCCATCAGTAACTATATCACCTCAAGAATCAATCTGGGCACCTGCCTCAGTCCTTGTGGCTCTGCAGTGCCTTTGGTTGCCGATTTTGACTGGTCGCCCGAACCGGCTTGTGTTAACCAGCAGATTCAGTTTACCGATTTATCAACCGGAACTGTTACCAGCCGCAGCTGGCAGTTTCCCGGTGGCACACCGGCAACTTCATCGGCGCAAAACCCTGTAGTAACTTTTGCTTCTGCCGGCACAAAAAATGTGACCCTGACAGTCAACGGTCCTGGCGGCCCATCCAGCATTAGCAAATCAGTGACCGTATTGGGTTTGCCTGTTGCCAATTTTAGCTATACAGTAGACGGCACGACCGTTACGTTTACCAACAGCTCCACCAACGCCACCTCTTACGAATGGAATTTTGGCGACGGCGGTTTTGCGACCGAAACGAACCCTGTATATATATATCTGACACCAGGCGTATACCAGGTTGTTCTGACCGCCATTAATGATTGCGGTACCAATACAAAAACGATTTTAGTCAATACCGCGCCGAGCGCCGATTTTACCGCCGATCCGACCGGAGGCTGCCGTCCATTGGTAGTGGAATTTGAAAACCAGTCGTCGCCGAATGCGACGCAATTCAGCTGGCAATTCCCAGGCGGCACACCGGCAACTTCCACAGCAGCCAACCCGACGGTAACCTATAACACCGCAGGTTCTTTCGCGGTGACCCTTATCGCCAGCAACCTGAGTGGCTCCAATTCGATTACCAAAACCAATTATATCAACGTTTTCGGGCCGCCAACAGCAAGCTTTACCTCCAGCACCGCCAATACCAGCGTCACCTTTACCAATACCAGTGTGGGTGGCAGTAGTTATTTCTGGGATTTTGGCGATGGCGACAACAGTACCGATACCAACCCGACACATACCTATAATGCCGGTGGCACATACACGGTTACACTGACAGCCACTAATGACTGCGGAACGGCTACTGCCACCACCACAGTTACCATCAATGCCGCACCAACAGCCATTTTCAGCGCAAGTCCGGCTTCCGGCTGCGCACCACTGACGGTACAATTCAACAATGCTTCTACCGGCGCCGGAGTAACGTACGAATGGAATTTCCCGGGTGGCACCCCCAACAGCTCCACCGATCTCAACCCGACGGTGGTGTACAACACACCCGGCGTATATACCGTAACACTCACCGCCACCAATGGCTCGGGCGTTAGCACGGCTACCGGTACCGTATCGGTAAACCCCGGCCCAAGTGCCTCCTTCAGCAGCAGCACAGAAGGCAATACCAGCAGTTTTTCCAATAACAGCAGCAACGCAAACACCTACAGCTGGAATTTTGGCGACGGCAACAGCAGCACGGAAAACAATCCGACGCATACCTATGCCGCCGACGGCACCTACACCGTCACACTGACCGCTACCGGCCCCTGTGGTACTGCAACCAGCACCCAAACGGTGACGATTGTAACACTGCCCAGCGCCAGCTTTACCAGCAACAACAGTAGTGGTTGCGCGCCCCTGACGGTACAATTTACAAGTACCTCTTCCAGCAACAGCAGCACCTTCGAATGGAGTTTCCCCGGCGGTTCACCGGGCAGCTCCACGCAGGCCAACCCAAGCGTAACCTACAGCAATCCAGGCACTTATACGGTAACCCTTACGGTTTCCAACAGCGCTGGCAGCAGTACCGCCACTTCAAGTATTACGGTAAATCCCGGCCCGGTGGCAGCCTTCAGCAGCACGGTGAATGGCAACAGCGTCAGCTTTACCAATAACTCCGGCAATGCAGGCAGCTTTAACTGGAATTTTGGCGACGGCAACAGCAGCACGGCCAACAACCCGACCCACAGCTATGCCGCCGATGGTACTTATACCGTAACACTCACGGCAACCGGCCCTTGCGGCACGGCAACCAGCACCCAGACCGTCACCATTACATCGGCTCCAACAGCCAGCTTTACAGCCAACAGTCTTAGCGGCTGCGCGCCCCTGACGGTTGAATTCAACAGCACGTCTTCAGGCAATAGCAGCAGTCTGGCATGGAGCTTCCCCGGTGGTTCGCCGAGCAGCTCTACCCTGCCCAATCCCAGTGTGACGTATAGCACGCCGGGAACTTACACGGTAACACTGACCGCCAGCAACAGCGCCGGCAGCAGCACGGCTACAACTACCATTACTGTTAACCCCGGCCCCAGCGCCAGCTTCAGCAGTGTGATTTCGGGTACAAATGTGATTTTCAGCAATACTTCCACCAACGCAACTTCGTACAGCTGGAACTTTGGCGATGGTAACAGCAGCACCGCAACGAATCCTTTACATACCTATGCAAGCGATGGTACTTATACCGTTGTGCTCACCGCCAGCGGCCCTTGTGGTACAACCACCAGCACGCAGACGGTAAATATTGTTACGCCACCAACAGCAGGTTTCAGTGCTACCGGCACGGAAGGCTGCGCCCCGCTCACCGTTCAGTTTAATAACAGTTCTTCGAGCAACAGCAGTACCTTCACCTGGGCATTTCCGGGAGGTAATCCTGCAAATTCTGATTTGCAGAATCCACTTGTAACTTACATTGCACCTGGTGTGTACAACGTAACGCTGATCGTGAGCAACAGCGCCGGCAGCGACACCATTACGCAGGTCAACTACGTGAACGTTCTGCCACTGCCAAGCGCAAACTTTAGCAGTTCTGTAAGCGGCAATACCGTTACCTTCAATAATACCTCCACAAACGCTACAACTTACAGCTGGAATTTCGGCGACGGCGGCAGCAGCAATGAGGCCAATCCACAACATACCTACGGCGAAGACGGCAGCTTTACCGTTACCCTGACCGTGACCGGCCCCTGCGGTACCGCAACATTTACCCAAACAGTAAATATTGCCACCTCGCCAACAGCCGGCTTCTCGGCCAGCACCACATCCGGTTGCGCAACACTCGCGGTTCAGTTCACGGATTTATCGTCCGATAATACGAGCGCCTGGCAGTGGTCTTTCCCGGGTGGAACGCCATCCAGTTCGACCGAGGAAAACCCCTTGGTGCAATATGAAACTCCGGGCACTTACAGCGTCACCTTGGTGGCAACCTCGGCGGGCGGCAGCAGCACCTTTGTACAAAATAACTACATTCAGGTACAGGGCGCTCCTGTGGCAGGATTCAACAGCAGTAACAGCGGCGTAACGGTAAGCTTTGCCAATACCACACAAAATGGCGGCACCTACCTTTGGTCGTTTGGCGACGGCAATACCAGCACGCAGGCCAACCCGACCCATACCTACGCACAAGGCGGTGTCTATACCGTTAGCCTGCTCGCCAGCAACAACTGTGGCACCAGCACTTACTCGCAAACCATTAACCTGGAAGGCGCCGCACCCGGCGCTTCGTTCAGTCCCTCTGTAAACAACGGTTGCGCCGTACTCAGCGTGACCTACACCGACCAGTCGTCCGGCAACCCGAGTTCCTGGCAATGGACATTCCCGGGCGGTGTGCCTTCGACCTCAACGGAGCAAAACCCGACGGTAATGTATTTCACGCCAGGGGTATACGGCGCTACGCTTCAGGCCACCAACCCTTATGGCTCCAATACCATGACCATGAGCAGCGCTGTAACGGTGTTGGGCCTGCCGACAGCGGGTTTCCAGTTTAGCACCAACAACGGCACTGTGAGCTTTAGCAACAGCAGCACCGATGCAAGCCTTTATTCCTGGAACTTTGGAGATGGCAATACCAGCACGGAAAGTAACCCGACCCATACGTATGCCAATAGCGGCACGTATACTGTAGGCCTGACCGCTGTGAATGCCTGCGGCGCCAGTACCCTGCAACAAGAAGTTACCGTCACCATTGTAAGTGTCGGTGAACCTTCCTGGGTACAGCAGTTTGAAGTATTCCCGAACCCGAATAGCGGTGCATTTACTGTAAATATGCAGGGTGCGGCACAAGCGGAATTGTTGTTTACCTTAGTGAATCCGCTGGGTCAGATGATCCGTCAGGATTTTGTTCCTTTCAACAGCGGCGTACTGCATCAGGTGTTTGATTATGGTTCCTTGCCCTCCGGTTTGTATACCCTGCAAATCAGCGGCGGGCAAAAAACCTATGCCGTTAAAGTGAATATCCAGCGCCAATAAAATTTTGTGTCGCTCGTTTTGAAACAAGCTATGCAAATCGGCACATAATTTGAAATACAGGAGTCGTTCCGGAAATTTCCGGAACGACTCTTTTTATTAACCCAAACCTGCACTTCGTGCTTGTTCGGGAATTTATCACTCAACTGCAAGCGCTTAAATACCCACGGATGATTCGTTTATTAACCTTAGTTTTCTGCTTTTGCCTGAACCTCGTCAGCAGCCAGGCCCAACAAATCAACACCACCGACAAAACACAAAATGCCGGCAAAGTGGAATGGATAGAACAGCACTATGATGTCGGCAAAGTTCCTTATGAACCTGTAGTGCGGGAATATCACTTCAAAAATGTCAGCAAGGAAAAGCTGATAATTCAAAAAGTCAATACCGGTTGCCATTGTACCGTGGCGGATTACCCACAGGAGCCGATTGCTCCGGGCGCTACCGGTGTCATCAAACTTACATTCACGCCCGAACAAACCGGCAGTTTTTACCGCATCATCATGGTGTATACCAATTTTGCGCCCGATCAGGCTGTTTTTTATGCCCTGACGGGAAAAATTGACGAGAAAAAACAATAGCAACGGCTACCCGCCAAAGTTAAATTCCAGCACACCTTCATTCTTTTGCTTGAATCCGGCAATGGAATACGCAAAACTGAGCATCACGTACTGCGTCAGGTTGCGTACGCGGCGCTCTTGAATAAAGTTCAGGTTGGCCGTGCGGTAAATGCCTTCGTTGCGGTTCAATAAATCGAATGCACTGAGTATGATCCTTCCCTTGTTGTTCGGCAGCACGTAGCGGGTCACAGCAGCGCGCCAGATCGGTATTGCCAATCGCTCGCTAAAGCCCTGTCCGGAATAGACATTGTAATCGAAGCCGGACTGGAATGTCCATTTTTTGCCAGCAAATACCCGTAAGTCCGTAAACCAACACTGATTCAGGAATTGCTGGTTGAGGTTGGCCGCACGATCATAGCGGGTATCGTTGAGCGACAAACGGGCGCCAAGATTCAGGTCAAAATATGTTTTTTTCCTGTTATCAAACTTCAATTCCAGTGCATTTTCCCAGCGATTGACTACATTTTCCTGATCGTTTACAAAAATCAGGGTGCGGTTGTAATTGTTATTCAGGCTGACGCTAAAGTTGGTTTTGATAAAGCGCAAGGGGGTATTGTAGCTGATATAACCCCGGGCCTGCCAGTCGTGCTCCACATTTACAGGGCGCAGGTTGCGGCGGAAAAGGCTGTCGATCTGCCCGGCATTGGTCACGCGGTTGCGGGTATACACGCCATTCAGCGTCACAAAAAAACCGGACATGGAGAACTGATCAAAGCGCATAAAACTAAAATCAAGGTTGTGCGCATACTCCGGTTTCAGATCAGGATTGCCGGTGTACGTACTCAGTGGATTGCTGTTGTCTATGACGGGCGCCAGTTGCTCCAGCGTGGGTGCGTTCAGCGCGGTAGAATATTCCAGCGACCAGTTGCGGCCCAGTCCAGGTTCTACATTCAGAAAAACGGCTGGCAAAAGGCCAAGAAAATCCTGCCTGATCGGCGACAAGTCTTTTTCCAATATTTCTCCATCAAGGCGGGCATTTTGCAGGGCGGCGCCGGCTGTCAGGTTCCATTTTTTGCGGTTCAGCAGAAAATTCAGCGTAGCACGGTCGTAGGTGTAGCCACGGCTAAAACGATTGCTCAGGTTGGGATTGTAAATTTCTCCGGGCGTGGGCGCGCTGTCCACATCGTAAAAAAGTTTGTCAGTACGATTGAGATCGCCTTGCCGGCGGGCCAATATTTCCAGGTATTTCCCTTTTCCGAGCGGTTCTGTGTACGAAAGCCCGGCATTGTAGCCCTGATAATTATCGGAATAGTCCTGGCGCTGCCGCAATTGCTCTTCAAGGATCGGAGCGGTATTGTAGAAGCGGTTGATTGCCATCAAATTGCCATCCCTGTGATCGCTTGTATTCTGGTAAAACAAATCCGCAACCAAAGCCCGGCCTTTTGCCCGAAAGCGGCGGCGATACGTAAGCCCGGCATCGGCGCGGAGATTGTCGCCAGCCGAACGGTAATCCCGGTCGCCGCTGTTTTGCAAGGCGCCGTCCGGATTAAAACTCCGGCTTTCCGACAAGCTGTTGAAAACCGCATCGTTCAGGCTTCCGCGCAGGCGCAGGGTGAGGCGCTGAAAGGAATCAAGCTGGTGTTTCAGCGTAATATTCAGGCGATGG
Organism: Chitinophagales bacterium; assembly: GCA_017303875.1. Classification (GTDB taxonomy): domain Bacteria; phylum Bacteroidota; class Bacteroidia; order Chitinophagales; family Saprospiraceae; genus M3007. Next base: position 128,207 of record JAFLBP010000015.1, on the reverse strand, counting down.
TTGGCATTTCGGCTCAATTGATCGTCGGCATCCGTAGAACGGAACAGGCTGGTACCGAGCAGGTTATCGCGTGTGCTGCTGCTCAACAAGTCGTTTTCAATCCGGTTGTACATATAGTTGGCACTCAGCTCCGTTTTTTTGGAAAAATCCTTGTTGAAGTTGAGGCCGCCCGCCCAGGAAGTATTGATTCCGTTGTTGTTAAAATTGCCGATTGGCAGCCCGTCTTCTGCGTTAAGGGAAATGCGCATCCGTCCACCACCGCCACCGCCACCGCTCATCAGGTTGGAAAGGCCGCCCATGAAATTCATGTAATCTTCAAAAGAAAAGCCTTCGTCGTTGTTGTTATTGCCCAGTCCGATGGCCGAAAACTGTCCTTTGGGCGCAAATCTGTTCAGGTTGAAGCGCCCGGAATAGCGATTGTTGCTGCCATAGCCGGCACTGACATTCCCGAAGTAGCCGTTCTTTTTATCTTCCTTCAACTTCAGGTTAATGCTGCGCTCGTCGCGGCCGTCTTCAATACCGGTAAACTCCGCACGCTCCGATTTTTTATCAAAAACCTGCACCCGGTCGATGGCATCGGCCGGCAGGTTTTTGGTTGCCATTTTCGGGTCTTTTCCAAAAAACTCCTTGCCGTCAACCATTACATTGGTCACCGTTTCGCCAAGGGCCTTGATGGAGCCATCGGCCTGCACTTCCACGCCGGGCAGCTTTTTCAGCAGGTCTTCCACCACGTCGCCGGGTTGGGTTTTGAACGCCGCCGCGTTATACTCCAGCGTATCTTTGCGCACCGACATGGGCGCGCGCTCAGCCGAAACATCCACTGCATGAAGCAGGGTGCTGGAGGGGTACATTTTTAAAAGTCCCAAATCATATACCGGCTGATCGGCCTGCACCTGAAGGGGCTGATAGAGCGTTTCATAGCCCACATAAGACAGTTGCAGGAGGTAATTGCCGGGTTTTACCCGTCGCAGGGTAAAAGCGCCGTTGGGATCGGCAAGACCGAAAGTCGACATAACCGAGTCCGCACTGCGCAAGAGCACTACGCTGACTGCTGGCAGTTGTATGCCGCTACTATCGCTCACCGAGCCTTTTACCGTTGCCGTTTGGGCATTGAGGAGCAGGGCGCTGAACAGGCAGCACCAAATCAACAGAATTTTCATGTTCGGGAAAAATTAGAGGTTTATCAATTGCGAATAATCACGCGCATGCTGCCGTTTCCGCCTGGTTCAGCGCCCATTTCTTTCATTTTTTCGTCGCGGATTTTCTTGAATTCCTCCCGCGTGACGGATTTGCCTTTTGAAGGTTTTTCAATCTTTTTGGCCTCCGGTTCGCCGGTTTTAACAGCGACAGCCAGGTAGCTGCGCTCGCCATTGTCAATGTTTACTTCAAGTATGGCGCCGGGCAGGCCATTGAATTCGGAGGGGCCGACCGGCACGGGAATCTGCGGCGTATACCAAACCTCTACCGTGCGGGCAGTATCCACCAAATAAGCCTTGTAACACTCGTAGCCAAGAATCATTTTTTTGTCTTTGGCAAATTTCCAGTCGCGCTCCGGCAGGGCCTCCTCAATCAAAAAGAAGCGGCCGAAAAACTCCGTGCTCTCCGTGATTTTGCCATTTTCGATATCCAGAAACAGTCGATTATCCGGTTGCACCATTTTAATATTAAACTGCATATCGCCTTCGCTGTGGCTCATCTCTTCCGGTTCTGTTTTTTCTTCTCCATTTTTAAACAGACTCTTGTTGGCATTAAACGCGAGGATTTTCGGGTTTTTCCGCTCCGATGGAATCATTTTGAGCATTTCTTCCGTTGCGTCGGGAATGTCGATTTTCAGTTTAATGGTTTCGGTGTATTCAATTTCGCCGGCCTGAATTTGTGCAAAAGCCAAAAACGGAAACAGCAGCATGCAGGTAAGAAATGTAAGTTGTTTCATTGTGTAAAAGTTGAAAATGTTTTGATGCAATGACAAGACAAAGGTAGCTGGCAGTTGCAGCAATGCCGGTTAAGTAACCTTGATAGAAGGTTAATTTAGGTTAATCCATGCCGGATTTACGGCCCTCCGGTTTTACATTTGCTCTGATTCCGGACAAGTTATTATTCCAATGTCGCGTTTTGCAATCCTATTGATGTCCCTCGGAATGGGACTTTTAGCGGTTTTTCTGGGGCTTTTTCTCCAAAAAACCTGGGCAGATGAGGCCGAAACCCTCAAACGCGAGGCCGGTTTATTGTTTGTCAATACCGTTCAGGGCGTGCAGCAGGAGGTTTTTGACCAACTGATTGTCAGGCGTATTGATGATCACGGGCCGGGGCTGCCTGATATTCATTTCTCCAATGCCCTTGCCCACCCCGTACAGGAAGAACAATTGGACTCCGTACGGGTTATTACTTTTGTACAGACTGAAAAATTTGACAAAAAAAACGGCGATAGCAGCTCGTGGACGAACCGCGAGAAATTCCGCATTGCGCTTCGGGAAAGCAATACCCCCGGCGCAACGGACATGAGCGGCGCGCTGTCGGTCATCGTCAACCTTAAAAATGGCAACGGCCAGGATTCCATTTGTATCCGGCCGGATTCGCTGCTGAGTCTGAGTTTGCTGCGCGCAAAATTTGAACAGGCCATGCAGGCCCGATTCCCGACAATCGGGGTCAGTGTGTGCCTGCCCGGCGACAATGCCGCCGGGCAGGGTTTTGTGTGCGGCTCGTATACCGACCTCGTCAGTGGCGCCCGATACGAAGCCGTGCTGTCGGGTGTGGATTATTTTTTACTGAAAAAAGTAGGCGTCAGCGCGCTGTTTGCCTTGCTGCTGTTTTGCTGCATGGGTGCGGCTTTTGCGCTCATTTACAGGAGTTTAAAACAACAACAGCGGCTGACGGAACTGAAAAATGATTTTATCCGCAACATCACGCACGAACTGAAAACGCCCATTGCAACGGTCGGTGTGGCGGTGGAAGCCTTGCAGCGTTTCGACGCACTGGAAAACCCGGAGCGCACCCGCGAATACCTGGATATTTCGCAGCACGAGCTCAAACGCCTTTCTTTATTGGTGGATAAAGTGCTGCGGATGTCGCTTTTTGAAAAAGGCGCACCCGAATTAAAGCCGGAGGCCTTAGACCTGAAAGACCTGGTGCAAGGCATTTTATCTTCGATGAAACTGCAATTTGAGCAGCGCCGTGCGCAGGTTGAATTTGAAGTAGCAGAACAGGCCTTCCCGCTTCAGGCCGATCGCCTGCATTTGGCCAGCGTGGTGTACAATTTATTGGATAACGCCTTGAAATACAGCAGTGAAGTGCCGCAGATAAAAGTCAGTTTGCAACAAAATGAACAGGAAGTTCAGCTTTCCGTCAGCGATCGCGGACGCGGCATTCCGGCGGCATACCAGACACGCATTTTTGAAACCTTTTTCCGGGTACCCACCGGCGATGTGCACAATGTAAAAGGACATGGCCTGGGCCTGAGTTATGTTTCCGGCGTCGTGCAGCGGCATCAGGGCAAAATTGAGGTGGAAAGCCAGGAAGGCGCAGGTTCAACGTTTACCATCACGCTCCCAAAACGGGCATAATTGCAAATATGAAAACGAAAGTATTGTACGTGGAAGATGAGCCGTTTTTGGGCAAAATCGTGAAAGAAAGCCTCGAAAGCCGCCAATATGAGGTGCGCCTGATCGCAGATGGCGCGGAAGTCATGGATTTTTACGACTTTTTCAAGCCCGATATTTGCGTGCTGGATGTCATGCTGCCCAACCGCGACGGGTTTTCGCTGGGGCGCGACATACGCCGCCGCAACCCGCACATGCCGATCATTTTTCTGACTGCCAAAACCCAGACAGAGGACGTTATTCAGGGTTTTGAATCGGGGGGCAACGATTATTTACGCAAGCCTTTCAGCGTGGAGGAACTGATTGCACGGATGGAAAACCTGCTGCGTTTGTTCGGCGGCAACAGCGCGATGGCGCAATCGCCCGAACAGCAATTCAGCATCGGAAACTTCCGTTTTTTCCCCAATCGTCAGGAAATGTGGATTCAGGATCAGGTGCGCAAACTCTCCCACCGCGAAAACCAGCTGCTCCTCTTGCTCTGCGAACGCCCGCACCAGCCGGTCAGTCGCAAAGATATTATGGAGGCAGTTTGGGGTAATGATTCTTTCTTCAACTCCCGCAACCTCGATGTGTACATCACCCGATTGCGCGAATACCTGCGCCCGGATGAGCAGGTGCAAATCCTGACGCTAAAAGGAGTTGGGTACCGGCTCATCTGGTAAACAGAACGCGTACCTTTGCGGCACTAAAACCGCACGTATGGAACATCAAGGCTCAACAGAAGAAGCACTGCTTTATTTATTTTTAGTAGCTGCAATCGGTTCCTTTCTGGGTAATTTCAAAATTCGGGGCAATGGATTGGGGGTAGCGATGGTCTTGTTTGTCGGACTTGCCGTCGGCGCCGCACGCCCGGATCTGCACATTCCCGATGTGATCAAATTACTCGGTCTTTCCATTTTTGTATACAGTATCGGATTAAGTTCCGGCCCTTCGTTTTTCGGCACCCTGCGCTCGCGCGGCGCAGCGAATATGATCCTGGCAGTCAGTACTTTATCCATACTTTCAGTAATGATTGGGGCACTGGCATTCGCCTTCGGATTTGACGCTTCGGGCGCAGCGGGTTTGCTGGCGGGTATCACCACCAATACGCCGGCCCTTGCCGGTTTGCTGGATGCCATACAGAGTCGGGGCAATACCGAAGCTGCCGGCATGTCGAACAGCGCGGTAGTCGGTTATTCGATTTCTTACCCGATGGGCGTTATTGGTTTGATGATCGCCGTTGCGCTGATGCGCCGCTTGCTGAAAGTCAATTACACCAAAGAAACGGAGGGTTTAAAAGATGAATTTCCGACCGGACAACCCATTGTCAATCAAACACTTGAGATTACGAATGCGGAGCTGGCCGGAAAAAGCCTGCGCGACCTGAAACATCAATACCATTTCAATCTGATTTTCGGGCGCCTATTGCGCGGCGAGGAGCACAGCCTTTGCCACTGGGATACCGTGCTGCAAATGGGCGACCACATCGGGATCACCGGAGAAAGCGGGGAGGTGGCGCGCGCTATCGCGCTGCTGGGCACGCCCGCCGAGCACGACCTCTCGTACGACCGCTCGGTCTTTGAATTGCGCCGCATATTTGTTTCCAACCCTAAAATCGCTGGCCGCACCATTGCCTCGCTCAACCTGCATGAGCAGTTTCCGGTCATCCTTACCCGCATCCGGCGCGGCGATGTGGATTCGCTGGTGCAATCCGACACCGTACTCGAACTCGGCGACCGCATCCGCGTGCTGGCCAAGCCGGAAGACATTCGCTATATGAGCAAACTGCTCGGCGACTCTTATGAGGAACTGAGCCATATCGACCTCTTGTCCTTCGGCCTGGGTATGGGCCTCGGCATCCTGATCGGTTCGATTGAAATGACGTTACCGGGCGGCATTGTATTCAGTTTAGGATTTGCCGGCGGGCCGCTGGTGGCGGGTTTGGTACTTTCTTATCTGCGCCGTTCCGGGCCGATTGTATGGACGCTCCCCTACTCTGCCAACCTCACGATCCGCCAGATTGGCCTGATGTTGCTGCTGGCGGCTATCGGGATTAATTCCGGTTCGGCATTTTTACAGACCATCATGGGGCCGGTAGGGCCATTGATGTTCCTTTCGGGTATATTAGTGAGCGTTTTCGGCAGTATGTTCATTTTGTATATGGGCAATCGCTGGTTGAAAATCCCCTTTGTGCTGCTTTCGGGTATGGTGAGTCACCACCCGGCTAACTTAGATTTTGCCAACAACAACGCCGAAAGCAAGATCCCCACGTACGGCTATGCGCTCGTGTATCCCTTGTTATTGATCGGTAAAATTGTATTTGTGCAGATGCTCTGGCAGGCGCTTCGGGTGCTGGGGCTGTAGGCGCGCCCGGGGAGCGAAGCGGAGCTTCGCTGTACTGGTGCGAAGCGGAGCTTCGCACTACAGTCGGTACCGCAACCAGAGCATGGCCCCGACATTGGTCATTCGGGAGAAACGCACTGATTTTTCCAGTAGGTCAAGCTCGCCGTATACATCTACGCCGGCGCTCCATTCCTGTTCCCAGCCAAAAACCTTGCCCACGCCACCGCGCACCACCAGCAGGTTGCCGAGTTTGCGGCCAAGCGGATTGGTCGGGTTGAAGAAGGTAGAGAGGCGTTCCCGCATAAAGTCGTCGCGAACGCTATTTATAATGGTATTGGAACCAAATCCTTCATCCAGCACGTATTTATAGCCTGCGAGAAAGGAAAAGTTCATGGAAGTATCCCAGTTGAAAAAGGTTTTTCCAAAACCTACGGTGCCGGCATAGGTCATTTTGGTGTAACCGGAAGGCGAAGAAAGGGCTTCGGCAATGGCCACCACCGGCCAGTCTTTGTACGTTACATGTGCCGTAAATCCGAAACGCGGCTGCATGAATTGCTGGTTCAGCCCAAAGTCCGATTCAAAATCTTCCCAGGCGTAGGTTTCGCCGTCGCGGCGTTTTACTTCCTGAATAATTTCATACTGAGCGTTGAGCGAAGTTTCCTGAAAACGGGTGTTGTGGAATAACATAGACCCACCTGCTGTAAAGCCTACGTCAATGCGCAAATTTTGCGCTGCGGCAAAAAAGGAGCATACTAACAGGAACAGCAAGGTCGGTAAAAAACGTAGATGGTTGAACTGCATAATGCGTTGGATGGTGATGAAATGAAATAATGCAGAATGAGATTCACCGAGACCGATACAGGATTACCCGGCGAAGTTACAACATCCCGACAAGCCGCTAAGGACTTTTTAAAAAAAACGCGTAAATGTTAACATTGTCACTTGCCAGGCCCCCTTCAAGTCCTAAAATATTCTTAATTTTTTCTGGCCCGGCAATTTGAAGCGTGAAGGGCGCATTTATTAGGCGAATTTAATCAAACCCAACCATTCATCTCAAACACAATCTGATTATGAAAAGCACTGTTTTTGCCTTCGCCACTTTAATCCTTGCCGCCGTTTCCCTCAGCTCCTGCAAAAAAGACCCTAAATTAGCCGAGCTGATCATCGGCAACTGGCAATCCACACAAATCATTGCCGGCGATGCCGATCTGAGCAACGTCAACCGTTTCGACCTTAATTTCCAGGAATCCCGCGAATTCGACCTCGACCTCCGCACCACCATCGCCGGCGTTACACAAACCATTTCCGATAGCGGTGACTGGCAGGAAGATGAAGGCAAATGGGATGTTACCCTGACCTATAACAGCAACGGTGAAAAAATCACCTACGATGTACAAAACATCGGCAACAGCGAAATGGATGTCGAATACACACAAAACGGCACCCGCTACAAAATCAAATTCAAGAAGATGTAATATATTTGGGGGATGAAAAAAACATCCCGCACCCAAGGTTCGCGCTACTATCCCAAGCGCTACAATTTCGATCCCTCGTTCAGAAATGAGATTCTGGACGAGGGATTGTTGTGTCATGTCGCTTTCGTAGTTGACAATCAGCCTTTTCAGATCCCGACCGCCTACTGTCGTGTCGGCGATACGCTTTACCTGCACGGCTCAGTGGGCAGCCATTTTTTCATGCGCATGGCCGAAGGGATTCCGGTTTGTATTTCGGTCACCCTGCTCGACGGCTTAGTGCTGGCCCGTTCGGTATTCAACCATTCCATGAATTACCGCTCGGTGATTGTTTTTGGTAAAACGCGCTTGGTCAGCACCCCGGAGGAACGCTGGATGGCTGCTGAAAAATTCACGGAACACGTATTGCCCGGCCGCTGGAACGATGCGCGCCAGCCCACGGAAAGTGAAATGAAAAAGACGATGTTCATCGCGGTACCAATTGACGAAGCTTCCGTGAAATTCCGCGATCACGGCGTTGGCGACGACCCGGAAGACATGCACCTGCCGGTTTGGGCCGGGGTGCTGCCTTTAAAACTCAGCATTCAAACACCCGAAACAGATACTGAAGGTGTAATCATTGACTTGCCGGATTATCTGAAGCAGTATAATGCACGCTAGAAAAATAATATTTCCCGCTGATAGACGCAGAATTACGCGCAGATTACGCGGATTTTCTTCATTATTTGCATAATCTGGGAGTAAATCTGCGTCAATCTGCGGGAAATACTTCAACCCTGCTTCAGTGCCAGGCGATTGATTTTTCCTGCATCATTTTTGGGTAAAGCCTCCAAAAACACAAAGGATTTTGGCACTTTATAGCGGGCCAGATGCGCCTGACAATGCGCCAGCAGGGCTTGTTCGTCCAGCGGGCTGCCGGGTTTGCGCACCACAAATGCCCGACCAACTTCTCCCCATTTTTCATCGGGCACGCCAAGCACTGCCGCTTCGGCAACTTCGGGCAACTGCATTAAAACCCGTTCAATTTCAGCCGGATATACATTTTCACCGCCGGAAATAAACATGTTTTTAATGCGATCAACCACATAAATGTATTGGTCGGCATCCTGCCTGACGAGATCGCCGGTGCGGAACCAGCCGCCTTCGGCAAAGGCCTGTTTGGTGGCTTCGGGGTTGCGCCAGTAACCGGGAGTTACCATCGGGCCGCGCAGCCACAATTCGCCTGCCTGGTCGCCGGGGCATTCGGCGCCCTGTTCATCGGCGATTTTGGTTTCCACATAAAAATTGGGTCGTCCGATGCTGCCGCGTTTGCGCATGGCATCGTCCTGATGCAGGGAGGTGAGGTTGGGACCAACCTCCGTCATGCCGTAGCCCTGACGAATCAGCACGCCTTTTTCGTGCCAGCGTTCAATGAGGGGAATGGGCATGGGTTCGCCACCCACGATGGCGTAGCGTAAATCGGGAAATCGGGCGGCCTCGAAAGCAGGTTCGTCGGCCAGCATTTTCAGCATGGTCGGCACGCCAAAAAGGATGGTGCAACGCTCCTTTTGCAGTAAATCCAGCACTGCGGCGGGATCAAATTTTTTCAGAATGCAGGTAAAAGCCCCGTGGTGAATAAAGGGCGTGGTCAGTACGTTCCAGCCACCGGTATGAAAAGGCGGCGCAAAACAAAGCGTCTGGCTTTCACTGTTGATAATCAAAGAAATAGACGTATTAATGCTGTTCCAGAACAACATCTTGTGCGTATACAAAGCACCTTTGGGGAAACCCGTGGAGCCGGAAGTGTACAGGATGAAAATCGGGTCATTTTCTTCAAAAACAACTGCCGGAAAAGGTTCCTGCGCTGCGGTTTCCAGCAGTTCGATACTTTCCAGGGCCATTTTTTGCGGCAGTGCGGCGTAATTTGAGGCTTCTGCAATCAGCGGCTGGTATTTCTGCTCCGTGATACATAAGGCCGGCTCGGCATTGCCAAGCATATAATCTAATTCGGCTGCAGAAAGGCGGTAATTCAGCGGAACCAGGATAAAACCGGCTTTTTGCGCAGCCGCAAACAGCACCATGTATTCTATGCAAAAATCGGCCAAAACAGCCACCCGGTCGCCTTTTTGAATGCCGAATTCGCGGCGCAGCCGCCAGGCTAATGTATTAGCGCTTATGTTTAAAGCGCCATAAGTCAGGGCGCGATTGGTTTCGTGTTCGCGGAAAGCGGTTTTTGAAGGACTGTAGAGCGCCCAGCGGGCGCTCCAGTCGCTTGTGGGAATATGCTGCATGCTCTTTTAACCAGAATTACAAACGGAAGGCTGCGGCCGCAAAGGCCAAACCGCCACCGCTGCCTATAAAATAAAGCAAATCGCCGGGTTTTACCTTGCCTTTTTCCCAGGCATCGTTAAATGCCATCGGGATACAGGCAGAGCCGGTGTAGCCGTAATCGTGCATGATGGTATGCGCTTTTTCATGCGCAACGCCCAGCAAATCTAAGGTCGCCCGAATGGAATTGATGTTGATTTGTGTCAGAAAAAACTGATCCACCTCAGTGATGGAAATTTTGGATTTTTTACTGATGTCCAAAGCCATTTTCGACCAAATTTCCGGATTAAGGGTTGGCGGAAAACGCTTGACAAATTGCAGCTGATGTTCATGGCGATGTAACACGCCCTCTGTAACGGGCAAATGGGTACCGCCGCCATAAATCCCCATCCAGTCGTGGTATTCGCCACGGGTCAGGAGTTTACTGCCGAGAAAGCCTTGCCCTTTGGGCATGTTTTCTGCACGCAGCACCACCGCACCGGCGCCATCGGCAAACAAGGTCACGGTTTTTTTATCCTGCAAATTGAGGTATTTACTCATCGCATAAGCCCCGACCACCAGCACATTTTTGTACTGCGCATCCGCTTTAATGAATTTGGAGGCGGTGTCCAGGGCGGTTACAAAACCCGCGCAGGCCGTGTTGAGGTCGAACGTGCCGGCTTTTTTAGCACTCAGGCGGTGTTGCAGCACAGAGGCAGTAGACGGAGAAATGAATTCAGGGGTATCGGTTGCAACGATGATCAGATCAATTTTGGAAGCCTTAAGGCCGGCGCGCTCCAGGGCTTGTTTGGAGGCCGCTTCTACCAAATCGGCCGTGCTTTCGCCCTCCGCACACCAGCGGCGCCGGTAAATCTCTACATTGGCGCGCAGCCAGGTATCCACATCTTCTCCCAGCACCTCATTAAAATATTGATTTTCAATCACCCGGGCCGGCGCGTACATGCCCGCGGAGATGATTCTTGCATTTCGCATTATTCTTGTGTTTTGGTGTTTTGGGCGATTGGGCAATTGAGTATTTTAGTATTTTAGTGTTTTAGTGTTTGGGTGTTTTAGTGTTTTAGAGGTTATTGATCCTAAAACACCTAAACACTAAAACACTAAAACACTAAAACACTCAATCTCTCAATCTCTCAACCCGCCTAAACCCTAAAAAAAACTCATTTTATGCCTGGCAGGTCAATTTTTGCCTCAACTGCAAACAGGCGGGAAATCACAGGCGAAGCAACAAACTCGCGCACTTCGCTGTCGAACAAGTTGGTCACCTGACCCGAAAGCGTGAGATATTTGCCAAAGCGATAGCCCAGGGAAAGGTCAACATTGACAAAACCACCGAGCGGGCCATTATTGAAAGAGGTACCTACGCGTTTGCCTTCAATAACAGGGTTACCGCCGTAAATCAGGCTTTCGTTGGTTTTTGCCGCTACGTTGATACCGGAGAAGAAATCATACGATTCTACCCAGCGGGTGAAAACAGAGCCGAAGAATTTCTTGCTGCTGTAATTCACGCCAAGGCTGAGCTTGTTGGCGGGTGTATTGATAGGCAGGTCGTTTACATCCACACGGCCATCGCGGTTACCATCGTTGTTCAGGTCGGTTTTGTCAATTTCATAACCAAACCAGGAATAGTTCAGGGTAGCGCGCAGGGCGGAGGTAAAGGCATACGACAAGGAAGCATCAAAGCCGTAGGTATTTACATTACCGAAGTTCACGTAGGTGAGCAGCGTATTGGCGCCTTGTTCGCCGGTAGGTTGTGTGGCAATCAGCGGTGTAACAGCGGTAAAGTTGCCGATGTTTTCGCTACCGCGCTGTGTGGCATAACCCACGATGCGCGGGATGGCAGCTGTAGCCGGGTTGTTGTCGTGATCAAAGAAGTCGCGATCAGGAGCGATGTTGACAGAAGGGCTGAGGAAGTTTTCGCTCAGGTTGTAATACGCGTTGGCATCAAAGAATAACTTCTTGCCAATCAGGCCTTTATAACCTACTTCAAAGGTCTGAATACGCTCTACTTCCAGTTTTCTTACGTCGTAAGTGTTTACAACCGTTTGCGTTACCACGTCTACTTCTTTCACAGTAAAGCCTTCGCCGTTACCCAGCAACAAACCGCCGAAGATGTTGGCAGAGAGGTTGAGGATGGTGGGCGCAGAGATACCGCGGCCATAAGTAATACGGGCAGCGCCGTTGTCGCCAATGGTATACACCAAAGCGGCTTTGGGAATAAAGTTGAAGCCGTAGAGGTCGTGGTTATCGGCGCGGGCAGCCAATACGGTGCGCAGGTTGCCGAAGCGGCGTTCGAGTTGCGCGTAACCGCCGTATTGATTGATGATGATTTCGCCTTCTTTATCAATCAGGTAGGTGTTATTGCTGTTGGCTACATCGCGCTGCATTTGCACGCCTACAATGTAGTTGAAGAGCTTGCCGGCGCTGTTGTTGTACTGTACTTCACCGTTCAAACGCTGGGATTTATCCTGGAATAATGCGCCACGCGCCAGTTCAATGCCGCCGTTCGGGAATGCGGCGTTGGGGAACCAGAAGGTACCGATGGATTTCGCCCGTGCCGTTGCTTCGTCGAATTTCGCGGTGCCATCGGCATTTTTGGCATTTTTGTACGACCAGTAGTTGAGCGTGCGGCGGTTCATGGCATAGGTAGAATCCGTGCTGCTCCAGGTATTGTAGAGGTTTACATAAAGGCGTGGCGACACAAAACGGATTTGTCCCCACTGCACGAGCCAGTCGCGGATTTGGTTGCGGCCAGCGTTGGTGTTGCCGATATTGTTGCTTTTAGAGCCGCCGTAACCGACGATGATGTCCGATTTTTTACCTACACTGTAATACACCTGTGCTTCGCCGCGCAGCGAGTTGAATTTGCGATTGAGCAGGTATTCCGGATATTTGGCAAATTCAACGCCACCGGCTACGCTGTACACCGTGTCGGTGAAATCAAATTCTTCGCCCTGGGTGTATTCGCCGCTGATTTTGAACGCCAGTTTGTCGTTCACTTTTGTGGCGTGGCGGATACGGCCGGTGAGTACGCTCTGGTTACCGGCGCCGAGGGCTACCGTAGTGCCCTGATACGTGCGCGGATCTTTGGTAATGGTATTCAGCAGGCCGTTGTGGGCATTCGGGCCATAAAGGGCTGAGGAGGGGCCGAGCACAACTTCCACGCGCTCCACGTCTTCTTTGACGGTGGTGCTGAGTGCGCCGAGCGGCAGGCCCGTAGCGACGAGGGTGGAGAGGCGACCGTCGTTGATTTGCAGGTTTTTAGGGTTAAATGCGCTATTAAAACCACGCATATTGACGCCAACACCCAAAACACCGGAACGCACATAATCCACACCGCGCTGGCGGGCGAGCAGTTCCGCACCGTTAAAACTGGGCAATTCATTAAAGGCCTGTGCATTGATGATGGAAATTGTGGCGGGCGCATTGGTCATTTTTTCGGCGCGGCGCGAAGCGGAAACAACCACTTCATCACCTTGCAGGGAAGTCGCTTCGAGGGCTAAGTCCATTTTGCTGTCCTGGCCGGCATTTACCGTCACTTTCATACTCACGGTGCGGTAGCCGAGGTAGGAAACGGTGAGGGTCTGCTCGCCAGCGGGCAGACTAATGGAATACATGCCCTTGGCGTCGGAAAAGACACCATTGGCGACACCTTCCTGAAATACCGATGCGCGCACCAGCGGCTCTGCGCTGCCGGCATCGGTGATGGTGCCACTGACGGTTCCGCGCTGTGCAAAAGCAGTAGCGGAAAGGGTCAGAAGAAGTACCAAAAGGGTAAAAAACTGCTTCATACTTTTGAAAATGATTGGTGAAATTGATTTTATTTGATGAAATCCAACACGGCGGCATTAACCGCATCGGCGCCTTCCCACTGAACAAAATGCCCGGCGTCGGGTACCATTTGCAGGCGGCTGTCGGGCAGGCGCTCCTGTCCGGAACGCGCCACTTCGGCGGTACTTAATTGCTTGTGCAGGAATCGGTTAGGAATGAGGTAGTCTTGTTCGCCGTACAATACCAGGGTTCGGGTTTTGATTTCCGGCAGGCGTTCAAAAACGGGTTGCTGCAACATACCCATCACGCATTTCGGAATCATGGCACAATAGGGATCGTAGGCTTCGGAGTCGCGCAGGGCCATGCGGTCGGCAATCATAAATTCCGCATCGGCCGGAAAACTGACGAAGTTCATCGCAAAGTTTTTGCGAATCTGTTCGGGCGGGGTTGCTTTTAAAAGTTGGGGGGTATAAACCGCGCCAAACCAGGCGCGCTCCGCTTCGGTAAAGGTTTCAAATCCGGCCGGGGCAAGCAGTACTAAACTTTTTACTTTTTCAGGATACATCAGGGCAAAATGCATGGAAATTTGCCCGCCCATGGAATGTCCGACCAAGGTAACCTGCTCCAATTGAAGCACACCAAGCAGTTCATGCAGGTTTTGGGCAAAAAACTGCATATCGTAGGCCCAATCGCCTTTATCCGACTGCCCGTAGCCCGGCAAATCGAGGCTGATGCAGCGGTTTTTTTCCTGCAAAACCGCAATATTTTTGCGCCAGCTTTTGTGGTTGCTGCCTAAGCCGTGTACAAAAACAAGCGTTTCGGGGCCCGCACCGCTGTCGGTATAAGCGATTTTTTTGCCATCCGGCAATGTTGCGTAAAGAAGCTGTTCGCTGCTGTCCATAGGTGAGGTTTGTGCATTGGCAAAAACGCTGCCCGCGAGCAGCAAAGCAAAGGTGGCAAGCACCGGAACGGCTTTTTTGCGGAAAGCGAAGTGTAAAATCAAGCCAACCGCCAGAGCGCTGAGAATGGCCATGGTAGCTGCCACGGCCGGGTTGCGCACGGGGCCTTGAAGATAGGTTGTCATTCCGCCGTAATAAGTACCAAAATGCACGATGATGGCCGTAACCGATGCCGCAATGGGTGCAATTTTGGGTGTGTTTTTTGTAAAAATGCCCAATAATACCGGAACAAATGCTGCCGAAAAGAAGGCATAAACGCCGTTTTGGGCAAAAATACCCACGCTCAGCGTCGGGTTGGCCATTTGCCATTTCGAGATAACAATAGCCAAAACGGCCAGCACCGCAATTACGCCCCGCTGAATCCAGATCTGGCGCTGCTCCTGACGGAATAAACTACCAGCCACGGGCTTCAATATATCCTGTGTGATGGTGGTGGAAAGCGATTGAATCAAGCCCTCCAGGGTAGACAAACCTGCCGAAATCAGGCCCAGGATAACAATCAAACCGGCCCAGACCGGAAACTCGCGTACCACATAGGCCGAAGTAATGGCGTCCATTTTTAAGGCGCTGCCGTCTTCAATTTTGAGTTCGGGAAACATCAGGCGGGCATAAAAACCGGTAAAAACCACGATAAAGAATAAGGTTTCAGCCAAAATACCCACCAACAAATAGCGATTTACGTCTTTTTCGGAGCGCAACATCAGGGAACGGGTGATGATATGCGGCTGACAAACAACCGCCACGCCGACCACAAAATTGCACAATACCACTTCAATAAAATCGCGGGAAACAGGGCTTCTCGCATTAAAGGACTGCGTCAGGGCGGGATCTATGGCCGCAATTTTATCCCAAAAACCGCGAATGCCCTCGCTGAAATGCTCATACCCGGAACCCAGCATCATCACTGCCACAACCAACATTACAAGGGCCTGAATGGTATTCGTATACACCATCGAATTGGCGCCGCCAAACATCATATACCCGAACACAAAAACTACGAGACCAATCAAAACCGGCGTTTCCGACATACCCAGCGCCTGCGCCAGCACCTTGGTCATGCCCACGCAAATGAGTACGATAAAGGTGAGTAACAACAAGGATAAAACGGCAAAAAAGAAGGCAAAACCCTTACTTTCATAACGCGCACCCATCCATTGTGCCATCGTGACAGCCTTCACACTGGAGCCGTAACGGCGGAAACTTTTTGTGAGTACAATCAGCGAAAGGTACAAGCCAATGGGCAGCACTACGGCAAAGGCTAAAAAAGCGCTCCAGCCAAACAGGGCAATAAATCCCGGGTTAATGATGAAAGTAGCGGCACTGGTAATGGAGGCTGCCAGCGACAAGCCGACAATCACAGGAGAAAAACCTGTGCTGCCCACGGCATAATCGCTCAGCGAACGGGTGCGACGCGCGCCCCGCACCACAAAGAACAAAATCAGTGCTGCATATGCCAGCAGCAATGCCGTTGTTGCCCAGAACCAGGAGTCGTTTTGCATCATCTATATTTTTTTCTGTAAAGTGCAATCAAAAAACAACTTTGTTTGCCGATTGGCCCTTTTTGCAGGAGCAAAGTAAAAGTTCGCATTCCGGTCGGTAAACGGGCTGTTTGAATTACTTTTTTGCGACTTAAACAGCTTTAAATAAAATATAATACTCTAATTTACTAATTATCAATTATTTACATTAAATTTAAAAAGATGAGACCAGGCATTTTAAAAACCCAAACAAAATATCAAAACACAATTTCAGACACCCATACTTTTGCCCCACAAAATTTTATTAACACTCAAGTACACAATATGCAAGCACTTTCCGGCAAAGTAGCCATCATCACCGGCGGCGCCAGCGGCATCGGCAGGGCCACCGCAGCCCGCTTCCTCGAAGAGGGCGCCGCTGTTGCCATCTGGGACCTCAACGAAGCAGCCATGCAAGCCCTCGGCGAAAGCTGGAGCGAGTACGGCGACCGCCTCCGTTTTTACAAAGTCAATACCAGTAGCCTGGACGCCGTAACGGAAGCCGCCGCCGCCGTTCATGCCGATCTGGGAGGCATTCATATCCTCGTCAATAATGCAGGCATTACCCGCGATGCTTCGCTGAAAAAAATGACCTCGGAACAATGGGATCAGGTTATTTCGGTCAACCTGACCGGCGTTTTTAACTGCACCAAAGCGGTACAGCCCTATATGGAGGCGCAAAACTGGGGCCGCATCATCTCGGCCTCTTCGGTGGTGGGGCTGTACGGTAATTTCGGACAAACCAACTATGCCGCCACCAAGGCCGGCGTGATCGCCATGACCAAAGTCTGGGCGCGCGAACTGGGCCGAAAAGGCATTACGGCCAACGCCATCGCGCCCGGCTATATCGAAACGGATATGATGCGCACCGTACCAGAAAATGTGCTGGCCGGCATGCGCGAAAAAACGCCTTTGCAGCGCCTCGGCAAACCCGAAGAAATCGCCGCCGCCTACGCCTTTTTGGCCTCCGACGACGCGGCGTACATCAACGGCGCGACCCTGAGCGTAGACGGCGGCATGACGATTTGATACGCCACGGCCCTACCCTATTTAAAATCTACCCGAAAACCGAGGCTGTACACCCGGTGCCCCGTCATGCGCAGGGTCAGTGCAGGCTTAATGGGGCCTTTTGCCAAAAACGAAGGGCCCCAACTCATGCCCAGCACAGGGCTTAAGCCCATTTTCAGGGAGGATGGTTTGGGCGTCGCGATATTCTGTTCTGCGCCGGTAAACGGCTCCAACAGGTTGCCGCCGTATTTGATTGCGTAGTTATCGCTCATCATCATACCGGCAAAAAAGCTCCAGTTCTGGCGCTTGCCGAATCGTCCTTCCGGCAGCACGGCTACATAGCGGTGCGCATAGTCCACCTGCCCTTCCCGAACAAATACCTGCCCGGGCGCCGACATGGCATAGCGGACATTGTAGCGCAGGTGCAGAATTCCCGCTTCCACGTTCAGGCTGAGTGGCGATTTGCCGCGTTTGAATTTCAGGAAAAATGAAAAATTTTGTCCCGGAATACCCTCCGAAAAGCTGGCTGCCGGTGCTTGCGCAAGTAGCGGCATGATCTTTTGATGCCTTAAATTATGATGCGCCAGGCCGCCCTGTACGCCGAATCCCACTTGAAGCGGCGCGCCTTTGGAATGCCGGAAAGTTTGCTCCTCAAAGCCTACCCCTTTATATGCTAATTTATTGACAGTCATAAAATTAATTAACAAACAGGTTGGCGTGGCGCCGGGGTTCTGATTTTGCCACGACAAGGTATTTTTGTCTGCAAAACTGAGTTCAAACATGTGAACCTTATCACCAGGTTCCCGATATTCCATGATGGTTTTATTGGCTTCCTGGTAGACCCGCGCGCGGAACTGCGTGAGGGTATCGCTGCCCTTCAGCACATAAGTATGGTTTTCGAGCAGCGCATCGGAAATAAAATTCCAGTGGGTACAAATTGGCGCTTCTTTCGAGCCGGAGTACCAGCGGCCATCCAATTTGTTTAATTCAAAAGGCAATTGTGCGGCAAGCGGAGAAGTGCATAAAATGGCGACGAACAACAAGAAGTGTTTCATGTAAGATCAGGTTTTAGCATACCGTAATAGGTATGATACCTAAAGTACGCCAAAGGTTCGTCAATAGTTGGGCGACTATGATAATTTTTAATTTTGGATTTTGAATGCTTGATTTTGAATTATGTGGCCCAATGTGTTGATTATCAACAATTTGATTCTTTAAAAATCAAAAATCAAGCATCCAAAATCATTCATCATTCATCGTTACTTCACTACGCTTTTCTGACGAATTCGGATTTGAGGCCCATTGAGCCGAATCCTTCAATTTTACAGTCGATGTTGTGGTCGCCGTCGGTGAGGCGGATATTTTTCACTTTGGTACCGGCCTTTACGGGTTTGGGCATACCTTTTACGGGCAGGTCTTTGATTACGATTACTGAATCGCCGTCATGGAGTTCGTTGCCGTTGGAGTCAAGCACTTTGAGGCTCGCTTCGCTTGTGGTTTCTAAGGCAACTTCATTGGGATCCCATTCATGAAAGCATTGAGAACAGCTCATCAGATTTTCATTTTCCCAAGTGAGATCGGAATGGCATTTGGGGCACAGCGTTACATCAGACATTTGTCTTTTTCAATTAGAAGGTTTGATAGAAGGCCGCAAAGGTAGTTGATTTTTTGAGTTTTTTGGAGGGGGCAACAGCCGTGCTCCGCAATAGCCTAAAGGTCATTGCCGATATTCCTCCTCCTTAACCGCCTCCAGCCACTTAACAGCGCCTCGGTTTTGATTTGTACCTATGGCAATATGACTCATTGCGCTGTCGGGCGCAGCGCCGTGCCAGTGTTTAACATTCGGATCACATTTTATAACATCGCCTTTCTGGATTTTCATCACGGGCTTCCCAAACTCCTGATAGCGCCCGTTACCGCTTGTCACCAACAGTATTTGGCCTCCCGGATGAACATGCCAGTGCGTCCTGGCCCCAGGCTCGAAGGTGACATTACCTGCGTTGATATTAAAAGTAGTATCGGCGCCGACCAGCATTTGGAGCCATACGGTTCCCGTGAAATATGGGCTGTTTACTTGCTCTCCTTTCGGAAAAGCTGCCTTTGCAGCCTCCTCCTCCGGCTGGATCACTATGGCCGTTTTCCCAAGGACTTCATTCAAGACGAATGCCGCTTTTTCTGCCTCATTTTTACCCAAAACGACTTGTATAATTTGTATGAAATCTATCAGTTGTTCGGAGTTCAAACCTACATTCAGGCAAATGGACAAATGGCTGCGCAACATCGGCTCCGCTCCGCCAATGACACTCAGCACGGAAACTGTGACTAATTCCCGCTCCGCGTAAGTCAGTGCATTGCGCTCAAAAAGATCGGCAAATAAATGTTCTTTCAAAAAAGTATCAATGACCGGTGCAAATACAGCATAACCCGGTTGCGGACGCCCCTGCGGTGCGTTTACCAGTTCGTTGAGTATGGCTTTACCGCGTTCATATTTGCTGCCATTTTGATTTACAGGCGATGTTGCTACACCCATTATATCCGCTATGCCCCTTGACTTTCTGTCGTCAAGCACTTCCATAAAAGCTTGAAACCCCCGGATACTTCGTGGAAAGCCACAATACGCATAGGCGTGAATGATGCATTCCTTGATTTTGAGAATGCTCAGTCCGGCATCCAGTCCTTTGTTCAACTCAATTTTCAAGCCTGGCAAATCGCCCCTGGCCGTCAGGGCAGCAATGGCAACTATGCTTTTTTGTTGCGGGTTCAACGCATTGGCTGGAGGCTGATTTTGTGCAAACAAATTTCCCAGACAACTGATGCCTATGAATAGGACGAGGGACAGGATTTTTTTCATGATCGGCATGTTTTTTTAAGGTTATATTCCCCTTGATTGCAAACGGGTTCTCCATTTATCCGATTGGTCAATTACGTCAAGACGCGCCTTGCGAGGGTCTGGTTTCCCTACAGCTTTGCCGTCCTGCTCAACATCCAGAATTGCTTCTTTATCCAAGGAAAAAACAGGCCATTGTGGCAGATCCGAGCGATTGGGATCGCCGTTTCTGGCGAAACTGACCCAGTAACCTTGCATTAATTGTGCAACCTTTAGGTCGTCAGTACTTATCGTTTCAATTCCCCTTCGATGATTGAGTGTATTGAAAACATAGGCGACTTCAGAGCCATGTCCGGCACCATATTTCATGCGTTCGCGCATAACGGAAGGGACATAGGAAAACTGGTAAAAATAGACCCTGGGTTGGCTTTTTATCCATGCCCGGGCGGTCATTCGTGCGGGTTCCGACCATACCCAGTCGGTATTGAATTTTGTGAGTACTTCGGCAAAGTCTTTGCTCCCATCCGGATCATAGGCGTTTCTTGCTTCAGTTTCCAAATCACCGAATAAGGCAAAAAGCTTTGCTTTTGAATCAGCTGTATTTACAAAATTTCCACTAATTTCTGCGCTATTTGAACCAATCATAAGCGGCACTTTTGCCTGCCTTCCGGCCTTGTAGGCGGCTTCGGCGGTTTCAACTACAAGTTTACCGTCTAATATTGGTCCGGAATAAATTCTCGGGCCGCCGGAGCCGTCTGTTTCCTGTCCGCCATCGACAATCTCTTCCACGCTCAGGCCACGAAGTTTCGTCAAAACATCTTCACCGTACCCTTCAATGCCATGTTTTTTTGCAAAATTTAACCCGATTGTTTCTGCTGAGACGGCATAAAACGGATCTGCATTTTCCTGGCGCAAGGGCCGCCCGGTGAGAACACCATCCCTGCCGCCGCTCGACTGGCAAATTGCTTTGTGGAAAAGCCCTTTGGCTGCCGGAATAGTCATAAGTGAATGCACAGAAACGCCCCCTGCTGAAAAGCCGAAAATCGTAACATTTCCGGGGTCACCACCGAAAGCGGCGATATTATCCCGTACCCATTTTAACGCGGCAATCTGATCCATGTAGCCGTAGTTCCCTTTAGGTTCCTCCGGATGCTCCCGGGTCAGGGCAGGGTGTGCAAAAAAACCAAGCCGTCCGAGCCGGTAGTTGATGGCAACTAAAACAACGCCTTGCTGGGCAAACCCAACGCCCGAAGTTTCCGGGCCTGAACCACTACCGCCAACAAATCCGCCACCGTGAATCCAGACCATGACGGGCAATTTTGATTTGGCTTTCACGCCAGCCGGTGCCCATACATTGAGGTACAGGCAATCCTCAGATGAACCTTTTATGATAGTTCCCGGCGCACCGCCCCACCCTGACTGAGCGCAGTCGGGGCCAAAAGCAAAAGCATCCCGAACACCTTCCCAAGCGGCAGCCGGCTGCGGAGGCCGCCACCTGAACCCGCCAGTCGGTGGCGCAGCGTACGGGATACCTTTAAAAATGGCAATGCCGTTTTCTACAACACCTCGTAGCCTTCCGGATTGCGTCTGTATAGTGATTCGGTTATCCGAATCCGGTACTGTAGGTACTTTTGCAGTACAAGACAGTATTAAAAACGCAAAAAAAGCAAGCGCGTATTTCATAAAAATGATGGTTTGCGTGATAAAAACCACACCTGCTTTAGAGGTGTTTTTTATAAAATTCCTGAAGTTTTTCAAGGGCTTTATCCACATATTCCGGCACATAATAGGTTTGAATATGCGTAGCGCCGGGAATCAGGAACAGCTCTTTTACGCTCGTGCCGGTAGCCTGAGCAAAGGCATTGTCTGTCATGTAATAGCTGTCTGACTTGCTTCCGGCCATCATCAGCAGCGGCTGATTAATCAAATCCATATTGGCGGCGGCATCAAACTCCATCAGATCAAGCAAGCTGCTCAGGGTATATCGGAATGTGGAATTGGGGTGCGCATGGGTTTTGTTGTAGTAATAATGGCCCTCCCGATACAAATCAAAGGGCATTTTATCGGCCTGCGCATCAGTAGTTTTGGTTTCGTTGGCGTACAGTACGGGGCCGCCTGCCGCCTCCTGTGCCCGGGCTGCCGATGCCTGTTGAATACGTTGTTGAATTGTTGAAAGTCCGGAATTCATAAACCCGTTTTTGCGCACAATACCGGAATTAAACATGCTTAGCGTAGCAACCACTTTGAAACGTTTGTCTGTTTGTGCCGCAGCGAGTGCATATCCACCGCCGCCACAAATGCCCAATAAGCCAAGTTTGCTGGGGTCTACACCTGCATATTGGCTGATAAAATCGGCCATGCCACGAATATCTTCAATTCGGAACGCGGGTTTGTCTACATTGCGTGGAGTTCCGCCGCTCGCACCCTGATAGGCTGCATCTGCGGCAATTGTGATGTATCCAAGTTCAGCGAGGCGCTGCGCGTATAGCCCGGCCACCTGTTCTTTCACGCCGCCATTAGGATGCGCCACCACGACAGCCGGGTAGCGCGTGGCTGTGTCATATCGGGCGGGCGTATAAACATTGGCCGAAATGGAAAGTCCGTTGAGCTGATACGTCACAGGATGTATGTTTACCTGTCCGGGCATATTTTGCACAATTGCATTTTGGTAGACGAGGCCAAATGGATTTTGCAATTGGGTTTGAGCCGAAGCCGTAAGGCCGGAAAGTGTTAACAGGCTCATTATGATGCGTTTTAAAATGTGTTTTTTCATATTACTTGTCAAGTTTTTTTAATGTTAACCAATTCGACATGAGTTCGGCGATTTCCAGATTATTCAAATCAGAAAAAGGGAAATGGGTATTCCCTTTGATCCCAATTTCCGGCAAATGCACCACCGTAACATCCCCTCCATGCCGGTTTACACAATCCCGCCACAACTTTGCCATCGCCAGACGCACGCGCCAGCCGTCGGGCCCAGGGGCGTTGGTGGGTTCTTTTGCGATAAAATCGCCATAATAGATGACAATCGGAATTTTAGTGAGCTTTAAAAAATCACTCATCGGAATACCCGTTGCTTCCAAAGTACCACCCGAACTGGGCATCGGTGGGGGCACCTCACCTTCGGGAAACAGAAAGCCGCTTCCAGGTTCGTAGGAAACAATGGCTTTAACCTTCTGATTTTTAACAGCAGTACGCCAGCCCATGCCCCCCGAATGGGAATGTGTTACCAGTACTCCTTCTCCAATTTTATCAAACAGCGCCGAAACTGCTTCCGTATTTACCTGAATATCAATCGGCCCGACGTTGGGTACCATTTGCCGAAAATATTGATTCAGCGTAGCAGAGTCCCTGGCGAATTGAACACCCTCAAAATAGTCGGGCCAGATACCGAGGCGGAATGTCCCAAACCAGCCTTGTTCGTCTGGCGTTGGGCTGATCGCGCCTTCCACCGTACCCCGTGCCGCATTACCCCGACGAGGCTGATCAATCAGGTAGACCGGATATTTTTTTCGTAAAAAAATATTCTGAAACCCCTCGCGGCCATCGGGCGTGGTTTCCCAGGTCTTTGAAAATTGACCGATACCATGCCACATCACCAGCGGATAGCGGCGGGCATTTACTGGCACCTGATAAAACGTGTACAAGTGATCGCCGTGATAGGTTTGTCCGGCAGGCGCAGGTTTGTAAGGGTCGAATTTACCCGGATTAGCGATTACCTTGCCTCCCACGGCAAAGCTGCCTTGTTCCTGTATCAGCAGCGGCCGGGTGTCAGAGCGGCTCTGATTGACCTTGCAGGCTGTACCAAATAAAACAAACGGCAACAGTATCACAACCGCCGCAGTCCGTAACTTTCCAGATCGGTGCATAATCATATGTCTGACTTTAAAACAGTGTTAAAAACGGAGATACAAAATTCCGGCATTTAAGTGGAACCGCTTTCATACAGATTACTGGTTTTTGTACCAATATTACTGATTGAAATGAAAATGCCATATTTTACAAGCGAAACGCTCTAAATTTGTGTCAAAATGCGTAAAAATGAAACCAGTATATCATTTCGATGCCATCAGCACGTATAACGGCTTCAACCAACACGAGACACTGCATCCGCTGGTCAGTATACTGGATTATTCAAAAGCATCGCCGCGCGGCCAGTCCAAAATGCATTTCGATATTTACTGTATTGTCTTGAAGGAGGTCAAATGCGGCGATTTGAAATACGGTCGTCACAACTACGACTACCAGTTAGGCACCCTGGTTTTTATTTCGCCTGGACAGGTGGTTGAGGTGGAAAACGACGGAACCTTGTACCAGCCGATGGGCCATGCCCTGGCGTTTCACCCCGATCTGATACGTGGTACGCCGCTTGCCGACAACCTCGGTAAATATAATTTTTTTGGATACCATACCTCGGAAGCCCTTCACCTCTCGGAGCGAGAGCGACAAATTGTACTGGACTGTTTTTCAAAAATTCAATTTGAATTGCAGCAGTCTATTGACAAACACAGTAAAAAACTGATTACCGCCAACATCGAACTATTTCTGAATTATTGTGAGCGGTTTTACGACCGCCAATTCATAACCAGAGACCATGTCAACAAAGGAATTCTAGAAAAATTTAATACTCTTCTAAACCACTACTTTTCCTCAAGCCGCCCTCAGGAAATTGGCCTGCCTACAGTTGCTTACTGTGCGCAGGAGTTAAATTTATCTGTTAATTATTTCGGCGACCTTATTAAAAAAGAAACCGGTGAATCAGCACAAGAATTTATTCAAAAGAAGATAATTGAGCTGGCTAAAAATAAAATTTTTGAAGTTGATAAAACCCTGAATGATATCGCTTATGAATTAGGCTTCAAATATCCACAGCATTTCAGTCGCTTATTTAAACAGCGCACCGGCAAATCACCTAGTGCGTATAGGTTACTGCATTAATGGATACTCATCCCGTTCCAAACTCGGCGGCACGATGCAACGATAGTTATTTTTTCATTAATATTAGATAATTTTTTATATGTTTTTTATTAAAATTTGCCAAAATACCATTTTTATACCCGGCAATTTTGTCGCAAAAAAAATGACCATGCGTTACATTTACTTGCTTTTCATCGCTTCTTTGCTCCTGCCATTTGCCTGTTCAAAAATAGATTTAAATCTGAACCTTGGCAGCACCTGCCACAACCCCGAAACAGATATTGAACTCTCCGTTCGAGACTTTTACAGCAATCAACCTATTGACAGTCTTGACTTTACGCTTTTCGTCGATTATCCATATTGCTATTACTGGTGCTGGGATGACAGTATTCAACACCTCACGACAGATGCTACGGGTAAAGCACAAATAAAATTTATTCACGAACAGGAACGACTTGCCGAGTACTATCTCGTAACATTCAAACAAAAACGATATTTTCAAATCAATGCCCTGAATATCAACGAAGGCTGCCCAAATGTTTTTGATGTACGCGTTAAACCGGCCAATACATTTTCCTTAACGCTGTTTAATACCTTAAACATTGGATTTGGCCCCTCAACGATCAGGGTAAATCGCGACCTTGGTTTTCACCATGAAACCAGTATCAGCAGTGACGAATGGCCAAGTCATCTGGCCGGTGTTCATTTCGACACCATCCCACCCGGCTTTTCCCGTACGATTTCATTCCCGGCGGTACCCGAGGAAAAGATTTTCATTGAAATTACACGAAAAAACAAATTCATTCGGGATACCGTGTTTACCCTCCGCACCGATACCATGTTGCACAGTAGAACCCTGGCATTTTAGCGCAACTGCTTAGAGCATCAGCAACAAATCCCCACTTTTTCGAATTGCCCGCACGCGCCCCTGATCCTGTACCTTAGCCACTAATAACACTACATAGACGCCTGGCAGCGCAGCGCGCCCGCGCGCCCGACCGTCCCAGCCCTCGGCAGGGTTTTGGGTGCGGAACAACAATTCGCCCCAGCGGTCGTAAATTTCCATGCGGTATTCCAGCACTTCCATCAGGGGCGATATACCCGGCAGGTACACGGCATTATCACCGGAGCCTTCGGGAGCAAAGGCATTGGGTAGATAAATATTTTCCAGACAAGGCTCCACCACAACCCGTACGCTATCGGTACTGATACAGGTAGCAAATGCAGCCGCAACCTTATAAAGTCCGGCATCGCGTGCCCACAGCGTCGGACCTTCCGCGCCGGTATTCCAGGTATAGCGCACATCGGGTTGCGGCGATACGGCAAGTTGAAGGCTGTCGCCGCGGCAAATGCGCTGTTCTGAAGGCAAATCAAGTAAGGGCAATACACGTGTATCCACCACCCGCAGCAAGGCGTCTGTCCGACAAAGCCCACTGCTGTCGCTCAGTTCCAGGCGATATAAACCCGGTGTATTAACCTCCGGCGGAATACCCGTAAGTAACTGTCCCTGAGGATCATACCATCGCAAAATCGCATTTGGCTGCGAAACCTCCGCCAGCAATTCAACACTTGGAATAAAACAATCCAGCGCCTGATCGGCTACACTTGCAAGGGCATATTCCTGCACTTCTACCCTTAAAGAATCGGCAGCCAGGCATTCGCCTTTGAGTGCGGTCACGTAGAGGATACTGCTGGAATCGGGCTTGAAAACGGGCGTCGGACAGTCGGTACAAGACAAGCCCGCCTCCGGCCACCAGCGCAGCTGGTCGAAACCACTGACCTGAAATTGAAGCGTATCGCCGCGGCAAATCCGGCGATCGCTGCCAAGTTCAATCTCCCCGGCAGGTGTCAGTAAAAGCCGGATGGTATCGCTGTGCCAAGCCCCGCAAACATCCTGCGCATTCAACCAGTACAAACCCGGTCCGGGCGCAGTGTAGCTGCTTTCTGTACTGCCATCCTGCCACTGATAGGCCCAAAAACCAGGCGGTGCCTCCAGGGTTCGGGTATTGGCGCTGCAAAGGGTTTGATCCGGGCCGAGATCGGGCACACCCGAGGGCGGCGGCGCAAAGGCGCGTTCGGCGCTGTTGTTGCTGTAATCACATTCTTCAAAAGGCGCAGCAGAGGCGGGGTTCAGTTGCACGCGAAGAAGCGCTGTGGGCGGATTATCGAGTGTATATTCCTGCAACACACAGTTATTTGGTGCAATTTCTAGATTGGTCGTTAATGATGTACTGAGCATTTGTCCGTTGCCATCACTGAATTGCAGGGGCCAGTCGGCCCGAAGCAGCGACTGGCCCGTGTTGCAGATGCGCACCTGCACCTTAGTGTGTCCGTCGGCACACCAGATGCTGTCAATCTGTGCGGAGGCATCGGGCAGTGTACAAGGCAGGCAGTTGCAGTCGGGATCGAAGCAATCGGCGAGGCCGTCGCTGTCGTCGTCGAGGGAGTTATCGCAGATTTCGAGGCAGGGGGTCTTTTTTTCGCAGGCGATTTCGCGTTTTAGGTTTTCGCGCTCTACAATAGAAACGTTGACAAGGGAAAGATCCAAATCCGGCGCAGGGAGCAGCGAGGTGATGAGGTTAGTCGTATACGGTATTGTCGCCGCTTCTGTTTGTATTAAAGGAGAGCCAAGGAGGTAACAACTATTTGAATCTTTTACAAAAGGCAGTCGTAGGTTGTACATTTTGCCATCCGGGGTAGAAGCGGCTAATATCCACTCATAATTACTCCCGGCAGCGCTGCTCACCCGGGTATTGGCTGGCAAATCCAGCCGGTAGGTGCCATAGGGCGTTCCATCTTGATTGAGCAAGGTTGCAAAATATTGACCACCTGAATCTTTGTGGCTATAAAGTAAGCGGTTTCCATAAGCAAAAATTTTATTCTCTGTACTAAAAGCAGGTGTTCGCCAACTTGTCACGGTTTCAAAAACATTATCAATGCTATAAAAATAATCATACAAAATGCCATTATCAGCATGTTGCATTAATCCGAACACAACAGAACCATAGTTAAAAAAACTATGATGCTTCCAGGAGTCTGGGTTTACCAAAAGTTGCAGCTCACGATATACATTATCATTTTCCATGTTTAGAATTCTGTACTCATTTTGATTACTGGTCAGCATATAATAGTACAAATTTGGTGTAGTACTTCTGAAAGCCAGTTCATCAACTTTTAACCCGTCAGAGAGTAAAAACCCTGAAGAGGTGCTGGATGTTACAAATGGATCAAATGGATCCAGATAGGTAACAGAACATCTTTCCCCAAAGCAAATTACATGATTTGAAATATTCACAAATATCGCCTTCAAGGGATCTGTATTCACAGGAGCATTGACTATCTCATAGATGTAATTACTAAACGTAGAGTGTTGGCTAATGTAGAACTTACCGTTATACCTGTATAGAATCAGGTTATTTTCTCTAAACATAAACACAGTATCTGCAAGCAGCTCCGCAGTAAAGGTTTCCTCCCCATGCCTGTCAATAAAGCTGATTGTTTTTAAATTTTGGCCTGTTTTTTCACTTAGCATCATAATTTGGTCTATACCATTATTTATTATACGATGCTGCATTGATTGCGGCCCGCTGTAATAATACTGCTCATCCATAATAACATTACAGGGAGCGGTACAAAAAACCTGCATTTTACAATAATTACTGACTAAGGTATTGCCCATCGGCTGAAGGGTAGCAGTATAATTTAAAAACTGATAATACACGTAATTTCCAAAGGCAAATGAAACAGACGCAGGTTGTTGAGTCGCTGTTTCAGAAAAAACAGAGATCGTACGCAACAAGCCGCATCCACTCGGACGCCAACGGGTCGGAAATTGCAACAAAATCACGGAACTATCAGCATTATCGGTTTGAATCAAAGCCCATCCTTTCCCGGCAATATTTGAAGAAATATATGAATTAGAGGCAGAAATATCCAACACTGCTCCCCAAACGTAAGCACCATTCTTGTCGAGACAATACAGCAGATCATCATCGTTGGTTTGATTTGAATAAAGTAATATGTCGCCACTTTCATTGGTTTGAATATTGATATTCAACGTACTTGTAATAAATTCACGCTGCCAAATCGGATTAAAAGCCGAATCCAAGGCAAATAATTTATCATTGGAATACCATAAAAGTACCTGATCTTCGGGCAGGGCAAATAATTTTTTTTGAACAAGGTTTGTAAGGAGAAAACCTTCTATCAACACTGCCTTTAAAACATTACCATCAGCGCTTAAATGAATCAAATATACTTGATCAGACACACTGGAAGGTTGGACCAGCAGATTGTAAGTATCATTGCTGCGCTTAGTTATGCCGTGTAGCAAACTATACCCGCGAAACCATAGCATTTCTCCGTTTTCGTCCAATTTTATCATTACTACTTCTGTCATCACCAAAAAAGAATTATCCGGACTGGCCAACAGCTCCAATACCCTTCTGCCCCGGTATGACTTAGCCCAGATCAGGCTGCCGTCGGGTGTAAGCAGCTCTACGGCAATTATAGAACCCGAATTAATTACATCATAGGCTAAAA
Source organism: Chitinophagales bacterium (assembly GCA_017303875.1). Classification (GTDB taxonomy): domain Bacteria; phylum Bacteroidota; class Bacteroidia; order Chitinophagales; family Saprospiraceae; genus M3007. The sequence continues at coordinate 98,972 of JAFLBP010000015.1, read as the reverse complement.
CAATATTCCCATTCGGTAATGCTGCCGCAGTCATATTTTCAAAACTGGCATTTTGCGTGCGATAATTCGCCCAAATCACCTGCCCGTCAGGCCCTACGCGCATCACGCGGCCCCTGCCCAGCATCAGGTGCCCGCCATCGGGCAATTTGTACAAATTAGAAAAATTGGCGCCCTTGTAACGCCATTGTATCACCGAATCTTCGCAGACATCCCCTGTTCTGACCTGCGCAAACGCCGTCGCGCTACACCAGTCGTTGGAGGCGCTCAGGCGCACCTGCGAAGTACCTGCTGCTGTGAAAGTGTAGGTTAAAGCACTGCCGCCAGCTACTGAGGTGCCGTTTACCGACCAGATCAGCCCATCCGCGCCACTTGCATTTGCCTGTAAAACCAACGTAGTTCCGGGCGCAACAGCTGTGTCGCCGGGACTAATGGCCAGGCGAATATTACAACGCACTAATATTTTTTGAGTGCTTGTGGCTAAACAACCCGGCGCGTTGTTCCGCACACGCAGGATAATTTCATACTGCCCCGTTTCTGGAAAAACATAACTCAGGTTGGGCTGATTGGACACGGTAATTCCATTAATGCGCCACTCAAAAATAGTAGCCCCAGTTCCGGTATACTGAAAAACCGCCGTCTCACCCGTAAGCACTTCCTGCGGCACACTGAATTCCGCACTCAGCGGCTGCGTACAGGGCGGCAGACAAGCCAGAGATTCCAGCAGACTCTTCCGGCGGCCTTCCACAGTTGCGTGCATACGCAACGCCTGCCCGGGCGAGAAGCTCAGCTGACAAGTCGGCGGCGAATAGTCCATGTAATTTTGTGTGGGGTCGTTTCCGTCGCTGACAAACGGATTAAGCGGGCGCGTATCATCGGCGTCCGTCGTGCAGGAATTGAACACACAGCCCCCGCTTTGCGCCTGGTCGGGCGCGGTGTCGCACACGCGGTCGCCCTGCAAATCGCACAAATCATTCTGGCAGCCGCCTTCAAAGGTGTGGTACAGGTTGAGGTAATGCCCCATTTCGTGAATGAGCGCCTTGGACTGATCGGGCGTCGTGCCAAACCAGTCGGCCTCAATCACCAAACCGTCCGTTGCCGAGCCATGCGCAGAGGCCAGATACGCATAACCCACCACCTGCGGGCCAAGTGAGTAGCTGTATATGCTGCGCACCACCCAGATATTGATGTATTGTGTCGGATCCCAGCGGCTCAGGTTTTTCAGATCGAGGTTGTCGGCCTCGGCAATCATGTCGGTGAACGGCGAGGCCGTTCGGGTAATGCCATTCGTGTTTTCCTGCTCCGGCGTGCGTTGCGCAAGGCAAAACTGAATATTGGTATTCGTGCCTGCCCCGGCCGCCGCATAAGGACCGGTGTGCGCGAAGGCCTGGTTGAGGTATTCCAGGGCTTTAAAAACCTGCGCGTCTGAAATATTTTCCGCGCCGTTTTGATGGATAATGTGCACCACCACGGGCAGCGTGAGTACATTTTGCGGGCCTCTTGCGGCAGTATTGGCATAATCGCGGGCAAAAACGTCGAGCTGTTCCTGCTCGTGCAGGTATTCGGGTTGTTCTTCATGCAGCCGGTGCTGCATTTCGGCGGCGACGCAGGGCGATTGCGCCTGTGCTGCGGCAGCAATCAGTATGGCGGTGGTAAAAACAAACAGGGTTCTCATGGCTTTCTTTTTATAATTTAAGATGCAAAATAAACCAAGCACCCGGAATGCACAATCAAAAATGTGTGGATTGGTAAAAATTGGACGTAGAAAGGACACTGGAAGCTGTTGTAAATGAAAAGCAGTAATTGTAGCAAATAAGCAGATCGGTTCTGCTGCGCAAAACCGATCTGTTTATTTCCTGAACTCCCCTACTCCGTCCGCCCCTTGATCCGTCCGCTGGCGTCATCGGCAGCGCTGTTGCGGTTGCGGGTTTTGAGGTTGGGGTTGCCGAAATTCCAGCTGAAACCCAGGGCGATGTTCTGGCTTTCCCAGGTGTTGCGCACAGTACCGCGCACCGAGCCGAAATCAACGGTATCCGTCCAGCGCTGGGTCCGGAACAGGTCGTTGATGCTGAGGCTGAGGGTCGCTTTGTCTTTCCAAAAGGTCTTTTTTGCACCAACTGTCACACCGGCAATGCCGCGATTGCGGAAAATGCCCTCCTGAGTAGGAAATTGTGCCCAAAATGACGCCTCGGCGCGGTAGCCTTTACCCAGATTGAACTGCTGCGACAAGTAGCAGCCGCCGCCAAAAGCGCCGGTATCAAGCGTGCCGTCGGTAAGTTGTGCCTGGAAACGGTTGTGCCAAACGCCCAGCCAGAGGTAGCCTTCCCACCAGGATTTGATGGGCAGCGGCGTGCTGATGTTCAGGCTGAGGTTGTCCTGCTGCTGGAGGTTCTGCGGCTGTGTGTACACCTGATCGCCCACCTGACGCGTGATGGTGCTGACCATATCCGTGGTGCGGCTGTATCCGAAAGCGATGCTTGCGGCATATTTGTACGTGTAGGTCAGTTGCACAGAATTGGTGTAGGCCGGTTGCAGGTAGGGATTGCCGCGTTCGCTGACAAAAGGATCGGTTTGCCACACAAAGGGATTCATATCCTGATAAGCCGGGCGACTCAGGCGGCGATTGTAGGAAAAACCGAGTTGGTGATCCGGCTTCAGCGTGTATTGCAGGTAAGCCGTCGGGAACAGGCCGAGGTAGGCCGTGTCGGGGTTGTTCAGCACCGTGCCGTACAGGTCGGTAGAAGCGCCTTCAATTTGCGTGCGCTCGGCGCGCAGGCCAACCTGCCAGTTCAGCTTTTGGCCTTTTTTCCCGATATTGGCATAGGCGGCTGCGATGTTTTCGCGGTAGTCGAAGCGGTTGCTGCGGCCCGGATCGGCTTGTGTAATATCATCTTTGGTGTAAGTGGTTTGAATGTCGTTTTGGGCGTTTGTCCAGTTGATTTTTGCACCCGTTTCTAATTTTAAGCCTTTTTTCGTGTTTTTGATGTAGTCTGTTTTTAAAGACCAGACGTTAATATCCGAGCCGATATTGGTCAGCAGTGCGTCGGCGTTTTGCGGAATGGATTCGGCATTGAAGCGCTGATTATTGAGCGTATTGGTGCCGGAGCTTCGGAAAGCGATGCGGTCGGCGTCGAAGGTCAGTTCGTTGCCAAGCGTATCGGAGAAGCGGTAGTTGAAATTGTAGGTCAGGCGGTCATTGCCCGAAGGCGCCAGAATGCGGCTTTGCAGCGAGCTGTCGATGCGGGAGCTGCCTTCATTGCGGATGAGCGTGAGGTTGTCGCGGCGGGTATCATTGTCGTAAAAATTACCCAGCGCCAGGATGCCGAAAGTATGGCGTTCATTGGCGAAAAAGTCGGCCCCGGCCTTAAAGGATTTGGAGCCAAACTGCTCGATCATGGGGTTCTGTTGCTCGTAGACTTTACCGTTGGCAAAACGCTCGATGTTTTGTCCGACCGACTGCGCGCCGTCCAACCAGTTGGTATTGCCAAAGAGGTTGACGCGGCCCGGGCGGTAGTTGAGGTTGAGGCCGCCGCGCAGGCGGTTGTGGATGCTTTGCGTGGTACCGGCCGAGAGGTTGCCGTTCAGGCCGAGGTTCTGATTTTTTTTCAGTTTAATATTGATAATGCCCGAAACGCCCTCGGCATCGTATTTGGAAGAAGGGCGGGCGATGAGTTCGATTTTAGAGACCGTTTCGGCGGGAATACCTTGTAAAAAAGCCACCAACTGATCGCCGGAAAGTTGGGTTGGCTTGCCGTCCACCATCACCATGACCCCGCTTTTACCTTCCAGCATGACGGCGCCCTGGGGGGTGACCACCACGCCCGGCGATTTTTGCAGCAGTTCAAGCGTATTGTTGCCGTTGGCCAGCACGCTGCCGGCGACATTGACAACGGTTTTGTCTAATTGCCGCTCTACCGTCGGGCGTTTGACCGAGACGACCGCCTCGCGGAGTACTTTTTCCGAGCTGACGGTATCGGTTTGCGCAAGGAGGGTGGCGGTGAAAAGGCTGAAAAGCAGGAAAGCGACGAGGCGCAGGGAGCAGTGAAGTTGTTGCATGGCGAGGCCGTGTTTTGATGAATGATGGGGCAAAGATGGCCCCCTTCTCCCTGCGTCTGCGCTTCAAAGTATGATTTGGAACGGGTAGTATAGGGGTCAAATGATGATTTGGGACTTGCCGATGGGTTGAGGGGGGCTGCGTTTTTCTTTGCCGGAAATACAAACCAATTACCGCAAGGGGCCGTGTTTGGAAACTGTTCAAATTTCTGTATCATTGAGGTATTCTGGTTAACTTTACCCCATGAAAAAACGCCCCCACAGCATCGCAATGCCAGGCCCTCATGGCCGCGCCGCCTGGCGCACCGGGCTGCGCCTCCAACTTAGCACTGCTATTCCCAAGCGAATTATTTTGGGTATTATTATCATGCGCTTCATTACATCCGCTGCTATGGCACAAGCTCAACAACCCGCACCCGAAACCGTAGTACAAGCCAACCTCGACGCTTATAACCAACGGGATATTGACGCCTTCATGGCTTCCTTCAGCGAAGATATTACCCTGTACAACTGGAGCGATACCTTGCCGGCCACAGCAGGACTGGCCGCCGTGCGGGCGCGTTACAAAAACCTGTTTGATGCTTCGCCCAAGTTGCATTCCACCATACTCAAACGTATTGTTTTCGACAACAAAGTAATTGACCGTGAGTACATTACCGGCCGAATGGGCGCTGATACACCGGTCGAATTAATACTGATTTATGAAGTACGGGGCGATAAAATTTTTAAGGTGACGGTTATTCGGAAATGAGGCGTTTATTCAACTCCGGCGTTTGCTCATTTGCAGCTATTACTTTGTCTACATATTTAAAATGCATAATACGGCTTATTTTTTTGCAAATTTAACGGGTTTTACGAAGTCTTTGATCCCGTGTGTTTTAAATATTCATCTGCAATCCGCTCTTGCTCCAACCTTATACATTCCTGTGCCAGGCGCTGAAATAACGCGGCCTCGGCTTGCGTCAAACCGGACGGTACTGTCCCTCTGAATGCAGGGGCACTAACCCAGGCCGAGCGATGCGCCAACAAGGTGGTTTCATCCATGAGCAGCGCTTCGACGTTTGGAAAGTAATTGCGAAATTGCCCCAGAATCGCCAGTCCGTGCGTATCGATATCGCCCCAGTACTGAAGTCTGAGCTGTTTTAGCCATTTGGCGTGCCGGAGCAGGCTTACCGCGTAACCACCACCTAGGACGACTACCGTATCAGGTAGGGGCGCTTGCAATACTTGTGTTATACTGTTGCGGTTTTCAACTACCAGTACCCTGCTGACGGGCAAAGGACTGCTGGCCAACTCATCGGAAGGCAAGGCAAGACGGGTAAAACCCCGGAAGTACTGAGTCAGAACGGGATCATTCCACGCAATTTCAATCATCGGGGCGATATCCGGCAGCCCAAAGCGCTTGGTGAACGACTTTTGATCGGGTTTTTTAATTGGTAGTACATTGTCGAGCAACTGGCACAAAATGCTATTGTGGTGCTCAATGAATTTAGAATCCACGCCTTCGATGGGCAGCAGGCGGACGGGCAGTGCCGGGTTGGGATTTTCCTGAAAGAAGCGTACAACAGCCAATAGCTGAGGCCAGCGTTGCGCATACTTACAGATGGCACCGGTGTTGGCAGCACGCCAGGCATCCAACACTGGCAGGGCAGCAATAAGGGCACAATCGGCCTTGAAATGCTCAAATTCAGTCGCTTTATCTATGTAGCGCAGCAGATCATCGGCAGTATCAAAATGAATAGACCTGACGCGGCTTTGTTTGTGCCTGCTGTTGGCTGCGGGTGGCTCCAGTTCAATCCAATACCCGTAACCAATTTTGTCTTTTCGCTGGTCATTGAGTTCCTGGAGCATTTCCCAACGGCCGTCGGCACCTTTTTGGTCGCCAGTACGCTTGATTTCCAACGGTATAAAATCAGCCTCCCCCCGGGCGATGCGCTCAAGCCAATGCCCGTAATGTTTCAGGGCTTTTTTCCGTATTTCGGCGGGGGAAATCATGGTGCGGTCATATACTGTTTTACCTCTTTGATGGAATAGCAGTAGGCCGCAGAGCGCGGTGGCTGTTCCGATTCTTTTTTGACAAAAATGAGGTGACTCATGTATTTTTCGCCAATGGCAACACCTGTATTGGGCGTGATAATCAGCATTTGAAAGCGCAATTGGGAGAGCAACTCCAGAAGATAGGCGCTGTTTTCCGGGTCTAATTTGCTGAATGCCTCATCTACCACAATAAAGCGGAAGGAGCGGGCATTGCGCTCGCCGAGGGAAATATTGAATTGATAGGTGAGCGCAGCGGCCAGTACGGTGTAGGTAAGTTTGGCCTGTTCGCCGCCCGATTTGCCGCCCGTACCATCAAGCAGGGAGCCGCTTTTAGGCGTATCATCTGACAGGTAATATTGCTGGGTTTTAAAACCCAACCAGAAGCGCACATCCGTCACGATTTTACGCCATTCGTCGTTTTGCTCGAGGCGTTTGATAATATTACCTATTTTCTGAACGGTTTCTTTCCAGATTTCGAGTTTTTCGGATTCGGAAGCGGCCTGAAACGCGGCGCGATCATAATCCCAGGAAGCAAGGAGTTGGTAAAATTCGCCGATACGGCCTTTTTTACGCAAGTCTTCCGGCACTACCTGCAGGTAAGTATCGTCTGTATAACGCAGGCTGCGCAAGGATTGGTTGATGTTTCGTATATTGTCATTATGGTCTTCAAACTGGTCGTCGAGGCGGCGTTGGAAGGCTTGCATGGCATTGCCAATGTCTTGGCTGGCCCTGGCCTGGTAGCGCTCACGGAGCTGGGGCAACTGGTCGTTTTGTATACGTTCGAGCAGGGCGAGGTAATCGCCGATATTGTCTATTGTGGGATTGCCAAGGGCATCCGTGTCGTTGGGCCAGGCAGGGAACTGATCGAGGATGGCTTTAGCGGGTTGTTTGAAAGCATACATTCCCCGCTCTATTTCTTGCCGGAGTGCATCTTCTGATTTTATTTCAGCGCTTAATTGCTGGTTGAGGGCGCTTTTTCGCTCATTTTCGATCTTCTCGATGATGTCTAAAACCAGCTCCGGCACATCATGCAGGTAAGCATTAAGTGCTTCCTCAGCAGCGGGAGTAATGTCGGCGCCTTCTGCGTCAGTGCGTTTGAATTTGAGTTTGACTACGAGTGTATCGTTTTCCTGCTCCAGGCGGGTTTGCTCCCGGAGGGCCTTGTCGTAGCGATCTTGTGCTGATCTCAACGCATGGGTTACTTGTTCCAACTGTTGATTCAAGGTATTGATTTCAGAGGTAGCACGGTTAAGTTCATCTATCGCTTTGATGAGTTCTTCAATGCTTGTTATGATGCTTTGCACGTCCATTGCATGAAAATCAGCAATATCGTTCAGGCGTTGAATATTAGCCACTTGCTGATTCAGTTCAGCGATCTTGTTATCTACGGGGAGCATGCGCTCGTCCAATTGCGCAAGGTCTCGCTGTCGGTCTCCAAGTTCCCGCTCCAGCAGCCTGATTTTGTCAGTATTATCCCAACCCATGACGGCTTCGTAGCGTTGACGGCGATCATCTTTTTGATGCTGTTTGCCACTTTTATACAGCCCTTCCGGGGTAAGTGCCCTTTCGTGTCGTTTGTACTCGTCATTATCTTCGGTACAAAGATGCTGATAGCGTTTGTTGAGTTCATTTTGCAGCCAATTGGCAAAGGATGACTGGGGATTTACCTCCAATTTATTGGCAGCCAGGTTGGCGCTGCGGTCGTTTTGAAGGACATCGGGCGCATACTCTTCGGCCTCAACAAAACGCAGGAGTGTGCCGGTGTTGTTGTCGCGCACCCAACGAATTACCGGATGCAGGAAGCGCGGCGGCACCAAGAGGTTAAGGGGAAAAGGCCGGAGCAGCTTTTCCAATGCCCGTTCCCAGACGGCACGCTCCTCGGGGCGCACCTGTACCAATTCGCCCACAAATGGCAAGTCTGTTTCCTCAACGCCGATGGCCTGTGCCAGGCGGTCGCGGCACTCTACAAGGTCGGTGGGCAGGTTGTTGCGTCGTTTGCGCAGCGATTGCAAGTCGCGCTCTAATGCCTCTGTCTCGCGCAGACGGTCGCGTTTTTGCGCCACCAATTCATCGCGTTTTTTTTGTTGCTGGTCTATTTGCCGGGTATATTCCTGCCTTATGGTTGCTACCTGATTTTTTTGGGCAAAAAACATAGCAGCGTCGGGTTCAGGTATGAGGTCTAAGGAGCGGGCAATATCTGCATAGCGTTCGGCCATCTTCTGGCGGTCTTTCAGCGCTGCCTCCTGCACAACTCGCTCTTTCTCAAGTTCGCGTAATCGCCGGCCTTCAACATTATTATCGATGGCTATCTTCAGTTCGATCTCCTTTCCCTGCAAGTCTGCCCGATTACGCTCGGCCGCTTCCTTTTCGTACGTTTTTTGTGTTATTTTTTGTCGTAATCGTTCAATTTCAGCCTCCAAACAGGTTACAAACTTCCTGGCAAACCAGGGGCCAATGGCGGTTCGGATCACGCCAAGACGCTCTATTTGAACCTGCCTGGCCCCCCTTTCTTTATTTTTTTCCTGCAGCGGCACCAACATCTGCTCCTGAAAGGCCAATTTTTCGAGGGTTTGGCGGGTTTCAGCGATGTCGGCGTATTCCTTTTTAAGCTGGTCGAAGGCTTCTTCCATATTGGTTTCGTCGAGCATCTGCTCGCGGATGAAGCTGTCCAGATTACCCAAAACTTTAATACCCGCAGTTTTGGCTAAAAGGTGGAGGGGTTTGGTGCGCCCCAGGGCATTATTGGCTTTTTCGACCTGTCGCATACCCAGTTTGGGCTGAAAATCGAGCGCGAAATCCTGAAAGGTATCAAATACTCGTACCGAAGTTGTTTTGCCGAGTTGTGCATTGAAGCTGCGTATATCGCCTCCGAATTTAAAATGGGTTTTGATGCTCAGTTCAATCGGGGCTGTATAGAAGCGCTTTTGAAGTTCACCATTTCTGAACCAATACATGTGTGCGAGGCTGTATTGTTGCTTCAGGTCGTCGTTGCTGAAAACACCGAGGAGTACGGTATAGGTTGGCGCTTGATCGGGCAGGTCGCGCAGTTGTTCGCGGCCGTTTTGCGAGTGTCCGTATACGCCACGCACATAATCTTCCACCTTTCGGGTGCGTTTGCGATCCTCGGTACCGGCCGACTGGTTGAAGTACCGTTCGGGGGTAGGGTTAAGCAGGGCGATCAAGGCATCTACAAGGGTAGTTTTACCGGCGCCGTTGGCGCCAGTGAGCAGGGCGTTTTCGCCGAGCAGGGGCATGGCGTTAACAGAGTTATCGAAAGCTCCCCAATTGTACACTTCAAAAAGTTGAAGGCGAAACCCGGCGGTTTGGGCATTAGTGGAAAAAAGCGTTAATTCGGGTTGGTTCATGGCAAAGCATTTCTGATTTGTTCGGCAAGCAGGCCCAGTTCGTCGGCATTGATAAATACTTTCAGGATACGCTTCACGCGGTATCGGGCATCATCTTCATTAAGGGTATTATCAAGAGATGTTATTGCCTCTAGAAAACCCATTTTACGCAGTTCTTCTACTGTTTTTTTGACATCCCTCAAAAACCGCTGATGCGTAGGGCGTTCCTTAAAAAACAATTCCACGAGGTCGCGCAGGTCTCGGAAGTTGAGCACTGGCTCCCGACTTCCATTTTCAGTAATCGTATATTCTTCAAGGCTTTCGCGCAGTAAAATACACAAAATAGACTGGTCGAGGGTTAATGAGCGCCGTGCAACAAGGCGGGGTGTGGCGGCGCCTGCTTCTGCACCTTCCTCTATAGCGGGTTGACGCAAATAAGCCAATCCTTCTTCGCGGTTTACGATGAGTACCAGCCCTATCTGTGCAAAATAATGACGCAACGGCAATTCATGTATTTTTATTAAATCTGCCCACAAACGTGTGTCTTCTTCATACACGACCCCTTTGAGCAGGCGAATAGCCAAAGGTGCAAAAGTGCTGACCGGCGTTGTGTTCAGCAGGGCGTCGGCCGGTTCAAATGCGGTGTCTTGTATATTGTCCATAAATTATGCTTTAAGCAGGAACACTTTCGGGCCATCGGCCAACTGAGTATCGTTCAAAGGCAGTCGTTCACAGGCATTCGCCTGTATAAAATGTCGGTTTTCACGTTGTGCAGCAATATTCAGATATGCGAGCAACTCGGTTAATCCTTCCTGCATGGGAAACTGCTCCACTACCGCTGCGAGCGTCGTTTCCGACTTGCTCTCGAGGGCAAGGGCGATTTGGGAAGACAGGCGCAGCGTAATACTTAACTCATCTGAGAGCGTCAGTTCTGGTTTAATGTTTTGCGAAGTTTGCGGCAATCTGAAGGGCAATTGTTGTTCATTGGCCCTGGTCTTGAGATTTTTTTCCAAGGGGAGGTATATATCGGCGCAATCGCCGTCAATTTCCCAAAACGGTTTTCCAGAATCACTGAAGACAGTACTGAATTCAGGTTTTAACAGCAAGGCTTTAACCTCTCCAAGGCGTTGGCGCAGCAACTGCCGATTCAGTGAATTATTCTCAGCTACGATGCGCATGATGCGGTCTGCGATACGCCGATTAGCATCCAGTACCGGTTGCGCTTCTACCAACAGGTGACGATACAACCTGAGCAACAACTGGCTGTTACCGTACTCCACTTTCCGTTCATCCAGAATAGCCAGAAATTCTTTTACACCTTCTTCAAACTGCCGGGTACGTGCCGGATTGCGCAATTGCTCAAAAAAGCCGTTAAAACTCTGCCCCTGCGGGGTACGATCCAGTTCGTCGCGCGCATCTAAGTTGGCTGTCAGCAGTGCACCCCTGCTACCCTCCTGGGCTGCGTACTGGCGTAGCAAATTGGCTCTGATGCGTTCAAAATTACTTTCGAGGGTTTTAAAATCGGTGGCCAGGGCACGAATCTGATCCAGCAAACCTTCATACTCTTCCCGAAGCCGAAGGTTATCAAAGGGTTTGTAGGGACTTTTGCCCGCCCGGATGTCGTTGATTTCAGCTTCTATGGCTTTCTGTTTTTGTCGGAGTTCTTCAATGCGCTCGGCATCTGTTTTTTCCCGGCTGTTTTCCAGCACGCGTTTTATTTTTTCAAAAATATCGTCGAGGCGCGACTGCGTTCCGGCGAACTCCTGATTTTCCAGACTTTCCAACCAATGCCATGCACGTACTACGTGTTCTGTAATGCTGTACTCGTATTGTCCGGCAGCGTTATTGGCACCGCGCAGATAGCGTTTTTTCACGCTTTCCCAGTCGCGCAATAATGATTTGGCCTTGTTCCGATATTGGCTGAACAGGTCGGTGGAAGCCAGCTCTTCGGCATCAAAGACCTCCTTCGCGTCCATTTTTTCCAGAAAATCGGCCAATCTATTCGTTAATTCCTCTTGCAGCACGCTTTTACGGCCATCAGGAAAAGCCGTTCGCAGGAACGAAAGAATGATCGGCGCACTGCGTTCGCGCAGGAGTTGCAGGGCATTGGTTTGCTGAAATAATTGTTCGTTTATCAATGTTATAATCGGTATTTCTCACAAAAAGCGAGCGCAGAAAAACAACTACCCGCGCTTCGTTAATTCCTGCATCACCTCCACATTCACGGCCTCATCAAAAATAGCCTGCACCGGAATGACAAACCCTTTGATGACATGGCTTTCTATTTCGTCGGCTAAGCCATAGGTTTTTGGGGGTGCATAATGGGTAGATTTGGAAAGCAGGACATACTGTTCAATGTTTTGTTTAATCGGGTCTATAATCCAGTATTCTGCAATGCCATGCGCAGCATAATCCTGCTTTTTGATGCCTCGATCTATTGAAGCGGTCTTTTTTGACAATATCTCCACCACAAAATCGGGCGTCGGAAAAAGCATCTGGTCATCAGTGAAAGTATCGTATTTTTCTTTATTAAAAAACACCAAATCCGGCTCGTAGTCGTTGCGAGTGAGGGCAATCATGGCTCTTCCAGTTGCTATACGCCCCAATTTCCTCAAACTGACATAAAAACTTAGAAGACTCGACAGCAAATCCGTCACTTCAAAATGCCTTTTTTTGACGGGTGAATGCAGGATTACCTCGCCGTTGATAAACTCGGCCTTAACGGCAGGCGTTATCCATTCGCGAAAGTCATGCCGGCGCTTTTTTTCGTCCTTCATCGCTTCTAACAAGGCATCCACTTGTTTAGGCGCATCGGGAGAAGCCATTATTTTATCTACAAATTCAAAAGACATACATCTGCATATTTGTCTGCAAATTTAAGCACTTTTGCACGCCTTTGTTCATGGAGTGGATAAATATTTGTCCTGAAAAATGAGCCATAGTTTTTGCCATGTAACGCTGCAATCATTTGCCCCTACTCTCCGGTAAAATGCTCCCAGTACAACTTCAAGTCCTCACCCAAACCGCGTTTTACCCGATAAATGGTTTTGTCGGAATACATTGCCCTTAGGTCTTCAATGTAGTAAGCCTAAACAAAAACTAATTACCGCCCCCCCTCGTATATCTGTCCGCACAGCGACTACTACCCCTACTTGCGGAGAGAAACCGACGGCTTTCCGCCCGGCTGTGTACCTTTGTCGCGCCAATCATTTTTCACAGCCATTCTATACATGAAACAACTGTTCACTTTCCTGTTCCTGTCCTTTGCCATCAGCGCATTCGCGCAGGTTGATCTTGAAGTATCCCTCAGTGAGTACGCCGGCGCCAAACCCATCGGCGGCGCAACGCTGCAACTCCACAACAACGCCATCGGTTACCACGCCGAAAAAACGACCAATGAGCAGGGCAAGGCCACTTTCCAGGGCCTTTCGCTCAGCGGCGAATATGAAGTAATTTTTGTCGGAAACGATAATTACCTCGAATACAAACGCAGCGGCATCCAGCTGCGCGCCAACACCAATGCCAGCGTGCAAATGCTGATTTTCCCAAAAGGCGGCGTATTGATTGATGAAGTCACCATTCAGGGTGCTACCCGCATCAATGCCCGCAACGCCGAAGTATCCTCTGAACTCAAACAAAAAGAAATTGAATCGCTGCCGCTCGAAGGCCGCGACATCACACGCCTGCTCTACCGCCTGCCCAATGTGGTGCAGGCCACGGGCTTCTACCCCGAAGCGCCCAATGTGAGCATCAACGGTTCTAACGGCCTGTTTACCAACTACATGGTAGACGGTATGGACAACAACGAGCGCTTCCTCGGCGGCATGAAATTCAATATCCCGGTGGGTTTTGCGAAGAATATCAATGTGCTGACCAACAATTTTTCCACCGAATACGGCCTGACGGCCAACGGCGTGGTGAATGTCACTTCGCGCAGCGGCTCCAATGAATTTCAGGGCGAAGCATTTGTGGTCACCCGCCCCGGCGCAGTGGTAGACGCCGAGTCGCCGTACACGCAACGCGACCTCAGCGGCAACCAGGTGAAAGACGGTTTCCAGCGCTACCAGGCTGGCTTCGGCTTCGGCGGCGCCATCAAAAAAGACCGGACTTTCTATTACGTTAATGCCGAATATACCCGCGACATCAAGGATAACCTGCTGAACTCACCCGCGCTGGGCGTCAACGAGACGGTGCGCGGCGAAAACAATTTCAGCTACCTGAGTGCCAAAATTGACCATCGCTGGACCAGCCGTTTCTCCTCCGCCCTGCGCGCCAACGTGGGCGTGGTTAACATCGGCCGTCAGGCAGGCGGCTTGACGGGCGGATTAGCCTTCCCCTCGGCAGCCAACTACCAGGACCGCAATTCGGTGCTGATTGCTTCGCAAAATACCTACATCGGCGAGCGCTTTAAGTCGGAAAGCAATATACAATACAGCCGTTTCCGTTGGAATTACGGCCGCGCGGTAGATCCCAACTCCCCGCAAGTGGTGGTGCTCGACCCGCAGGAACAAACCGCGGCCGTGCTTGGCCACCCGGGTTATATTTTTGATGCGACGGAAAACACCGTGCAGGCCCAGCAAAAATTCACGTTTTACACCGACCGCCACACCATCAAAGCCGGCGCAGAACTCATCAGCGCCGAACACAGCCTGCTTGGCGGCGGCAACGTCAACGGCAATTACACCGTAAAACTCACACAAAGCCAACTCGAGGCCCTGCGCGGCAAGGGTTCGGCCCTGAGCATCAACGATATTCCATCGGATGTGCAGGTGCTCAATTACAATGTGGAGCTGCGTCCGGCAGAATTTGGTACGCGCCACAATATTTTTTCTGCCTATCTGGAAGACAGTTACAGCGCTGGCAGCAAACTCAACCTTACCCTCGGCCTCCGCTACGATGTGGACAATTTGAGCCGCGGCGGTGGCGATGAACTCGACCTGAACAATATCGCGCCGCGCTTCAGCTTTAACTACAAACTGAGCGGACAAAGCAGCCTGCGCGGCGGTTACGGTATTTTTTATGATAAAATTCTGTACGCCGTGTACAGCGACGCCCTTCAGCAAAATACCACCGACGGCGATTATAAATTACAGCTACAACAGCTTGTTAATCAAGGTATTCTGCCAGCAAATACGGATTTGGATAAAATCACTTTCGACGGCAACCTCAGCGGCTCGGCCAGCAATGTGAGCTACCTCAACGGACCAAGCTACACCGAACTGCAAAGCCAGCGTGTGGGCGTATTCAGCAATGAACGCCGCATCCTCAACCCGAACGGCTACCAGAATCCGTACAGCCATCAGTTCAGCCTCGGCTACCAGCGCCAGTTGGATGACAGCCGCCTGTTTTACGTGGATGTGGTGTACAATAAATCGGAAAACCTGTTCCGCCTCCGCGACCTCAACGCGCCTTCCGCTTACCCGCTCAACGACGCCAACAACGTAACGGTGCGCAGCAGCCAGCAGGCCGACCTGACGCGCCCGGTGGCCATTCAGTCCGGCGGTTTTGCAGTAATTAATGGTCAGAATGTATCGGGTGTAGCGCGCAATATTGTGGTTTCTGAAACCGCCGGTGAAGCCAAATACCTCGGCGCTTCTTTTAACCTGCAAAAAGATCGCGGCGCCGACAACTACGCCTGGCGCCTCATCTACACGCTCTCGCGCCTGCGCAACAACACCGAAGACATCAACTTCCGCGCACAGGACAGCAATAACTTCGACGCCGAATGGGGCCCCGGAATCAACGACCGCACCCACGTCATCAATGCCATTTACAGCTATTATCCCGTAAAAGGCCTGAGCTTCACCCTCGCCAGCCTGATTCAGAGCGGCCAGCCCATCAACCGCATTCCCGATGCGACGCGCTACGGCACCACCGACCTGAACGGCGACGGCCGCTCCTTCGGCGATGCCTACGTGGGCAACAGCGACCGCCAGCCCGGCGAAACCCGCAACAGCGACCGGCTGCCCTGGAACAATATTTTCGACCTCGCTGTTGAGTACCAATTCCCGAAAACAGGACTCATCCTCCGCGCCGATGCCTTCAATGTGCTGAATGCGGAAAACCTGTCGGGCTACTCCAACAACGCCACCCAGAGCAACCAGATTCAGGTCGGCCCGGCCGCCGGCGGATTATTGGTACGCCGCAATGCCGCGCCGCCGCGCCAGTTTCAGTTCTCGCTGCGGTATTCGTTTTAAAAGGATTTCCCGCTTTCCTCGCGTGTCGCGTACTATGTGTCGCGTACTACGTTTAGTAAACGTAAACGTAGTACGCGACACATAGTACGCGACACCGAGGAAAGCTGAGGGAAATAAATTCCTTAAAAACACAAACTCCTGTTTTTAAATACTTTATGAAAAAAGGATTTTACGTTTTACTCCTGCTCGGCCTTGCCGCCTGCACCCAAAATACGCCTGCCGCCAAAGACCCCGCGCAAATGAGCTGGCCGGAAATAGAAACGCAGGCCCGCAACACCCAGGTGGACATGATGATGTGGCAGGGCGACCCGCTCATCAACCGTTATATGTCGGAATGGGTAAAACCGGAATTGCAAAAACGCTATGGCATTACGCTGAATGTCGCGCCCGGGCAAGGCACGGAAATCGTGAAACTCCTGCTCGCCGAACGCGACGCGGGCAAAACCCAAAGCAGCATTGACCTGTGCTGGATCAATGGCGAAACCTTTTTCCAGTTGCGGCAAATTCAGGCGCTGTACGGCCCCTTTGTGAAACAATTGCCCAATGCGCAATACCTTGATTTTCAGAATCCATTTATCGGAACAGACTTCCAACAACCCACCGAGGGCTACGAATGTCCCTGGGGCAATGTGCAGCAATGTTTCATTTACGATTCCCTGCGCACGCACGCGCCCCCGCGCACGCTGGCCGAACTGGAAACTTATGTGCAGGCGCATCCCGGCAAATTTACCCTGCCCTATCATTTCACCGGCATGACCGTCCTGAAATCCTGGATGATCGCGCTGGCCGGCGACCCCGCCGCCCTCAACGGGCCTTTCGATGAAGCCAAATACCAGCGCCTCTCGGGCCAGTTGTGGGATTACCTCAACCGCAACAAGCAATATTTCTGGCGCAAAGGCGAAACCTTCCCGGAAAACCTCGCGCAAGTCCACCAGATGTTTGCCAACAGTGAACTGGATTTTACCATGAGCAACAACGACAGCGAGGTGGACAACAAGATCGCGCAGGGCATTTTTCCGGGCAGCAGCAAAGCGTATGTGTTCCGTTCGGGCAGCATCCAGAATTCGCATTTTCTGGGTATTCCCGCCGGGGCAGCCGACAAAGCCGCTGCGATGGTGGTGGCCAATTTTATGATTAGCCCGGAAGCACAATTGCAAAAATACAACCCGATGGTTTGGGGCGATGGCACCGTGCTCGACCTCAATAAACTGCCCGACAACTGGAAAACGGCGTTCGCGCAGGCGCCCGGACGCAAAAACGCGCCGCGTCGCGCCGAAATTCAGCCCCTTGCCCTGCAGGAACCGGCGCCCGAATATATGATTCGTTTGTATGAAGATTTTCGGAAGTTTGTGATCGAAAAACAATAAGCCACGTTGGTGTATCGCCGCGCTTTACTTCAAAAATCAGCATTTCTCCTGTTGGGCATCATGCCCTTGGCAGGCGCTTTGCTGTATGCGCTGGGGTATTCGTTGGGGCTGTTGGGGGCGCTCGGACAAGGCTTTACGCTGCGGCACTGGGCGCGTTTGTTGCAAGACGATGCTTTTTGGCGCGCCCTCCTGCTGAGCAGCCTGATGGCCGTTTCGGTTTGCGCGTTGTCGGCGTTCATGGCTTTACGCCTGCTGCCCAGGCTGATGCCCTGGTGGGAAAAAAAGCGCTGGCGACCGATCTTTTATCTGCCCTTAGCGCTGCCGCCTTTGGTGGCGGCGGTGCTGTCGCTGCAATTTTTAGGCAACAGCGGCATGCTGGCGCGCCTGGCTACGGCTTTAGGTATGGATGCGGCACATTTTCCGGCCTTAACCAATGACCCGGCGCAGCTGGGGCTTGGTTTCACCCTGCTCATGCTGACCTTTCCGTTTACCCTGTTGGTCATGCTGAACCATTATAAAAGCGCGCAATTGTCGGAGCTGAGTGATCTGGCGGCAACGCTGGGGGCGAGTCCGGCACAAATCCGGCGCAAATTATGGGCGCCGGTGCTCCTGCGTCGGGCGGCCCCTACCCTGCTCTTGTCGGCCGTCTTCATGTTTGGCGCTTTTGAGGCGCCCTTGTTGTTGGGGCGGCAATATCCGGCCATGATTTCGGTGTATATCAATCAGAAATTCAGTCGTTTCAACCTCGACGATGTGCCGCTGGCTTATACCGCAACGGTGGTCTACGCCCTGCTCCTGCTCTCCGCGCTGGCCTTTTTCCTTCATCATCAAAAACAGGAAAAAAGCTGATGCGCCGTTTACCTTTCATTGCCCTGGTACTGCTTTTTGCGCTGCCCTTTGTCTATTTCGGCGTTGCAGCTTTTGCCGATCAGTGGCGTTTTCCCGCGCTCTGGCCACCCGGCTGGACCCTGCAACACTGGGCCGCGCTCGGCGGCGGACAATGGGGCCAAAGTGCCGGGTTGAGCCTCTCATTGGCCTTGTTGACAGGCGGCATCGCCACGGCGCTGGGTTTTTGGACGGCGCACGGACTCAGCCAAAGCAAACATGCCCGGCGCTGGCTCTTGTGGGCTTATTTTCCGTATGCGTTTTCGCCGGTGATTTATGCGCACGGACTAAAATTTTTCTTCAACAGCGCGCAATTGGCGGGCCAGTTCCCCGGCGTATTGCTGGGGCAGCTGATTTTGTGCTACCCCTTTGCGGTGCTGTTTTTCTTCAGTCACTTCGATCAGCGTTTGCGCGAGATGGAGGCTTTGAGTTACACCTTGGGTGCCGGGCCGCGCGCGGTTTGGTGGCGGGTGTTGCTGCCTGTTTCCAGGCCTGCTCTGCTGCTTTGTTTTTTCCAGATTTTCCTGATTTCCTGGTTCGATTACGGGTTGAGCAGTGTCATCGGTTTGGGTCAGGTGCGCACGCTCACGGTGGCGGTGTACCAATACATCATGGAGGCCAATGCGGGTTTGGCGGCTGTTTCGGCCTGTCTGCTCTGTTTGCCGCCTTTGGTTTTGTTATGGGTAAATCAAGGTTTTTTGCAAAAAAAGGTAGAAATATGAAAGGGGGATTTCCCGCAGATTGCGCAGCGTATTTCCCGCAGAATTCGCAGATTAACACGCAGAATTCGCAGAGGTATTTACTCTTAAATCTGCGGTAAACAATATGCGAATTCTGCGGGAAATTCTCTGCGAATTCTGCGCGTTAATCTGCGAATTCTGCGGGAAATACCTCTGCGAAATCTGCGCGTCAATCTGCGAATTCTGCGGGAAATACGCTACAACAAACCAAACATAATCAGGCATTTATAAAAAATATCAATGCTACAAATCAATAATATCAATAAGGCTTTTGGCACAACGCGTGTGCTGCAAAACATCAGCCTCGAACTGCCGAAAGGGGAAACCTTAGCCGTGCTCGGGCGTTCGGGTTGCGGCAAAACGACCTTGCTGAAAATCATCGCCGGATTGCTGCCCGCCGATGCGGGCGAGATCCTGCAAAACGACCAACGGCAAAACGAGCTGCCGCCCCAGCGCCGCAACGCCGTTTACCTGTATCAGGAAGCCCTTTTGTTCCCGCACCTCAATGTCTGGGAAAATATCGCCTTCGGCTTGCGCCTGCGCAAAACACCGGAAAACGAATTAAAAAACCGCGTAGAGGCTTTGCTCGTACATCTTGGACTCCAGGCCGAAGCCCGGCGCATGCCCCAGGCTTTGTCGGGCGGACAAAAGCAGCGCGTGGCCTTCGGCCGGGCCATCATCATTGAACCGCAAGTACTGTTGCTCGACGAACCCTTTGGCGCATTAGACCCCGAAACCCGAAGCCAAATGCAGGATTTTTACCAAAAAACCGCAGAACAATTGCAGTTAAGCGCTGTTTTTGTGACCCACGACCTCAAAGAAGCCCTGCGCATGGGCACGCGCTGGGCCTATCTGGATCAAGGGCAATTGCAAACCTACCCCACCCGAGAGGCGTTTGTACGCGACCCCAAAACGGGAATTGAACAAGAAATTGAATTCTGGAAAAATGTCTGATCTTAACCACTGCGAATCGCTCTACTGGGTCTTTACCCAACTCTGCAACGACAAATGCGACCACTGCTACAACCTCTCCGGGCCGCAGGGCGAACGCATGTCGGAAGCCGATTGTATGGCCATTATTGACAACCTGCCCGAGCGTATTGACCGCATCATCCTCTCCGGCGGCGAACCCATTGCCGAGAAAAAAATACTCTACGCCATCCTCGACCGCCTGAAGGAACGCTACGGCGGCAGCGGCACGCAAATCATGCTGCAAACCAACGGCGACCTGCTCACGGGCGAAATCCTCGATACGCTGATCGAAAAAGGCGTTACCCGCTTCGATATTGCCTCCATTGACCGCTACCACAAGCACAGCGGTGCGCGCCTCCTGGAACTGGCCGAACTCTTTGAATCGCGGGGCGTGAACGGCGACGACAAAGACCCGCTCATTGAAAAAGAGACTTATTTAGTGCAGGAACACCCGCTCTCCTGGGGCTACTGGGGCGCCACCGACGACATGTGGCTGGGCGGCAACTGGGCGCGCGGCCGGGCCATGGAAAAAGACATCTGGAAGCGCGACCCGGCGCATAATTTCTGCAAAGTGTTGTCGGGCGGCGTTGGCTTCCTGACGGGCGCAGAGGGCATTCCGCAGGAAATTTCCATTCAGTTGTGGCGCATAAACCCTTGTTGTCCTGGCACTTATAAAGCTATGGGCGATGCCCGCAAAGAAAAAGTGGCCGAGGTGCTGGCCCGCGTGGCGCAGTCGCCGGTGTTTCAGAAAATCAACGAAGGCGACCCTTTGGGCATGGGCGAATCGGTGGGTGTGAGCCGGGAAATTGCCGAGGCGCGCAACGCCGAATTGCAGAACGTATGCCTGTGGTGCGATGAGTTTTTCCGCGACTATTTTGATATGGAAACCCTGCAAAGCAAATTCCAGCAAGCATGAAAGACCGCCTGATTTTTGTCTACAACGCCGACAGCGGCTATTTCAACCTCGCCGCAGATATTGCGCACAAAATCTTTTCGCCCGCCACCTATCCTTGTCATTTGTGCGACATCACCTACGGCGTCTTCAAAATACGCCCCGTTTGGGAAGCCTACGTGCAAAAAAGCCAACACGAACTGATTTTTTTGCACCGCGATGAATTTCATGCGCAATACCCCGACTGGAAAAACGCTACCCTGCCCTTGGTACTGCGCCGCCGGGATGAAAACCTGGAGGTTTTGCTCGATGCGGCGGCTTTGGAGCAAATAAAGGATGCGGAGGGGTTGGTGGAGGTGTTGGCCTCAGTCTAAGGGGGAGGATTTAAATTTGACAACTTTTAAAAGTCCGATAACTATTCGGATTGACTTCGGAGTCGTCCGGACATTTGTAGACAGGTAAGCATAAAAATATACGATTTCGGAGAAATCGCAGGGTGCAGCCACGCCTTGTCTGTACGATTTCTCCGAAATCGGGTCAATATTGCTTGAAAAGCTACAAATGTCCGGACTTCTCCGAAGTCGTCAAATTACTATTCGGATCTTATTTATTTGTCTGACGACGGAAAATCGTCCGAAAGCCCCAAATCACCCGCTTAATTGACATTCATCCTTTCCTCCCCCCTGAAAACGCATACAACTTGCATAGGAATCAAATCCTGACCGTATGCGACTACTTCATTTTTTCCTGCTGTTTCTCCTGATCGGATCGGCGCGGTTTGCCCAAGCGCAAAATGCCGCGCCGCCCGTCAAACGCCCCTTATTACTCTCTGTTTTTCAGCAGAGTGCTCAACTGCCGTTTAGCGGCGACATGTTCGTGGTACTCCACCCGGGCTTAGATGTGGGCACGGAATTTTACTACAACAAAAATCCGCGCCGCCAATGGTTTCAGACCGCCAAATTGGGCGTTTGGAACCACCATTATGTGCAAACCGGCATTCAACTGTATTCCGAAGCAGGCTACCGCCACTTGTTCTGGCAGGGCTTGGGTGCAGAACTGCGCATCGGTGCGGGTTACCTGCATTCCATTCCCGGCACGGAATATTTCGAGTTGCAAAACGGCGCTTATGTGTCCAAAAGCCGTTTCGGAAGGCCGCAATTTATGGGCTCAGCAGCAGCCGGAGTGAGCTACACTTTGCCCAACAGCCTGCGCTTTTCCCTTGATTATCAGTTCTTTTTGCAAATGCCGTTCATCAACAAATATGTGCCGATGGCGCCGGGCACGGCTTTGCATCTGGGCTTGGCGTGGCCATTAAAAACTGGTTTTTAACGCGCCGCAGGGCAGTTTCCCGCAGATTTGCGCAGATGGACGCGCAAATGGCGCAGATATTTTCCATTTGAAATACGCAGATAACAAGAGTGAAATTTCTGCGCCATCTGCGCGTCCATCTGCGAATTCTGCGGGAAATAGCAGTCGCTGAGTTTTTTCAAATCATCCTTCCTTAAATCTACAAAATCATGCGTTACACCACCATACTGGCGCTGACAGCACTGCTGTTCCTCGCGCCGCAAGCCTGCCAGAAAGACGACGTCGGCCACAGCGCCGATTGCAGTTTTACCCCGACGCCCAATCACCCGCGTGCCGCCATTTATCAGGCAGTGCTGGAGGCGCATATTGCCAAGGGGCTGCCCGGCATTTCCGCCCTCGTCCGCGATGAATATGGCACCTGGGTTGGCGCTGCCGGCATGGCCGATATTTCCAAAAAAATACCCATGAAACCCTGCACCGTGTCGAAAGCATGCAGCATTACCAAAACCTTTATCGGCGCGCTTACCCTGCAACTGGCGGAGGAGGGCTACTTCAGCCTCGACGATCCGATCAGTAAATGGGTGGATGCCGAGGTGATCGAGCACGTCAAAAATGCACGCGAAAGCAACGTGCGTATGTTGTTGAACCACCGCACGGGTATCGCTGATGTGATTGAAGACAATGGTTTTTACCTCGCCGTGCTCAACCAGCCCGACCGCAAATGGACGCCCGAGGAACTGCTGCAATATGTGTACGACGATGAGCCGGAGTTCGCGCCCGCCAATCTCAAGCCCACTTATTCCAATACCAATTTCCTGCTGCTGGCTATGATTATTGAAAAAGCCACTGGCAAATCGCACGCCCAATTGTTGCGCGAAAAAGTCATCAGTCCGCTGGCGCTCGACAATACGGCCTATTACTGGCACGATCCGCTGCCCGCCAACACGGCCCAGGGCTATTTCGACCTGTACAACAACAATACCCTGCTCAACGTGACCAACTACAACACCGGCAGCGGCAACGGCTATGGCGGCGTCTACTCCAATGTGTATGATTTACAGGTGTTTATAGAAGCCTTGGTGCGCGAAAAACGCCTGCTCTCCGAACCGATGCTCACGCAAATGCTGAGCTTCACCGAAGAAGTGGAGGATGTGCACCGCGCCAACGGATTAGGTATTTTCCGCGACTTCACCGAGCGCCCAGCCAACGAACAAGCCTACGGACACCGCGGCCGCGACCTCGGCTACACCGCCGATATGTACTGGTTCCCGACCCAAGACCGCACGATGGTCTACTTCGTCAATTACGGCACCGACGCCAAGAGCAACCTGAAACCGGTATTTACCGAATTCCGCAATGCGATGGCGGATGCGGTGATGTGGTAATTTCTAAAAAACAGACCCGGCTTCGTACCATACGAGCCGGGTCTTTATACTAAATCACCAAACTAAATCAAACCAACAGAACGATCCAACCACCCCAAAATTCATCATTCATCGTTCATCATTAAGATCAGTATCCCGGGTTCTGGCGGATTTTGTCGCCGGTCAGGTCCACCTCGGTTTGTGGAACAGGCAGGTATTCATGCTTGCCGGCAACGAAGTTTTTACCCACGGCCTGCATCACCTGCTGCTGACGGCCCCAGCGCTTGAGGTCGAACCAGCGGTGTTGCTCCATCGCCAATTCCACGCGGCGTTCGCGGTAAATGCGTTCGCGCAGTTGCGCCTGATCCGTTACGGTTACATCCGGCAGGATGAAGTTGTTAGTGCCCCGCGCACGCTTGCGCACCTGATTGAGCAGTGTACGCGCTTCTGTAATTTTGTTTTGCTCCATTTGCGCCTCGGCACAAAGCAGCAAAATATCGGCATAACGCATCACGCGGATATTGCCGGGGCCATTATCCTGCAAACCGGTATGCGCAGGCACCCAGGCTTTCTGGTTGAAGCGTTCGCCGACAATTTCAGGGTTATCTTTCACCACGGCCGAACCATCGGGTAATACTTCACCCACATACAATACGGTAGCTTCCCGGCGCGTATCGCCGTTTTCATAAGCCGAAACCAGGTTGTCCGAAGGCCGGTTGAAGCCCCAGCCGAGGTTGGGAATACCGCGCACGCCTTGTACCATGTTGAAAGGTGTTGCGCCCGGACCCACCACGCCGTTGTTCGGCGGTAAAGCAGCGGCCTGAATTTCAAAGATGGATTCAGCACCATTCTCGCCCACCGGCAGGAAGTTGTCGCCGTATTTGGGCAGCAGGCTGTACTCTCCGGAGTTGATAATTTCCTGGCAATATTGCTCGGCTTTTGCCCAGTCTTTGCGCAGCATGCTCAATTTGGCCAGCATACCACGCGCTGCACCTTTGGTTGCACGACCGAGATCGCCCGACGGATAAGCAGATTTTTCAGGCAAATTTTGCAGCGCAAATAACATATCGCTCTCAATCAGCGCATACACTTCCGCTTCCGGACGGCGCTCCTGGGTGTAATAAGAATCACCGCCCAAAGGCTCGGTGATGATGGGCAGTTCGCCAAACCACTGCACCAGGAGCAAATAACTGTATCCGCGCAGGAAACGGCACTCCGCGATCAGGCGATTGCGCTTGGCCACATCCATGTCTACATCCGGAATACGGGCGATGGCGAGGTTGGCACGCGCGATGGCACGGTAATAGCCACGCCAGACGCCGGAGAAGGTCGCATTGGTGGGGTCAAACGTAAAGTCATCTATTTCAAGCATATACAAGGCATCCGTCGGCGTGGAGCCTTTGTCGGAATCATCGCTGATGATGTCGGTATTGCCAATGTAAGGAAAGGAAATGCAATCCCAATCGCGGAATTGATTGTAAACGGCATTTACGGAAAGTACGGCCTGTTCTTCATTTTCAAAGAACGTGTCGTAGGTGAGCTGGCCGAGCGGCTTGCGGTCGAGAAAATCCTTTTGGCAACTTGCCAGAAAGAGCACGACAATGGCCGTCAGGCGCAGGAGATTGGAAGAAATTCGAGTTGTCATAGTCGTGTAGTTTTAGAAAGTTACGTCAAAACCTACTTGCCAGGTTTTTGCTACAGGGTAACCGAGGTTATCCAATCCTACTTCGTAGGCATTTCCTGAGTTGCTGAACTCCGGCGAATAACCGCTGTATTTCTGACTTGTCCAGATATTGGTACCACCTGCATACACCCGAAACTTGGTAATTTTAAGGCGCTGAATCAGGCTTTGCGGCAAAGAATACCCCAAAACAAGGCTGCGCAGGCGGATAAAACTGCCATCTTCGAGGAAGCGATCCGTTACGCGATAGTTGTGGCCGCCATTGGTAATACGCGGTGTTGCGGCATCGGGGTTCTGCGGCGTCCAGCGATTGTCGTAAAACGATTGCTCCCAGTTGTAAACCGAAAAACGGAAGGTCTGTTTGGCATTGTATACTTTATTACCGCTAACACCAAACAAATCAGCATTCAGGTCAAATCCTTTCCACTCCATACCGGCATTAAAGCCGTAAGTAAGGGTCGGAATCGGACTGCCGAGATAGGTGCGGTCGCCATCAGCCGTGATCACGCCATCGCCGTTGAGGTCTTTGAGTTTCAGGTCACCGGCACTTTCATTGCCCAGACGCGGCGAGCTGGCAGCTTCTTCGGCAGTATTGAACACGCCATCGGTCACATAGCCGTAGAAAGCGCCAATGGGCAGGCCCGGTGCAGAGCGGGTTGCCGCTTCTCCCTGCAGGAAGGCCGCGAAAATTTCTGCTTTTTGGCCGTTCAGTTCTACAATCTCATTTTTTACCGGAGAAATATTACCGCCGATATTCCAAATGAAATTATCGCCGTTGTTGCGCCAGTTCAGCATAATATCCCAGCCCCTGTTGCGCACTTTGGCGGTATTCACTACCGGGTCGCCGGAAGAACCAACATAAGCCGGAATGGGCACCGCAGCAATGATATCGTAAGTAAAGCGGTTGTACCAGTCGATTTCACCGGTCAGGCGACTGCCCAGCAAACCAAATTCCACACCCGCGTCGGTCTGGCGGGCAGTTTCCCAGCGCAAATCGGGATTGCCGAGGGTAATGAGCGTACCGCCCTGGTTGAGGTCTTCACCCGAGCCAAAAACAGCATACAAAGCTGTAGTGATAGAGCCATAACTGGGGTACAAACCTGCACTGCTCTGATTGCCCAGCACACCATAGCTGGCGCGCAGTTTCAGGTTGTCAAAAATATTGAGGTTCTCAATGAAGTCCTCCTGTCCGATGTTCCAGCCCAGACCAACGGAAGGGAACACGCCGGTGCGATTACCTGCCGTGAAGCGCGACGATTGGTCGGTACGCATTGAGAAGGTAAGTAAATAGCGGTCGTTAAAAGTATAATTCAAGCGGAAAAGGTAAGAAATCAGCGCCTCTTCCTGCGCCCCACCGCTGTTGGTTTGGGTGGTGTCGTTGCCCGCATTCAGGTAAAGCACCACATCGGAAGTGCCGGGGAAATTGCGGCGACCGGCATTCAGATACTCATAGCGGCGTTCTTCAGCCGTGTAACCGGCCAGCACCGTCACGCTGTGTTTGCCCCATTCCTTGTTGTAATTCAGCGTTTGCTCCCAAATCCAGTCGCGTTTTTCACCAATGGACACATTTAATTGGTCATCTTTGTTCAATTGTGAAGCAGAGACTTCAAATTTAGGGGTAAAAGAACGGCCGCGACCATTTTCAATATCAAAACCGAAATTGGAACGGAATGTGAGGCCCTTTGCCAATTGGATATTGCCGTAAACCGTTCCGAAGAAACGATCGGAGCGCGCGAAATTATTCTGACGATAATACAACTCGGCAGCGGGGTTGCCGATGGCCAGGCCAAAAGGCGAAGTCGGGTCGGTGAAATCACCGGTGCTGTCGCGCGGAGCAAATACCGGAGGCATCCGATAAGCGCCGCCAATTACGCCGGGCGCGTATTGGCGCTGTACATTGGCATAAGCCAGGTTATTGCCAAGGGTCAGCCAGTTATTTACCTTAAATTCATTGTTCAAACGCAGGGTAACACGCTCAAATTCAGAGTTTTTAAGAATACCGGATTGGTTGAAATAGTTAGCGCTGACATTGTAGGAATAGCGGTCGCTGCCGCCATTGATGCCCAATTGAACATTGCCAATCGGGGCGGTGCGGAAAATCTCATCCTGCCAGTCGGTGCCTTCGCCCAGGGCCGAGGGGTCGGGGTAATATTGCTGATTAATCAGCTCATTATACAGGGTACCAAACTCGGTAGCATTCAGTAAATCGAGCTTTTTGGTAATAGACTGTGTACCGTAATACGTGCCCAGGGTAATAACGGCGTCTTTGCGTTTTTTACCGTTTTTTGTGGTGATAATGATAACGCCATTGGAGCCCCGGGAGCCGTAAATTGCCGCCGCAGAGGCATCTTTTAATACTTCAATCGACTGAACATCCTGCGGATTTACGAAAGAAGCATCATAAGTAATCATACCGTCCACCACATAAATCGGGTTGGAGTTATTCAAGGTACCGGTACCGCGAATACGAATAACCGCCCCAACGCCAGGCTCACCGGAGGTGGGCGTCACATACACGCCGGCCATTTTGCCTTGCAGCGCCTGATCGACAGAGGCTGTCGGGATGCGCTCCAAGTCTTTACTTTTCACCGAACCAACTGCGCCCGTCAGGTCGGTTTTTTTCTGCGTGCCGTAGCCAACAACGACCACCTGCTCCAGCACATTATCGGAAAAACCGATGGTAATGCTGAGTTCCGAACGCCCTTCAATGGGCACTTCAGAAGGGCTGTAGCCGGTATAGGTGACACTAAGCACAGCTTCCGGTGAGGAAACCTTTAGTTCAAATTTGCCATCAACGTCCGTGATGGCGCCAGCGTTGCCGTTGAGTTCGCGCACGGTGGCGCCAATGATCGGAGTGCCGTCGGCCTTATCCGTCACAGTGCCCTTAACGCTGTGTTGTGCGTGCAGCCCCCAGGCAAGGAGCAGCAACGCAATGGTCAGGATTTGTTTAAGTTGCTTCATATCAATGGGAAATTATGTGTTTGAGTTTTAGAGGTTCAGGGTTTGGAGGTTCAGGGTTTGGAGGTTTGGAGGTTCGGGGTTTGGAGGTTCGGGGTTTGGAGGTTCGGGGTATACTAAAGCGCGAAGCCATTCGTGCATTCGTGGCTATAAAAATTACCGCCACGAATGCACGAATAAACATGCCCATTCATCACTCATCGCTCATCACTATTTACGGTCTTTTTTCCTCGAATTTTACCCTAACCTTTTGCACATTTCTGGAATCCGGACCAACCATGATGTCAAATTCTCCGGGTTCCATACCGAAACTCATGTCGCGACGGAAAAAGCTGAGATCCTCCTCTGAAAGGGTAAAGGTCAGGGTTTTGCTTTCGCCGGGCAGGAGCATCACTTTCTGGTAATTGCGCAGTTCTCTGACCGGCCGCGTAACGGAACCCACCAGATCGCGGATATACAGTTGCACGACCTCTTCGCCCGCGCGCGTGCCGCTGTTTTGTACCTGCACGCTGATGCTCAGTTTTTCGCCTACCATATAACCTGCTTTATCGGTTTTGGGTGCTCCGATATTGAATGTTGTATAGCTCAGGCCATAGCCAAAAGGATACAGCGGTTCGTTCGGGAAATCAATGTATTTACTCGTCCACTTGGAATTCGGATCAAAAGGCCGGCCGGTACTTTTTTCGTTGTAAAACAAAGGTACCTGACCCACGTGGTGGGGAAATGACATTGGTAACTTACCCGAAGGATTGTAGGCACCGAAAATAATATCCGCCAGCGCATTGCCGCTTTCTGTACCTAACCACCAGGCTTCCAGAATGGCACTTGCTGCCTTGGCAGTGCGTGGAATAGCCAATGGGCGTCCATTCATCAGCACCACCACCACCGGCTTGCCCGTTGCGGCCAGGGCCTCTAACAGGTCTTCCTGCACGCCGGGAATAGAAATATCAACACGGGAGGCGGCTTCCCCACTCATCATGGCGCGCTCGCCGATGGCCAGCACAACCACATCGGAGCGCTGCGCCAGGGCCAGGGCGGCACTAAAACCACTTTTATCGTTGCCTTCAAATTCGCAGCCTTTTGCGTGCTCTACGTTGGCGCCGGCATTGCGCAGTCCCTGGAGGAGGCTCACACAATCCTTGGCATCACCTGCCCCACTCCAGTTGCCGATCAGTTCGCTCTGGTTGTCGGCCAAGGGGCCAATCAGGGCAATTTTTGTTGATTTATTCAGCGGCAACGCATTTTTATCATTTTTGAGCAGCACCACAGACTTGCGGGAAATCTCCCGCGCGGCCTGGCGGTGTTCGGCACTAAAAACCACCGTGCGCTCGCGCTCGGCGTTGCAAAAGCGGTACGGATCATCAAACAGACCCAATTCGTATTTAATCCGCAGAATACGGCGCACCGCAACATCAATATCGGCCTGCTTAACGTTTCCGGCTTTCAGAGATTCGGCCAGGAAACGCGCAAAGCCGGAGCTTTGCATATCCATATCTACACCGGCATTAAAAGCCAGTTCGGCTGCCTCTTTTTCATCGGCCACAACGCCATGCATCACCATCTCGTTGATAGAGGTGTAATCGGTCACCACAAAACCATTAAAGCCCATTTCCTGACGTAAAATATTGCGCAGCAGGTAGCTGTTGCCACTTGCCGGCACCCCGTCGTAGTCATTGAAGGAGGTCATTACCGTGCGGGCGCCGGCTTTGACGGCTGCCCGGTAAGGCGGCAGGTAGTACTCGCGGAAAAACCGCTCGCTCATATCTACGGTGTTGTAGTCGCGACCGGCCTGCGAAGCGCCATAACCGGCATAGTGTTTTACACAAGCTACCACGCGATCGGTAGCGCCAATTTGTTTGCCCTGGAATCCGCGTACGCGGGCCTCGGCAATACGGCAACCCAACCAGGTGTCTTCCCCGGCCCCTTCCATGACGCGGCCCCAGCGGGCATCGCGGCCAAGGTCTACCATCGGCGCAAAGGTCCAGTGCAAGCCAGACGCTGCCGCTTCTTTAGCCGCAATATGCGCGGAAGTTTCAATCGCATTTAAATCCCAGGAAGCGGCCTCGCCAAGTGGAATGGGGAAAATAGTTTTATAGCCGTGAATGACATCATAACCGAAAATCAGGGGAATTTTCAGGCGCGATTCTTCCACCGCAATGCGTTGCAGTTCGCGGGTGAAGGTGGTGGTATGGCTGTTGAACAAGGCCCCGCAGTTGCCCGCGCGCACATCATTGGCATACCCCTCGCGGATGGTCGGGCCGGTAGCGCCCCAGTCGGTAGTGTACAGGTTGAGCTGCCCGATTTTTTCCTGCAAGGTCATCTGAGCCATCAGGGCATCAATTTTTTTGCTCGTTTCCAGGAAATTGGGCGGCAGGTTGCGCAAAGGATTCAGTACATGGGTTTCAAAAGCAGTTTCGGCTTTCTCTGTCAAAAAGCCATAGCCGTAAATGCCCCCGCGGTAGGCATTGCAATTTTCTACTTCCAATTTAGCGGTACCCGTAGCCGTAGCAGAAACTTTTACGGTAAAAATCAGGTACTTTACCTCATCATTCAAACCCGGCGTATTGATGTAAATCGTTCGGGGCAGTTTGCTCTTTTCATTTTTGCCGGATGCCGAAACCTCGTCTAAAGCATCCACGGTTTCCAGCAATTGACTCGCCGCCACCGGCACTTCATATTGCTTGTTCATTTTCACAGAATAATATGGCGATTTGGATGTAGCGGCAAAGGCAAAAAAGGCCAATGCCAGTGGGAAAACCGGATGCAGGCGCAGGCGTGCCGAGGTTTGGCGGCCTTGTGTCAATGCGTAAGCCGGCAACAGGGCAGTGAGCGCCAGTAAATCCAAATAATCCACTACCCGGCCAATGGCGTAAGGGGCATTACTATTCCAAAAATCTATAAAACCCTGGCTTAAAGGCGATTTCCACCAGATAAAGCCAAGCGCCGTGAGGGCGAAAATGAAATTTTTATTTTTGGGAAAAATGGCAACCCAGAACAAAGGAAAAATGAATAGGCCGGCAAAATCGGATAATTTCCCGGTAAATGCATTGCTCCAGGCAGTTTTGAGCACAAAGTCGTTCAGCAATAAAAGCGCCAGCCCCAGCAAAAATGCCGGTTGCAACAGCAGGTCCGGGCGCCAACGATTTCGTTCAGAAAGGGTAAACATATTATCGACGTTTTGTTTGTTTAAAAAGCCAATCCAGCACCGCCGGATTGTAGTAAGTGACGTCCCAGATGTTGTGGTTCAGGGTTGAATACTCGGTAAATTTAACCTTGCCACCAACAGTTCTCAAAGCATTCACAATGTTTTCCGACAAACGGAAGGGCACCGCATCATCCATTCGGCCATGGAAAACCCAAAGCGGAATATTTTTAATCCGCGCGGCCGCTTTCGGGTCGCCGCCGCCACACAAGGGCAGGCCGGCAGCAAACAGTTCAGGGCGGCGCATCAGCAAATCAAAAGTACCAAAACCACCCATAGACAAACCTGTTATGTAAATGCGGTCGCTGTCAATATTCGGGTTTTCCCGAAGCGTTTTTTCAATCAATTCAAGGGTCATTCGCCCCGGCTCGGTTGGGTTTTCGCTGAACAGCGATTGCCAATCCTTGCTGCTTCCTCCCCAGCGCTGCTCCGGCGGACACTGCGGCGCAAGCAGGTAACAGGGATGTTTTTCACGGGTGCTTTTTTCAGCAAATGCCAGCACGCCGTTGCGCATCTGCGCGTGGTTATCGGTGCCGCGCTCGCCCGAACCATGCAGGAAGATCACCAGCGGATATTTCCCGGTCTTGTTTTTTACCGTCGGTTTCATAAAATGATAAGGCAGTTTCATGCCCTGCGCGTCGCTGTACATTTCCCTGCTGAAAAATCCGCGCGGATCAATAGGCACTTCCGGGTTAGGCTGCCGTGAGGCCGCCTGTTCATAAGCCGGCATCGGCACACTGTCTAACCAGCCGCCCTGAAAACCGGCACGTTTTAAGCCACGTACGATGTAAGGGTTTTTGCGCATCAGTTTCCAGATCAGTTGCGAGCGGTAATTTTCCACCATCAGGACAATCGGCCCCTGATCAATGCCCAAATAATCCTCATCGACCCAGTAATCGTATTCGGGATGGCCATTGTGCCAGTCTTTTTTCCAGGTAAACGTTTCATTATAAGCATCAAAAAAGCCAAATTCGCCCACCGGATAATGCTTCCACATCGCTTCCGCCGTGCGCAGGCATTCCTCCGGCGCAAAAGGCATGGAGGCGATAGCCGCCGTCGGCGCAATGGTGCCATCATCTACCAGGTAATCAAAAGCAGCGCCGCGGGCACTGTACCCATCGAATACCATGCGATGGCCATTGTGCTCTTTTTCGGCATACCCTGGTCCGTCGCAAGCCGTAAGTCCCCAGATATCGGCAGAATATCCTTTAAACCTTTTCGGATTTTCTATGCAATACGCACGATTGGCCAAAGCCGCCCGGCGACTGTTTTCAAAATAATCAATACCCATTTTTTTCATGTACGGGTCTTGAATTCCTTTAAAATCAACCCATATATGACTGTACTGATGCCCGAAAAGCGGGCCAAAATTGACCATATCCTGTCCCTTGTACGTGCTGCGATAGTAAGACTGACACCATTTTTCCCAGGCATCGGCCGGCAGGGGATGCGTCGGCGAACCCATGCCCATCAATACTAATACCATCGCTTCATTGTACCCGCGCCATTCGGCAGGCAGGAAACCTTTTTCCGGAAACCAGCCCATACTCATACGGTGCTGCTCATTCATAAACCAGTCGAACTCCACGCGCCGGTAAAGCGTATCCGCAATCCGGCGAATTTCTTTTTCTTCGGGGCTGTCGGCATCAAAATACGTCATGCACGACAAAACACCGGCCATCAGTAAGCCGGTATCAATACTGGAAAGTTCGACCTGCTGGTAGCGCAGCGCCTTTTGTGTATCGAGAAAATGATAAAAAAAACCGCGATAACCCGCAACGCCGGCAGCTTCCGGCCCTTGCGGTAAATTCAACAACACCTTAAGCGTATTCAATACCCGCCTGGCAGCTTCTTCCCGCGTAATCCAGCCGCGTTCGGCGCCAACCAGATAAGTCGACAAACCAAAACCCGTGGCCGCAATACTGGAAAAACTCTCGGTCGGCCAGCGATCCGGCACCTGGTAATTCTCTTTGTGCGCCAGCTCCCAGAAAAATTTGAAATGCCGGCGTTGCAGCTCCTCTATGCTGAAAGGCGGCTTCTCGGCCCCAATTGGCGTATTGGGCAAAGGCTGCGCCCGCATTGCTGTCGCAACTACAATAAAAAACAGGGCTAATTGGCAACGACGCCAAAAAGCAGAAGTATAAATCAGCATAAAAAAAGAATTAGATCAGTGATCAGTGATCAGTCAACAGTTATCAGTCAACAGTGATCAGTCAGCAAAGCTGATAACTGATAACTGCTGACTGCTAACTGCTGACTGTTAACTGATAACTGAATTTACTGTTTGACGAACTTGGCGTTGGCGCGCAGGCGACCAAAGCTGTCGTAACCGGAAATCAGGTACATGCCCGGCTCAAAGCGTTCAACATTGATGTCGCTGCGTACATCGCCCAGGGTATTGAGCGAAGCTACACGCTGACCCAGGAAGTTGAACACTTCCAGACGCACGACGTCTTCCGGATTAACTACCCAGAGGGTGTTGCTCACCGGATTGGGCGAAATCTGCATCGGCTCCACTTTAACCGGGTCAAATACGCTGCTCACCGTGCAGGAACCATTACCGATCACGATGTCGTCGAAATACGACGTAACATCTGAACCCGTTGCATCAATACCCAGGTCGAAGAAGAGGGTAAGGCGGCGATAAGCACCATTATCGGGTACTGCGGCGAAATCAACGGTGATGAGCTCCCACTCGTTCACTTTGGTGTTCGGTACAGCAATCTCAAACGCCGGAGCGCCGATTTCTGAACCTTCCACTTTCAACGCCAGATTACCAATGTGATCCATGTGCACTTTGGCACTGATGGTTTTCACGCCTCTGAAGTCGATGGCGGCTTCCAGGTTCGGGTTGGTATAGATACCTGCAAAAGGCAGGGCGTCGCCTGCTTTCACAAATTTACCTACTTTAGCACTGGTGTTCAGGCCGGTCGGATTCGGGTTATTCACGATTTCAAAATCGTTATTTTCCAACGCACCATTGGCAAAATAACGCCAGCCGGTGATCAGGCCCGGAGTTTCGTGGTCGGCTACACAGCCATTATAACCGGCGCGCGACCAGCGGATATTATCCACAAAATAAGTGCCGCCGCCTGTTGCACTGGCTACATTGAAGAAGATCACTAATTTAGTGTTCGTAGTACCAATGGCACCGCTAAAGTCGACATCAAATTTGTACCAGGTATTCGCCTGCTCCAATGTATCAAATTTTTCAACCGCAGCACCGCCGCCTTCCAGTTTAAAGAGGAAAGGTACATTTGCCTGAGGCGCCCAAACCTGCAAAGTCAGGTGGTTGTAAATGCTCAGATCAGGAGGCGCAGGAAACTCAATACCGATACCTGCATATTCCGTACCCGGACCTGCGGGGTCTTTGTACTCCCCTACTTTGAGCGAGCCGTTTTCCGGTGTGAGGTGCGGGTTATTCACCACTTTAATATCACTCGTACCGTAGAAAATCGAGGTGTAGTTACGCTGGCATTCGAAGTCGTCGATGATATTCGGGATGACCGTTACACCTGCGCAAGGATCAACCGTTACTTTCGATTGTGTCAGGTTGTCGAAGCACCATTGTTCGCCGGTAGCGCCGGTACCCGGATTAAAGAGTACGCGTACTTCGGAGAAGTCGGTAATCGCAGAGAACGCCGAAAAATCAAAATTCAGGGTTTCCCAGGTGCCAGGTGTTGCCACCGTTGCAGTAGCTTCTTTATTACCCTGTGTAGCAGAGTTGAGCTGCATGGTAACCGTACCGCCACCTGCCGGGCTGAGCACATCGAGGTTGAACTGACCATTAACCGTCAGGTCAAAGTTGTTCAGCGAGAACGCCTGCAGGGTGGAGAAAGCTGAGCTGCCACGGGTGTAGCAACCAACCTGCGAAGAAGTATTCACACCGCCCGGAGCCGGGTTGGCCGTCGGGCCGGTGAATGTACCGTGCAGGGTGTTGTTCTGGTCGAGTGCCTGCCAGCCCAACGACAATCCGTTCTGGAAAGTTTCAACCGGAACAACCGATTGGCCCGCCAGACGAATATCGTCTACAAAGTAAATGTCACCGGCTTCGCCAGGCACACCTGCATTGAAGAACATCACGAGCTTGTTGTGGCCTTTACCAATCTGATCGGCAAAATCAGCATTGTATTCTACCCATTTGTTGATTTCTGTTACCTGAATGGGCACTTCTTTCGGGCCTGCCCCGCCTTCAATCTTCAGCAAAAGGGTACCTGTTTTCGGCGCCCATACTTTGAGACGGAACTGGTTGCGCGTAGAAAGGTCAAACGGGTTGGCGCTGGCAATTACCAAAGCCGACCACTCAGAACCGGCGCCAACCGGATCTTCAAAACGACCCACTTTGGTGGAGTTGTTATCACCAGAAGGAGCCGGGTTTTTCACCACCGAGAAGAAACGCCAGTCGCCCGTGTACGCCGCATTGCGGTTGCACTCGTAATCGTCAAGCATTTCCGGATTGGTCGTTGCACCCACACAAGCATTTGGTGTTGCACAAATGTTGTCGAAATAATAAGTTTTGTCGTTACCTGTTTTACCCGGCGCAAACACAATCAGAATTTTATTGATGGTGTTAAATGCTGCAGCGCCCGACATATCAAACGTAAGCGTCTGCCAGGCTCCGCCAACGGCCACATACTTCGTTTTTTCCAGGGCCTGTCCGGTGCCTTCCAACTTGAAAAGCACTTCTGTCGGCTCCGGCACCCAAACGTTCAGGTGGAACTGATTATAGGTGCTCAGGTTGATCGGACCGGCAGTAATGGTGCCGAACGCGAAATTGTAGTCGGAAGCCGGGTTGTTGCTGTAAGAAGCTACCGTGGCCGACGTGTTCAGTCCGGTAGCATCCGGGTTGGCAATGGCGCCATTGTAGGTACCGTTCAGGGCAATCCAGTTGATACCCGACGGGCCTTCAAAGGTTTCATAGCAGGTTTCTGCCTTTTCCGCGCGAATGTCGTCGAAGTAGTACGTGGCATTGTCGCCCAGTACAAAGGAGTTAAACGACACTAAGATCGTTTTCAGGTTGGAGTAACCTGCACCGGCCGAAAGATCAAAGGTATATTCCACCCACTTGTTCGCTTCGGTGATGTCGATGATTTTTTCTACCGCCGGGCCGCCGGGGCCTTCCAGTTTCAGCAGGGCTTTTGCCGGAGCAGTAGGCGACCAGATCTTCATCTTGAACTG
Source organism: Chitinophagales bacterium (assembly GCA_017303875.1). Lineage (GTDB taxonomy): Bacteria > Bacteroidota > Bacteroidia > Chitinophagales > Saprospiraceae > M3007. The sequence goes on along the minus strand of JAFLBP010000015.1, from coordinate 62,797 downwards.
GTTGTTCTCGCTGATGTCCAGCGTAGCCGGGAAAGTGTACAGGGCAAAACAGAAATCAAAAGACGGATTGTTGGTGTAAGAACCCACCCAGTCGCTTGTGTTCGCGCCAGATTTGTCGGGGTTGGCAACAGCCCCGTTGTAAGTACCGTTCAGTCCAAGCCACGGAAGATCAGGCACACCGCCTTCAAAATCTTCGTACACGACCTGCGCCGATACACCGGCAATACTCAGTACCGCCAGCAGCATGGTTAGCAAAAATTGTTTCATAAGCACTTCATTTTAGATTGGTTAAGTGAAAACTTCGGATTCATGGCTTTTCGGAGGGTTTATTCGAGGATTATCTTAAACACAAGTTCTGTTGTTTGATCTTGAATTTTCAGCAAATGCAGCCCTTTGCTGCGTTTTGGCAGATCCAGGCTAAATACCTGCCCGCTAACCACTTCTTTTTTTGTCTGCAAAACCAGCTTTCCCTGTACATCAAACAGGCTGGCCTGTATAGTGCCACTTTGCTCGGCATATACCTTCAGCGGTAAGTTGGCCGGCACCGGATTGCCCAGAATTTGCCATTTATGCTGCTGCGCAGGGGCTGATGTAGCCACACTGTTGTCTGGCGTAAAACCCATCGCCAGCAAAGCCGGTTCTATTTCAGGGTTGCGCATAAACATCCGCCACAACAGCTGCGAGCGGTAATTTTCCATCATCACCACAATCGGCCCCTGGTCAATGGCCAGATATGAATTGGCATACCAGTTCTGATCAAGGTTAAAGGCATCATAAAACCCGTAAATCCCCCAGAGCCGCTGACCGCGCACGCGATAAAAATGCCGCATAGCCCGAAAACTCTCATCCGCCGTATAAGGGAATGAGGCCAGGGCCGCCGTTGGCGAAATGGTGCCGTTGTCGTTGGAAGGGGCAATATCGTGCGCCAGATAACCAAACGGATTATCGCTGGCCGTCAGGCCCCAGCAATCGCCGGAATACCCCTGGTGTTGCTCCGGATTGGCAATGCAATACGCATGCTGTATCAGCGCGTGGTTGCGGTTCCGGATGAAATAATTACAAACCGGATCTCTGAACGGCCGAGGGTCAAAACCCAAATAAGAGTAATGGGCAAAAAACAAAGGCCCGCCGCCAAATGGCCCGCAATAAATCGGTTTGCCAAAATGAATACTCGGATTGTTGTAATTGCCGCCCCTCCAGCCGCTGTTATATAAGGTAGCCGGTACGCCGTGGGTCGGCGAAGCCGCAGCAAGGAGGTATACAATCTGTGCTTCATTGAAACCCCGCAGGGCAAAATTCATCTGCCAGGCATAGTTCGGCGACCAGTGCCAATACAACACATTGCTGTTGTTGCGGCGGTACCAATCCCATTCCACATCCTCCCAAATATCCGTAATGACATCATTTAAGGCCAGCTCAAGGGGCGTAGCCTGGTCGAAGTACTGTCGGGCAGCAAGCAAGCCCTGAATTAAAAATGCAGTTTCGACCAGGTCGCCACCATTATCATACTGACTAAAAGGTATCACGTTGCCCGTTGTGCCGTCCATCCAGTGTGGAAAGGCGCCTTGAAAACGATCAGCGAATTGTAAAAAGGAAACAATCCGAATCAGGCGATCCAAACCCTGCTCCCGCGTGATCCAGCCGCGCTCCACACCTACCAGAATACTCATTATCCCAAAACCGGTACCACCGGTAGTCACAGTCTGTCCGGAAGAGTTGCGCTCACGGGCCATACCACTCACCGGATGCCCGAAATCCCAGAAGTAACGAAAGGTCTGTCGCTGCACCATATCAAACAAGGCCTCATCACTCATAGGCGCCGTACTTGCCGCCACGGTATTCGTCTTCGGGCCCTCTACCCCATTGCTGCTCACCGCACTCACCGCATACTCCAGCGACAGCTGCTGACCCTCGTCGCAAGTCCAGTCAATGTATCCCTGATTTTGGGAGTTTTGCGCCAGTTGGGTAAAGTTCAGCTGCCCGGCCTCCCGACGATAAATCCGGTACGACACAGCGCCGCTTACCAAGGGCCAGCGCAACTCGGTATGACACTCGTAGGCCTCTACCGTAAGGGATGCCGGCGCTGCCGGTGTCTGGGCAAAAGACCCGCAACTGCTCCCCAACAAAACCAAAAGAAGTAAACGTATTTTCAAGTGCTTAAAATTTAAATGCTCCCGTTAATTCGGAAAGCATTTTGAATTACCACATAAAATTAGGTCTAATACACATCCATAATATAAAAATCCACCTCACTATTACTACACCATACCCAAAATTGGCAAAAAAACCCTAAAAACTCATCAAAAACTCCGTCAGATTGGCATCTTCCGGCAAGCCTAATTTACGCCGCAAGCGGTATCGCTTGTTCTCTACCCCCCGCACAGATATGTTCAACAAGGGCGCAATCTCCTTGGAAGCAAGGTTCATTTTGAGGAATGCCGCCAGCCGCAAATCCCCCGGCGTCAGCTCCGGATAGTCCTGCATCAGGCGTTTGAAAAACTCATCGTGCACCCGATTAAAACTGGCTTCAAAAATTTCCCAGTCGTGCTCGCCTTCCAGATGCGCGTCTATGCGGCGCACCAATTTGTGCAGATTGGAAGCATCTGCCTGACGCAGTTCCTCGCGCAGCGATTGCAACACTTCGTTTTTACGAATCAGGTTAAATGCCGCATTCGACAACTCCCGGTTTTTATTCTCCACTTCCAACACTAAAATTTCCCGCTCCGCATGCAACTTCTGGTTCTCCAATGCCTCTCTTTTTTCAGCTTCCAAATGCGCCCGCTGCTGTTTCAGCCGACGCCGATTGTACCATTCTGTTGCCCAAAAAACCGCCAGCAGCAACATCACATACAAACACACAGCCCACCAGCTCCGATACCAGGGCGGTAAAATCTGAAAACGCCAGACCTCTGGCTCCGCAAGGCTGTCGACCCAAATATTCAAAGAGTATGTGCCGGGCGGGAGGTTGTTGAAATCGCGAAATGCCGCACGCTCCCATACGCCGGAAAAACTAACCGGCCCTTCCAGCGCCCATTTGAAACGCGGCGCATGCGCAAATACCGGCGCCGCCACCCAAACCCGCAAATTGCGATGCTGCCAGGGTATCTTCAATCCGTCAACAGGCAGCCAGGCGCCACCTTCCATACTGTTGATATTGCGAATTTGTACCCGATACAACTGCCGCTCCAGCGCCCTGTCGGCATATTCCCGGCGAAACAAGGCATAGCCATCTTCAAGGCAAAACAAATCAATGCCATCTTGCAGCGCCAAAACCTGCTCATACTGCGGAACCAATTGTATATCAAACTGTTGTACACGCTTCCCGCGAACAAAATAATACAAACCGCTGCTGTCGCACAAATAATGCTCTCCCGCTCTGACAGCGATATACTTTTGCCTGCTGCGCTTATCGCCCAGCGCTTCAAATACCGCCGCGCCATCCTTCGCATTTAAGCGAAAAGCACCGTAAGCCGTACTCAAAATCAGAGAATCCCCGACTCTCGAAAGATCAAGCCCGTAGTCGCCGGGCAAACCGTCAGCTTTGGTAAATAATTTGAATTCCCGCACCTCATTCAGGTTGTCACTGATGCGCAGGCGATACAAACCGCGATTGGGATGTACCCCCCATAAATTTCCGGACTTATCAAATGCCAGCCTGCGCAGGGGCGCGGCAAAACCACCAATTCGCCGATCAAAAACCCACGCATTCCCTTTACTCCTGAACAACAACAAACCCGTGTAAGACGCCTGTAACAATAAATCACTGCGCCCGGGCGCCCGTAAAGTATGCCAGCCGCCAGTGATGGGCGAAATCCGCCGAGCCAGCCCGTTTTCTATCTGAAAAGTACCGGAATTATGCCCGCACAACAAGGCATCGCCAAAAACTTCCAGTTGCCACACCTGCCCCTGCGTGCCGTTCAACAACTGAAAACCATTCGGCGTTTGTACAAAAACACCCTGATTGGAGCCTACATATAAACGCCCCTGATGCCAGGCCGCCGTGTAAACCGTACCCAGCAATCCGTTCGGGTCAAGAAAATAAGTCAACGCACTATTCAGCTGAACGTGGTCAAGCCCTTTGTCCAAGCCCAACCACAAATCGCCGGCTTTGTCTTCCAGAATAGCCAGAATTGTGTTGTTCTGCAAGCCGTTGCCCCGGTGCAGGTGCTGCACCCGCTGATTTTTTGGGTCTAAAAAATAAACCCCGTCCAGAATTGTCCCAAAAACCCAGCCACCACTGCTGAGTTGCAGGGCGCGGTTAAGCTGTTTTCCCCGCAAAATACCATTAAGCGGATGATTCCAAGCGGTACAACGACCGTTTTCAGATACAAAAATGCCGTCCTCAGCCGTACCAATCCAAAGCGCATCCCCCTCTCCGGGCACTAAAAACTGTACAATCCGGTCCCCAAGCGCCTGTGTCCCATCTACAAAACGAAAAGTATTGTCGGGCAAAAGTTCATACACCCCCAACCCGATCACCGGCAGCAACACCCGTTGCCCCAATTGCGTGGCAAACATAATGGCTCCGGGCGGACTAAGCACCGTAACCGTCTGATAATCATATTTATATAGCGTGGAAAAGGATTGAAACAAAACGTAATCCCGACATACCACAATATTCCAGATCTCTTCCCGGTCAATATTATCAGCCTTTAAACCTTTACTCAGCGAATGATAAACCGGCTGTCCGTGTTGAGGATCGGGCAGCCAATAGCCAAAATCTGCAAAAGCCCCACAAAAAACCTCCCCATGCGGCCCGATAGCCACCGCCCTCACCGTCTGCTTTTCCGGCATATGCCATTGCTGCCACGTAACCCCGTCGAAACACAATACGCCGGCATTGTTACCAAAATACATGTAACCGCTTGTGCTGTCCTGCCCAAGCGACCAATTCTGATTTTGCCCGCCATATTCAGCCGGAACAAAATGCCGCAAAGGAGGGGTCTCCTGTGCAGCAGCCCGCAGGGTAATCAAAAGTAAAGCGGCAAGCCCCCGTAAGCCAGACCAGTTTAGGATAAAACGGTTCACCCCGCAAAGAAAACCGGGCAAACGCAAAATGGAAAGGGAATTGGAATATTTTTTGCAGTCTACTGTTTATTCCGCCCTACGGCAAACAGCCTGCGCATCAAGTGCATCGGGTCAAAACGTTGCTGGGCAGCTACAGATTCCACAAATAAAAGCCTGGACTGTCGGTAGACACTCGATACCGCTACGACAATAAATGCTTCCGAATGATCGGCGCCCGGCGGGATACGACGAACGCTGTCCAAACGCCAATCCGGCGCCTGCAACGATTCGTTAGGGCTGTTGTTGATCTTGTTTTCATGCAACACATAACCCTGTGCGTAAAACTGCTGGAGGATATTGGACAATGATTCAGGCAAATGTTTCATAATGAAAATTGAAGATTGAAATAAACCACACAAAAATCATATCATAAACGCCACAAGATTTTGATAGTTGCCTTCTTAACAATATTTTAAGTCATAAAAAACTTACAATAGTATCGCCATCGTTTTAAATAGTCATACTTTAAAAAAAGATTACTAAAAACTAACAAATACGGCGCATTGTGTACCTTTGCACAAATTTTTCGAGCACATGCAATTCATGATTCGAATACACCCCAACGACAAACTTGTCTTAAGGGATCCCGAAGATACGCAACTTGGACGAAATATTGTTCGCCAGGGTTTAATCTTGATGCACAAACTTGGCTTTGAGCATTTTACCTTCAAAAAATTAGCCGATGAAATGCACACCACCGAAGCCAGCATTTACCGCTACTTCGAAAATAAACACCGGCTGCTGCTTTACATCCTGAACTGGTACTGGAATTTCCTGGAATACCTGGTGGTGTTTTCACTCCACAACCTCCACAGCTCCGAAGAAAAAATCCAAACCGTTATCAACCTGCTCGTTCGGCAATTGCCGGAAGGAATGGACAGCTCCGGCCTCGATAAAAAAGCACTCTACGAAATCGTCATCGCGGAAAGCAGCAAAACCTACCTCACCCGCGAAGTGAGCCAGATCAATCAGGGCCAGCTTTTTAAGCCTTACAAAGACCTCTGTGCCCGTATAGCCGACCTGTTCATTGAGTACAACCCCGATTTTAAATACCCCCACTCGCTGGCCAGCACCCTGATCGAAATGGCTCATCTGCAATATTATTTTATGCAGAATCTGCCGCGTCTGACCGACTTTACCGCCGATAAAGACGAAGATCAAATCGTAGAATTTCTCAACAATCTGGTTTTTTCTTCCATCCGGAAAAGCTGAATTACTCGTACATTTGAGTAATTCTACCGATATGTCCTTTCATTTTACCCGAATAATCGCGCTGACCAGCGCGTTGTTATTCTTGTATCCCGCCTGTATTCGTGCGCAGGATGTTGCGTCCGAAAAAACAGACAGCAGCGCCCTCAAACCGGAAAAAAAAGTTAAAATTTTTGCGGTTCCGCTCCTGTTCTACAGCTACGACACCCGCTGGGGCGCCGGCGCCGGCGGTATACTTACCTTTCCGGGCAAGCCCTTGCGCAGCAGCATCACCATCTCCACAGCGTTTACGCAGCGAGAGCAAATCCTGCTTTTTTTCCCCTTTCAATGGTATAGCGGCAACGGCAAATGGCGCGCGTATGGCGAACTGGGCTGGTTCCGCTACTTCTATCAATATTTTGGCATCGGCAACACCTATTCCAATCAGTTCGCCGAACCCTACACCGCTCAATACCCGCGCCTGCGCCTGACGCTCGCCCGCAACCTCAATGCCAAACAATTGGTCGGATTGCGCCTGCAATTCGACGATTTTACCATGATTAAAGTGCAGGAAGGCGGCGAAATTGATCAAAAACTACTCACTGGCAGCGAGGGCGGACGCATGAGCAGTGCCGGTGCCGTTTGGTTATATGATTCCCGCGACAACCAATTCTTTCCGCACAAAGGCGCTTTTGTAGAACTCTCCGCCTTTGCCGGCAACCAAAGTATCGGCAGTCATTTTAAGCACCTCCGCCTCTCAGCCGATGCCGCCCGCTATTTCCCGATCGGCAAAAAACAGGTACTCGTTTTGCACGGCGCCCTGCAATTCAGCGCAGGCGATATCCCGTTTTTCCTGCTGCCACAACTCGGCGGACCAAGGCGGCTGCGGGGTTATCCCGATGGAAAATTCCGCGACCTGCACAGTGCGCTGCTTCAAAGCGAATTCCGATTCCCCCTCTTCTGGCGCTTTAAAGGCGTCGGCTTTCTCGCTACAGGCGCCGTTTTTGGCAGAAAAAACGAAGCCGTCAGGCTCAGACCCAATGCCGGCGCCGGGCTGCGTTTTGAATTTGACCGCACGCAACACCTGCACCTGCGCCTTGATTACGGATTCGGCCTGGGCAAAAACAACAACAGCTTTTACCTCACCATCGGAGAAGCTTTCTGAGTATGCGCCTGAGTATCATCATTCCCACCTACTGCGAAGCAGGCAACATCGGCGCATTGCTGCATTACCTTAAACAAAACAGCCCACAGTCGGAAATTATAGTCGTAGACGCCAACAGTCCCGACAATACCGCCGCCGTGGCAAATGCCGCCGGAGCCCGGGTGATAAACAGCCCAATTTCCGGACGCGCCCGACAAATGAACCTCGGCGCTGCCAATGCCTCCCATGAAGTGCTTTACTTTGTACACGCAGATACGCTGCCGCCACAAGGTTTTGAACAAGCCATCGCCAATGCGCTCAAAAGGGGCGTTCAAATGGGCTGTTTTCGTTACCGCTTTCAGTCGGATAGCTGGATTTTACGCATAAACTCCTGGTTTACAAGATTTTATTTTATGTGGTGCCAGGGCGGGGATAAAACTTTTTTTATCTCGAAATCCGACTTTCAAGCCTTGGGTGCATACGATGAACGCTACGTGGTGATGGAAGAGTATGATTTTCTGCGCCGCGCTCTTCCCCTGCTGAAATTTGAAATTCTACCTGAAAATGCGCTCGTTTCTGCACGAAAATACCGGAACAATTCCTGGTTGCGTGTCCAACTTGCCAATGCACTGGCATTTTATATGTTTAATCGCAACAAGCCGCCCGAAAAGATAAAAGCCGCCTACAAAAAAATGCTGCGCCCCTGAAGTCCCGTCCATTTACTGCTATATTTGCCTCATGGAAACTTTATCACTACAGGCCCGTATCGCAGCACTGGGAAAACTGGGCCAATGGATACTTGAAAAGGAGGAGCGCCTCGAACAGGCCATGCGCCGCTCGGAAATAGAAAACAGTTGGTTTACGCAGGAAAACATACAGCGCAGCTTAAACGCAATCGCAGCGGAATTTCTTGATCCTGAAAAACTGAACGCCTGGGCAGCGCAATATCCTGTTGAGGGGGTTTCGCCATGTCGTGTCGGACTCATCATGGCCGGGAATATTCCGTTGGTCGGCTTTCACGACTGGCTTTGCGTTTTTATGGCCGGGCATACGGCCGTCGTAAAGCTTTCAGATAAAGACAAATACCTGCTGCCGGCTTTGTTGCAGGCATTAGCAGCAATTGAACCGGCGAGCGCCGCCTACACCCATTTCGTAGGCGCAGAGGCTCCCCTGCGGGATTTTGATGCGGTCATTGCCACCGGAAGCAACAACACCGCCCGCTATTTTGAAGAATATTTTGGCAAATACCCGCATATCATCCGACGCAACCGAAACAGCGTGGCCATTCTCAGCGGCCAGGAAACCGATGCCGAGCTACTGGCACTGGGCGCCGATATTGTGAGCTATTTTGGACTGGGTTGCCGGAATGTCAGTAAATTATATGTGCCACATGGCTATAATTTTGAGCATTTAATGGAAGTTTTGCACGAATACCGTGAAATTTCCATGCACAACAAATGGAAAAACAATTTCGATTACAACTTTACCCTGTTCATTCTGAACAAAATACACCATTATAACAATGGCTGCCTGCTGCTGACGGAAAACAGCGCCCTGCAATCGCGTATCGCCTCCCTGAATTACGAATACTACAACGACCTCTACGAACTCGAAGCAAGCCTGCAAAGTATCGCCGACCAGATACAGTGTATCGTTAGTGCGGTGTCTCTCCCGTCCCTGAATACCCTTGCTTTCGGCGACACCCAGCACCCCGGGCTGAAAGATTACCCGGACGGGGTTGATGTGATGCAATTCCTGTGCAATCTGTAAACGTTTATCTTCCTGACCTGCCCTATGTCTAAATCTGCAAACACCGCCATTCTCGTTGCCGCACTCGGCTATTTTGTCGACATCTACGACCTGCTCTTATTTGGTTTTGTACGCAAAGCGAGCTTGCAAGACCTCAAATACAGCGATCAGGAGGTTTTTGACTACGGCTTGCTGCTTCAAAACTGGCAGATGGCAGGAATGTTATTCGGGGGCATCCTTTGGGGGGTATTAGGCGACCGCAAGGGGCGGGTAAAAGTACTTTACTTCTCCATCGCTTTATACTCGCTTGCAAACTTGCTCAACGGCTTGGCACAGGGGTACGCAGACTACGCTTTTTACCGCTTTATTGCAGGTGTCGGGCTGGCGGGAGAACTCGGTGCAGGTATTACGCTTGTTGCGGAGCTGATGCCCCGCCGCCGGCGCGGTTTCGGCGTGACCATCGTAGCGGCTGTCGGGCTTACGGGCGCTTTACTCGCCTGGGTAATCAGTAAAAATTTCAGCTGGCAGACCTGTTACTTTATCGGTGGTGCTTTGGGTTTGATGCTGCTCATTTTACGCATCAAAGTGCAGGAATCGGGTATTTTTGAGCAAACAAAAGCCCGATCTGATGTGCAAAAAGGCAACTTTTTTGCCCTTTTTACCAAACGGGAACGTTTTTTCCGCTTTTTGCGCTGCATCTTTATCGGCACGCCTACCTGGTTTGTAGTGGGTGTACTGATTATGTTCTCCGATCAGTTTGGCAAGGCAAAAGGCTTGGAGGGTATCAGCCCGGGCAATGCCATTGCTGCCTGCTACACCGGACTTATTCTCGGAGACGTTGGTTCCGGCCTGATTAGTCAATGGCTGCAAAGCCGAAAAAAAGTGATGCTGATTTTCCTGAGCTTAGATGTGCTGGCAGTTGTGTGGTACCTTGGCGGGCAGTTCAACACGCCGGCAATGTTCTATGTTTCGCATTTCCTGCTGGGCATTTCAGCCGGTTTCTGGGTGATTTTTGTAACGATCGCTGCCGAGCAGTTCGGCGTCAACCTGCGCGCGACGGTAGCCACATCTGTGCCTAATTTTGCCCGCGGCATGCAGGTGCCCATTAATGCTTCTTTTAAATATTTAAAGGACAACAGTGTAGCGGTTGCCGGGCTTTCAATTGGCGGCAATGTGCTTGCTGCGGCATGGCTCATTGGCGCAATTTGTCTTGTCATTCCCTTTATAGCACTCTGGGGCATGAAAGATACTTTCCACACCGATCTGGATTATGTAGAGGAATAAAAACAAAGGGTCGCACCTTACGGCCGACCCCTGTTTTTGCTTCATGCAAAAGAATGGTGATAAAGTATCAGAAAAACATTGTACCTGACAAAGTAAGTTGCGGACGTTTGACGCGCATCAGCCCTTCCCGAATATCGGGATTGCTGATAATGTCCGCTTTTTGCGCTTCAATGCTCGATTTGCTCTGCACGTTTTCGCGATAAGCAAACCCTAATTCAAAGCGCGGGAAAATGCGCATCCCAACGCCAGCCATCCAGTCGAAAGACCAGCGATCTATCCGGCGCGACACCACCTCATCCATACGCGCGGCGCGGTAACCATTCTGCACCACCACATCGGCATCTTCAATGAAGCTGTGGTCGCTGGTTTTAGCCTGGAAAATACGTTGAACTACCACACCGGAATACAGGCGCAAGCGGCCCGCAGGCGCCCAGTACAAGCTGATCGGCGCTTCAATACGATGCAGGCGCGATACCGGCACTACAACCGTGCTGGAAGGATTGACCAGGTATTGCCCGGAACTGTCCCGAAGTGCGGCAATCAGGCCGTAATACCCGGTTGCCTGCATGTAATCGGCTGCGGTAATCGGGGCAAGCGGACGCGTGTGGGCACTTGGGAGCGCGTGCTGGTAACCTAATCCCAGACGCAAACCAAATTGCCTTAGCGGCTGATAATCTACAAATAGACCGGCCGAAGCGCGGTTTATGGTCTGGAAACGCTCTGTGGCAATGGCTGCATTTATACCAAATGCCAGGAGTTTATAGTTGCGTTTGCGCGCCATTTCAACATTGACGCCCATCACAGCGCCGGGATCGGCGAGGGCCAAGGGCTTGATACGGCCCGATAAAGGTTCGTGTACCGGAAAGCAAACGGGATTATCAAAAATAAAGGCCGAAAAATCAGGTATTTCCGCAGGCAGAACTGATGTCGGCAATAATTGTGCAACAGCGTTTTGTGTCGCGTGCAAATCACCCTTTGCACCAAAACGGGACTCTGTGCGCGCAACGGCCTGGAAATTTGCCTGTTTTTGCGCTAAATAAGTACCACTACTCAAATTTGATTGAGAGATGGACTGATCCCCCTGTGGCTTGCTCGTATTCCCGGCCTTGTAGTTGGTATTGGGGGCAGGAATCTCTTTGGTGACATACACGGTTTGCGGAACCGGCACATACACAATCGGTTTGCGTTGCAAATGTTGCAGGTAAAGGGCCGAACTTAAACAGCCAAGTAAAAAAGCGGCAGCCAGCCACCACCAAATGATGGGTCGGCGTTGCCGGACGGGCATTTCCCGATCCAACAGTTGCCGCATTTGGCTCCAGCCGCGGTCAGTAAGGCGTTTGCGATTATTCATAAAATTCATAGCGCACTGTTCACTTTTGGAGGGCGCTGCTCCAGATCCGCCTGCCTGCTCAACAATTCGCGCAAGCGCTGGCGGGCGGTGCTGAGATGCCATTTGGACGTACCTTCGCTCATGTTGAGGTGTTGTGCAACTTCCAAATGACTATACCCTTCTATGGCGTACAGCCGAAAAACTTCTTGTGATACAGGGGGAAGGGTTCTGACAGCTTTCAAAATATCTTCTTCATAAAACCCTTCATTTCCGCGTTCCGGTTCAATGGCATCGTGCTCTTCAAAGATCAGAAAATGATGGTACCGGGCATTTTCCCGATAATAATCGGCCATACTGTGATATACCAGCCGCCGTACCCATCCTTCCAAACTTCCCTTAAAAGCAAACGTGGAAATTTTTTTAAAAACCCTTAAAAAACCATTATTGACGATTTCTGTAGCTGTGTTTTCATCTTTGGTGTAGCGCAGACACATGCGCAGCATTTCCGCAAAATAACGGCGATATAGCGCCTCCTGGGCGCTCCGATCGTTCTGTATGCATCCCTGCACCAGATCTTCATCCGAATATTTGCGTTTACCAAATGAAAACATAAGTCAGTACATCGCGGTAAAAGTCTTTGTTTACACAGACAGCAGACACGGGCGCTGTGGTTGGGTAGCTGATGCATTTTATTTAGCTGTACAGCCTCAGCTGAAATTCCGCCACCACATTGGCCATTCGCCGCCTTCTTCCTCCCTTGCCCTCCTGGCCGCTTCTTCAGCAGCTTCCTGAGCGCGTTGGGTTTTGGTTTTTTCAAAAATATCTTGTGGCAAAAAGGCTTTGGCTGGTTCATCCGGCTCCGAAATCGCGCCCAGGCGCTGTTCATGACGCTCTTCATCTTCAAGGGTCGCACGGAAAATGAGGGCAAAAACAATACCCATCACAAAACCCCAGGCATGGCTCTCCCAAGAGATATTGGGCCGGTTTTCATCCGGAAATATCCCGACAAACATACTGCCGTACAACATGGAAATAATGGCTGCCAATATGATGGAGCGCAGGCTGCGCCGAAAAACACCCACCCAGAAAATAAAAGAAACCAGCCCGTATAATACGCCGCTAATACCGATATGGGAAGTATCTTCTCTGAATGTAAGCAGCCATACTGCCGCACCGGTGCTGAAATAGATGCCCCAAAAGACACGCATGGCAATGCGCCGGTAAAAATACAGGAGCGTAAAAGTGACGGTAACGATGGGGAAAAAATTGGAAAACAGGTGGTTCCAGTTTTCGTGTACCAGCGGACCGGTGAGCACGCCGGGCAAGGCCCACATCCGACGGGGCATTATGCCATAGTATCCAGGATCAAACCCGGAATAGTCCTGAAAGATTTGTACAAAAACAAGCAGGATTCCCAGCAGCAGCGGGAAAGGCAGGCTTTGCAAAAAATGGCTGCGGGTCAGGCGCGCGCCATCGCGTTCGTTGTCGACAATTTCATTCACGGCAGTCCTGTCAAAGGTACTGATTTTCCGCTTCTAACAAAATTGCGTTGGGTTTTGTTGCCGCCAAAGTCAAACTGTACCCCGAAGCCTATACCGGCATTGCCGTATGCTGAAGGCGCCATGGGTCTGATTTGCAACGTAAGGTCTTCACTCACATCGAAATGCGTCAGGTGCGCATCTACAAAAGCTTCGGTGATGCTGAGGAGATAAGTTAGTGAAAAAGCAACCCAGCTAAGCTCTGTATAACGACTATAGGCATCGCGATAGGCTTTCAGTTGAGCCGCATCTGCTTCTGCAAATTTGCCGACCGGATTGGTGAGGGTATCGCCATCCACCAACCAGCGGTAATTGTCGCGCGCAGCGCGGTATTCTTTGCCATTATCCACTACAAAGTAGCCGGCAACACCCATGCCCGCGTACACGAGTGGTACTTTCCACCAGCGTTTGTTGTACAGTTGCCCGCCTCCCGGAAATACACCCAGCAGTGCCGCAGCACGCGGATTGGGGTAGTTTTTTTTAAAAAACCGCAGCGCGGGCGTATTTCTTTTGGTTTTGCCTGATGCCATGCTGTCTGTTGCCAGTGCCAGCGAATCCACAGGTTTCGGCAAGCGCAGGGTATCCGGTGTTTGGGCTTCAGAAACTAGAGCAAACAAAGAAAATAAGAAAGCAAAAAACAAATTGTAGTTCATGGTAGTGATTAGATCATTTTAGAGAATGCTTCAATTCCAAGCAAATAACACCTTTTTTACTTATCTTCGATAAGGTGTACGCTCGTGTATATTCAGGAAATATTCTTCGGTTAAATTATTTTCATCCCAAAACTTATCAGCAGCTTCAATAGCTTTTTCCGAAAAATATTTAACAATAAGACGTTTTATTGCTGAGATATCTTCAGTTGATAGCTCTCTATTTAGTAATTGCAACATCTCAAGTTGCATAGGATTGAGTGGCATAGTAGGTTCTCCCATAAAAACGATTGATGAACAAAGTTATGTAATTTTGAGGAAATGCCAAAAAAAAATTGAAACGACGTTCAGCTTTGTAGCGCAGACATAATCAATCTGCTTCATAAAATTCAAGTGGCAAGCCGTCCGGGTCGGCAATAAACGTAAAGCGTTTTCCGGTAAATTCATCCACGCGGACAGGTTCAACCGGCACCTGCAAATGCTCCAGCCGGGCCACTACCCCATCCAGATCACTTACCGCAAACGCCAAATGCCGCAAACCCGCTGCTTCGGGCCGACTCGGCCTTGCCGGCGGCTCGGGAAAGGAAAATAATTCAATGACGTAATGATCGCCCAGGGCCAGATCAAGTTTCCAGGATTGCCGCGCTGCACGCCATACTTCCCGAACTACTTTTAAACCTAATATATCGGTATAAAAGGCTTTGGAGCGCGCGTAATCGCTGCAAATAATCGCAATATGATGTATGGCCTTAAGCTCCTGCATCCTGATTGTTTTGTAAAATCTGTTCAATGGTTTTGGCAAAATACGCATGTTCCAATTGAAGCACTTTGGCCGCAATACGGTGCGCATCATCATCGGGCGACAAGGGCGTTCTGACCTGCAATATTATATCACCTTCGTCGTAGTGCTCATTTACAAAATGAATGGTCATGCCGCTCTCGGTTTCCCCGGCCGCTTTGACGGCCTCATGTACATGATGGCCAAACATACCTTTTCCACAAAATTTAGGAATCAGCGCAGGGTGAATATTTACGATCCTTTGCGGGTATGCCTGCACCAAATAAGCCGGAACCAACCACAAAAAACCAGCCAACGCAATAAAATGTATGTCATGCATGCGCAGCACCTCCAGCAATTCCGTAGTCTGGTAGAAACTGTTACGATTAATCGTATGCGTCGGAACACCAAAACTGCGGGCAATCTCCAAAGCGCCGGCATCTGCTTTGTTGGATACCAGCAATGCCACCCGAATACCCGGATGTTCTTGAAAATATTCCATGATTTTCCGGGCATTACTCCCCGAACCTGAAGCAAAAACTGCAATTTTTTTCATCTGTATCCTATATCACAACGCCCGCCTCCAAAGCACAAAGGCTTAGAGGCGGGCGCCGGTTTCTTTTCAATTACAGCTTATTGAATATCCGATGCGTTGCGTAAAATGATCTGCTTGCCGTTGAAATCAGAGACAATTGCCGTTACTTTCACAGCATTTGCAGGTACCGGATTTCCGGAGAACGTTGCAGTCGTTTGGGTAAACATCGTAATCGAACCGCTACCGTCGTTTACGGTTCGGCTGCCAGAAAGGGTGGTACCACCTGTAATGCTCGCATTTTCAATCTGTACCAGCGTGCTTTCCCAGGCATTGAAATTGGCATTCAACTGCGCAACGGTTACCACACGCGGTGTTACCGATTTGCCGGCAGCCAGGCCAAGGCTGTTCGCTAAAGGCACGTTGTTTACCTGCATCAGCCCGTTAAATTCACTTAATTCCTGACCGCTGACATTCACCTCAATTTCATCGCCCAAATTATAGCTGTGTGCAGCGCTGAAGCGTACCACAATACCGGCAGTACCGTCTTGCAGGTAAATATTGCGGTTATTAAGATTATTGCCCGCACGGTCTGAAATTACAATACCGCGAATTTTTTTACCGCTCGGTACAACGGTAGTTGTGCCGCTGAAACCTGCACGAATGGAGCTGATATCAACTACCGTACCCTGACCGGTACTTGCACAGCGATCAGCAGTCATACCCGCAGCCGCATCGGCATTGCGGATAAACAACTGATAGGTGCTGCCAAAAACACCCAAAACACCTTCGATAGCGCCATTTTTACCAGGCGTTTTCTGGCCTGCGAAATCTGCGAAACCGCTTGTTCGGATTACAAGCTGGCGTTTGTCGCAATCTTCAATAGTACGGTTGAGGCTAAATTGTGTGACCGGATCCGCCCAAGTCTTGCCAGTATCAGCGGTGATGAATTGCACATCCTCCAGGCGGATATAAGTGCTGATCATATCTGCATTTATACTGGTGATATTTACCACTTTAGGCGCAACAGGACTTGTGCTGTAAGCGCCGCCCACTACCTTCAGGCGCGCTTGCGCTTCTGTGATACCAACGTCTTCCAAAACGCCGCCCTGCTCTACCGTGCTGCCGATAAGCTGCGTGAGGCCGTTGTAGTCTGTCAGCAGGAGGTCCTGACAACGGATATAAATTTTACGGCCAACCGGATAAGAACCGTACAGGCTGGCATCATTGAATTTCACTTCAATACCGCCGGTTTCATCCTGAATAACAATGGTTTTGTAGTAGTTGCCGGAGCGATCATCCATAACAACTTCTCCGCCGATGATAATGTCGTCGGTAATACGGTCAAAACCACCGGGCGTAAGGTGCAGTGCTTTGAGCGCTTTGATGGTTTTATTCGGAGTCAGTTCAACAACCACGCCACCTACTGGCGGTTCGTCGAATTCTGTTTTAATACAGGCAGACCACAAGAGGGTCAGGGAAAGGAGGCTCAGGAGCAGTGAAAAATTGCGAAGCATTTTCATATTCTGAAATGAAAAAATGATGGTCAGTGGTTTGAATTACATGCGAACGGCCAAACTGATAAAGTAGTTGGTGCCAAACGCATAAGTGAGTTCATTGGTGTAAAAACGCTCGTCGGCAATATCGCGGCGGAAGGCATTGCGATAAGAGTCGCGGCCCGAAATTACAATATTCTGGTTGTTCAGAATATTGTTCACGCCGGCGTTCAGGTACAGGAAGTACTTGGTCTTGATACGCCAGGATTTTCCGCCGAAGAAGTCGAGGGTGAAGGCAGATTTGGCTTTTTGTTGATCGAGAATCAGGTTCCAGATGTCGGTACCTTCTTCAAGACCGCCTACATAACGCGCCGTCCGACGCGCACGGTCAAACTCATACCACATATTATCGGCATAGTTCAGGCTCAAGGAGGCAAACCAGAAACGGCGGCTTTCATATTTCAGGCTGAGCGCGCCCGTTGTTTGCGGCGTACGCGGCACATAATAATTCAGTTGGTAAACCTCACCTGCATCGAGCAACGGAATGCCATTATCCAAAGAAAGCAGCATTTTCGGACGAGAAGTGTAATAAAATTTACCAATTGAAGTGGCGCCCGAAATCACCCAGCTCGGAACAGGTTTGTACTCAAACGCCGCTTCAATGCCGGTATGGCGGCGATTAACCCCGCTCAGAATGGTTCCGCCAAGGAAGATATTCGTCTCCAGAATCAGATCCTGATTGGCGCCGCTGCCCAGATTGCCGAAGTCAACTTCGCTCAATACCTCATTGGCTGTCCACAAACCCGGGAAAATACGCTCATATTCGCCACTGAAATCGGTCAGATAACCCGTAAAACGAGCTTTGAAATTCGGTGCACGCAGCAAATAACCGCCCTCAACACTCTGAACGCCGGTAGTGGTAGCATCCGGAACGGCGATATCCCGGAAAGTAGGCTGGAAATAAATATCCGACATCAACGGCGCACGTTTTCCGTACAAACCATTGACGTACAAATAATTACGACCATTCATTTTCCAGGTCACCCCACCCTTCATATTGTATGGAGTAAAATTCAGCTTTTCTGATTCGCCTAAAGAATTCTCCGGATAACGACCGTTTTGCATCAAACCATCGCGCCAGTAAGTGGTACGACCAAGTTCCGCAGCTGCAAAAAACTGAAAACGCGAAGCGTTGTATTCAAACTGCGTCCAGGCGCTGCTGCGACGGGATTCTTCCTTGTAATCCCAGCCAAACGTTTCGCCTTCCCGGATGAGGTTGTTCGGTGTGCGGATATCACTGTTGCGCGCGGTGGAGCCGTCGTCTTCAAAGTTGCCGAGGAAGTCGAAGTCGGCCCAGAAATCAGAACCGAGCAAATCATTCACCACTTTGTAGTTGCGGCTGCTGTAATATTGGTAAAACGCGCCGAAAGTACCTTTGAAGCGCTTATTGAACTGGTGGTTCAGCACCACGTTGGTACCCGCTTCATTGTTGTCGCTGCGGCGGTCTTCAAGAATGTATTTGGCCAGACGCCCCTGTACGGTATTACCGGCAACGCCATCGGCATTATTAATGTTGGCTACATTGTTTTGATTGTCCTGATACAGGGCTGCCCAGTTAATCTGGCGGTAGTTTTCGTCTTCGCGCAGGGCTTGGGCCTGCAATTCAGCGAGGCGCGGATCTTCGAGGCTGCTGGGCAGGCGACGGTTGAAATCGGGGTTCGGGTTCCGGGCGTTGAAGAAGTTCATGGCGCCGAAAGTATTGCGGCCGGTTTGTCCGTAAACGGCAAGCAGCAATTTTGTTTTCTCCGTCAGGTTGGCATCAAAACGCAGGATGGCAATGGGCTGGTTGTTGGAAACCGTGCTGGCATTGCGTTTTTCGCCGTTCCAGTAACCCCAAAGCGGGTTGTAGTAGTTGGTGCCGGCCAGGTCGTACATTTCCTGGAAAGAATCGGCGGAGCGGCCGCGTTTAAACGGCGAACCCAGTACGGTGAGGTTAAGGCCGAAGCGATCACCGAATTTTTTATCCACCGACAGAAAGTAAGAGGTGCCCTGAAAATTGGTACCCGGTACATAAGCTTCCTGCGCCCAGCGATGGCTGCCGGAAAGGGATACCGCCCAACCGCCCGGCATGAGGCCGGTATTGGTGGTAAACATCACACGGTGGTTGTAGGTGCGATTGCTGATGGCGTAGGAGGCACGCGTTTGTTTGCGCTGCTGGCTGGCACGAGTATCGATGCTGGTTACGCCGCCCAAATCGCCGAACGCCAGTTCGGCAGCATCCAATCCGATGGAAGAGTTGCGGTTGCGCAGCACATCGTTCAGGCCGCCAAATTCATTAAATGGCGTGTTGCCACTTTCAACATCATTGATGGGTACGCCATTGAGCAGGGTCATAAATGTGTTGCCCTCGTAGCCGCGTTCGCGGAAGCGGAAAGCGCTCCATCCAAAACCGGCAACGGTTTGAAACACGTCGCGCGAGGCATGCAAGAGGTTGGCCACATCGCCGCCACCTTCCGTTTCCGCGTCCGCTTCTTCAAGCGTTACGGTTGGAATGTCGGCCGGAATTTTGTCCTCATTCACAAGGAGTTTGTTCAGCGCAATGGCGATCGGCTTGGGAGCAGCGGCATTCAGGGAAAAATCGCCGCTTTCCAGGTCGTAAGTAAGTGGGCCATACGCCGGATGGGAAATGCTGAGCTGACATTTATCGCAGGTCAGTTTGTCGGGGATGGAAAAGGCGCCGGAAGCGTCAGTGGTGTAGATTTTTCCGGAACCGATCACCGTGACAACGGCATCGGGGATGGGTTGGTCATTTTCAGCGTCTTTCACGACACCGCGCAGGGCTGATTTTTGTGCAAAACCAAGGAGCGCAATGCAGGAGAAGAGCAGTGAAAGGGTCAGTCTTCTAATCATTCAACTGGAATAAATCAAAAAAAATTTGGAAAAGAGGCTCAAAGGTAGAAAATGCACAGACGCTCCTCATCGCGTTGGTGTTAATTTATTGCAAAGCGCGGACGAATAGCGGTAAAAACGCGTTCCTTTGCCTAAATTTTTAAAGTTCAGCCCGAATTCAATGTTTAAATTTCGTCTTTTTGCCCTTCTGACAGGGCTTGTTCTCAGCACAACATCCCTGCTTACTGCTCAGCAAAGCAACAACAATGCGGAATACGAGGTGGCCGCTATCGGTTTTTACAACCTCGAAAACCTGTTCGATACCATTGACTCCCCAACCACCAATGATGCCGACTTCCTGCCACAGGGCCGATTGTTGTGGAATACTGAAAAATATATTTCCAAACAAGCCAATATGGCCAAAGTCATTAAAGACCTCGGCACAGAACTCAACCCCGACGGCCTTGCCATCCTCGGTGTGGCGGAAATTGAAAACCGAAAAGTACTGGAAGACCTCTGTGCCCAGCCCGCACTGGCTCCCCGGCGCTATCAGATCGTTCACTTTGATTCGCCCGACGAGCGCGGTATCGACTGCGGCCTGTTGTACCAACCCAAATACTTTACCCTGCTCGGCGCCCGCCCGGTGCCCGTCATGCTCGAAGATCCCAAAACCAAAGACCGTGATTTTACCCGCGACATCCTCTACGTCACCGGTACTTTCGGCGGTGAAACCCTTCATATCATGGTGGGGCACTGGCCTTCCCGACGCGGTGGCGAAAGTGGCAGCGCCTGGATGCGCGCAGCCGCAGCAGGCGTTTGCAGGGGTATTGCCGACAGCCTGCTGGCCCTGAACCCCGATGCAAAAATCCTGATGATGGGCGACCTGAATGACGACCCCAACAACAAAAGCCTCACCGAAGTGATGCGCGCCAAAGGCGACACAGAAAAAGTCGGAAAAACAGAATTCTACAACCCGATGTACGATCTGTACAAAAATGGCGACGGCACCATGGCCTATCGGGATGCCTGGAGCCTGTTCGATCAGGTAGTCGTTTCAAAGGCCTGCGTCAATAAAAAAGCAGGCGGTTGGCAGCTCTACAAAGCCCGGGTTTATCGCCAGCCCTGGTTGCTTCAAACCGAAGGCGCCTTCCGCGGATACCCCTTCCGAACCTTTGTTGGCGATATTTTTATCAATGGTTATAGCGATCACCTGCCGGTTTACCTGTTTTTTTTGAAGAAAAAAAACACCCCCAAACCCTGATTTTTTTCACATGAAAATACCCTTGGATCAAGAGCCCAATCGCGAACAACAGCAGCGTACCCACCCCGTTCAAACGCCGCTGCTGTTGCTCGTCGCGGCGCTGTTTTTAGCCAATGTACTCATCTGGCAATTAGGTCTGAGCCGCCCCAAAGGCTATTTTGATTTCGGCGCAACAAGGCTCTCATATACCAATTTTTTCATCATTCAGAGCATTTTAAGCCTGATGTTGTGGGATGCAAGCCGAAAATTACGTGAAAACAGTCGTCTTTTCCGTTGGAATCTCCCCTGGGTGATTACCGCGTTTGCGCTGCTCGGTGTACTGCTGCTGCTCCTGCCCGCCCCCTGGCTCGATGAGCAACTCAGAAGAAGTGGAAAAGCCATTCTGGCCGATACCTTATTGTCCATTCCGGTTATCGGTCTGGTACTCACGCAGTTACTTGCCGCCTTGCTGACTTTGGAAAAAAATGACCGATTAAACAAAACAGTTTAAATTTTAACAACACGATATAAAAAAATAGTTTACCTTTGTTGCTTTCACGAGCACATTCCTTGTCAACTGCAACATGTTCTGTTTTTGCAGCAGTAAATTTTGGTTCATTTTGTCAAGTTTAAGGAGCTCATTTTTTGTTCACTTTTTTCATTTTTCATCATGCAGCTCTTTGTAGCAAAATTGAACTACGACACGGATTCTGAAACACTCCGTGGTCAGTTCGAGCAATTCGGTGCCGTTGACTCCTGCACCATTATCTTCGACAAAATGACTAACCGTTCCAAAGGCTTTGGTTTCGTTGACATGCCCAACGACCAGGAAGCTCAGGACGCAATCCGCAACCTCAATGAGTCGGAACTCGACGGCCGTACCATTGTAGTTAAGGAGGCAGAACCGCGTGAAAACCGTCAATCCAACAAATTCCCTCCCCGCCGTGATGGTGGTGGTGGCTACAACCGTGGTGGTGGCGACTACAATCGCAACAGCGGTGGTGGTGGCGGTGGCTACAGCCGTAATAACAATCGCTGGTAAGCGACTCCCAACTCAGGGATAAATACAAGTATGAGCCGTTCTGAATACTCAGGACGGCTCATCGTTTTTAAGAGCATGTTCGGAAATCCATCAATCGGCTAACTTAGCGAATCAATTTACCCCCACTATTTACACCCTCGGCCTGTACCTGCCACCAATAAGCCGCTGAAGCCGGAAACTCCGATACCGGCAGGCGCAACCAATGCCATCCGGCATCCAATTGCTGCACCGACCGAAATACCAATCTGCCGTTTAAATCAAACACCTGTACCACTACCTCGGAAGCCGCAACCAACTGTAATGGTATCCGGCTTTCTGTTGCAGCAGGATTGGGTTGTGGAAGCCCCAATTGATTTTTATTTGTTTTGTGCAGCAGTTCCGATGCAAAACGCAAAGGATGCACCGCCCCGTTTTCTGCATACCATTCCGCCCGCAACGTACCGGCAGCTAAGGCTGGCATGAGTTCTGCACGTTGTTGTCCAGGTTTTAAACGCAATTGAAGCAGCGGTTGCGCCGGATCAGGTTCAAACCCCTCCGGTAAAATACAACTCACACGCAAGCGACCCTGCGTCGCACCTTGACCACTCCAGGCATATTGCTCTTCACTCCAGGCAGGAATCTGAGGACTTTCCACTTTGTCTATGGTATAAAAAGCCGACAAATCCTGTAATTCAAACTGAAAACCTTCCATTTTTTCGGAACCCGACACATATATATTCAAGGCGTCGTCTTCATAAGCAGCGTAAAGCAAAACCGGTTCGCGGTCTTCCGTTTCAAGGTTATTGAAGGCCATTCCCGGAACGGCATTTCCGTTTACATCCCCCACTTTAAAGCCCAAAAATTTATATTCCGATTCATAGAACCCCCAGGGTTGCGTGGGCAGCAGCCAATAATCCAGACAAGTGCCCTCAAAGGGGTTTGCCGGCAAGATGCAATCCTCCCTGAAGAACTGCCAGGAATGCTGATTGGGAAATTTAGTATTGATGCCCAGCACCGCTTTCCGAATTTCAATTATGTCCAGCGTACTGATATTTTTACTGTTGTTTACATCGGCGGCCAGTATTTTCCAAGGCTGATCGAAGGGCTGAATACCCAATATATGCTTGGAAATCAGCAACATATCAAGTGTGGAAACACCGTTTAGCAAGGTGCTGTCCTGCCGCGCCGTAACCCGGAATACGCTTGCCGGTGGTTGGGTAACCAACAGGGCGCAATCAAATTGGCCATGCGGCATGGAGGTAGAATCGGCTTGTGCCGACAGGGTGTTCCACTTCATTTCAAAATCCACACCTGCGACATTGCTGTTCGGCGCCCAAAATGGTGCGGCACAAAACTGTGGCGAATTGTAGAAACAATAACCTATCGTATCGCGGGTCATGACTGAAGCGCCTACAAAGCTGACATTCCCCACACGGTCGCGTGCCCAAAGCTCTATAAGGTGTTGATCGCCATCCTCACACTTAAAACTCAGGCTGTGCACCGGAGCGCCACTACTGTCGGTCGGAAAACCCGGTCCGGTATTGGCAATGCGCATAGAATACAGCAACTTGTCAAAAGTTGTTACATTGTCCGTAACGGTATCAATGGCCTCTGCGATACTCAAATAAGCGGTGCCGTTTGCATTAAAATCTGTAACGATATTGGCATGGGGGATTATTTGGGGGGGGGCACAATCGCGCACCCGGAAATAGGTATCGCAGGCGCGGGTATTGCTGCCGCTTTTAACGGTCCAGACGACCCGATGGCGGCCCTCCGGCAACCAGGGTGCGATAAAGGGTTCGAGGGTATCCGGATTGGTCCAGCAGACCCGTGCATAAGTGGTATCGCCTACCCGCACGGCTTCCAGATCAAAGCGCGGCTTGAGCGAATCCGGCAGGAGTCGCCGGTCGAACCAGGCGGTATCGCCACCGTTGTAGTTTGGGAAATACGCATTTCCGGCGTAAACTTTTCCGGCGGGCGGAAAGTCGCTGCTCCTGATTGCTGTTTCGTGGATATTATCCTGATCCAGGTCAAGAAAAAGTGTGTAGGCAATTTCAATACTGCCGCAGGTATCCCAGATTTTGATACGCAGATCAATTGGGCGCTCATGCAGGTTGGAGTCTTGCTGTACCGGACTCCAACTGTAGCCAGGAATATTCCAAAAGGCTGACTGATTAATCGAAGTGTCGCAATAAGTTGTTGCACCAACCGGGCAGTTGGTGATGACAGGGCATTGGGCAGAAAGAACGGCTGTACAGGCGTTTAAAAAGAAAAAAAGCCCCAGCCGCAGCAGATGGGTAATCGGTTTTCTCATAGTGTAATATGCGTTGTCCAGTAACGAATGCAGTCCTAAACAATTGAATTACAATGGATTAAAAAAGTACACCTTTCCTTCAAAGGCGTTCCGGCCGAAAGATACTCATTCGGCCGGAATTCACAACATTAATAAAAAACTTGTATTTACTGCCGCAACAAGGTTCCGGCAGCATGCCAATGTGCTCCCTGAATTTGATAATGATAAACACCAACATGGGGAAATGTGCTTGTCGGGAGCATAAAATGCTCCACTCCCCTACCCTGCAAATGGATTTGCTGCGCTGAGATCAGTTTGCCATCTGCGGAATAAAGATTGAGCAAACACGCACCGGCGGGATGGCCGTAAAACTCAAAACGCTGCGCTTCCGACGCCGGATTGGGCGAAACCTGCACTTGTACTTTTTCCGGGAAAGGTATACTGAGTGACGTGGTGTTGGAGAAAACCAGGCGCATCGGATGCGCGCTGCTGAGGTTGTTTTTTAAAGCCATCGGCTTAAGCACGGGCGACAGGTTAATCAGCTCGCGCAGCTTACCGCTTTTCAGGGCTTTGAAACGGAGTTTTGCAAAGGGTGCGTTGCTTGTTACAGAGTTTGCACTGAGGTTGTAGTGTACCATATTGAGTAATCCATCCGGCAAAACAGCACTTTTAAACCTGTTGATGGAAGTAAGTTTTTCAGCGTCAATAAGGCTTAAACTTGCTTCATCGTACTGCAAACCAAGTTGTATGCCGAGATGCGCCGGCGCCGGCGTATGCAATATCACTTCAAAAGTATCACCTTCAGCAAATGCCAGGTCGGGCAATACAAAATCGGCAGAATCTAATACACTGATGCCCTGTGGCTGGGTAATATGATTGGGAATGCCATCTAAATCTATATCGCCCATTTTAAACGCAATATAATCAAACGATACACTGTCCCTCAATCGAATACAAGTGACTTGAAGTTTCGTTGAATCATAAAAAACACCTAGATTTCCCAAATCAAAATGGCTGTTTAAAATACGCCACGTAGGCACATTTGGCCATTCGGAATATTGTCCCAACAACAGTTTTTCCAGTTCAAATATGTCGAAAGTAGTAATGGAACCTGAGCCATTTACATCAGCTGCTAATCTTAAATACGGATTGAGCAAAGGCTCAATTCCAAGTATATGCCTGGAGATCAGCAGCGCATCTGCCAGTGAAATACCATCACGGGCATTTGTATCCAGCATACCACTGATACAATCATATTCACCCAGGGATACATTCAGCGCACTGGCATTAATGACTAATCCATTGCTGTCGCTTACTACATTTGCAAGGGGCAATAGTTGAGGACCAAATATACCAAACTGCACTCCCTCAACGCCATATCCGGTTATCGTCCTAACGCGAATGGTATCTGGCAGGTTGCCGCTTTGTTGGGCATGGAGTGTAAAAAAGCTCAGGAGCAGGAAGAAGGGGAAAAAGACTTTTTTCATTGTAATTCAGGTTTAATGTTTAATCAATGTGCCCGTTTGCACGGTGTCAGCAGTGTTAAAAATCCAGAAGCAGATGCCCGCAACAGGCATCGCCAGGGCCGGAATTTGCAATTCAAAAGCGCCATTTTCAGCAAACCCCTTGCCCGTCCACAACAATTTCCCCTGCGCATCCAACACCTGAAAATTCCAGGCGCCGGCCTGCGCCAAACGCCCCTGTACCCACGCGCTGCCGCTCGTCGGGTTGGGCGCTACTACTACCGCTTCGGGTTTTCCGACCTGCGTCGGCGCGCTTTCTAAGCGAATAACCCGCTGTACCGCTCCCGCTTCATACGCTTCCGAGGCGAAGCCATTTTCCAATCGCAAGGGCGCCTGTTTCAGTTTCAGCCAGCAAATGGGCCGCGAGGCATCAAAATCCTGGGCCGAGGCGTCGGGACTAATCCAGCTGCAACGCAGCGTCCGTTGTTCCGCAGACCAGGCGAAATGTTCTTCGGCAAGTCCTGGCCCGGGCACAATGAGTTCAGGTTCAACATTTTGCAGGCTCCATTGGAAACCTTCGAGGCGGGCTTTTTCAAAATAAATCGGAACCAACTCGCCGCTTTGGGCGCGCGGCATCATCAGGGAGAGGGAGTCATACAGGGTACGGTCTTCGGAGTGGTTGTTTTGCAGGGGCAGGGCATTGAGGTTGATGTCGCCGATTTTGACGGCGACGAAGTTGTAATCCACAACAAATGGATTCCAGTCAAACCGTAAAGAGTCGGGTATAGGTTGAATAAATGGATTTGAAGGATTTGGGAAAACATAGCTTCTGGGCACAAATCTCCACGAATCATTATTAGGTAAAAGCGTATCAATACCCAAGACCAGCCTCCGTAACTCCATAATATCCAGGGTTGTAATTGATCCGGAGCGATTGGCGTCTGCCGCAATAATTTTATACGGACTATTTAGCGCCTCAATACCCAGGATATGTTTACTGATCAGCAGCAAATCAAAAGAAGAAACGCCTTGAACGTAATTATAACGATGTTGCGGTTTAAATCGGACGTATGGTGTTATGAATAAATTAGATGCGATCTTTTTCCAAACACAGCCCGTCGTATCACTCATTTCAAAAGACGTAGAGGGTAGAAATGGAGATACAAAATCAATGTCAACCCTAACACCTGCTACTGGTTTATCCAATTCAGATTTTGTGCAAATTTGAAGCGTTGGCGGTACTTCGCCACATATCTCTCCCGGATCAAGTACAACAATCAGAAGAGGACAAAATGCCGCATTTCCAGCAGCATCGCGAGCCCATAATTCTGCAGACAATGGCGGCATTAACTCATCTCCACAATTTACTGTAATGACACTCAAATTATAAGGCGGGGTAGGCTCCGGAAAAACTCCGTTACTTTCTGATTTTCGGATTAATCCGAGCTGAAGATTTGCAATATCTGTTGCGTTGTCTGTCACACTTAAAATTGCATCACTTGGCCAAACAGTGCCTTGTCCAAAGAAGGTTTCATAAATAACCCCTGGCACCACCGACAAACATGTTATTTCCGGCGCCTGACAATCCCTCAAGCGGTATCTCCTGTGGCACAAGGTATCGCCTTCCAGCAGCCAGATAGCCTCAAACACCCCGGCATCGGGCAAAAACGCCGGAATATTCTCCAGGGCATTGCGCATGCGCAAGCGTATTTCCAGGGTATCGCCCTGCCAAATGGTATCCAGCGCGAAAAGATATTTCAAAGAATCGGGCAGCGTACGCTGATCATAAACCAGTTCCTGTTCGCTGCCGCCAACGGTTGAGCGCAGGGTTCCGGGCGTTTGCGCAGAATCAGTGTACACATACGATTCCACCAAATTGTCGCCGTTCAGGTCGAAAAAAAGATGACAGGCTGGCGTTGCGTTGGCGCTGAACGCTCCGCAGGTATCCAGCAGCCGGAGAGTTACCGAAACGCCGGCCTCCGCAAGGTCGTCGCGCTCCCGCAGAGCATCGTAAAAATGCATGTTC
Source organism: Chitinophagales bacterium (assembly GCA_017303875.1). Taxonomy (GTDB): domain Bacteria; phylum Bacteroidota; class Bacteroidia; order Chitinophagales; family Saprospiraceae; genus M3007. The sequence goes on along the minus strand of JAFLBP010000015.1, from coordinate 35,109 downwards.
TGCCACAGACCTTCCATATTGGCATTAGTGTAACACAGGATGGTTGTGTCTGTCGGACACTGTAATACATTTGGGCACTGCTGCGCTTGTGCCTGAATACCAAACAGGCATAAAATAATTAATAAATAACTGATTTTCATTACTTTACATTTTAATAAGTTTACCACTCAGGAGTTGATTCCCGGCGCGGGCTGTCCAGAAATACACGCCGGTCACGGCCAATATATTTCCCGGAATTTCCCGCTGAAATGCGCCTTTTTCAAGATACGTCTCCTCGTTCCAAATGACTTTACCCGAAGCATCCGTCACTTGAAAAACCCAGTTGCCGGCCTGCATCACATCGCCCTGAATCCAGGTGTTATGATGCGTCGGGTTAGGCGAAACAAATACTTTTTCATCCTTAAAAGATAACAGTGCTGAACTTCTGAAACGAATAACCCGCTGTACCGCCCCCGCTTCATACGCTTCCGAGGCGAAGCCATTTTCCAATTGCACCGGCGCCTGTTTCAGCTTTAGCCAGCAAATGGGCCGCGAGGCATCAAAATCCTGGGCCGAGGCGTCGGGACTAATCCAGCTGCAACGCAGCGTCCGTTGTTCCGCAGACCAGGCAAAGTTATCTTCGGCAAGCCCTGGCCCGGGCACAATGAGTTCAGGTTCAACATTTTGCAGGCTCCATTGGAAACCTTCGAGGCGCGCTTTTTCAAAATAAATCGGAACCAATTCGCCGCTTTGGGCGTGCGGCATCATCAGGGTGAGGGAGTCATACAGGTTGCGGTCTTCGGAGTGGTTGTTTTGCAGAGGCAGGGCATTGAGGTTGATGTCGCCGATTTTGACGGCGACGAATTGAAATGTCTTGTAAATGAGTGGCGCCCACCCTGTTCCTGTGAACTCTAATTTTTCCGGAAAAACATTTGCAAACGGATTTTGCGGATCCGGGAAAACATAGTCTTTCAGTATAAAGCGCCAGGAGTCATTTTGTGGCAATTTGGTGCTAACGCCTAAAATCAATTTCCTCAATTCTACAATGTCTAATGTGGTAATTGTACCCGAACGATTGGCGTCTGCCGCGATCATTTTATACGGACTGTTCAGCGGTTCAATCCCTAAAATATGCTTGCTGATCAGTACCAAATCAAATGTACTGACGCCTTTGATGTAGTTAAAGGTGTCATACGGCGTGAGTTGGATATTTTGCCAAAATTGGTTAATCCAAAAAATTGGCGTCGAGAAACACGGCTTATCCGGTGGCGCATATGCTGGCAAATTGGTAAAATTTGCCGCGCCGGGGCTTCCCTCTGGCCTGAGATACCAACCGGTAACCCCTTTGCCTTGCTCAGTGTACGCGCACAGCTTGAAACCTGCCGGACAATTGGAAGATAAATAAACCTGTGTTGAGCATTTTGTTAAATTACCGGCAAGATCAATTGCCATGCTCACCAGATACAAACTATCGGAATAATATGCTTCGCAATCAAAATAGGTGCAAGTCTGTGTCGCAGGCTCATTACCCGTAATTCGGTAATGCAGCTCAATGCGCTGCTTTATGAATGCCTCTGGCGTGGAATTGTCACTTATCGCAGTAATATAATCCCAAACACAATGTTCACCGCCCGGTATGGAGGGCGGGCCTGTATCATCCATAAAAACCGGCACCCAGGGCGTACAACTTATCTGAGGTTTTTGGCAATCCCGCATGCGGTATTGCTGCGTACAAAGGGTATCATAACCGGTAGTATTTTGCAGCAGCCAAACGGCTTTGATGGGGCCTGCATCAGGCAAATACGGTTCTTCCCGTGCCCCGCTCAGGGTTGCAAAAGCCAGCCGAAAGTCCAGCATATCCTGAACCGGAAAATGCTCCACCACAAAGAAATACTTGGAAGAATCCGGAACCTGCCTTGAATCAAAAGTAATTTGTTGGGTATTTCCAAAAAGATTGGCCCAAAGCATCCCGGGTTGCTGCACAGAATCCGTATACACGAATGATTCCGACTGCCCATCGCTATTCAGATCCATATACAAATGACAGGCTACCCCGGAGGCCCAGCCCGAATTTCCGCAATTATCCTTCAAGCGAATTGAAATTGTCCCCATCCCTTCTACCAGATCGGCAGATTTTCTCGCATCATCCCAAATGTTTTGCCCCGCCCACAAGCCCGGCATATTGGAATTGTAATAACAGATCGGAATAACATCCGATTCACAATTATTCACCTCAACACATTGAGCAAATGAATAAAACGGAATTAAAAATACGAATAACAATGTATTGATTTTCATATTATTACATTTTAATTATTTTTCCATTTATAAGTTGATCGCCACCACTTAAGCGCCAGTAATACACGCCTGCAGCAGGCATCGCTACCGCCGGAATCTGCAATTCAAAAGCGCCGCTTTCCGAAAACCCGCTGCCCGTCCACAGCAATTTCCCCTGCGCGTCCAACACCTGAAAGTTCCAGGCGCCAGCCTTTGGCAAACGGCCCTGTACCCACGCGCTGCCGCTCGTCGGGTTGGGCGCTACCACCACCGCTTCGGGTTTTCCGGCTGCTGTCGGCGCACTTTCCAAGCGAATGGCACGCTGTACCGCCCCCGCTTCATAGGCTTCCGAGGCAAAATCCGGTGCTAAACCTGTCGCGTCCTGTTTCAGTTTCAGCCAACAAAGCGGCCGCGAGGTATCAAAATCCTGCGCCGAAGCGTCGGGACTAATCCAGCTGCAACGCAGCGTCCGTTGTTCCGCAGACCAGGCAAAGTTATCTTCGGCAAGCCCTGGCCCGGGCACAATGAGTTCAGGTTCAACATTTTGCAGGCTCCATTGGAAACCTTCGAGGCGGGCTTTTTCAAAATAAATCGGAACCAACTCGCCGCTTTGGGCGCGCGGCATCATCAGGGAGAGGGAGTCATACAGGGTACGGTCTTCGACGTTGTCATGTTGCAGAGGCAGGGCATTGAGGTTGATGTCGCCGATTTTGACGGCGACGAAGTCGTCATTTCCAAAAAAAGTAGCCAGCGGATAGTTTAACCGGACGGAATCCGGAATAGGCTGGATAAACGGATTGGAAGGATTGGGGAAAATGTAATCTATGGGAATAAAACGCCAGGAATCGTTGTTTTGCAGCAGCGTGTCTACCCCCAAAACTAAACGTCGCAGCGAAAAAATATCAAAAGCTGTGATTGAACCGGAGCGATTGGCGTCGGCAGCAATCATTTTATACGGACTGTTCAAGGCCTCAATCCCCTGAATATGCCGGCTGATGAGCAGCAAATCAAAAGAGGTTACACCCTGATTATAGTTGTAGCGATGCTCGGGTTTGATACGAACATAATCGGTAACCGAGGGGTGAAAGGTAATCGGATTGGTAAGACATTTATCCGGTTCGGAAATCTGAAAAATGGTAAAAGGCGTCGTTGCGGAAACAAAATCCAGGTTGATTTTTACGCCGGGCACCATTTTGTTTTCTTCCGTTCGCAAACACACGTTAAGCGAGTAATCACCAGGGTCGCCGCAATTATACAACGGGTCAAATACCTCAATGGTAGTGATACATTTCGACGTGTTACCCGCTGCATCCATCAACCAAAGCTCTGCCTGAATCAGCGTATCAGCGTAAAAATCGTTGCAGTTGATGAATAGTTCACTGTAGAGATTGGGCGCAATTGGTTCGGGAAAAACACCCGAACTTTCCGAGGTTCGAATCAAACCAATGCGAAATTTGTCAGCAGGAGTTGCATTATCTCCCACATTCAACAGGGCATCCGAATACCAAACAGTTGAAGGCGGTTGTCCGCCCACAGATGAAATATTTACAGGTACTACCGATAAACAGGTTATTTCCGGCGTCTGACAATCCCTCAAGCGATACTTCCGATGGCACAAGGTATCGCCTTCCAACAGCCAGATAACTTCAAACACCCCGGCGTCGGGTAAAATTACCGGAACATCCCCCAAGGCATTGCGCATATGCAAGCGTATTTCCAGGGTATCGCCCTGCCAAAGTGTATCCGGCACGAAAAGATATTTCAAAGAATCGGGCAGCGTACGCTGATCATAAACCAGTTCCTGTTCGCTGCCACTGATGGTTGAGCGCAGGGTTCCGGGTGTTTGCGCAGAATCTGTATACATATACGATTCCACCAAATTGTCGCCGTTCAGGTCGAAGAAAAGATGACAGGCTGGCGTTGCGTTAGCGCTGAACGCTCCGCAGGTATCCAGCAGTCGGAGATTTAGCAAAACACCTGCTTCCACAAGGTCGTTGCGCTCGCGCAAAGCATCGTAAAAATGCATGTTCTGCCACAGACCTTCCGTATTCGCATTGGTGTAACACAGGATGGTTGTGTCTGACGGACACTGTAACACATTTGGGCACTGCTGCGCTTGTGCCTTAATGCAGAACAGGAACAAAATGGGCAATAAGTAATTGATTTTCATCGTTTTAAAATTTTACAAGTTTACCATTAAAGGATTGATGGCTCGTGTGTGCCGTCCAGAAATATACGCCGGTTCCTGACAAAACACTTCCCGGAATTTCCCGCTGAAACGCGCCTTTTTCAAGCTGGGTTTCTTCGTTCCAAATGACTTTACCCGAAGCGTCTGTCACTTGAAAAACCCAGTTACCGGCTTGCGCCACATCACCCTGAATCCACGCATTTTGCCGCGTCGGGTTGGGCAAAATATAGATTTTTTCATTCTTATTATACATTAATTCAGATTTTTTAAAGCCAATAACCCGCTGTGCCGCCCCTGCTTCATACGCTTCCGAGTCAAAGCCATTTTCCAATTGCACCGGTGCCTGTTTCAGTTTCAGCCAGCAAATCGGCCGCGAGGTGTCAAAATCCTGGGCTGAGGCGTCGGCGCTGATCCAGCTACAACGCAGCGTTCGTTGCTCCGCAGACCAGGCGAAGTTTTCCCCGGCAAGTCCTGGCCCGGGCACAATTTGTTCAGGTTCAACATTTTGCAGGCTCCACTGAAAGCCTTCGAGGCGGGCTTTTTCAAAATAAACCGGAACCAATTCGCCGCTTTGGGCGCGCGGCATCATCAGGGTGAGGGTGTCATACAGGTTGCGGTCTTCAGGGATGTCGTGTTGCAGGAGATAAGGATTAGCATTGCCATTCATGTCGCCAATTTTAATGGCGATCATTTCGGGCGTGCCGACCGGCGCGAAGTACAAATCCTGAATCGGTTTATTACTGTAATAACTCTCCGGAAATGCTTGTATAAATGGATTTCCAGGATTAGGAAAAACATGATTTTTCATTACAAATCGCCAGGAACTGTTGAGGGGTAATCTCGAATATACACCTAAAATAAGGCGCCGTAAATCAATAATATCTGCGGTGGTAATGGTGCCGGATTTATTGGCATCCGCTGCAATCAGGCTGTAGGGATTGTTTATCGTATCTATACCCAATATATACCTGCTGATCAATAATAAATCGGCAGTACTAACGCCATTAAGATAATAAGAACTGTCTACCGGCGTAAGCGTCACTTCCTGAACGGTAGTCAATGCATTGAAAGAAAGATTCACACATCCATCTTCAGCCGTTTCAAGAAAATCAGGAAATGGAGTAACAAGCGGCGGATTAGGCAAGAGCGTAGTCGTAATATTAACCCGCTTGTAGGGAACACCAATTCCTGAAATGGTTTCAATACAAATATCGCCCCCCTGGGGAAGGGCGCAAGCCTCATCACTATCATCGACCCAAAGATAAGTCTCACAAAAATCGGTATTTCCTGCCTGATCTTTTGACCAAACCTGCAACAGCAGCAACCCTTTGTCATCACAATCAAAAGTAATGAAATTGATGGGCAAACCGGAATTATCCAGCGGAAATGAGCCGAGACTCTCGACTGATCGAACCAATGACAATTGTAGTAAATCTGAGTTGGTTACATTATCCTCAGTGTATTGCAGAAAATCCTGCAAATACATCGTTGCAAATGTTCCCGAAATATTCCAGGTCAAGTTAACGGAAAGCCCGCCAATTTTACACGCCACCACCGGTGCTTTGGTATCTTTGACCACAATGGTCTGTACGCAAAGGGTATCGCGTACGCCCGCACTGTCTTTGGAAAACCAGTACAACTTATGAGTTCCAAGCGGCAACTGCGGCAAAACATATTGATTGGGATTTTGCGCCGTATTAAAACGCAGGCGCGCCTCAAGGGTATCCTGCGTATACGCTTGCTGCAATTTGAAACGATAGCGCTGATTATCAGGCACCGGGCGGTTGTCGAAACGCACTTCTTCGCCACCAAAAGCCGGGGCAAAACGAACAAAGCCGTTGCTATAAGTGCTATCGCTGTCAATATGTACAGCCAGCGTCGAATCTCCTTTTACATTGAGGCGCAAAACAAAAGCGAGGTTTGCCGCTGCACAGGTGTCAATCAGGCGCAGGCGAATATCTGCCGGGCCTTCGGGCAAATCACGTGATTCGTTGCCGGGGTACCAAAAGCGCAAGTCATTCCAGAATGAACTATCATTGTTGCTTGTGACGCCAACGGGCACGGTGTCCTGCAGGCACGTCGGGCCAACAAAACATTGCGCTGAAAGCAGCGCTGGAAAAAGGAATAAAATTGTGAAAACAAGGGTAGATGTTTTCTTCATGGAACTATAATGGTTTGGGGCGGAACAGCAAGTGCTACCGCGATGAATAAATACAATTATACCGCGGTCAATCGGAATGGTGGGATAAATAGTAGGATTAAATACCCATTGGCATGGGCGACCGCTTGGTAAATATACTACCAAAATCGCGCCAGCCCGCCGTTCCGCCCCAACAATAAAGTCTTATGCCTAATTTAGGCAAATTCTCTACCCATTAAAGGTTATCAGAATATAACCCGCATGCCGCCACCCGGCAAACGCTCCAAAGCGTAGTAGTTTTTGCGGATAATGAAGCCGCGCGAAAAGCCCAGTTGTTGCGCCAGGTTGCGGGGTAACTCCAGGTCTTCACCGACCCAAAGCTTGGAGGAGCCGAACAAACGCAGGAAACGCGCATCTTTTAGCTCCTGCTGCATCAACTCCACCACTAAACGGCCTTCGCGGTTTTGGTAAGCCGTGGCATTAAAGGAGTTACCATCCTGTGCAACACTTTTTAGTGACGTTTTGATTTTGCACAAACTGGCATCGGAGCTGCGGTTGATCTCGCAAAAATCAAGCGTAACACTGGTGGGATACAACACGGTCTTCGGACCGTCGTTGCGCATGGGCGCGCTTGCCGGACTCTGTTCGAACGGAATACGCTGCGCAAATGCCGAAAATGCTGTAAGCAGCAGCACTGGCAACAGAAAAAAACCTTGAACTTTGGAAAATGTAGCCTTGAAAATCATAGCCTTAAAAGTTTAATGAACAATGTGGTGAACAAATCGGAACAAAGATGCCCACAGCTCCACATAAGTTTCAAGGACAAACACCCGCTTTTGGAACAGGGTAAATTTCAGGGATCAGTTATCAGTTATCAGTCAGCAGTTATCAGTTATCAGTCAGCAGGGAGGTATAAGTCAGCAGGGAGGTAGGAATATTGAGGCTTAGAGCCGGGCCAGCAAAGCAGAAATATATCACGGGTATCGCCTGCACTTTTCGTCTGAACCGGGATTTGGGGGGATTCCTGGATTTTAGGATTGGATTTTTAGGTGATAAGTTGGATTTATGCTGATATTTCCCCTATCCTGTTCATCGCCCCAAAATCCAATCCTAAAATCCAGGAATCCCCCCAAATCCCGGTTCAGACGAAGGGGCCATGACACACGAGTAGTATTAAGCAACATGCCATCCTCAAATCACCTCCTTGATAACTGCTCACTGTTGACTGCTGACTGATAACTGTTGACTGATAACTGATAACTGTTGACTAATAACTGCTGACTGATAACTGCTCACTGTTGACTGATAACTGATAACTGTTGACTAATAACTGCTGACTGATAACTGCTCACTGTTGACTGATAACTGATAACTGATAACTGTTGACTAATAACTGCTGACTGATAACTGCTCACTGTTGACTGATAACTGATAACTGATAACTGCTCACTGTTGACTGATAACTGAAAAAGGCCTGAACTCAAATGAGTTTCAGACCTTTTTACTTTGTGGCGGAGGCCGGACTTGAACCGACGACCTTCGGGTTATGAGCCCGACGAGCTACCAACTGCTCCACTCCGCGATTTAGCGGCTGCAAAGATACGACAAGCGATTTCGGATTTCCAAATTTATTTTGAAAAAAAATTTGAATAAATTTAAAAACCCGCCCGGCGCAAGCACCGGACGGGTATTATCGTCAAACCAAAAATCAATCAGTCGAAGGAATTACTGCTTCAGACCACCGTTACCAACCGGTACGCTTTCTTCAGAAGCCGGTTGTTTAACTTCACCTTTGATGGTGAGGGTTTGGGTGTCCGGAGCGGCGTTGGTGGTCAGGGTTACCGTTTTGGTGAACGGGCCAACACGCTGGGTGTCGTAGCGAACTTCAATGTAGTTGCTTTCGCCGGGCATGATCGGCTCTTTCGGGTAAGTAGGAACGGTGCAACCGCAGGAGCCACGTGCATTTTTGATAACGAGCGGCTCAGTACCAGTGTTGGTGAATTTGAACTTACGGAGGGGCTCGGCGCCTTTGTCGATATTGCCGTAATCAACCGTAGTAGTTTCAAAAGTCATTACAGGGCCGGCAGCCTGAGTTTGTGCCTGTGCAGTTGTAGCGAACATACCAATCAGCAGCAGCGCGAAAATCGTTACGATGTTTTTCATCAGATGAGCAAGTTTAAAATGAGATGTTTTTTTTCAATGTTTGAATGACGGGACAAAAGTATGCGACGTTTGCAAACCTCAAAATACCCTGGCTGTTAACAATGTCCAAACTTTAGCAAATCCTTTCATAAGAAGGCCCAAAGCTCAGCTTCCGGCAAATATTTGCTCCCCGATCCGCTCCAAAAAACTCTTGTCCTGGGTAACAATTTCAGCATTGCCCTGCAACTGCTGCGCAAAAGGAATCAGCTTGCCTGCACTGCTTTTCATCTTGCCCTCACTGGAAGGAACGGTAATCAGCACAAGGTATTTGTTGTCTTTTGGCGTCAGGGATTTCGACAACACGATACCTTCCACGGTTCCGTACTCCGGGTACGGGTAAGCGTCGAGCCGAAGGATGACCTTTTTCATTTCCACTACCTTGACACTTGCCTGGGCGTCTAACTGCATTCGCCCGATAATGCGCCCCGTTTTTTGAGGCACAATCGTCATGACCACTTCTCCGGCGCGCACATACTGGCGGGCGCTGTAAACTTCGGAGTTCATAGACACCAAGCCGCTGCCCGGCGCTTTGAGCAAATGGGTTTCATTCCACTTGACAATGCTGCTGCGCAAATTATCCAGGCTTGTCAGCAAACGCGATTCATTGGTATTGACATTTTCGGCCTGATTGGCGCCAGCCTCACTAATGCTCTTTTGAATATTCAGCGCTTCATTTTTTTTACGGGAAATATCATCGTCCAACTGATCGAGTTGTCGCTCCAGATCCGCAATACGCACCCGCTCCTTTTCCAGCTCCATGCGCGCAAGGGCGCCTTCCTGTACTAACTTTTGCTGTTTTTGATAAGAAGCATCTGCATTTTGAAGGATTTCAACCACGCGCACCCTCGATTTTTCCAAAACCTTGATGTCTTCCCGCAAACGATTGATCTGTATGTAAGATGTATTGATGCCGCCAAGGGTGGCGGTGTTGCGATTCTGGGCGCCAAACTGATACAAATCAAGGTCGCGCAGAAACTCGGTGTAAGTACTCTGTACCTCACCAAGGCTCAGGCTGCGCGTCGGGCTCAGTTTGCGCAGTGAATCCAGGCCGCCCAAAGCCCAAACCGACGCCAGGCTGTCGATCAACACAATATGATCGTAATTGGCGGTGCTTTGAATGACGGCGAGCAACTGCCCCGCCGACACCGTATCGCGATCGCTAACCGAAAGGGTGGCGACATAGCCGTTCACTGAAGCGATAACTTCCATGGGCGGCTGATCGGTAGTGAGTAAAACACGGCCACTCACCACCTCCGGATACCTGACAAACCAGGCTAAAAACAGCAATACACCGATACAGCCCAATACCACTGCCGTGCCCCAACGCACCAACCATCCCGGGGGTGCACCGAGAATTTCCTGCACTTCGTCCGAACGAATCTCCATAAGGGTTACTTTTGCCGCTAAAGGTACGCCAATTCAGACAAATCTTTATGAAACAACATATACAGGCATTACATGAGATTGCCCACAAACCGCGCCGCCTGCTGCTCGGCCTGATGTCGGGTACCTCACTCGACGGACTGGACGTCGCATTGTGCGCATTTGAAGGCACGGGCGTCCACACGAAGGCAAACTTATTGCATTTTAGCACCAAACCCTACGACAATGCTTTCCGGCAACAGATTTTAGGCGTTTTTGCAAAAAAGCAAATTGATTTCCAGCAGCTTGTTTTTTTAAACGTATTAATTGCAGAGAAACACGCCGCCCTCGTACTGGAATGCCTGCAGGAATGGAATGTTCCGGCTGCTGCGGTGGATGCGATTGCCAGCCACGGACAAACGGTTTTTCACGCGCCACGGGTGTTCCATCAATTGCCGGAAATGCCCAATGCGACTTTGCAAATCGGCGACGGCGATCATCTGGCCCGGCGTACCGGCATTATTACCCTCAGCGATTTTCGCCAAAAACATGTGGCTGCAGGCGGAGAGGGCGCCCCATTAGCCTTGTACGGCGATTATTTTTTGTTTTCAAAACCCGGCGAAACCCGTCTGCTCCTTAATATAGGTGGCATCGCCAATTTTACCTGGCTGCCGGCCGATGGCAACGCTTCTGCGGCAATGGCGACTGATACCGGCCCCGGCAATACCCTGCTCGATGCCTTTGCACGTGAACTGTATCAATCGGCCTGCGACTATGATGCCCGCATTGCGCGTTCCGGAAAAGTGCAGGAAACCCTCTTGCGGGCTTTGTTGGCAGAGCCGTTTTTCAGCAAACCCCTTCCCAAAACCATCGGCCCGGAACTCTTCTCCCCTACCTGGGTACGCGCTGCGCAGGCGCGCGCGGGCTGCGAACAAATGCCTGGCCCGGATTTAATGGCCACACTCACACAACTCAGCGCAAACAGCATTGCGGCAGCCGTTCGGACCATGCCCACAGGAACGGCGCCCGTACAGGCATATGTAAGTGGCGGCGGGGCGCACAATCCCCTGCTGATGGAAATGTTGGCGCGCGAACTGGAAGGCTGCGGCATCCGGCAAATTCAAAAATTCGATGCCCTCGGCATCAGTGGCGATGCCAAGGAGGCCATTTTATTTGCCACCCTTGCCAATGAAACCCTGGCGGGCCATACTGAAACGGGCGTCACATTGGGCGGCATACCTTTAATAAGTATGGGCAAAATCAGTTTTCCGGGATAATGCCCAGCTGTCTGCTTATTTGAATACCACCTGCCAAAGAATGGCCACCAGGGCAAGTGTGGGGTACAGGAGTTTGCGGACGAAAAATTTGAGTTTCCGCGGATTGGGTCGCCAGCCGAAATATTCGAGCAATTCGGTGTAAAAAATGCGATCTTCCGACTCCTGCGTTTCGTGCATTTCATTCATCAGGCATTTTTTAAACACGGCAAATTGTAGCATCACCAACAAGTAAGCCGGCACCAGAATCCGCCAGTCGATGATAAATGGGGCAACCCAGGCGCCGAGAGTCAGCACGAGGTGGAGGAAAAAGAATAATTTACCAGAGGCGGTACTCTTGGCGGCAGCTGGCGCGGCTTGCACATTTTCAAGGGCGGGATTTTTTTCAGCAGTAAGGTCTTTTTTCATAAGCCAGTCGGTTTGCGGGTCGTTACCAACCCAGAAGATTTCAGTGCCGAAGGTACGGTATCCTAATTTTTCATAAAAGGTGATACTGCGCGGCGCTTCAGTCCATACACTCAACCAGATCGTTTTCAGATCAGCCGAGCGGGCTTCCTGTTCGGCAAAGGCCATGAGTTGGGCACCGACACCACGGCTTTGAGTATCGGGGTCCACATATATACGTTCCACTTGCAGGGCCGCGCCGGTTTCAGGATGTGCTTCAGGGGGAACGCCATAGTTAAGCTTCAGGTAAGCCAGCCATTTCCCGGCATCAACTGCGGCAAAAAAACAGGAATCGGGAGTTGCAAGCTCCTGCAATATTGTTTCCGGGGCAAAGGCTTTTGCGCAGTAGGCTTCAAAATCGGCTTTACCGGGATTGAGGTGTTCCCAGGCGACACGGAAGGTTTTTTCAGCAAAAACGCGCAACATTTCAGCCTGACTTTCCGTGATTCGTATAATTTCCATGACAGAATTAAAATTTGACAAAGATAGGAGATTCAAACATAAGCCAACTCAAAACAAACAAATCTTTATATAACATAACAATGACGCAATTTCATTTGTTGATAGCCGTACAAAAGTCCGCGATAGCAACTTTTTTAAGCCAAATTTAAAATTGCCAATATTAAATGTGGTTTTTTTCGCTATTTCCTGCATTCATATTTAGAAGACTTGTGTTTACTTTTGCCTATTCTTATTCACCAACTTCTAATCACAGTATGAAGCACCAATTACACATTACCCGGTGGCTGCTACTCCTGGTGGTCTTGATGACCGCTCAGGTGGTAATGGCACAACGCATGATCAGCGGGGTAATTACCGACAAACAAAGTGGAGAAGCCCTGATCGGGGCTACCGTTACCGTACCCGGTACCAACATCGGCGCGGTGACAGATTTTGAAGGCAAATACGCCTTCAAAGCACCTGAAAACGCCTCACAAGTTCAGGTGACTTACACAGGTTACGCCTCTCAGGTGGTTAAACTGGGCACAGATGATGTACTCAATTTCCAGATGGAACCGGGGCTTGATCTGAAGGAAGTAGTCGTGATCGGTTATGGTGCTACCCGCAAGGAAGACCTCACCGGGGTGGTTACGGCCATCAAAGAGGCGGAATTCAACAAGGGCGCCATTACCTCACCCGACCAGCTCATCGCCGGTAAGGTGGCCGGGGTACAAATCCTGTCGAACAGTGGCGAACCTGGCGGTCAGGTGACCGTTCGTGTGCGCGGCGGTACTTCGGTAAACGCCGGTAATGAGCCGCTTTATGTTGTAGACGGTGTACCCATTGAGAACACGCCCTTTAACCCGGGTGGTTTTTCCAATGGCCGCAACCCGCTCAACTTCCTCAACCCGAGCGATATTGAGACCTTCACCGTACTGAAAGACGCTTCTGCCACTGCCATTTACGGCTCTCGCGGCGCCAACGGGGTAATCTTAATTACTACCAAAAAAGGGAAGTCGGGCAGTCCTGGTCGTATTACTTACGACGGTTACTACACCACCGCCCGCGTTACAGGCGCGCCTTCCTTCCTCGACCCGACGGCCTTCCGCAATGTGGTGACTTACAAAGCCCCCGAACGCTTGGAGCAACTCGGCAATACCCAGACCGACTGGTACGACCAAACCCTGCAAACCGCAACCGGCCAAAACCACGCCCTTTCCTTTATGGGTGGCGGCGAAAAAACCGGCTACCGCGTATCGCTGGGCTACCAGGATCTGAACGGTGTGGTACGCAGCTCCCGCACCCAGCGCACCAACTTTGCCTTCAACCTCAACCAATCGCTGCTGGATGATCAACTGCTGCTGAACTACAACCTCAAAGGTTCGTTCACCAAAGACCAGTTCGATCCGGGTGTAGTGGGTAACTCCACTTCTTTCGACCCGACGCAACCGATTTACCAGGCCGGCAGCCCGTATGCGGGTTTCTTTGAATACGGTGTAGCACTTTCACCGCGCAATCCGGTTTCTCAGATTGAACAGATTGAAGATTTTGGCAAATCATTCCGCGGCCTGGGTAATATTGATGCCGAATTGAAACTCGACCGCCTCGTTGATGGCCTGAGCGCCAAAACAGTATTGGGTTTTGACGTCAACAATGCACAGCGCGACCGTTTTATCCCGACCACTTTTGCACGCGCGCCCATGACTGATTACAATGGTGAATTGCGCAATGAAAATGCAATTTTGACCAACGTACTCCTTGATTTTTATCTGAATTACAAGCGCAACTTCGGCGCACGTCACCGTTTTGATGCAACGGCCGGTTATTCTTATCAGGATTTCCGCAATGAGTACAACTCCTTCCGTGCGTTCAACCTGTCTACCGATATTTTTGGCTCCAACAGCACCATTCCGGCGGCTCGTTTTGAAGCCAACACTTCAGTAGAACCGAATCGTCTGATTTCTTTCTTTGGACGCGTCAACTACAATTTTGACGAGAAATACCTGTTTACTGCGACCATTCGCCGCGACGGTTCTTCCCGTTTCTCCAAAACCAATCAGTATGGCACATTCCCCTCAGCAGCATTAGCCTGGCGCGTAAGCCAGGAAAACTGGGCTGAAGGGCTGAACCGCATTTTCTCCGACCTTAAAGTACGCGTGGGTTGGGGTGTAACTGGTAACCAGGCCATCGGCAACTTCCTGTATCTGCCTCTGTATCGCCTCAGCGATGCCCGCGCCCGCTACCAGTTTGGCGATATTTTCGTCACCACTGCTCGTCCGAACGGCTACGATTCCAACCTGAAATGGGAAGAAACGACCACCTACAACGCTGGTATCGACTTCGGGTTCTTCAATAACCGCCTGAGCGGCTCTTTGGAGTTTTACCTGAAAAACACCAATGACCTGCTCTTTACAGTAAACGTTCCGGCCGGCACCAACCTGACCGACCGCGTACTGACCAACATCGGTGAAGTGGAAAACAAAGGGGTGGAACTCAGCCTGAGTGCTGCTGCCATCCGCGAGAAAAATTTCACCTGGGACATCAGCTTCAATGCCGCCCTCAACCGCAACCGCATCATCGCTATCGACCGCGTAAGCACTTCCGGTATCCTGACCGGAGGTATTGCAGGCGGCGTGGGCAACAACGTTCAAATCCTGCTTGTTGACGAGGCCGTAAACGCATTCTACCTGTTCAAACACAAGCTGGATGCCAACGGCAATCCGCTCGTGGATGGTGTAGACCACAACGACGACGGCGTAACCAACCTCGCCGATATGTACGAAGATACCAATGGCGATGGCACGGTAAACGACATGGATCGCCGTCCGTTCAACCAGCCCGCTCCGGTAGGCATTTTTGGTCTGACCTCCAACATGAGCTGGAAAAACTTCGACCTTGGTTTCACCTTCCGCGCAAGCGCCGGCAACTGGGTGTACAACAACAACGCTTCCAGCGCCGGATTCTACAACCGCCTGACGCTTGGTGCTACTTACGTGAACAACCTGCACACTTCCGTGCTGGAATCCGGCTTCAGCAATCCGCAGTTCTTCTCTGATTACTACTTGGAGAACGCTTCGTTTATCCGTCTGGACAACATTTCGCTGGGTTACACCATCAAGCCGAAAACCAAAGTGAACAGCGTTCGCGCCTTCATCACTGCAACCAACCTGTTTACCCTCACCCGCTACACCGGTCTTGATCCGGAAGTAGGCGGCGGCATCGACAACAACCCCTACCCGCGTGCCCGTGGCATCATTTTCGGGGTTAGTCTTGGTCTCTAATCATTTAAATACGATTACAATGAAAAAATTAATTCATATCGCCCTTAGCGGGGCATTGTTGCTGGGCAGCGCTGCCTGCACCGATCTCGATATCAACCCGCCCAGTTCTGCGGTTCCGGAAGTTTTCTTTAAAGATGAAAGCTCCTACAAAGCGTTTGTAGCCCGTGTTTACGCTGGTTTGGCCGTTACGGGTCAGAGCGGCCCCGCAGGCGCAGCCGATATCAGCAGCCTCGACGAAGGCTTCTCCAACTACCTGCGTCAGTACTGGCAATTCCAGACCCTGACCACTGAAGAAGCCGTTATCGGCTGGGGCGACGAGGGTTTGCCCGATCTGCATAACCACAGCTGGACCAGCGCCAACCAGTTCGTTCGCGCCATGTATTACCGGATTTTCTTCCAGGTTTCCATGGCCAACGAATTTCTGCGTGAAACCTCTGATGAAAAGCTGGATGCCCGCGGCGTAAGCGCTGCTACAAAAGCCGACATCAAGGCCTACCGTGCGGAAACGCGTTTCCTGCGCGCCCTGAGCTACTGGCATGGCATTGACCTGTTTGGCAATATTCCTTTCTACACTGAAGCCGATGGTGTTGGCTCTGCCGCACCGCGTCAGGCCAGTCGCGAAGAGGTTTTCAACTTCATTGAAAGTGAACTGAATGCCATTGAGAACGATATGGTTGCGCCAGGCGCCAATGAATATGGCCGTGCCGACCGCGCAGCCGTTTGGATGCTTCAGGCCAAATTGTTCCTCAATGCCAAAGTATACACCGGTCGCGAGCGCCTCGGCGAAGCCGTAACGGCCAGCAAAAAAGTGATTGACTCTGGCGTTTACAGCTTACAGGATACTTACAAAGACCTGTTCCGCACCGACAACCACAACTCGAACGAGATCATTTTTGCCATTCCTTTTGACGGCCTGAGCACCCAGACCTGGGGCGGTATGACCTTCCTCGTACACGCGCCTGTGGGTGGTAGCATGGATCCTGCAGCGTGGGGCATCAACGGTGGCTGGTATGGTCTGCGTACCACTGCTGCCATGGCCGATAAATTCTCTGATGTTACCGGCAATACCGACGAGCGCGCGCTGTTCTACACAGACGGTCAGAGCAAGGAAATCAATGCCATCAGCAACTTCAATGACGGCTACGGTTTGCCTAAATTCTCCAATGTGTCTTCCAGTGGTGAACCGGGCGCCGACCTCAACCACTGCGATACCGACTTCCCGATGTTCCGCCTTGCTGATGCCTACCTCATGTATGCCGAAGCAACCCTGCGCGGTGGCTCGGGTGGCGATCAGGCCCTCGCCCTGCAATACGTGAATGCACTGCGTCAGCGCGCTTACAATGGCCCGGTGGGTAACATCAGCGCCAGCGAACTGACACTTGACTTCATCCTTGCAGAACGCGCCCGCGAACTCTACTGGGAAGGCCATCGCCGCACCGACCTCATCCGCTTCGGTCAGTTCACCGATGCCGGCACCTGGCCCTGGAAAGGTGGCGTTAAAGAAGGCCGCACCACGGAATCCTGGCGCAACCTGTTGCCGATTCCGGCAGCCGAATTGCTCGCCAACCCCAACCTGAAACAAAACCCGGGTGGCTATTAATTCACTTAAATCCAATTCATTACAAAGATGAAACGCATTTTTCAATACAGTTCTCTACTGCTGCTGGCGGCCATTGTGACCTTCAGCGCCTGCAAAAGAGAAGAGCTTGACATCGACGCCCTGACGGACTTCCCTCCGGGTGTACTCAGCGTGTTCCCTTCCGACAACGGCAAAGTGGTTAAAGGCAATTTTGATGTAAAAGTCAATTTTGTTGACGGCACTACCTCACCACTCGCTTCCGGCTCGGTAACACTTTTTGATGGCGCTGGCGCCAAACTCGCCGAAAGCACCAAAACGCTCAGCGGCATCTCTGATTCCATCGTGATTGCCGGCAGCACCTTCAATGCCGCCAGTCTGCCGGTAGGTCAATATACCATGACCATTTCCGTGACCGACTCCAAGGGTAAATCCAATTCACGCAACACGAAGTTTGAAATTTCCAACCTGCCTTTTGCGGCCAACCACAATGAAATGTTCATTGCCGGTGAGTTCAATGGCTGGGGCGCCGACGTGATGACCCTCGTTGCCGATCACATCTGGGAGATCAAAAACATCAACCTTAACGGCGGTGAATGGAAAATCAAAAACTGCTCCAACTGGTGCGACGAAGACTGGGGCGATCCGGACTGCGACGGCATCATGAAAAGCAACAAAGCTGCCGGTGGTAATGGTAATACCAAATGTGGCGACAGCGGTCTGGCTAATGTCCGTTTCAACGACATGACCCTCACCTACTCCGTACAACCAGCCGTTAACTTCGATAAAAAAGTAAACGGACTGTACCTGCTCGGCACTTTCAATACCTTCCAGGGCGGCGAGTACAAATTTGCCCATACAGCAAACAATACCTGGGTATTGGGTGAAATCCTGCTCTCCCCCGGCGATGCATTCCGCTTTGCAGAATACCCCGACTTTATGGGTAAAAACTTCGGCGATGCCGATATGAACGGCGTTGCGGAAGAATTTGGCCCGAATATCGTGATCCCGGCCAGCCAGCAAGGCGCTTATTACAGCATCACTTTCAACGACAAAACCCTCGCGTATTCCTTCAACTTCCTGCGTTTCCCCTCTATCGGCATCATCGGCTCGGCTACTCCGGGCGGTTGGGACACCGATACTGACCTCACGGACAAGGGCAATGGCAACTGGGAGGTTACGCTGGATCTCGTAGCCGGTGAAGCAAAATTCCGCGCCAATAATTCCTGGGACACCAACTGGGGTGCTTCCGATTTCCCAAGTGGTATCGGTACAGTCGGTGGGCCAAACATTCCCGTTCCGGCTGGTCGCTACAAAATCAGCTTCAACCCGACAACCGGCGCGTACAACTTCCAGGTAGATGCCGGCTTTAACTCCATCGGTATCATTGGCTCGGCTACTCCTGGTGGCTGGGACGCTGAAACGCCAATGGTCAAACAAGCCGATGGCAGCTACCGCCTCGTAATCGGGCTGGGTAACGGTGAAGCTAAATTCCGTGCCAACAATGGCTGGGATGTAAACTGGGGCGCTTCCGGCTTCCCAACCGGTACCGGCACCCAAGGCGGCGCCAATATTCCGGTTACAGCAGGTATTTACACCGTTGATTTCAACCCGAACACCGGCGCATACAGCTTTACCCCGGCAAGTATTGGGATCATCGGCTCTGCCACACCCGGCGGTTGGGATAACGACACCGATATGAACTTAGACATTGCCAGCGGCATCGGCGTGGTTTCGCTGAACCTTACCCTCTCTGCCGGCGAAGCCAAATTCCGCCTGAATAATGCATGGGATGTAAACTGGGGCGCTTCCGGCTTCCCAACCGGCACCGGCACCCAAGGTGGCTCCAACATTCCGGTTCCTGCCGGTACCTACACGGTGAAATTCAACGTAAACACCGGCGAGTACTCGTTTAACTAAAATCATGCCGCCAACTTGACATTTTTCAGTTCGGCGCGATTATCATAAAGTTTACATTTGTGGCGTTTGGGAAACCAGACGCCACTTTTTTTATCCCTAACATCTTCCAGACAACCCGAAATTATGGAACAACCTGTCCAAAATATTGAACAACTCGTCCGCGACAATAAATTAGAAGAAGCACTCACGGCGCTAAGTGATTTTTTTAAAGCCTGTAACGACTACAAAGACGACCTGATTCTGAGTCAGCGCCGTTTAGCCAATGTGCAAAAGGCTTTTCAACAGGCAACCGTTGGGTATGAAGCCGACCTGGAACGCAACCGGATTGCACTCGGCTTTTTGTCGCTGCTCGATGAATTTCGTCGTGAAACCCTGCGCAAATACTTCGACATTGCCGATAAAGAAGCCTTTTTTGAAGGCATGACCAGTCGGGATGCTGTTATTCATGAAATTCTGGACACCCGCCTGCGCCCCAAACGCTACCTGCGCGAGTTGCAATTGCTGGAGGGCAACTCCTCTATTATCTATCGCCTGCTCAATGCCGATACCGGCCGACATGCCATTGCCATGGTACTCAAAGCGCCGGAACTGCACCACGATATTTTTGATGAAGTAGACCGCCTGACAGAAATCCGGCATCGAAATATCATCAAGTTGCTTGACCATGAACTGACCAAGTTTCCCTACTTTGTTGTTACGGAATACATATACGGCGAAAACCTGCAAAATTCTATCGACATTGTTGGGCCAAGGCCGGAAGCGCAGGCCATCGACTGGTTGTATCAGCTCACGGACGCCCTTGATTACCTGCGGCACAAACGCATTTTGCACACCAATATCCGACCTTCCAAAATTTATATTGACGACGAATGGCAGGTCATGATTTCTCCTTTTGACCTGAATAAAGTAGGCAGTGGAGAACTCACCTACCGCCGTTACCGGGATATGTGTCAATACGGCGCGCCGGAGTTACT
This sequence comes from Chitinophagales bacterium, assembly GCA_017303875.1. GTDB lineage: Bacteria > Bacteroidota > Bacteroidia > Chitinophagales > Saprospiraceae > M3007. Next base: position 15,051 of record JAFLBP010000015.1, on the reverse strand, counting down.
TGCCCGCGATGGCGCCGGTTTAGAGCAAAAAGAAATGACCATTGCCGACCAGTATTCCCTTGGTTTAATTGCGTATAAAGTACTGACAGGCAAAGATTTATTTCATGGTATCATGGTGCATGATATTCTGGAAAACCGCAATAAATTTATCCGCGACAAGCATTTCAGAGCAGAAAAACTCTCCGTTTTACCCCAAAATGAAGCAGGCCAAATCATTCGTCAGCTGTTGGAAGAAGACCCTGCTGCGCGTTTCCCAAGCCTGCATAAAGTGCTGCGGGCCTTGCATCCGCTCACCCGTCAGGATCAGCCCGACCTGAGTGCTGCCCGACGGAGTTATCGCCGTTGTTTAGCCTCCAACAAGACCTTTATCCGCGAGTTTTACCGCGATTTGTACCAAAATTTGCCGGAAGTGGAGCAGCATTTTACAGCCCTGGGCAAAAAACGTCAATCTGCCATGCTCCAAATGGCCGTGGACATTTTGCTGGATGTAGAGGAGAAAAAAGCTTTGCTGCTGAATTTGGTCAATAATAAGGTGCATGCACAATTCAATGCCGCACAGTTTAAAGTATTTATGGACACCCTTGTGGCAAAAATTGAGCAAAATGACCCGATTTGCGATCAGGATGTCATACGGGAATGGGAGGCGATACGGCAAAAAACGCTGGATATTATGTATAGCAAGGCCTAAAAGCCCTTTGGATGTGCATAATATACGGAATTCCGTCCTGTATCCGGTCAATTCTTTGGCGATTTTTGGCATTTTAAGCACATTATGTTTTTAAAATTCAGAATAATAATTAGCGTATAGTCTTCTGGCTGCTATTTAACCTGATTTTTCGAATGTTCGTGGAAAATATTATTCTGAAATCGAACAATAGCTTTACTTTTGCGTTCCTAATTTTTCACACCACATTTTTACCTCTCTGCTCTACTGAGTAAACCGGATTTTATGGGACAAGCCAAAGCCAGCATGGATTTGCAACTGATTCGCCAAAGTGCACATGATTTTGCGGAAACGTATATCCGGCCAAATGTCATGGAATGGGATGAAGCACAGCATTTCCCGATTGATCTTTTTCACCAAATGGGTCAGCATGGCTTTTTGGGCGTACTCGTCCCGGAAGTTTATGGCGGCGCGGGACTCAACTATCAGGCCTACATTACGGTTATTGAAGAAATTGCCAAGGTGTGCGGTTCGATCGGCTTGAGTGTCGCCGCCCATAACTCCCTCTGTACCAATCACATATTGAGTTTTGGAACGGAGGAGCAAAAACAAAAATACCTGCCCCTGCTTGCCAGCGGCGAATGGATTGGCGCCTGGGGCCTTACCGAACCCAATACCGGCTCTGATGCCATGCGCATGCAATGCGTAGCCACCCGCGATGGCGATCATTTTGTACTCAACGGCGCCAAATGCTGGATCACCCACGGCATCAGCGGCCATGTGGCTGTGGTGATTGCGCGCACCGGCGACCTGCTCGACAGCCGCGGCATGACCGCCTTCATTGTGGAGCGCGGAACGGAAGGTTTTAAAGCCGGAAAAAAAGAAAACAAACTCGGAATGCGCGCCAGCGAAACAGCCGAAATGATTTTCGACAATTGCCGCATACACGAAAGCCAGGTGCTGGGGAAGGAAGGAGACGGGTTTATACAAGCCATGAAAATTCTGGATGGCGGCCGCATCTCCATTGCAGCCCTTTCACTGGGTATTGCCAAGGGCGCCTATGAGGCATCGGTTAAATATGCCAAAGAACGCCAGCAATTCGGCCAACCCATTGCCAATTTTCAGGGTATCAGCTTCAAATTAGCCGATATGGCCACCAAAATTGAAGCCGCCGAACTGCTCACCCGTCAAGCCGGCCACCTCAAAGACAATGGCGAGAAGCTTACCAAACAGGCAGCCATGGCCAAATATTACGCCTCGGAAGTCTGCGTGGCCGTCAGCAATGACGCGGTGCAAATTCACGGCGGTTATGGCTACACTAAAGATTTTCCGGTAGAAAAATTCTATCGCGACTCCAAACTCTGCACCATCGGCGAAGGCACCTCCGAGATCCAGAAATTAGTGATCTCGCGCGAGGCGCTGAAAGAGGTTTAGTTAAATTTGTCGGCTGGAATCTTTTTCTACACATACATGTAGTTATTCCGGCAAACTTCTTAATTTTGCAGACTGAATCTTAAAAAATCAGTAAAAAACCTGTCGAAAACCAGCGCTGCCATACGTTTCATCGAAAAAATTGGCGGCGCCCCTGATTTGTTTCCCATAGTTTGTTTTGTTTTGTAATTTTTGCCTTCGCTTTGTACAAAAGCGAAGGCTTTTTTTTACCACCACTGCGCAACAATGAACAAAAAATGGATTCGGATTATACTACACTGCTCTTTTTGGGCGGTTTACCTTCCTTTACATGCTTTTTTAGATTGTATTAATTCTGGAAAATATGATTTTAATTCCTGGGCCAAATTTGTCTGGCAGGAATCTTTTACCCTTCCTGTCAAGATAGGCCTGACCTATTTTGTATTTTACTACATCATTCCCCTCTACCTCGACCGCAGCAAGGTCGGTAAAATGGTAGGACTGACTTTTTTATCTTTTCTGCTGGCTGCTGTACTACATCGTATCAGCAGCAGCTACATTTATTTTTATTTCAACCCGCCGGCGCCTGAAGGCAAATCGTATTGGGAGGCATCGCTGATGGTTTGGGGTATTTTTGATCTTTATATTACGGTAATGGCGGCGGCGCAGATCAAGATGCTGCGGATACAATACAAGAGCCAGGAGTTTGAGGAAAAATTGCTTCGGGAGAAACTGCAATCCGAGCTGAATTTCCTGCGGGCGCAGGTCAATCCCCACTTCTTGTTCAACACTTTGAACAACCTTTACATGTTGGCGCGCAAAAAATCGGAGCATACAGCCGGGGCCATCATGCAGCTTTCCGGTATTATGCGCTTTGTGCTCGACGATTGCCGCTCCCCGCTGATACCCCTTCAGGCGGAAGCAAAAATTATAAAAGATCTGATCAGTTTAAATCAATTGCGCTACAATGATCGGGTGACGGTGGTATACGAGGAGCAGCTGGATGCCCCGGATGTAGCCCTCGCGCCTTTATTGTTGCTGCCATTTGTAGAGAACAGCTTCAAGCATGGCGCCGATAAATCGACCGGACCGGCGCGTATTCATATCCATCTGGAAGCCAATACGGAAAAGATAGTTTTTGATGTGATCAACACAACAGAAGAAGAGCCGCCCGACAATGAAAATCCGAACGAGCGATTTGGAATAGGGCTGCAAAATGTTGAAAGACAACTTGATCTGATTTACCCCGGAAGGCATCAACTGCTGATTGAAAACCGTCCGGGTCAATATGCGGTACACCTTGAAATACAGCCCTGAAGGCCTGTACTATTTCCTGCGGTGTGGCGTTATAGGTACACTTTTGCGCAAGTTTTCAGCAGTAATCGGCGGGAGCGCAGCAATAAATGTTCGAAAATTTAACAATATCAGCACAGGCAGGCAACCGTTCGGCAGGCGCCTGCATCAATCCAATATCCTTGTTAACCCAATGCGACAGTACAGCGATCAGGAACTGGTAAATGGCGTGTTAAACGGAAACCCAACGCTACAATCGGCACTCTACCAACAGTTTAGTGTACCGATGTTCAGGGTTTTGTTGCGTTTTGCACGCGATCGGGCCGAAGCGGAAGACATGCTGCAGGACGGTTTTGTGCGGGTATTCCGCGACATGTCGCAGTTTCGCAGTGAAGGCGCGCTCGGCGGTTGGATCCGCCGGATCATGGTGAATACCGCGCTCAGTCATTTGCGCAAACAACGCGACTTTTTGCGGGAAACCGATGATTTCTCGCCGTTTGAGAATCGTATGCGCACCGATGAAGATTTTGCCTCCAATATGGATGCAGAAACCCTGCTCGGTTATCTGCAACAATTGCCGCCCGGCTACCGCACCGTTTTTAACCTGTACGCCATTGATGGTTACAGCCACGAGGAGATTGCAGAACAATTGGGCATTTCTATTGGTACCAGCAAAAGCCAGTTGTTCAAAGCACGGGAATACCTGAAAAAGATTCTCGACAAATCTTTCATTGTTTAATCACCGAACGCCGATTACAAACTCATGCGTGATCCACAAGAAAAACACCCGATTGACGAACGATTCCATCAAGCTTTCGAGCAATTACCTGCTACGCCGGCTTCAAATGGTTGGGACAGCCCCTCCGCAAAAGTCTGGGACAATATTCAGCAGGAAATTCAGCCTCGTAAAAATCCGATCTGGAATACCCGTTCCTGGATTTTACTGGCCTTCGTAAGCATTGCCCTCGGCGTGTGGTGGTGGAACCGCCCCGCTCCGGCGCCTGTTGAGCAGCCCCTACAAACGCCTGTACAACAACCACTTACGCCAACAGCAACACCAGTAACAGCGCCGCTTGAAGCACCCGCGGCAGCAGACAACCCTGAAGCAGCGGCAAGTGCCAAAGAAAGCCCTGCCAAACCTGCACCAGCAAACAAAGCGGGCGCCAAGGCCGTAGAGCCGGTGAACAGCAAAGAAGCAGAAAACGGTACAAAAGCAGAAAATCCGCGCAACTCCAAAAGCGAAGCCTTACCAGGCAGCAAATCGTCGGCGAGAAATACTACAGAACAGAAAGTCGGCAACTGATTTTTACCACCGACCTATATAATGAATGCCCCCGTCTCCGGTTTCCGGAGCAGGGGCATTGTAATTTACCCGTGAAAAAAAAGATTAAGCGCGTGTTCGGAAATCCTTTGCGCTAAAATTTATAAACCGCCGCCAGCAAAAAACTCAGGGCTGACTTGTCCGCTGCGGCATCTTTATCCAGATAGATGGCTTCGCTTGCATTTTCATAGCGAATTTCCGGAATCAGTACCAGATTTTCCACCTTGAAATTAAACGAAAGGGTATTGGCCCAGGTAGCGCCGCCCTCCGGCGCCAGGCTGAAAACATTCAGGCCGCTCTGATCGCTGAAATACTCACTGCGCAGGCATAAGCCCAACCAGGGTTTCGGATCGGCATTGATGTAGGCGGCAGCGCCCCACCAGGTTTTGGCATCGCCAAAATCGCCTTCTGCTATTTTGGCGGCAAAGCTCGCGGCACTGCCATCGAAAGCCAGGCTCCATTTGTCGCTGATGGCATAGGTGGCTACCAAATCCAGCTGCGTTACCCGGGTTGTGTCATTTGGTTTTCCGCCTTGAAAATTCAGGTAAAACTTCAGCGCATCGTCGGCCAGCGCCGTAGAAAACTGCGCAATGGCGTATTTGCTGTTCAGGGTAGTGGATTTTAAATCGGTCGGGTTGGCCAATCCGAGCATGAGGCTGCTTTTCCCAAAGGTTTTTTCCGCTTTGAGTCCGGTATGAAAAAAAGGCCCGTAAGAAAACAGGTAGGCCATACTGTAATTGCGGTTGGAGTAGGCATCCACCAACTCATAACCCACGTGTGTGGCCCAGCTGCCAAGGGTAAATTTCAGTCCGTTTTTCAGGCTGTAAGCAAGGTTGAGCTGCTTGATGATGAAGCGGGTGCGATCATCTGCATAAGAAAATTCTTCCGCGCGTTTGCCAAAACCCACATCGGCCACAAGACCAACCTTGCCGGTCGTGTGTTCCATTTTAACCGAGGCCATGCCCAGCTCAAAAGAATTGTTGGAATTGGTAAAACTGGTTTTGTTGTTCGCTGCTGTTCCGGCGGGATCCATGCGGTAATAAGCATCGGCGGAGCAGGTAAAAACCGGTTTTGCTACTGGCTTAATCGAATCATTTACAGCACTTTGTGAAAAAAGTGTAAGAGAAAGGCACACGAAGTTGGCGCCTGCAATCAGTTTTTTTACTAACATTGCAGTTCATTTTGTTGTGATGATAAAATGAGGAGCATGGCTCCGGCTTGTACAAGAAGTCGGGTAACAGCCATGCTCATTTTTTTTGTCTGAATAAACCCTTAGGCGGGTTCTTCCACGAGTTTGCCGTCGGGCTGCTGCACCAGCAGCGTTCCCTGCACATACAACTCATTGTGCTGGGTGGCGTCGAGCCCCAGTTCTTCTTCTTCCGAGCTGACGCGCAGCGGTTCAATCAGATTGATGAGTTTGAAAATGCCGAAAGAGACGGCGCTGCTGTAGGCAATCGCAATAAAAAGCCCTTTTACCTGCGTCAGGAAAAAGTCGAAATTGCCGAAAAACAGCCCTTCTGCGCCAGCGGCGTTGACGGATTTTGTAGCAAAAATACCCGTCAGCAACATCCCGACCATCCCGCCAACTCCGTGGCAGGGAAACACATCAAGGGTATCGTCGAGCTTGGATTTGCCTTTAAACTGAACGGCTACATTGGAAATTACCGCAGCAATGACCCCGATAAATATGCTATGGGCAATGCTTACAAAACCCGCACCGGGCGTAATGGCCACCAAGCCGACAACCGCTCCGATACAAAAACCCAGCACGGAGGGTTTCTTACCGCGAATGACATCAAAAAACATCCAGGACAAACCAGCAGCCGCAGCAGCCGTGTTGGTGGTGGCAAAAGCGGAAACTGCCAGCGGCCCGGAGCCAACAGCCGAACCGGCGTTAAAGCCAAACCAGCCAAACCACAACAGGCCCGTACCGATCAGCACATATGGAATATTGGCTGGCGGCACCTCCTCCTGATTGATATGCGCCTGACGCTGCTTGAGCACCAATGCTCCCACCAAGGCCGCACAACCGGCTGAAATATGTACCACGGTACCACCCGCAAAGTCGAGTACGCCCATCTTGAACAGAAAGCCGTCGGGGTGCCAGGTCCAGTGCGCCAGCGGCGCATAAACCAGCAAGCCAAAAAGCGCAATGAACAGGATGTAAGAAGTAAAACGGATGCGCTCAGCCACCGCACCTACCACGAGGCCCGGCGTAATAATGGCAAACATCAGTTGGAAAAAGGCGAAAAGCGTCAGGGGGATGGTGGGCGCAAGGCTCCAGGGTGCGCCGGAGTTGACGTTCTGGAAAAACAAAAACGTCATGGGATTTCCGATAAAACCACCCAGGGAATCGCCAAAAGCCAACGAGAAGCCAACAACAATCCAAAGTACACTCACCACACCGGCTGCCACCACACTTTTGATCATGGTGGAAATGACGTTTTTGCGGTGTACCATACCACCGTAAAAGAATGCCAAACCGGGTGTCATGAGAAAAACCAAAGCCGTCGCAACGAGTATCCACGCAATATCCGCGGCATTGTATTGACCGTCGTCGACATAGTTATACGGTGTAGGGGCAAAAAGAGCGCCGATGGCCACCAAAGCCAGCAACGTAAATGGAAAAAGTCGTTTCAGTGAAGGTTTACTCATGAATGACAGTATTTGAACAGGTTAGAAAATGTGCAAAAGACATAGCAAATCAGGGGCAACGCGTAGCAGCATTGCGCCGAATCAGGTTTTGGCCAAACACTTGCGCCGAATTACAGAAATCGGGCGACAGGTACTAAAAAAAGTGGTGTGCGGGCGAACAGGTTATCGGGTAGCAAAAGCAGGATGCGGCAAATACAGCAAGTCGCTTTTTATTTTGATATTAATGGCGAAGGGCGGATAATTATTTGGAATATTAAGTGCAAAGAACGGAATTTTGAAGACACGAAAACAAATTTACAGGACAAAAATTCACATCTTTAAAATATTCGATGAATTATTAGCCTAAAGGCAAGATAAATAGACAATTTTACAAGCAACGACCTTTTATTTCAGAATTTTATTTTAACAAAAATAGTACACCTGTACTCAACAATACAATGCCATTCAATTTCAATTTTCAATAAATCTCATTTTTCGCTAATTTTACCCCTTCAAAACACTACAACAAGCGACAAATCATTCAAAAAACATTTTTAACCAAATCAAAATAGACTATTTTCGCCAAAACAACACTCGCACAAAATCAGAATATTCATTTGCACATTTTGATTTTAACAATAAATAATAGTCCTAAATGGGGATAAAAAACAAGAGTCACCCTGAAGATTCAGGATGACCCCAATGATGTTTTATGTTGCCCGGCAGGAATTATTTTTTCATCGACACCAGCCAGTTGGCAATCTTCGATAATTCACCTTTAGGTACATTTTGTGCTGCCATTGGCGGGTAGCCGGGCCAGTTGTTGGGTTCAGGCTTGGCTACGAGCGCCATAATCCGTTTGGCATTATAGCCCTTGGCCGCTACATCAGTCCATTTCGGACCAACCAATTTGCGATCCATCGCGTGGCAGGCCTGACAGCCGTGTTTGGACAACAGGGTCTGGATATCAGCCGGAATTTCCGGCCCGCCACCTGGCGGCGGTGCCACAAAAGAGAGCGATGCCGCGCCCATCAGCGCCAGCATTGGTAACAGAATGGTGTATTTTTTCATATTCATGCGCAATAAAGGAGCAAATGTAGGGTATCCCACAATTTTAATGAAAGATTTAGCCCGATTAACGGCACGTTTGCAAAGCATCGTATGGCAAAATAATCCGTTTGCATTTTTGTAACATCTCCCCTACCCGCCCCCGACTGACGCCCTCTGAAAAGTTGCCTTAACATCGCAGCGCGGACAATTATGACACAATCCGAACCGGCATTCCGCAGACAAACATTATCTTGTGCAGGTAATTCCCAAAACTACCTTCAAGCGCGAAAACCCTCGTTATGCATATCGTTATTATCGGCAATGGCATTGCCGGCACCAACGCGGCGCGTTTTATCCGAAAATGGAGCGACTACCGCATCACCATGATCTCGGATGAAACCCTGCACCCCTTTTCCCGAACGGCACTCATGTATTGCTACATGGGGCACGTCCGGCAACGCGACACACAACTCTACGAAGCGCATTTCTGGGCGAAAAACCGCATTGAGCGCCTGCTCGACCGGGTGGAGCAAGTAGATACAACAAGCAAAACCCTGCTGCTGCGCCAGTCCGGCGCCTTGCATTACGACAAACTTATTATCGCCACCGGCTCCACACCCAACCGGCCCGACTGGCCCGGTCAGGAACTGAAAGGCGTTCAGGGTTTATACCACCTTCAAGACTTGGAAGGCATGGAGCAGCTCAGCCAGGGCCTTCAACACGCTGTAGTAGTTGGTGGCGGACTCATAGGCATCGAGATGGCAGAGATGTTTCTCAGCCGAAATATTCCGGTGAGCATGCTGGTACGCGAACACAGCTACTGGGGCAATGTGTTGCCAGGCCCGGAAAGCGCCATGATTAACCGCCATATTATCGAACATGGCATCGACCTGCGCCTTGGCACTCAGCTGAAAGCCATTGAAGGCGATAAACAGGGCCGTGTACATTCCGTACTGACGCAGAACGACAAACGCATCGCCTGTCAGTTTGTGGGCTTGACCACCGGCGTCAGCCCCAACATCAATTTTTTGCGCAGAAGCGGTATCGAATTGAATAAAGGTGTGCTCGTTGACGAGCAACTGCGCAGTTCGGCGCCCGATGTGTTTGCTATCGGCGATTGTGCGGAATTGCGCCGCCCGGCAAGCGGTCGTCGACCCATTGAAGCAGTCTGGTATACCGGCAGAATGATGGGACAAACTGTCGCTGCCACCATTTGCGGACAGGAAACCATGTACAAACCCGGCATTTGGTTCAATTCCGCTAAATTTTTCGATATTGAATACCAGGTGTACGGGTCGGTGCCGGCCATCAATCCGGCGGGTATCAGCTCTTTGTACTGGGAACATCCGGACGGCAAAAAATCCATTCGCATCAACTATGAAAGCGAAAGCCTGGCCGTGACGGGTTTCAACCTCATGGGCATCCGCTACCGCCACGAGGTTTGTGAAAAATGGATTCTGGAAGGCCGCTCCATAGAAGCGGTGTTGCAGCAGTTGTCGCTGGCCAATTTTGACCCCGAATTTTATCCCAAACACGAACAGGAATTGGTTTCCCTGTACAACCGCTTAGAGCAGCGCAATGTGCAACTCCAGACACGCCGCAGCCTAACAATGGTACAATGCTATTTAAAATCCAAAGTATAAATGAACCAGCAAGCTTCACCGAGTTTATCCCTGAGCAATCCGCACCCCAAAGGCGTAAACTGGCAACAAAAAGCAGCCCTGGCACTATTCGGCATTGGGCTTTTGATCCTGCTTTTCGCCTGGCTGGGCGGACAAGTCTGGAACCCTTTTCAGGCCTTGTTGCTTGCGCTGGGACTAATCAGCGGCAGCGCCTGGTGGTATGCCCGCGCCGAATATGGCGGTAAACCCGCCGGAATTAAAAACAACGCCGTGATGTTTCGCAGCCTGAGCAATCGCGGCCTTTGGGGCTGGATTGCCGGAGTCATGATCAGCGGCTTTTATATTTGCCTGTACTGGTACCCGGAAACCATGAAGGGGCTGATTGAAATGTTCGAGGCGCCGAGCCGGGCTTTGCGCGGACAGGCTGCTGACCAGTGGTTTGTGTACGGCAGTTTTTACACCCTGGCGGTGTTGCTGATGGGCGCAAAATTCATATGGAAATACCGCCACAACCGCTATCAGGTGATTCGCACCGTGTCGGTGATGTTTTTTCAGTTGATTTTCAGCTTTTTGATTCCGGCATTTATGCAACTGATGCATCAGCCGGAGTTTTATTTCACCTATTTCTGGCCTTTGAAGTCGGAGTATTTATTTCCCGATAAAATCAGCTATTTAACCCAAAAGTACACGCATCTGGGTGTATTTCTGGTGTTTTGGGGCGCGGTGATGAGCTTTATTGCCGTGCCGGTGCTGACCTATTTTTTCGGCAAACGCTGGTATTGTTCCTGGGTATGCGGTTGCGGCGCGCTGGCGGAAACCGCCGGTGATCCATTCCGCACCTTGTCCGACAAATCCCTGCGCGCCTGGCGCATTGAGCGCTGGCTGATTCATAGCGTGCTGGTGTTTATTGTGCTGACTACCCTTTTGGCCTGGCTCAACTCCTGGCAGCAGGGCGCTATTTTGGGCGATTTATCGCAGGGATTCTCCAAAACCTACGGCTTTTTGATCGGCTCGATCTTTTCCGGCGTCATTGGCACGGGTTTTTACCCGATACTCGGGAGCAGGGGCTGGTGCCGTTTCGGCTGCCCGCAGGCGGCGATATTGGGTATTTTCCAAAAATATTTTTCGCGCTTCCGCATTACGGTTAATGGCGGACAATGCATTTCCTGCGGCAACTGCTCGACGTATTGTGAAATGGGCATTGATGTAAAAGCCTATGCCCAGCGCGGGCAGGATGTGGTGCGCGCCAGTTGTGTGGGTTGCGGCATTTGCTCGGCGGTTTGTCCGCGCGGCGTGTTGCGCCTCGAAAACGGCGCGGACGATGTGCGGGAGCGGGCGCAGGATGCCAGGGCCTTTCATATTGGGGAGGATGGGGTGAAGCTAAACGATCATTAGTCGTTGAATTCTTTTTTCAAGGCTTCATAAACCTCTCGTCTGACTTCACGGCTACTTTTTCTAAGTCGCGCAAGTACATTCAGCGCAGTTTCGCCGAGTGTTTGAATGTTGCTTCGGCCGTGATTACAGTTTCCACACAATACCCTGAGGTTTTCAGGTGTATTTTCGCCGCCCTGACTGACCGGGACGATATGATCTATAAGAAGACGAACTTTTTTCGACGGGTTTATATCATCCCAATCATGGGCTGAAGCGCCGCAAAGTTGGCAGGTAAAGCCATTGCGCTCTAAAATTTGCGTTCGTAATTGATTGGATATATTCCTACTGATTGCGGGATCAAGATCAAGGCTCTCCAAAATATACTCGCCTGGTTTTAAATCAGCGCGATCAACATGGGACTTGATTTTCATACCGTACTCCGTGCGTAATTCGCGTATACGACGTTGATAGTCACGTATTTGAGCAACCTCAGAAAGTTGGTTTGTAGTGAGCTTTTTCCCAACGTTTTCCTCAAAAAACCTTCTCAATTTCTCTCTTGCGCTCATATTAGTTTTTTTAATTATCAATTTCGCTTCATGTTTGTCAGCCTGAAACTTCTCACTTCGAAGAATTATTTTGGCCTCGCAATTGGAATAACAACTCAACAGAACGGGCAACGGCAGCAGCCAAACCGGGTGGCACAGCATTGCCTATTTGCCGGGCGATTTCAATTTTACTACCGACAAAAACAAAATCATCCGGGAAAGACTGGATTCGAGCAGCCTCTCTGTGTGTAATAGGTCTGTGTTGGCTGGGATGTAGATAGCGGCCCTTCTCCGGTTTGAAAAACTCCGTCCGTATAGTTACGGAGGGTCTGTCCCACCATAAGCGGCCGAACAAATCTGTTCCGCCGGACTTCTTGCGCTTCCAGCAATCCGGAGTGAGTTCCGGTGCAAGTCTCAATAAATCAACCCGATTCATACCTTCTTCGGGTATAGCTTTATAGCGCTGAATGCTCATTTCAGTGGGTGTCCGCCCGAAATGGATATTTAAAGGTGTTGCTACATTTACAGGCTCTGTGCCTTTAGGTTCCGGCAAATCCGCAATGACATCTCTGACGGTACGCCAGGGCTTTGGATTTTTTACATATTCTTCGTTTTCAAATAATCGATTGGCTAAAAGAACTGCCTTTTTGGGGTCAAAATGTGTTTTCTTAGGAGGAAAAACTTCTTTAGGATCGGCAAATTTACATCCAAGGATAAATGCTCGATTTCTTGTCTGGGATACCCCATAATCGGCAGCGCACAATTTCGCCCAGGCCAATTTGAAGCCCATTGCTTCAGCAGTTTCAATAATCTGCTCATGTTCCGGTGAACCCAAAAGTTGCGGAACATTTTCCATTAAAAACACTTGAGCACCAGAACGCTCTACGATTTCCAGGTACGGCCGCCACATTTGCTTACGAGGATCTCCTTCCCTGAATTTATTTAATAAGCTAAAACCCTGACATGGTGGCCCGCCAATTACAATATCGGCCTCAGGTATTTCAATTTCAGGATTTTCCAACAAAGCATTAATATCCCCTTCGTGGCAATGCGGCCCGAAGTTCTTATTGTAGGTCAAACAGGCATCTTTGTTAAAATCATTGGCCCAAACAGAAATAAAATTATTGCCGAACGCCTTGGAAAATCCAAGAGACATCCCACCCGCTCCGGCAAACAGGTCTATTAATCGGAATGACGGCTTTACCGATTCAGTACTTTTTACTGGCGCTGAAACCGTAAGCTCCTCCTTCATAAGCTCAATTGATACCTCCATGAAATCAACTTACTTTTACTTCAAAATCAAGGTGCAATATTACACATTACCCAAAAACAAAACAAATTATTTTATGTAAAAACAAAAATGGGTGTAAAATGATTTTACCAAGCGTATTAATTTCATTGCCCTTCACAATTTTCAGGCATAGAAAAGTGTAACTCCCGCCACTTCAAATTCCGGAAACGCACGGCGTCGCCGTGGTCTTGCAGCAAAATTGGCCCGGCGGTATTCATGCCAAAATCGGGATAATGGGCATATTTGCTGCGCGCCACCAATGCCTGAAACAAGGCAGATTTGCGCCGGTATTCCAGCACCATAAAGCCGTTGAGCCAGTGGCGTACCCGTCCGTCGGGATACACCTGTATGCGCGCCTGCTGCCATTCGCCGGGCTTGCGCAGGAAGCGTTTTTCCGGTTTTTCGGCCGGAATCAGGTCGTACAAACTGGCTAAAGTGCGGTTACCGGCAGCGCCCTGCTTTGCATCCGGGTGCCGGGCATCATCGAGCAACTGGTATTCCAGCCCGACGCCAAAACCTTTCCCCGGCTCTAAGTTTTCATCCACAAAATACTTCAGTCCGGAGTTCGCGCCTTCGCTGAGTTGAAAATCAAAAAGCAATTCAAATGCCGCAAAGGTGCGTGCGCTGAGGAGATCACTGCGGGGTTGCGTACTGTCAGAAGCCGCGCAGCACAAGTCGCCTTGCTGCACCGACCAATGTTTGCCGGGCATCTCCCCTTTTCTACGGTCCTGCCAACCCGAGAGGTCATTACCGTTAAAGAGCAGCTCAAATCCCTGGGCTTTTTCCTGCGCCGAGAGCTGGTTTTGAAGCAGGTTTACCACCGGCGTATCGTCCCAGGGGCGAGGTTCAAGGTTGCGGGTCTGGATGCGGATATTGCGCCAGCGGATTTGCATGCCGGGCTGCATTTCGCCATAAATGGCATGGATTTGCAGGGCGATAAATCCACGTGGCGTGAGGTCATCGATGAGATGGGCAACGGGCACGCCATTGACCCAGGTGCGCAGGGTATTGCCGATGGCTTCGATGCGGTAATGGTTCCACTGGCCGTTACGGAAGGCGCGTTTGCCGGCGGGATTGAGGTTGGGGATGTAGAGCCAGTCGCGCCGCGCTTCATCGTAGATGCCGCCCGACCAGGCCCGGGGCGAAGGGTCAATTTCCATTTGATAGCCATGTACGCGGCCGTTCTGGTATTCGGGTTTGGAAAGGCTGCGAAACTGAATGCCGGAGTTCATTTTTTCGTGTACCCGGAGTTCCAGTTCCAGGATAAAATCGCCGTATTCCGCATCAGTACAGAGGAAGGAATTGGGTGTTTGGGCCACGCAAGTGCCCACGATTTGCCCTTTTTCGACCGTATAAAGGGCCTGGCCACCCAATTGATGCCAGCCTTTGAGGCTTTTGCCGTCGAAAAGTTTGGTCCATTGGGCAGAGAGTCCAAGGGGAAACAACAGGAGCAGGAATACTGCGGGGTGGAGTTTGTGCATGGGTTAAGTTTCGTGCTGTAAATGTAATAAAAACAGGTAGCGTTTTTCTAAAGTCGGGTAAATCAAGCATATCCAAATTTCCATGTAATTCATACTAAAGTAGCTTTCGGGGAAAAAAGATAATTAACGCAGTTTCTAATATTATACCCGAAAGGGTGCAAAATTAAAAAAATCATTAACTTTACACCCAAAAGGGTATAAAATGAGCCGTAAAAGACAAACAGTTAATCATTTCAAAAGATTTAGAGCATGTTCGGGAATTTGAAAGAGGGGAGCCGGGTCGTATCTTTGGAGCGACCAAACTTCGAAGATATGACAAAACAGTTCAGAGAACTGACCGACTCCCAATGGGCTGCAATATCGCCA